>JAHIQM010000015.1 GCA_018902545.1 Pseudomonadota bacterium | reverse complement strand
GCGTTTTTCGATATTGGCGGCCAGGGTCTCGCCGGAGATCTTCTCCGCGCCGTCGAACTTGCCGCTGCGGAAGTTCTTGGTCGGCAGCGCGCCGGCCTCGTTGATGACGTTGACCAGCACCGCCGTGCCGAATCCGGGCAGACCCTGGCTGGTGACGGGGTGCGTGCGCAGGACATCGACCCATTCCTTGCGGGCTTCCTTGAACATTTCTTCGTTGCCGTAAACGGTCTTCACGTTCGCCGCGCCGTCAAGAATGATGGCCTTGACGCCCTTGGAGCCCATGACCGCACCCATGCCGCCGCGACCGGCGGAGCGGGAGGGCAGGCCCTCGGGATCGGAGAACTGGATCGTGGCGGCGGCCAGGCACTGCTCACCGGCAGGGCCGACCAGGGCGGTCACGGACTTGTCGCCGTAGGCGGCCAGGAGCTTCTCCTGCGCGGCGTAGGTGCGCATGCCGGCCACGGCGGAATCCTTGAACACGACCTTGCCCTCGGTGATGAAGAGCTCCTGCATGGGGCTGCCGGCCTCGGGCTTGTCTTCGAGGATGATGGCCTGCAGGCCGAGTTTGGGCAGGGTGTGGGCAAACTGTCCACCGGAGTTGCTTTCCTTAATGCCACCGGTCAGGGGGGACTTGGAGCCCACGGAAACGCGGCCGGAGTTGGCGGCATTGGTCGGAGCCAGCACGCCTGCGGCAAAAACGAGCTTGTTGTCGGCGGAAAGCGGGTGACAATTGGCCGGGACTTCCTTGTTGACCACTCTTGAGGTCAAGGCGCGACCGCCCAAACCGAGCAGATCGCCGAGCTCCTCAAATTTGAAGGTCTTGGTCCGGGTATTGATCCGTACAATCTTCATAAACACTCCTTGTTCATTATTGGGTATGACCGCAGTGAATGCTGTCAGTTCTGACATAAAACAAAAAAAAGGACAGAGCTAGGAGAATGCCTCCCCAACCCTGCCCCCTGGGACTAGCATCGAAAACTTCGTGGCAGTCTCATGGTTCGGCACAGATCTCGATGATCCGTTCAGTATCAGGAGTTATGTGCAGTTTGCGCAAATCTCCTGCGTTCCGTGCCAGGTTTCATCGAACCGCGTCGATTCAAGAAAATCCTCGTCGCGGATGGTGGCGCTCAGCTCATTGCGCTCGACGCCAACCTTCCAGTCGACCTCTTCCAGGCTCAGCAGCGAAGCGTCATCGATCCACATGGAGAATCCCCTTTTCTTGATGAGCCGCATAGTCAAGCGCGCCGGAGGTCTCCGGCGCGCTGGCTCCATATTGTGCAAACTACAGGGCGGCCTCGTAAATGCGAGCCACATCGGCGTCCTTCAGACAAACGGGGTTGGTGAAACCGCATGCGTCTTTCTGGGCGTTGCCGGTCATGATGGCGATGTCTTCCTTGCGCACGTTCTTGCCGTAACGCTTGCCGAGCTCGATCAGGCCGGAAGGAATGCCGACATCGGTGGACAGCTGCTTGATGGCGTCGAGGGCCTTTTCAGCGGCGGCGCGGATGGACATGCCTTCAACATTCTCGCCCAGGTACTTGGCCATGTCGACAAAGCGTTCGAGCTTGGCGTTCATGTTGGCGCGTTCGACGTGGGGCAGCAGGATGGCGTTGCATTCGCCGTGCGGCAGATCATAGAAGCCGCCCAGCTGGTGAGCCATGGCGTGAACGTGACCCAGGCTTGCGTTGTTGAACGCCATACCGGCCAGGTACTGTGCGAAGCACATGCCTTCACGAGCTTCGATGTCTTTACCGTTGGCAACTGCTTTGCGCAGGTACTTGGCGATCAGTTCGATGGACTTCTGAGCGCAGGCGTCGGTAATGGGGTTGGCAATGGTGGACACATAGGCTTCCACGGCGTGGGTCAGGGCGTCCATGCCGGTGGCGGCGGTCAGCGCCGGGGGCATGCCGACCATCAGCATCGGATCGTCGATGGCGATGCCCGGGGTGACGCGCCAATCAACGATGGCCATCTTCACCTTGCGGGAAGTATCGGTGATGATACAGAAACGGGTCATTTCAGAGGCGGTGCCGGCGGTGGTGTTGACGGCCAGATATGGAGGCATGGGTTTGGTGGACTTGTCCACGCCTTCGTAGTCGTGAATCTTGCCGCCGTTGGCGACGACCAGGCCAATGCCCTTGCCGCAGTCATGAGAGCTGCCGCCGCCCAGGGAGATCAGGGAGTCGCATTTTTTCTTCTTGTAGACCTCAACGCCGGCGTGGACGTTGTTGTCCGTGGGGTTCGGGATGGTGTCGTCATAAACTTCGTACTTCATGCCGGCGGCGTCGAGCAGGTCGGTGATCTGCTTGGTCAGGCCACAGCCGGTGATGCCTTTGTCGGTAACCACGAGGGGCTTGCTGCCGCCCAGGGCCTTGATTTTCTCGGGAATCTGCTTGGAAGCGCCAATACCGATCAGAGTTACGCTGGGAATAAAAAATCCATACACCATTTCTTGAACAGCCATGACTTGCACCTCGCTAAAGATTGTTTGACTCGAAGGAATACACTTGACTCTCATCTCGTGATTCTTCCTAAGGCAAGAATGAGGCCAGAGTGCTTTGAAACTCGCAAAAGAACATTTCTCCCTTCGCAAGGTCTTGCAATCATGCCTGATCTAACATCATCCGCACCTCTCGCCAAAGCCAAACGACCCGCAGACGTCCCGCGACCACCGCACTGTGTATCAGATTGATCCTGGCCTTTGCCGGGGACTTGAGTCAAAATGACTCATTATGCCTGCCGAATCCATGCGCGGCCCTTTGCAAGCCTGCCCGGTGTCGGATAACATGGCCGCAAAACAGCAATTCATCTCTTTAATTTCAAGGATTTGGAAATGCTTATTCCGGACAAGCCCAAAATCGGGCGACTGGAGAAGAGCGGTCGTGTTCTTGCACGCCAAACAGGCATGCGCCGACCGGATTCGAGCCGGAATCGCAAAACCAGTCCACTCCATAGGAGATACATATGGACATCAGGAAATTCTCTCTGCCGGAAATCATTTTCGGACACGGCAGCATGCACTACGCGGGCTCGTACGCCCTGCAGCTCGGAGCCAAAAAAGTTTTCGTGGTCAGCGATCCGGGGCTCGAACGCAGCGGCTGGGTTGAGAAGCTTCTTCAAATTTTTGAAGTGTCTAATCTCAAATGGGTCTATTATTCCAATGTCAGCTCCAACCCGCGAGACTATGAAGTGCATCTTGGCGCCGAACTGTACAAGGCGGAAGGAGCGGACGTGGTCATAGGTCTGGGCGGCGGCAGCCCGCTGGACATGGCCAAGGGCGTGGCCACGGTGGCCAGCAACGGCGGAATCATCCAGGACTACGAGGGCGCCAACCTGATCATCAAACCCCTGCCGCCCATGATCTTACTGCCATCCACGGCCGGCAGCGGATCGGATATCTCCCAATTCGCCATCATCACTGATGTAGGGCGCAAGGTGAAGATGTCGCTCATCAGCCGCTCACTGACCCCCAACGTGTCCATCATCGACCCCGACATGCTCTCAACGGCCGACGACGACCTCATCGTGACCTCGTCCGTGGATGCCTTGTCCCATGCCGTTGAATCCTATGTCTCACTCATCGCCCACACGCTGACGGAGACCCAGGCCTTAAAGGCCATTCACCTCATCCTGCACAACATCAAACCGGCGCTCGAAACCCGCGCCCCCCTGGCCATGGAGAACCTGTCCATGGCCGCCGTGTGCGCGGGCATGAGCTTCAGCAATGCCAGCCTCGGCGCGTGCCACGCCATCGCCCATTCCCTGGGCGGCTTTTTCGACACCACCCACGGCATGGTCCACCCGGTGCTGCTGCCGGCGGTCATGAACTACAACCTTCCGGCCTGCGAAGAAAAAATGGCCACCGTCGGTGAAATCGTCCTCGGCAAACGCCTGTCTTCCTCCCTACAGACCGCAAAAGGCGGTATCGAGCGGCTGAAGGAAATTTTCCTGGAGCTTGGCACAGCGGTCCATTTCCGCGAAATAGTGGACGACCGGACGGCCTTTCCCCAGATCTGCGAAATGGCCACCAAAGATGCCTGTCTGCTGACCAACCCGCGACCGGCCACCGCCGAAGAACTGCTGGCCATCTGTCAGGAGGTCTGGTGATGGGCAAGACCACGCTCAGCGACATCGTCGGGCCAGAATACACCAAGCTCGGTTTTTTCCGCGAAGTGCAGGATAAAATGGCAGAGCTTGAGACCTACAATGCGGAGCTCGAACGCAAGAAACAGGAAATTCAGGATATCCTGAACGGAATCATGGACCTTTTGGCGGTGGTTTCGCCGGATTACCGTATCGTCTACGTCAACAGGGTCTTCAAAAACTATTTCGACATCCCGCATCCCGAAGGACTCTTCTGCTACCAGGTCTTCCGGGGCGCTCCAGAGCCCTGCCCGGTCTGCCCTCTGCGCAAGGCCCTGCAGACCGGCAAGCCGGACAAGTCGGCATACATAGACCACCGCCCGGACCGCAGCCTGCACTTCGAGGTCGTCGCCTCGCCGATGTTCGACGACAAGGGCCAGGTGCGCAACGTCCTGGTCTCCAAACGCGACGTGACCATGGAAAAGGAGTACCAGGCCAAGTACTATCAGTCCGAAAAGATGGCTACCATCGGCCTGCTTGCTGCAGGCGTGGCCCACGAGATCAACAATCCCTTGGCTGCCATCAGCGGTTTTTCCGAGGCGTTAAAACGCCGTCTTCCCTACCTGAGCACGCTGCTCGACAAAGACACGGAAAAGGACCTGCTGGAAGATTTCACGGACTACACGACCACCATCCTGGAGGAATGCAACCGCTGCCGCGACATCGTCGGCAACCTGCTCTCTTTCAGCAGCCAAAAATCTTGTAAATTCGATACTATAGACTTAAATTCGCTGGTCGCTGGCACACTCAAAATCCTGCACCATCAGATCAAGCTGCACCCCGGCATCACCCTGCTCCAGGACCTGGGACCCGGCCCCGTGACCATTCAAGGCGCACAGGGCGAACTCAAGCAGGTGCTCCTGAATCTCGTGCTCAATGCAGTGGACGCCATCGATTCAAATGGAACCATCACCATTCGTACCAGCCAGGACAGCTCCGAGCGCGCAGCGCTGATCGTCGAGGACACCGGGCAGGGCATAAGGTCCGAAACCCTGGACAAGCTGTTCATCCCGTTCTTCACCACCAAGACCAAAGGACACAGCATCGGCATTGGCCTGTCCATCTGCTATAACATCATCAAAATGCACGGCGGAGAAATCCACGTCTGCAGCGAACCCGGCAAAGGGTCCGTCTTTCGGGTCATGCTCCCGACCGGGTTTTCAGCAACCAACAAGGAACAGCCTACATGAGCATCTTCAATTCCATTGAAATCCTCGTCGTGGACGACGAGTCGAACATACGCAAACTCTTCTCCCGGGAACTGGCCTCGCCGGGCCGCACCATCCACACCGTGGGCAGCGCGGCCGAAGCCTTCGAGCACCTGCACAGGCATCATTGCGACGTCATCATTCTCGATATCCGCCTGCCCGATGCCAACGGGTTGGAGCTGATGACCAGGCTGCTTGAAACCGTGCCCAATGTGGCCATCATACTCATCACCGGCTACGCGGACGTGGACAACGCCGTGCAGGCCATGAAGAACGGGGCCTACGACTACATCACCAAGCCCTTTTCTCTGGACCGCATGGAGCAGGTCATCGAGAAGGCCTACCAGAGAGTCCGTCTGCAGCGGGAGAACGAGCTGCTGCGGCACAACTCCGATCTCAAACCCATGCCCAAGTTCATCGGCCACTCCAAATCAGTGCAGGATGTCCGCTACCTGATCGAAAAAGCCGCACCCACAGATGTGCCGGTCCTGCTGACCGGGGAAAGCGGCACAGGCAAGAATGTGGCCGCCGCCGCCTTGCACGCCAAAAGCAAACGCGCGGATCAGCCGCTCATCATCAAAAACTGCGGCACCTTCGACAAAGAACTCCTGCGCAGCGAACTCTTCGGCTACTGCAAGGGAGCCTTCACCGGCGCGGATCGCAGCCATGACGGCCTACTGTCCCTGGCCCACAAGGCGACCCTCTTTTTCGACGAGGTGGGCGAGCTGACCCTGGAGCTGCAGGGCACGCTGTTGCGCGTGCTCGAAACCCAGCATTTCCGGCGTGTGGGTGACAAGGAGGAACGCTGCGTGGACGTGCGCTTCATCTTCGCCACCAACAGGGACCTGGAAAAGGAGGTCGAGGTGGGTCGCTTCCACGACGCCTTCTACCATCGCATCAACGTCTTCAACATCGAGCTGCCCCCACTGCGGGAACGGCGCGAAGACATCCCGGCCCTGGTGGAGTATTTTCTCATGTCCCTGGCCAAGGACGGGCAGGAATACAAGATTTCGCCCCGGGCCATGCAGCAGCTCATGGACAACCCCTGGCCCGGCAACGTGCGCGAGCTCAAAAACATCATCGAACGCGGCATGATCCTGGCCGAGAACAACATCATCAACGTCAAGGCCCTGCCCTTCTGTCAGAAAAGCTGCCACAATCCCCGCGAACAGGGCTTTTCAACCCTTGAGGAGCTGGAGCGTTCGCACATCAGCATGGTCATGCACGCCGTGGAGGGCAACAAGTCCCGCGCGGCCCAGGTTCTGGGTATCGGGCGCAAGACATTGTACCGCAAGCTCGAGGAGTACAGGCTGAACGACATCCCTCTGCAGGATGCCGGGTTCCTGAGCAAATAGGCTCGCCTCTACCGCGCCGACTGGACAATCAGTCGGCGCGGTTGTGTTTTGGCTCGGCATCCTCTAGCCTGGGGCGGATCGTAAAAAACGCGCCGCGTTTTAACAGGACACGAGCCTGGACACAGCGGCCGTAAGCACAAGGATTCGCCAATGCCCACGGTTTTCTTCTTTTGCGACGGCGGGGGACGCGTCGCCCAGACCCACGCCGAAGAATTCAAGGATTTGGATCTGCCCCCCGGAACGGACCTGTGCGCTGCCCTGGGTCTTGACTGTGCGGACGCAGAGCCCCTTTCGGCCCGCTTTGCCCCAAAGGTCGCCCACACCCTGACCGATCCGGCGGGTCGGCCCATGACCCTGCGCATCATCGAGCTGCCCGAAAGTCTCGCTCCGGCCGGAGGATTTCTGGTCACCCTGCGATTTTCCGCGCCCCTTTCCATTTTCCGTGACGCTGACCTGCCGGACAATCCCGGTCCTTCAATCGCCACCCTGGATTATGCCCTCTTCAATGCCGTGTTCAACGATGCTCGCGACGCCATCCTGCTCGCGGACGAACATTTCTCCGTCCTCGCGGCCAACCGTAAGGCTCACACCCTGTTCGCCACGGAAGGCGGATCACTGACTGGGATCACTTTGCGCCACATCCTGCGCGCCGGGGATCAGGCCCGGGTTTTTGCCTCGGTCAAGGCCTTGAAGAACGGAGCATCCTGGCGCTGCACCATTGCCACCCTGGGCGCTGATGGACAGGAAACTCCGGTCAGGCTCAAAGTCCGCCGCCTGAGCGTGGGCGAGGTGCGACTTTTTCAGTTCATGATGAGCGATCTGCGCGGACGCATGGCCCTGGAACGTGACCTGGCCCAAAGCAGAATTGCGGTGGCGGACATGAATACGGCTCTCAAGCAGGTGCTGCGCAATGTGGAAGAGGAGCGCCAGGAACTTAAAGACGAACTGGCCCAGCAGGTCCGCGAAGAGGTGCTGCCCACTGTGGAGCGTATCGCCCTTGAAGACTCCCCCCTGGTGCGCCAAGCCTATCGCTCGGCCCTGGAGGAGAAGATCGCCGATATGGGCGTAACCACGCCAGATTCAACGAGCCTCCTTTCACGGCTCACCCCCCGGGAAATGGACGTCTGCCGTCTCATCCAACAAGGCTGGCAGGGCAGGGCCATTGCCGAAGAGCTGGGCATCTCCTTTGAAACCCTGCAGACACACCGCAAAAACATCCGCCGCAAGCTGGACCTCAAGGGCGGGCAGGTATCCCTCTGCGCCTTCGTCCAACAGCAACCCCCCTTCTAGCCTATCGGGTATTTCCGCATACCCGATACATCCCCGCTTCCTCCCCTTGATCTCTCGCCCTTTTCACCTATCCTGTTCAACGCTGTGAAAAAGGAGCGCGCCAATGCGTGCGTTTCTTCCAACATGAAGCCCAGGAGATTAAATGGCAAAAATATACGTTGAAGGTCTGTATAAAATTTTCGGCCCCAATCCCAAAAAAGCACTGCAGATGCTGTCCGAGGGCATAACCAAGGACGACATCATGGCTTCAATCCGCCACGGCGTGGGCGTGAACAACGCCACCTTTGAAGTGCATGAAGGCGAGATCGTGGTCGTCATGGGTCTCTCCGGCAGCGGAAAATCCACTCTGGTGCGCTGCTTAAATCGCCTGATCACACCCTCCGCCGGCAAAATCCTCATCGACGGGCGCGACGTCCTGACCATGGACGAAGACGAATTGCGTCAGCTGCGCCAACGCAAGATGGGCATGGTCTTCCAGAACTTCGCCCTTTTCCCGCACCGCACCGTGCTTGAAAACGCGGCGCTGGGCCTTGAAATTCAGGGCATGGAAAGACAGGAGCGCTTAAAGCTCGCCGATGAGGCCCTCTCCCTGGTGGGCCTGGACGGGTGGGGCGAGTCATACCCGCGCCAGCTGTCCGGCGGCATGCAGCAGCGCGTCGGGCTGGCCCGGGCGCTTGCGCTGTCCCCCGACATCCTGCTCATGGACGAGGCGTTCAGCGCCCTTGATCCCCTCATTCGCCGCGACATGCAGGACGAGCTCATCAACCTGCAGGAGCGCATGCGCAAGACCATCGTCTTCATTTCCCACGATCTGGACGAAGCCTTGAAGCTCGGCGACCGCATCATTCTCATGAAGGACGGGGCCATCGTGCAGATCGGCACTCCGGAGGAAATCCTGACCCATCCCGCCGATGAGTATGTGGCGCGCTTTGTCGAAGACGTGGACATCACCAAGATCATGACCGCCGAGTCAGTCATGAAGCACAGCGAGGCCGTGGCCTACCTGCGTACCGACGGCCCGCGCGCGGCCCTGCGCAAGATGCGCAAGCACAACATCGCCCATCTTTTCGTGGTCGACCACACGCACCAGCTTGTGGGCATCGTGTCTGCCGACTCTGCGGCCGTCCTGGCCCAACGCGGCGAAGGGAGCCTGACCGAGGCCATCTGCACAGACATCAAGACCGTGTTTCCAGGCACCCCGGCCCAGGATCTTTTCGGGATAATGGCCGACCTGCCATATCCCCTGGCCGTGGTCGACGAAGGAAACAAATTCAAGGGAGTCATCGTACGCGGCACCCTGGTCGCAGCCCTGGCTGAAAGAGGAGGTGCCGCATGAGCCAGTACAAATTGCCGGTAGGCGAAGTCATCGAGACTGGGATCGATTTTCTGGTCGAGCACCTGTCGTTTATCACCAAGGCCAGCGCCAAGGTGGTGGAAACAGTCTTGGGAGCCATGGAAAGCGGGCTCCTGCTTGTGCCGATCCCGGTTTTCATCGTGCTCGTAGGAGTTGGCGTGTGGTTTCTGACCAAAGACCGCAAACTCACCGTGGGCAGCGCCCTGGGCCTGGCCCTGATCTGGAACATGGGTCTCTGGGCTGCGACGGTAAGCACCCTCGCCCTGGTCGTGGTGGCAACACTCTGCGCCATCGCCATCGGCGTGCCGCTGGGCATCTGCGTGGCCATCAGCAAGGGTGCATACAAGGTTGTCATGCCCATCCTCGACGTGATGCAGACCATGCCCGCCTTTGTCTACCTGATCCCGGCCATCCCGTTTTTCGGTCTGGGCAAGACTGCGGCCATTTTTTCCACAGTCATCTTTTCCATGCCTCCAGCGATCCGCTTCACGTGCCTCGGCATCCGGCAGATTCCTGCGGAGCTTGTGGAATGCTCCACCGCCTTCGGCGCGACGCGCATGCAGCGGCTGTTCAAGCTGGACCTGCCCCTGGCCTCGCCGACCATCATGGCCGGCATCAATCAGACGGTCATGCTGGCCCTGTCCATGGTTGTCATCGCGTCCATGATCGGCGCCAAGGGGCTCGGCGGAGAAGTATGGAAGGCCATCCAGCGCCTGCAGATGGGACGCGGGTTCGAGGCGGGCATCGCCATCGTCATCGTGGCCATGATCCTGGACCGGGTGCTGCAGAAGCTGGGCACCCGCAAAGAAAATTAAAAATCAAAAGGAGAAACGTATGAGAAAAATTCTACTCACCCTTATCTGTCTGATGTTTGTGGCCGCCCCGGCCCTCGCCTCCAAAGGCAAAGTCCGCATCGCCTACGTGGAATGGGACTGCGCCACGGCCAGCACCGCGACGGCCAAGGCCGCCCTGGAGCAAATGGGCTATGAAGTCGAAACTCTGCCTGTCGCGGCAGCGGCCATGTGGCAGGCCCTGGGCACAGGTGACGTGGACGCCATGGTCACGGCCTGGCTGCCCGTGACCCACGCCGACTACTATGAGAAGGTCAAGGACAAGGTCGAAAAAGTGTCCGTGGTTTCCGGCGGGGCCAAGCTTGGTTGGGCCGTGCCTGCCTACGTGACCATAGGCTCCATCGAGGAACTCAATGCCAACGCCGACAAGTTCAGCGGCAAGATCATCGGCATAGACCCCGGCGCGGGGCTCATGAAGCTCTCCGAGCAGGCCATGGCTGACTATAACCTGAACAAACTCGAACTCATGGAAGGCTCTGGTGCAACCATGACCGCTGCCCTGGACAACGCCATCAAGAATCAGGAATGGGTGGTCGTCACCGCCTGGTCCCCGCATTGGATGTTCGGCAAGTGGGAACTCAAATACCTGGATGACCCCAAGGGCGTGCTGGGCGGCGAGGAAAAAATCGAGGCCATTGTGCGCAAGGGCCTGGACAAGGACATGCCTGAAGTGCACGCCTTCTTCTCCAACTTCAAGTGGGATTCCCCGGCTCAGCTGCAGATGGTCATGGCCTGGAACCAGGAAGGCGGCAGCCCCGAGGAAAACGCTCAACGCTTCCTGAAAGAATACCCGGATACCGTGAAGGGCTGGATGGGCAAATAACGGCGGTCTGAATACGACGCTGAACGGCGCGGGCCGGGGTGTGATCCCCGGCCTGCGCCGTTCTTGTTTTTACACCACGAGATAAAGGAAAATCGTCGCGGATTAAGATCTGAAAGTGAGAAAGCCTCGACGATTGTGATCAAAAAGATTACATTGAATCACAACTTTTGAGGAGTACGCCATGTCCACCCAGATTTCGATCCGAACCAGTGAAGAGCTGATCCTTAAATTCAACGAGTTAGCGAAAAAAACCGCACGATCCCGCGCGTTCCTCATCAACCAGGCGATGGAAGAATACATTGCACGCGAGGCGTGGCAGGTCGCCGAAATCCGCAAAGCCCTGCAGGAAGCGGACGCAGGTGACTTCGCCACGGACGAGGAATTGACCGCGATTGACGCGAAGTGGAGCTACCGTGCGGGTTAAGTGGCTTCGAGCTGCGCTCCGCGATCTTGACCTCCAAATGGACCACATCGCTCTCGACGATCCTGAAATGGCCATGAACGTATATGCCGAAATCAGAAAACGGAGCGCTGATCTCGCCCACTTCCCGGAAGTCGGACGTGCAGGGCGCGTCCCCGGGACCAGAGAACTGGTTCTGGTGAACTATCCCTACCTCCTGCCGTACCGGGTCCGAAAAGGCGTCGTCGAAATATTGCGCGTCTTCCACACCAGTCAGAAGCCACCGGCAGTGTGGTGATCTTTGCAAACGAAAACCCCGGCGCTACCCGGGGTTTTCGTCGCTGATCAGGCCAGTTTGCCGCAACACTTTTTGTATTTCTGCCCGCTGCCGCAGGGGCAGGGGTCGTTGCGGCCGACTTTGGGGTCGGCGCGACGCACGGTGTCCGGCTTCTTGTCGGCGGGTTCGCTTCCGCCCGCGTATTTCACGTCATCCTGTTCCTCGTGCTTGAGCTCCTCCTGCTTGACCGCCTCGATGCGCAGATGGGTGAGCGCCTTCATGGTGTTTTCGCGGATGCGGAAGATAAGGTCTTCGAAGAGTTCGAAGCCTTCGCGCTTGTACTCCTGCTTGGGGTCGCGCTGGGCGTAACCGCGCAGTCCGATGCCCTCTTTGAGGTAGTCCATCTGCAGCAGGTGGTCTTTCCAGTTGCGGTCCAGGGCGTCGAGGAGGAAGAAGCGCAGGATTTCCTGGTACTGGTCCGAGGCCGCGGAGCGGTGTTCTTCGAGCACGGAGAGGATGGCGACTCGCGCAGCGGGCCTTTCCATGAATTTTCCACCCGGAACCATGCGCTCCATGGCGAATATTTCGTCCAGCTTGGACCGGATCATGCCCCGGATCTCATCGGGGGATTCGGCGTGCCCTTTCCTGTTTTCAAGGGGCTCGTAAACTTGGGAGAGAAGGTCGTCGACGAACTCCTCCACCGTGGGCTGCAGGTCTTCGGCGATCATGAATTCGCGGCGCAGGGAGTAGATGACCTCGCGCTGCTGATTCATGACGTTGTCGTAGTCGATGAGCTGTTTGCGGATCTCGAAGTTGTGCCCTTCGACACGCTTCTGGGCGTTTTCGATGGAGCGGGAGATGAGCGGGTTCTCGATGGTCTGCCCATCTTCCAGGCCCAGCTTCTCCATGATCCCGGCGATGCGCTCGGAGCCGAAGAGGCGCATGAGCGTGTCATCAAGGGCCAGGTAGAAGCGCGAGGAGCCGGGATCGCCCTGGCGACCGGCGCGGCCGCGCAGCTGGTTGTCGATGCGCCGGCTCTCGTGGCGCTCGGAGCCCAGGATGTGCAGGCCGCCCTGTTCGCGCACGCCCTCGCCCAGCACAATGTCCGTGCCACGCCCGGCCATGTTGGTGGCGATGGTCACGCGGCCTTTCTGTCCGGCCATGGCCACGATCTCGGCTTCCTTCTCGTGATACTTGGCGTTCAACACTTCATGGGGCACGCGCTTCTTCTTGAGCAGCTCCGAGATGTACTCGGACTTCTCGATGGAGGTGGTGCCTACCAGCACAGGCTGCCCCTTGACGTGAAGCTCGCGGATCTCCTCGACGATGGCGTCGAACTTCTCCTGCTGCGTCTTTAGGATCACATCAGGGAAGTCTTTGCGGATCATGGGCTTGTTGGGCGGCGCAACCACGACTTCCAGCCCGTAGATCTGCTGGAATTCCACGGCCTCGGTGTCGGCAGTACCGGTCATGCCGGCGAGCTTCTTGTACATGCGGAAAAAATTCTGGAAGGTGATGCTGGCCAGGGTCTGGTTCTCGGCCTCAACCTTGACCCCTTCCTTGGCTTCCAGGGCCTGGTGCAGGCCGTCGCTGAAGCGGCGACCGGGCATGAGCCGACCGGTGAATTCGTCGACGATGACCACCTGCCCATCCTTGACGATATAGTGGTCGTCCAGGCTGAAGAGGTAGTGGGCGCGCAGGGCCTGCAGGATATGGTGCTGCAGGGTGATGTTGGCCGGGTCGAAGAGGTTGGCCACACTCAGGATTTCCTCGCAGTGCACGACGCCTTCGTCGGTCAGCACGACGGTGCGCGCCTTTTCGTCGATGGTGAAGTGGTCGTCGCGCGTCAGGCGGGGTATGATTGAATTGATCCGCGCGTAGAGCGTGGTCGATTTCTCGCCCGGGCCGGAGATGATGAGCGGGGTACGCGCCTCGTCGATGAGGATGGAGTCCACTTCGTCGACAATGGCGAAATTGAGCGGCCGCTGCACGAGTTGGTGCTTGTAGAACTTCATGTTGTCGCGCAGGTAGTCGAAGCCGAACTCGTTGTTGGTGCCATAGGTCACGTCCGCGCCATAGGCTTCCTGGCGCTCGGCATCGGAGAGGCCGTGCACGATGACGCCAACGGTCAGCCCCATGAACGTGTAGAGCTGGCCCATCCAGGCCGCGTCGCGCCGAGCCAGGTAATCGTTGACCGTGACCACGTGCACGCCCTTGCCGGACAGGGCGTTCAGCACGACCGGCAGGGTGGCGACCAGGGTCTTGCCCTCACCGGTCTTCATCTCCGCGATCTTGCCCTGGTGCAGGACCATGCCACCCATGAGCTGGACGTCGAAATGGCGCATGCCCAGCACTCGCCTGCTGGCCTCACGGGTCAGGGCGAAAGCTTCGGGCAGCAGGGACTCCAGGTCCCGGCCCCCGGCCGCTTCCTCACGGTACCCGACGAAACGGGCCGGAATATCGGCGTCGGAGAGGGCCTGCATTTCCTTTTCCAGTGCGTTTATCTTGTTTACCGTGGGCAGCAGTGTTTTAAGGTACCTGTCGTTTCTGGAACCAAATATTTTCTTGGTCAAATAACCGATCATGAACGTATACTCCCGACTCGTTGGTCTTGGGGATAAAAGAGTCTCTTGCCGAGGGCGGATGCTCCGGCTAGAAAGCGGACCCATGCCCGAGTTCACGCACTAGGGCAGATTTTTCACAATGACAACCCGGAGAAGCCATGGACAGCCACGCGCTGCTCATCATCGACATGCAACACGACTTCGCCGTGCCCGGCGGGGCCTGCGAAGTACCCGGCGCCCACGCCACCATCCCGGTCATCCGCAGGGTCCTGGGCCGATTTCGCGACCTTGGCCTGCCGGTCTTTCACATCGTGCGCGAGTACCGCGCCGACGGATCGGACGTGGAGATCACCCGTCTTCACGCCCTGAAAGAAAAAAACATGGTCGTTCCCGGCACCCAGGGAGTTCGCATCGCGCCCGGCCTCGAGCCCGTGGAGGGCGAATACCGCATCGTCAAGCAGCGCTTCAGCGCTTTCATGTTCACGGAACTGGACCTGATACTGCGCCGCAAGGGCGTGACCCACCTGGCCGTGACCGGCACACAGCTTCCCTTTTGCCTGCGCACGACCCTCTTCGACGGCCTGAGCCTGGGTTACCACATGAGCCTCTTGACCGATGCATCGTCCTCGCGGACGAACGAAATCCACCAGGCCAATATCCGCGACATCCGCGATGCGGGCATGTCCTGCGTGACTGTGGACCAATACCTGACGGGCATCAACCAACCGGCCTGACCGCTTTTGCGACAAAGCCCTCAGAAACGGTTCATCTCCCGCTCCGTGTCACGGTTCACGGCCTTCTGCTTCAAGTCCTCTCGCCGGTCGTAGACCTTCTTGCCCTTGGCCAGGGCCAGCTCGATCTTGATCTTGCCGTCCTTGAAATAGAGTTTGGTCGGCACCAGAGTCAGCCCCTTCTGCTCCATCTTGGACTTGAGCGAATTGATCTCGTGCCGGTGCATGAGCAGCTTTCTCTCGCGGTCCGGCACATGCTGGGCATAGCCCGCGTTGGCGTAGGTGGAGATGTGCACGCCCGAAAGAAAAGCCTCGCCGCCCCCGATGCGCACATACCCGTCCATGAAGTTGACCTTGCCCTCGCGCAGGGATTTAACCTCGGAACCGGTCAGCATGATGCCAGCCTCGATGAATTCGAGGAGCTCGAAAAAATGACGGGCCTTGCGGTTGGCCGCGATGATCTTGATGCCTGTGGGCTTGGCGCACATGAAAAAATCCTTGAAGTTGTAATCTAGTCGTCCACCAGGGAGGAGTAGAACATAAGCTCTTCGGGAAAGCGACGGAAGATCATTTCCCGGACGAGTTTGTTGTTGCGGGCCACCGAATGGCTGGCCATGACCTGCTTTAAAAGCGCGCTGCACTCCTCCATGGAGGCCTGTCGCACGATGCGCTTGATGCCGGGGATGGCCTGAGGCCCGAGGCTGATGGAGTCGACCTGCATGCCCATGAGCACAGGGATGCAAAACGGGTCGGCGGCCAGCTCGCCGCACAGGCAGACCTCGATGCCCGCCCGGTGGGCCGAGTCCACCACCCATTTGATGGAGCGCACGATGGCCGGATGCAGCGGTTGATACAGGTAAGACACGTCCTTGTTGGTGCGGTCGATGCCGAGCGAATACTGGATCAGGTCATTGGTGCCGATGCTGAAAAAGTCCACCTCCCGAGCCAGGAAATCGGCGGTGATGACGGCGCTGGGCACCTCGACCATAATGCCCATGGGCATGTCCTCGCGAAAGCAGATCCCCTGGCTGTGCATCTCCTGCTGCACCTCGCGGTAGAACTTCTTGACCTCCACCAGCTCCTGCAGGCCCGAGATCATGGGGAACATGATGGACACGTTGCCAAGCACGCTGGCCTTCAAAATGGCGCGCAGCTGGGTGCGGAACACTTCGCGGTGTTTGAGGCAGTAGCGGATGGCCCGCAGCCCCAGAGCAGGATTGGCCTCGGTCGAGCTCTGCATGCGCATGAGCTTGTCCGCGCCCACGTCGAGGGTGCGGATGACAAGCTTCTTGGGAGCGACCAGGGAGGCCATGTCCATGTAAATTTCGGTCAGCTCTTCTTCGCTGGGCATCCTGTCGCGGCTTAAGTAGCTGTATTCGGAACGAAACAGCCCGATGCCCTCTCCCCCGTTGTCGTTGACCGCGACAACCTCCTCGAAAAGCTCGATGTTGGCCAGAACCTGCACCCGGTAGCCGTCGATGGTTTCGGCGGGCAGGTGGCAGGAGCGCATGATGGTGGCCTGATAGCTCTCGAACTGGATCTGCAGATCCGTGTAGCGGGCCAGTTCGTCCTCATCGGGGTCGATGATGATGCGCCCGTGGAACCCGTCGAGGATGATGATCCCGCCCTCGGCCAGATCATCGCCAAGGCCCTCCACGCCGACCACGGCCGGAATCTGCAGGGACCGGGCGAGGATGCCCGCGTGGGAGGTCTTTCCGCCCTGGGCCGTAGCGAAAGCCATGATCTTGTTGACGTCGAGCTCGATGGTGTCGGCGGGGGAGAGATCGTGCGCCAGAAGGATGGCGCGGTACTTGATGGCCTGATGGCCGTTGCCGCCGCCCACCAGCTTGCCCAGCACCCGCTCGGCCACCAGACGCACATCCTGCATGCGCTGGCGCAGGTACTCGTCGGCGATGGAGGCGAATATCTCCTCAACATCGCCCACGGCCCGTTCCAGGGACCATTCGGCGTTGACCTTGGAGGTGGTGATGTGATCCAGGGCCCGCTTGCGGAACTTGTGGTCCCTGAGCATCATCAGATGCGACTCGATGATGGCCGAGTGCTCTTTGAGATCTTCCGGGACAAGAGTCAGGATGCGTTCCAGGTCGTGCAGGGCGTCTTCGAAGGCCTGGGTCAGGCGTTTGACTTCAAAAGGCACGTCCGCGTCGGCCACGGTCTGGCGGACCGTACCGGAAAAATGGCTCTTGTTGAGATAATAGGCCCGGCCGATGGCGATGCCTGCCGAGACGGGAATCCCGAAAATCGTGCGTGAGGCCATCAGTGCTGCTCTCCGAACAAGTCCTCGAAAAGTTTGGAAAGGCCCGAAATAGCGGCGCCCGCATCGGGTCCGTGGGCGCGCAGAATCAGCTCGGCCCCATGGGGGGCGGCCAGGGAGAGCAGATCGAGGATGGACTTGGCGTCGGCCTCCATATCACAGGAATGCACCGTGATGGCGGCTACATAGCGCTGGGCTTCCTGCGAAATCTTTCCAGCGGGCCGGGCATGGAGCCCAAGACTGTTCCCGACCCGGATAATCTTTTCCTGCACTTCATCCATTTTAGTCACCTACATGGATACAAAAGCAAAAATCTTTTCCCAGGGCGCCGCCAGGCCGCCCAGAACCAAAACCGCCAGAAAGATCGACCGGTCCCTGGTCCGCAGAAAACCAGCCAGTGCCAATAGCACGGCGCACGCTCCAAAGGCCAGGGTCCACAGCCCCCCCGCAGGCGCGACCTGCAGCAGGAAGAGGGCCACCAGTACGCTATTGGCCAGCTTGAGGCGCCCGCCCCAGTCAATGAGATTCCAGGACTTCAGGCGCTGAAGAAAAGACAGCCCCTGGGCATAGCCCCGTGCAAAGGTGTACATCTTGAAAATCTGCAGTCCCATCAGGCACAGGCAGATCCAGAGCACAAGCGTGCCGATGCACCCCGCGGCCGCCAGGTTGACCCCGACCAAAGACCACAGGACCAGAAAACTCCCGCCGAAAAAAGAATCGCCCAGGGCCGAAAGGGTATAGACCGTGGTCGCGCGCAGCTTGGGCAGGATGTCCGCCGGAACCATGCCAAGCGCGATCTTCTTCTCCATGGACAGAAAAATACCCGCCAGCAGGGGGGTCCAGAACGGGTGGGTGTTGTAGTGCTTCAGATAGCGGCCCCGCGCCTGCTTCAGAGCGTGGGAGTCCGCGCCGTAAATCACCCGCAGCCCCGGATCCATGACATAAGCCAGCCCGACATTCTGCATCCCCTTGGTGTTGAATGTAGCGCCAACCATGTATGTGCGCAGAAAAATCTGCAGCAGGACCCGCGTATCCACCTTTACTCCGCGTTCAGTTCCACGATCAGCTCGTATATCTCTTTGACCGACCACCCGCTGGTCCGATCCCGCACCGCCCGTGCGGCGTCCCTGGGGCGCACCCCCGTTTGAATCAAGCCCCGGACCAGGTCCAGAACTTCGCTCCTGGGGGTCACGGCAACCCCTTCGGGCGGACCGATGACCACTGTCACCTCGCCCAGAAGCTCTTCGGTAAAATCCTGGAGTTGACCAAGCCTGCCATTGATAAACTGCTCATGTTTCTTGGTCAATTCCCGGGCCAAACAAAATTCCCTCTCTCCAAGCACTTCAAAGGCCAGCTCAAGGGTTGGCAGCACCCTGTTCTTGCGCTCAAAAAACACCAGCGTGGCGCTCAGTTGCGCATAAGGCCCCAGCAGGGCACGCGCTTCCCCGCCCTTGCGCGGCAGAAATCCGAGAAAAACGAACGGGTACGGAGGCAGCCCGCTGGCCATGAGCGCCGTGATGGGCGCGCAGGGTCCGGGCACGGGCACGACCGAAACGCCCTCGCGGCGACAGGCCGCCACCAGCCGATAGCCGGGGTCGGCGATGAGCGGGGTCCCGGCGTCGGACACCACCGCGATCTGCAGGCCCTGAGCGAGCATCGCAAGCACC
The DNA here is from genome assembly GCA_018902545.1 of Pseudomonadota bacterium. Classification (GTDB taxonomy): domain Bacteria; phylum Desulfobacterota; class Desulfovibrionia; order Desulfovibrionales; family Desulfomicrobiaceae; genus Desulfomicrobium. The sequence goes on along the minus strand of JAHIQM010000015.1, from coordinate 364,453 downwards.
TCGGTGATGCGGGCGACCTCGTTGTGCTCGTGCAGGCTTACGCAGCGTTTGCCAGCGATCCCCGCCATGCGCAGCAGCAAACCCGCCCGCCGGGTATCCTCAGCCAGGATGACATCGGCAGATTCCAGGGTCTGCCGCGCCCGGGGAGAAAAATCACCAAGGTTGCCAAGGGGCGTGGCCACGATCCAGACCGTCCCGTACATCGATGATATCCTCCCAGTGTTCGACGACCGTTTCCCCGAGCAGAAAAAGAATGCCGACCAGATCAAACCGGCATGGCCTGCTCCATGCGCGGGTGCGGCTCAGATACAGGGCCGCCGCCTTGACCAGCCGCCGCTTCTTGGCCGCTTTGATAGCCTCTCCGGGCTCGCCGCGCACATCCGAGGAGCGGGTCTTGACCTCGACAAAGACGATCGTCTTGCCGTCTTCGCACACAAGATCGATTTCGCCGCTGGTACAGCGGAAATTGCGCGCCACAACCTTAAGCCCCTTCTCGATCAAAAACGCCGCGGCAAGCTCTTCCCCGGCCTTGCCAGTGCTCAGATGCCGGGCAGCCATAGCTGGGCCTCCCGGGGTCTGGGCCCCACGCCGCGAAAACTGATCCGGTGCGCGGGGCTTGGCCCCAGCCTGCGCAGGGCGTCAAGGTGAACCTTGGTGCCGTAGCCCTTGTGCTCGGCCAGGGCGTAGCCGGGATAGCACTGGTCCATGCAGAGCAAGAGATCGTCCCGGAAGGTCTTGGCCAGGATGGATGCGGCGGAGATGCAGGGGTGGAGAGCGTCGCCACCGACCACGGTCTGCTGGGGCAGGTGCGACGGAAAACGCTGGTTGCCGTCCACCAGCACCAGTTCCGGGCTGACCGACAGGGCGTCCAGAGCACGGGCCATGGCGGCCAGGGTGGCCTGCAGGATGTTGATGCGGTCGATTTCGCCGGGCCAGGAAAAACCTAAGGCCCAGGACACTGCCTGGGCCTTGATGGCTTGTGCAAGCACCGCGCGCCGTCGCGAGGAAAGCTTTTTGGAATCGGTAAGTCCGGGCAGGTCGAAGTCGGGAGGCAGTATGACCGCCCCCGCCACCACCGGACCGGCAAGGCATCCGCGGCCGGCCTCATCGATGCCGGCCCTGATCCCTTCCGAAAACCCTGTGCAGCCTTTGGGGCTGAACAATTTGACCTACCAGGCTTTCTTGGTCTTGATACGGGCTGCTTTGCCCCTGAGACTGCGCAGGTAGTAGATGCGGCTCTGACGAACCACGCCTTCGGACACGATTTCGATGCGGTCGATGGTCGGAGCGTGCAGGGGGAAGATGCGCTCCACGCCGACGCCGTCGGAAACCTTGCGCACGATGAAGGTGCTATCGGTGGTGCCCTTCTTCAGGCGCAGGACAACGCCCTGAAAAACCTGAATGCGTTCCTTTTCGCCTTCGATGATGCGGGTATGCACCTTGACCGTGTCGCCGGCGCGAAAGCGGGGATGGTCGGCACGCAGGTGCTCATTTTCAATCTTCTGGATGATGTTCATGATTTTCTCCTTTATCTGAAGCGGCCTTTGAGCCGCAACGTGTGCGTCTTATCCGATATCGCCCAGCAGGCGGTCCACCATGATGGACGCCGCAGAGCGGACGGAAAGGTGGTTGTACCTATCCATAAAACGTATGGCCCGCAACATGCCGTCGGACCCTGCCAGGACGTCGCGGTGCAAGCCGTATCCGGTGCCCAGCACCAGAAGGACCGGCTCCTTGGCGAGCATCTGGGTCACCTGGGCGCAGGTCATGTTTCCCGCCTTGGCGCTGGTGGCCACGACCTTGGGACGCACGCCCGTGCTCTGCGTAATTTCCGCGACCGCGTCGTCCAGCAGGCCGACCACCCGGACCCGGGCCAGGGCCGTGCCTCGATCCGGATTGGCTTTCAGGCCGTAGCCCTCGCGCCAGTGGCCGACAAGGGTTCGCGCAAGGTCCTGCTGATCCGTCACCGGGGTGCAGACAAAATATCCGCCGAGCCCATAGGTACACGAAACGCGTGCAATATCGTGGAGGTCAAGGTTTGTCAAAGACGTTGTGATGGTCTGGCCCGATTTATTTTCAACCGGGTAATGGACCAGGGCCACGAAGAGGTTGCGCCCCGGCCTGGTGCGCTCCGTCTCCTTCAAATACTTGATATCCGCATCACTTAAGACTGCCGTGGCCAGGATGTCCGGGCGCAGGGCCAGGGTGGTCTGAAGGCTCTTGTCCCGCCGCCAGGCCGTGATGCGGCCGTGATGGCCCGAGGAGAGGACTTCCGGCACCTTCAGCCCGTCGTACTCTTCGGGTCTGGTGTAGTGGGGGTATTCAAGCAGGCCGGAACTAAAACTTTCCTCGTCCGCGCTCTCGTCCTTGCCCATGAAATCCGGGACCAGCCGGCTCACGGCCTCGATGAGGCACAAGGCCCCGGTCTCGCCGCCGTTCAAAACAAAATCGCCCACGGAAACGGGCTCGATGGGGCAAAGCTCTTCAAGCCTGGCGTCAATGCCCTCGTAACGCCCGCAAAGAAGAGCGAGCTCCTCTTCTCCGGCCAACTCCCGGGCCAGGGCCTGGGTCAGCGGGCGGCCCTTGGGACTGAGCATGAGCACCCGGGCCTTTGGAGACAGCGTGGCCAGGGCGCGGCGGATGGGGTCCACGGCCATGACCATGCCGGGGCCGCCCCCGTAGGGCCGGTCGTCCACGTTATGATGCTTGTCCGTGGAGTGATCGCGCGGGTTGATGAACGAAAATTCGACCAGCCCCTTTTCCCGGGCCTTGGACAGGAGCCCGCAGGACAGGGGGGAGTCGAAAAATTCGGGAAAAATGGTGATGACGGAAAATCGCATTCCTGCTTCCACTTTAAGTCCGGCCGGAGCATTACGGGTGTCACTGCAAAAAAGTCGCGCGATTCCGCTAAAGGTCATTCCCGCGAACGTGTGCCCAGCATGGGTAGACGGGAATGCATCTTATTCCGATCAGTTATTTAAATTATGGGATGGATCCCCTTCTTCAAGGGGATGACGACATCGTGTCTCGACAATCCTGCGCGCTATTACTTCCAGCCAATCACGCTCATGACTGTTGATACAATTCGAGCAGACCGTCCGGGGGATCGACCAGGATGACTCCAGCCTCAAGATCGATGTCCCGGATGAACTCGTCCACGGCCGGGAGCAGGATCTCGTTGCCGGCCTCGTCGCGGATGAACCACAACACCTGACCGGCCACGTCGCGGATGTCTTCCAGCACGCCGATACGGGAACCGTTGACATGCATGACCGGCAGACCGAGCAGGTCGTCGGGGCGGAACTCGTCCTCGTCCAGCGGCGGCAGGTCGCGTTCCCGGGCCAGCACGTCGGCACCGCGCCAAGCCTCGGCCTGGTCCCGGCCCTGGGAGCGGTCCACGGTGATCAGGGCGCGCCCCTGGTGCGCACGCCACCCTTCAAGCACGCACGGCTTCGGCTTTTTGCCCGGAAGGCGCAGATATACGCGGGTCAAACCCTCAAAGATGAAAGGGGAGTCTGCATATGGTTCGATGCAGAGCTCCCCCCTGAGGCCATGTGGTTTCTGAACCCGACCCAGTTCCACGAGCCTGACCGGGTCCAAGTTTTCTTCGGACACGCTACTCCAGAATTTCCAGGACCGAACGCTTCCTGATTTTGGTTGAAGCCGCGCCCAAGATGGTGCGCATGGCCCTGGCCGTGCGGCCCTGCTTTCCGATGACCTTGCCCAGATCTTCCTTGGCTACCTTGAGCTCAATGACAGAGGTCTGCTCTCCCTCGATTTCAGTCACCGATACACTGTCAGGATTGTCCACCAGAGACTTGGCAATGAATTCGATCAAATCCTTGAGCATGGGCACCTCCGCTGAAGATCTGTGGATCGCACGACGAGCCGGGCGACGAGCCTTGGAGGTACTATTTACTGAATCCAGACTTCTTTAGCAAGGAGCGAACCGTATCTGTGGGCTGCGCACCAAGTTCGATCCAGCTCCTGACCTTGTCCTGATCGAATTTGACTTCGGCAGGTTCGGTCATGGGGTTGTAATAACCAACATAATCAAGGGCCCGACCGTCACGGCGGGAAGCGGAATCCACGGCCACGATGCGGTAAAACGGTTTCTTCTTGGAGCCCATGCGGGTGAGTCGTAATTTCAAAGCCATTGTTGTTCTCCCTGAACGTAAGTGTAATGAGCGCACCTCAATGCCCGGTCGTAACCGAAACAAGGGAGGTCCGACTATTTTTTTCTGCGCTGCTTTTTGGCCTTCTTGCGCTTTTCCTTGAGCTTGGCCGCTTCCGCAGCGGTTCGCCCACCGCCTCCTGAAGGCAGGCCTGCGGGCATTCCTGGCATACCCCCCATGCCCGGCATTCCGGGCATTCCAGGCATGCGCCCGCCCTGCGGCATGGACGGCATCTTGCCGCCAGCAATCTTCTTCATCATCTTCTGCATCTGCTCGAAATTCTTGAGCAGCTGGTTGACCTCGGTCACCGTGACCCCGCTGCCCTTGGCGATGCGCTGCTTGCGGCTGGGGTTGATGATCTTCGGTTCGTGGCGCTCAGCCATGGTCATGGAGCTGATCATGGCCTCGACCTTGGCCAACTCCTTCTCCGGCATCTGCACGTCCTGCAACTGCTTGCGCATCTGCCCCATGCCGGGGATGAGCTTCATGATGCCTTCGAGGGAACCGAGCTTCTTGATGCGGCGCATCTGCGTGCGAAAATCCTCGAGGTCGAACTCGGCCTTCTTGAATTTCTTTTCAAGGGCCTCGGCCTCCTTGGCATCGATGGTCGACTGCGCCTTCTCGATCAGCGTCAGCACATCGCCCATGCCAAGAATCCGGGATGCGATGCGGTCCGGATGAAAAACTTCCAGCTCGCTGAGGCGCTCGCCCATGCCGACAAACTTGAGCGGCTTGCCGGTGATGGACTTGATGGACAGGGCCGCGCCGCCGCGGGCGTCGCCGTCCATCTTAGTCAGAACCACGCCGGTGATGTCCAGTATCTCGTTGAACTTCTCGGCTACGGTCACCGCGTCCTGACCGGTCATGGCGTCGGCCACGAACAAAATTTCCTGCGGGTGGCACTTTTCCTTGATGCCGACCAGCTCCTGCATGAGCAATTCATCTATATGCAGGCGGCCCGCCGTGTCGATGAGGATCACGGAGCAGCCCTTGAGCTCGGCGTCGCGCATGGCGGCGACGCAGATGTCCACCGGATTCATGTCCACGGTGGAAGGATAAACCGGCACCCCAAGTTCAGCGCCCAGCTTGGTCAGCTGGTCGATGGCCGCCGGGCGGTAAACGTCGGCGGGAACCAGATAGGGCGAGTACTTCTGGCGACGCAGGAACAGCGCCAGCTTGGCCGCCGACGTGGTCTTGCCCGAGCCCTGCAGGCCGGACATCATGATCACGTAGGGCGGCTTGCCCGACAGGTTCAGCGCGCAGTTCTCGCCACCCAAGAGCTCGATAAGCTCTTCGTGAACGATCTTGACGACCTGCTGGCCGGGCGTGAGGCTGCCGAGGACATCCTGCCCCAGGGCGCGGACCTTCACCTTTTCGACGAAGTCCTTGACGACCTTGAAATTGACGTCGGCTTCCAGGAGGGCGAGGCGCACTTCGCGCAAGCCATCCTGGATGTTGCTTTCGTCGAGGCGGCCGTGGCCGCGAAGTTTCTTAAAGACCGATTCAAGCCGGTCGGACAAGCTATCGAACATGCAGGGGCACCTATGCTAGGGAAAAGAAGAAGGGATGCATAGACAAGTTCGAACCACCCGTCAAGTGGTGCGCGGGAGCGGCTCCCGCGCAACCCGCGCTCAAGTCAGGGCCTTGGTCACGGCCCGCTTGAATCCCGGAGCCGCCCTGCGGATGGTGCCCTCGTCAACGCAGAAGGCCAGACGGAAGTAGCCCGGATACCCGAAACCGGACCCCGGCACCGCCAGGATCTGCTCCTGCATCAGCTCGTTCACAAAGGCCGCGTCGTCCCCGCCTTTGGGGATGCGCGGGAAGAAATAAAATGCGCCCTGGGGCATGGAGAATTCAATCCCGGCCTCGCGCAGCACCTCGGCCATGGCGTCGCGCCGCGAAGCGTAAATAGAGGAGTCCACCTCATGCCCAAGCGCCTTGGCCAAAAGCTTCTGGCCCACGGCCGGGGCGTTGACGAAACCGAGGATGCGGTTGGCCAGGATCAGTCCGGCCACCAGCCTTTCGCCTTCCGGCATGGCCGGGTTCACGGCCACGTACCCCACCCGCTCCCCGGCCAGAGCCAGGTTCTTGGAGAAGGAGCTGATCACCACGCTGTGCTCGTAGATCGGAAAAATCGCCGGAACATCCGTGCCGTCGTAGGCCAGGAAGCGGTACGGCTCGTCGGAAATGAGCAGGATGGGCCGCCCGGTACGGGCCGAAGCCTGGCGTAGGATATCGGCCAGCCCGGAGAGTTCTTCTAATGAATAGATCCGACCCGTGGGATTGTTGGGCGAGTTGATGAGCACGCAGCGGGTGCGCTCGGTGATGGCCGCAGCCAGAGCTTTAAGATCCAGCTCAAAGGTCAGGGGCCTCGACGGAACAGTTTTCAAAACCCCGCGATGGTTCTCGGCGTAGAATCCGTACTCCACGAAATACGGGGCCGGGCAAAGCACCTCGTCCCCGGGTTCAAACACGGCCCGGAACAGGGCGTTGATGCCCCCCGCCGCGCCGCAGGTCACGACCAGATCATCGGAGGCGACAGCCACGCCCTGCTCCACGGAAACCACCTCGGCCAGGCGCTCGCGAACCTGCGGGTAGCCGGCGTTGGGCATGTAGCCGAAGGCGAAAGGCTTGCCCGCGTCCTCGGCCAGCTCGCGCAGGCCCTCGGCCACGGCCGCAGGCGGAGCCAGATCGGGGTTGCCCAGACTGAAATCATAGACATTCTCCGCGCCGAACTTCTTCTTGAGCTCAATGCCCGTCTCGAACATGCGGCGGATCCACGACGATTTGGCCAGATAGCCCTCGATCTGCGAACTGAGAATCATATCTTTCTCCCTATAAAAAATTTTCTGAAAAAATCGCGAAAGAACCTGAGCTTCATTCCCATGAAAACGGGAATCCATTCTTTTCAATCATTTAAAAGGCATGCCCCCCTTCTTCAAGGGGATGACGACTTTTTGTACAGTGTCACCTTGAAAACCCGGTTCCCCTACGGGATGTCCATGCCGATCTTTCTGTATTCCCCGAGTTTGTTGCGCAAGGTGCGTACAGAAATTCCCAGTAACTCCGATGCCTTGGTCCTGTTTCCGGCGGTCTTGTCCAGACTCTTGATGATCAGGTGCATCTCCATTTCATGGATGGTCGGAATGCGGCCGTCGGCGTCGATGGTCACGCCCGAAGTCGTGGACGGCATCGACGGCGCATCGAGGGCAGCCGAGTCCGCGCCGCCTTCCTGCGAGAGTTCGGGCGACCATTCCTGGCCATCAAGCAGAAAATGCACGGGCCGGATGGGACCACTGCCGGCCAGCAGCACGGCCCGCTCCATCAGGTTCTGCAGTTCGCGCACGTTGCCGGGCCAGTCGTGGGCCAGAAGCCAGTCGCGGGCCTCGTCCGAGAGTCGCAGGAGGCCAAGCCCGTATTCACGGGCAAAACGGCGGATGAAAAAATCGGCCAGCACCAGGACATCGTCACCGCGCTGAGACAGGGGCGGCAGGCGCAGGGGGATGACATTCAAGCGGTAGAACAGATCCTGGCGGAACTCGCCCTTCTCCACGCTCTGTTCCAGGTTACGGTTGGTGGTGGCCAGGACGCGCACATCGACCTTGACCGTCTCCATCCCGCCCACACGGTCGATCTCGCCCTCCTGCAGGGCGCGCAGCAGCTTGGCTTGCAGAACCAGAGCCATTTCGGAAATTTCGTCCAAAAGCAGGGTCCCGCCGGTGGCCAGCTCGAACTTGCCGAGCTTGCGGGAGATGGCCCCGGTGAAAGAGCCCTTCTCGTGCCCGAACAGTTCGCTTTCAAGGAGGTGTTCGGGCAAGGCCGCGCAGTTGACGGCCACAAAGGGGGCGTTTTCGCGGCCCGAATGGGCGTGAATGAACCGGGCGAACATCTCCTTGCCCGTACCCGATTCGCCGGAAATGAGCACCGTGGCCTTGGATGGGGCCACCTGCCGCGCCAGGGCCAAAACGCGACCCACGGAAGAATGGGAGCCGATGATGGACACATCGCGAGGGTCGCCCTGCGCTGCGGGTCGGCCTGGAGCGGGACCGGTCGCGGGGGCATCCTCGGGCAGCACGGCCTGAATCTTTTCCCAGGTCAGGGGGCAGAGCCAGTAGTCCTGAGCGCCCATTTCCATAAAATAGCGCGCTTCCTCGGCGCTGCCCTTTTCCGTGAACACGATGACCGGCACCGGATGCGCGGACTCCTGCACGGCATCGAGCAGATCCTGGGCCCGGTATCCGGGAAGGCTCGGCAGGGTGAAGACAAGATCGGCCTTGCGCCCCTCAAGGACCTTCATGGCCGAAAGGCGATCGTCCACGACCATGGCCTGGCAGTCATGCGCCTTGAACTGCGCATGCAGGGGGGACACGAGTTCAGATCGCGCAATGAAGAGGATTCGCTTGGACGCCATATCTTCCTACGCTATCTTTTCCCCAGACTCTTTGCAATACTGGGAGCCTGCGGGCGCTTGCCCGCCATGCGCCCATCTGCTAGGCCCGGGATGGATTTTGCGCTCAAAATTTTCAACAACCGGAGAGACTTTCCGCACATGTCCATGGATCCCAATGAACTGCACACCCTGCTGCGCAATGTCGCCGCCGGAAACATCTCCTGCGAGGCGGCCCAGGCCGCGCTCACTGTGCAGGACCGCCAGGACCAGGGCCTGACCCTAGACCACTGGCGGCTTGAGCGCACCAATGTCGGCGAAGTGGTCTTCGGCCAGGGCAAGACCCTGGAACAGATCCGCGTGTCTCTTATGGAGCTCGGCAAGCGTCATCCGGTCCTGGCCACCAGAATTTCGCCTGAACACGGCCGGGCGCTCAAGCGCCATTTCCCGCACGGATGCCTGTGGGAGGAGGCCGGGCTCTTCTGCCTGGGTGTGGACCTGCTGCAGGACGGCCCGCTAGCCGATGACCTGCCCGACGACGATCTCACGGCCGCCGCCAAAGTCCCGCACGCGGACGTGCTCATCGTCACGGCTGGCTCCTCGGACCTACCCGTGGCCCGCGAAGCCCTGGGCACGGCCAGATTTTTCGGACTGAACGCGCGCCTGGTGGCCGACGTGGGCGTGGCCGGCCTGCACCGCCTTGAGCCGCATCTTAACGCCCTGCGCCGGGCCAAAGTGGTCATCGCCGTGGCTGGCATGGAGGGAGCCCTGCCCAGCGTCCTGGGCGGGCTGGTCAAGGCTCCGGTCATTGCGGTTCCGACCTCGACAGGCTATGGGGCCAACTTCGCCGGCCTGACCCCACTCCTGGCCATGCTCAACTCATGCGCCCCGGGCGTGGGCGTGGTCAACATCGACAACGGCTTCGGCGCGGCCGCCCTGGCCAAAAAAATCCTGGCCAGCTCATAATTGGCTGTTATAAAATTCGAAATCCGCAGGTTGTTCAAAAAAGGTGAGATGCAAGGAAGCGGAAAAAGGCAGGACGCGCAGTGTATTTGCACATACATAAGCGGTCTGGCTTTTTGCGCTGACGCAGCAGATCGCCGTTTTGGGACGGCATGATAAGACTCATGAACAAAATGCTCCTTTCCCTGACGCAAACCTTACTTGGCGCAAGCATCCCAGTGCTGTGCTACCATCAGGTGCGCCCGGAAAGCGGCATGACGCCGGAAAAATTCGGCTCACATTTGGACCTGATCCGCAAGATGGGCTTTGAAACCATAAGCCTTGCCCGGCTGCATGAAATCATCACCGGAAAGGAAAAACCCCTCTTTCCGGCCATCGTCATCACCTTTGATGACTGCACACTGGACAACTGGATCTACGCCGTGCCGGAACTTCTGCGCCGCGGCATGCGGGGTGTCTTTTTCGCCATTACCGACTTTCTGCGCCCCGGCCAAGCCAGGCCACGCGCTGACCAAGGCGGCCAAACACGCATTCCCCGTTTCGACGGAATCATGGACCAGGCCCTGCAGGGAAACTGCGAATGGTTCATGAACCACGCCGAGGTCCGCCTCCTGGTCCACGACATGGGGATGGAGGTGTATTCGCACTCCGCAGCGCACCAGGCCTGCTTCACCAGCCACAAGCCAAACGGCACCCTTGGGGACGCAAAACACTGGAGCCACAAAACCCTTTGCGGCCCAGACGCAGCAGCTGATTCCCCGGTATACCCGACGGGCAGCGCCTACGCCCACGCGGGCTTCGGACTGGACTGGAGTGGCAGCCCCCTGCGCATCGCGGAGCAGGAAGAGCGCTTGGACATGTGCCTGGAAGACTTTAGTCGAGCCAAAAAGGAGTTGGAGGCGATCCTAGACCAGCCCTGCCCCTTCCTCTGCCTTCCCTGGGGCCAGTTTGACGGAACAACGCTTGAGGCCAGTGCCCAGGCCGGATACCAGGCAGCGCTGACCCTGGAGCGGACCGTTGTCGGCCCAGGCTCGCAACGCATCGGCCGCATCGCCGTAAAAGACGCCAAAACCCCGGCATGGCTCAGAAACAAACTTTTCCTCCACGCCCACGCGCTTTCCGCAAAAATCCTCCGCTAAGGACATGGACACAGGACAGCCATGAATATCGCATTCGTCAACAGCACAAGGAAATGGGGCGGGGTCAAGACGTGGTGCATTGATACGGCGACAGCTCTCAAGGAATTGAATATAAACTCGATAATTTTTGGAAAAGATAAAAGATTTATAGACAGGGCAACACAAAGAAAAATTGAATCTCATCCAATAAAATTCGGCCCAGATTACAATCCCATCCTTATATACAAGCTCTACTCTTTTTTCAAAAAAAGAAAAATTCAATTCGTCGTTGCAAACGTAGGAAAAGACATCAAATCTGCGGGCATCGCCGCTAGAATTGCAGGCATTCCTCTCATCGTCCATATTGGAAGCCCTGGAGACATCAAAAACAAGTTTGAAAATAAAATACTGCATTTTTTTACAAAACCAGTTTTTGTTTGTTGTAGTGAATACACAAAAAGCGGATTTTTAAAAAATGTACCCTACGCAAAAAAATTCAAAATTGCCGCAATTCATCCCGGAACAGAAATATCGAAACACGAAATACAAACAAACAACACGCTTAAAATCATAACAACAAGCCAGCTCAATAAAGACAAAAGGCACATAGACGTTTTGGAGGCATGTAAAATTCTTGCCGACAGAAAATTGAAATTTTTTTTGAATATCATTGGGGAGGGCGCGCTTTCTGCGGAATTGAAAGTGCTGGTCCAGAAACTTGGACTCACGGACCGGGTTTTCTTTTCTGGATATGTCAACGATGTTACCACGGAACTGCGAGCTGCGGACATCTTCATCCTGCCGAGCCAATGCGAACCTCTCGGCATCGCCCTTGAAGAGGCCATGGCCAATGGCCTGGTACCCATTGCCAGGAACGCAGGCGGAGCCCCGGAAATCTGGCCCGAATTCCTTGCCTCCCATCTTCTTCCATCTGAAAGCCGAGGGGCGGAATTCGCCGAAATATTGTCCACGCTTCTTCACAGACCGTGGCAAGAAATCCACGAATTGAAGAATCGAGTCCGAGATCACGCAGCTCAAACATTTTCAATTGAATTGCAGACCAAGAAATTTTTAGATTTTATGCTCTCCTCCAGGCACGACGCTTCATTACAGAAAAACAAACACTTATGATCACACTCGACTCGGAAATTTCCACCATCGGCGGCTGGAGCACGGTTTACGCCATCAAGGACGATTCCACCCGCTGCGCCAAGGTCCTGGCCCATCATCGCCAGTACAAAGGAGAATTCCCGGACCCAGCCATGATCGCGCAAAAAAAATACGGGATTCCGGACATGCTCAGGTACGAACTCGACAACCACCGCCACCTCATGGCTCATGTTCCGGCAGATCTGGCCAAACATTTCGTGAAGTTTTACGGCATCGAAAAAACGAATTGCGGCCGTGACGCGCTGGTCATGGAGCTTGTCACCGACGATACCGGCGGGGTGGCCAAGAACCTCGACGCCAACACCCGTCCCTTGAGTCTGATCTTTTTCCGGACCCTGGAGCGCATCCGGCGGGACGTGCTGCTGCGCCACGCCATCGACCATTTCGGCATCGCTTGCCGCAACATCCTGGTCCGCAACCAGGACTGCCCGGTGCTCATTGATTTTCAGAACAGCGTCATAAGGCACCGCAGCCAGTTCTGGCTTAGCCTGCCGTTTTTCATCCGCCGCAAGGTCACGCGCAAATTTCAACGGGTCTACCAGGACGTAAAGATGCCCGACTTCACGAAATCTCCAAGCATCACGGACATGTCCCTACCGTGACTGCGGCGGTAGGATTCGCAAGGACAGACGACGGGCAAGCCGCAAACACGACAAAGCATCAGCCCGGCATAAGAAACATACATGTTCGCCACTTCTAAAATACAATGGCACACGCCGATCATGGGCAATCTAAAGGTCCTCAAACAACAAATTTTCACTGCCCAAAACTCATAACGGCAACCTCGCCTCCGGATACTTGCATGATCGATCCACGAAACAGCACATTCAGCCTCATGAAGCGCAGCCTCAGCTACTTCATGCCCTACAAGCTGCATATTGCCGTGGCCATGAGCGGCCTGGGCATCGTCGCTGCCTGCACGGCCGGCGCAGCCTACCTGGTGCAACCGGCGCTGGATGAAATCTTCATTAAAAAGGACGCCTCCGCCCTCATGTTCGTGCCCTTGCTTCTGGTCGGGGTGTTCCTGGCCAAAGGCCTCGGGCTCTTTGTGCAGAAGTTCCTCATGTCCTACTGCGGGCTCAAGGTGCTGGAGCGTCTGCGCTACGAACTGTTCGCCAAGATCATCTGTCTGCCGGTGGACTTTTTTGGGGAGACCAGAGTTGGCATGCTCATGTCGCGCATCATAAACGACGTGAACCTGATCAGCGCGAGCCTGCCGGAACTCATCCGCATCATCCAGCATACCCTGACCATGTTCGGTCTCGTCGGCCTGATCATTTACCGCGACCCCAAGCTCGCCTTCTGGGCCTGCCTGGTCTTTCCCCTGGCCATCTACCCAGTGATTTATTTCGGCCGAAAACTGCGCAAGGTGGGCCGCAAGTACCAATCCAAGATCGCGGACATCTCTTCGCACCTGCAGGAAAGTTTCAACGGCCTGCGCGTGGTCAAGGCGTTCGCGGCCGAGGACATCGAAAAGGAAAAATTCGGACAGACCAGCAACAACCTGGTCAAGATCAGCGTCAAGGGCGCCATCTACAACCAGCTGTCCTCGCCACTCATGGAGCTGATCGGCGCCGTGGGCGCGGGCCTGGTCATCTGGTACGGCGGCCGCGAGGTCATCGCCGGCAACCGCACCCCCGGAGAGTTTTTCTCATTCCTGACGGCCTTGGTCATGCTCTACGACCCTTTCAAATCCATCAGTCAGGCCAACAACACCATCCAGCAGGCCATGGCCGGGGCGGAACGGGTCTTTGAAATTTTGGATTCCAAGGAATTGCAGGAAGAAACAGGCGGCAGGGAGGTCTACACCCCGCCCTTTTCCTCTCTTTCATTCAGGAACGTGTCCTTCAATTACCCCGGCACCGAGGTGCCGGCCCTCAAGGACATCAATCTTGAAATCAGGGCGGGTGAGCGCGTGGCCTTCGTAGGCCAGAGCGGAGCGGGCAAGACATCTTTGGTGCAACTCATCCCCCGTTTTCACGACTGCCAGAAGGGCGAAATCCTCCTGAACGGCCTGCCCCTGCACGACTACACCCTGCCCAGCCTGCGCACGAACATCGGCATCGTTTCCCAGGATCCTTTTCTCTTTAACCTGACGGTGGCGGAAAATATCGCCTACGGACAAAAAGAACTTGACCGGAAGGGCGTGGAGCAGGCCGCCAAGGCTGCCTATGCCCATGACTTCATCCTGGAGCTGTCGCAAGGCTACGACACTGTGGTGGGGGAAAAAGGGGTGAAACTGTCCGGCGGGCAAAAGCAGCGCCTGACCATCGCCAGGGCCATCATGAAAGACCCCTCGCTTTTGATTCTCGACGAGGCCACCTCAGCCTTGGACACGGAATCGGAACGCATCGTTCAGCAGGCCCTGGAAAATCTCATGCAGGGCAGAACCAGCCTGATCATCGCGCACCGTTTGTCGACGATTCTCTCGGCGAATAAAATCGTGGTTATGCAGGGTGGAAAGATTCTCGATATGGGTCCGCACGAGACCTTGTTGCAACGTTGCGGCACGTACAAGAAACTCTACGATCTGCAATTCTCATCGTCACAGGGGCATGAAATATGACAGCCGATATGCCATCGCAGCGCATCCAAAGACTTTTCTTTTTCTGGATGATTGCTCTTTGCATTTCCTTCGGGTTCGATTTGTGGTCGTATTTCGTCCTCTACACATCAGGCCTGCTCGGATTCTTCATCCTTGTTCAGGCCAGGCGCAGAAAGCACATTGAGATTGATTGGAAATTCTTCATACCGGTTCTCTTTTTCATCTATCTCGTAATTACCCCAGGGAACCCCCTGAAAGATCTGCATGTGGCCGGGATTTTCAGTGCGGCGTTTTTCGCCGGGGCCGCCGGATGGCTTCTTTTTCGCGACAGATTGCACACGATCCTGTTTGCCCTGCCCGCCGCCTTGGCAGCGAATTTCTTTCTGAGCTGCCTGCGGACCCTTCTTTTCGACGCGCCACTCTTGGGCACCAGCGGCAACGCCGGACGCCTTGCCCTGTCCTTTTCGCATCCCAATGTACTTGGAGAACTCTCAGCTCTGGGGATTTTCTTCCTGCTCTGCTTCCCTCACCCAAATCGCACCATACGCTATACAGGCTATGGGCTCATGGCCATCCTGTCGATCATGATCGTCCTCAGCGTTGGCAGATCTTCCTACCTTGGCATGGCTAGCGCCCTATTTGTATTTGCAGCTATTCGCTCATGGAAAAAATCTCTTGCTTCAGTAGCTATCCTGCTGGTTGTGGCATGCGCCGCATTTCCATTCATGCCGGACAGTGAGCAGCAAAGAATCTTCAACGCATTTCAAGCGCCCCTGGAGGACTCAACCTACCAAAGTCGCTTGCCCATTTGGAGCCTCGCGTATCAAAAGATCACGGAAGCGCCTTTCTTTGGAAACGGTTTACGCACCTTCCAAATCCATTACCAAGAGCATCTCGATAGAAATTATGACACGCTCAAAGCAGAAAATCTTCATACGGAGTTTCGCTACTTTAAGCACCCGCACAGCATTTATCTTGCGGCCATATATGGGTGGGGAATAGTGGGAACGGCTTTGCTAGTCGCATGCTGGGTCATGGCTATTCGATACGGACACTATCAAGGACATCATCTGATGCTCTATATCACGGGCTTCATGCTGGCCTTTGGGCTTTTTGACGTACGCTTTTTAAGTAGAGACGGGGCACTTTTTCTATTTTTTCCGATTGGGATGGCGTTTACTCATACAATCCGCATAAGAACCAAACTCACGTAAATTCCCAATTCGCTCAGCAGGCCCCACGGCAACGAAACACTTCGCCGGGTGTCTTGAGCAGAATATAAATATCAAACCAAATCGACCAATTGCGCACATAATACGCATCGAGACGAACCCTCTCGGCATACGTGGTGTCGCTTCGCCCGGAAACCTGCCAAAGCCCCGTCAATCCCGGCTTTACCTTCTTGTAAAGAGCAAAGCCGCCCTGATATTTGACCACCTCGTCCCAGACGATGGGCCGTGGGCCAACCAGGCTCAAATCCCCGCGCAGTACATTCCATAGCTGAGGCAACTCATCCAGGCTTGTTTTGCGCAAGATGCGTCCCACACGAGTGATGCGCGGGTCGCACGTGAGCTTGTGGTTTTGATCCCATTCGGCACGCATATCAGAATCGGTTGCCAGACACTCTTCCAAAACCTCGCCAGCTTCTTGAACCATGGTCCGAAATTTCCAGATAACTATGTCTTTGCCGTCAAGACCGATACGCTTTTGACAAAAAAGGACTGGACCAGTGGAATCTTTCTTGATCCAGATGGCTATCGCCAAAGACAACAACAAAATAATTGGCAAAAAAACAAAAATCAGCCCAAGCTCCATGCATCGTTTGAGCCATTGTCTGCGTGGATCAAGAAGCTTTTGATGAACCTCTAGACCTAAAATTCCACCTAAATCAAAGGCGGAAATCCACAGCGAGGCCGCACCAAAGAGGTCTGGAATCAAAATCAAGCGACGAAACTCCGATGCCGGCCCTTCCAATATTTCAACGAGACGAGCGGGCAATACTCCAGGCATAGCCACGATGGCGACAGCGTCCCTATATTCACTGGCCAAATTTCCCGCGGAATGAAGAGGCCCTTCTACCGGTACGCCGTGGATATGGGTGCCGATTTTGGCTGGATCGTCGTCGAAAAAGGCAACAGGCCGCAGTCCGAGACGATGCTCACGGGCCAATGCTTTGCACACTTCCCGCCCGGTTTTGCCCGCGCCCAGAATCACTACGGGATGGCCCCACCAGTCCTTGGCATGCGCATGTCGACGTAGCAAAGAACGAAACAGCGGAAGCACCAGAAGCGCGCCTAACCACGCCATGAGAAATATGCCACGTGAATATAATTCCCCCTGTTTCGAAAAAAACACTGCTCCCGTCATGGCAAGAAATATGACAGAGGTGGACTGAGATAGTTTTTTGAGTTCTTCCGGGGGACTGAGCAGAATTCCTGGATACAAACCGACAAGTGCATTGGAAACGATATACAACCCAAGGCAAGGAACAAGGTTCCAGTAAAGGAGAAGCCCAAACTGTCCGTCAAAAACGAGCCGGATCCAAACACTCAGACACCAGACCAGCAACAGACCAAGCAGGTCTGAAAGTGCAAATATACCGGTCATAGCAAGCGAATTGAGTTTTCTTTTCATCAAAGGTTGGCCTTGTTTTGAGACGTATTGGATTGCCAAAATCCTGCGTGCATACTGAGGTGTTTTTTTACAACCAAGGGAATGAATCTTTCTAATTTACCAAGAGTAAAGCCCGAAAATTTTGCGCATGTTTCTCCAACAGCATGAAAAAATGCTGGCATATCACCTTGCTTTACCATGTGCGCAAGCAGTTCTCGTGTATATGCGGCGCCGCGTCCATTGGTTGCAAGATTTGAAAGATTAAAATGCCTGGCAAAAAAAACGCCAATGTCAAAATATCGTCGAAATGTCTGCAGCAACGAGTAGTCATGCGAATGATAAACTTGCGCCTCTGCGGCATAAGCGACAGCGTGTCCCGAATTTAAAAGCTTCGCACACATGAGCATATCTTCATTCATGATTACATCATCCGCAAACATGCCCATATCCATGAATACATCTTTTCGAATCGCCGAGGACACGTTGGAAAAAAAATAAGCTCCAATGCCCATGGACTGAATGTTTGCATGCGTTCGAATCTGGCTCACGGGTGGATAGTTAAAAACTCGTGCAAACTTCTCGCCTACGGAAGCGCCTGGATACGGCACTTGTCGGGCAAAGCTTGCCACTGCGTTACCTGAGATGATCGGATCTAGCAAATGTTGCAGGAAAAAAGGATCCACCGGTAATGCATCCTGGGTCATGAAAACGAGAATATCTCCCTGAGCAGGGATGGAGGCTAGGTTACGCGTACCGCCATGGTTGAAATCACTCCGAGCAATAGGCAATACTGTACAACCCAGATAATGTGCTAGTTGAGATGTACCATCGATTGATTCGGAATCAACAACGATGATCTCATTGGGGGGCATTGTCTGGCCGCGCAAAGAGATGACAAGTGATTCAAGCATAGTGAATGCATTCAGACAAGGGATGATTACGGAAATATTCATTGATATAAGCAGTTAAATAAAAAGTACTAAACCGATATTCCGCATCAGATCTTGCTTCCAAAACCCATATTTATAAAGTCTCAGCAATCTGGCCGCATAAGATTTTGAACGAATTGTCGCGTAAACATCTGCCAGTTTAAGAGCGTCCGCCATGTCTTGCCTCGACGCGAAATACTCGCAAAATGCCTGCGCTTGTCGCTGCGCTGCGCGCAAAGAACTTTGTGGGTTAGTATTATTTAATCTTTTAAGGACACCTTTCAAATCGCTGCGAACAGCTCCAAGTTGATTGGTATCATGCTGCCTGTAACGAACCAACGGACGTGATACGAACCCAATTTTTCCAACAGCCGATGCCACAAGCGCAAGCCACCAATCATCACTTACCGGGCGTCTGGCAATGGCGTGGTGCGTACAAGACAATTAATCAGCCCAGCCTCTTATCAAATTTCACATAATTCAAATTCCAAATCAAACAATTCAATCATGCGCCATAATTCATACTTACTATTAATTCCGAAAGAACGAAGCAATTCGTAATACGCTCCTGACTCCTGATCAATATTTTTACAATGTTTGACAACTATATCATCGATAACACCGGATTTGAATAATCGTTCAGATGCTTTTTTCGCCAAGAATAAATCAAGACCAAAACCACTGACACTATACACAAAATATGGGAGCACCGCATTCAAAGCTTTTTTTGAAAAACACGGCATCATGATTTCAACGCCATTCGTGTACCTAAAACCACCTGACCTCGCATTAAAAAAACACTTCCATACACAATGCGAATCCTTGGAAAGAGAGGGTTGAGAAAAATCTAGCTTATATATGGATGTAAGTTGAAAAAAATTCGAGATATCTTCAAAATTAAAAATTAAATCATCATCAATAAAAAAAACATAATCGTAGTTGTCGAATATTTCGGAGTAATTTTGCCAACACTGGAACATTCCTGTAAATTTAGTACCCCTCTGCAAACATACATATTCTGGCTCACAATCTTTGGAAAATAAGCCATCATAGCAATTGACAAATAAGTCCCAATCGCGCGAGGCGCCCGTATCAAACCAATTCCAAAATTCACTGTCATTTCCGCATTGAACAAATACCAGGTTGCGCCCTTTAACCGGAGTCGAGGCCCTGATAATCAAATCAAGATGACACTGGCTCAAGAAATTTCGTTGTCTGGCGACCAAATCCGCAGGAGAAGGCGTAACACCCATATGCGTAGCAACTTCAGAACCAGAATTCGTGGCTAAATATGTCAAATAAGATCCGTCCCCAAGCGAGGAAAATGATCGTGCAAGTGCAGTCATGTCGACCTCAGGACAAGGATCCCTGTATTGACGCCCACCGATTTGCAAGTAGTGGAGCAAACTACAAGAACCAACATCCCCATTTTGCCATCGATACCAATAAGGATTAAAATATAAAGATGTATTGCAACAAATTTTTGCCTTATTTTTGAAGTAATGCTTCAACGGAGAGACACTACTGGGAACGCAGGCGAGTTTTTTATAATAACTCGGATTAAAAAGAGGATTAGGCAACTCTCCCTTTCTTTCTCCCTCAGAAAAATAGTACTGCGAAAACTGACGTTTTGTGCTGAACATTTTGCCATACTCGCGGAAATACCAATCGGGATCCAAATAATCTTCAATCATGACTTAACAACTGCTCGAAATTTCTGAACAACGCGAAACCAAGCTTTTCTATAACTGTCTTTTGACCGAACCTTATTGATAAAATCGACAAGGGGATCATGGGCTTGGAATTTCCTCAGGGCCTCATTCACAGCTCGGCGGCCACAGTTAGCGAAAAAATATTCAAAAGATTCACGGGTATTGGACGAGCTATTCACTTCTTCAAGAATCGAAACCAAAGCATTATCCTCACGGCTACCAAAAGCGATGACACCTAGCCCATGCGTATGCTGAAAATTGAATGATGCATGACAATCCTTGATTTCATCCCAAAACTTCCAGACGCCAAAACCACGATCCCTCACGCACGTATCATGAAACAGTATGATTCCATTGTCCGACACCTTTGGAAGCCATACTGTATAATCATTTTTTACAGCCTCATATGTATGCAAACCATCAATATGAAGCAAATCTATGCTTTTATTTTCAAAATTCTCGACTGCTTTATTAAAATCCTCTCTTAAAACAGTCCCAACACCACCGTACTTACTATTGAATATCCACGTGAAATCATTATAAACACTTTCATCGTAAACACCTGCGTGCTCATCACCGATCCACAGGTCAACCGCTGTCGGGTGGCACTCTATATCATAAAACTTGACAGCTTGACACACAGCAAAAAAACTTGCTCCATAATGGGTACCCAGCTCAACGTACGTTTTAGGTCGAATAAAATTCATTAGGCAGAGCATAAAAGGGATGTGACCACCCCACGCCGAGGGAGTCAATGTCTCTATCTCTATTCCAGCCGGAGCAAAAAAATCTATCATGTCAGCAGCATTAACACTCATTACATCCCCCCATTGAAAATTATATCGCGCCATGTGCTCGAACAGACGCCTCGCAAAAAAACGTACTAAAATGTCACCACAGGCCCACTTCCCCTTGAAAAAAGGAGTTCATGTTTTTTTTGACGATGAAAAGAATGAAAACCCACGTAAGCAGGACAAAAATCAGGATTATCCTCAATTTCATCCCAACTTAGCATAAAATTACATAAGAATTTGTTAAGCATAGTACAAAATATTAGTATGGGTATCCAGCGTAATAGACTTTTCCTGGCCACCCGGGCCGCCAAACCCTGCATTGTTGCTGTAAATATCACATACTTGATCGCTGATGTAGACATCATTTTCAAATTTTGGAAATTCTGCATACATTTCGACGTTTATCAATATCTGCTCATAACCCTTGGCAAGCAATTCGACCCGCGTCATACCGTATGGAGGTACAAGCGGAAATCCATAACGCACGACCATATCAATCAAAACTTCTTCAGCAAGGTTTTCATTGTTCACTAGGCAGGCAATTTCATCCCAATGAATTCCTTGTGAAGCATTCCGGTGCTGTCCCATTTTACGATAGGCGTTCACACCCTGATGTATCTTATCAATCATTTGCCGCCTTGTCCGGACAGGAAGATGATATATTGGAAAACCATTTTTCGCCGGATAATATTGATGATCACTTTTTCCAATCAGTAACGCATGATTTCCCTGAGCTATCCTGTATGACTTGAGGGGTATCAAATTTGGCTGAAATGCAATTTTGTGAAACTCAGACTCTTTGGGCGGCTTTAAAAAAAAGGTTCCGTGCACGGTGCCACTATCCATTTCCAGCGGAACTAAATTCTTCCAGGATAATGCAATAACGGGATAAGATGACAATTCTATCAATTCGCGATCAAATTCTTCACGAGTCGCGAACGGCAAAAATTCATCCGCATCTAGAAAAAAAACCCAACCCTCTTCATCCGCATCCACAAGATGATGAACTATCCATGTCATAACTTCTGACTGAAAATACCCTTCATTACAAAATCTATAACAACGAATTTGCGGGAAGCGACTCCTTAAACTATGAATATATTCATACGTTCCATCTGTTGACATATGATCAACGATAATTATATTATCAAACATTGTTAAAGCATGAGCGAGAAAAACATCAATAAGAGCGCTTTCGTTTTTCACCATAGTGATAAGATTTTTTTTTCTGGGAATTGAACTAAAAGCTTTTTTATTTTTGCCATATTGTTTGTGAAGAAAACACGCTTTATACTTATTGAATACCATACGGGTTATTTTATTAAATATAAGAACTAATGCCATGAAAAAGCCGACATGCTTTATTTTGGAGCGAAGCTTAGAGCATAAAGTTTTAAATTTTCCCATGAGCACTATTCAACTCCAAAATATAATTATAACATTACTGTGAGGGAAGACAAAAGCGAGCGGTTACTATAAAATCAACACCCATGCATTAAGCACAACCCTCGTAGCCTCTCTCAAATCGATCCCATGACGTCGACGCAAAAAAACACCATTTCTTTGAAAAAACGGATCCTGCTTAACGTGTCGAAAAGATAAGGACCTCCTCCACATGCTTGGGCACACATCCGCGGGAGTGACGTCCAGGTCCTTCAAAGCTTTTTACAACGGCCTCGACAATTTATCGTTTGCGTGAAAAAAAACTGAATATCTCGCGCAACGGCGCAGTAAAACGCCATGAAGAGCTTTCTAAAACATCTAGTAAACGTTGCTGCAACTCCTCATTTTGCCTGACCTGCGTATCCAGCGCCCTTATCAGCGAATGCGACGCCTTGCGCTCATTCTCTAACATCTCTAATGCTACAGAAATCTGTCGTTCTTGAGTTTCTATGACGTTTAGAACCTTTTTATCAACAGCAAACAAGCAACTTCCATTTTTCAAAAGATCACGATACTTTACGCATAAACCATGTGAAATTTCAGCAATTACCGCAAAAGCTAAAGACAAGTCATCTATACATTTAATATCATAAATCTCAGGACATGGCATTTCGATTCTTGAAATTTCTTCCCACTTCACTCTATCCAACACAAGAACGACCGCCATCGACTTCGCCGTGCTTTCCACATTTCGAGAACAACTCAGTCCGACATACAGCCTATCCGTGTCAAAAGCGATTCCTCGGGTATACCCGCCAAGATATTTGCTTCTGACCAACATCCCGTATCCGTCATATTCTCGAATTTCTCCCAACTCAGAATTCGCGAGAAGAAGCCCCTCACCGTGAGATCGCAGGCTATGCGGCTGCGACAACGCCCCTATCAGACACTCCCCTGTCAGCAGGTCAGCGACAAAACCGGTCTCAAAGGTCCCGTTTTTGTATTCTCGATGAGTCTTAAAGTCGCCAAAGGCGCTGAACACGACCCGACCATTCCACATCTCCAGACAATTAATGTGTTTGGAATCCTCCTCCCCGCCGAATTCCCAGCGCCGAATCTCTCGCCCGTCGGCATCGAATTCATAAATTGCGTTCCGTTCCGTGCCTACGATGTAAATCGACTCTCCGACCACCAGCACATCATGAATATCGGCGACCAACTCTTTGTCAATGTGCTTCCAACTGTTGCCTGCGCCATATTTGAAGACCGAATCCGGCTGCACCGCGCGGTAAGCGGCAGCGGAACCGAATGCAAGCCCTGTAGAACTCAAGTCGTCAAGTTGGTAAATGTTTGAGCTATGCACGACAAACACTCCCCCGTCATTGGGCGCCGAGACAATCAAAGCCTGGGATCTATCAACCATGAACACTCACTTGCGGATGAAATTCAAAATAAACCGCTTCGGTTTCCAGGTTTGAAGCAACAGGTACAACCCGAAAGACAAGCGCATCAACGACACGATGCAGCACCGTCTCTTCACCGCCGACATTCCCAAAAACGCCGACAGTGACGAAGTACGTGCCCGGATTCAGCACCATACGCAATGTGAAACGGACTTTCGCCGTCTGTTTTTGCTCGACCGCAACGACCGCTCCGGCCAAAACAGGAGCCGACATCGCGCCCCCCAAGGCCTGCCCGCTGACCGTACGGATGGACATCCCAAAGCGGACATCCGCGGCAGCGCGAAAAAAATCGACTTCATAACTACAATTGTAGATTTCATTTCGCTCCAGCAGATTTACCTGGTACCCGCTGGCATCGTGCAAGCGGACATCTCGAATGACTCCTCCATGGGATTCATACGCCAGGGTGCTTGCCGGCTTGAGGTGCGGATCAAAGCTCGCGGATATCTCTGGCGCGTCGACATGAACGGCCGGCTGAGGCTGATCATGGGACATCCCGCCAAGGCTTTGCGTTATCTCTCTGCAAATCGCTTCTTGTTTGTCATCTGGCGCAAACAGCAGCTTCTGATAAAAGCCGACCATCGTTTTGGGATCGCCCATGGCCAGCACCCGCCCCTTTTCCAGCAGGATTACCTGACTGCACAATTCAACAATTTGAGAAGCCGAATGCGAGACAAACAAGATGGTTGAGCCGCCTTTTTTGAGATCCTCGATACGGGAAAAGCACTTCCGCTGAAAAAGTTCGTCTCCCACCGCCAGTGCTTCGTCAACTATCAGGATGTCCGGCTCGACGCTAATTGCAACTGCGAAAGCCAGCCGCACCATCATCCCGCTGGAGTATGTCTTGACCGGCTGCCCGATGAACCCGCCAATATCCGCAAACGATTCAATGAACGGCAGCCTATCTGAGAACTCCTTGGGGCTTAGCCCCAGCAGAGTCGCATTCATCTCCGCGTTTTCAATGCCGGTGAATTCAGAATTGAAGCCGGAACCAAGCTCCAGCAGGGCGGACACGCGGCCATCAACGAACACCTGTCCGGTGGTGGGGGCCAAAGTCCCGCAAATGAGCTGAAGCAATGTCGACTTGCCGGATCCATTGCGCCCTATGATGCCGACAGTCTCTCCCCGCCCGACGGAAAACTGCACATTTCTGAGCGCCCAAAATTCACGATAATAGTTTCTCCGTCCACGAAACAGCGTTTGTTTCAATCGATCCCGCGGAGACTCGTATATCTGGTAGCACTTACCGAGTTCTTCAACAATAATCGCATTATCAAAGGACATCGGCAAATCCCTTACGCGTTTTTTGGAACCAGAAAAAGCCAAACCAAGCGATGCAAAGCATCGCTCCCCAATATGCTATAAGCAAGCTCCAGTCGGGATTAATACCAAAGAACATGACGTTTCTCATTTGAGCAATAGCAGGCATAAGGGGATTCAAGTATATGAAAACCTGGTATGATTTTGGAACTGCATCCACGGGATAAAAAATAGGAGAAACAAACATCATTACGGTTGTCAGCAGACCTACAATCTGAGACAGATCCCGAAAATAAACGCCGAGTGCGGACATTGTCCACAACATCCCAAGAACAAAAAAAGCAAGCGGCATAACGACAAACGGAAAATACACAATGGTCGCATGCGGCGGGCCGATGAAAATGGTGTACGCGAGTACCCATACGACAAGACTGATCGCTGTATGAAAAAAGGCGGAAGCCAGCGTGACGAACGGCAAAATTTCCAAAGGAAAAATCACCTTCTTCACGTAATTCACATTTGAGAGAATCAACCCGGGAGATCGGATCGCGCAATCCGCAAAAAGATTGAATACAATGAGCCCAATGAACAAAATCAAAGCGAATTCGGCTTTTGATTCCGCGCCTGTTCCCCATCGAGCTTTAAAGACCACGCTGAAAACGAATGTGTACACGGCCAACATGAAAAGCGGATTAAAAAAAGACCAAAATAGCCCTAAAAATGAGCCCCGATAGCGCCCAATTACTTCTCGTTTGGTTAAAGCTATCACAAGTGAACGATTGCGCCACAAACTTGCGAACATCTCTCGCGGCGATGTTGGAAAATCACGCATATATTACTTTGATTCCTGGAACAGTATTCTGCAGTTTACAAGTTGTACTGTGCAGCCATCCACTGCCTGTAATCACCATTCTGGACCTCACGCCACCATTTCTCGTTTTCCAGATACCACCGAATCGTCTTGGCTATACCCGACGCGAAGGTCTCGTTGGGCGCAAATCCCAGCACTGACTCGGATTTGGTAGCGTCTATGGCGTATCGCCGATCGTGCCCAGGCCGATCAGTCACAAAGGTGATCAGGTCCTCCGACTTTCCTCTCAGTGCAGACAGGGCGTTTGGAAACGCCTCGCGGTAGCGCTCTTCCTGCATGGCTTCATTCATCAGCCGACAAGCCTGCTTGACGATATCGATATTGGCCCACTCGTTGTTACCGCCGATGTTGAAACACTCGCCAACTCTGTCTGATTTGAGGATCAAATCGATGCCACGGCAATGGTCTTCCACATGCAGCCAGTCGCGTATCTGCAAGCCGTCCCCGTACACCGGCAGCGGCCGATCATCAAGAATGTTGGTAATTACCAAGGGGATGAGCTTTTCCGGAAAATGGTAGGGCCCGTAGTTATTGGAGCAATTACTGATGGTAACGGGCAGGCCGTATGTCTCCATGTATGCTCGCACCAAATGATCCGACGCCGCCTTGCTGGCTGCATATGGAGAATTGGGCGCGTAGGGTGTTTTTTCGGTGAAAGCGGGATCGGTTGGCCCGAGGGTGCCATAAACCTCATCTGTGGACACATGATGGAAACGGACATCTCTTTTCCCTTTCCATTCCTCCAACCAGACTGCGCGCGCAGCCTTGAGCAAACTATGCGTGCCCACGATATTCGTTTCGATAAAGGCATCCGGTCCGAGAATGGAGCGATCCACGTGCGATTCGGCGGCAAAATGAACCACTGTGTCAAGTTCGTAAGAACGGAGCAAATCCTCAACCAGGGCTTGGTCGAGGATATTTCCATGCACGAATCTAAATTTTCCAGCTTCTTCTATGCCTGCCAAATTGGCCCGATTTCCTGCATAGGTCAGGGCGTCAAGGACAACGACAACGTCTTGCGGATATGTGGAGCGCCAATAGCGCACAAAATTGGACCCGATGAACCCAGCCCCACCCGTAACGAGAAGCTTCTTCACTGAGCGCCCCCCAAGACGAACCCCGCCGGAAACACATCCGCATCCGCAAACCGCAAACCGTTTTTATCCTTATCGGAGAGTACCGGTTCGCCGTGAAGAGGCCATGCGATATTCAGCTCCGCATCGTTCCAGATAATGCTTCGCTCATATTCGGGCGCATAAAAGCCCGTGCATTTATACACAAATTCCGCCTGCTCGCTCAGCACATAAAAACCGTGCGCAAACCCCGGCGGCACCCAGAACATGCGCTTGTTCTCCGAGGAAAGCGTGGCGCCGACCCATTTGCCAAAGAAAGGGGACCCCTGCCGGATATCCACCGCCACGTCAAAAACTTCACCGGCAATGACCCGCACCAATTTCCCCTGCGGCTGACGAAGCTGGTAATGCAGGCCGCGCAAGATCCCTTTGCCGGACAAGCTGTGATTATCCTGCACGAAATCAAAATCAATCCCATTCTCGGCAAAAGTTTTTCGCTGCCAGGTTTCCATGAAAAAGCCTCGTTCATCTCCAAAGACACGGGGCTCGATAATCATGACATCTGGAATTTCGGTTTTGATGATTCGCACTGCCTATTCCCCACTCACAAGCAGATTAAGCAAATACATGCCATACCCGCTCTTTTTTTGCTCTTCGCCCAGTTTGCAGAGCTGCTCCGCATCAATGAAACCTTGACGATAGGCGATTTCCTCAGGACAAGCGATCTTGAGGCCTTGCCGTTTTTCAATTGTTTGTACGAAAAGGGAGGCTTCCAGCAGACTATCATGAGTTCCCGTATCAAGCCAGGCGCTGCCTCGACCCAATTTTTCCAGGCACAGACTCCCCATTTCCAGATAACGACGGTTCACGTCTGTGATCTCCAACTCCCCGCGAGGCGACGGCTTGATGGACTTGGCGATATCCACGACCTGATTGTCGTAAAAATAAAGCCCTGTAACCGCATGGTTGGATTTGGGTTTTTCGGGCTTTTCCTCCAGAGAGGTGACATTGCCCTCCTTGTCGAATCCGGCCACGCCATACGCCCTGGGATCAGAAACATGATAGCCGAAAACAGTGGCTCCTTGCGTGCGGGCCGTGGCCCGGCGCAACTTTTCGGACAATGTGTGTCCAAAAAAAATATTATCCCCCAAAACCAGTGCAGAATGTGCATTACCAAGAAATTTCTCGCCAATCAAAAATGCCTGCGCCAAGCCATCTGGAGATGGCTGCTGGGCGTACGTGAGAGAGAGCCCCCACTGACTGCCGTCACAGAGCAAGCGTTCGAAGAACGGAAGGTCCACCGGTGTGGAAATAATAAGGATATCACGTATTCCCGCAAGCATAAGCGTGCTTAACGGGTAATAAATCATGGGTTTATCATATACAGGCATAAGCTGTTTGCTCACGCCCTTGGTCAGAGGATAAAGCCGTGTCCCGGATCCTCCGGCAAGAATAATACCTTTTCGCTGTGAACTCACGTAATACACTCCATATAATCGGCACATAATAATAACTACAAAAAGTCTCGAACGAGCCTGAGTGTCATTCCCGCGAATGCGGGCTATGTCAGCCTACGCGTGAAATCCATTCTTTTTAAGATAGTTAAAAAGCGTGGATCCCCTTCTTCAAGGGGATGACGACGTTTTGCAGTGACGTCATAATAGGCCAAAAAAATATTTTGATCTCTAAACAAACTCGCAGCCTGCGCGTTAAGAATAGTTTAAAATCGGAAACAGCGTAAACCATGCGTCAACGGCGGCGTCAATCTCTTAATGAACCGTAA
The DNA here is from genome assembly GCA_018902545.1 of Pseudomonadota bacterium. GTDB lineage: Bacteria > Desulfobacterota > Desulfovibrionia > Desulfovibrionales > Desulfomicrobiaceae > Desulfomicrobium. Next base: position 336,214 of record JAHIQM010000015.1, on the reverse strand, counting down.
GACAAACTTCGCCTTATTGACTGTTTTTTATGAAAAAAGAGATTTTGTCGGACATGATCGAAAAAGAGGGGAGAATGCAAGCAGTATTAAGACATCTCCGCAATCCGAAACGAAAATAACTGATCACCGCACCACAAACCACGGATTGTGCAAATTTTCCTTGTTGTATGCAAGCTCCGCCCCTGTCTCCCAGCAAGTCAAATCCTTGCCAGCAAACTTGGCGATGGCGTGACCGGCCGCAGTGTCCCACTCCATGGTTGGTCCCAGACGCGGATAGACATCCGCCGAGCCTTCCGTCACGCGGCAGATTTTAAGCGAGCTGCCCGCCGGAACGAGTTCAACCTGGGCGTGTTCACTGCGCGCCTTTGCGACAAATTCTTCCAGCTCCGGCGAGCCGTGCGATCGCGATCCCATGATCACGTAACTCGTTCGATCATAAGGTTGGGGCAGGCGGGTGGAACTGACCAGCACCGCGTCAAGGCCCGGATGTTTTCCAGCCATCTCGCTGCGAAATGAGCCCAGACCTTGCGCACCGAAATACAAAAGGCCGGTTACGGGCACAAAAATGACCCCACATACCGGCACCGCATCGTGAACCAGGGCGATGTTGACCGTGAACTCCCCATTGCGTTTGATAAATTCCTTGGTCCCGTCCAGCGGATCTACGATCCAAAACGGATTCCATTCCCTGCGCTCTGCATAGGGAATAGACCGCCCCTCTTCGCTCAGGACCGGATACGGCGTCTCCTTCAAGAAGCGCATGATCACGTCATGCGACGCCTTATCCGCACACGTCAGCGGCGAATTGTCGGACTTGAGTTCAACGGTGCACGCTGCGCTCTCATATACCGCCATGATGGCCAGCCCCGCTTCCAAGGCCGCGGGAATGGCAACATACAGACAGGATCGAACGTCAATCTTCATTGCCGCTCCGCGTTCAGCGTCTCGAGCACAAAATCCACAACATCCTGCACGCAATCATTAATCGTGCACTTGTCGGTTTCAAGCACCAACGCGGGGTTACGGGGTTCGTCGTATGGAGCGGACACCCCCGTGTAGTTCTGAATTTTCCCGGCCCTGGCTAGTTTGTAGAGCCCTTTGACATCCCGCTCTTCACAAACTTCAATAGGGCATTTGACATATATCTCAAAAAAATCGTGCTCGCCAATGATGCGCCGCACCTTTTCACGGTCTCCTTCCAGGGGAGAGATAAATGCGGTCAGGCACAGAGTGCCGGCATCGAGGAACAGTTTGACCATCTCCGCAATGCGCCGCAAATTTTCGGCCCTCGCCTCGGGCGAGAAGCTCAGATCCCCGCACAGGCCGTGCCGGACATTGTCGCCGTCAAACACGTAGGTTCGTATGCCTTGCCCATGGAGCGCTTCCTCCACCAGATGAGCCAAGGTTGATTTGCCGGAGCCCGAAAGCCCGGTGAACCAAAAGACCTTTGCCGGGTGACGATTGAGCTTTTCACGTGCCTGACGGTCTATCTTGCCGCGATAACTGACTGTGTTGGGAGATTTTGGTGTGTGCATGTATTTCATTAAGAAACGTTGAAACAGAGGATTCCCCTAGTATTCCGGAAGTCGACAATCAAGACAAAATCCAGAATAACCGAATTTCAGGATCACTTTCCACCAGCAGTGTTCACTCACTCGCATCATTCGCAGGAGAATATTCGGGGACCAGACTCTCAAGCTCTCGTCGCACGCCGTCCACATCAAAACGGCGCGTCGCCTCGAACAACGCATCCAGCGTCTCATCCTGGCCGACGCCATCCCTGCCGGAGCGCAGCACCATGATCTTGTCGTGCCCGGTCTCGAGCACGTCCTCACCGGCGGTGATGAGCTCCTCGTAAAGTTTTTCCCCCGGTCGCAAGCCCGTGAACTTGATCTCGATCTCAGAAGGATCCTTGCCTGAAAGCACGATGAGATCCCGGGCCAGTTCGGCGATGCGCACGGGCTGGCCCATCTTGAGCACGAAAATCTCTCCGCCCTGCCCCAGGGCACCGGCCTGGACGATGAGTTGGGCCGCTTCGGGGATGGTCATGAAGTAGCGGGTCACTTCTGGGTGGGTGACCGTGACCGGGCCGCCGCGTTCGATCTGGCTGCGGAAGAGCGGGATGACCGAGCCCGACGAGCCGAGCACATTGCCGAACCGCACGGCCATGAACGTCGTCCCCGCGCCTTGAAAGCCATGCATGAGCAGCTCCGCCACGCGCTTGGACGCGCCCATGACGTTGGTCGGGCGCACGGCCTTGTCCGTGGACACGAGCACAAAACGCCGGACACCGTGCCGGACCGAGGCCTCCATGACCGTGCGCGAACCCAGGATGTTATTGGTCACAGCCTGCCACGGGTTGCATTCGAGCATGGGCACATGCTTGTAGGCCGCGGCATGGAACACGACCTGCGGTTGCCGGGCCGCAAAAACCGTGTCCACCAGAGCAGCGTCCTGCACCTGCCCCAGCACCGTGACATAACGCGTGAACCCATGCTGGTGCAGAAGCTCCATCTCGATGGAGTACAGGTTCTCTTCACCGGCATCGAAAAGCACGAGCAGGCGCGGATTGAATCGGATGATCTGGCGGCAGAGCTCCGAGCCGATGGACCCCCCGGCCCCGCTGACCAGCACCACCTTGTCCTCAAGGTAGCCCTTGATCCCAGCCTCGTCCAGGTGCACTTCCTCGCGGCCGAGCAGGTCCTCGTAGCGCACGTCGCGCAGCGCCTTGACCGAGACCTTGCCGCTGGCGATGTCGGCCAGCGCGGGCAGTTTCTTGATGCGCAGCTGGGCCGCCTCGCAGGCGTCCACGATCTCCCGCAGATGACCGCCGGCCTGACCCGCGCTGACCAATATCTCCTCGGCGCGGGTCATCTGGGCCACGCTCACCAGCGCCGCCAGCGGCCCATAGACGGGCAGGCCATGGATATTGCGTCCGATCCGGACCGGGTCGTCATCCACAAAGCCCACCAGGAGCAGCCCGGAATCTCGAACTTCCAGGATTTCCTTGGCAATGCGCGCACCATCATCGTCAGCCCCGACAATGAGCGCCCTGATGCCGAGGGCGGGTGCGCAGAACCTCTCGGGCAGCAGGGCAAACAACCAATCTTTCGGCTGCGCGGAAGCCTCGTATAGAGAACGTATCAAAACCCTCGCCCCACAAGCGAAAACAAAGGCCAACAGCGGGTCCAGGATAAAAACGGAGCGCGGATGGCCCTGAAAATGCGACGTGAACGCGACATAGATGATCAGCGCCACCTCGGCCATAAACACCGCCCGCCCGATCTTCCACAAGTCGGCCAGACCGGTATAGCGCCACATGCCCCGATACAGGCCGCAGACCCAGAAAAAGGCCAGCTTCAGGCCCACGGCGGCGGGCATCATCCTCAACATCTGGAGAAAGAATTCCGGAGAAATTTCGAACTCAAAACGCAGACCATAAGCCAGAATCAGAGCCAGAGCAAACAGCCCGCTCTCGCCAAGGAGCATGAGGTAGAGATTTTTATTGCACCAAAAATTCATTGTATGCTGCCGGAGGTCGCACTTCGCATGGCTTTTTTTAAAACACCGCCGACCACCTCGGCATACCCTTCAATATCTTCGGAAGAAATTGTCGGGTGAACGAGCAAAAGAATACTTCTTTGGCCCAAGTCATTGGCAACTGGCAAACTTGCAGCAGGGCCCAGCCCGATTTGCACAAAAGCCTGTTCGCGGTAGATCTCAGGGCAGATACCTGCCAAGCAAGGCATTCCTTGCGCGTTGATCTTAGCGACAATCCGGTCCCGATCCCAACCTTCGCGAAACCCAGCGGCATCCAACGTCAGGTAAAATTTATAGTAGGAATGAAAAAAATCCTTTCCAGGCTCGGATACTTTCACCCAAGGCAATGAGGACAACCTCCGCGCCAAATACTCTGCATTTTTCCTGCGGAAGCAAACCCAGGTATCGAGCTTCCCGAGCTGAATACGTCCGATAGCCGCTTGCATTTCGGTCATCCGCCAATTGGAGCCAAAGGATTCGTGCAACCAGCGAAAGCCCGCCGGTTCTTCCCTGCTATATACTGCGTCCCAACTCTTGCCGTGATCCTTGTATGCCCAGGCGCGTTTCCAGGCATGCTCATCATCCAAAAGGAGCATGCCTCCTTCACCGCCAGTAGTGATGATCTTGTCCTGACAAAAGGAAAATGCAGCAGCGTGGCCGAAAGAGCCCACAGGCATCCCCTTGTACCGGGCACCATGGGCCTGGGCGCAGTCCTCGATGACGACAAGATCGTGCTTGCGGGCCAATTCCATGATGGGGTCCATGTCACACGGCCACCCAACCAAATGCACGCAGATGATTGCCTTTGTCCGGGGAGTGAGAACCCGGGCAATGGTTTCCGCCGTGATGTTCCGAGAAAAGGGATCGACATCCGCCAAAACAGGCACCGCTCCCCTGGCAACGGCGCAGCTGGCTGAAGCGATGAAGGACCAGCAGGTTGTCACGACTTCATCACCCGACCCAACACCAAAAGCGTGCAAGGCCAACTCCAGCGCCAAGGTGCCGTTGGCCAAGGCTATTCCATGCCTGCGACCAACATATGCGGCGTATTCCGTTTCGAACAGCCGGCACTCGTCTCCCGTCCAATAATTGACTTTCCCGGACTCAAGTACGCGGGCCACCGCAGCCCGTTCGTCTTCCGCGAACGCGGGCCATGGCGCAATTCTGCTGTTCAGCAAGACTGATGCCTCACAATACGGGCCGGGGTACCCATGACCACGGCATTGTCAGAGATGTCCCGCACCACAGTGGCACCCGCCGCGACCATGACGTTCTTCCCGATTGTGATACCCTGGATAACTTGGCTTCCGATTCCGAGCCAAGAACCATTCCCGACAGTAACGTTGCCCCCCAAATGAACTCCTGGGCATATGTGTACGAAATTTCCAATCCGGCAATCATGGTCCACAGTTGCTCCTGTGTTGATGATGCAATGAGCCCCTATTTGAGCGCCAACCTGGACCACTGCCCCGGCGCATACGACCGAACCGAGCGCTACAGTGCACAAAGGGTCGACCCAGGAATGGGCATGTACGGCAACAGCCCAGAGAATGTCCCGGAATTTAGACGCAACCATCCTTCTGACTTTACAGTCACCAATACCAATAATGGCCTCCGCACCCGACAACCGGCCGAAATCTTCAAGCCGTCCCAGCACGGAAAGCCCGGAAATGATCGCTTCGCTCAACTCCGGCGCATCATCATAAAAGCCGAGGGCGTCACCCCCGTTGGAGCGCAAAACGCTCAACACCACCCTGCCGTGCCCGTTGGCACCCAAAATATACGTGCCGCTCATTTGTCACCTCGCATACCGTTTGTTCCCTGGAAACGAGGCATTGTTTCGTGACCAGCAGCAGAGATTCCATCCCGGCGGAAAACAGCCTGGAGTGTCATCCAGAAAATTTTCAGGTCCAATGTGGTGCTCTTATTGTCAACATACCAAACATCCAAGGCAAATTTTTCCTCCCAACTCAATACATTACGACCATTGACCTGGGCCCAACCAGTGATGCCCGGGCGAACTTCATGACGCCTCGCCTGCTCCGCAGAATATAGAGGCAAGTATTCCATCAGCAGGGGACGAGGCCCAACAAGACTCATTTCGCCCTTAAGAACATTCCAAAGTTCGGGCAATTCATCCAGTGAGGTCGCACGCAGAAATCGCCCAAATGAGGTCAGTCTCTCCGCATCAGGCAACAACCGTCCAAACCTGTCTTTTTTGGCACTCATTGTCCTGAATTTGTACATCGTAAAAGGTTTGCCGTGCAAGCCAGGTCGGAGCTGCGAAAAAAAAGGCGGCCACCCCATCTTGAGCCAGACCAGGATTCCGATCACGACCATGGGAGACAACAGAACGCACAATGCAACCGCTGAAACCATAACATCCATGAAGCGCTTCATCATTTGGCTCGGTAAACCCGGGTCCAGGGGAATTTGTCGTCCACAAGCTCGAAGTGGGGCTCGAAAGATTTCGTGTTCCCAATGAGCATCTGAACCATCATGGATCTGTACATCTTGGAGTCCATCAGGAAAACCTGTTTGGAAAGCTGATTGATAATTACGTGCGCGTTCGCATTTTTTGGCCACTCGAATTGCCGAATCCCGCCTTGTTCCACCACGTCGATGGAATCGACGGGCATCTGTCTTTCATTGACCAGAATAGCTCCAGTAGTTGTATCAACCTTGACCTCGCCCCTTACCTGCTGAATCTTGCCTTGGGCGGCCGCACCTGAAACCAGATCCCAGTTGCCGTAATAGCTGATCCAACTGGCCAGACGCAAATTTTCCCAGGAGAGCACCAGGTATTGCGACGGCAGGTCGACCGAGAAATTCTCTTCAACCGCAGCAAGATTTTCGACAAAAGCGTTCGCCGCTGGCGCACCCATGAGTTCAAGTCCGGCTAAAGGATTGGACCAGTAATATGAAGCCGTGTCTGGATTATCGGAATTTTTGCGCTGAGCCTGAGTCACATACTTCATAAGCTGGCTAGCCTGGAGCGCGGAGTCGGTGCTGTGCACACGGGCCAGCGGGTACAGCCACTTCCCGTCATGTGCCCCGCCATCTCCGAAGGTCAGACGTTCCGCGTAATACTGCCCTGCGTATCCGTAATCCCACCACTGCCAAAGCCTGGCGTCGGGGTCGACCCTGTCGCGCAAATCCAAAAACGTCTGGGCGTAGACTCTAGGCAAAACAGTGACCGGCTGCATCTGGCTCATCATATCTCCCGCCGGCCAGAAAACGATACAACAAAGGGCAAGTTGAGCAATCCATCGTCTCCCTTGCGATTGCCCAAGCAGCCGCATCAATTCCGCCACCCCAAAACCGAAGCCGACGCCAAGAGTAACCCCGCCGTACATGGCAAAACGGTTTCCAAGCGTCACGCTGGCCATACCAAGAACAAGAAAAGGTAAAAACACGAGGAGCTGCGGTCTGCGGATAACTGCAAAGCCATACCCCACCACACCAAAAACAAACAAGGCAACATGGCCGGCAATACGCTCGGTCATAACAAGCCACTGAAGATTCTGCGCCTCACGGACGCTTTGAACTATATCCGGTAACTGCAACGAACTGGCGTTGCTTGCCATTTCTATGGGCTGAGTTTTTGCGTAGGCTATAACCATATTGGAATAGGTGATCACCTTCGTATGCAGTTCAGTGTAGAAAAAAATCAGAATGGTGGCAAAAAGCAAAGCCAGCAGTCCATAGTGCTGCTTGAAAAAAAACGGACGCAAGATCAAGGTCATTGCCAGAGCCAGGGCCAGAGCCAAGCCAAGCAGGCCACCGAAAGTCAGGGCATAGACCAATATCAAAACAGCCCATACATGCATCAACTGCCCTTTGGGAGCGAGCCCAAAACCCAGCAGGGCCGACATGCCGAGCACAGCCAAAAGAATGCTGCCGCCCTGCGTATATGTAAGAAAATTCAGCGCACCACAAACTCCTGCCAGGAGCGCTAGAGAAACCGAAAGTTTGACATGAAATTCGGACTCATCTGTCGACCTCTTCCAGTTCTGTCCAGTCTGGACAATCAACCAAGCGGTCAAGGCACAGGCAAAAGACAGCGGAAAAAACAGGGCGAGAAGATCCGTATCACAGAATCCCAACCGTGTACGGACTAGGAACCCAATACTTGAACCTGACATGACTGCGAAAATGACACCCGCTTCCGTCATACGCATGAACCGCGCCAACAAACAGGCGGGCAACGCGAGCCAGGGTACGGTCAATACCGGCAGCCAAAAACCTATTGTCCCGAGTTGCAGTCCGGTTATTTGATGTATGAATCGGATGAGCCCCGCCAAGGCTGAATCGACATAACTGCCAATTCCCTTGGCTCCCGCCAGCCAAGCATAGGCGTCATGGGTAGCCATGAGCGGTTCGCCGTCAATAAACAAATGATCCGCCTGCCAGTACTCCAGTTCTATCAGCCTAAGCGCCACGCCAAGCGTAAAAGCCAGGACAAAAGCAAAAAGAGCCTCCCCATTAGCAGGAACATCTAAAATTGTTCGAGAGGCGAGACTCGATTTTGATCGGCCAACTTCGACCTTACTCATGTAAACACTCCATGTATCTTAAAGCAAAGAAGCATTCTTGATGTCACTGCAAAATTGTCCCGAAAGAAGCATGGGTGTCATTCCCGCGAAGACGGGAATCCATTCTTTTCAAATAGTTAAAAAGGCATGGATCCCCCTTTTTCAAGGGGATGACGACTTTTTGCGGTGGCGTCATTCTTGATTGACCCAGATTTGTAAAATCTATCCTAGGCGTCATAACGAGGGCTAAGTATCTTCGTGCATGAGACCTGAATAAAAATGCACCATTTCGGACGTTACATAATCCATCGAAAAATTTGTTACCGCCCTCTCTCGCGCCTTCATGCCCATCTCGACACGCATGACTGGGTCATCATAAAAGCGCAACAGACTATCTAGCAATTTCTCGATATCACCAGCAGGGTAAAGAAGCCCGGTTTCACCGTCAGCGACAGCGTCAGTAAGGCCATAGATGCAGGACGCTACTGCTGGCACGCCACAAGCGGCAGCTTCGATAATGACGCTTCCAAACCCCTCTCGATAGCTGGGCAAGACGAAGACATCTGAAGATGCCATGTAATTTTCAGGGGTTGAAGTGTAATCTACGCGGATGACCCGATTCTGCACAGATCTACACCGGTCATATATCTGAGCAGAGATACCAGCCTCATCAGGGCCGACAATAAGAAGCCAAGCATCATTGCACTTTTGAGCCAGCATAGAAAATGCCTGCGCAAGGTCGAGCACGCCCTTGTCGAGAGTTAAGCGCCCAAGATATACATACAGGAGCGCATCTTGCGGAATACCAAGTTCACGTCTGACCCTTTCACGGACCGCACTGTCCGGACAAAACCGGTCACAATCCACACCTGATATCGAACCGTGTCCGAGCACAACTCCCTGGCCTGAACTCAAAACTCCTTCAGCTTCGAGGAAATCACGCTGAGAGTAACTGTCCGTGAGAACATGCGTGGCACATGAAACAATAAGCTTGTCCGCTCGCTTTAACATTTCACGAGCTAAGCCATTCCGAGTTGCCCAAACCTGACCAGTAAAACAATGAATTCGTAGCGGAATACCGGCCATCAAGGCTGCAAGCATTGCCAGCAGACCGGCTTTCGGGGTTATCGAATGAACAGCGTCGTAACGGTTCGTTCGAAAATGGCGATACAACTCAATAAGCGACACAATGTCTGGCAAGGGCCGAATAGGCCTGGCGATGGGAATACTCACGCATTGAATACCTGAACTCCAGCCAGAAAAATCACCTTTAGAATGAAAATTTGAGATTGCGGTTAACTCATACAAACCAGAGAGCGCCTTGAAATGATTGGACATGAAAGCACGCATTGTCATTGGGGTAGATGTAACAAAGCATATTTTTTTCATGAATAATTTTTCCGCGCCTCAACCAGTTCGGTGACGCCTTCCTCAAGACTGACGCGGTTGCGGTGCCCCAGCTCAAGCTCAATTCGGGCTGAATTGTAGCGTACGGCATTAGTCAGGGCGTCGATCCGCGATTCACGCAGGGGGAAGCCGGGCAGATACTGCCCGACACGCGCCAACATTCGGACCGGCAATTCCGGCAAGCGGCAGCGAGGCGCTTTGCGGCCCAGAGCCCTGGCAATCAATCCGACAAAGTGCTCCATCGGACATGAGTCGGAAACGATGTATGCACGCCCTGCCTCAGGCGAGCTGCTGTCTGAGCACAACACCAGCGCATCAATGACATTGCTGACATGAATATAGTTGGCCACGGTCTCCCTGGGGCCGAAATGACAAAACAAGCCCAGATCGATCATGCGAATCAACTGAAACAAAGATTGATTGGGCATGTCCGGACCATAAATATTCGAAGGGCGGAGAATGAAGCACTTCAAGCCGTTCTTAGCGGCCGCCTGAACCAGCGCATCGCCCGCTGCCTTAGTTCGCTCGTACGAATTGACCGGAGCAAGAATACTCTCTTCATCAACAACACCGCGGCGCACCGGACCATAGACCCCGGTACTGCTCAACTGCACCCAAAGCCCGACTTCACCTTGGGCAGCGGCCAACAACCGTTCTGTGCCCCGCGCATTGACCTCATCCATTATGGACGCATCATGCAGTTCCGCCGCGCAGTGATAAAGTACATCCACGCCAGCGGCAAAGGCTCTAAGGTTTACCCCGGAGCGTATATCTCCGATAAAGGGCGTAGCGCCAGCTAAAGTCGTTTTTAAACTCGACCTCGTCAGATAACGGACCTCATCGCCAAGAGCCACATGGCGGGCCACAAGATGACGGCCAATGAAACCGGTTCCGCCGGTAATTGCAACGGTCTTAGTCATTTACAACAACCGTATTGTAAGCGAGCGACAAACCCCACCTTCCAATAATTTGAGGCTATGAGATAGTACACAGAATAATAGACAATTTTAAATATTCTCTGATATTCATAATACTCGAATTTCAGACGATAGTAGCTATGCAAAAAAAGGCTCTACTCTAACATTCGTTTTTAAAAGCTGCCAATCAATAGAATTACTGTGTATATATGCTAAATTTTGCTTTGAATTTCTAGCGTGTAACAACAAATAACAACTACACAAAAAAATCACCTCATAAATATTCAGCTATTTAAATATATTATTTTTTTAAATTTATTAAGAATAAAAAAACGAAGTATTTTATTACAGAAAAAACGTTTAGCAAGTTTCAAAAATGAAAACGCACAAAAAAAACATAACACTAAAAGCGAAATAGAGTTTTTCTTCCAAAGTTCAAAAAATGAAGATATCTCGCCAAGCCACATATGAATCAGGTTGCTGGATAGGCCAGCTTCCCCATATCGTTCTTTATGCAAATAACACAAAGTCTCTGGAATAAACGCGAGAAAATGTCCCGAAGCTGCCAAATTCAACCAAAGATTATAATCTTCAGAGTATCGCATCGTTTCATTGAATCGAAAAGAAATCTCACGTTTAATAATTACAGATGGAGTACTAAACCTATTTTTTATTAATAAGTGATGTAAGAAAAACAAAAAAAAATCTTTTTTTCCTGAGACCTCATCTATCTCATCTTTAAATAATCCTGACGCATGGCCGCAAATATCAACGTACGAATTTTGTTCCATGAATTCGTATTGAATTTCAATTTTTTTTGGATGCCATGTGTCATCTGCGTCTAAAAAAGCAACATATTTTGAAATGCTATAATTCCATCCAATATTCCTAGCCTTTGACGGGCCAGAATTTACTGACAAACGAAAGTACCTAATATTTATCAGAGAATTTGAATGTAAAAAAAAAGAGACAATTGACTCCGTACTATCGCTCGAACCATCATCGACAATAACTATTTCGTTCGGAACTAGCGTTTGTTGTAAAACAGAATCGAGCGCACGCAAAATAGTTGCTTCTGAATTGAAGCAAGGTATAACGACAGAAACATTAGCCTTATGCACGACCAAACCTTTTTATATTTTTTAATAGCCTTAAAAAATAAATTAAAATTTGCAAATACTTGCATTCGCCAGTCATAATTTGAATTCGAAAAAACTCGGTAAGAGATCCGAGCATATCAAAATTGCTGACTCCCTTAGAACCAAATTTCCCTGCAACAAATTCAGCGTAATGAATCACGCATCCGGAGTCGCCAACTTTTTTTAAAAAAAATTGATCTGCGGCAATCGGAAATTTTGAAGAGTAATATCCATGAATATCATGCAATTTTTTGCATATCAATGTTCCTACAGCATGCGAAGAAACATATGCTCGCTGTGAATATAAAAATTTCCACTTTTTAACTGGATATAATATTTTTCCATCATCTTTTTCAACATTCGCAACAATCAAATCCGGAAAATTTTGTTCTTTAATGATAGAATAAAAATACTCAATCGAATTAGGATACAACACATCGTCTGCACCTAAAACTAGATAGTAATCTCCGGAGCAGGATTTTATCGCTCGATTCAGCGCGTCATAAATTCCAAAATCTACCTCAGAATCAACGATAAGATTCAAATCTTCTACCTGATTCAAAATTTCAAGCGTCTCGTCAGTTGATCCACCATCTGCTACAATCCATTCAAAATTTTTATTTGCTTGGTTACGAAGGCTATCGATGAGCCGAGGGAGATCTAGGGCTACGTTATATGTGGCTGTAATTATAGATATCGCTAGCGGTTTAATTTCATAATTGTCTGCACCCATATTAGATCCCCTCGCAAATAAACCATCTCAGTGATAACAAACGAGATTAACCCTAAAAATTTGGTTCTTCGACGTTTAATGTTGAATTGACCGACCTCGATCAGTTTGGGTAGCCCTCCCTCAGGAGGGTTGCCATGCTTGCTGAACAAATCTTCGCCTTGGGTCTTGGCCTCAGCCGCCCTGGAAAGTTATGAGCCAACGTCTTGATACCGACCATACGCCAACCAAGCTCCATCTGGAACTCGGTGCCGACCACAGAGCGCTGTATCCGTGCCCTGAGTGCGGCGCCGCGTGCAAGGCTCATTGACTTCAAGGAGTACACTTGGCGGCATCTCAACTTCTTCCAGCATCATTGCTACCTCACAGCCCAACTACCGGGGATCAATTGTCCGGAACACGGAATCCGGCGGGTGGATGCCCCGTGGACAGGGAAGGCATTCGCTTCACCCTGCTTTTTGAGCAGGTGGTCATGAGCCTCATCCGCGAGATGCCAGTCAACGCCGTAGCCCGCCACGTTGAGGTCACGGACAAGCGTCTGTGGCGCATCGTTCATCACTATGCGTCCAAAGCGATCGCTGCGCTGGATCTGAGATCGGCCTGGACGAGACCGCTTCCAAGCGCGGCCACAACTACATTACCGTCTTCATCGACCTGGATCGATCCGACAAGCCCGTGTCTTTGCGACTCCCGGCAAGGGCAGGGAATGCCTAGCGAAATTCTGCGCGCTCATCAAAGCCCATGGGGGCGACCCGAGATCGTCGAAGTTGTCTGCGACATGTCGCCTGCGTTCCTCTCCGCCGTCGAACAGGAGTTCAAGTCAACCTCGGTGACGGTTGATTGGTTCCATGTCCCATGTCGTACAGCTCTTCACCAAGGCCGTAGATGAAGTCAGAAAGCTTGAGGCCAGGCAGACAAAGCTGCCGGACCAAACCGATGGGCCGTGCTCAAGGGTGCAGAAAAAGGGCGAGCGCAGAACCAAGAGAACGCTCTTCTGGAACTCGTCGAACAGGGCTTCGCTACCGCCAAGGCCTACCGTGTCAAAGAACTTCTGCGCTGGGCTCGGCGAGCCGAATCAAGACAGGCCGCCAAGTGGCGCATCACCCATTTTCTCAAGCATGCTGCCGAGTACGCGGCCGACTGTCCTCTCCTGGAGCCAGTAAGGAGTGCGCTGGCCAGTTTTGAGAGGCACCTGCCGCGAGTCCTTCATCGTTGGCATTCCTTGCTACACCAATGCGAGGCTCGAAGGCTTCAATGGCCTGTTCCAGGCAGCGAGGGCCAGAGCCAGGGGGTATCGAAATGTGGAGAACTTCATCACCATGGGTTTACCTGATTGCGGCCCCGATTCAGGCCGTGGTGGCTTCATGAATTCCACTTCAAACGCCGAAGAACCAAAATATTCTAGGCTGCTCTTATTCCGATCTTCGGACATGCTCGACCGTGCTGCGCATAAGGTTAAGGTCGCAGACGATGGTCATGCAGGAGTGCCCTTTGCGGAATCCTTTCTCGTCCAATCCGAGATAGTGAATCGGCCGGGCCTCCCTGTGTGAAAGGCCTCGTCGAACAGCCCGCTCCATACTCACTAAACCTCATCCCATGTTCAGCAAGCGTCGAGAGCCATCCACTCTGTTGCGCACTCCGTGAGTACATCTATGAACCAGCGCTCGATGAGCAATGTGAAGAGAAACAGTAACTCAGTACAGGGCACAAACACCTAGTGCACTCCATGTTCCGGGCATTCCAATCGCAAAACTCGAGCATGAAGTAACGTCTTGAATTGACATGTATCCAGATGACGGTAGACACGCTCGCCTACATGGTCCCGGCAGGGCAAAGCTTACAGCACTCTGAGAATTATTCGAAATACATTTTTTCTAACAAAAAATTAAATTTATTTTGAGTCACTGTCGCGCTTGCAGGACTGACTAAATATTATACCAAGATTACTATCACTCAGAGCTGCTTCAAGTACAACACCCCTACTCAATAACTTTTCTTTTAAATAAATCAACAATTCTTCATGCGTTACTAAACCAAGATTTGTTTGATGCATTTTTGTATAATTAAAAACTTTTGTTGAACATATTATTCTCCGTATTAATTCACATTGTACATCAGAAAACTTAACAATATCATAAAAATGAGGGCCAGAAAAATCAATTCCGTGCAAAATAATTTTTTTAAACCCGATTTTATACGCTAAGGCAACTGCAGTTATAGCGGTAGATATACTTTGAACTTGGTTAGAAAACAACACACTGTTACACAACAACATTTTACTAAAAAAATTCAATGACTTAACATCATCCAAGCCAACTATAGCATCTTTTAAATATAATACTTTATTTCCATATTTTTTATCTATATTAAAAATACAGTTATGTCTTTCAGCAATGTTTTTAAAAATATATTGCGTTTTTTTTCCAGAACTACACAAGTGCCTCCAAAGAATATATTGCGCTTTAGATACTACATTATAATTATTACATATTTCTATAAAATATAAATCTGAATTTCTATACGCCAAACCAGAAAAATTAAAACCAATAACAAAGTCCTTCTCAGAATCAATAAGAGACAATGAGTCATTCAAGGAATATCCAGATCCCAAAACATGACAAACCCCACTCTCCTTCATCATTACAGATAAATCCTGAGCACGTAATATCTTCCATTTAAAACATCTTGCCCCTATAAATAACTTAATATTTGTGACGGCTGAATGCTTTACGTACCGCAACAATAGTCGCAAATTTGGACTAAGCAATTCACTAAAACAACTCTTAAAATTAATGCACATATAGAATTAACTAGCTTTACCTATATAAAATTTAATATAAAATTTATAAATTTTTTACTTATATCATAAACGTTAAAATTTTACTAACTAATTAATTTTTAACGCTTACACATATCATAAAAAATAAATTTTGTTCGCAAAATTGCACCTTTTAAATTTATGCACATATTAAAACTCAAAATACATACACATTATTTTAAAATGAAGGAGAACCACGGCATGGGATATTGCTTCTGAGCCACAACCCATGTAACAATAAATCGAAAACACATAGCAATACAGAAAGCAATGGGCGCTCCTGTAACACCAAAAAAACGGATAAATAAAAACAAAAGAGCAACATTTAGTATTCCAGAACAAATTGTTGTCAACGAGAGCAAGCCTGTTCTTCTGGAATAAAAAATATAGTTCGTAACCATCAGATACATCCCAACGAAACCTTGACCTAAGGCAAGCCAGCCTACAAGCTTTGCAGCTGCAGCATACTTCTCACCGGCAATCCATACGATAATCTCGGGCCCTACAAGAAATGCACATCCTACAATCGCAAAAATAAATCCAAACCAAACATATGTGTTACGAACAATGCGGCATTTTTCTTCGAATACGTCATCTTTAAGTTTCTCGTACAGGCATGGCACATAAGCCTTGTTCACTGCATCAAAAATCAAAACCATTGCATACGCGATCTGCGAAGCTACAGCATATATGCCAGCCTCTGCCAAACCAAGCTCCACATTAACAATCAACCGATCGATAGACATCAGCAGAAACAAACCAGCCACATGCGGAATCAATGGCACGCCAAATGACAGCGCTTCTCTGGCATAGACAGGGTTCCAGACAAAAAAACCCAACAAGTCATCTTTGTACAATGAGAAAAGCGCGACCGCGCCACCAATGCTTGCCCCAATAATCTGAGCAGCAACACGGCCCCAAACGCCTTCCTTATACATAACTACAAACAACAGTGACAATGACATTATAACAATACTCTGTAAAATCTGAAATATTGCATATTTTTTTGCATTTTTGCGAACAATCCACTGTCCGAGTTGCAACTGAGTTATTGAAGATACAACCACAACAAAAACACACCAAAGAATCCATTCTGGATCCAATCCTAAAAACTGTGATAACGGAGTTTTAAAAGCAAATAGTAAACAAAATACTGCAATTCCACTTGCAATAATTATATGCAAACATGTCGTAATGTACTCATTCATGACGTGAATCGGATTTTCGTCGTAGTATTTTCTGCTAGCAGCTCCAACAACGTTCAAGCCGACAAACGCTCCGAGTCCCCCAATCATCACCTGAAACATGGCAACCTGCCCATATTCCTCAGGGGAGAGATACCGAGTCATTGCAGGAAGAAGCAAAAATGGGATCGCAGCGGTGACCATATTTGAGGCCATATATACTGCGGTCCCACGCAAAAAATTATTTTTTGACAACAAGGTGTGTCGAGCAAGGCAAGGGGTCAAATCTTCCTTTGTTAATTCTTCAGTTTCGCTCATGCATACTCTTTGTAGAAAACATTTTCAGCCAGAGTTTTCCAACGGCATGAGGCATCCTCTGAATTGGTGAGCAAGGCAGGCCGGAAAGGATTTGGCGTCCTGTCATCCATCATGTTAGGCATTCTGCTTGCCCTTTGCGATGGCTTCCAGGATTTCCACCAGCCTCCGGCCCGCCCCCATGGCCTTGCGCAGCCGTACGAGGTGCAAGTCGGGATTTTCCGGATAATCGTGAGCGAATTCGTTGCGGATGCGGCGCAACTCCAGCCACTCGTCCGCCAGCGGAATCCATCCGAGCTGCTCCAGCCGATTCAGCCGGTCGATCACGGACATTGCGGTGACCTCCTCGCCAAGCGCCCCCAGCAGGGCAGGGAAAAGACGTTCGCCCATATCGTCCTGCAACCGCCGTTCATGGCTCGACAGAACGAGCAGGTCCGCTGCGGAGAAATGCTTGTCCCCCAGATCATTCAGGGCATCCTGCAGGGCGTCCGCGTGTCCCAGACAGACTTCAAGGGCTCGCCCGAACTTCAGCCGATCTGTTTCCATGCTCACAACTCCACCCCCGTGGCCGTGGCTATTCCGACGATGGCGCGGTCATCTCCCGGCAGGGCCGTGATCAGATCGATTTTCCGCTCTCCCATCGCTTTTTCAAGCATAACCAGATAACGCACGCGCTTTTCTGCAAGCGCCATCATGTCCGCATTATCCGAGCTGCCGTCCAGGTGGATCAGCAGGTCGATGTCCCCTCCGCGCCGCGTGTCATCCACCCGGCTGCCGAAAAGCAGAACCCTGGCCTCCGGGCCGAACACTTCCGCAGCTGCGGTCCGAATGATGCATCGTTCACGGTCACCGAGTCGCACGCGTCACCTGTCCTGTCCGAAGCTCTCTGCTCACGCTATCTGACAAGGGGTTATCAAATCTTCCCTTAGCCATTATTTCCCTTCCAAGCTGGCATCATGACGCTCCCGCACCAGAATCCTTTTCATCTCTGCGCTTACCCTGAACCGCATTGCCTGAACCGTTGTGAAGCCACAATTCAACTTCGCGCATGTACTCCGCGAAAACTTCCGCATGTCGTTCCGCGACATCATGAACAATCTGCCAATTCACGGCGACATAATCCTGCACGGCAGACTTCTCCTCACCTTATCCTTGAACGCCCGGAACACCATTGGCCGCATGCCTTCCCGGTACGCCAGCGCCCGGATGGCGAGTTCGGCCAGAAGGGAAGCATCCCGCTTCACCGCTACCTCGCTGCCCAGGACGATCTGCGCCAGAAACTCGCCCTGTGCCGTGCGCAGATCCGCGACATCGACCTCGCACCCCAGCGCCTCAGACAACCTGGCGCTCAGTTCTCCACGGCGAACTGGTGACATCTCGCCGTCCAGCGCCACAGCCACGTCGGCATCCGAGCCTGCATGCGTTTTCCCGGTTGCCTGAGACCCGAACAAAATGGCCAGCCGAATATCCGGGTCGGTCAGGGTTTGCCTGATCGTTTGCACCATGCGTTGTGTTTTCATCAGGCGGTCTCCTGCCTGCAAGGACCCGTTCATGCCACCTCCAACAGCTTCGCATTGGAAGCAATCATCCTCTGAAACGCCGAGAGATCCTCCCCCTTGACACGCAATCCTTACCAGCGCTTCCTTCTGTTCCGGACTCAGCCGCATTCAGCCTCCCGCCGTTTCATCTCGACCATCCCCCCAGAAGAAAGCAGCCCCTAAACCTTGTGCGCTCCTACCCAAAACGCCCCACAAAATTCCCGTACGCCAAACCAATGCCCTCCGGCAATGCAACGCCCGGTCGCCATCCCATGCCGCTTAGCCTCGAAACATCAAGAAGCTTCTGCGGCGTTCCATCCGGCTTGCCCGCATCAAAAGCAATCTCCCCTTCAAAACCCACAGCCTCCGCCACCATCCCGGCAAGCTCCGCAATGGTCACATCCTCACCACAGCCGATATTGACCAAGGGCGGTTCCTGGTCGTTGAACAGCGCTTTGGTCTTGCCGGCCTCGCTCATCAGGAACACGCAGGCTCCTGCTAAATCGTCGCTGTAGAGGAATTCGCGGCGCGGGTTGCCCGTTCCCCAAACAGTGAAACTTCTGTCTCCACGCTTCTTGGCCTCGTGGGCCTTGCGGATCAGGGCGGGCAGGACGTGGCTGGTTTGTAGGTCGTAGTTGTCGCCCGGGCCGTAGAGGTTGGTCGGCATGACCGCAAGGTACCGCGTGCCGTATTGTCGGTTGTAGGCCCAGCACATCTCGATCCCCGCGATCTTGGCCACGGCGTAGGGACGGTTGGTGGCTTCCAGGGAGCCGGTCAGCAAATAGGATTCGCGGATGGGCTGCGGGCATTCCCGGGGGTAGATGCAGCTTGAGCCCAGGAAAAGGAGTCGCTGCACGCCAGCCTGGTATGCGCTGTGGATGACGTTGGTTTGGATGGCCAGATTGGCGTGGATGAAGTCCGCCGGGTACGTGTTGTTGGCGTGAATGCCGCCTACCTTGGCTGCGGCCAGGAAGACATGGCCTGGCCGTTCTTTCTCGAAGAATGCACGCACAACTGCCTGGTCTATGAGATCCAGGGGCTCCAGACGAACGCGGCCTTCGGCCACGGGGTTGAAATCCGGCACCTTGCTGTGGATGGTGCCAACGATGTTTTCGAAGCCCTGGGCCAGAAGGGCGCGCACGAGGGCGCTTCCGACCATGCCGGCCGCTCCGGCCACGAGGATTTTGTCTGTTTTGTTCATCTAAATGACATCATTATGCATTATCCATTTTTTGCCGCAACAACGCTGCAAACGAGCCTTTTTCAACAGTCGCCTCACTCCTGCGGCGTATTAACGCAAAACCCCGCCCGCACACACAGTTCTTCCTTCTTGGCCTCTTCCAGATCCGCGCGCACCATTTCGGCGACCAGTTCCCGGAAGGTGATTTTCGGTTTCCAGCCGAGTTTTTCTTTCCCCTTGGACGGGTCGCCAAGCAGGGTTTCCACCTCGGTGGGGCGGAAGTAGCGCGGGTCCACCGCCGCCACGGTCTTGCCGTTGGCGGGGTTGATGCCCTTCTCGTCCACTCCTTCGCCTGAAAATTCGATGGTCATGCCCAGTTCCCTGGCCGCGGCCTGCACGAAATCGCGCACCGAATGCTGCTCGCCCGTGGCGATGACGTAATCGTCCGGCGTGTCCTGCTGCAGCATGAGCCACTGCATTTCCACGTAGTCCTTGGCGTGGCCCCAGTCGCGCAGGGCGTTCAGGTTGCCGAGGTACAGGCAGTCCTGCAAGCCGAGGTAAATCCGGGCCAGGGCGCGGGTGATCTTGCGGGTGACAAAGGTCTCGCCGCGCAGGGGCGACTCGTGATTGAAGAGGATGCCGTTGCAGGCGTACATGCCGTACGCCTCGCGGTAATTGACCGTGATCCAGTAGGCGTAGAGCTTGGCGCAGGCGTAGGGAGAACGCGGATAGAACGGCGTCTTCTCGGTCTGGGGGACTTCCTGCACCAGACCGTAAAGCTCTGACGTTGAGGCCTGATAAAAGCGCGTCGTCTTTTCAAGCCCCAGGATCCGGATGGCCTCCAGCATGCGCAGAGCACCCAGGGCGTCCACGTTGGCCGTGTATTCCGGCGTCTCGAAAGAAACCTGCACGTGGGACTGGGCGGCCAGATTATAAATCTCGTCAGGCCGGACCTGCTGGATGATGCGGATCAGGTTGGACGCGTCGGTCAGGTCGCCGTAGTGCAGGAAAAACCTGCGGCCCTGCTCGTGCGGGTCCTGGTATAGGTGATCGACGCGATCCGTGTTGAAAAGCGAAGCCCGGCGTTTGATGCCGTGCACCTCATACCCCTTGGCCAGCAGAAACTCGGCCAGATAGGCCCCATCCTGGCCCGTGATGCCGGTGATAAGGGCTTTCTTTGGTGCGCCCGGCCGCGCCGGTTCGTTTTTATGCATGTCTCTTTCCACGTTTTGATCTCAGTTTATTATTCCTCCGGCCTTACCCACTCTATCCAAGACTTCGACCAGTTCTTCGATGCCGGAACATGCCGCGTTCAATACCACGGCCTTCATGTCGTCGCCGTCAGGATAATCATGCGCGAATTTGTTGCGAATTTCCCGAAGCTCCTGCCAACGCTGAACACTGGGAAGAATCCCCATTTTTTCCAGCCTGTTGAGCTTATCCAGCATGGGGTTGTCTTCCAGCGGCTCCATGAGAACTTTAAGCAGAGCAGGGAAAAGCTTGCTGCCCATGCTATCTTGCAGCTTTGAGTATCGTAGTACAAGCTGATCGACGTCTTGAATGGACTCCAAGTCGAGGAGCGCCAACTTCCGCCCGTCCAGTGGCAAATGTGCCGTCAGTGACTTGAGGGCATGCCTGGCGTGGGTCAGATGTGTACAGCATTCCTGCCACGCGTCATGAAAACGCAAAGCATTGACCTCAATATTTGTCGAAATCATAACTGCACTCCATAAGCTCTTGCGATGCGAAAAATTTCAGGACGGCTCTTGCGATCCGGGTAATCCACAAGCACGTCTATTTTTTGTTCCCCAAGAGCCAGCTTGACCGTGGCCAAAAAACGGAGCTGAGCTTCGAAAATTGCAGCGTGCCCGGTCTTGCCGGTCTCCACCAGCAGATCAATATCGCCACCCCGCCGAGAATCATCTATGCGTGATCCGAAAAGAAAAACCGTGGAGTTTGCTCCGAAAGCCTCTCGCGCCGCGTCGCGCAGAACCCGACGCTCTGTTTCCGTAATACGCATAGCCTCTCCTCACGTCAGAACCACTGCCTAGCCACCCGAAGGGCCACCCATAATCATCTAACATCTTCCATTGAATATACTCACATTCACCGAATACTCAAAAGCCTCATGGAAATACTACACAATTTCCTCTCCATGCAGTCTGATCTCTTCCACAAGCGTGCCCCCAGCGGCAAAATCTTCGGGTCTGAATGGAATCGGCTCAATATTATTATTAATTTTTCTGCGAAGTGGAACAATTTTGCGTCGGTCCATGAATCGATCGCCTGTAAAAAATGGCGAAACCAAAGCCACATCCACGTCGCTTTCTTCCCTTGCCGTGCCTCTGGCCCAAGATCCGAAAAGAAGCGCCTTATCCACGGAAATTCCGTTTTCCCGAAGAACGGCTATATACTTCCTAACATCCTGAATTATGGAAGCTTTTTGACAATCCATGCTTTCATCTCCCTCACACCACCTTCCAATTTGGCCGTTGCAAAAAAGTCTGTTTCGAGGTCTCGAATTCATCTACCCCGATGACCATCACCCTCAGTTTGCGCCGAATTTTTTCTTCTGTGAGGCGCACGTACTCCCGCAGTCTGTCTGTCTTGACCTCGCCGACGATCAAAAGGTCGATGAGGCCCGAATCCTTGCCCAGGGCGTAGTCGTCAAGGATGTAAACCGCATGCACCTCGCCCAGGTCCCGGCGGACGTCTTCGATCACCCGGTCGATGCCCAGGCTTTTTTTGACGATGGAGTGCAGTTCCGGGAAAATCGGGTGTTTTGTGTTGGCGCGGAAGAAAAGGGAGCGGCCCTGTTTTTTCTTTTCCAGGTATCCGGCTTCGGTCAGGCTATCCAGTTCTTCTTTCACGGCGTTGGGCGAGACGGCGAACTCCGTCGCCAACTCCCTGAGATAGCAGGATACGTCAGGGTTGAGAAACAGCTTGAGCAGCAATTGAATGCGCGTTTTGGATGAGAATAGTTCCGAAAGCATGGGCATTCCGTACATCAATCTTGAACGATAAGCAACGGCGCTGAAGACAAAAAAGCGACTCCTGCCCAGGGGCGGGAGCCGCTTTTTCGGGCGGAAACAATCCGGCCAGTCTATTCTTTTGCAGGGGTCCCCGGAACCGCCACGCCCACGGTAATAAGGTCCTTGATGGCCTCGAACTTGGCCGGCCCGATGCCTTTGACTTCAAGGATCTCCTCGACTGAGGAGAAGGCCTTGGCCTCACGGTACTCAACGATCTTGCCGGCGATGACCGGCCCTATCCCGGGCAGGGCCGTCAATTCCTGGGCCGTGGCGGAGTTGATGTCGATCAACTCCTGCGCAAAGGCAGGACCGGCAGCAAGCAAACCAAAAAGCAACACGCAGATCATCACCTGAAAAACTTTTCTCATCACTGAACCTCCTTATGAATTTCGAAGGATCAATGCACAAAATCGATACAATATTCAATATTGATTTATTTAAGTATGGAAAGTCTTCAATCTATAATCATATATCTGCGAATTTTAAATATTGTAAGTATGAATTTGTGTAGAAGGGGACAGCTTTGACGTCTGAAGCCCGGAGCAGTCACTCGCGCTACAGCATCTTCAGATCCCAGTTCCAGAGTCCCTGGCGCTCCTTGAGGGACACTTTTTCGGGGACCGGTTCGTGCAGGCGCGCCAAGACGGAGTATCCGGCCTTTTCCAGTTCCGTCCATTTTTCACTCAGGTCGATTTCCCAGTTGGGGAAGGTCCAGACCAGCCCGCCGTAGGTTCTGGACCAGAACTGTTCATCCTTGGGGCTCTGGAAGGGCTCACGTTCGCGCAGATTTTCCGAGCGGATGCGCGAAACGCAGAGGGGATGGATACCCTTGACCAGGATGCCGAGCGGCAGCGGCGAGAGGGCCGGCAGTTCGAGATAGCCCCCGCGGTCGAGCTCCGGGCTGACGAAAGCTCCCGCAAAACCCATGCGCGAGAGTTCGTCCAGAGCCAGAGGGTTGGCCGTGTTGCACATGGGCCCGGCCCAAAAGTTCTGGCGCTCGGGCTTGGCAAAAAGGCCCATCTGCCAGGGCGCGTTCAGCACGAACTGCCTGGCCCCGAGGCGGGTCATGTTTTCCAGGCATTCGACCCAGGCCTTTTCTTCCGTCGGCCAGATCACGGGCGGCAGCCACCACCAGATGCGTCCAAAGATATTGCGCGAGATGTTCCGCTCCACGCCCGGAGTGAGCCATACGGCCTGCTCGCTCTGGTTTCCGAGTCTGGCTGGCAGGCTGCGCCAGACATCCATCTCGCGAGGCTTGCCCTTGCGCCGGACGGACCGCGGCAGGGTCGGAGAAAAGGTGGATTCTATGGTCGGCCGGTCAATGGGCAGATCTATTTTCAGATCCGCGATCAGGGCCTGCAGCTCCCGTTCCCGCCGGTCGACCAGGAAAACAGGTGCGTTTTGCGGGGCGGGGCGGCCCTGGCCCTTGGGCAGTTCCAGGCGTCCGCCCTTGGGGATGTCGCGACGGATCTTTACAGTCTGGTGCCCGACCTGGTCCTCATAGCCGATACGCAGCAGATCCCCGCTTTTGAGCGGTTCACGCGGAGAGACGTAGGCGGCCTTGAACCCGCCCTGCACCTTGCCGACCATGCGTCCCGAAGCGGTCTGCTCCCGGTCGACGATGGGGTTTGAAGGCCGATGCCCAAGAAAATTGTAGTGCGATGACGGCCGTCCCAGGGCCATTTCCAGAAGGCCCAGGGCCGCCTTGCGCTGTACTGGGTCGTCCCCGGCGTCGCGCAGCATGCGGTAGGCCGTGACCGCGTAATAGACGTAGTGCGGCCCCTTCTTGCGCCCCTCGATCTTCCAGGAAGAGACCTTGTCCACGCCACTCAAGGGACGCACCAGCACGTCCAGGGACAGGTCGTCGCAGGAAAAGAACGAGGCCTTCTGGCTCTTCTGCTGATATTGGCGTCGGCAGGGCTGCACGCAGCGGCCACGCAGCCCGCTCTTGCCCCCCAGATAGCTCGACCAGTAGCAACGGCCCGACACCGCGTAACACAGCGCCCCGTGCACGAAGACCTCCAGCTCGAGCCCCTCGGGGCACCTGGCGGCGACAGCCTTGATCTCATCGATGGACAGCTCGCGGGGCAGCACCAGCCGGTCCACTCCCAGGGCCAGGATCTGGGTCAACCCTGCGATGGTGCCACCATTGGCCAGAGTCGAGAGATGCAGCTCCCCTTTGAACCCCGCCTGCCTGGCCAGGGCGGGCAGACCCAGATCCTGGACGATGAGCGCGTCCACCCCGGTCTGGGACTGCAGCCGATCAATGAGGCGACCCGCCTGGTCCAGTTCCGGAGTCTTGAGCAGGTTGTTCATGGCCACGTGCACCCGGACTCCCTTGGCATGCGCCAGTTCGGTCAGGGCCGCGAGTTCGGTCAGGGAAAAATTCTCCGCCTCCATGCGCGCGGAAAAATTCTTCAGGCCGCAGTACACGGCGTCGGCCCCGGCGGCGATGGCGGCCAGAAAACTGTCCGTGTCGCCGGCAGGGGCGAGGATTTCGATTTTTTTATGTTCCATGGGAAGACCAGCGGCTCAGGGCCGAAAGTTGATATCCGCGAGCGAAAGGCCCACGGCGCTGCTGCGCATGAATGGTCGATAAAGGCAGGCGAACAGAATTGGGGTAGCGTAACGGACTGGGGGGATGTCAAGAAGCAATGCGCAGGGACGGGCACCGGGGCCTTGTTACCTGCGTACGAAAGGCGTATGATAAAGCACAGGAAGTACATAAAAACGTGTAGGAAAACAGGACATGCAAGTACAATGGGAATGACGGACCTCGTTTTTGTGGCCACGAGCCAGGACTCCCTTTTTCAGGAGACCAGGGACCACCTGACCAGGCTCGGATACAGCAACTGCGCGCGCTTTTCCTCGGGCAAGTCCGCCGTGGAATTCATCAAATACAATCCGGCGCGGATCATCATCGTCGATACCGAGGTCGAAGATCTGAGCATGGCCGAATTCGTCACCGCATTGCGCGAGGTCCGGCAAGCCGAATTTCTGCACATCCTGGTCATTTCCTCGGACCGCACCGAGGAGTTCCTGCTCGGCGTCATCTCCGCCGGGTGCTCCGGGCTGGTCCTGCGCCCCTACACCCTGGCCGCCCTGGAAAAGCACATGCTCCAGTCCGCAAAGCTCGAACAGGCTCCGGACAGCGACCGCGACACCGTGAAGCAGGCTGAGACGATGATCGTTCAGGGCCGCTACGAGGACGCCATTGGCGACCTGACCCTGGTCGTCAGCCAGGAAGACGAACAGGCCAGCAGGCTCTTCTACCGGGGCTGCCAGTTTCTGGTGGACAAGAAATGGTCCGATGCCATCCAGGCCTTCAACCAGTCCCTGGCCCGCAACCAGACCTTCATCAAGGCCTACGAAGGCCTGGCCCAAGCCTATCTGGGAAAGAACGACATCGACCGCTACCGCTACTATCTGCAAAAAGCGGCCGAGGAATATGCAAAACTCAACAACTTCGCCAAGGTGAAGAAAATTTTCGTCGAAATCGTCAAGTACGACATCAACGCGCCCAATCCCTACAACACACTGGGCATCAGGCTGCGCCAGGAAAAGCAATACAAAGAAGCGATCAAGGCTTATTTCCAGGCCGTCCAGCTCAGCCCAAAGGATGAAAACATACACTACAACATGGCCAAAGCCTATTTCTGCGACGTCCAGCCGGCAAAGGCCCTGGAATGCATCAAGCTCGCCCTGGCCCTGTCACCGGATCATCTCGAAGCCCTCAAAATGTACCGCCTGCTGACCGGCGTGGCCTGGGAAGACAACCCCGACGCCCCGTTCCAGGCCCCGCGAGGGAGGTGAGCCATGGCAAAGTTCAGCACCTGCTCCATCTGCGGAAAGCTGGTCGACATCGACCAGGAATCTCACACCCTGTTTCATTGCCGCAATTTTCTGCTGCGCTCCTTTTACGGTGAAAAGAACGAACACCGCAGGGCACGCCTGCAGGAACGCATCGACGCATTGAACATCCGCATGCGCACCAAGGGCAACAACCTGCTCGACACCTGATTTAACAGGATACGCGCCCTGGCCGCGCTTCGTCCGTCCTAAATTTGACCGCATCGCCCCGGGCAACCGTTCGCCAACATGAGTCGGCGAAAATTCACACTCCCGGCCAGGCAAGCCTTTCCAGCGGCCCCAAATCATGAAGGGCCTGCCTGACCCCCTCGTCCAGAAAAAAACTCCCTTCTCCCGGCGCGCATGCGTAACTGAAAACCCGGTCCTGCAGGCCAAAGCGCAGGGTGTGGGCGTGCAGGTACATGCGATCCGGCCAGTCTGGGACCGCCTGGTGATAGAGCGCGTCTCCCAAAATAGGCGCGCCCAGACTCTTCATGGCCACGCGCAGCTGATGGGTGCGGCCGGTCAGAGGCTTCAAAACGAAAAGGCGCAGGCCGGGCCGCACGGGTCGGCTCAAAAACCGCGTCCGCGCAGGCCGCTCCATGGTCCTGGTCAGCTTCCAGCTGCCCCGCCGCGAGCGGACCATGTCGCCCTGAATGAGCCCCTGCTTTTTGCGCGGGGCAAGGTCCGACAGGGCGATATAATATTTCTCCACCGCCCTATCCCGGAAAAGTCCGGCCAGCGTCGCGGCCCACTCCCTGCTTCTGGCCAGAAGCAGCAGCCCCGAGGTGGCCTTGTCCAGTCGATGCACCGGAAAAACCCCGCCGCCCATCCGCAGCCGCACCAGGTTGCACAGCCCCGGCCGGCCGTCGCTGTCATGAAAATCAAGACCCGGAGCCTTGTGAACAACAAAAAATCCAGCCTCTTGCGCAACCACCTCAAATCCAGGCATCGCGGTCATCACTTCTTCTTGTTCTTGCGGCCCTGCGGCGGATATTTGGAGCGGTGCTCATCGTAAATGACGAAAAGCGTGAGCGCGAGCAGCAGGTTTTTGAGTCCCATGAGTGCCTCCTGATGTTATCGTTGCGTAACCTTCACAACTTGAAGTTTGCCATTAAGAACTCTACTCAGTAAATACTTGTTTTCCCCACATCAAAGAGATTATATTCCCGGTTCACCATCACAAACACGAGGAGCAACCATATGGATTGTTTTAGCGGAAAAATCTGGCACCATCTGCCGTCCAAGGACGTTCTGGGGGTTTTCCAGGTCGACCCGGACAAGGGCTTGGACACCCTGCAGGTCAAGTGGCGCACCGACGAGTTCGGCCCCAATGCCCTGACCGCACGCCGAGGCAAGACCAAGCTCGAGCGTTTCATACTGCAGTTCCACCAGCCGCTCATCTACATCCTCATCGTGGCCGGCATCATCACCGCGGCCCTGGGCGAAGGCGTGGACTCCGCCGTCATCTTCGGCGTGGTGCTGGTCAACGCCATCGTCGGCTACATCCAGGAAGCAAAGGCCGTGGGGGCGCTGGAAGCCCTGGCCAAATCCATGATCACCGAGGCGGTGGTCATCCGCTCCGGCTCCACCAAGCGCATCCCCGCTGAGGAACTGGTTCCCGGCGACGTGGTTGTCCTGCGCTCGGGGGACAAGGTCCCCGCCGACCTGCGCCTGGTCTCCGTCAAGGACCTGCGCGTAGACGAATCGGCCCTGACCGGCGAATCCGTGCCCGTAGGCAAGTTGACCGACCTCCTGCCGCAAGACTCAGTCCTGGGTGATCGCCGCAACATGGCCTACGCCTCCACCATGGTCACCTACGGCCAGGCCGCGGGCGTGGTCATTGGCACCGGCGACTGCACGGAGATCGGCCGCATCTCGACCATGGTCTCCGAGGCCGACGAACTGGCCACCCCCCTGACCCGCAGGATCACAAAATTCAGCCATATCCTGCTGTGGGCCATCCTCGCCCTGGCCGCCGTGACCTTTGCGGCTGGCGTGCTGCGCGGGGAAAAGGCCGCCGACATGTTCATGGCCGCCGTGGCCCTGGCCGTTGGCGCCATCCCCGAAGGCCTGCCCGCCGCCGTGACCGTCATCCTGGCCATGGGCGTTTCGCGCATGGCCGCTCGCGGAGCCATTATCCGCAAGCTCCCCGCCGTGGAAACCCTGGGCGGGGCCTCGGTCATCTGCTCGGACAAGACCGGCACCCTGACCGAAAACCAGATGACCGTCACCGCCATCTTCGCTGGACGCTCAACTCATGAAGTCAGCGGCGCGGGCTACCGGCCCGAGGGCACCATCGAAGGCTTCGACGACCAGAACCAGGCCCTGCGCACCACGCTCCTGGCCGGGCTGCTCTGCAACGATACGCGCATCGAATACTCCGAAAGCGGGGATAAGGTCATCGGCGACCCCACCGAGGCCGCGCTGGTCGTGGCGGCGGGCAAGGGCGGCCTGCGGCTCGAAGACGAAGTCCGAGGCCTGCCTCGCCTCGACACTCTGCCTTTTGAGTCCGAACACCAGTACATGGCCACCATGCACGACCAGGGAGCGTCCAACCCGCGCCTGGTTTTCTTCAAGGGTTCCGTCGAAGCCGTACTCGAACGCGCAGTCAAGGAGCTCCAGGCCGACGGCACGCTAAAACCCCTGGATGCGGATACCATCCGCGCCGAAGTCGAACGCCTGGGCCTGGAGGGCATGCGCGTCCTGGCCATGGCCTGCAAGGAACTGCCCTCTGAAAAATCCTCGCTTGATCACGGCGACGTGTCCTCCGACCTGTTCTTCATCGGCCTCACGGCCATGATCGACCCGCCGCGCCCCGAGGCCATCCAGGCCGTGCAGACCTTCCACCGCGCCGGGGTCAAGGTCAAGATGATCACCGGCGACCACGCCGTCACGGCTGCGGCCATCGGCGTGCAGCTGGGCCTTGGCATTACGACCTGCCCGGGCCGTCCGACCTGTCAGGTCATGACCGGCGCGGACATGTCCCGGATCTCCGATGACGAACTGGTGGCCAAGGCCGCCGACACCGCCGTTTTCGCCCGCGTCGCGCCGGACCAGAAACTGCGCCTGGTCATGGCTCTGCAAAGCCGCGGCGAAGTCGTGGCCATGACCGGCGACGGCGTCAACGACGCCCCGGCCCTGAAGCAGGCCGACATCGGTGTGGCCATGGGCAAGGGCGGCACCGAGGCGGCCAAGGAAGCCTCGGACATGGTCCTCACCGACGACAACTTCGCTACCATTGGGGCCGCCGTGGAGGAAGGCCGTGGCGTGTACGACAACCTGCTCAAGTTCATCGTCTGGACCCTGCCCACCAACATCGGTGAAGGGCTGGTCATTTTCGCCGCCATCCTGCTGGGTGTGGCCCTGCCCATCCTGCCGGTGCAGATCCTGTGGATCAACATGACCACGGCTGGGTGCCTCGGCCTCATGCTCGCCTTCGAGCCCAAGGAGCCGGGCATCATGGACCGCCGCCCGCGCGATCCCGCCATGCCCATCCTCGACTCCGAGCTTTACATCCGTATCATCATGGTCGGCGGCATACTCCTGTTCGCGGCTTTCGGCCTCTACGAATGGGAACTGCGCACCTCCGGCGTGCAGGAACAGGCCCGCACCGTGGCCGTCAACGTCTTCGTCATGGTCGAGGCCTTCTACCTCTTCAACAGCCGCTCCTTCTCCCGCTCCCCATTCGCACTGGGACTGTGGACCAACCCGTGGGTGGTCGGCGGCTTCTTCTTCATGATCGCGCTGCAGCTCTGCTTCACCTACGTGCCGTTCATGAACACCCTGTTTGGCAGCGCGCCCATCGGCCTGTTGCCATGGCTCAAGATCATCGGCGTCTCAATCCTGGCCTTTATCATCGTCGAGTTCGAGAAGTGGCTCCGCAACCGCCCGGCCAAGGTCGCCAGCCACGCCTGATCCGGTCCACTTCACGTCGTGCAACACCGCAGCCCGTCGCACCAGATGCGACGGGCTGCGGCTTTTAGGATTGACCCCGGCCCGGCCTTGGGTCAGTAGTCCGGCTTTACCAGGCAGCCCCAAAACGGCGATCTGCATCGTCACTGCAGAAAATCCAGACCCTCACGTATACCTACAATACGCTTGGGTCCTGAATTTTTTTTGTTCCTCGCATCTCACCATTTTCGAACAGCATGGAAATTTGTAATTTTCAATAATAAAAGATATTTACGGGAGAACGCATGAGCAAGACCTTCGGAATCATCGGCGCCGGACTGGCCGGGTGCGAGGCGGCCTGGCAACTGGCCGAGGCCGGACACGACGTCGTTCTCTATGAAATGAAACCGCAGCGCTTCTCCCCCGCGCATCAGAGCGAGGATCTGGCCGAGCTGGTCTGCTCCAACTCCTTCCGCTCGGCGGAACCCGAAACCGGCATCGGCCTGCTAAAGCTCGAAATGGCGGAGCTTGGCAGCCTGGTCATGGACGTTGCGGGAACCGTAAACGTGCCCGCCGGAAAGGCCCTGGCCGTGGACCGGGATCTCTTTTCCCGCGAAATGACACGGCGCATAACAGCGCACCCGCGCATCACCCTGGTACGTCGCGAAATCGCAAACCTGGCGGAACTGGACAGCGAAGGGCACGCGGCAATCATCATCACCGCCGGTCCCCTGGCCAGCGACGCCCTGTCCGCAGACCTCTCGCGCATCGTCGGACAGGACAGCCTGGCCTTTTACGATGCCATCGCGCCCATCGTGCTCACGGAGTCGGTGGACATGAGTGTGGCGTTCTGGGCCTCGCGCTACGCCCCCGAAGACAAGGACTACCTCAACTGCCCCATGAACGAAGAAGAGTACCTGACGTTCGTGCGCGCCCTGGTGGCCGGAGATAAGGTCGCGCCGCGGGAGTTCGAGAAAGAAATCCACTTCGAGGGCTGCCTGCCCATCGAGGTCATGGCCGAGCGCGGCGAAATGACCCTGGCCTTCGGCCCGTTAAAGCCAGTGGGCCTCATCGACCCGCGCACCGGCAGGCAGCCTCATGCCGTGGTGCAGCTACGCGCCGAAAACCTGGAAAAGACGGCCATGAACATGGTCGGCTTCCAGACCAAGCTCAAATACGGCGAACAAAAACGCATCTTCGCCACCATCCCCGGCCTCGCCCACGCCGAATTCCTGCGCCTGGGCAGCATCCACCGCAACACCTACGTCCTGGCCCCGGAAGTCCTGACCCCGACCCTTGAACTCAGGCAACGGCCGGGCACCTACCTCGCCGGGCAGATCAGCGGAGTGGAAGGCTACCTCGAATCCGCCGCCACCGGCCTGTGGCTGGGACTCTTCCTGACCGGACAGCGTGAACTGCCGCCGCAGGAAACAGCCCTCGGCGCACTGCTCACACACCTGCGCACCCCGGCCAAACACTTCCAGCCCTCCAACGTCCACTTCGGACTCATGCCCGCCCTGAACAAAAAAGCGCCCAAGAAAAAACGCAAGGAGCTGTACGCACAGCGAGCGCGGGAAGTCTGGAAAAGGTGGATTGGCGGGGATGGGGTATAGGAAAAGATGCCTCCGGCGGGAGGGGGTGCGGATATCATGCCGTAGGGGCGAAAAATTTTTCGCCCCTACCCCCGCGCAGGCCGGGAACCATGCCTTCGTTTCGTGAACAATCCCGTTTCTAGGCCTCCGGGACCGACAAACCCAGCAACTGACACAATTCCACGTGCACGCCCCGGTTCGGCAGGGCCATGACCGCGTTCTGGGCTTTCCACCAGTAGATGGACAGCCCCAGGCGGCGCGAGCGCGTGATCACTTCGACCAGGGCGTGGGCCTGCCCGGGCAGGGACAGGGCCATCTGAGTTCCGCGCTCCTCGACCAGGCGCTCCAGGAGCTTGCGCACGCCGGGGTTGGCCGCGAACCATCCGGCCAGATAATCCTGCGTGCTCCGGGGCAGCTCCCGGCCTTCGAACAGCCAGTTCCAGACCAACCCGGGAATCTGCAGCGCCAGAAGCTCCTGGGGCTCGCCCTGCCCTTCGGTGAAACCAGGCAAAAGCGGCCCCATGTCGCGGGCGAGCAGGCATGAGTGCTGTAAAAGCTCACGTTCGTGTTCAGCGGCAAGACGGAAAGCCACCTCGGCCTTGTGCCGGGAATGGGCCGAAAACTCCTCCGGACCGGAGACGGTCATGGTCTGCGTCTCCAGGGTCTGGGTCCAGAAGCAGGACAGCTGTGTCTGCTGCGCTTCGGTCTTAAGTTCAAGCCGCACGCCCGGCCAGGCCATCTCCGGGCGATCCTTCGCCGCCGGGAAACGGCTGGGGTAAACGGCAAGCTCCCGCATGGACGGACGCCGGGGCGTAACCAGCTTTTCCCACAGCGCCGCGCCGTCCCAATCCTCGCGCATGTTGGACTGCGCCTCGGCCAGCACGCGCACGAACCCGGCCTCCACATCCGGCCCGCCTGTGGACGCAAGCAGATCCAGGGCGCGCCTGGCCCAGGTCAGACCATTCAGGGGCTCGATGCGGGCGATGTCGTCAAAAAACCAGGCGCAGCTCGAAAAGCTTGCCAGGGCCATGCGCTGCATGAGCAGCAGTTGGCAGGCATCGGTACGCAGCGCGGTGTCAAGGCCGGGCAGGCAGTGCCGATCCAGGAAATCGACGAGATTTTCGCTCCCGGCCAGGACCAGTCCGTACTCGCTCAGGGCGGCCTCGCCGTCGCGAAAATGCAGCCCGGCGCGTTTGGAGTAATGCTCATCCACATAGTATTTGAGATAGTTGAGGCAACGCCGCAGCGGCCTGCGCCAATCCTGGATCCAGCCCGAGTGTCCGCCGTCGGAACAGCCGCAGTGGGTTTTCCAGCGCTCCACCCCGTGCGCGCAGCTCCAGGACGAATTCTCGTGGATAAGCGCCTCGTCCTTGGCCGGATGGGCCGCCAGATATGCCCCGTAGTTGGTCAGGGCGACGCCGTCGCGCCGCTCCCTGGCTTGCTGTACGACATAGGCCAGGGCCATCTCTCCGAACATGAAATGGTGTCCGTAGGACTCGCCGTCCGTGGCGATGTTGCGAAGTCCAGCGTGCAGGGAGCTTGTGAGCCGTTTCCAGAAATTCTCGCCGTTGGCCAAGAGGCGCTCGAAGGCCACGGCCCGGGACACGGGCCCGTCGTAAAAAAACACACTTATGGACTTGCCTTGAGGGAGCCTGACCAGATAGGGCCGCGTGGTATCGATGCTGTCTTCGGTCACGGGCTGGAATTCCCCGTCTTTGTCACGGACGGCCCGAGCCTGCCGTGGGGCCAGAATCGTAAAGCGGATACCGGCCCGCGCCAGGGCTTCAAGGGTCGGCAAGTCCACGGCAGTCTCGGCCAGCCACATGCCCTCCGGGTCGCGGCCGAAGCGGGTCCGGAAATCCTGGACGGCCCAGTCTATCTCCAGGTCCTTGTCCAATTCCGTGGCCAAGGGCATGATGGCGTGATGGTACACTTGCGCCAGGGCGTTGCCGTGGCCAAGACGCAAAAAGCTCTGCCTGTCACCTTCAAGAATGCGCTCGTACGTGCCGGGGGCATGAAGCTCCATCCAGCGCAGCAGGGTCGGCCCGAAGTTGAAGCTCATCCAGGCATAGCAGTTGACCAGCTCGCAGATCATGCCCGAACCGTCGAGCCTGCGCGCCCAGCCCAGGGGGCCGTAGCACTCCTTGGTGATGCGTGCGTTCCAGTCGTGCTGCGGCGCGGCGCTGCCCTCGGGCAGCACGTCCTCGAGCCAAGGGTCGAACCGGGGCGGCTGGTAAAAATGGCCGTGTACGCAGAGTGCTTTGGACATGTCGGCTCCGATAGAATTCAATTGATGGGACTTAACTGACTGTTGAAAAATTTAAAATTTTCAGGCCGTTCAAAAATGGTGAGATGCAAGGAAGCGAAAAAATCCAGGACGCGCGGTGTATTGCGCATACATAAGCGGTCTGGATTTTTCCGCTGACGCAGCAGATCGCCGTTTTTGGGCGGCCTGTCAGACCGTAAACATAACCAAGATGCCGTCAAAGCGCAAAGACGAGAACGGCAGGGGAGGATGCCTTGGGACTTATGTCAGCAAGCGTGGGAATGACCCGCTATCGCATTGTGGAGGAGGACATCCCGTCCACTCTGTGGCACGAAGTGGACGACCGCCTCAAACGCAACGCCTTTCGCGATATCGATGCCAGCGCCGAGGAACGCAGCTTCGGCTGGGTCTCCTTTGACAACATGCTCGACCCGGATTTCGCACTGTGTCCGCCGGAAAAAGGCCCTTACCTGGCCTTTACCCTGCGCCTGGACACGCGGCGGGTGCCGCCGGCGGTCATGAAAAAACACTTCGCCGTGGCCGTGAACGATGCCATGCGGGCCATGCGCGACCAGGGCAAGAAGTTTTTGACCAAAGAACAGAAGACCGAGATACGTGAACAGGTCGAGCTGCGCCTGCGCGCCCGCACCCTGCCCATCCCGGCCTGCTTCGATGTGGTCTGGGACACGAACCGGCAGACGGTCTGGATCGCCTCCACCCAGTCCAAGCTGACCGAACTCTTCGAGGAACTGTTTACCCACACCTTCGGCCTGCACCTTGAGCCCCTGACGCCCTATTTTCAGGCCCTGAACATCCTGGGGGCCGATCGCAAGGCCGACCTTGACGATTTTGAACCGACCGTTTTCGCCGTGGGAGGTGCATGATGGATCTGGAACACGCGGAAACAGTAAGTCTGGCCCTTGGACAGGAATTTTTGACCTGGCTGTGGTTTGCCAGTGAAACCAGCAACGGACTTTTCCGGACAAAGGAAGGCGAGGCGTTCTCGGTAACGCTTGAGCAGAAGGTCTCGGTCCAGGGCGGCGAAGGCGAGGCCAAAGAAACAGCCGTATGCAGCGGCCCCATGGCCGAGCTGCGCGAGGCGCGCCTTGGGCTTCGAAACGGAAAGAAGGTCTACAAAGCCAAGGTTCGCATCGAAAGGGACGAGATCAGCTGGCAGGTGCTTCTGGACGCCGCCAACTTCACCCTGCAGGGCCTCAAGACTCCCAAGGTGGAGATGAAGATGGAGGAAGGCGAAGACCCGGACGGACGCATCCTGGAAAAAATCTACCTGCTGGAAAAATGCGTTGATTTCCTGGACGTGGTCTACGCTCGTTTCCTGGACCTGCGCTTCAGCCCGCAGTGGAAGGAAGAGACGGCCAGACTGCGCAAATGGCTGGAGGCGTAACCCCGCCGTCCATCCGTCCATTCCGTCCACCCAAACGCAAAACTGCCCCGTGACACCTAGGTGCCCCGGGGCGCAAAACCTCATTCCGGCCCAAAAAACTCAGTACAGGTAGCTCTGCAAGGCCTGGTAGCTGTCGAGGTCGGTGTCGTCGAAACTGGCGCCGACCTGATAACAATCCGAAGTCTGGAAAACCCGCTTGCCCTGGCACTGGATGGTGATAGGGCGATCCTCCTGCGGCAGGGCGAAAACAACATCGAAGGCGCCCAGCTCCTTGTCCGCCAGATCGCTGTCGTTGCCGTTTTTGGGGACGACAAGGTTGATCCCGCCCAGGGACAGATTTGTTATCTTGCTGGCATGAAAATACTTGTGCGCACCGTTGTGGCCGCTGATGATGGCCGGAATGGCCTTGTGCTGGCGGGGAAACCTGCGCCGGTCCTGGAGCAGGATGTCCTGCCCGGCCTGGGACTGGAGAAAATCCTGCAGCACGGCATCTATGAACCCCGATAATGTGACCTTGTTCTTCTTCGCATATTTTTTCAGAGATTTGCTGAATTCTTCCGTAGTCCGGAAACTGATCATCGTGTCTTTGGACATGCTTGCTCCCTCTCTTGACGCAATCCTGCGGGGTGAATGTAAGACAGTATGACAGAATCGTGCCGAAGGCATTAATATTCTTTTATTTAAATATATTGAAATAAAAGAAGACCGGGACGCACCCCTGCGGACGTAAAAGAATGTCTGTTTTTTCCGGACTTTTTGCCGTCCTGTCAATAACTGTCTGACATTTGTCCGCTTATCATGGATGGCGGCGAGCGTTCCTGACTGTTGCCAGCTTTCGGGGTATTGGATATGTGCCTTGTGCTTGGAACTCTCCCCATGCATGGGCATCGTGCCCGGAGGGCTCCCTTTGCAAAAACACATTACGGAGGACGGATGATGCGTAAATGTTTGCCTTTGTTCCTGCTGGCCTTTTTGGCCCTGGGATCGACCTGCTTCGCCAAAGATCTGAAGGTCGGTTTTGTCTATGTGTCTCCGGTGGGCGACGCCGGTTATTCCTATGCCCATGACCAGGGCCGTCTGGCCGTGGAAGCCCTGGACGGCGTGACCACCTCGTTCGTCGAATCCGTGGCCGAAGGTCAGGATTCCGAACGCGTCATCCTGAACATGGCCCGTAAGGGTTTTGATGTCATCTTCGCCACCAGCTACGGTTATATGGATCCGATGCTCAAAGTGGCCAAGGAATTTCCCCAGGTCAAGTTCCTGCACTGCTCCGGCTACAAGAACTCCGAGAACATGGCCAATTATTTCGGCCGCATCTATCAGGCCCGCTATCTGACCGGCATGGTCGCGGGTGCCATGACCAAGTCCAAAATAATTGGTTACGTGGCTGCCTTCCCCATCCCCGAGGTCATCCGCGGCATCAACGCCTTCACCCTTGGTGCCCAGGCCGTGAACCCCGACGTACAGGTCCGCGTGGTCTGGACCAAGACCTGGTACGACCCGGCCACGGAAAAAGAAGCTGCCAAGTCCCTGCTGGATGTCGGCTGTGACGTCATCGCCCAGCATCAGGATTCCCCCGGCCCGCAGGAAGCGGCCCAGGAACGCGGCGTGTATTCCGTCGGCTACAACACGGACATGAGCGCATTTGCGCCCAAGGCCCACCTGACCGCCGCCATCTGGAACTGGGGCCCGTTCTATGCGGAGATGGTCCAGCAGATCAAGGACGGCACCTGGAAGAGCGATTTCTACTGGTACGGCATGGACAAGGGCATCGTCGACATCGCGCCTTTCGGCGAGATGGTTCCGGCTGAAGTGCAGAAGAGTGTGCTCGACAAGAAGGCTGAAATCGCCTCCGGCGCCTATCAGGTCTTCACCGGCCCCATTAAGGATCAGGCCGGAGCCGAAAAAGTCGCAGCCGGCGCAGTCATGGCCGACGGGGATCTGCTCGGGTTCAACTGGTTCGTGCAGGGCGTCGTCGGCACCCTGGAATAAGGTCCCTCGATGCTTCAAATCAGCACCGTCAGACGACAGGAGCCCCTTGGCTGGGGCTCCTGTCTCGTTTTTTTCGCAGCCCTGGCCCTGGCCTTCACGGTCAGCGGCGTGCTCCTGGTCATGCAGGACAAGCCGCCCTTCACCGCCCTGTGGCTTCTGGTGTACAGCGCCTTCGGTTCCAGCTACGCCCTTGAAGACTGCCTGATCAAGGCTGTCCCCATTTTCCTGTGTTCCCTCGGTGTGGGCCTGACTTTCCGTCTGCAGATCTGGAAC
Organism: Pseudomonadota bacterium; assembly: GCA_018902545.1. Lineage (GTDB taxonomy): Bacteria > Desulfobacterota > Desulfovibrionia > Desulfovibrionales > Desulfomicrobiaceae > Desulfomicrobium. The sequence goes on along the minus strand of JAHIQM010000015.1, from coordinate 298,608 downwards.
ATCGGGGCTGAGGGCCAGTTCGCCCTGGGCGCCATCGGCGCGACCTGGGCGGCCCTGACCTTTCCGGGCTGGCCCTGGTACACCCTGCTGCCGACCATGCTGCTCTGCGCATCCCTGACCGGAAGCCTGTGGGGAGCCATCCCCGCCGTGCTGCGCCTCAAACTTCGGGCCAACGAGATCATCGTCACCCTCATGCTCAACTACGTCGGCATCCTGGTACTTGATTATCTGGTCTACGGAATCTGGAAAGATCCCGGCAGCTTCGGATTTCCCATGACCAGCGAGTTCGTGCCCGCCGCCGTGGTCGCGCGCATCGGCGACACGCGCCTGAACTGGGGCCTGGCCCTCTGCCTGGCCGTCGGAGTGCTGATGTCCGTCTTTCTGCGCTCCACCCGTCTTGGCTACGAGCTGCGCGCCTGCGGCGAGAACGTGCGCGCGGCCCGTTATGCCCGCATGCCTTACGCCAAGCTGGTCATCCTGGTCATGGCCGTGAGCGGCGCCCTGGCCGGATGGGCTGGGTTCCTCGAAGCCTCGGCCACGCTCGGACGCCTGCAGCCGAGCATCATGTCCGGGTACGGCTACACCGCCATTGTCGTGGCCTGGCTTGCCAACCTGAATCCCTTTGTGATCGCCGTGTCCTCCTTTCTCCTGGCTGGCCTGCGCGTTGGCATGGAGAGCCTGCAACTCGACCTGCAGATTCCAGCGGCCTTCGGGGCCATCATGGAAGGCCTCATCCTCCTGGCCGTGCTGGCTGGCGGGTTCTTCTCGCGCTACCAGCTGCACCTGCGGAGGACCAGATGACCCCCGAAATCCTGCTCGCACTGCTGGCGGCCACGGTCCAGGCCGGCACCCCCATCCTCTACGCGACCCTGGGCGAGATCCTGACCGAGAAGGGCGGTATCCTGAACCTGGGCGTGGAAGGGATGATGCTCGTCGGCGCCCTGATCGGCTTTTTGACCGCCCTGCACACGGGTTCGCCCGTGCTGGCCTTTGTGGCCGGCGGCCTGGGCGGAGCCTGCATGGCCGCCCTGCACGGCATCGTCTGCATCTGGTTCATGGGCAACCAGGTCGTCTCGGGTCTGGCCCTGACCATCTTCGGCACCGGCCTGGCGGGATTCTTCGGCACTCCTTACATCGGCCGCACCGCGCCCGGCTTCGACAAGTTCTCCCTGCCCCTGCTGGGGGACATCCCGGTCCTGGGCACGATCTTTTTCCAGCAGGACGCCCTGGTCTATTTCTCTTTCCTCATCCCGCCGCTGTTGTGGGCCTTTTTCCGCTACACCCGCTGGGGCATGGCCATCCGCGCCGCCGGGGAATGTCCCGCCGCTACCAGGGCCGCGGGCCTGAACGTGCTGGCCTACCGCTGGGGAGCATTGCTTGGCGGCGGGGTGCTGGTCGGCTTCGGCGGCAGCTACCTGAGCCTGGCCTACACCCACCTGTGGACCAACGGCCTGACCTCGGGACGCGGCTGGATCGCCGTGGCCCTGGTCATCTTCGCCTTCTGGAAACCGTCCCGGGCCATGATCGGTGCCTATCTCTTCGGCGGAATCATGGCCTTCCAGCTGCGTTTGCAGGCCATGGGCACGGCCCTGCCCTCGTCCATCCTGCTCATGCTGCCCTATATACTGACCATCGCGGCCCTGGCGTTCTCGTCATGGCGCAGCGAGCGCACCCACGCCCCGGCCGCACTGGGCGTGAACATGGAACCTTCTGAATAGGAAACCGTTATGACCGAAAACAGATATCAACGCACCTATCCCATCTCCTGGGACCAGCTGCATCGCGACTCCAAGGCCCTGGCCTGGCGCCTCCTGGACAAGGATTTCTTCAAAGGCATCATCGCCGTAACCCGTGGTGGGCTCGTGCCGGCGGCCATAATCGCCCGCGAACTGGACGTCCGGCTGGTGGATACGATCTGCGTATCCAGCTACGACTGGAAAAACCAGAAGGGTGAGGTCAAACTGCTCAAGGGTATCGAAGGCAACGGCGAGGGCTGGCTCATCATCGACGACCTGGTGGACACCGGCCGCACGGCCAAGCTCATCCGCGAACTGCTGCCCAAGGCCCATTTCGCGTCCATCTACGCCAAGCCCGCCGGACGCCCACTGGTGGACACCTTCGTCACGGAGGTCAGCCAGGACACCTGGATCCTCTTTCCGTGGGACACGGAGTCGCAGTTCGTGCAGCCCATCGCCGGAATGCGGCAGGGCTGAGGCATGTCAGCTTCCGTGCCCGCGGTCAGCCTGCGCGGCATCACCAAGGTCTTCGGCGCGGTCCGGGCCAACAACGACATCAGCCTGGACATCCACGCCGGCCGGATCAAGGCCCTGCTCGGCGAAAACGGGGCGGGCAAGAGCACGCTCATGTCCATCCTGGCCGGGCATTACCTGCCCGACAGCGGCGAGATCCTCATCGACGGCCGCCCCCGCTCACTGCGCACGACCAAAGACGCCATCCGGGCCGGGATCGGCATGGTCTACCAGCACTTCATGCTGGTGGAGGCCATGACCGTAGCCGAGAACGTATTCCTGGGCCAGGAGCCGGGCTTCTTCCTTTCCCCCCGCGCCATGCGGGAACAGGTCCGGACCCTGGCACAGGGCTTCGGTCTGGACATCGACCCCGCCGCCCGCGTGGCGGACCTGTCCATGGGCGAGAAGCAGCGCGTCGAGATCTTAAAACTCCTGCAGCGCAAAAGCCGCATCCTCATCTTTGACGAGCCCACGGCCGTGCTCACCCCCCAGGAGGCCGAGCAACTCTTCGCGGCCCTGCGCAGCATGGCCGCCCAGGGCAAGGCCATCGTCTACATCTCCCACAAGCTGGGCGAGGTCATGGCCCTGGCCGACGAGATCGCCATCCTGCGCCGGGGCGAGGTGGTGGACGAACTCCCGGCCGCCGAGGTGCATTCCCAATCCGACCTGGCCCGGCGCATGGTCGGCCGGGAGGTGCTCCTCGAAGTGCGCCGCGAACCCATGGAGCTGCGGCAGAACGTGTTGCGTCTGCAAGATGTGCGCACCGAGACGCTAAAAGATGTGTGCCTCAGCCTGCGGCAGGGGGAGGTCCTGGCGGTGGTCGGCGTGGCCGGCAATGGACAAAAGGATCTGGTCGAGGTCGTCTGCGGCCTCAAGGAACCCAAAAAAGGCGAGATCAGCGTGCTTGGCAAGACCTGGCAGGCCTTTTTCTCCGCACCGGCCTGGCAGGGGGGCCTCAGCTACATCCCCGAGGATCGCATGGGCCTGGCCGTCTGCCGGGGCATGGATCTGGTCGACAATTTCCTCTTAACCACCCGCCAGGGCTACAGCTCCTCCGTCTGGCTGCAGCGCGACAAGGCCAGGACCGTGGCCCAGGAGCTGGTGCGTCAATTCAAGGTCCAGCCCCCCGATGTTACCTGCCAGGCCAGGCAGCTTTCGGGCGGGAACCTGCAGAAGCTGGTCCTGGCGCGGGAATTTCATCGCCGTCCGCGCCTCATTGTGGCCGAGCAGCCCACTCAGGGCCTGGACGTTTCGGCCATCGAAGAGGTCTGGACCACGCTGCTGGCAGCGCGTGAAGAAGCAGGCATCCTGCTTGTCACCGGCGACCTGTCCGAAGCCCTGGCCCTGGCCGACCGCATCGCCGTCATGTATGGTGGAGCGATCGTGGACACCTTCCCCACAGGCGACCGGGAGCGCGTGGACCGTATCGGCCAGATGATGGCTGGCATGAGGCCCGATGCCGACCACTGAGCACCTGCGTTCCTGTCAGCGTTTCACCGTGCAGGCCGCTGGCCGAACCTGGACCCTGGAGCGCCCGGCCGATCTGGAATCCCTCTGGCAGTCCATGGACGAGGACGACCCGAAGGCGGAAGAGCACATCCCCTATTGGGTAGAACTGTGGCCAGCCACCCTGGCCCTGTGCGACTGGCTGTCCCGGCAGGACCTGGCCGGACGACGGTGCCTGGATCTTGGCTGCGGCCTTGGCCTTTCGGCGCTGGTGGCGGCGAATCTCGGCGCGCGCGTGACGGGGATGGACTACGAGCGCGACGCCCTGTATTTTGCCGCCAGAAACGCGCGACTCAACGCCGTGCCCCAGCCGCTGTGGCTGTGCATGGACTGGAACAGGCCAGGCTTCGCACCCGCCTGCTTCGAGCGCATTTGGGGCGGCGACATTTTTTACGAGCAACGCTTTTTCGACCCCCTGGAAATCCTGTTACGACACTGCCTGGCTCCGGGCGGCAGGGTCTGGTTCGGCGATCCCGAGCGGACCGTGTCCAGCACCGTGTGGGACAGGTTTACCCGCAGGGGCTGGCGGGTCAGAAATCAGGGGCAGGAAGTGGTCACCTTCGACCAGGCGCGCATGACGGTCAACGTGTGGGAACTTTCCCGACCTTTAGTGAAGTAAGGAGGAATAATGGGCCAGACTATTCGCTTTGGAGTGTCCCTTGACTCCGATCTGCTGGAGAAATTCGACGCACTGTGCGAGGAGCGCTGTTATCAGACGCGCTCCGAGGCCATCCGCGACCTCATTCGCAACACTCTGGTGCAAAAGGAATGGGAAGACCTGAACAAGGAAATGGTCGGCACCCTGACCCTTGTCTTCGACCATCACCATTCGGACCTGGCACAGAAGATGACCGAGATCCAGCATTCGTCCCTCGATGTCATCCATTCCTCCCTGCACATTCACCTTGACCATCACAACTGCATGGAAGTGCTCATTCTGCGAGGGTCGGGCCAGGACATAAAGGCCACGGCCGAGCGACTCATCTCCACCAAGGGCGTCAAGCACGGCAAGCTGAACCTGGCCACCACCGGGCAGGATCTGTCCTGATGCGCGACGTACAAAGCGGCCCGGCTGAGGTGGCCCTGCCTATCGACCGCGTGGGGGTCAAACACCTGTCCATCCCCCTGACGGTGCGTGACCGGGCCAAGGGACGCCAGCAGACCGTGGCACGGGTGGATTTGAGCGTGGACCTTCCGGCCCAGTTCAAGGGCACGCACATGAGCAGGTTTTTAGAAGCCCTGCGCGACATGGACACGACCCTGGATGCGGACAGCTGCAGAAACCTGCTACGCGACCTGCGCGACCGCCTGGAGGCCCAGAGCGCCCACCTGTGCTTTCAGTTCACCTATTTTCTGGAGCAGCGCGCCCCGGTCACAGGCAGCCCGGCGCTCATGGATTACGCCTGCTTTCTGCGCGGAGTGCTGCAAGGCGGCGAGTTCAGTCTGATCCTTGGCGTGGAGGTGCCGGTCATGACCGTGTGTCCCTGCTCCAAGGCCATCTCAAAAGAGGGAGCCCACAGCCAGCGCGCCATGGTGCGCATCGAGGCGCAGTGCCTGGGCATGCTCTGGCTGGAGGACCTCATCGCCATCGCCCAGGAGTCCGGCTCTTCCCCGGTCTACGCCCTTTTGAAGCGCGAGGACGAAAAATTCGTCACCGAAGCGGCCTTCGCCGCCCCGACCTTTGTCGAGGACGTGGTTCGGGCCGCGGCGGCCAAGCTTGCGGCGCACCCCAAGGCGCGGGGATTTCGGGTCGAGGTCGAATCCTTCGAGTCCATCCACAACCACAGCGCCTACGCCTGCATCGACCAGATGGACCAAGGCGCGGACACCGCACACACAACCCTTGACGGAAGTCCTGCCCGCGTTAGATTAAAAGAATGAGCGGAGGTGCACCATGATGGAAAATGTCCAGGCCATGCAGGCCATCAGTTTTTCCCAACAGGTCGCGGCCAACAACGTCGCCAATATGAACACGAATGGATTTCATTCCAGCCGGGTGGAATTTGAGACCGGCCCGAATGGCCGTGGCGTGCAGGTTCAGGACGTCTATGAGAACACCTCCGCCGGGCCGCTCGTGCAGGGCGGAGAGTACGTCGAAACCGACGAGGGACGTCGCTACGAGGAAATGCTGGTCGAAGGCTCGAACACGGACCTGACCACAGAAATGGTACAGATGATCGAAAACGAGCACGCCTTGGCCGCCAACGCGGCCGCCCTGCATACTCAGCTGGACATGACCGGCGTGATCATCAACATGATGGTCTGATTTTTTTTGGGAAGAAGACACAGAGGCCGCTTTCCGCAAGGAGGACGGCCTTTTTCCGTTGACCGCCACTAGTCAAAGGCATGAATCCCATTACCATGAAATCAGCCCGCCTGAACGGGGTGCAGGGGGCGCGCTCCCTGCCCGCCGGAGGCATTTCTTCTAATGCCGCTCGTCGGCCAACCGACGCAGGTCGTCCGAATTGAAGGCGTAGGGCTCCCGGCAGAATTCGCAGGTGATGACGGTGTCTTCGCTCTGCTCGGCGAGGCTCTTGATTTCATCCACGCCGAGCGTGATGAGCGCCTGCTCGATGCGGTCGCGAGTACAACTGCAGTGGAAGGCCACGTCCTGATGGCCGAGGATTTCGAAGGGGATGTCGCCGAAAATGCGGTCCAGGACCTCTTTGGGAGTAGCGCCGTCGAGAAGGAGCTTGGCCAGCGGGGGCATGGACCCGAGCCGCTGCATCAGGGCGTTCAGGGCCTCGTCATTGGCCGGGGGCAGAGACTGGATCAAAAACCCTCCGGCCACGGCGATGCCGCCCCGCTCATCTGGGATGGTGGTCAGACCCATGGCCGAGGGTGTCTGTTCCGAGTCCGTGAGGTAGTAGGCGATATCCTCGGCGATTTCGCTGGACACGAGATTGACGATGCCCTGATAGGTCGACTTGAGCTGCAAGTCCTTGGTCACGGTCAAAAGGCCGGCCCGCCCCAGAGCGCCAGGGATATCGTAGCGGCCATCCCTGAGCGGCAGGTCCACGGCGGGGTTGCCCACGTAGCCATGCACAAGGCACATGGGGTCGGCCTCGACCACGATTTTGCCCAGCGGACCGTTCCCCTCGAACTTGAGGGCCACGCGCTGCCGCCCCTTGAGCAGCGCGCCCAGGAGCACGGCCCCGGTCATGGCGCGGCCCAGAGCCACGGAAGCGGTGGGCAGGGTGGCGTGACGTGCGCAGGCCTCGGCCACCGTTTCCGTGGTCAGGCAGGCCATGGCGCGCACATTGGCCTCGTTTGAGATGACGCGAACAAGCTGGTCTTTCATGCGTGATTATCCGGATTGGGTTGAATTTCTTGAAACAAGTGGCAGCCGTGGCCCGAGAGCGATGCCTTCGGGGCCTGCATGCACCACATGGGGCCAAAACTCCACGCCCCGGTCCACGGCCATCCAGAAAAGCTGGGCAAAGCGGGGGTCGATGAAATCCGCCGGACCGAAACACCTCCCCTCCGGGCGCTGCACCGCCAGAAAGACGCCTACACGCACGCCGCTTTGGGCCAGGCTCATGAGTTCGAGCAGGTGCTTCTGTCCGCGCGTGGTCACCGCGTCGGGAAAACAGGCCACCTGATCCTCGACCATGGTCACGTTCTTGGCCTCGATCCACAGTTCACCACGCGGTCCGTACAACTTGGCGTCAAGACGTGAATCCCCATGCACGGCCTCGGACAGGAAGTGGGTATAACCTGAAACTTCAGGGCTGGCACCTGTTTCCCAAATCCTTTTGAGCAGCCGGTTGGGGGTCGAGGTGTTGACCCCGATCCATTCCCCGCAAGGGCGAACCAGCTCCAGTGTGTATGGCAGCTTGCGCTTCGGGGAGCAGGCGGGGGAGATGAACACGTCCATGCCGGGCCGCAGCAGGCCGAGCATAGACCCGGAGTTGTTGGTGTGTACGGTCACGGGCCTCCCGTCCACGAGCACGTGGACCAGAAAGCGCTTTTCGCGGGCGACAAAGATGGCGCCAAGGCTCCCGCAGGGAAATTTCAAGAGATGCTGCATTTTTGGAGTTGCTTTTCTGTCATAATCTTGACAGTTAGGCAGTATCGGAACAGAGTTCAAGCCAATTCCCCTTCAGGAGAGGCCATGTCATTTGATACCTGTGGAATAATTGGAAAGAGTTCTGCCTTGCAAGAGGTATTTCGGATCCTGGCCAAGGTTGCCCCCTCGGACAGCACGGTCCTGGTCACGGGAGAATCGGGCACCGGCAAGGAGCTTCTGGTCCGCGCCCTGCATCGCAACAGCACGCGGGCGGACAAACCCTTCGTGCCCATCAACTGCGGCGCCATCCCGCGCGAACTGCTTGAGTCAGAGCTTTTCGGGCACGAGAAGGGGGCCTTCACCCACGCCATCCGCACCAAGATCGGCCGTTTTGAAATGGCCCATGGCGGTACGGTATTTCTGGATGAAATCGGCGAGATGGAGCTGTCCCTGCAGGTCAAGATCCTGCGCGTGCTGCAGGAGCGGGAGTTTGAGCGGGTCGGCGGCGGCAAGACCATCAAGACCGACGTGCGCGTGGTCGCGGCCACCAACCGGGATCTGGATGAAGAGGTGCGCAAGGGCGCGTTCCGCGAAGATCTTTTCTACAGATTGAACGTCATCCCCCTCAACCTGCCCCCCCTGCGCGAACGCGGCGACGATGTGCTGGTGCTGGCCCGCTACTTCCTGCGGCATTTCTGCACTGGTCGTCGGCAGTGCGTACTGGAAATGGCCGAGGACGCCCGCGATATACTGGCCCGCTATTCCTGGCCCGGCAACGTGCGCGAACTGGAAAACTTCATGGAGCGCATGTCCATCCTGTGCGAAGGTGAGCGCATCGCCATCTTCGACCTTCCGGACAAGATTTTGCGCGAAACCGGCGTCGAGGTACCCAAGCGCCCTGTGGTGGCGCTGGACGCCAGCTTCCGCTGGCCAGAGCTCAAGGACCTGCGGGAGCAGCAGCTGGGCCTGAAGGATTTTCTGGATCAGGTTGAGGAGCGTCTGCTGACCGAAGCCCTCGGCGAAGTGGACGGAGTCAAAAACAAGGCCGCCGAAGTTTTGGGCATCAAGCGAACCACCCTTATAGAAAAACTAAAGAAAAAGAATATGTTATGACAATGTGCCCAATTCTTGCTAATAGCAGCCCGTGCGCACACCTCTCTTTGCCAGCCTGATCTGGCTTCTTGCGGCCATCCTGGGCCTTATACCTCTCCATGCCGCCCATGGCGCCACGCTGACGTGGAACACGCTGCCGGAGGGCGAAGAGCTCATTTTCAGATTCGAGTCTTCCCTGCCCACGGCTGAGCCCAGACAGAGGGGCCTGACCCAGATCCAGATTCCCATCCCCTGGAGTTTCTGGCAGCGCGAACGCAAGCCGATAATCCCCGATTTCTCTTCATCCGAAATCCTCAAAGAGATTTCCATCAGCCCGGACGGCGTTTTCATCCAGACGCGCTCCGGCGATTTCATTTTTTCCTTCTCCACCAATCCCGGGCGCAAGGAACTGAGCATCGAATTGTTCCCGCCCCCATCGGATGAACCCGAAGACGAGGCCGCTAAACAGCAGGAGCAGCCCGACAGCCCGGACAGCAACGCAACGGATATCAACCAGGGCGACAACGCGACAGGCATCCTCGCAGACGGAAACTCTACGGATGAGCCGGTAAGCGCCACGCCCGAAAATTCGGAACCTCCGGCGAAGACGGGAGACGACACTGGTCTGCCGCCGCAAAACTCCACGACACCGGATTCGGCCGCGCAGGAACCGGAAGATCCCGCCATGGCCAATGGACTCAAGCAGTTCAACCTGGAAGAAGAACCATCCCTTTCGGGGCTTGCGGCCGTGCGCAGCAAGATACAGCGACCCGGGCAGGTTGAAGGGATGGCTGACGCTGAAGACGAGCCCTCGCCATCGGTGTTGCGTCTGCCCATCGACCGGCTGGCGACAGCGCCCGGACAGGACCGCAACGCAATTTCGCGCGACGAGACCCTGGATAACGCCGGTGCTGAGCAGATCCCAGCCAATGCTTCCCTTGCCGAGGCGACCGCTGCCGTACAAAATGCAACGCCATCCACGCCGCAGCCGAAAAGCGAAACGCCGGAAGCGTCTCTGGCCCTACAGTCGGGCGATGCCATAGAGAAGAGCCCCACCGAATCCGGGCTGGCGGAAGGAGATGTCCCGGCAGCAGCGGAACCGGCCGGCAACGTGACGACCGACACGCCCCAGACCCTTGCTCCGTCAAGTGTCGTCACCGATGATCCGCTCCCGCCCGATGTTGCGGATGCTTTGGCCCCGGCCGAACCGGAATCGACCGCAGGAAACCTCACAGACCCGGCCGATAACGCAACGCAAAACGACGACGAGGGCTACGCCGAACTCGAAGAGCTGTACGCCGCGGCCCAGAGCGCTCTGATCGCCGAGGATTTCAAGTCGGCGCGCACGGCCGTAAAGAGCATGATGCGGCACCCCAAGATTTCCGAATCGCTCAGTGAAGAACTGCTCTACACTCTGGCCGACATCACCATGAAAGAGAACCTGGGCGACCTTGAAGGCAATTTCCTGCCGGTCCTTGAAGCATACGAAGCGGCCAAAAATTCGAACCCCACCTCGCGCAACGTGGCCGAGGCCCTCTCGCGCATGGGTTATCTGCACATTTTCGTTGGCAATGTGCCCGAGGCCAAGGGCTACTTCGATCTCTTGCGCAGAAAATACCCCGATGACCCCCGGGTGGCCATGATCGATTACTATTGGGGTGAGCACTACCTGCGGCGAAAAGACTATGTCCGGGCCGCCGAACACTTCCAGTTCGCCATCCAGAACTTCCCCATGAGCCTTGCCGTACAGCCGAGCACCGTCGGCCTGCTCAAGGCGTTCACCGCCCTTGGCTATTTCGACAAGGCCCTCGAAATCGCAGACAGTATCGAAAGGCGCTGGCCCAGGTATTACCTGAGCGATCCGTCCTTTCTGATGGCCGCCGGATATGCGGCCATGCTCAGCGACAACCTGGAGCGGGCCAAGGAGTATTTCTGGGCCTATGCCAATATCGTCCCCGATGCTCAAGACGTCGATGTGGCCATGGCCCGCATCGGCGACATCCTTCTCAAACAGGACAAACTCGACGCCGCACGTGAAATATACCACCGCACCGCGACGGCCCATCCTTCCCGTGAGGGCGGACTCATCGCCAAGATGCGCCTCGCCGAGGAAGGCGTTCTCGACCAGCCGTCCATTGCAGACATGGCCCCCGTCTTCAGCCGCCCCGCCTCAAACCCCCAGGAGATATACCAAAGCATCCTGGAGCACACAGACAGCGCCCTGGCTCCCGTGGCACGACTCAAACTGGCCATGTGGCATCTCTGGAACAAGAATTACGCCGCCAGCCTCAATGACGCGCAACGCTTCCAGACCGACTATCCCGAGCACGAACTGCTGCCCAAGGCTCGGGAAGTGGCGGACACGGCCCTGCGGGACTGGATCACGCATGCCCTGGAACAAGAGGATTTCGAGGGTGCGGCACAGCACTGGACCGATCACGAAAACCTGTACCAGGGCCGGGAGCTGGACCCGAAGCTGCGACTGATGATCGCCACGGCATTTATGCAGACCGGTCAACCGCAAAAGGCCCTGGAAATGGCGCGCCCTTTTGTATTCGAGTCCATCGCCCAGGGCGAATTTTCCGAACCGGGCATGGAGCTGACCCTGGCCATGCTGGTGGAGTTGCAGCAATGGGCCGACATTATCGAACTGTACAAGCGGGTCGAGCCCTGGAACTTGGGTCAGGAACGCCGCCGTCAGCTCGACTATGCCACAGCCCTGGCCCACGAAAAACTGGATCAATCCGAAAAGGCCAGGCCGCTGTGGGCCAAACTGGTCACCGATATGGACCTGACCGACACGCAACGCGGATACGCCCATTATTTCCTGGGGCGCGAGGCGCTGGCCGCAGGCAGACTGGAGCAAGCCGCCATCCTGGGCCAGGAAGCCCTGTCGCTGTTGCGCAAGGATGAGAGCGACATTCCCAAACTCAAAGAGACACTGGAACTGCTTGCGCAGGCCGCGGAAAGAAGCGGGCGATTCCAGGACGCGCTGGCCTGGACGCTGGAGTATGATGAATATGTGACCGAAAGCGATCCGGATTGGCCCGCGCATACATTTCGCAAAGCACTCCTTTTCAAAAGCAATTCCGATACACGCAAATGGCGGGAAAGTCTGAATCGCCTCAAGGAACTCTTCCCAAACTCTCTGCATGGTCGTATGGCTGCCGCTGAACTGGAGGGGACACGGATAGAACGGGAAGTACAAAAATTTCGCTAGGAGGCAGACATGAGTTTTGATCGCGAGCCCGTTGTCGCGGGTCAGTTTTACGCAGGGCGTCAAGACCAGTGGCTGGCAACCGTACAGGCGTGCATGCGCGGGGAAACGGAAAATGAAAACCTCAGCAGGCTGGTCATGGTCCCCCATGCCGGCCACGTGTTTTCCGGAGGCGTGGCGGGCCAAACCCTGGCCCGGGCCAAGCTGACCGACACGGTGCTGCTGCTTGGACCCAATCATACCGGCATGGGCGTGCCCCTGGCCTTGTGGCCGGACGGCAAGTGGCTGCTGCCCGGCGCGGCCCTGGAGGTGGACACCGAACTGGCCGCTGCACTGCTTACGGCCGAACCGGCCCTGAGCGCCGACCGCGCCGCGCACCTGCAGGAACACTCCCTGGAAGTAATTCTACCCTTCCTGTGGGCCAAAAACCCCGCAATGCGCATCGTGCCCATCGCCGTGGGCGATCCCCGGCCGCACAAGCTCGGAGGCGCGGCTTCCAAGATCGCTGAAGTGCTCGCCGCCCTGGGCCGCGAAGTCTCCATCGTGGTCAGCTCGGACATGAATCATTTCGCGTCCGAGGAGAAGACCCGCGCCATCGACCAGCACGCCATCGACCGCGTCCTGGCCCTGGACCCCATGGGCTTATACGGCACGGTGAAGACGGAAAACATTTCCATGTGCGGGGTGCTGCCCATGACCCTCGGCCTGCACCTGGCGAACATCCTGGGCGCCAAAAAAGCGGATCTGGTGGCTTACGCCACTTCGGGCGAAGTGAACGGGGACATGTCGCGGGTGGTGGGCTATGCGGGGATCATAATCGAATGAGATGTGCTGGAAAACCTTGAGATAATTCGTGAAAGGGGTCGTCAAACGGCCCCTTTGCTTTTGGCGCATCTACCCCACGTGATCGACGTAGGCTTCAAGAGTGTTGACCAGGAGCTGGGCGATGGTCATGGGCCCCACTCCGCCGGGCACCGGGGTCATGGCCGAGGCCACATCCCGCAGTCCCTCAAAATCGCAGTCCCCGACCAGGCCCGCTTCGGTCCTGTTGATGCCAACGTCGATGACCACGGCCCCGGGTTTGACCATGTCGCGGGTCACGAATCTGGGAATGCCCACAGCGGCCAGGATGATGTCCGCGCTGCGCACCTCCTCGGCGATATTCTGGGTCCGGGAGTGGCAGACCGTGACTGTGGCGTTCTTCTGCAGGAGCATCAGCGCCAGGGGCTTGCCTACAATGTTGCTGCGCCCGATGACCACGGCCTTCTTTCCGGCCACTTCGATGCCGTGGCGCTCCAAGAGCGTCATGATCCCGGCGGGGGTGCAGGAGCGCAGGCAAGGCAGGCCCAAGGCCAGACGCCCCATGTTCACCGGATGGAAGCCATCCACGTCCTTGGAAGGGCTGATCAGGTCGAGGCAGCGCTGGCTGTCGAGGCCCTTGGGCAGGGGCAGCTGCAGCAGCAGCCCGTCAATGGCGGGGTCGCTGTTCAGATACATGATCGTGTCTTCGAGCTGGGCCTGGGGGATGTCATCCGGCAGGCGAAAGCCCTTGGAGATGATGCCCACGTCCTCGCAGGCCCTCTCCTTGTTGCGGACATAGACCTGCGAAGCGGGGTCGCCGCCGACCAGGATCACTGCCAGACCGGGCGCGCGGCCATGTCTGGCCGTCAGCGCCGCGACCTGATCTTTGAGTTCCTGACGGATAGTGGCGGCCGTCTTTTTTCCGTCGATGATATGCATGTTGTCCTCGGCTCAAGATAAAAAAAAGGCGCGCCGAAGCGCGCCCAAACGGTTGTTATTCCTCGTCGAACCAGTTGGCGGCCATGGCCGGGCCAAAATAGACGCCCTGGGTGTCCAGGTCTTCCTCGATGCGCAGCAGCTGGTTGTACTTGGCCGTGCGGTCGGAGCGGCACAGGGAGCCGGTCTTGATCTGCCCGGCGTTCACGGCCACGGACAGGTCGGCGATGAAGCTGTCCTCGGTCTCGCCGGAGCGGTGGGAGATGACCGTGGCGTAGGAGGCCTCCTTGGCCATTTCGATGCAGTCCATGGTCTCGGTCAGGGTGCCGATCTGATTGAGCTTGATGAGGATGGCGTTGCCCACGCCGCGCATGATGCCGTCGGCCAAAAGGGCCGGGTTGGTGACGAAGATGTCATCGCCGACCAGCTGCAGGCGATCGCCCAGCACGTCGGACAGCACTTCCCAGCCGTCCCAGTCCGCCTCGGCCAGGCCGTCCTCGATGGATACCAGCGGGAACTTGCCAGCCAGGTCAGCGTAATAGTCGGTCAATTCGCGGGCGGTGAGGATCTTGTTCTCACCGACGAAATGGTACTTGCCGTCCTTGTAGAATTCCGAGGCGGCGGAGTCGATGGCCAGGGCGATCTGGCTGCCGGGCTCGTATCCGGCTTCTTCGATGGCCCGCATGATATACGTGAAGGCCTGCTCGTGGCTGGCGAAATTGGGGGCAAATCCGCCCTCGTCGCCCACGGAGGTGGCCAGGCCGTCCTTGTGCAGGATCTTCTTCAGGGTGTGAAAGGTCTCGGCCCCCATGCGCAGGGCTTCCTTGAAGCTGGTCGCACCGAGCGGCAGGATCATGAACTCCTGGATATCGAGATTGTTGGCCGCGTGGGCCCCGCCGTTGATGATGTTCATCATGGGCGCGGGCAGGACCTTGGCGTTGATGCCGCCAATGTACTTATAGAGCGGCAGGCCCAGGAACTCCGCGGCGGCCTTGGCCGTAGCCATGGACACGCCGAGCATGGCGTTGGCGCCCAGGCGGGATTTGTTCTCGGTGCCGTCCAGGTCGATGAGGGCCTGGTCCACTTCCACCTGACGCACGGCCTCAAGGCCCACGATCTCGGAGGCGATATCTTCCATGACGTTGCGCACGGCCTGTTCCACGCCCTTGCCTGCATAGCGGTCGGCGTCGCCGTCACGCAATTCAAGGGCTTCACGAGTGCCCGTGGATGCGCCTGAAGGCACGGCGGCGCGGCCCGTAGCCCCGGATTCGAGGGTGACTTCCACTTCCACGGTGGGGTTGCCCCTGGAGTCCAAAATTTCCCTGGCCCAAATACCTGTAATGGTGCTCATGATTGCTCCCTGATCTTGTCTGGTGAATGTTTCTGGAAATATGCGGCCGACAGGCCCTGCATGAGCAGGTCCGGAGCCAGATTGTTTATGCATGTGGTGATGGCCGCGAGCTGCCGGGCGAACCCGCCGGTGGCGATGACGCGGGCGTCCGGGGCGTTCAGGCGTCTTTTGAGCCGCGCGGTCAGGCCTTCGAGCATGGCCGCGAATCCGAACAGCACCCCGTGGTTGAGACTCTGCCGGGTGCTGGTGCCGATGTCCAGGTCATCACTGTCCAGTTCCAGACTGATCTGCGGCAGCTTGGCGGTCTGGGTGCCCAGCGCCGTGACCGAACTGAGCACGCCGGGACAGATAAGCCCGCCCAGATAGGCGTTCCCCTGCACGCAGTCAAACGTCGTGGCCGTGCCAAAATCGACGACAATAAGCGTCTGGTCGGCAAACATGCTCCGCGCCGCGAAAGCGCCCAGCAATCGGTCCGCCCCCACTTCCTGGGGCCGGGCGTAGCTGTTTTCGAGCGGCAGAGCGATGTCGCCGGGCACGAACAGCGTCGGGCAGGAAAAATAATCCGCGCAGGCGACCTTAAGCAGGCTGTTTATGGGCGGAACCACCGAGCACAACACCCAGGCCCGGACCAGGCCTTCGGCCACCCCTTCGCGGGCGCAGATGCCGGCGATGGTCAGTCCCAGGGAATCGGAGGTCTCCCGGTTGGTGGAGGGCAGGCTGTAGGTGCGGCCAAGTCCGTCCTCATCCGCCAGGCAGACCTTCACGTTGGTGTTGCCCACGTCAAAGAGCAGCACCGGCCCAGTGGGCGATGTTTGTGCCTCGTTCATCATAGTCATCATGGGTGCGGTTGTACCCCATTGGTTTGAAAACTCAAGGACCGGATGGCATCTGCCCGCTTGTAACGCGTTTTCGATCAGGATAAGCCCCTCTTCAACATCCAACCGACATCTACGTGGAGGAATCATGGCTCTGAACAAGGAACTGCTGCAAATCCTGGCCTGCCCGAAATGCAAGGGCGACCTGGAGCTACTTGCCCAGGAAGAAGGCCTTAAATGCGGGGCGTGCGCTTTGGTCTACCCCGTGCGCGAGGAAATCCCGGTCATGCTCATTGATGAAGCCATCGCCGTGGAGAAATGGGACCAGGGCGTACGCGAGAAATAGGCGTGAGCAAGAAAAAAGAGCGCCAGCCACCCGAAACCCTCGGGCTTGACCCTGTTGGCGCGGATAGCCACGCCCATCTCGACGGCCGAAATTATGATCTGGAGGCGGTCCTGGCCCGCGCCCGGGCCTGCGGCGTACGCACCGTAGGCAACGTCTTTCTGGGCCCCCAGGCCTACCATGAAGGCCGGGCGCTTTTTGAAAGGCTTGGCAACGTCTTCTTCCTGCTCGGGGTGCATCCCCACGATGCGGCGAAAATGACGGAGGCAGACCTTGAGGCCATGCGCGCCGCCTTTGAAGAAGACCCGCGACTGCGTGCCGTGGGCGAAATCGGGCTGGACTATTATTACGATTTCTCGCCGAAAGAGGACCAGCAGCGCTGGTTCCGCAGGCAACTCGCCCTGGCCCGGGAGCTGGACCAGCGCGTGGTCATCCACTGCCGCGACGCAGAGGATGACTGCCTGGCGATCCTTGACCAGGCCGGCTTCGGCGGTCGCCCCCTGCTCTGGCACTGCTTTGGCCTCGGGCCGGACTGGGCCAGGCTCATCATAGAACGCGGCTGGCACATCTCCGTGCCCGGCACGGTGACCTACGCCAGGTCGGAAGCCCTGCGCGAAGCGGTCAGGACCATCCCGGCGGATCGCCTGCTCCTGGAAACCGACTGCCCCTACCTCTCCCCCGAACCCTATCGCGGCAAGACCAACGAACCGGCCCTGCTCGGCTTCACGGCCCTTGAAATCGCCCGCCTGCGCGGCGAGAACGTGGCCGATCTGTGGCAGCGCTGCGGGGACAATACGCGGAAATTCTTCGGTCTAGACGGCTGACCGCCCCGGCGGGTCAATGATGCGCGCGCCCTGGGACGCAAGCAGTTCGCGCAGCGTCCTTTGCGCATCGGACGTGCAGCGCAGCTTGATGACGGCGCGGTAGCGATCGACCACGCTCATGACCGCCAGATTGTCATAACCTTCAAGCAAAAAGCGGTACAGGGCGATCTCGTTGCGAGGCACTTCGGCGTAGAAGACCTGACTTTCCAGAGTCGCAGGAGCAGGATTCCGCTCCTTCCAGGGTTTGCGGGGCCGCGATTTGCGCGGTTCGCGCGCTGGCGGATCAGAGCACTTCATGGCCGTCCTCGGTCACCACGACCATGTGTTCCCAGCGTACACCGCCCCACTCGGGGTAGTACAGCCCCGGCTCCACGGTGATGACCATGCCGGGGGCAAGGACCGTGGGCCGGATCGGACCAACCCCTGGCGCTTCGTGGGTTTCCAGACCGATGCCGTGGCCCAGGGAGTGCGTGAAGTGATGGGCCACGCCGTGACGCGCGAAAAAATCCCTGGCCGTAGAGTGCAGGTCGGCCGTGCTCACGCCCGGAGCGACCTTGGCGATGGCCAGGGCCTGCGCTTCCTGGACAAGCTCCAGGGTACGGCGGAATTCATCCGTCGGCCCCTCTCCGATCCACCATGTGCGGGTCTGGTCCGAGCAATACCCGTCCAACCGCCCGCCCATGTCGATGAGGACCGGGGTCTGCGCTTTTAACCGGGCCTCCCCGGGAGTTGCGTGCGGCAGGGCCCCGTTGGGGCCAAATCCGACGATGGGCGCGAAGCTCAGACCCTCCGCCCCCCCGGCCCGAAATTCCTGCTCCAGCATCCAGGCGACCTCCCGCTCCGTCACTCCGGGCACGAGCCGGGGCCGCAGCGCTTCGTAGACGCGGTGGTTCAGAGCGCAGGAGGCTCTCAGCTGAGCCAGCTCCCCGGCATCCTTGACCGTGCGCAGCTCCTCCACCAAGCGCGGGGCCGGGCGCAGGGTCATCATCCGCCCCAGTTCAAGATACGTCTCCGCACACATGGCATGGGTTTCGACCCACAGCTCGTCTATGCCCAGACTTTTGACGAAGGCGGCGATCTTCTCCACACGGGGAGCGCCGTAAACATGCACGTGTTCGGCCGGCCAATGACTCCGGGCCTCCTCCGTGAAACGGGCGTCGGTCAGCAGCCAGTCCCGGTCTTGTGAGTTGATCAGCAGGCAGCCCGAACTCTCGTTGCATTGCCCGTCATGCAGTTCAAATCCGGACAGATAATAACGATTGGCCGGATGAGTGACGAGCAGAGCGGCAATGCCCTGAGCCTGCATGAGATTTTTCAGGGATTGAAGGCGCTTGGCGTGGGGCATGTTCGATACACCTTGATTTGCTTTGAAAAACACGCCTACTTCTTCTCCGGCGCGGCCGCGCCCGGACAACAGGGCTCCGGACTTGCGTAGACTTCCACGGGCTTGAACAGGCGACGGTAAAAAAACTCGTCCCCCAGCCAGGCCACCACGCGCACCAAGAGCGCTATAACGACCAGGGTGAAGATGATCCGCGCCCAGAGCAGTCCGGAAACATGGCCTCCGATGACGATCATGAGCAGGGTGTCCTCGAAGACCGAATGGGACAGGCCCATGAGGCTCAGCGACGAAAAGATGTCTTTTGAACCGACCTTGCCCGAGTGGGCCTCGTGCATGATCATGCCCCCGCCGTAGGCAAGGCCCATGACCATGCCGACGATGGTCAGGGTCCCGGCGGCGGGGCCGATGCCGAGCAGGCGCAGGACCGGAGCCAGCAGGCGCACGCACAGCCCGGTCAGCCCGATCGCCGTGAACACGCGCATGATCAGGGTAAGGGCCAAAATGATGACAAACACCATGGCCAGATTCTGCGCCTGTCCAAGGCCCCATGCCAGAAGGTTTTCACTCTCGGGCTCGGGCTGCCAGAGGATGACGTTTGGCTCCTGCAGCCATCCACCCCAGGCGTAGAGCTTGGACAGCATCCAGCCCAGGAGCAGGGCTCCGCCGATGCGCAGTAAGGCCTGAAAGCCCATCCTCGGCCCGGACTTGCGCACAATCTGCAGCTCCACGGGCAGACCGTGGGCGATGAGGATCATGACGCCGAGCACCGTGACCTGCGCCACGGTCAGGTCGTGCTGGCCGGCGAGAGACACGAAAACGATCATGCTCCCGTAGATGTTGTTGACCAGGGCCGTGGCCCAGACAAGCCCCATCTCCCCGGGCAGCCCCACCAGATGCATGACCGGAGCCAGAGGCAGGGCGAGCCAGGCGATGAGCCCGAGTTCCTGCAGGATTTTGACCGCGATGATGATGGGGATCATGATCTTGTAGAGTTCGAGGCTGATGCGCCCCGATCGCCACAGGATGTCTTTTGCTTCGTGTAAGATGTTCATGGCCTTTTCGTGTTCCGGAGATAGCATTGCGCGGCGTTACCAAACAACTCAGAAAATCTGCTTGAGCAGGCTTTCCCCGCCAGCGTTGGATGATCCAGGAGTCGAATCGAAATCATCCGGGAGAGCGGACGGGAGCGGCTCCGTGCCGTTGACAAAGGGAAGCATGTAGGCTTCCGACGCACCCGGCCCGGCCAGACGTCCACTGCGCGCATCCACGCGGGCCATGACAATGCCCGGCGGAATCTGGAAATCCTCGATAGGATAGGCAGGTTCGACCTTGGTCCGGTAATCGAGCCAGATGGGCAGGGCGGCCCGGGCTCCGGTCTCGAACTTGCCCATGGGCTTTATCTGGTCGTAGCCCACCCAGACTCCAGTCAACAGATAGGGCGAAAAACCCATGAACCAGGCGTCCTGCTCGTCGTTGGTGGTACCAGTCTTGCCCGCGACAGGTCGTCCAAGCACCTTGGCCCGGGCTCCCGTTCCGTCCTGCACGGCTTCCTGAAGCAGGTTGGAGATGATGTAAGCGGTCTCGGCAGGCATGGCCTCACTCACTTCCTGCGCGGCCAGGAACAGCTGCTCGCCCCACGGCGAGGTCACGCTTTCGATGAGCCGGGGCTTGATGCTCGTGCCGCCGCGAGGGAACGCCGTATAGGCCTGGCAGAGGTTGAGCGGGGTGAACTGCCCTGAGCCCAAAGCCAGGGAAAGGTTCGGCTCCATGAGGCCGGTCAGGCCCAGGGCCTTGCCGCGTTCGACAACCTTGTTGATCCCGACTTGCTGGGCCACGCGGATGGTGACCAGATTGCGCGATTTGACCAGGGCCGTGCGGAAAAGCGTCGGGCCGTAGAAAATGCCCTCGAAATTCTCCGGTTTCCACATCTGCCCGCTGCCGTCCTGGTACACGATGGGCGCATCCAGCACGATGCTGGCCGCGGTGAAACCGTTGTCCAGGGCTGCGGAATAGACGATGGGCTTGAACGCCGAGCCGGGCTGGCGCAAGGCCTGGGTGGCACGGTTGAACTGGCTGCGGAAAAAGTCGTAACCGCCGCACAAGGCGAGCACTTCGCCGCTGCGCGGATCAATGGACACGAGCGCGCCTTCGACTTTGGGCGCCTGCTCCAGGGCGAGCTTCCAGGGCTTGCCTTCGGGCACCTCTTCCACCGAGACCCAGATCACATCCCCGGGCTTTAACACCTTGCGCGCGTCGCTGACCTTGGCCGCTTCCTCCGGCGCAAGTTTGGGGTTGGGCACCCGGGCCCAGCTCATGGAGGCCACGGACACCGTGCCGGAATCACCGCCGAACCGCACTGTGGCCTCAGCCTTGTCCACGTTCGTGACCAGGGCTTGCAGCCAGTCACCGGCCTTCAACCCGGCCGAACTCCTGCCGCTCTGAAACTCCTCGTACTCGTCCACTTCAAGGTGTCTGATCGGCCCCTGCCAGCCATGGCGCTTGGCGGTTGCGACCAGCCCCGCGCGCAGGGCCTGGTCGGCGACAACCTGATGGTCCATGTCCATGGCCGTGCGCACCTGCAGACCTCCGGCATAGACCTTGTCCTCGCCGTACATATCCACCAGCTGCCGCCGCACCTCTTCGAGATAATACGGCCCCACCTTCCAGGACGGGTCTTCCTGCGCGGTGTAGTCCAGCGGCTCGTTCACGGCGGCTTCGAATTCGGCCCGATCGATCCAGCCCAGGTCGCGCAGGCGGGTCAGGACATAGAGCTGACGTTCCCTGGCCCGTTCCGGATTGCCATAGGGCGAGTAGCGCGAAGGGGCCTTGGGCAGTCCGGCCAGCAAGGCTGCCTGCGCGGTACTGAGCTGGGAAGCGCTCACGCCGAAATATTCCCTGGCCGCCGCCTCCACCCCGTAGGCCTTGGCCCCGAGGAATATCTGGTTGAGGTAGATGGTCAGGATTTCGTCTTTGTTGAGATACTTTTCCAGGCGATAGGCCAGGATGACTTCCTTGAGCTTGCGCTCGTAACTGCGCTCGGGGGTGAGCAGCATGGACTTGATGACCTGCTGGGTGATGGTGCTGCCACCCTGGACGATGCTTCCGGCCATGAAATTCTTCATCGCGGCCCGCACGATGCCCGGCAAATCGACGCCCTCGTGCTGGTAGAAACCGGCATCCTCGGATGCCAGAAAGGCTTTGACCGTGATCGGGCTCATCATCGACAGGGGTATGAGAAACCGTTTTTCGCGGTAGAAATAGCCCAGAATCCTACCGTCGCGAGCGCGCACCGTGGTCGCCAGGGCCGGTGAATAGTCACTGAGCTTCGTGAATCCGGGCAAATCCTCCTGGGCCCAATAATAGAGGCCGATCCCCGCTCCCGCGACCAGAAAAACGCCCAGCACGATGAGGGCCAGAAATATCTTCAGCACTTTCATTATTTCACCTTCGGATCAGACTCGAGGCCAAGCTTCGAGCACATTTCGGCAAACAGCTCCCTGACGCTGGCGCTGTCGGTGCCCAGAGCTGCAAGCATGGGCGCAAGGGAGGAACATTCCTCGTTAACCAGACATTCCCCGGCGGTGAACCAGGTCAGCTTCCCGTGAAACACCCACAGCGGAAAAAGACGACAATAGGCCGGCCGCACGCTGCGCGCAAGAACACAACCCGCTGGGCTCAGAAAAACGCAGTCTCCCTGCTCGGTAGTGGCCAATCGCCAATGGGAACCTTGCTTGGAAAAAGCCCCTCGTATGTCCGCCTCCGGCATGAGCAGGCTCAGTTGCTTGACGAAACCGGCAGTGTTGGGGGCAAGCGCGAAACAATCTTCACCACCTTGGCCCGCGCTGCGGATGGCCTCCATTTCCGGAATGGAGATGGGAAAGCAGAACTCCTCGTCCCCGCTCAAAACAGTGCAGCAGGTCCGACCTCTGGCAGCGCAACGGCTGCAGACATCTGGATTTATCATGGATATATCGTTCATACTCATGGAAAAATGTGTTTGAAACCTGCCCCCGCATCAGGGACGCGAAAATTTGACCCGGCCCTGGCCCAGCACGTCGTGCATGTGCACCATGCCCGCAAGGGTCCGGTCCGGGGCGACCACGGGCAGCACGGTGATGGCCCGGGACTCCATGAGGTCAAGAACTTGGGCGGCCTGTTGCCCGGGAACGGCATGCAGAGGCGCGATGGTCATGACGGAATCCACGGGAGCGTCCATGATCAATCGATTGGAACAGACAAGGCGACGCACGTCTCCGTCGGTCAAAAGTCCCAGTAGACGCCCGTCCATGTCCAGAATGCAGACGCAGCCCAGGCCCCCGGCGTTGAGTACCTCAAGGGCCTGACCCAGGGACGCGCCGCTGGGCGCCACGGGCAGTTGCGTGGAGCGCATCAGCTCCTCCACCCTTTTTGTCAGGCGCTGGCCCAGGGCCCCCCCGGGATGGAAGCGGCGGAAATCATCAAGCGCGAACGACTTCCAGTCGATGAGGCAGACCGCCAGGGCATCGCCGACGGCCAGGGCCGCAGTGGTGCTGGCCGTGGGGGCGACGCCAAGCGGACAGGCCTCGCAGGGCACGGAAGTGTCGATGACCACATCCGAGAGCCGGGCCATGGTCGAATGGCTTCCCCCGGTCAGGGAGATGACCGCCCCGGCCAGGGTTTTCAGGCTGGGCAGGATGTTGTTGAGCTCGTCGGTCTCGCCGGAGTTGGAGATGGCCACGATGACGTCTTCGCTGCGGATCATGCCCAGGTCGCCGTGGGCACCCTCCACCGGATGCAGAAAGAAAGCCGGGGTGCCGGTGCTGCTGAGCGTCGCGGCGATCTTGCGCCCGACCAGGCCGGACTTGCCAAGGCCCGTGACCACCACCCGTCCCGCGCAGGAGGCCATGAGCTTAAGGGCGGTCACAAAGGATTCGTCCAGCCTGTCACGCACGGCGGTCAGGCCGCGGACCTCGATGTCGAGGACCTCGCGGGCCTTGGCCAGCCAGTCCACCTGCTGCTTGTCGTCAATCATCTAGCAGCACTCCAGGGACAGCTTGCCCACGCCCTCGTCGGGCAGGACCGGGTAGGCCCCGTTGAAGCACGCCAGGCAGAAGTTTTCAGGCCCGCGCACGGCCTTCAAAAGCCCGCCGATGGTGATGTAGTGCAGGCTGTCAAGGCCCAGGTAGCGGCCGATATCGGCCACGGAATGGTTGGCCGCGATAAGTTCGCCCTTGGAGGAGAAATCGATGCCATAATAGCAGGGATAACGGATGGGCGGACAGCTCACCCGCATGTGGATCTCTTTGGCCCCCAGCTCGCGGAGCTGTTTGACGCGGGTGCGGATGGTCGTGCCGCGTACGATGGAGTCCTCAACAATGACCACGCGCTTGCCCTTGATCATGGACTTCACGGGGTTGAGCTTCACGCGCACGGAAAAGTCCCGCATGCCCTGGGTCGGTTGGATGAAGGTCCGCCCCACGTAGTGGTTGCGGATCATGCACGCCTCAAACGGCAGGCCGGACTGCTGCGCGTAGCCCACGGCCGCGTACACGCCGGAATCAGGGAAAGGCATGACGAAATCAGCGTCGCACGGGCACTCCTGGGCCAGGATTATGCCCATGCTCTTGCGCGCATTGTAGACTTCCTGGTCAAAGACCAGGGAATCGGGGCGGGCGAAGTAGATGAGCTCGAAAATGCAGGAGCTCTGCTTGTCCGCAGGCTCCATAAAGCGGTGCGACATCATCCGGCCGTCCTCGATGACCAGCATCTCGCCGGGGTCGAGGCAGCGCAGGTACTCGGCCTCCAGCAGATCAAAGGCACAGGTCTCGGAGGCGAGCACGTAGGCGTCGCCGACCCGGCCCAGGGACAGGGGGCGAAAACCCCACGGGTCGCGCACGGCGATGAGCTTCTGATTGACCATGAAAAGCAGGCTGTAGGAGCCCTGGATGCGGCTGCAGGCCTTGGCGATGGCCTCTTCGGGGGTGCCGCCGTTCATGTACTTGGCCACCAGGTGCATGACGACCTCGCTGTCCATGGTGGTCTGGAAGATGGTGCCCTGGTTTTCCAGCTCCTCGCGCAGGCTGATGGTGTTGACCAGGTTGCCGTTGTGGGCCAGGGCCAGGTTCAGGCCCTTGTAGGTGACCTTGAAGGGCTGGGCGTTGCGGATCAGCGAGGCCCCGGTGGTGGAGTAGCGGATGTGCCCCATGGCTACGCTGCCTTTGAGCTGGTGCCCGAGGTGGCGCTCATTGAACACGTCGGCGACCAGCCCCATCCCGCGCTGCTCGCGGATGGTCTGCCCGTCCCAGGTGATGATGCCCGCACTCTCCTGTCCGCGATGCTGCAGGGCATAAAGACCGAAATAGGTCATGCGCGCCGCTTCCGGGTGCCCATAAATTCCAAATAATCCGCAGGCTTCCTTTTTCATATTGGTTCACGTTCCGTGTAGGTGTTCTTGAATGCGCAAAAGCCCAGGGCCGCAACTGGCCCTGAGCTTTGCACCAAAATCCCTGATCTCCGGTGTCCGGAGGTTAGAAATCCCGGCCAGATTCCTTGTAATATTCCTGCAGGCATTTCACGTCGAGCCCGGAGGTACTGCGTTCCTTGATGGCCATGGCCAGGGCCTTGGCCGCGGCCAGGTTGGTCGTATAGGGCAGCCCGTACATGACCGTGGTTCGCCTGAGCTCCGAGGAATCCTCCTTGGTCCGCTTGCCCGAGGAAGTGTTGATGACCAACTGGATGTCCCCGTTCTTGATGTGGTCGATGACGCTGGGCCGACCCTCGTAGACCTTGTTCACCACCTGGCATTCCACCCCGTGCTCGGCCAGGAAGGCGGCCGTGCCACGCGTGGACATGATGGTGAAGCCAAGTTTCTGGAAGGTCTTGGCCGGAAGGATGATCCCGCTCTTGTCATGGTCATTGACGGAGATGAACACGCACCCGGAAGCCGGAAGGAATTGACCGGCCGCCAGCTGTGCCTTCATGAAGGCCAGGCCGAAGGACGGGTCGATGCCCATGACCTCTCCGGTGGAGCGCATTTCCGGCCCGAGCAAGGTGTCCACGCCGGGAAACTTGTTGAACGGCAGGACCGCCTCTTTGACCGCGTAATAGCCACCCTTGCGCATTTTCCAGGGTTTCAAATCCGCGAGTTTCTCGCCCATCATGACCCGCGTGGCCATCTTGGCCAGGGGCACGCCCGTGGCCTTGGACACGAAGGGCGAGGTGCGCGAGGCGCGGGGGTTCACTTCCAGAATATAAATCTGCTCATCCTTCAACGCGAACTGGATGTTCATGAGGCCGACCACGCCAAGCTCCGTAGCCAAAGCCTTGGTCTGACGCTCGATCTCCTGGATCCACATCTTGCCCAAGGTATGCGGGGGCAACACGCAGGCCGAGTCTCCGGAGTGGATGCCCGCCTCCTCGATGTGCTCCATGATTCCGGCAACATAGGTGTCTACGCCGTCGCTCACGGCGTCGACGTCGATCTCGATGGCGTTTTCCAGGAACTTGTCGATGAGAATAGGGTGGTCCGGGACCACGGTGACATGCTTATCAAAATATGTGCGCAGGTCCTTCTCGTCATAGACGATGTCCATGGCACGTCCGCCAAGCACGTAAGAGGGCCGCACCACTACCGGGTATCCGATGCGGGCGGCCACGATCACGGCATCTTCGATGTTCATGGCCGTGCCGTTGTTGGGCTGCAGAAGGTCGAGCTTTTTGAGCAGGGCCTGAAATCGCTCACGGTCTTCGGCGCGGTCAATGGAGTCCGGAGATGTGCCCAGGATCGGCACGCCCTCGCGCAGGAGCGGCACAGCCAGGTTGAGCGGAGTCTGCCCGCCGAACTGGACGATGACGCCCTCGGGCTTTTCCTGCTCGATGATCGCCAGCACGTCCTCGTGGGTCAGGGGCTCGAAATAGAGACGATCGGAAGTGTCGTAGTCGGTTGAAACGGTCTCGGGGTTGGAGTTGACCATGATGGACTCGATACCCATCTCGCGCAGGGCGTAGGAAGCGTGCACGCAGCAGTAGTCGAACTCGATGCCCTGGCCGATGCGATTGGGTCCGCCGCCAAGGATGACCACCTTGCGCTTGTCCGAGACGCGGGCCTCGTTTTCGGTGTCGTACGTGGAGTAGTAATAGGGCGTGTAGGCCTCGAACTCCGCCGCGCAGGTGTCCACCAGCTTGTAGGAGGGAATGATGCCCGCCTTCTTGCGCATCTTGCGGATGTCGATCTCCTTGCGCTTCCACATGGTGGCCAGCTGCCGATCCGAAAAGCCCATGGCTTTGGCCTGGCGCAGCACAGTCACGAACTCGGGTTTGTCCACGGACAGATTGCCCTGCAGGCCGACGTTCTTCAGCACGCCCTCGAAATCCACGATATCCTTGAACTGGCGGATGAACCAGGGATCAATGGCCGAAGCGGCGAAAATTTCTTCCTCGGGGATTCCGGCCAGGATGGCGTCGCGCAGCTGATAGAGGCGGCGCGAATTGGGCTTGCGCAATCCGGCCAGGGTCTCCTCCACGTCGGGCAGCTGCCCGTCAAAGGTCTTGCCGAGGCCCGGGTAGCCGGTTTCCAGGGAGCGCAGACCCTTCTGCAGGGCCTCCTTGAAGGTCCGCCCGATGGCCATGGTCTCGCCCACGCTCTTCATGGCCGTGGTCAGGTAATCTTCGGCACCGGGAAATTTCTCGAAGGTGAAACGCGGGATCTTGATGACCACGTAGTCGATGGTCGGTTCGAAGGCGGCCATGGTCTCGCGGGTGATGTCGTTCTGCAATTCGTCGAGGGTGTAGCCGACAGCAAGCTTGGCTGCGATCTTCGCGATGGGGAAACCCGTGGCCTTCGAGGCCAGGGCCGAGGACCGCGACACGCGCGGGTTCATCTCGATGATCATCATGTCGCCGTTGGCCGGGTTGAGGGCGAACTGCACGTTGGAGCCGCCGGTTTCCACGCCGATCTCGCGCATGATGGCCAGGGAGGCGTCGCGCATCTTCTGGTATTCGTCATCGGTCAGGGTCTGGGCCGGGGCCACGGTCACCGAGTCACCGGTGTGCACGCCCATGGGATCGAGGTTCTCGATGGAACAGATGATGACGCAGTTGTCCTTCTTGTCGCGCACCACTTCGAGCTCGAATTCCTTCCAGCCCAGAAGCGACTCCTCCAGCATGACCTCCGTGGTCAGGCTGGCGGCCAGCCCCTGCTGGGCGATGTGCTCCAGGTCTTCCTTGTTGTAGGCCACGCCGCCGCCGGTGCCGCCGAGGGTAAACGCCGGGCGGATGATGATGGGAAACTTGAGCTTCTCGCCCCACTCCCGGACATCGTCCAGGTTGCGTGCGATGCCACTTATGGGCACCTTGAGGCCGATCTTCTCCATGGCCTTGCCAAAGAGCTGGCGACTCTCGGCCTTCTTGATGGCCGACAGAGACGCGCCGATGAGCTCCACACCGTACTTCTCCAGGACCCCGTTCTCGGCCAAGGCCACCGCCGTGTTCAGGCCGGTCTGGCCGCCAAGGGTCGGAAGAAGGGCGCAGGGGCGTTCCTTTTCAATGATGCGGGCTACGGTCTCGGGCTCGATGGGCTCGATATAGGTCCGGTCGGCCAGGTTCGGATCGGTCATGATCGTCGCCGGGTTGGAGTTGACCAGAATGACCTCGTATCCCTCTTCCTTGAGGGCCTTTAAAGCCTGGGTCCCGGAATAATCGAACTCGCAGGCCTGTCCGATGACGATGGGGCCCGAACCGATAAGCATTATCTTCTTGAGATCTGTTCTCTTGGGCATGGATGTGTGGGTGGGTTATAAGTTGGGAATCCCGTCAGGAGCGCGGGCGGCCTTACAGCCGTCATGCCCGCACCAATGAGGCCCAAGTACACTAAACACAGTACCCTCGAAGGTCAAACACTGCTTACGGCCAGCCGTTTTGCCCGCCCGGGGCCGCCCGGCAACGACAAATTCCTGGTTTTCAGGTCTAATTTCGTGAATTTATCCGGATCGCAATTACGTGACACGCCAAATTTCGAAAAAAATTTGCAATACTGACATGAAATTTATTTTTTATCAGCTTTTATTCTTTTCTTTGCCTTTCTTTATGAATATTATTCGACAAAGGGTCGCGAGATAAACGCCTCCCGTTTTGATCGGACGCTTCCGGGACAATGGCGAGCCGGCGATTCTTCAATTATGGCAATCTTCATTGACGAAGATCATCACAAGAATTATATTCCCAAAAAATGAGGCAGCAAACCATGTTAGACAGCACAGACATCGAGATTCTGAACATCCTTCAAGCTAACGGAAAGATCACCAACGCCGAACTGGCCCGCCAGATCGGCATGGCCCCCTCCGGTGTGCTGGAACGCGTCAAGAAGCTCGAACAGAAAGGGGTCATCGCGGGGTACGAGGTCCGCCTGAGCCCCAAGGCTCTGGGGATTTCCCTGTCCACATTCATTCAGATCAAGACCGCGGACTCAGTGGGCAGCTCGGAAATCGGCAGACAACTGGCGGAAATCGACGAGGTGCAGGAAGTGCACTGGACCGCCGGCGAGTACAACTATCTGGTCAAGGCCCGGGTCAGCAGCACCGAAACGCTGGCTCTGCTAATGAAGAAATTCGGTGAAATCCCCGGAGTGCGCGACAGCCGCACCACCCTGGTGCTGGACACCCTGAAGGAAACCCAGGCCCTGTCCCTGCAGTTCATCGAATGCAAGAGCCCGCGAAAATCAACAAAATAAAACAGTCTTAAAATCCAGGAGTCAAGAATGGACAGTATGGCGTTGGACAAGAAGATCAGCGACCGCGGCAAGGAATTCTTTGCCAGCATCTCCGGCGAGGCCCCTTCCATTTTCAACAAGGGGTGGTGGACCGGCAAGGTCATGGACTGGTCCATGAAGAACGAGAATTTCAAGATTCAGCTGTTCCGTTTTGTGGACGTCCTGCCCTATCTGAACACTTCCGACTCCCTGACCCGGCACATCGACGAATATTTCGCCGCAGACGACCAGGACGTGCCCAAAGTCCTCAAATGGGGTGCCGGGGCCATGGGCTCAGGCCTGGGCGGAAAGCTGGCCGCCGGACTCATGGCCAAGACCATCCGCGCCAACATCGAGGGCATGGCCAAGCAGTTCATCATCGGCGAGAACACTTCCGACGCCATGAAGAACCTGAAAAAAATCCGCAAGGACGGGTTCGCCTTCACTGTTGACATCCTCGGTGAAGCCTCGGTCAGTGAGATCGAGTCCGAAGCCTACCTGCGCGAATACATGGAACTTCTGGACGCGTTGAAAAAGGAATACACATCCTGGTCTTCCCTGGGAGGCGGAGAGCTGGACTGGGGGCATGCGCCCAAGGTCAACATTTCCGTCAAACCTACGGCCCTTTTCTCCCAGGCCTCGCCCAAAGATTTCGAAGGCTCGGTGCAGGGTATCGAGAAGCGTCTGGCCGCCATCCTGCGCAAGGTGAAGGAAGTGAACGGCTTCATGCGCATCGACATGGAGCAGTACAAATTTAAAGACATCACCCTGGAAGTGTACCGCCGCCTGCGCTCAAGCGAAGAGTTCCGCGACTACCCGCACCTGGGCATCGTGCTGCAGGCCTATCTGAAGGACACTGACCAGGACCTGACCGACCTCTTGGCATGGGCCAGGGCCGAGAAGCTGCCCATCTCCATCCGCCTGGTCAAGGGTGCTTACTGGGACTCCGAGACGGTCATCGCCAAGCAGAACGGCTGGGACATCCCGGTCTGGACCATCAAGGCCGAGAGCGACGCGGCCTTCGAGCGTCAGTCCCGGGTCATCCTGGAAAACCACGACATCTGCCATTTCGGCTGCGCCTCGCACAACATCCGCTCCATCGCCGCGGTCATGGAGACGGCCAGGGCACTGAATGTGCCAGAAGAGCGCTACGAATTCCAGGTCCTTTACGGCATGGCCGAGCCCGTGCGCAAAGGCCTTTTGAATGTGGCCAAGCGCGTGCGCCTCTACGCCCCCTACGGTGACCTGCTGCCCGGGATGGCCTACCTGGTGCGCCGCCTGCTCGAAAACACGGCCAATGAATCCTTCCTGCGCCAGTCTTTTGCCGAAGAGGCCGAGGTGGAGCGGCTGATGGAAAACCCGGAGATGACCGTAGAGCGCGAAAAGGCCGAGCGCCGGCCCATGGCCGAGCCTGGGCCCGAAGGCTTGCACCGTTTCGAAAACGAACCCTTCGCCGACTTCACCAAGCAGTCCGTGCGTCAGGCCTTCGTGGACGCATTGGCCCAGGTGCGCGGACAGCTTGGCAAGGAATATCCGCTGATCATCGGCGGCCAGGAAGTGCGCACGGCCGACAAGCTGTCTTCGGTCAACCCCGCCAACCCCAGCGAGGTCATCGGCACCATCTGCCAGGCGTCCACCAAAGAGATTGACCTGGCCATCGAAGCCGCCAAAAAGGCAGCGCCCGCCTGGAAGGCGCTGTCCCCCGAGGAGCGCGCCGGATATCTGCTCAAGGCCGCCGAGATCGCACGCAAGGAGATCTTCACCCTCTGCGCCTGGCAGACGCTCGAAGTCGGCAAGCAGTTCGACCAGGCTCAGGGCGATGTGGCCGAAGCCATCGATTTCCTCGAATACTACGCCCGCGAAATGATCCGCATGGCCAAGCCCCAGCGCATGGGCCGCGCACCGGGTGAAATGAGCCAGCTCATCTATCAGCCCAAAGGCATCGCAGCGGTCATCGCGCCCTGGAACTTCCCCCTGGCCATCAGTTGCGGCATGAGCGCGGCGGCCATCGTGGCCGGCAACCCGGTGCTGTACAAGCCCGCTGGCCCGTCCTCCGTGGTCGGCTTTACCCTGGCCGAAATATTTCGCAAGGCCGGCCTGCCCGCAGGCGTGTTCAACTATGTTCCGGGCCGGGGCTCGGTCATGGGCGATTATCTGGTCGAACATCCGGACGTGGCGCTGATCGCCTTTACCGGCTCCATGGAAGTCGGGCACCGCATCATAGGCAAGGCCTCCGTGGTCCATCCCGGCCAGAAACAGATCAAGAAGGTCATCGCGGAGCTTGGCGGCAAGAACGCCATCATCATCGACGACGACGCAGACCTCGACGAAGCCATCAGGGAAGTGCTGCACTCGGCCTTTGCATTCCAGGGTCAGAAGTGCTCGGCGTGCTCCCGGGTTATCGTGGTTGAGCCCATCTACGCCAAGTTCATCGAGCGACTGGTGGAGGGTGCCAAATCCCTGGCCATCGGCCCGGCTGAAGACTCCACCTATTTTATGGGCCCGGTGGTGGATGACAAAGCCCAGGCCAACGTCCTCAAATACATCGACATTGCGAAAAGCGAGGGCAAGCTCCTTTTCTCCAGCCCCGCTCCAGACGGCGGCTATTACGCGCCCCTGACCATCGTTGAGGGCATCACGCCTGAACATCGCATCGCCCAGGAGGAAGTCTTTGGACCCGTCCTTGCGGTCATGAAGGCCAAAAACTTCGACCAGGCCATCGAATGGGCCAACTCCACGCGCTATTCCCTGACCGGCGCCGTGTTCTCGCGCAGCCCCAAACATCTGGACAAGGCTCGTGAGCAGTTCAACGTCGGCAACCTGTACCTGAACCGCGGCTCCACCGGTGCCCTGGTCGACCGCCACCCCTTCGGCGGCTTCAACATGTCGGGTGTCGGCTCCAAGGCAGGCGGCCCGGACTACCTGCTGCAGTTCATGGATCCCCGCCTGGTCTGCGAAAACACCATGCGCCGGGGCTTCGCGCCCATCGAAGCCGACGACGACTGGATCATCTAGTTTACCCGCCCCCAGAGGCCCTCGCGGAAGACTCGCTCTTCCGCGAGGGCCTTTTTCTGCCATTACCCACCAAGCCACTCAAAGGTTTTGATCGATTCTCTGTTGTCGCGTCGCAGGACTGATCGGGTCGACGCGGCCAACGACCGGGTATCATCCGGAAAAAGCCTTGCGCAGCTATTTGATTTCGAATAAAATTCGACACCTATAAGCCTTTCAGGAAGGATCGTCACACTGGCCGTCCTTTCTTCGGGCACTTGTCTCTTTTTGGAAAAAAATTGATTTTCAGACGCGCCTCATGTACTTGATTTTTACATTTTTTGCAAAATAGTCCCTGCTTTGCCGTCTCCATCCCTTGGTTTTCCAGTACGTCCTTATAAGGGGTTATCCGGACACTCCGGTTCCATATTTCACCTACAACCGGTTCGCAGACTGCGAACCCAAGGGCTCTGCAACCTTCAAGGAGGACTTCATGAAGAAAAAATTGTTCACGCTTGGTTTCCTGACCGTGGCCTTTGTGGCGCTAACACTGGGCTCGGCCTGGGCCAATACCATCCGCATCGGCCTGATGTGCCCGCTGACGGGCTCCTGGGCCAGCGAAGGCCAGGACATGAAACAGATTGTCGAACTGCTGGCCGCTGAAACCAACAAAGCCGGCGGCATAAACGGCGCCCAGGTCGAAATCATCGTCGAGGACGATGGCGGTGACCCGCGACAGGCAGCCCTGGCGGCGACCCGTCTGACCACCAAAGACATTTCCGCCGTTATCGGCACCTACGGCTCCTCCGTCACCGAAGCTTCCCAGAACATCTACGCCGAGTCCGGCATTCTGCAGGTCGCCACCGGCTCCACGGCCATCCGGCTGTCCGAGAAGGGACTGCCCCTCTTTTTCCGCACCTGCCCCCGCGACGACGAGCAGGGCATGGTGGCCGCCAAGACCCTGGGCGAGCTGGGCTTCACCAAGATCGCCATCCTGCATGACAACACCTCCTACGCCAAGGGACTGGCCGACGAAGCCAAGGCCCTGCTTGAAGCCCAGGGCAAGACCATCGCTTTCTACGACGCGCTGACCCCCGGCGAGCGCGACTACAACGCCATCCTGACCAAAATCAAATCCGCCGACCCCGAAGTCGTCTTCTTCACCGGCTACTACCCCGAAGCCGGCATGCTCCTGCGCCAGAAAATGGAAATGGGTTGGAACGTGCCCATGATGGGCGGCGACGCCACCAACAACCCCGACCTGGTCAAGATCGCTGGCAACAAGGCCGCTGACGGCTTCATGTTCCTGAGCCCCCCGGTCCCCGCCGACCTCGACACCCCCGAGGCCAAAAAATTCATCGACGACTACACGGCCGCTTACGGCAACGCTCCCGGCTCCGTATGGGCGGTGCTTGCCGGTGACGCCTATCGCGTCATCGTGGAAGCCATCGCGCAGACCAAGGAAACCTCCGGCGAAAAGCTGGCCGCCTACCTGCATAACGAAATGAAGGACTTCTCCGGGCTGACCGGAAAGATCTCCTTCAACGAAAAGGGCGATCGCGTGGGCGACCTGTACCGCGTGTACAAGGTTGACGCTGCCGGCGCATTCGTGCTGCAGCCTTAAACAGCAAGGGCTCCTCTTCACGGGGAGCCCTCTTTTTTCAACATCTTTCCCCGACACACATTATGGAAGAATTTTTTCAACAATTGACCAATGGACTGGCTGTCGGGGGCATCTACGCCCTCATCGCCCTCGGCTACACCATGGTCTACGGGGTCATGAAGCTGATCAATTTCGCCCACGGCGATCTGTTCACCATTGGCGCCTACCTCGGCCTGACCCTGCTCGTCTCCATGGGCCTTTTCGACAAGATTGGGCCGTTGCCCGCCGTGATCCTCCTGGCCGTCATGGTCATGATCCTGGTGGCCATCATCGGCGCCATGCTCGA
Source organism: Pseudomonadota bacterium (assembly GCA_018902545.1). Lineage (GTDB taxonomy): Bacteria > Desulfobacterota > Desulfovibrionia > Desulfovibrionales > Desulfomicrobiaceae > Desulfomicrobium. Next base: position 264,460 of record JAHIQM010000015.1, on the reverse strand, counting down.
ACGCGTGGCCTACAGGCCTCTGCGCCAGTCACCCCGGCTTTCCGCCGTGGTCTCCGCCCTCGGCGCGTCCATTTTCTTCCAGAACGCCATCATGGCCATCTACAGCCCCAAATTTCTGGTCTATCCCCATGACATCCTGCCCAAATCGGCCGTGAACATCCTGGGGCTGGACATTCCGATCATGCGCATCATCCTGTTCATGTCCTCGGTCGTGCTCATGGCGGCCCTGTATTTCTTCATCCAGAAGACCAAGATCGGCACGGCCATCCGGGCCGCAGCCATCGACCAGGGCGCAGCCAAGCTCATGGGCATCAACGTGGACCGGGTCATCATGCTGGTCTTCTGCATTGGCCCGGCGCTGGGTGGCGCGGCCGGACTCATGGTCGGCCTCTACTACGGGCAGATCAACTTCAACATGGGCTGGATGTTCGGCCTCAAGGCCTTCACCGCGGCCATTCTTGGCGGCATCGGCAACATCCCCGGCGCAATGGTCGGCGGTCTGCTGCTCGGCGTCATTGAAGCCCTCGGCGCGGCCTACATCTCCATCGCCTGGAAGGACGCCATCGCCTTCTGTGTCCTGATTCTGATCCTCATTGTCAGGCCAACTGGTCTTTTAGGTGAACGGGTGGCAGAAAAAGTATGAAACCGAGCACTCTCATCTATGCGGCCTTTGCCTTGGCCATGCCCTTCTGTCCGATATTTTTGAACGCCTACTGGACCGACGTTTTCAATAACGTCGGCCTTTACGCCATTCTGGCCTTAAGCCTCAACGTCATCCTCGGGCACGCCGGCCTTTTTCATATGGGGCACGCCGCGTTTTACGCCATCGGTGCCTATACAACGGCCATCATCAACACCAGTTACGGCATCCCGGTACTGTGGACCATGCCCCTGGCCGGAATTCTGGCCGGAATCTTCGCCCTCATCGTGGCCAGGCCCATCATTCACCTGCGCGGCGATTACCTGCTCATCGTGACCATCGGCATCGTCGAGATCGTGCGCATCGCGCTCATCAACAATGTGTTTGACATCACCGGCGGGGCCAACGGCATTTTCGGCATCAGCAGGCCAACGATCTTCGGGTACAGGATTTCCAAGCCCGACCAGTTCTTCTACCTGATCTGGGGGTTTGCGGCGATAAGCATCTTCCTGCTCCTGCGGCTTGAGCACTCGCGCTTCGGACGCGCGCTCATGTACATCAAGGAGGATGAGGTCGCGGCCGGCGGCAGCGGCATCAACGTGGCTCAGCACAAGCTCACCGCCTTTGTCATTGGTGCGGTGTGGGCCGGCATGTGCGGCACCATCTACGCCTCCAAGATGACCATCATCGCCCCGGAATCCTTTTCTTTCGCCGAGTCGGTCATCCTCTTCACCATTGTCATCCTGGGCGGATCCGGCAGTATCCCCGGAGTGATCCTGGGAGCCTTTTTGCTCGTCGGCTTGCCCGAAGTGTTTCGCGGATTGGCCGAATACCGCATGCTGGTTTTTGGCGCGGCCATGGTGCTGATGATGATCTTCCGGAATCAGGGTCTGCTCCCGCCCGGCCCCAAGAATTATGACATCACGAGCCTTCTCCCCGCCGGAGGCCGCAAATGACGCTGCTCTCCATCGATAACCTGAGCAAGAGCTTCGGCGGCCTCATGGCCGTGAACGAAGTCTCTTTTGACGTCGAGGCGGGCAGCATCGTGGGCCTCATCGGTCCCAACGGCGCGGGCAAGACCACGGTCTTCAATCTCATCACCGGCAACTACCAGCCCAACACAGGAACTGCCCTCTTCGACGGCCAGAATCTGGTCGGCCTGCCCACGCACACCATCGTGGAGCGCGGCATTGCCCGCACCTTCCAGACGATCCGCTTGTTCCAGAACATGAGCGTGCTGGAGAACGTGCTTGCGGGCGGACATTGCCGCATGCACGCGGGTGCCTTGGCGGCCATGCTGCGCACCCCGACCCAGCGCCGCGAGGAACAGGAATCCCTGCGCCTGGCCATGGCTGAACTCGAATTCGTGGGCCTCTCGAATGAATGGCAAAACAAGGCCAAGAATCTGTCCTACGGCAATCAGCGCTTGCTTGAGATCGCCCGGGCTCTGGCCTCCAAGCCCAAGCTTATTGTCCTCGACGAGCCCGCAGGGGGCATGAACGATCAGGAAACTCAGGATCTTATCCGCCTCATCCGCTGTATCCAGGATCGCGGTATCACGGTCCTTTTGATCGAGCATGACATGGGTCTGGTCATGCGTGTCTGTTCTTCCCTGGTCGTGCTTGAGCACGGGGCGAAAATCGCGTCCGGGACCCCTGCCGAGATCCAGGCCAACCCGCGTGTCATCGAAGCCTACCTCGGCGTCGACTCCGAATAAGGGACTGTTATGCTGCTTAAAATCGAGAATCTGCGCGTGAATTACGGCAATGTCGAAGCCCTGCACGGGATCAACCTGGAGGTGAATGAAGGGGAGATCGTCACCATCCTCGGGGCCAACGGGGCAGGCAAATCGACCACTTTGAACGCCATCAGCGGACTGGTCAACATCACGGGCGGATCCATTTATTTTCGCGACACGGCCCTGCACAAGCTCCCGGCCCATGAGATTGTCAAACACAAGATCACCCAGAGCCCTGAAGGCCGGCGCGTTTTCACCACCCTGACCGTGCACGAAAACCTCACCTTGGGGGCGTTCACATCGACCAACACCGAGCGCATCCAGGCAAGCCTGAAGTGGATCTATGAACTCTTCCCGCGCCTGCAGGAACGTCGCAAGCAGATGGCCGGGACCTTGAGCGGCGGTGAACAGCAGATGCTGGCCATTGGCCGGGCGCTCATGGCCAACCCCAAAATTCTTCTCCTCGACGAGCCAAGTCTTGGGCTGGCCCCCATCCTGGTCAAATCGATCTTCGAGACTGTCAAGGAGATCAACACTTCCGGCGTGACCGTCATCCTGGTCGAGCAAAACGCCAAGGCTGCCCTCAAGCTTGCCCATCGCGGCTATGTCATGGAAGTGGGCAACATCGTTCTGGCCGACACGGCCGCCAACCTGCTGAAAAACGAGCAGGTCCAACAGGCTTATCTTGGCGGCGGTCACGGTTAGTTTTTCAAGTGAATCTCAAATAAAAATCCACGTCGGGAAACCAACGTGGATTTTTATTTGATGAACCTTTCCGCGGCCAGTTCCTGCGCGGCGAGAGTCTACTCCTTCGCCAGACGCAGGATGATCTCAAATTCTTCCGTGGACACCGGCATAACGGACAGCCGTGAGCCCTTCTTTAGAAGCTCCATCTTCTCGAGTCCCTTGATACCGCGCAGGGCGCCCAGAGGAAGGGGACTTGCGAACTTTTCCACGAACTGCACATCGACCATGAACCAGAGCGGTTTTTCTGCAGGAGAACGGGGATCGTAATGCCTGTCTTCAGGATTCCAAGCCGTGTTATCGGGATAGCTTTCACGCGCCACCCTGGCGATGCCGACCACTCCGGGGTTTGTCACGCTGTGGTAGAAAAGGATCAAATCCCCCACGCTCATCTCGTCGCGCATGAAATTTCGAGCCTGATAATTGCGCACGCCGTCCCATGAACTGCTCTGGTCCGGAGCTGCCTCCAGATCGTCGATGGAAAAACAGCCCGGCTCGGTCTTCATCAGCCAGTATCTCATCACACCTCCTTGTCTCACAGTCCGCCGCGCTCCTGAAGTTCCGCCTGTCAACGTGCTCCTGGCGCGGTTGAGCCCAAAAAAAGGCTCCCCCGCAAGGAGGAGCCTTTGAGAACATGGCGCGAACCGGGTCTACCATTTGGAATCGGCAAAAGGATCCTGGGAACCACCGGAAAAACCAAAGTCGGAACCGGCGCCGGCATCGGCAGGTCCGCTTGCGGCTTCAGCGGCTGGAGCAGCGCCAGGGGCCGCAGCCACACCGGCAACGCCAGCAACCACAACACCGGTCTTCTTGACTTCTTCGACTTCCTTCAAGAGGGCTTCGAGCTTGCCGGTGAATTCGACAATGCGGGCTTCGGTGGTCACAAACAGGGCTTCGGCTTCACCCTTCTTCTGGCCCTCGAATTCCTTGACCTTGGCGGCCAGAGCGGCGATTTCGGCGTCCTTGGCAGCCAAAGCCTTGGTCAGTTCGTCGATCTTGGCGCCCTTGGCGTTGATCTGACCCTTGTAGTCGGCCAGCTTGGCGAACACTGCATCCACTTCGGCCTTGGCCTTCACCGGCATCGGAGCCACGGAGACGGACTGGCCCAGTTCGACCATCTGTCCCTTGGACATCTTGGTCAATTCGGGGTGCTGCTCATAGATCCAGGCCTTGGCCAGGGCAGCGGCGAAAGGAGTAGAATCGCCATCCAGGTCTTTCTGGGTCAAGTAGCCCAGCATCTCGGCAACAGAAGCGTTGCCATCACCCTTCAGGTAGGCCACAAAAGTATCCATGGGAAAAATCTTGCGAGCTTCAGACATGGTGTCCTCCTTTAATTAAATAACAAAGATTTTATCATCTTCGATGAGTTTCTCATCAATGGGCAACCGACCGACATACCGTGCATAAATGAGCGCCGTGGTGCGGTACACCAGGTGCCCAAGCTTGGACCAGGGCAGATACGCAATCAGCATGAAGATGCTGACCAGGTGCAGATAATACGTGAAGAAGGCCAAAGGAGCGGTACCGGCCAGGCGGAAGATCTGGGCGCCGATGCCGGTCAGAGTCACGACCCAGATCACGCCGAGCAGGTACCAGTCGTAGTAGTTGGACACGGACTTCTTGGTGTCCGAATTCAACCGACGACGGGTCAGCAGGGTCAGGCCGGTCACCAGCAGCACTGCGCCAATGTTGGCCAGGATCTTGACCGGATGCCACAGCGGCATGGGCGTGTGACCGATGGGTGCCAGCAGCGGGATGACCTTGCCGCCCCAGTGACCCACGGCCACGACGGTGGTGACGATGGCGCAGGCCACAAATCCGTAGAACAGGATCTGGTGGCCCTTGACCCGCTCTTCATCAGCCGGGCTGTCCACACAGTTCTTGAAGCGGGAATGCTGGAGCACATCGTACTTGATGGTGGCGATGATCGCATCCTTCAGGGTCGGCCTCTTGTACCCGATGACAAACGTCTCGGGCACGTTGGCCTTGAAACCATCGATCATGTTCTTGATTCCCAGGCCAAAACATATGGCCACGAAAATGGCGACCAGGCCGAACAGGGGATCGATGGTGAAGTCACCAGGGAAGAGGTTGCCGTACACGATCTTGCCGTCTTCCGTGAGCGGGAAGAAGGACCCGACCAGGGCCGCTCGGATCATCCAGATGAAGGCGAAAATCGCCATCGGGATGCCTGCCAGTATAGGCAGATGCTTGGGGGAACTCATCCACTTGCCGACGATGGCGGGCTTCACCAGCGTGCGGTAGGTCATGTTTCGCAGCGCTCCCAGCAGGTCGCCGGGCTTGGCTCCTCGGGGGCACAGCTCGGAACAGGTTCCGCAATTGTGGCACAGCCAGATATCAATGTCGTTGACCAGCTTGTCTTTGAGACCCCACTGCGCCCAGACCATTTCTTTGCGCGGATAGGGACTGTCCGCGGGAGACATGGGGCATGCGACAGAGCAGGTAGCACACTGGTAGCACTTCTTGAGATCCGCACCGCCCACCTCCTGCAGCTCCTTTACGAACTGCAGATTAGGCTCAATCTTGATTGTTTTGGACATCATGCTCCTCCTAGTATCCCTTGAACGGGTTGGGACCGAGCTTGGTGATTGCATCAACAAACTCATCGATCATCGCGGGCACCTTGTCGTATTCGTCAATGGCCACCTGCATCTGCTGAACCCGTTCGGCTTCAATGCCAAGTTTGCCCAATGTTTCACCGATGTTGTCCATGCGGCGATTACACAATTCCGACCCTTTGACAAAGTGGCACTGATAATCCTCACCGTATTTGCAGCCCAGGAGCAGACATCCGTCCGTACCCTTGGACATGGCGTCGGCAATCCAGATGGTGTTGACCGAACCAAGGCAACGCACCGGGACGATGCGTACGTAGGGACTCCACTTCTTGCCGCGCAGGGCAGCCATGTCGAGAGCCGGATAGGCATCGTTCTCGCAAGCGAGAATGAGCATGCGCGGACCGCCCACTTCCATATCATCGGGCACTTCGACCTGCTTGATCATGGATCCAATCTGATCGACGTTGTAGTTGTCGAAGAAGATGACGCGTTCCGGGCAGGCACCCATGCACGTTCCGCAACGGCGACAACGTGAGGAGTTGGGCATCGGATTGCCCTTCTCGTCCTCGTCCAGGGCACCGAAAGGACATTCTTCCGTGCAGCGCTTACACTGGGTGCAGCGTATCAGATTGAACTTCGGGAAGGACAGATCGCCCGAACGAGGATGAACGGACATGCCCCGGTTCGCGGATTCCAGGCACTGCACCGCTTTCAGGGCTGCGCCGGCCGCGTCGACTTCGGCCGTGGCCATGGTCATGGGCTGACGCACCGTCCCGGCGGCGTAGATGCCGGTGCGGCGGGTTTCATAGGGGAAGCAGATGTAGTTGGAGTCGGCATACCCGTTAAACTGATCCAGATCGGGCATGGCCGGTCCCTGCCGGTATGTGAGCTTGAGGATCGGGTCGAGGGCCGTAGTGGGCACCATGGCCGTGGGCAGCACGAGCATGTCCACTTCGATCTCGATCTTGGCACCGAGGAAAGTGTCCTCCAGGACTACGACAATGTCGCCATCGCCACCGTCGCGCACTTCACTGATCACGCCCTTGGTCATCATGACGCTGGGATCGTTCTGCGCGGCTTTGTAGTACAGCTCATTCATGCCGGGGACCATCATGTGCTCGTAGACCACCATGGCCACGCCGCCGGGAATGAATTCGCGAACATAGTTGGCCTGCTTCAGGGCTGTCAGCGATGTCAGCTCGGAGCTGTAGGCCAGGTGTTTGTAGGTGTCCTGCTTGATGAAGTTGGTCTTGGGCGTGTCGTCAGCCTCTTTGACCTCAGCGGCAGCCAGGGCGGCGGCGCGAGCTTCCTGTTCCTTGACCTCAAAAGGCGCGAGTTTGTCACCAAACCCGAGCAGGAACATGACCTTGGTGGGCTTGTTGCCGTCGCTCTTGCGTACGATGGAACCGGCTTTGGCCATGGCTTCGAATTCACGGGACGTGACCACGTTCTTGAGCTTCCCGTAACCCAGGGGCTTCAGGTACGCGGTGTCCTGCGGCACCCATCCGGTGGCGATAACCACGGAGCCGATGCCCATGACGCGCTCTTCCTTGCCCACCTTTACAGTCACCACGTAATTGCCGGGGGCACCGGCGATGCTGGCGACTTCACTTTCCAGAAGTACTTCGATTTTCTCGGAAGCCTGGACCTCGGCGATCTTCTTTTCCACGCCCGTGGCATGAGCCGCGTCGTAAGGAAAGACGAAAGGAACGGTCTTGTACATCCCGGCGGCGGCACCACCGAGCATTTCCTTCTTTTCGACCAAGGTGACATCGTAGCCCACAGCAGCCACGTCGAGGGCGGCGCTCATGCCTGCCCAGCCACCGCCGATGACCAGGACACGGTTGACTACTTCAAGGACGTCACCGTCCGGCACAGTGGCTTTCTGGAGTTTGATCACGCCCATGTTGACGTAGTCATTGGCCATCTTGAAGAGCAGTTCCGGCGAATTGCCCGGCACGACCTTCTCCCCGCTGGGATCGTTGTAGCACAGTACGCAAAGTTCACGCAGGTTGACGCGGTCAACCAGGATGTTCTGACCGAATTTGTAGAATTCCCAATCGACACGCGGCGAGGATCCGCAGACGCAAACAGCATTGATCAGGCCTGCATCGATATCCGCCTGAATCAGAGCCCGGCCTTCGCCACTCGCCAGTCGTGGATGCACCTTGATCACGGGGCAGCTATCTTTCCATTTTTTCTGCACGCCATCGCACAGTTTCTGGATGTCGAGCATCCCGCCAAGGCTCGCTTCATCAAAATATACACCAATCTTGTCGGCCATGACCTACCTCCCTCTCACCGTCTGGATCGCTTTCATCGCTGCCCCGGTGGCAGACTGGGCCGACTTCATCACGTCCAGAGGTTGTTTGGCACAGCCCGCGGCAAAAATACCTTTTTCTTCTCCGCCAACGATGAACCCTTCGGCATCAACCGGGACATCGATAGGCAGGGAAGCGCCGGCCAGGCTGGGCTGCATTCCTGTGGCCAAAACCACGAGATCGAAACGTTCGACAGACTTGGCGCACGACACCGCATCTTCCACGGTGACCCACACGTCATCGCCTGCCTTGTCCTGCTCAACCGCTGCGACTTTGCCCTTTACGGCAAAAATTTTCTCGTCCGCCAGAATCTTCTTGGCGAAGTTGTCATAGCGGCCAGGGGTCCGCAGGTCTATGTAATAAATGGTCACTTCGGCGTCCGGATACTGTTCGCGAACATACTGCGCCTGCTTCAGGGAAGCCATGCAGCAGATATACGAGCAGTAATGCAGATGATTCTCATCTCGGGAACCGGCACACTGAACGAAGGCGACCTTTTTCGGGGCGCGACCATCGGACGGACGCAGGATAGCGCCGCTGGTCGGACCATACGGTGATGCGAGACGTTCCATCTGCATGTTGGAGATGCAGTTCTTGACCGCGCCTGCGCCAAGATTGGACAGGTTCGTAACGTCGTAAGGTTTCCAGCCCGTGGCGATGACGATGGACCCAACGCTCAAGGTGATGGTTTTCTCTTCCTCGGTCAGATCCAGATAGTCGCACTTCTGGACTTTACCCTTGTCCGCTTCGCTCAGGCTGGCCTTGTCCACGACGTAACGCTGCGGAAAGGCGAATGGCGCATCCATGTAAACAGGCTTGCGGTTCGACAAACCGAATTCGAAGTCGTTAACGACTTCCGTGGAAAGCTCAGCACACAGATCAGAAAGATCAGGGCTGCTCGGACCAGCGTAGCGCGGTTTGATCCGAACCGTAACCTCGTAATTGCCAACGGACCCCTCAACCTTGGTCACTTCGGCCAGGGTGAAAAACTTAACATTGGGGTTGTTCTTGATCCGCTGATACTGAATTTCCAAACCGCACGAAGGTGGACACAGCTTAGGAAAATATTTGTTCAGCTGCATAACACGTCCACCCAGAAAAGGGGTCTTCTCGATAATGAAGACCTCATGGCCGATCTCAGCGGCCTCAAGGGCGGCGGTGAGCCCGGCGAAGCCACCACCTATGACAAGTATGCTGTTGCTAGCCATTCGATTCCTCCCAGAACACTTATGTTGAAGGCCATAAAAATGAATAGAATGGCCCAAGCATAATCTATAACTACCAGAGGTTACAGATCATGCATAGACCATTCTATTTCCTGATAGAGAAAAAAGGCTGCGGGATGGCCCCGCAGCCTTTTGGCCCATAAACTAGACAGGGATGATCTGGTAGTAATGTTTCTTGAAGATCTCGGTTACACCAGTAGCCGGATCGTACTTGGAGTTAACGAAGCACTTCCACTTGTCGTCGTCCAGACCCATGAAGTCGGCACGATAGTAGAAACCGGGGTAACGGCTTTCCTGACGGAAACGAATGTGCTGCATGTGCAGACGAACGGTCCACAGTCTGTGGTACTGTTCCCAGCAGCGGAGCAGTTCGTGCAGGTCGCGGGCGGCCAGCTTCTTGGAATCTTCTTCCAGCATGTCGAGCAGGGCAAAGCCGGTGTCGAGCAGTCTGTCGGAAGTGGTATACAGGGTAGCGCAACCGCCGCCGTATTCATCGGTGCACTTGATGAGGCGCATCATGAAGTTATTGGGGCTGATGTAGTTCGGGTTTACAACCGGGTCAGTGGAAGCACCCTTGAACTGCTCGAAGGTATACCAAGGCTGGTAGATTTCCTTCTTCAATTCTTCACCGGACACATTCAGGGTAGGAGTGAAATCCTTGTGATCCAAAATGTAGCGAACCATCTGTTTGCCGACAATTCGGCCTTCAGCGTGGGAACCGGAAGAAAACTTGTGTCCGGAAGCGCCAACGCCATCAGCGCAGGTCCACAGTCCGTTGACGGTGGTCATGCGGTTGTAGACCTTGCCGTTTGCAGCCTTGACCTTGTATTCTTCGGGAACCCAGGGCTCGTTCGGACCGGAAACCCAGATGCCGCAGCAACCGGAGTGGGAACCGAGGAGGTAAGGTTCGGTGGGCATGATCTCGGAGCCGCGTTCTTCGGGCTTGATGTTCATGGCGGCCCACAGGTTGGCCTGGCCAACGCACATGTCAAGGAAGTCTTCCCAAGCTTCGGACTCAAGATGCTTCTGCTCGGCCTTGGACAGGTCCTTGAAGGTGGTCTGCAGGGCGGTAGCGGTGTCCATGTAGATGGGACCGCGACCTTCGCGCATTTCACGCAGCATCATGTGGTTGCGCAGACAGGTCGGAATGACGTGACCCTTGGCGTAACCGCGATCTTCGTAGGGCTTCAGCATGGCGCGGTTGGTGACACAGTAGTCTTCACCCTTGGCGTTAGTGGCTTTGGCCTTGAAGAGCAGGAACCATGCGCCGACCGGACCGTAGCCGTCTTTGAAACGGGCGGGTACGAAGCGGTTTTCCATCATGGTCATTTCAGCGCCAACCTGAGCACACATGGTGTAGGTGGAGCCGGCGTTCCATACGGGATACCAAGCGCGGCCAAGGCCTTCACCAGTGGAGCGCGGGCGGTATACGTTTACAGCGCCACCACAAGCCACGGACATGGTCTTGGCCTTGATGACGTACACTTTGTTTTCACGAACCGAGAAACCTACAGCGCCGGCGATATGGTTCGGAACCTTGGCATCAAGCAGCAGCTTAACGATGAAGATGCGCTCCAAGTAACGGTCGGAACCCAGGGCGTTCTTGGCGGCTTCAGCAACGATGACCTTGTAGGACTCACCGTTGATCATGATCTGCCAACGTCCGGAACGAACGGGGGCATCGCCCTTGCGCAGAGACAGACCTTCTTTGTGAGCCTGAGCTCCGTCCAGGTTTTTGCCGTCTTTCTTGATCCAGCAAGGCAGGCCCCACTCTTCGAACAGATGAACGGAATCATCCACGTGGCGGCCAAGGTCGTAGATCAAGTCTTCGCGAACAATACCCATGAGGTCGGTGCGGACCATGCGGACATAGTCGTCGACATCATTTTCGCCAATATAGGTGTTGATGGCGGAAAGACCCTGAGCAACCGCGCCGCCGCGATCGACTGCAGCCTTGTCAACCATGAGCATTTTGATGTCGGCGCCATATTTGTCGGCCCAACGAACTGCTTCAAAAGCAGTTCCACAGTTACCCATACCACCACCGACCATAAGAAGGTCGGTATCAATCTCAACGAGTTCGGGCTCTGCGCAGGCAAGACCCTTGATCACGTCTTTAACAGGAATCTGAGGCATAAGTTCCTCCTGAAATTTCTTTCGTTTAAAGCGCCGAATTAGGCGACGGCCGACTTGAAGGTGACCTTCAGGTCTGCTTCACCGACTTCAATCTTCTTGCCGAGGGCTTCCTTGGGGATGGTCAAGGTGGTCTCGGTGAACAGAAGCTCATCTTCCAGGTTCCCGGCCTCGGGCTTGCCTTCGAAGGGCTTGATGGAACCTTCCACTGTGGTGCGGATGGGGAACTTGAAGCGCTTTACATCGCCATTGCGGAACTGAACGGTCCACATGATGTCTTCCGCGCCGCGCAGCGGGATGCATACGCCGCCCATGGGAGCGAAGTCAGCGTAGGGGCGAGCGGTTACGGCGCCTTGGGGGCAGATCTTGATGCAGGAGTAACATTCCCAGCAAGCAGACGGCTCCTGGTTGTAAGCCTTCATCTCTACAGGGTCCAGGATCATCAGGTCGTTAGGACAGATGTACATACAGGCAGTCTTTTCACCGCCCTTGCATCCATCACACTTTGCTGGATCAACAAAGGTTGGCATAATTCCTCCGAATAAAGAGTTTAAAACAACTTAGCCATAGGCCCGAAACAAACAAAAAAATTACCCAAGCTTTTTGCTTGTGAATCTTTTATCAAAGCGTTTTTGTTGTGTCAAGCCGCATATTGACAATCGCAGGCTTCATCCGACCATTGTCGCAAAGCCTGAAGAGGAGGGTGGGCGGAAAAAGCCCGCCCTCCCGGTTGAAAACAAAACTACATGTTAGCGCCGGAAGCGGCACCCTGCATCTTCACTTCGACCTTCTCGGTCAGAGTGGAGTAGTATTCGCGCAGGATGACGAGGACTTCGTCGCGACCGAAGTGGTCAACAACTTCAGCGCCTTCGGACAGAGCCTTGCGCAGCTTGGTGCCGGACAGGACAACGCGGTCGTCCTTACCATGCGGGCAGGTGCGCAGAGAAGCCATACCGTCGCACTTGTAGCAGTAGAAGGTCCAGTCGATCTTCATGGGCTGGGTGATCAGGTCCTTGCCGGCGCCCAGGTTCTTGGGAACGCGGTCAAAGATTTCCTGAGCTTCGAACAGACCGTAGAAGTCACCAACGCCAGCGTGGTCACGACCGATCAGCATGTCGGAAACGCCGTAGTTCTGGCGGAAGGTGGCGTGCAGCAGGCCTTCGCGAGGACCGGCATAGCGCATATCCAGGGGATAGCCGCCCTGAACGACGTTGGCCTTCACAAAGTACTTATCAATGAGCATGTCGATGCACTTGATGCGCACTTCGGCCGGGATGTCGCCGGGCTTCAGGTTGCCGACCAGGGAGTGGATGAACACGCCGTCGCAAACTTCAACAGCGATCTTGGCCAGGTATTCGTGGGAGCGGTGCATGGGGTTGCGCAGCTGCAGAGCGGCGACCTTGCTCCAACCCTTTTCTTCGAAGGTGGCACGAGCTTCGGCCGGGGACATGTAGCATCCGGGGAATCTGTCGCGGTAGTCGCCTTCGGACAGGACTTTGACCGGACCGGCTACGTTGTACTTCTTCTGAGCCATGACCATGATTACGCCGGGATGATCCTTGGGTGCGATTTCCCAGAACTTGTCGCCAGCGGACTCTTCGCCCTCGCCCTTGTAGACCTTCTCGCATTCCCATTTCTTGTCAGCGTCGGTCATTTCATAAACTTCGGTGACCTTCATGGTCGCCATGAAAACGCCCTTCTTGGGGTCGAACAGAGCGATCTCTTCGCCAACCTTAACTTCTTCGTCCATATCCAGGGTCACAGGCACGGGCCAGAAGGTGCCGTCGGCCAATGTGAACTTTTCGCAAACGGACTTCCAGTCAGCCTTGGTCATGAAGCCGCTCAGCGGGCTGAAGCCGCCGATGCCCATCATGATCAGGTCGCCCTTGGCGCGGGGGCTGATATCGATCTTCTTCAAACCAGCGGCCTTTTTCTGCTCGGCAGCCAGTTCGGCACCCTGAAGCAGACAGCAAACCAAACCTTTTCCACCATGCGGGGGTACGAGAGCCATAATGCGGATCCTCCTAAATATAGTTTGTTTTTATTTTCACAAATAAAAAAACAGAGCCCCCTTTTTGCTTCTCAACGCTCTTCTTGTCAACCGTTTTGTGATTTTTTTATCAACCGTGCAAACATTCGCCAGTCCATGCATGCCGCAGCTCTCCCCGATCACCCGAGTCCATGCGTCGTGACCGCAGCACTTCATTCATCGTTCATCATTTCAATTGCTTACATATATTCTGACCAATAACCGCTTGCAATTCATAACGTCTTATTGTTAATGATGCACGTTGAACCTGGATCAAACCATGCGTCCGCGCACCCATGGACAACCCTAGCCCGAAGAATCCGCATGGCCGAAAAACATAATTCCCTCTCTCTGACACAGGAACTGGCTCAGATCGACGAAAAGCTCGTCGCCCTTCTGACGACCCGCACCAACCTTTTGTCCCGGGCAGCAACGTCCAGGCGGAACAAGAACCTGGGCATCACCGACCCTTCTCAGGAGAAAGTGCTCTGGCAGGTCTGGCGGGACGCGTCCAAAGCGGACAATCTGGAACCCCAGATTCTCAAGAAAATCTTTCACCTCTCCAACAACCTTTCCTATGCCCGGGTAGAGCGTAATTCCTCCAACGAGAAGCCCTTGTGCCTCTTCCCCAGGCGCAAGCCTGCGGACATTGATCTGGAGGCGCCGCGGGACCAGATCCTGCGCAGCATGATGTTTTTTCTCGGAGCCACAAATTCCGGGCCGATGACCATTGCGCCTTTCCAGGGAAACGACATCTCCCTTGAACTGATCAACGCGCTCAATCTGTGCGGATTCAACCTGGCTTTCCAGAATCGGCAGTGTGAGACCCAGCCCGTGCAGTACTGGTCGATGGATAACAAGATCATTTATGCAGGCCAGAGCAAGTTTCATTTCTATCTATTGTTATGCCTCGCTCTCGGGCAGGTGACCCGCGCCAAGTTCACTGGATCCACCAAAATGAAGATCCACGATGTCAGGCCCGTGCAGGATCTGCTGCCCCAACTCGGAGCCCGCCTGACTGTCATCGAACCCCACAGCAACGGACTTCCCGTCCGGGTGGAGAGCAGCGGTCAGCTTCCTGAGACCATCGTCATCCCGAAAGGCGTCTCGAAAAAATTCGTGCTCGCCCTGGTTGTCGCGGCCACGACCTACAAATCCGGCATCACTATCAATCTGCACGAGTCTTTTGCCAACAGCAAGTTGCTGCGCAAGGGGATCGGTTTTTTGCAGCAATACATCCCGGAGATCCAGTTCGAAGGACCCTGCATCACCCTCCCGCCAGCCCCCATCAACCTGGACCTCACGGCGGTGGACATCCCCGTCGACCCGCTCATGAGCCTGAACCTGCTGGTCTTGCCGTTTTTTACCGAAGGCAAGGTGGTTCTGCATGGCAAATGGCCCGAGTATGTGCCTCATCTTCATGACATCATGGACATCCTGCATGAATTCGGTCTTAAAATCAGCGTCGGCGGAAACAGGATGACGTCCGTCATGGGCAAACGGCCCCAGCAGCTTTCCATAGACATCACGTCCTGCCAGGAATACCTGCCCCTGGTGCTCGCCATGTCCATGGGCCTGCGCGGACAATGCGCCATCACCCTGGACACCACTCGCGAAGACGTCGATTGCGCCCAGGACCTGCTGGAAAATCTGGGAACCGGATACTCCATAGAACCGGGTCTCTTGCAGGTCGGCCTGCCGGGTGCCAAGAAAGTCAATGAATCTGCTTGGCAGAGCCCGGGCCCCTACTGGACCCTGGCCGGATCACTCATTTCCTTCACGCATCCGGGGCTGTGCATGACCAATGCGGACAACATCTCCTCGGCCTGGCCCTGGTTCTGGAAAATTTTCATGAACCTGCCAAGTCCTCAGAACTTCATAAATTCCCCACGGATCGAAGAACAGGTAGACGAAACTCAAGATGACAAACCAAAGCGAAAACGAATCAGAATCACGACAGATTGAGGCCATAGAAGAGGAAATCGGCAGATTCAGGGCCGAACAGACCGAGGCCATAGCCAAGGTCAAGGACTTGCTGCAGCAGGAGGACCCCGCGCGCGGCATTACCTTTCACGAGGAAATTTTCCGGCTGCAGCAGGATAAGCTGCGCCTGGACACGGAAATCCAGTTTCTGCAGGTCAAACTCCGGCGGCTTGCATCGACGTGGTAGGCCCAAAAAAGGCTCCCAGCTTCGGCTGGGAGCCTTTTTTCAAAGATATCCAACGGCAAAATTGAAGGAAGCGCGCATGAACCAGAACCTCACCCAGAAAATCATCGCGGCGCACCTCGTCGAAGGCGAAATGTCGCCAGGAAGCGAAGTGGCCGTAAGAATAGACCAGACTCTGACCCAGGACGCCACCGGCACCATGGCCTACCTGCAGTGGGAGGCCATCGGCCTGCCCCGGGTCAAGACGGAGTTGTCCGTCAGCTACGTGGACCACAACACCCTGCAGATGGGCTTCCGCAACCCCGACGACCACCGCTACCTCCGCAGCGTGGCCGCCAAGTACGGCATCGTCTTTTCCCCTCCCGGCACGGGCATCTGCCATCAGCTGCATCTTGAGAATTTTGCGGTACCGGGCAAGACCCTCATCGGATCGGACTCGCACACGCCCACCGCAGGCGGCATCGGCTGCCTGGCAATGGGCGCGGGCGGTCTCTCCGTGGCCCTGGCCATGGCCGGCGAGCCCTATTCCATAAATATGCCCAAGGTCTTCAGCATCCGGCTCGAAGGCCAGCTTGAGGGGTACGCGTCGGCCAAGGACGTCATCCTGCACCTGCTCGGCATCCTGACCGTCAAGGGCGGCGTGGGCGCGGTCATGGAGTACCGTGGTCCCGGCGTGGCCAGCCTGAGCGTGCCCGAGCGCGCCACCATCACCAACATGGGCGCGGAACTGGGTGCCACGACCTCCATCTTCCCCAGCGACGAGCAGACCAGGGCCTTTCTGGCGCTCATGGGCCGCGAAGCAGATTTCACCCCTCTGGCCGCCGACGAAGGGGCGACATACGAGAAGGAGATCGTCATCGACCTAAGCAGCCTCAAACCCCTGGCCGCCCGGCCGCACATGCCCGACCTGGTGGTGCCCGTGGCTGAACTCGACGGATTGACCGTGGAGCAGGTGGCCATCGGCTCCTGCACCAACTCGTCCTACTCCGACCTGCAGAGCGTGGCCCAGATCCTCGATGGCGAGCACATCGCCCCGAACACGGATCTGCTCCTGTCCCCTGGCTCCAAGCAGGTGCTCAAGATGCTCATGAGCGAAGGCCTGCTCGACCTCATCCTCGACGCGGGCGGCCGGCTCATGGAATGCTCCTGCGGCCCGTGCATCGGCATGGGCGGCTCGCCATCGAGCGGGGGCGTCAGCGCGCGCACCTTCAACCGCAACTTCGAGGGCCGCAGCGGCACCCAGGACGGGCAGGTCTACCTGGTCAGCCCCATCACCGCCGCCTTTTGCGCCCTGAACGGCAAGTTCACCAACCCGTCAACGTGGATCAAACCGGTCTCCAAGCCGTCGCTTCCGACCACGGCCCCGTCCATCCGGCACCTTTTCGCCTTTCCGCCCCAGGACGGCAGCGGCGTCGAAATCCTGCGCGGACCCAACATCGTCGCCCTGTCGCCCTTTGACAGACTGCCCAAAACCCTGGAGCTTCCGGTACTGATCAAGGTCGGCGACAATATCACCACCGATCACATCATGCCTGCAGGCGCGGCCATAACGGCCCTGCGCTCCAACATCCCGGCCATCAGCCGTCACGTGTTTGAACGCGTGGACAAGGACTTCGTGCCCCGCGCCGAAACCGCCGGACAGGGCCTCATCCTCGGCGGGGACAACTACGGGCAGGGATCGAGCCGAGAGCACGCGGCGCTGGCGCCAAGGCATCTGGGAGTGCGCGTGGTACTGACCAAGTCCTTTGCGCGCATCCACAAGGCCAACCTGATCAATTTCGGCATCCTGCCCCTGACCCTGGCCGACCCTGCCGACTACGACACCCTGTCCCAGGGCGAGATCCTGCGATTTGACTTCGCAACGCTCGCAGCCGGAGCGCCGCTTTACGCTTCGACTACAGGCGACAGGCGAATCATGCTGACCCATGATTTGACTGGTAACGAAATAGCCATTATCAAGGCGGGCGGTTTGCTGAATTACGTCAACGACAGGCAACAGTAAAAGTCCCCCCGGGACATCATTCTTTTAACTTCACATTATTTGTCGGAGATTCCATGCTCGATATCCTGCGCCAGGGCGCTCAAAGTTGGGGAATAAAGATCCTCTTCGGCATCATCATCGCCGTGTTTGTCTTGGCCTTTGGCATGGACCCCGCGCAGAACGACCGCGCCACGGTCATCGCCACGGTCAATGATACTCCCATTCAGTTCCAGCCTTTTCAGGAGCGATTGCAGCGCAGCCTCGAACTCGCCCGCAGCCAGAATCCCGGTCTGACGCCGGAAGTCCTGGCCCAGATGGGGTTCAAACGCCAGATCCTCGAACAGATGATCGTCGAGGAACTGATGCTGCAACAAGCCGCCAAACTCGGCCTGACCGTCTCCAAGGAAGAACTGGCCAAAGAGATCCACCTCATCCCCGCCTTCCAGAGCGAGGGCAACGTATTTGATCCGGCCTCCTATCAGGACGTGCTGCGGGCCAACAACCTCACCCCCGGCAAATTCGAATCCGAATACATGCGCGGCATGGTCATGGACAAGCTGCAGACCTACGTCGGCCTCCCTGGCCGCCTCGGAGAGGGTCAGGCCCGCGACTTCCATACCTACGGCCGCAGCACGGCGGTGATCTCCTACCTCGTTTACCCGTGGGAGCGCTATCAGGACCAGGTCAACGCCACGGACGAGCGGGTCGCCGAATACTACGAGTCGCGCAAGGCGAATTACGCCTTGCCCGCAAGGGCCAAAATCCAGTACCTGCTCCTGACTCCCGAAACCCTGGCCGATACGCAGGCCGTTTCGATCGAGGAAAGGGAAGCCTTCTACGCCGAGAACAAAGAGCGTTTCAAGGTCGAGGAACAGGTCATGGCCCGTCATCTGCTGGTGCGCGTTGACGAGGACGCAGACGCCGCGGAAGTCGAAAAGGCCATGGCGATCATCCAGTCCGCACAGGCCGATCTCAAAGCCGGCAAGTCCTTTGCCGAGGTGGCCGCAAAATACACTGAAGACCCGTCCGGAACGCAGACTGGCGGTGAGCTCGGCTGGTTCGGCCGGGGCAGGATGGTCAAACCCTTCGAGGACGCGGCTTTTGGCCTGGCCAAGGGCGCGGTCAGCGAACCGGTCCGCACCCAGTTCGGCTTCCACCTGATCAGCGTGGAGGACGTGAAGGCCGAAGGATACGAAGAATTCCAGTCCGTGGAACAGGACATCGCGGGCCGCATCGCTCAGGACCGTGCAGCGGACACCCTGCAGGACCGCCTCGATCAGGCTCTGGAATTGGTCCTTGCCGGAGAATCCCTGGAAACCGTGGCCCAAACCATTGGCCTCAGGCTTGCGGCAAGAGAGTCCGACTTCTTCACCAGAACTCAGGGCCCAGTGGAATTGCCGGGACTTTCCCCTGAAAATGTCCAGATCCTCTTCGATCTGCCCCAGGAACTGACGACGCAGTCGCCGCTGCCCATTGCCGACGGGTACCTGCTTGCCACCAAAAGCGTGCAGGTCGCCGAAAGCACACGGCCCCTCGAAGAGGTCAAGGCGGAGATCATTGCCGCAGTTATCCGCGAGGAAGCCTTGAAGATGGCCAAGGCCGCCGCAGACCAGGACTTGGAACTACTGCTTAAGGGAGAAACCCCCGCCGATGCCGCGCCCGTGGAGAGTGAGTTCTTCGGGCGGCAGGGCACCATCAGTGGCCTCGGCATGAACCAGATGCTGGCCGTTAAGGCATTTGAAACGGAGCTCGGGACATGGCTGCCAGAATCCTACGCCTTCCCTCAGGGTTATGTCCTGGCCCAGGCCGTCAAGGTCACGCCCCCAAGCGATGAGGAATGGGCCGCTGAAAAGGATTTGTGGCTCTCCTCCCTCAACCAGAGGGCTCAGGAGCAGACCCTGCAGGCCTTCATCGCGGACATGCGCGCCAAGGCCGATGTGAGCATTCCCAATCCCGCGCTGCTCGACAACTAGCGTTAGGCATCAAAGCATAAAATAAGCCCGTCTCATCAAGAGGCGGGCTTTTTTCGTCACTTAGGGGCGGGCCGAGGTGCGGATTTCAGAGTGAGATCCACTCCAGTTCCGGGTCCTTTCCGGGCTCCAGGCGCAGCCTGGCCATGCCGCCTGGCCCGGACCTGGACCAGAAAAGCGAGCCGGGGTTGAGCAGCCACGTGCCACCTGAAGTACGCCTCCAGTCGCGAATATGCGTATGCCCGTAGCAGACGATATCCACCTCGTCGAAACGGCCGGCCACAACGTCGCCGACCTGGGAGCGCGGACCCCACCCATGACCCATGCCCACGCGGAAGCCCTCCAGTTCCAGTTCCCGCAGCAAGGGCAGCGTGCCATTCAACGGCGGCTGGTCGCAGTTGCCCTGCACACTGTAGAAATGCGGGTGGGAATTGAGAAAGGACCACGTCTCCTCGCCCACGCAGTCCCCGCAATGCAGGAGCACGTCGGCGTCACGACAATATCGGTTGAAAATTGCGGCCAGCAGTGAGTCCGGCTGGTCAAGATGGGTATCGGACATTACCGCGACGATCATGAGGCTCCCTTGCGCGCCAGAGGTTGGATGACAAACTCGCATTCGATCCACAGCGCTTCGCCGGGTCCGGCGGAATTGCCGTAGGAGGACCTGAGCGTGGACAGAAAGGAGAGCAGGAAGGCCTGGAATTCCTCATCGCCCGACACGCGATTGACCACGAACTCACCAATCCTGCCGTCCTCCAGGATGCTCAGGCTGACCAGCGCATACCCGGTGCTGTCCGGGGACGTATTCTCCCACAGGCCACGGATAGCGCGTTGCACGGCCCGAGCGCGCGTCAGGTCCTCTTCGCTGCGGGGCCTGGAGACTCGCGTACGGCTGTCCGGGCGGGCCTGCACATCCACCGAGATGTGCAGTGGCACGGAGCTGGGGGGTGACGGGGTGACGGCTTCGCGCTGACGAAGGATGCGTTCGCGATACATGTTGATGCTGTCGAGATTGAGTTCAAGAACGCTGGGAAGGCCGTACATGGGACCAAAGAAGGCGTAGCAGACAGGAATCGCATGCAGACACAGAGCCAGGAAAAAACTGATCGCCGCCCTCCCGAGCCGGGGCCTGTCTGCTTCTGGCTCTGCCATGATCCGCTAGGGGCGGGGTTTGCCGTTCCCCTTGCGCCACCAGGACTCGTCCGGCCGCACAAACCACCAGTCGGACTGATCCGTGGTCTGTATGGCGCGGGCGAGCTCCAGGGCAGGGTCCGTTTTGATGCGCAACACTGCGTGGTCAAGCCACTTTGCTGCATAGGGATTTCCCAGATCCCGCTCTTCCTTAAGATTGGCGATGAAATCGAGCTGATCCGCATCCTGGGCCAGTCTCGCCTCCAGGGTCTCTCCGGCCTCCAGCTCGTGCCAGAGCTCAAGAACCTCGGCCCGCAAGCCTGTGCCTTCCAGGGCGTGGGTGAAGGCCAGGACCGGGTTGCTCGTGTTGTAAATGCGATTGACGTAATTAAAATCGCCGATGCGGGCTTCGTGCACGTCATGGAAGAGGCACAGGAAGACGGTCCGGGCCACGTCCGCACCGGCCTTGCGGGCCAGCATGTAGCCGATCATGGCGGTACGGAAGGAGTGCTCGGCAACGTTCTCCGCGCCGGAGCCCAGAAACTGGTATCCTGTGCGCGGCGTCTTGCGCAGCATGCCCAGCTCGAAAACAAAATCGGCCAGGCGTTTCCACGTCTGATCCGCCATGGCCTCGGTTTCAGGTTCGGTATTCAGCATTGATCTTGATGTACTCCTCGGTGAAATCGGAAGCCAGGAGCGTCAGTTCGGCCTCTCCGGCGCAAAGGTCCAGGTCGATGTCCACGATGTCGCGGCGCAGGGCCGAGGCCAGGAGGCTGTCCCAGTCCGCCTTGACCGGGGTGCCCTGACGAAAGATGGTCATGCCCGCGATGCGCACGATCACATCCTCAGGCACAAACTCCGCACCGCTGCGCCCCAGCGCGGCCACGATGCGGCCCCAGTTGGGATCGCGGCCATACAGGGCGGTCTTGACCAGGGGCGAGTTGCCGACGGCCCGCGCGGCCAGCTGGGCGTCGGCCATACTGGCCGCGCCGTGCACGTTGATGCGCATGACCTTGGTGCCGCCTTCGGCGTCCTGCACAATCATGAAGGCCAGGTCCTGACAGATATCGAGCAGCGCCTCCTCCAGCAGGGCCAGATCCGCGCCCTTCGCCTCGGCAGCGGCGCCGTTGGCCAAGGCCAGGACGCAGTCGTTGGTGCTCGTGTCCCCGTCAACAGTGATGGCGTTAAAACTCTTGTCCGCGCAGCGGGTCAGGGCCTCCTGCCACCACTGCGGCTCAACGCCCGCATCGCAGAGGATGAAGCCGAGCATGGTCGCCATGTTCGGACAGATCATGCCCGCGCCCTTGCAAAATCCGGCCAGCCGGACCGTGCCGGTGGAGAGCTTTACCTCGCGCGCGGCCAGCTTGGGAAAGGTGTCTGTAGTCATGATGGCCCGGGCCATGTCCACCAGGCCCACCCGGCCCAGGTTTTCGCGCAGGGCCAACACCCCTTTCTCCCACAGATCCATTTTGAGCTGGTCGCCGATGACGCCGGTGGAGGCGGGCAGGATAGCGGACGGCTCAAGACCGAGCACGGACAGCATTTCCAGAGTGGACCGGCAGTTCGCAATGCCCTCCTGACCGGTGCAGGCGTTGGCCTGGCCGGAATTGACCACGATGGCGCGGATGCCCGCAGCACCCTTATCCAGAACATCCCTGGCCACCAGCACGGGTGCGGCCTGGAAGCGATTGGTGGTGAAAACCCCGGCGGCGACGGCCGGAACCGAGCTGATCACCAGCCCGAGATCCGAACGGCCCGGGCGTTTGAACCCGCACTGGGCGGTGGAAAACTGAAAACCGGAAGGAGTGGTCATGGCTTCTCCGAAAAAGACTGGCTCCGTCTGGACAAACGGGACCAAAATTCCTGACAGGGGAAAAATTCTTTGTCAAACAGGGAGCGGGCGCTCGCGCTCGAAATAGTCGTCGGCCAACTGGCAGCAATTGGGCGCGCCCTTGGCGAGGTCGGCCAGGGTGATGGAGTCCAGCTCGCGCAGCAAGGCGTCCGTGGCCCGCTGCCACGCCGCGCGAGTCAGGCACACATCCACTCTTGTGCACGACTCCGGCGCGCTTAGGCAGACCGCAAGATCCACAGACCCCTCCACGATGCGCACGATGTCCCCCAGAGTGATCTTGTCCGCCGGACGGTTCAACTGGTGTCCGCCCGCAGCCCCACGCTTGCTGGCCACCATCCCGGCATGCTTGAGGGGCTTGATGATTTGCTCGATGAACGGCACGGTGATGCCTGTGCGTTCGGAGATGTCATTGACGCGATGGGGCGCGCCTTCGTTGTGCAGGGCCAAGTCGAGCAGAATCCGGGACGCATATCTGGACTTCGCGGAAAGCTTCATAATTGTCTCGAATGATTATAATTTTATTCGAATCGTCCGCAATCCGGGTTGCACCGAAAATGCGCGGATTCAGCCCTTCACAATTCGTTGCGCATTCCGATCCGACCAGTAGCCTTTTGTGCTCCCTACATGGTCGCAGGGCACACCGCAATATTGCACCCTCCCCGCAGCGGGAGTAGTGAGACAGGAATCATGAAGCACCTTCAAAACGTAGCCCTCAAAAACTACTGCACCTTCCGCATCGGCGGCGTGGCGCGAGACATCTTTTTCCCCGAAAACGCGCAGGAACTGGCCGAACTGGTGCTCCGGCACCGCGCCGAAAACACTGCGTTCTGGATTCACGGCGGTGGCGCCAACACCCTGTTCCCCGACGGCGAAATCCTGCTGCCCGTCATCTCCACCAGCGAGATGACGGCCTGCATCCGTGACGGCGGCACCGTGCGCGCCGAGGCTGGCAAAAACATGGACGTGTGGGTCCTGGAATGCCTGCGCGAAGGGCTGGGAGGGATCGAATGCCTTTCAGGCATCCCCGGCACCCTGGGCGGCGCGTTGTTCATGAACGCCGGGGCCTATGGCCACGAAATCTCGGACCATCTGGTCAGCGTCACGATCCTCACTCTGGACGGACGCGTCATCGACCTGCCCAAAGAGGAATGCGGATTCGGCTACCGGCAGGCCGTGGCCCTGCGCGATGCGGTCATCCTGGGCGCAGCGTGGAGCCTACCGCAGTCCGACCCTGGTCCGCTGCTCGCCAAGCGCAGGGAAATCCTGGCCAAGCGCAGAGAAAAGCAGCCCCTCGAATTTCCCTCCGCCGGCAGCGTGTTCAAACGCCCTCCGGGCGCGTACGCCTCTCAGCTCATCGATCAGGCAGGCCTGAAGGGTTTGCGCGTAGGCGGGGCGCAGGTATCGGAAAAACACGCCGGATTCATCGTCAACGTAGACAACGCCACATGCCGGGACGTGCTCGAACTGGTGGAAATCTGCCGCCGAACCGTGCGCGAGCGCTTTGGCCACGAACTCGAACTCGAACAGTGCCTCTGCCCCTTCTACCCTGACCACAAATAGCCAGGAGAGCCCCATGCCCAAGGCCGTGCAATCCGACATCGCCATCGCCCAGCAAGCCAAGATGCACCACATCCGCGACATCGCGGCCAAACTGGGTCTCAGCTACGACCAGCTTGAACCTTACGGCAAGCACAAGGCCAAGCTGCCCCTGAACCTGGCCGAAAAGGATCAGTGCAAATACGGCAAGCTCATCCTCGTCTCCGCCATCACTCCCACTCCGGCCGGCGAGGGCAAGACCACGGTCTCCATCGGCCTCAATGACGGCCTGAACCGCATCGGCAAGAAGTCCATGGTCGTGCTGCGCGAGCCGTCACTCGGCCCGGTCTTCGGCATCAAGGGCGGCGCCACAGGCGGCGGATATTCGCAGCTGTTGCCCATGGAGGACATCAACCTCCACTTCACCGGCGATTTCGCGGCCATCGAGAAGGCCAACAACCTCCTGGCCGCCCTCATCGACAACAACCTGCAGAGCAAAAACCGCTCGCTCAATCTCGACGGCCGCACCGTGGCCTGGAAGCGGGTCATGGACATGAACGACCGCTCGCTCCGGCGCATGATCTGTGGCCTGGGCGGTCTCATGCACGGCGTCCCGCGCGAGACGGGCTTCGATATCACCGCGGCCTCGGAGATCATGGCCATCCTCTGTCTGGCCGACGATCTGCCGGACCTCAAACGCCGCCTGGGCGATATTTTCCTTGGCTTCACTTTTAGCCGCGAACCCATACACGCCCGCGACTTAAGCGCCCAGGGAGCCATGGCCGCCCTGCTCAAGGACGCCGTCAAGCCCAACCTGATCCAGTCCCTGGAAGGCAACCCGGCCATCATGCACGGTGGCCCCTTCGCCAACATCGCCCAAGGCACCAACACGGTCATCGCCACTCGCACTGGCCTCTGCCTCGCCGACTACGTAGTCACCGAGGCAGGCTTCGGATTTGATCTGGGCGGAGAGAAATTTCTGGACATCAAGTGCCAATCCGCGGGCTTCGACCCCTGCGCCGTGGTTCTGGTGGCAACGGTACGGGCGCTGAAATATCACGGAGGGGTGGAGCTTGCGCACCTGTCCGTGCCCAACGTCAAAGCTCTGGCCAGGGGCCTTGAGAACCTTACCAAGCAGATCGAGAACGTGGGCCTTTTCCACCTCACGCCCATCGTGGCCATCAACCGCTTTACCACGGACACGGACGAGGAGCATCAGGTCATCCTTGATCACTGCCAGTTCATGGGCGTGCAGGCCGCGATCATGGAAAGTTGGGAAAAGGGCGGGGAAGGGGCCGAGGAGCTGGCCGAGCTGGTCGCGGCAACGGCGGACCGCTGCACCGCGCACTACAGGCCGCTTTACGACTGGAAGCAGAGCGTACGCGAGAAGATCGAGATCATTGCCACCCGGGTCTACGGGGCGTCCGCGGTGGAATACGCCCCTGGCGCGCTCAAGGATCTGGAAAAAGTCAAACAACTGGGCCTTGAAGGGCTGCCCGTGTGCATCGCCAAGACCCAAAGCTCCCTCTCGGATCAGCCAGGCCTGCGCGGCCGCCCGCGCGATTTCGTGGCCACCGTGCGCGAGATCGAGATCGCCTCCGGAGCGGGTTTTCTGGTGCCCATCACCGGGAACATGATGCGCATGCCCGGCCTGCCTGAAGTGCCCTCTGCGGAAAAGATCGACATTGACGAAAAGGGCGTGATCAGCGGGCTGTTCTAGGCCGCGAGCAAAAAAAGAGCCCGCGCCAAATGATAGCGAGGGCTCGTCGGATCAAAGATGGATTCCCGCCTACCAGCCCCCAATCAGGACACCTTGCCCCCGTTGGCCACGTCGGAACTTGGGCCAAGCAGGGCCAGGCCGCCTTCTTTCTTCACCGCCAGCACCATGCCCTGGGAAACAAGGCCGCGCAGCTTGCGCGGCTTCAGGTTGGCAACCACGACCACCTGCCTGCCGACCAGAGCCTCGGGTTTCCAGAACTCGGCGATCCCGGCCACGACCTGCCTCGGACTCTCCTCGCCAGCGTCGATTTTAAGGACGAGCAGGCGATCCGCTTCGGGATGCGGCGTTACTTCGAGCACCGTGCCCACGCGCAGATCGACCTTGGCGAAATCCTCGAATTCGATGCACTCCGGACACGCCATCTCTATCTTAGGAGCGGGCTTGGGCTCTTTTAGCGCCTTGAGTTTCTTCGGTTCAGCGGGCCTCTCCTCTCTGGGTTCCAGATCCTGACGGGGGAAGAGGTTGGACCGCTCGGCCACAGGGGTGCCTGGGGCCAAGCCGAACCAGGAGGAGGTCTCCGCCTCCAGGTCCACGCTGCCCACATCGAATTTCATGCCGAGCTGGGTCATCATGGTCTCGCTGGTGGACGGCATGACCGGCCACAGATGCACGGCCACCTTGCGCATGCCTTCGAGAATGACGTAGATGACCGTCCCCAGCCTGTTCAGATCTTTATTCTTGTACAGGGTCCAGGGCGCGGAGGAGTCGATGTACTTGTTCAGGTGACGGACCAGTTCCCACAGCGACTTGAGCGCCCGGGAAAACTGAAAATGCTCGAACTGGCTCTGAAAATTGGCCATGGCGTTCTGCCCGATCTCAAGCACTTCCCGGTCCAGATCCTCAAGTTCACCGCACTCGGGCACCACGCCCCCGAAATATTTGTGGGTCATGGACAGGCTGCGCGAAAAGAGGTTGCCGAGGTCATTGGCCAAGTCGGCGTTGAAGCGACCCACCAGGGCGTCCTCGCTGAAGGATGAGTCCTGCCCAAAGCTCATCTCCGCCAGCAGGAAATAGCGAAAGGCGCTCAGGCCGTATTTCTGGGCCATGTCGAGCGGCGCGACCACGTTGCCCAGGCTCTTCGACATTTTGGTCTCGTTCACGGTCCAGTAGCCGTGCACCCGCAGCCCCTTGTAGAGCGGGATGCCCGCGGCCATGAGCATGGTCGGCCAGAACACGGCGTGGGGCTTTAAGATGTCCTTGGCCACCAGGTGATAGGCTCCGGACCAGTATTTTCGATAGTCCTCACCATCGGGGAAACCGAGCGCCGAGATGTAGTTGATGAGCGCGTCGAACCACACGTAGGTCACGAAATCAGAATCAAAGGGCAGCTCGATGCCCCAGGTCAGGCGCGTCTTGGGCCGGGAAATGCACAGGTCGCCCAGGTCTTCCTTGAGCATGGACAGGACCTCGTTGCGATAGCGCTCCGGCTGAATGAATTCCGGATTGGCCTCGATATGCTGGCGCAACGGCTCCAGATACTTACTCATGCGAAAGAAATAGTTCTTCTCCTTGATGAAGGTCGGCACGGTCTGGTGGTCCGGACACTTGCCCTCGACCAGTTCCTTGTCGGTATAGAACCGCTCGCACCCGAAGCAATAATGCCCGCCGTACTCGTCGAAATAAATGTCGCCCTTGTCGAACACGGTCTGCAACACGTGGCGCACGCAGGCCTTGTGCCGCAAGTCCGTGGTCCGGATGAACTGGTCGTTGCTCACTTCGAGCACCGGCCAAAGATCCTTGAACAGCTGGCTGATGGCGTCGGAATAGGTCTTGGGGTCCTGACCGTTGGCTTCGGCGGCCTGCACGATCTTGTCGCCGTGTTCGTCGGTGCCGGTCAGGAAAAATGTCGCATCGCCTTTGAGGCGATGAAAGCGGTTCACGCTGTCAGCGACGATGGTCGTATATCCGTGCCCCAGATGGGGACGGGCGTTCACATAATATATGGGTGTGGATATAAAAAACGGCTTCAAAACGGTTCTCCTTGTCTACCGGAAATTAGTGCTGCTCAGGCGGCTTTGATGAATGGTCCTTGCGCCCGGAGCCGGGCTTGCGCCGCTTGTCCCGGGGTCGATGCTCCTTGCGATCCCGCTGCACAGCAGTGCCCTCGGTCTTGCTCTCGGGTCGACTCTCGGGTCGACTCTCGGGCCGACTCTCGGGTCGACTCTCAGGTCGATCAGGGCCCGCAGCCGGGACGTCATCGCCTTTGGTACGGGAAGGGCCGCGATCAGGGCGGGGGGGACGATCAACGCCCGCCCGGTCGGGGCGCTCGGAACGATCAGGGCGGTCCGAGCGGGGGCCTTGTGGGCGCTGCTCCCTGCGAGGAGGATTGGTGCGTCGATCCGGACGGGAGGTCTTGCCCCGGACTTCCGGGTCCATCAGCGCGGCCAGTTCAGCGGGCACATCCTCGGGCGCGTCGTCGCGCGCGGCCATGCGCGGCTGATCCGGCAAAACCATGACCGCCCAATCCTCCAGAGAAAAGTCAAGCTCGTCCCCAACCTCGTTCAGGACGCTGACCGAATCCCGGAACATGTTGGCCCGGAGCGTTTTCATGGGCCCTTGGGTGGTCATGTAGCGTCGACCCAGTTTGGGAGCCCGGCGCTGAAAATCGGCGTAATTCTCTTTCTCGTAGGCCAGACAGCACAGCAGGCGTCCGCAAACACCTGAAATTTTAGCTGGATTCAGGAACAGATTCTGATCCTTGGCCATCTTGATGGTCACCGGCTCGAAGCGGCGCAGATAGCGGCGGCAGCAACACATCTGGCCGCAATTGCCAAGCGCCCCGATCATCTGGGTTTCGTGACGTACGCCGATCTGGCGCAGTTCGATGCGGGTGCGGTAGTTGCGCACCAGGTCTTTGACCAGCTCCCGAAAATCCACCCGGCCGGGGGCCGTGAAATAGAAGATCATCTTGCTCTTGTCGAAATAGATTTCGACATCAACGAGCTTCATGTCCAGATTCATGCGCGCCATGGACTTCTGGCAGTATTTGCGGGCGTCCCTGGCCAGTTCGTCGTTTTCACGGCCGATCTCCACATCCTCGGCCGTGGCCGGACGGTAGATGGGCTTGATCGCGTCAGGGTCAATACCTTCGGGCAGGGTATCGCGCAAAGCCACTATCTCCCCGAAGCCGATCCCCTCCTCGGTCTTGACCAGCACCTTGTCGTGCAATGAAAGCACGAACGGCGTGGCCAGAAAAAAATATATCTGTCCCTGGCGTCTGAAAGAAACACCAACGTATTGAGCCATAAGATATCCTGAAATTTACCCGTTGCAGGCAACGGCAAAACGGTAACGGACTTGTGCTGCGCAGAAGCGCGAATATTCCGGGTTCGGGCCGATGCCCGGAACCGGTTGTGTACCGGGAGAATCCGAAAGTGACAAGCCGGAGAAGGCCGCACGTCCCTCATGCCCATTGCGCGTCCGGTACGCCAATCCATAACCGGCCTGGACAAAAATTTACACAACCAATCGGAAAAACTGGTTTTTTATCATGCTTGTCAAAATGCGTCGACAATCGTATGAAATAGCAAACTCTATTGGAAGGATTACCCCATGACCATCGATCACATCAGTTCATATTCGCGCCAAAGCCTCGGCTTTGATGCGAACGGGAATGGTGGATCGATGCGGGATATGCTTTCCGCCCGCGTCTCCACGCGCACCATCGGCCTACAGCTCGGCAAGCTCGGCGTTAGCCTGAGCACGCAAAACATCTCCCTTGACGAACCCGCTCCAAAAATCCTCAAGGATTTCGCCCAGGAACTGGAACTCCAGTATCTGACCCAGCACATTTCGCCCTACCGGCCCGCCGGAGCCTATGCGCCAAACGCCACCACCCAGAGGCTCGGCGCCACGGCCTACAGCCAACAAGCCTCCATGCGCAACCCATCCCAGATGATCAGCGTCGTGGTCTAGGCGCTTACCGCGCGCCGAAAAATCTTCTTTTGTGCCGACGTAAAATGGGCCGCCCCTTAGGCGGCCCATTTTTTTGTCATCCGGCCAGATATTCCTCAAGCCTTGCCAAGGCCCGGTCGATGCCTGCCGGCTCGGAGCCTCCGGCCTGGGCCAGATCGGGGCGTCCGCCGCCTCCGCCCTTGATCTCGCCCGAAACCTCCTTGATCAGTGCCGGGGCCGTGTACCGCCCGTGCAGATCCTTGCTGACCGCGAGCACGAGCATGGCCTTGCCGTCGATCTCGGCGGCCAGGGCGATGATGCCGCTGGCGATCTTGGAGCGCAGGTCGTCCATGAGATTCCTGAGCGCGTTCATGTCCGGGGCGTCCACCTTCCTGGCCAGCACCTTCATGCCGCCAATGTCCTTGGCCTCGGATGCCAGATCCTTGCCGCTCTCGGACATGGCCCGGGCCTGCAGGGCCTGCAGCTCCTTGGACAGGGCTCTGCCCTGATCCTGCAGGGCGGCTATCTTCTTCGAGACTTCACTCGGGGCGGCCTTAAGCAGAGCGGCCGCGGTGCGCACTTCCTCGCGCTGGGCCTGCCAGTAGCGCAGGGCGTCCCACCCGGTCAGGGCTTCGATGCGCCGCACCCCGGCGGCGATGCCCGCCTCGGACAGGACTGCGAACGATCCGGCCTGACCCGTGGATTCCAGATGGGTGCCACCGCACAGTTCAACGGACTCCCCGGCCATCTCCACCACGCGCACGTCGGCCTCATATTTTTCCCCAAAGAGGGCCATGGCCTGCTTTTCGCTCACCGCCGCGTCGTAGCTCATGACCTGGGTGAGGATGGGCGCGTCGGCCAGGATGGCCCGGTTGACCTCGTCCTCGACCTTCTGCAACTCTTCATCGGACAGGCCCGAGATATGCGTGAAGTCGAACCGCAGCCGCGCGGGACCGACCAGGGACCCGGCCTGCTTGACGTGCTCGCCCAGCACCCGGCGCAGGACCGCGTGCAGCAGGTGGGTCGTGGAATGGTTGCGCGCCGTGGCGATGCGTTCTCCTTCCTCGACAAAAAGTTCCACTTCCTGATCGGCCAGGATCTCGCCGCCGTTCACCTCGATCTTGTGCACGACAAGCGCCTGCGCGGGTTTCAAGGTATCAATGACGCGAGCCGTGCCCGTGGGAGCCTGCACCCGGCCGGTGTCGCCCATCTGGCCGCCCGATTCGCCATAGAACGGGGTCTTTAAAGTGACCATGAAACCCGTGCCGGAAGCAAGCCGATCCACGGGCTGGCCTTCGGCGTCGAGCAGCGCCACGATACGACTCCCGGCGGCCAGGCAGTCATAGCCGATGAATTCGGATTCAAGGCCCGAGCCCATGAGGGCGGCAAACTGCCCGGCAAGCCCTTTGTCGCCGGACCCCGCCCAGGCTTGCTTGGATTTCTTCTTCTGCACGGCCATGTGCTCGCGAAAGCCGTCCTCGTCCACGACAAAACCCTGCTTCTCGGCGATGTCGTTGACGATATCGAGAGGAAATCCAAAGGTGTCGTAAAGCTTGAAGGCCGTCTCGCCGCCGAGGGTTCTGGTCCCGGCAGCGGCCAGGGCCGCCATCTCGTCCTCGAGGATGCGCAGGCCCTTGTCGAGGGTCTCGCCGAAGCGCTCCTCTTCCTGGCGCACCACGCGGACCATGAACTCGCGACTGGCGACAAGCTCGGGGAAAGTGTCGCCCATCTCGGCCACGACCTGAGCCGTGGTCTCGAACAGGAAGGGCTCGTTAAAGCCGAGCAGCTTGCCGAAGCGGTAGGCGCGGCGGATCAGGCGGCGCAGCACATAGCCGCGGCCCTCGTTGGAAGGCAGCATCCCGTCGGCCAGGAGAAAGGCGATGGAGCGGCTATGGTCGGCGATGACGCGCAGCGCCGTGTCGGAGTCCTCGCCCTGATGGTAGGCAACGCCAGCCTTCTTGGCCATGGCCTGGATCAGGCCCTGGAAAAGGTCAGTGTCGAAGTTGGAGCGCTTGCCCTGGCACACGGCGGTGATGCGCTCAAGACCCATGCCCGTGTCGATGCTCGGCTTGGGCAGGGGAGTCAGGGTTCCGTCCTCGGAGCGGTTGAACTGCATGAAGACCAGGTTCCAGATTTCCAGGTACCGATCGCAGTCGCACTTGCCGATGCCGCAGTCCGGACCGCAGGCCATGTCCGCGCCCTGGTCCACGTAAATCTCGGAGCACGGGCCGCAGGGGCCGGTGTCGCCCATGGCCCAGAAATTGTCCTTCTCGCCCAGGCGGAAGATGCGCTCCACAGGCACCCCGGCCACTTTCTGCCAGAGCTCACCGGCCTCGTCATCGTCGCGGAAAATGGAGACAAACAGCTTTTCCTTGTCGAGGCCGACCTCTACGGTCACGAAATTCCAGGCCAGGCGGATGGCCTCTTCCTTGAAGTAGTCACCAAAGGAAAAGTTGCCGAGCATCTCGAAAAAGGTGTGGTGGCGCGCCGTGCGGCCCACGTTTTCCAGATCGTTGTGCTTGCCGCCCACGCGCAGGCATTTCTGGGACGTGGCGGCCATGGTGTAGTCGCGCTTTTCCTGGCCCAGGAAGATCTTCTTGAACTGGACCATGCCCGCGTTGGTGAACAGCAGGGTCGGATCGTCCTGGGGCACCAGGGAAGAGCTGGGCTGTACACTGTGGCCGTGCTGCTGAAAATATTCCAAAAACCGTTTACGAATTTCACCGGCGCTGATCACGTTGTCTACCTCGTTGATCCCCGTTCTCGTCAGGGCATGATATGGTGAAAGGCATGGATTCCCGCCTTCGCGGGAATGACATCACAGGAGCGCCCCGGAATTGCGTCATTCCCGCGCAGGCGGGAATCCATGCCTCTGATGTTATGAAAAAAATGGCAGAGACTGCTACTCGACAACTTCCGTCACGGCTGCGGCGGCCGCTTCTACCGCAACCGGAATGCCCAGCTGTTCGAGCAGGGCACGTTCGATCTGCGTGCGCAGGTCATCGTTGTCCTGCAGGAAGGCGCGCACATTTTCCTTACCCTGGCCCAGGCGCTCGGAGCCGAAGGCGTACCAGGCACCGCTCTTGTCGACGACGCCGTGCTCTACGCCAAGATCGATCAGTTCGCCCACGCGGGAGATGCCCGTGCCGAAGAGCACGTCGTACTCGGCCTCACGGAAGGGCGGAGCCATCTTGTTCTTGACGACCTTGACCCGCACGCGGTTACCGTAGGACTCTTCCTTGTCTTTCAATGTCTGGATACGGCGCAGGTCCAGACGCACGGAGGCGTAGAACTTGAGTGCGTTGCCGCCGGTAGTGGTCTCCGGGCTGCCGTAGCCGGTCATGCCGATCTTCATGCGCAGCTGGTTGATGAAGACGATGGACGTGCGCGACTTGTGGATGGTGCCGGTCAGCTTGCGCATGGCGTGGGACATGAGCCGGGCCTGCCCGCCGACCTGGGTCTCGCCCATGCTCCCTTCAAGTTCGGCCTGGGGGATGAGCGCGGCCACGGAGTCGACCACGACCACGTCCACGGCGCTGGAGCGGACCAGCATGTCCGCGATCTCCAGGGCCTGCTCGCCGTAATCGGGCTGCGAGATGAGCAGGTCTTCGGTCTTGACCCCGAGCCGGCGGGCGTAGTTGATATCCAGGGCGTGCTCGGCGTCAATGAAGGCCGCGATACCGCCACGCTTCTGGGCCTCGGCGATGATGTGCAGGGCCTGAGTGGTCTTGCCCGAAGATTCCGGGCCGAAGATTTCAGTGACCCGTCCGCGCGGGATACCGCCCACGCCAAGGGCCAGGTCGAGGCCGATGGAGCCGGTGGGGATGACCGGGACCACTTGATGGGAAGTATCGGAAAGACGCATGACCGAGCCCAGGCCA
The DNA here is from genome assembly GCA_018902545.1 of Pseudomonadota bacterium. GTDB lineage: Bacteria > Desulfobacterota > Desulfovibrionia > Desulfovibrionales > Desulfomicrobiaceae > Desulfomicrobium. The sequence continues at coordinate 230,858 of JAHIQM010000015.1, read as the reverse complement.
TAGCGGCGCTCGATAGTGGCCAGCGCGGTTTCCAGCGCTTCGCGGCGGGCATCTTCGGGAGAAACGGTTTTTGGTCGGGCCATGAGCAGCTCCATGAAAGTTGGGGTTTCCGAAAAACGGACAAGCAGAGATTTATAGCAAATATGGTTTTGGAAGACAATTCTTCAGCAGGCCTGGAAATTCGTACAATTCCCGCAGGGTGCGTGAAAATGGGGACTTAGTCCGTATTTTTGGTCCTTGCGCCACTCTCGGGCTTTGGCTAGCAGCACGGGGCATGGACACTTTCGACGCCCTCTCCCTTTTTTCAGGAGGCCTGGACAGCATCCTGGCCAGCAAGCTGATGCAAAGCCACGGACACAAGGTCCTGGGTCTGCATTTCGTCAGCCCTTTTTTCGGCAAGCCGGACAAGGTAGCGTTCTGGGAACGCGAATACGGCATTCCCGTACAGGTCATCGACGTGGGCCAGGAGTTCGTGGACCTCATGGCGGGCTTCCCGCCGTACGGCTTCGGCAAGGTCCTTAACCCCTGCGTGGACTGCAAGATCCTCATGCTGCGCCGGGCCAAAAACCTTTTGCCGGTTTACGGTGCGTCGTTCCTCATCTCCGGTGAGGTCCTCGGGCAGCGTCCCATGTCCCAGCGCGCCGACACGTTAAACATCATCCGCAACGATGCCGATGTCCGCGACGTGTTGCTGCGCCCTTTGAGCGCCGGGCTCCTGCCGCTCACGCCCATGGAAGAATCGGGGCTGGTGGACCGCTCCCGCCTGCCCTCGCTGTGCGGACGGGGCCGCAAGGGCCAGTACGCCCTGGCCAGAGAGCTGGGCGTGACCATAATCCCGACCCAAGCCGGAGGGTGCCGCCTTGGCGAGAGGGAATCCGCCCGGCGCTACTGGCCCATCCTGCGCGCCTTCTCCCGGCCACTGGCCCCGTATTTCGACCTAGCCAACGTCGGCCGCCAGCTCTGGCGCGGGGAAGGGGAACAGTGGATGGTCATGGGCCGCGACCACAAGGACAATCAGAAGCTCCTGCGCCTGATCGCCCCCGAGTACTACGTCTTCGAGCTCAAAAGCTTTCCCGGGCCCGACGCCGTGGGAATCCCGGCACCAGGCCAGGACTGGAGCCCGGAGGTCCTGACCGAAGCCGCCGCCTGCCTGGCGTCCTTTTCCCCCAAGGCCAGGAACCATGACGGCGCCGTGGAGGTGTCCGTGATCCGGCACGCAGAAGAGCAGATCATTGCGGTCCGTCCCGACATGCCCCACGGCTTCGGAGACACCTTGACCTGGCCCCAGACCAGGGCGCAGCAAAAGGTCTGGGAAAGGGATCTGGCCGGGGGCTGACCGCTTACTCGCCATCACAGCCGCCCCTTCCTTACAGCCGGACCCTTTCCCCTGGGCCCGACCAGGCGGCTATTGCGCCCACCTGTCTGCTTAAAGTGCCCTGCAAAACCCGGCGAACACCGTAAAAGCCATTCCCACGCAATCGAAAACCCTGCTATTTCACAATATTGAAAACCATCCCTCCCTTATTCATGGGGATGACATCTTTTTGCAGTGACACCTGATTATTCCAGCCCCCCTTGACTCAGCCTGCCAGATCATCAATAGTAATGCTTACCAAGTTTGTCTGATACTCAGTACTTGAACCCAAAACATGGAGAGCGCCTATGAAAATGCTCATAGTTTATTATTCCACCTACGGACATATCCGTACCATGGCAGAAGCGGCGGCTGCGGCTGCCCTTGAAGTCCCCGGTGTGGAGGTAATCCTGCGCCGCGTGCCCGAGACGTTGGGCGATGACATCCTGACCATGATGGGCGCCTTGGACGCGGCCAAGGCCCAGGCCGAAGTGCCCGTGGCCACGGTGGACGAGTTGGCCGAGGCCGACGCCATCCTGTTCGGCACGCCCACCCGCTTCGGCAACATGACCGGCCAGATGCGGCAGTTCCTCGACGCCACCGGCGGGCTGTGGATGAAGGGTGCCCTGGTCGGCAAGCCGGGCGGTGTGTTCACATCCTCCGCGACCCAGCATGGTGGCCAGGAATCGACCATCCTGTCCTTCCACACCTACCTTCTGCACCAGGGCATGGTCGTAGTGGGCCTGCCTTACGCCTTCCAGGGCCAGATGCGCATGGATGAGATCACCGGAGGCTCACCCTACGGGGCCAGCACCATCGCTGGCGGCGACGGTTCGCGCCAGCCATCGGAAAACGACCTTGAAGGCATGCGCTTCCAGGCCAGGCACCTGGCTAAAATCGCGCTGAAGCTCAAGCTGAACTAAGACAAAAACCCCGCACGTCCCTGGATTGCGGGGTTTTGTTTTGCCTGCTGACCGGCGCGGCGTGCGGCGAAATGCCAGCCGCGATCCGAACGGTGCTCAGTTCGACCCGGAATAACCCCTGCCGATGGCCGAGAAGGGCAACTTTAAGCCCAGCTCCGGCACCCGCTGACCGATCCAGGCGATAAAGGTGTTGCTGTTCGGGCCGGGAAAGGCCTTGTATTCCCTTGGCCAGGGGTAGTCTTTCGCGGCCCGGTCCACGGCTTCGATCAATTTTTGTGCTGCGGGTCCCCGGTGTTCCTTGAGCAGCCGTGGAGTGGCCCCGAACCAGAACCGATCCGCATAATCCTGTTCGATGCGCACCACGGACAAGCCCCGTGACGCGCGCCAGCCGATCACCTCGTACACCGTGTAGGCGGATTCCCCGGTCCCCTTGGCCGCGATCCAGGTATGAATGGCGAACCAGCCGCGCCACCCCCAGGCATCGGCCCCGTAGACATGCAACACGGCTTCCGGGGTCACGGCCGGGTCCGGAGCAATTCCCGCTGACTCCCTACTGGCCGTGCGCCAGTCCTGATTTTGGGAGCAGGCGGCCAGCAAAACCGCGACGCACAGCATAAGCACACGCATCCTCATGCTTCCTCCACCTTTTTTTCAACCCCTTTGTCCGGCTCGAACCCACCGAGCAGCTCGCGCACGACCTCGCTGGCTACATACAGGCCGAACATGCCCGTCAGGTACGAGATGGACCCGATGGGTGCACGCGGCCTGCCGCTGACACCCTGCTCCGGTGCTTCCTCGATGACGGGTTCGTTCTTGTTCTGAGCGCATTCCGTGGAGAAAACGCAACGCACGCCGCTTGTCACACCCCGGCGACGCAGGCGTTTGCGGATGATCTGGGCCAGGGGGCACATGAAAGATTTGGAGATGTCTGCGGCCTTGATCTTCGACGGATCAAGCTTGGCCGCCGCGCCCATGCTCGCCACCACGGCAAGCCCCTTCTCCCGGGCCGCAACGATGAGATTGACCTTGGAATTGACCCCGTCGATAGCGTCCACGACCACATCGAAACGCGGCTCCAACAAGCCCGCCACGTTGTCCCCATCCACAAACTGGACCCGCGCCGCGACAACGCAATCCGGATTGATGTCCAACACCCGCGCCCTGGCGACCTCCGCCTTGTGCCGCCCGACGGTGGACTGCAGGGCAAACAACTGGCGGTTGATGTTGGAGAGGCTCACCGTATCATGGTCAAAAAGCACAAGATTCCCCACCCCGGCCCGGGCCAGGGCCTCGACCACGTAAGAACCCACTGCCCCGAGGCCAAACACGGCCACAGTAGCGCCCTGCAGACGTGCCAGCCCGTCCTCTCCGATCAATTGCATGGTCCGGGCGAATCGCATCATAATCTTTTCCTTCGTATATATTTTAAAGCCATTGCTTCCGTGCCAGGTCTTGGCTGCTTTTTGCAGCGATATCTTTATTGATGTCTCGGTCCGAGGCCTGGCGGTTCGCTTCATCCGCGGCGGATCGACTGTCTGACTGAGCCAGGCATCGTTGGGTCAATCGTCGCTGGCCGCCCGAAGCGCAAACCGATGTTCGAGGAGCGACGATTGGCACTTACGAGGCCGGTGAAGGAGTTTCGATACGTCGCGGATGAAGCGAACCGCCGGGCCGACGCGCCACACTCTCTTTCTACGAAATTCAAATCCCGATTCCGACTCAAGGACTGCCGTTTGCCACAGTCACTTCGCTTCCCCACCCCCGCAACATCGAAAAAAATCCCGCGCATTAGCCGCCGTCCGCGCCGCCACCACCTCCGGCTCCTCGCCCCGCAACTCTGCCAGCACCTCTACCACCATGGGCAGATACCCTGGCTCGTTGCGCTCAAAATCCACACCGACCGGCGCGATGGCCGGGCTGTCGGACTCTACCAGCAGCCTTTCGGGCGAAACCCTTACGCAGGCCGTGCGCGCCTTGCGATTCGCGGTCCTGGTAATGGAGGCGCAGATGGAGATGTGAAAGCCCAACTTCTCGAACACCGGGACCATCTCGTGGGACCCGGCGTAGGCGTGCAGCATCATGAAAGGCGGCCGCTTACGCATCACCCCGACCAAGTCCGCCAGCCGCCCGAAGGCCTTACGGCAATGAACCGTCACAGCCCGCTCATAGCGCACGGCCAGCTCCATCTGGGCCAGAAAAACCTCTTCCTGCTCGGCGTCGTTGCGCGCTTCCAGGGCATTGTCGAGCCCGATCTCGCCTATCCCGACGGGGTTGCCCGCCACCAGCGCCTCAAGGCGCGCCAGCCAATCGGCCCCCCGCTCCCCGACGTACCAGGGGTGCAGTCCCAGCGACACGCAGACGTCCCCATGCTGACGGCCCAGCCCCAGCACATACCGCCAATCCCCCTCATGGGTCCCGTTGCAGCACATCATGCGCACCCCGGCCGCCCGCGCCCTTATCAGGGCGGGCTCCAGACTGTGGCGCAGAAAACCGTCCTGCAGGTGACAGTGCGCGTCGACAAGGTCCGCAAAGCCAGATTCGGACAAGGAATCCATCGTATTCATGGCGTGATTATACCCGCGCATGTTGACGCAGGCCCTCGGCGTGCACATGAAAAGAGTTCGTCACGAAAACTCATGGAGGATTCAATGGAAAGCTTACTGTATCTGTTGCTTATAGTCGGCATCTGGCTGGTGGTGGTCAAGGTCGTGTTCCCCAAAATGGGCATTAAGGGCTGAGGCCCGGCATCGAAGAGCTGCGGTCTGCAGCCCAAAGATAAAGATAAGTCATGATCATGACTCGCGCAATTCGGCCATGATGAGTCCTGCGAACCCGTCCTCCGCGACGCGATATTCCCAGCCCAGATGGGCGGCGCACCGGCGACACATGGCAAAACGCCACGCATAGCCCGCAAACCAGGTGAAGTCCTGAGTGAATTCACCCTCGAAACGGCATCCCGGGGCCTGGGCAAAGCAGCCGACCTCGAAAAGGATTCCCGTGGGGTTGAACACGCAGTGGATATGTTTACCGCCAACGCTGATGCGGTCCCGCATGCGGGCCACGGGCTGGCCGCAGGTCCGGCAAAAAAGGGCCCTGCGGCCGGATTCGTCCAGCTCGGCGTGGTCCCGGTCCGCCAGGGCCGGTCCCTGGGCGGGTAAGTCGCTGTCCCTGAAAAGCAGGGAAAAATGCATTGCAAGCATGCCCCGCCTAGTACCCCAGTATACACCGAAAGCAAAGAGGCGCCATGAGCATGATCGCCGTCCGCACGGCCCAGGCCGGGCTTGTCGCCCGAATCTGGAAGGCCTTGAAAGAGGAATTCGGCCCAGGGCCGGCAGGTAAAATTCTGACCGAGGCCATCACAGCCGATGCCAGGGCGGCGGGAGAGGCCTTCGCCCTTCTGGCACCGGACACGCCTGACCTGCGGCACTTCGCCACGGTCCTTGCGCGCTGGCAGGAAGATGACGCCCTGGTCGTGGAAAACGTGAACCTGACGGACTCGTCCCTTTCCTTCTCCGTCACAGCTTGCGCCTACGCCCGCGCCTATGCGGACATGGGCCTGGGCCCGGAACTTGGCTACATCCTGTCCTGCTCCCGGGACGAACCCTTTGCCCAGGGCTACAGCCCCTGCCTATCCATGCGACGCTCCGACACCATCATGCAGGGCGCATCGCAATGCCTGTTCACGTTCAACTGGAACGAACACCCTGAAGAACAATAATTCCTGCAATATTTCATATAATTAAACAAGAAACGAACAAAACGACGTCTTCCTGTTCGCGCAATCCGCCGCGAAGTCCGCCTCCCGGTGATTCGACTTTCTTGCCGCGACAAAATCTCAATTGTTCAAAAAATATCCTTTTAAATCAACTTATTAACAAACTTATCAACATCAGAAACAACCCCGTCCGCGCGGCGGAGAAATCGGAACAGTCCAGATCCCGACACTGTTCTTTCCGTGTTCCTAACTCGCAGTACAAAGAAAACTTCGTCACCGTGAAGAGCTGCTGTGCGCAACGCCTTGTTTCTGCCCGGCATCGTTGAGAAGAACACTACCTATTCGTAATATTCTTTTTTATTCCACGATATTAAATTGTTTTTGAACATACAAACATCAAAGTGTATGGATGTCGCCAAGTTCAAACAAGCCTGTTCGTTTCGTGTTCAAAACCTGTTCTGATCTTGTACGAAAGCTGCTCCAAACTATGCGACGGGATTGATGAACAGGGCAAAAACGGAGCAACCAGAAAAAACCGGAGTGTGTATGGACCAGCTCACGAGCGTCGTCGCCATCATCGCCCTGACCATGGGCACGGCCTGGGCCAGCGGTATCAACCTTTACGCGGCTGTGCTCATGCTCGGTTTCATGGGCATGACCGGGGGCGTGACCCTGCCGCCAGGGCTTGAAATGCTGGCCAACCCGGCAGTGTTGCTGGCTGCGGGCTTCATGTATGTGGTGGAGTTTCCGGCAAGGACAATCCATGAAAAAAAGGGCCACCCCCCGGCAGGAGGATGGCCCTTTTCGCATGGTCCGCAAAAAGCTTACTCTTCGTTCTTGACCCGCAGAAACCCGTCTCCGGAGCGCACGTGCATGTCCATTTGCGGAAAGGGAATTTCCACACCGTGTTCGCGAAACTTGGCTTCGATGGTTTCACGGATATCGGAACACGAGGACAGTCCAAAGTCCACATGCCGCACCCAGAAGCGCAGGGTGAAATCCAGAGAACTGGAACCGAAGTTGCTGAAGAGAACCAAAGGCTCGGGGCTGCTCATCACGGCCGTATGATCAACGGCCGCTTCCAACAAAAGCTTCTTGACCAGTTGCACGTCCGATCCATAGGCCACGCCCACGGCCACGTCGCGACGGATGCGCACATCGTTGCGGTGCGTCCAGTTGGTGACCTGGTTGGCGATGAGGGTCGAATTGGGCAAAAATATCTTGGCGTTGTCGAAGGTCTGGACTTCAGTGTTGCGGATGTTGACGCTCATGACCTTGGCCCAGACTCCGTTCACCTCGATGACGTCACCGGGCTGAATGGCGCGGTCAAAGAGAAGGATGAGCCCGCTGACGAAATTGCTGATGATGGCCTGCATGCCAAAGCCGATACCCACGGAAAGGCCACCGGCGATGACCGCGAAGTTGGTCAGGCTGATCCCCAGCAGGTTCACGCTGAACAGTCCGAAAAGCAGCCACAAGCAGTAGATGCCGATGCGCTGCAATGAAGCCGCCGCTCCGTGGTCGATATTTTTCCAGCGCAGAGTCTCGCTGTCCAGAACCGTTTTCCAGGCCATGGCCAGGGAGCGCGCGACCTGAAACAGCAATAAGACCATGCCCAGCCGCAGGAAATTGAAGGAAAAATCACCCCAGTTCAGTTCCAGTGTCGACAGCTTTTCATAAACCACGTTGGTGCCGAGGTTGATCGAGATCCAGGCCATGACACCGAGCACCACGACCAGCCAGACCAGAAGTGTCAGGAAGGTCACGGCCAGATCCGCCATCAAAGCCTTGAAGCCGGTCTTGTCGAGTTTTTCAAACACCACCCGCACCACGCTCGATGCCCCGATCCCCAGTTGCAGGGCAAGGGCCAGAACGCCCCACAGGGTGCTGGTCAGCACGGCCAGATTGCCCCAGCCAAGCACGGCCACGGCCACCAGGATCGCCATGACATAAGGGTGCAGCCGACGGATGAGACGCTCGTAGCGCAGCTCGGGCTGAATCATCCCGAAGAAAAGGCTGCTCAGCACCACAAGGCCAACCCATGAAACATGTTCCAGCCATTGGGGCAGGCGCAGGAGGTCCAGAACGGACACGCTCATGGACAAAAAAACCAGCGGAAGCAAAGGTTGCAGGCTTTTTTTCTGCAACACTCCGCGCACGTTACGGAAAACCCAGGCCAGGGCCTGCACTCCCAGCAGCATGAACACATGCGTGGCAACCAACAGCAGGGAGGTCTGCTTGACCTTGCCTGCCAGGAAAGCGGCGAGCAGGGACAAAGCCAGGGACAGGCAGAGGATGCCCAAAGCCGAGGTCACCCGTCCGCCCGCGCGGGCGTCTTCAAAGACCCCCTCCAGAAAGCGGTAGGAGGCAAAGCCGATGAACACGAAAGGCAGCCAGAACAGGACAAGCATCCCGACCCAGTCCCCACGCTCCTGGGTGACGGATGAGTACTGTCCGGCAAAAAAAGTCTTCAGGTTTATGAACCAGTCGAGCAGGTCCTTGCGGATATCGGTCCCGCTGGCAGGCAGTAGCCGGAACTCCTTGGCATCCAGAAACTCAGCCTTCCAGATCAGCGGGAGCTGGGCCTGAAAAGTAGAGATCCACTCGGCGGTACGGGCCTGGATTTCCACCGACCGGGCCTGCAGCTTTTCCATCCGGCCCTGCAGCTCTTTCACTTTCTGGGCTACGGACGCGACATTCTTGCGAATGGCCAGCAAATCCTCACGCACGGTTTTGTCCTGGCCGGTGGCCCACTTGCGCTCCAAGTCCTCCTGCAGAGAATCGAGGGTCACTGCCTTGGCCCCGACCTCTCGAACAAGAATATTCAGGGGTTCGGAGTCCTTGGCCAGGGTCAGTTGCAGGTAGTTGGCCTCAGCCAGGGCCACGCGCATGTCGTAGGGATTGGTCTTGACCATGCGAGCCATGACTTCAAGGGTCTGCAGGCGATTGTGGGCCGCGTCCATGGCGGCCTTGAATCCCGGCTCCTGCCTTTCCAGCTGCTCATGCAAAACATCAGCTTCCCGTTCCAGATCAGCCACTTCCTTGGTCTTGCTCTGGAAAAAGGTGGAGAGCACCGTCATGCTCTCAGAGGCAGGTCTGGCCTCTTGGGCTTGGCCAAGGCTGCCGAAAAAGAAAAGGCTGGCGGCCATAATGGTCAAAATCAGAATCTTGGCGTTCATTCGTCCCTCAAACAAAGAGGCCACCCGTTCCCGAATGGCCTCTTCGTGCTGTGTGCCGTCAGGTTTACAGATATCCCCATGTCTTGAGCCTGGAATAGGCGTGCTTGGCCATTTCGCCCTGGGTCACGACCCTCAGGTAGCGCTGGTATTCCTGAGCCGCGTTCTGCTTGTTCTTCATGCCTTCGTAGGAAAAACCCTTAAAGAACACCGTCGTTGGGTTACCAGGCAAAATTCGTTCGTAGGCCGAAAAATCAGCCAGGGCCGTGGAATAATCCTTTCTCAGAATGGACGCCACGCCATGCATATGGTGGGCCTGCGCTTCGGTGGGGTAGACCCGACGCGCCCTGGCCGCATAGTCCGCAGCGGCCGACCCGTTCTTCTGGGCGACCATGCATTTGGACATCATGACCAGCCCCGCATAATCATTGGGAGAGAGCTTGAGCCCTTCGGCGTACCGGCCCTGAGCCACTGCGTACTCCCTGGCACCCATGGCCTTGTCCCCCTCCTGAAAGAGCTTGAACATGGGCGCGAGCCTGCGCAGCCCGGCCGTTGAATCCATGTAGCGTTCCTGGTAAACGGGAAGATCCTGGCTACCCCCGAAGCGGGTGCGCGAACGGGCCACGGCCGTCTCGTAGCGCTCTGCGCTCATGGGGTGCGAGGAGAACATGGCCTCGATGGCGCTGGGCTGACGCCTACCCATGGCGCGCAGCACGTCCATGAGCCCGACCATGCCCTGGGGCGAATAGCCGCCTCCGACCATGTATTCCATGCCCAGCTCGTCGGCCTGGCGTTCGTCCTCCCTGCTGTACTGAGCCAGATAGAGGCTCGCGCCAAGTCCGCCCACGGATCCCGCCAGATTGCCCAGGCTCTCGCTGGCCGTGCCGGCGAGGAGCGAAGCCCCGCCCACCAGCGCGCCCAGAACCTGACTCTTGGACATGCGCGCCGCCGTATGCCGGGCATTGACGTGTCCGAGTTCATGACCGAGGAGCCCGGCCAGTTCCGCCTCGTTGTCCATTTCGGCCAGGATGCCGCGGGTGATGGCGATGCTGCCTCCGGGAAAGGCATAGGCGTTGACGTAGGTCGCGTTCACCACGTTGAATCTGTACGGCATGTGCGTGCGGTGAGTGACCCGGGCCAGACGCGCACCCACGCCGCTGACATAGGCGCTTAAGGCCGCGTCCTGGGTCACGCCGTAATCGACGGAATACTGATGCGGGGTGTTGACCCTGTCGATCTGGACTTCCTGACTCTCGCCCATGAGCATGAGCTGGCTCTGTCCGGTCACGGGGTTGGCCGCGCAACCGGCCACGGCCGTAGACACGGCGGCCAGGGCGGAAAGCCTGATGAAATCCCGGCGGGTCAGGGTGCCTTTGTAGGCGCGATCATCAAATATTGAGGTCATGTTCGGCTCCTCCGGTTATATTCATGGGTCAAGCCTACACCAATGGCCCTCAAACTGACAACCGCCAAAGCATCACTCACGGCTCTGACGGTCAAGACCCCGGTAGTTGATGGCCTCAGCCAGATGCGTGGTCGTAAGAGCGGCGTCCCCGGCCAGGTCGGCGATGGTGCGGGAGATGCGCAGCACGCGCACAAAGGCCCGGGCCGACATGCCCAGACGTTGCACCGCGTCCTCCAGAAAGCCGTGCTCGCTCGCGGTCAGACGGCAGAAGCGTTCCAGCCACTTGCCCGAAAGCTCGGAATTGGAGGAAAAATGCAGTCCCGCGTAGCGCTCCCGCTGCACGCGGCGGGCAGTGTTGATGCGCTCCTGCATGACGGCGGAGCTGATGCTGCCCTGCTCCTGCCTCAGCTCCCGGTAGGGCACGGCGGGAACCTCCACGTGCAGGTCGATGCGGTCCAACAGCGGCCCCGAGAGACGGGAGCGATAGCGCTGGATCTGAATGGGCGTGCACGAGCAGTGATGCTTCTCGTCGCCCAGATAGCCGCACGGACAAGGGTTCATGGCCGCCACGAGCATGACGTCGCCAGGATATTCAAGAGACACGGCGGCCCGCGAGATGGTCACGCGACCCTCTTCCAGGGGCTGGCGCAGGACCTCTAGCACATGCTTCTTGAACTCGGGAAGCTCGTCCAGGAAAAGCACGCCCCGGTGGGCCAGGGAGAGTTCTCCCGGCCGGGGATAATGGCCGCCGCCGATGAGCCCGGCGTCGGAAATGGTGTGATGGGGCGACCTGAAGGGGCGGGAAACCATCAGAGGCTGGTCCGGGGGCAACTTGCCGGCCACAGAATAGACCTTGGTCACCTCCAGGGCCTCGTCAAAGCTCAAAGGCGGCAACACAGTGGGGATGCGGCTGGAGAGCATGGTCTTGCCGCTGCCGGGCGGACCGATGAAAAGCATGTTGTGCGAGCCCGCGCAGGCGATCTCAATGGCCCGCTTGGCCCGCTCCTGCCCCTTGACCTCGGAGAAATCGCACCGGAAATGCTCCCGCTCGCCCCACAGACTCTCCACATCGCAGACCAGAGGACTGAGTTCTTCTTCGCCAAGCACGACGCGCACGACCTGGGCCAGACTTTTGCAGGCGTAAACCGGCAGGCCCTGTACCACAGCGGCCTCCCGACCATTGGCCTCGGGTACGATGAGGCCCCGTGCGCCCGCCGCGCGCGCCCGCAGGGCCAGGGGCAAGACTCCCGGCACAGGCTTGAGCTCCCCGGAAAGAGAAAGCTCCCCGGCCAGATACAGGCCGGAGAGCTTTTGCTGACCGATGACTTCAGCCCCGGCCAGAAGGCCAAGGGCCAGGGGCAGATCGTAGGCCGAACCCTCCTTGCGGATGTCGGCCGGAGCAATGTTCACGGTAATGCGGCTGGGCGGCAACTTGAAGCCCGAATTCTTGAGCGCCGAAAACACCCGCTCCTTGGCTTCGCGCACCGCCCCCTCGGCCAGACCGACCATGATGAAGGCCGGCATGCCCGAACGTGCCAGGTCCACCTCAAGCTCAATGGAGAATCCATCGATTCCCAGAAGCGCGGCGGTGGAGACCTTGGCGATCATGCTATTCCACCATCTGCCCGATGCGTTCCCAGCGGATATTGGTCAGGCTTTCCCAGGACCAGTACAAAATCAGCGCCTTGCCCGCGATGGTGTTGCGCTCCACTAACCCCCAGAAGCGGGAGTCGTAGGATTCGTCGCGGTTGTCGCCCATGACGAAGTATTTGTTCTCGGGCACCATGACCGGCCCGAAATTGTCCCGCCGTGGCACGGACGTGGAGGTGTCCACATGCTGGATATAGGATTCCTGCTGTTCCTCCCCGTTCAGGAAAAGCTTCTTTTCCCGGATCTCGACCACATCGCCCGGCACGCCGATGACGCGTTTGATGAAATCTTTGGAGGGGTCCTCGGGGAAATCGAAGACGATGACGTCGCCGCGCTCCGGGCCTTCGCGCTCAATGATCATGGAATTGGTGAAAGGAATCTTCACGCCGTAGGCAAATTTGGTGACCAGCAGATGGTCACCGATCTGCAGGGTCTGGAGCATGGATCCGGACGGAATCTTGAAGGCCTGGACCACAAAGGAACGAATGATAAACGCCAGTATGAGCGCCACGATGAGGGCTTCGGCGTATTCTTTGAGCATTGTCTGCCAACGAGGGTTCATGTCTATACCTGCCTGGTACGTAATCTGCTGATGCAGTTGTTATCGAAAGGAATCTATTCGTCCGACTGAAGGGCGGCCAGGAACGCTTCCTGTGGAATCTCCACGCTGCCCATGCGCTTCATGCGTTTCTTGCCTTCTTTCTGTTTTTCCAGAAGCTTACGCTTTCTGGAGATGTCACCGCCGTAACATTTGGCGGTAACGTTCTTGCGCATGGGCGAGACCCGCTCACGCGCGATGATCTTGCTGCCCACCGCCGCCTGGATGATGATCTCGAACAGCTGGCGATGGATGACCCGCTTGAGCTTCAGCGCCAGGGCCCGGCCCCGGTACGCCGCGTTGGAGCGGTGCACGATGACGGCCATGGCGTCCACGGGCTCGGAGTTGATGAGCACGTCGAGCTTGACCAGATCGGCCACGCGGTAGTCCATGACCTCGTAATCCAGAGAGGCGAAGCCCTTGGTCACGGATTTGAGGCGATCGAAGAAGTCATAGACGATCTCCGAGAAGGGCAGCTCGTAGCTGATGACCACGCGGGTGGACGTCAGGTAGCGCATGTCCTTCTGGATGCCGCGCTTCTCCTCGCAAAGCCCCAGCACGTTGCCGACATAATCGTTCGGGACGTGTATCTCCATGCGCACGAAGGGCTCGGCGATGGACTGGATCTTCTCCTGCGGAGGCAGGTTACTCGGATTGTCAATGTCAAAGGTCGCGCCGTCAATACGGGTAACTCGGTAGATGACCGAAGGAGCCGTGGCGATGAGCCGGGCCTGGAACTCGCGCTCCAGGCGTTCCTGGATGACTTCCATGTGCAGAAGCCCCAGGAAGCCGCAGCGAAAGCCGAAACCGAGGGCCTGGGAGGTTTCGGGCTCGTAGTACAGGGCGGCGTCGTTGAGCTGCAGCTTTTCGAGGGAAGACTTCAAGGTGTCGTATTCGGCCGGTTCCACGGGGTAGAGGCCGCAGAAGACCATGGGTTTGATGGTCTTGAACCCGGGGAAAGGGGAATCCGTGGGATTGTCGGGGTCGGTGATGGTGTCGCCGACCTGGGCATCTTTGAGTTCCTTCATGGCCGCGCACATAAAGCCGACCTCGCCTGCGGCAAGCTCCTTGATGTCCATGGGCTCAGGGGAAAACACGCCAAGCTTGGTCACCTCGAACTTCTTGCCCGTGGCACACATCTGCACGCGCTGGCCGTTCTTGATCCGCCCCTCCAGCACCCTGAAGAGCACGACCACGCCCTGATACGTATCGTACCAGGAGTCAAAGATCAGGGCCTTTAACGACGCGTCGGTGTCGCCCTTGGGCGGGGGCACTCTCTCGACCAGTCGTTCGAGGAGGTCTTCCACGCCCAGACCCGACTTGGCCGAGACCCTGATGATGTCGGTACAATCAATGCCGATGACTTCCTCGATCTCCTCCGCCACCCGGTCCGGTTCGGCGCTGGGCAGATCGATCTTGTTCAGGACCGGCAACACTTCCAGATCATTGTCCAGGGCCATATAGACATTTGCCAGCGTCTGGGCTTCCACGCCCTGGGTGGCGTCCACCACCAGGATCGCCCCGTCGCACGCGGCCAGGCTGCGCGAGACCTCATAGGAGAAGTCCACGTGTCCGGGCGTGTCGATGAGGTTCAGGATGTAATTGCGGCCATCCTTGGCCTTGTACGGAATGCGCACACTCTGGGCCTTGATGGTGATTCCGCGCTCCTGTTCCAGTTCCATGCGGTCAAGGTACTGGTCCTTTTTCTGGCGATCGGAGATGAGCCCCGTCTTTTCCATGATCCGGTCGGCCAAAGTGGACTTGCCGTGATCGATGTGGGCTATGATACTGAAATTTCTGATATGTTCTTGTGTTGCCATAATTCCTGTGTGGGGAAGGGTAATCGCGTACATTACGGTTTAAACGCATCTTGATATTTTATTTCCCCTGCGATGTCCAATGCATGCGCGGGGGCGCAAATTTCATAAAAATCTAAAGATATCAAGTGGATTTGCTTTTTTACAGCAGAATCGCACGTGCCGGAAGACCCCGGTCGAAAGGCCTGAAAAGCGTACGTGAACAGAACTTGAGGACTTTGGAAATCAGGGATATATGATCGTTTATCCCATTACCCGCGACCAGGCTGGCGCCATGTCCAAACTCAAAGCGTTGCTTCTTCACCCGGACCCCGAAGTGCGGTCCCAATTGCGAGACATGCTCTCTCCTGTCAAGGAGATTGCCGTGCTTGGGGAAGCCGTGTCCTCGTTCGAAGCCCTGGAAATGCTGGCGTTTATTCCCTATGATGTCTTCTTCATGGGCACGGAGCTGCCCCACGGGGTCAGCGGCATGGAGCTGGCTGCGCACCTGGCCCAAGGCGACGACCCGCCTGCGCTCATTTTCCTGGCTACGGAAGAGGATCAGGCCTTCACCGCCTTCGAGCTCGGCGCGGCCGACTATCTGCTCTGGCCCGCGAACGCGAACCGCTTCGCGCGCGCCATCGAACGGCTGCGCCCCTTGCTGCCGCGCAAGAAGGCCGCGCCGCCGACCCAGCCCCTGCAATCCCGGCAGCACATCAGCGAAGAGACCGTACACCTGCCCATGGGCGACGACGAAGAGGAGATCTTCGTCAACGCCCTGCGCCAGGCCTGGGACATGAGCCGGGAGCGGTCGCCCGAAATCGAGAAACTCCCGGTCAACCAGGAAGGCCGCCACATCCTCATCCCGTACACGCAGATCGTGTACGTGGAGGCCTACGAGGACTACAGCTTCGTGCACACCGCCCAGGACCGCTTCCTGACCTCCTACCGCCTCAAGAACCTGGAAGCGCGGCTGCGGCCCCACCGCTTCTGCCGCGTACACCGCAAATATCTGGTCAATCTGGACATGGTCACGGAGATCGCGTCCATGCCCGGCGGCAATTTCATGCTGCGCACGGCCGGACGCAAGAAGATCGAGCTTCCGGTCAGCAGGCGACGCATCGGCGAATTGAAGAAAATTTTGCAGCTCTAACGTCGCTTACCTGCCTGAATTGGCCTTTAGCCGAGAATGGGCTTTTCCCGAACACCAAAACGAGTACACCATATGGAACGACGCACCGGCATGAAACGCGGCCTGCAGCACAAGGAGAACGCCATGAAAGAATCCGACATGGCCTATAGCGAAGAACTCGTCTTCCGCCCACTGCCCCAACTGGTCATCGAGGCCAATGTCAACCCTCAGGAATTCGCCACGGCCCAGGCTTCGGCCAAGGCCGACGGTCTGGGGTATTGGGAAGACGCGGCCCAGGAGCTGGACTGGTTCCACAAATGGGACACGGTGCTTGATGACTCCGAAGCGCCACGCTACCGCTGGTTCAAGGGCGCCCAGTGCAACATCGTCTACAACGCCCTCGACCGCCACATCGCCACGGCCAACAAGAACAAATTGGCGCTGATCTGGGAAGGCGAGGCCGGTGACACGAAGAAATACACCTACTACGAACTCTATCGCGAGGTGAACAAGCTGGCCAACGCCATGCGTTCCCTGGGTCTTGGCAAGGGCGACCGCGTGATCCTGTACATGCCGCTCATCCCCCAGACCATGATGGCCATGCTGGCCTGCGCCAAGATCGGGGCCGTGCACTGCGCGGTCTTTGCCGGATTCTCGGCCAAGGCCCTGCGCCAGCGCATCACCGAGGTCGAAGCCAAGCTGGTGGTCACCGCCGACGGGTTCTACCGCAACGGGCGCATCATCAATTTGAAAGCCACTGTGGACGAGGCCCTGGTCAGCGGATGCGACTGCGTTGAGACCGTGGTCGTGGTCAACCGCGCCAAACTGGACGTGGACATGGGCGAGGCCCGCGACATCTGGTACGACGCCCTGGTTCGCCAGGAGCGCTCCGACGCGGCCACGGAAATCATGAACTCAGACGACCCGCTCTTCATCCTGCACACCTCCGGGACCACCGGCGAGCCCAAGGGCATCGTGCACGGTCACGCCGGATACATGGTCGGGCTGCACCGCTCCCTGGACTGGGTCTTCGACATCAAGCCCACGGACATCTTCTGGTGCACCGGCGACATGGGCTGGATCACCGGTCACAGCTACGTGGTCTACGGCCCGCTCATCGCCGGCACGACCACGGTCATGTACGAGGGGCACCCCCTCTATCCCCAGGCCGACCGCATGTGGGACATCGTGGCCCGCTACGGGGTGACCATCCTCTACACCGCGCCCACGGTCATCCGCATGCTCATGCGCTACGGCAACCAGTACCCGCGCATGCACGATCTCTCGACCCTGCGCCTTCTAGCCAGCGTGGGCGAGCCCATCTCGCCGGACACCTGGCTGTGGTTCTACAAGTACATCGGCCACTCCCAATGCCCCATCCTCGACACCTGGTGGCAGACCGAAACCGGCGGGTGCATGATCACCCCCTTCCCGGTCTCGGTGTTAAAACCCGGCTCCGTGCACCGACCCATGCCCGGCATCGAAGTGGACATCGTCGATGAAGAGGGCAACCGCGTGGAGGACGGGGTCGCCGGCAACCTCGTGGTGACCAAACCCTGGCCGTCCATGATGCTCGACATTTTCGGCAAGCCCGAACTGCACGACGCCACCTACTGGCCGCTCGGCCCCGGCAAATACTGGGCCGGAGACATCGCCACCCGCGACGAAGACGGTCTGGTCTGGATCCACGGCCGTTCCGACGACGTCATGAACATCGCCGGACACCGCATCGGCAACGTCGAACTGGAAAACGCCTTCCTGGCCCACAAGGCCGTGGCCGACGCCGCCGTCATCGGCATCCCGGACAAGATCAAGGGCGAGGTAGCCAAGGCCCTCGTCGTGCTGCAGTCGGAATTCGCGGCTCTCGACGACCACAACGAAATCATCCGCATGCTCAAGACCCACATCCGCAAGGAAGTGGGGCCCGTGGCCGTGATCCGCTCCGTGGAGTTCGTGGAGGCCCTGCCCCGCACCCGCAGCGGCAAGATCGCGCGCCGGGTCCTCAAGGCCCGCGAGGCAGGAGTGCAGGTCGATCTGAACGCCGTCGTGGAAGACTAGGAACCACCCCGCAGCACATCAGCATACAATCTGGCCTGAATATACTGCGCCAGGGCCGCCACGGCTCGGTCGCAGACGGGAAAGACCGGCACGCCCTCGGCCATGAGCACGTCGCGCAATGGGTCATAGAGGCGGCCGCCGTCAATGACGCCGATGATGGGCTTGTCGATCCCTCTGGCCACTTCCGGCAGCAAGCGTGCAATGCCCCCTTCGGCGTAAAGGTCAAAGGCCGGAACATCCGTTTCGGCCAGGGTGTGCATGGCCGGGGAAAGGGGGTCCAGGCCCAGGACCACCGCGTCCACGCCGGGGTCGGCGGCCAGGATGGCGGCGATGCGGGCGTGGGCGTCATCATCGGCCGCCGGGTTGATGTCCAGGGGATTGACGATGCTAACCAGTGCGTCCAGGCGTTTTTCGCGCAGCACTCCGGCAATCTTTTCCACGCTCTCCTGCGCGAAGGGCGCAAGCTGCATGGCATAGTCGTCGCTCTGGATGGAATCGGCCATGCCCACGGCTTCGAACCCAGCGCCGCTCACCGCCGCCAGTCGGTTGCCGCGTATCTTCTTGCCGTGCAGGGTTTCGGCCAGCAGAAAGAGATCCTGGAACTGGTTGAAATTCTGGGCCACGATGGCCCCGGCCTGACGCACGCAGCTCTCGCAGACCATGAAATCCCCGGCCAGTGACGCCGTGTGTCCGCTGGTGGCGGACTTGCCTTCCGGCGTGCGGCCCGCCTTGTAGAAGACCACCTCCTTGCCCGCCATGACCGCCTCGCGCACGGCGCGGCAAAAGGCCAGCCCGTCAAGATCGCTGAAACCCTCAGCATAGACCGCGATCACATCGACCCGATCCGAATCCTTGAAATAGCTGACCATATCGCCAAGGGTCAGGTCCGTCTGGTTGCCCATGGAGATCATGTACGCCGGGGCCAGCTCCGGGCACTGGCTGCTACGGTGCAGCATGAAGGCCCCGCTCTGGCTGACCAGGGCCGCGCGGCGGTAAGGTTTGCCCCGGTCGCGGGGCAGCTTTTCCTCGGGGATGAACCAGGTGTCGTAACCGCCGGGCCGCGAAACCACGCCCATGCAGTTGGCGCCCAGAAAGACCGGGCCGCCATCACCCTTGCCGTGGGCCGCGTTGATCTGCGCCACTACCTGGACGGCGCGTTCGCGGCTGTCCTCGGTCTCGCCCATGCCGCCGGGGATGAGCATGACCGCGTGGGCCGCATCCCGGCTGATGATATCCTCCACCAGATCGGGCACCTGAGCCGCGCCCACAGCCACCACCAGCAGGTCGAGCTTGTGCGGCAGTCCGGCCAGATCGGGCGCGCATCGCACCCCGCATTGATCCGTGCCGCCCTCGCGCAGGATCAAAACGCTGTGCGGGTCAAAGCCCTGGGCCAGGATGTTTTCCAGGATGATGCGCCCAAAATTCCTGCGCGTGGACGAAACCCCGATGATGCCGATGCGCTCCGGGTGCAACAGGTTGTGGATCTTGCCCACCGGGCGCGCCACGGGGCGATCTTCGGGCGGGGAAAAGCGGCACATACCGTCGAGGGGCACCATCAGGTAATCGGTGAAGGCGAAAGGATTGACCTCCAGTTCCTCGATGATGAATGGCGCGCCCGGATTGTCCGGCGAATAATGATTGGCCATGGCCACGAAACTTTCGAAGCACTCGATGAGCTGCTCGTCAGTGACAATGCGGCGCTGCCCCCGGGTCAGTCCGGCCAGCTTTTTATAGGAGATGGTCTGGCGAAAAAGTTCGAAAAAAGTCTGGCCGTCGGTCATGGCCGTGGACGCAGCCACAATGGCCTGCCCTTTGCGGAAACGCTGGGCGTAAAGCTCCGTGTCCGTGCCGCCGAGGCCGGCGCTTAAAATCATGCCGAACTCGCGGGTGCGCCGCAGGCCGACGATGAGTTCGTGGCCGAAGGTGTCGGAGTCCGGCGGCATGAACTGTACCTGCAGCACCCCCTTCACGTCCCGGCTGATGGCGGCCACCAACGCCTGTCCGCCAAGATTCCGATAGGAGGGCGGCGCAGCGTCAGGGTTGCGCTCGATCCAGGCCGCGTAGCTCTCCGGCACCTCGTAGAGCATGCGCCGCTGGGCCGAACGCACGCTCTGGGGCGTCTTGGCCACAATGCGCACCCCGCCGACTTCGGTCTTGTGCACGATGGTCGGGGAAACAATCTTGAGCACGGCCCGCTCACCGGGAATGGCCAATAGCTCCGCATCGGAAGGCCGCGCCCCGCGCAGGAGCAGATTGGCCTGCGGAGGAGTCTCGGCCCCGGACGCAGCGAGCAGGGCGTACACTTCGTATTCGTAGAGAAAATTCCGGGATTCGTCGCAGGCGTGCTGAAACAGGGCCGTGATGGCCGCAAAATCGATATAATCGGATGAATTCACGAACGCTCCTTGAAGAGAATGATGCGGCGCATCATGCACGGAGCAGGATTATCGATCAAGAGTGGACTTTAAGATCCTTCAGAAGCAAAAAAAGATGATACGGGTCCGTCACGCTTGGTTCAAAATCCCAGGAAGCGTACCATGCCCGGGCCTCCTCGTCCTTAGCATGCACAAGAATCGCCCTGATCCCCGCGATATCCGCAGCCTGTAACGTCCGCAGCAAGGCATCCTTGCGGAAAACAGAAGGGGTCAAATCTTCTTTTGACTAAACTAACCCGCGCTGATATCGTCTCCCTCATGGCACGACCACTCCGAATCGAATTCAATGGCGCATGGCATCATGTCATGAACCGCGGGCGGCAGCGGGAGAACATTTTCCGCGACGCTCAAGATTACAAGGCGTTCATCGACCTGCTCAAAAGCACGTCGGAGATGTTCCGCGTGGGCGTCGCAGCTTACTGCCTGATGTCCAACCACTATCACTTGCTGCTGCAGACGTCGGAGGGCAATTTGGCTCGCGCGATGCGGCATCTCGGAGGTGTCTACACGCAGTGGTTCAACCGGCGTCACAGCCTGGACGGGCAACTTTTTAAAGGCAGATACAAGGCCATTCTGGTTGGCGAAGATGAATATTTCCAAGGAATGGTACGGTACATTCACCACAACCCACTGAAGGCCGGACTGGTCAAGACCTTGGAGGATTATCCTTGGAGCAGCCACCACGGCTATCTGCAGCGCGGGGACGCCTGGAAATGGCTGCACGTCAGGCCGTTGCTTTCGGAATTTTCCGATGACCCCGTCAAAGCGCGAACCGAATACCGCCGTTTCATGGCCCAAGATGACAATGAAGTGATCGAAAAGATTTTCTCCCACAAGAAACTGCCTGCAATCCTCGGCACTGCAGAATTCGTCCAGAAAATCAAAGACCGTTTCTTTGCCTCAAAACTCAGCACGGAAATTCCTGAATCAAAGCAACTCACGCCGGTCACGATGGAGTCGATCAAGGAAACCATCTGCCGAGCTTATGGAATCACCGAAGACGCCTTGGCCGCGTCCGCGCGCGGAGTGACCAACACCCCTCGGGACATCTCCATCTATCTCGCCCGAGCCCTCAGGGGAGACAGCCTGAAGCACATCGGGGAATATTTCGAAATCGAAAAGTACAGCACCGTCGCCAGCGCCATCGCCCGGGTAAAGACGAAAATCCAAAATGATCAGAGGGTTGCTGAGATAATTGAGAATATCGTCAAGGAGATTGATAAAGGTAAAAGGACAGTTTGACCGCCTTTTGGCGGAAGGTGGTGGTTCAGAGACCTTAACGCTTCTGAGCAGAGTGGAAAATATTCAGTACTTCAACGACGCTTTTTTTGACACGATACGGAATCACATACGGTGAAACAATAACCTCGCGGGTGAATGCTATCCGTCCTGGTCGTCCGCTTTCTGGAAATTGCCTCAACCGCTGACAACTGTCCCAAATTCTTTTAGCCTCGGAAAGCATCACTTCCGAATCTGCTGTTTCTTCCAGGAAGAGTCGAATCCTTTCCAAATCTTTGATGGCATTTCGGGTCCAGCGAACTTTAGTCAGACTCAACGGTCAACCCCCATTTGCCGAATGCCCCTTGGACTTCGATGGAGGAAGCAAACTTTCCCTCATCGGCCTGGGCAAGGCTTTCTTGAATCTGTGCGACTTGCCAAGCCTGTTCTTCAAGAAAATGTTCCAATGCCTGGGCCACAATGAAGGATTTACTTCGATTTGTTGTTTGGGCTAACTGGCTCAGTTTGAGAGCTGTTTCCTCTGACAAGCGAGCGGTGACTGTGCTCATAATTGCCCCCTTAGTGATTTTGTACACATTGCACACAAACCAATAAGGATCTTATCTTACTCGACCGCAACCTAGTCAAGCGCTTCGGACGGAATATTTCAATATGAACTGGCAGTAACGCCTGCGCAGAGTCTCACACTCGACACCAACGGATAGGTTGATGGGTGAATTGAGAAGAAGATCATCAAGGAAGAGATTGACAAAAGTCAAAAGAAGACTTGACCCCTTTTCCTCCTGTCGCCAGCGCCATCGCCCGGGTAAAGACGAAAATCCAAAAGGATCAGAGGATTGCCGAGAGAATTGAGAAGATCGTCAAAGAGATTGACAAAAGTCAAAAGAAGACTTGACCCCTTTTCGGTCTGGACTTCGATGGAGGAAGCAAACTTTCCCTCCTCGGCCTGGGCAAGGCTTTCTTGAATCTGTGCGACTTGCCAGGCCTGTTCATCAAGAAAATGTTCCAATGCCTGGGCCACAATGAAGGATTTACTTCGGTTTGTTGTTTGGGCTAGTTGGCTCAGTTTAAAAGCTGTTTCCTCTGACAAGCGAGCGGTGACTGTGCTCATAATTGCCCTCCTTAGTGATTTGTACACATTGCACACAAACCAATAAGGATCTTATGTAACCCGAGCGCCACCTCGTCAAGCGCTTCTGGCAGGAAATTTTCCATATCAGTTGGCAGTAACGCCTGCGCAGAGTCTCACACTCGACACCAACGAGGTTGATGGGAGAATCGAGAAGATCATCAAAGAGCTTGACAAAAGTCAAAAGAAGACTTGACCCCTTTTCCAAATTTTGTCCGAGGCGAGAAAACCTGATTTTCTGGCCCGAGGGAGTACTTTCTCTTGACCTCGGTCCTTTTGATGGGTGACCCCTTTTCCCGCTTTTCCCCGGATTGTTGGATCCCCGTCGAGAATAAGTTGTCGACGGGGATCTTAAGAGTGTTCTCGCGCGTAAATTAGTTGAGCGAGCAGTTTGCTGCTCCATCAGAAATTTGAATACTCATATCAATAGCACTGTAAATCAACGTAGACGCAATTGTTGCAGGATCCATCGACACAGATCCGTCGGCTGACGCATTTACATCTGCGGGAATTTTATTACCTATCAGGCCAGTAGCATTATCACACGTTATACCAAGGGTATTATTTAATGCCCACTGAGCGGAAGCCTCATTCATACAATTTTTTAAATCAGAATTACATGCACTCACTGCCGCATTCCTCTTATACTTCGTAAACTGCGGAATCGCGATCGCTGCCAAGATGCCGATGATTGCCACAACGATCAAAAGTTCGACCAGGGTAAAGCCTTTTTCATTCTTTCTGAACCGGTTCATACAATCCTCCAATAAAGTTGGGTTGGGGTATCCATGCTTGTGTTGGGCAACTATCACTATCCGTGCCAAGTTGTCATTTGTTTTGTCTTGGCTGGGCGGGCGTTAGGATAGCTCGGCGGATCGCGCAAAGTCATTCCGCGAAGACGGGCCATGTCAGGCAATGGCGCAAAATACTGTTCTTTTAGGTGGTTGGGAAAGGCATGGATCCCCGCCTTCGCGGGGATGACCGTGGTGTGGCGCAGGGGGGGCTTTTTTTATGCGGAGGGATATTTGTGTGTGTTCGTGGTGGTCGGGGCGGGCGGATTGCTGGGGAGTCAGGCCGAGGCTGACAAAATTTGTCAGTTCGGATCCATTTTTTGGGCCAGTTTGTCACCAATCCAGTGAGCCGCCTGCGGCCCATCCTTGACTTGCGCCCCAGATGACCTAAATTATAAGGTCTGAAGCCGATGCATCATTGTCATTGCAATCACGAAATCTGTTACTGGATAAATCGAAATACCCCCGTGATTCATGCCCAAGACAACCCGCTCATCCCCTTGGCCAGAAAGTATGTCTGGTGGAAGGCCCCCGAAGAAGCACTCAGATTTCCGCAGCGGGTCATCGCGCAGATAATGGACATTGGCGATCATGAAGACATTGAACGCCTCGTGCAGATTGTCGGGGAAAAGGCTCTGAAAAACGCCATTGTTAGCGCAGAATCAGGTCAGTTCCGTCCCCGGTCCTGGGCGTATTGGCATTACCGTCTGGGCCTGGCCGAGCTGGAACGGTTACCAAAAATGCCTCGGAGAAGATTCTCGTGACCAAGGCTTTACGATGCCGGATGGATGTGCTGCCAGAACCACAACAACGGCTCTGGTCAAAGCTGCGCCCGGCGACAGATCTCGGATTTGTCCTCTATGGTGGCACGGCCATCGCCTTACGCCTCGGACACAGATCTTCCGTTGATTTCGATTTCTTTTCTGACTGTCCTCTGAACCGGACACAGCTGACCGAAAGCATTCCTGTCCTGTCCCGATCGACAGTCATCCAGGATGAACGAAATGCCCTGACCTTCCTCGTGCCCGATACTTCGTCAGACCATATCAAGCTTTCATTTTTCGGCGCTATCGGCTTCGGCCGCGTCGGTGTCCCGGATCTGACCGAAGACGAGATGCTGTGCCTTGCGTCCCTGGACGACCTGATGGCCACGAAACTCAAGGTGATTCTGCAACGCGCCGAAGCCAAGGATTATCACGATATCGCAGCGATGATCGGATCGGGCGTCAGTCTGGCCAAGGGGCTGGCGTCGGCGCGGCTTTTTTACGGTCCGAATTTTCAGCCCAGCGAAAGCCTGCGGGCCCTGGTCTTTTTCGAAGACGGCGACTTGCAAGAATTGAGCAGGGATGAGAAAAGCACTCTGGTCCAAGCCGCAAGTCTGGTTCGCGAACTTCCGAGCGTCGCGCTCCTTTCGAAACGGCTGCCCTGAGCTTAACTTTGAACACAAGAAAAAAACACTCATAGGAGGAACTCAATGAACTTTCAGACCGTGTCTCGGACCCGCACCGATGTGCAGGCGACCAACTATTTTCTGCGCGGGGTCTACAACTGGATGACCCTGGGATTGGGCCTGACCGCTGTGGTTGCCTATACCGTGGCGAGCACGCCCGCCATCGCCCAGGTCATCTTTGCCAATCCCATCATTTTCTGGGGCCTGATCATCGCCCAGTTCGGCCTGGTTCTGGCCATATCCGGGGGCGTGCAGCGCATGTCCGCCGTTACCGCTACCGGGCTTTTTCTCCTCTACAGCGCCTTGACCGGTGCCACGCTGTCGTCCATCCTCATGGTCTACACACCGGGGTCCATCTTCAAGGCCTTCATTGTCTGCACTGGCATGTTCGCGGCCATGAGCGTTTACGGAGCAACCACCAAGAAGGACCTGACCGGCTGGGGCAGCTTTTTGTTCATGGGGCTGATCGGCATCATCATTGCCTCCATCGTCAACATCTTCATGGCCAGCTCCGCCCTTGATTTTGTCATCAGCGGCATCGGCGTGCTCATCTTCACTGGCCTCACCGCCTACGACACGCAGAAGCTCAAAGTGATGGGCGAATCCGCGCCCATGGACGACGCCCTGGCCGTTCGCCGCGGCACCATCCTCGGCGCGCTGACCCTGTACCTGGATTTTATCAACCTGTTTCTCTTTCTGCTGCGATTCTTGGGAACTTCCCGAAATTAATCCCGGGGCGGCGTGAGCCGCCCTTTTCCTTTTTCGGCGCCAAACATGACTCCTGAACGCATCTCCCGACTGCAAAGCCAAATGCCGCACGTGCTGGGCCCTTTGAGCAAGGCTTACGCTAGGCTCATGCGCCTGCGCGCCAGGCTCTACGTGTCGGGCAAACTGGTCTCCTGGCGGCCTCCGGCCCCGTGCGTCAGCGTCGGCAACATCTCGTGGGGCGGCACAGGCAAGACCCCGGTGGTGTCCTGGCTGCTGGACTGGGCCCGCGACGAGGGACTGCGCCCCACGGTGCTGACCCGCGGCTACGGCGGCAAGCCGCCCCATCTGCCCTACACGGTGCAGCTGCTGAGCCCGCCGCGCGAGGCCGGGGATGAGCCGCTCTTACTCAAGCGCACCCACCCTCAGGCCCAGATCCTGGTCGATCCCAACCGGGTGCGCGCCGGTAAAACGGCGGCCCGAAAATCCGCTGATCTTTTCATCCTCGACGACGGGTATCAGCACCTGCGCATAGAGCGCGACCTGAACCTGTGTCTCCTGTGCCCCCGGGACCTGGACGAGGAATGGAACCGGGTCATCCCCGCCGGATCGTGGCGTGAAGACACTTCCGCCCTGACCAGGGCGGATGCGTTTTTGATCAACACCATGTTCGACGACGACGGGTGCCTTGAGACCATCGCGCACATCAAGCTGGCGATCCTCGGCAAGCCCATCTTTTTTTTCCGGGTCACGGCGCGCGGCGTGGCCAACGCCCTGACCGGCGAGACGCTCGATACGCTCAAGAATCAGCGCTTCCTGCTCGTCACGGCCATCGCCAACCCGGACAAGGTCTGCCAGACCTGCAAGACCGACCTCGGCGATAAGCCGGTCCGTCACCTGATTTATCCCGATCACCACCCGTTCAGCCTGGCCGACTGGCAGGCCATTGTCGCGGCCGCCGAGCGCAACGACTGCTCGCACATTGTCTGTACGCCCAAAGACGCCGTCAAACTGGCTCCCTTTGCCGACGACCGCCTGTGGACGCCGCAGCTGACGACCTCGTTTTCAGCTGCCGGGTCCGTCTCTTTCCGCGACTGGCTGGGCAATTTTTTTCACAACTTACCCTGGACCTTACATGCCCCCGAAAAAACAGACTAAAACCAAATTTTCCAAGAAAAGCCTGCTCGACGCCTTGCGCCAGTCCGGTGCGCCCCTGCGCAGCAAGAACATTTACGACCGCTTCGACGCCGACGCTTCCCTGAAAAAAGTCATCAAATCCACCCTGGCCCAGATGGTCGAGAGCGGCGAGATCGTGCAGATGGGCAAGAGTTACGGCCTGATGGACAACCTGCCACGCATGACCGGCACCCTTGATGTGCGCCGCTCCGGCGTGGGCTACCTTCTGCCCGATGACAAAAAGCAGAAGGATCTCTTCATCCATCCCAGCAATTTCGGCGGTGCGTGGCCCGGCGACAGGGTCGTCGCCGCCATCGACACCGCGCGCAAGAAGGACTCCCCGGAAGGCCGCATCGTCGAGATTCTGGACCGCGCCACACGCGAACTGCTGGTGCGGGTCACCCGCCGCGTTCATCAGGATAGCTATTTCTGCCACCCCACGGATTCGCGCATGCCCTTCTACACCGTGGTCGACACCAGCTCCATCCCGGACCCGGAGAAGGGGGATATCCTGAGTGTGACCCCGATCGAGGAGCAGGAAAAGGGTATATGGCGCTGCACGGCCCTGCGCCGCTTGGGCGAGGAGCGCGACCTGGCCACCCAGGAACTGCTGGTCAAGACCAGCTACTCCATCCCCGAGATTTTCCCGGCCGACGTCCTGCGCCAGGCCGAAGCCCTGCCAGGTGAGCCGTCGCCACAGGACTGGGAGGGCCGCAGCGATCTGCGCAAAGTCGCCCTGGTGACCATCGACGGCGAGACAGCCAAGGATTTTGACGACGCGGTCTATGTGGAACGGCAGGAGAACGGCTACCGTTTGATCGTGGCCATTGCCGACGTGGCCCATTACGTGCCCGAAGGCTCACCCCTGGACGTGGAGGCCCTGACACGCGGCAACTCCTATTATTTTCCCCTGTCCGTCGAACCCATGTTCCCCGAGGCCCTGTCCAACGGACTGTGCAGCCTGCGCCCGCACGTGGCGCGACTGGCCATGGTCGTGGACACGCCCTATTCGCTTGACGGCGTGCCCGGCACGCCGCGCCTTTACAACGCCGTGATCACCAGCCAGGCCCGGCTGACCTACAACCAGGTGCAGGCGGCCCTTGACGGCGAACCGGACCAGGAAACCGCGCCCCTTGTGCCCATGCTGCGCGACGCCGAGGAGCTGGCCAAAATCTTCATGCAGCGCCGCATTGATCGGGGATGCCTGGACTTCGACATCCCCGAGGCCCAGGTCCGCGTAGTGGAGGACATCATCAGCGTCCACGCCGGGATCCGCCTCTTCAGCCACCGCCTCATCGAGGAGTTCATGATCGCGGCCAACGAACGGGTGGCCGAGTACATGGGCGCGCGTAAGCGTGTCTTCCCGTACCGCATCCATCCCCAGCCCGACGAGAAGAAGCTCGAAACCCTCCTGCGCATGCTCTCGCACACCAGTCTGGTGGACCGCCTGCCCAGGACTCTGGACCAGATGGGTTTGCAGCAGGTCTCTCACGCGGCCAAGGGCATGGACATCGAATACCTGGTCAACCGCCTGATCCTGCGCACCATGATGCAGGCCCAGTACTCCCCGGACAACGACGGCCATTACGGGCTCGCGTCGGAGGCATATTGCCACTTCACCTCGCCCATCCGCCGCTACGCGGACCTCTTGGTGCACAGGTCTCTGAAAAGGCTGATCGCGGGAGAAGCGGAAAAACTGAGCGTGGAAGATGTGCAGGGCATCTGCACGGGTTTGAACTCCCTGGAAAGAAAAGCCATGGAAGCGGAACGGGAGATTCAGAAACGCTCGGCCATCCTGGCCCTGGAAGACAGGATCGGGGAGACCATGCGCGGGGTGGTTTCAGGAGTGGCCGATTTCGGATTTTGGGTGGAACTTATCGACATGCCCGTGGACGGATTGGTCCGGCTTGCGACCCTGGACGACTTCTACGTCTTCGACCCCGAGCGCCAGGATCTCCTGGGCCAGCGCACCGGCAAAACCTTCGCCATGGGCCAGACCCTGGACGTGGTGCTTGAAGCCGTGAGCCTGGAGCGGGTGGAGATCAACTTCACGCTGCCGTAACAGGCTTTTCAAAAAGGGCAATCTGCGGCGTCACTGCAGAAAATCCAGGCCTCTCGTATGCACAATACCCTTGCGGGCACACGTGCGCTTCGGCCTGGATTTTCTTTGTTCCTTGCATCTCACCATTTTTGAAAAGCCTGTACGCAGGCGTTTTTTTTTGGCAATCAAACCCGTCACTTCCCGATGCAAAATCCATCAAACACGGAGTTCAGCACCTCTTCGGAGGTGATCTCGCCTGTGATTTCGGCCAGGATGGCGCAGGCCGTGTCCAGGCGTACGGAGAGGATGTCGTAGGGCAGGCTGGCGGCCAGTTCTTCCAGCATGAAGTCCAGTTCGGCGGCCGCGCGGGTCAGGGCCGTGTGCTGACGCAGGTTGGGGACCAGCGCACCTTCTTCGGGAGCGCCCGTGTCGGTCACCATGCGGCGGATCGCGGTCATGAGCGCTGATACTCCCTGGCCATGTTTGGCGGAAAGGCGGCAAACCTCTTTCTCCCGCCAGGGACTCTCGTCAAGCCATGCGGGCTCCCCGGTGAGCAGATCCGTCTTGTTGGCCACGACCAGCAGCTTGTCCGTCCCGGCCGTCAGGTCCAGATCCTCCGCCCCCGGGCCAAGCTCGGAGTCGATGACCAGCAGCACCAGGTCAGCCCGGGCCAGAAGCTCGCGGCTGCGCTCGATGCCCATCAGCTCCACGCTATCGAGCGCGGCCCGCAAACCCGCCGTGTCCACCAGACGCACGGGCAGGCCGTCGATCTGCACGGACTCTTCCAGATAGTCCCGCGTGGTGCCCGGAATGTCGGTTACAATGGCTCGGTTGACGCCCAGAATCGCGTTCATCAGGCTCGACTTGCCCGCATTGACCTGCCCCGCCAGGACCACCAACGCTCCCTCGCGCCAGCAGCGGCCACGATCGTAATTGGCGGCCAGTTCGTCAATGGCTGCGCGCACCTCGCCTGTGGCCCCGGCCAAAGCGTCCGGGGCAAGGCACTCCACCTCGTCCTCCGGAAAATCCACGGCCACGCAGAGCTGTACGCGCAAGGCCTCAAGGCCCGCGCGCAGCTCGCCGACACGGCGCGCCAGCATCCCTTCAAGCTTGCTCCCGGCAAGCCCGACTGCCACTGCGCCCGGCGCGCCCACCAGCTCCATGATGGCCTCGGCCTGGGTCAGGTCCATGCGGCCACTTAAAAAGGCGCGCTTGGAAAACTCTCCGGGCGCGGCCAGACGGGCTCCGCACCGCAGACACTCCTCCACCACCCGCCGCAGGATGGCCCCGCCGCCGTGACAGTGCAGCTCAACAACATCTTCCCCGGTGAACGATCCCGGACCGGGCATGAAAGCCGCCAGCGCTTCATCCAGAAAACCGCCGCTGCCGTCGCGCAACTGTCCGTGATGCAGACGGTAGGGTTTAAAACCCGCAAATCCGGAACGTGAGGAATAAAAAAGGCCCTGCGCAATTTCCCTGGCCGCAGGCCCGCTCAGGCGCACGATGCCGATGGCGCCCTGGCCGGGAGGGGTGGCGATGGCCACGATGGTGTCGGTGTGTGTCTTCATGATGAAAAAAAACGGGCTCTTAACTGACTGAAAAACTCTAAAGTCACAGGCCGTTCAAAAATGGTGAGATGCAAGGAAGCGGAAAAAGCCAGGGCGCGCAGTGTATTTGCGCATACATAAGCGGTCTGGCTTTTTTCGCTGACGCAGCGGATCGCCGTTTTGGGGCGGCCTGTGAGGCCGCTGATTTAGGATTGACGCGCCTGGGCGGTTTCCTGACGTCTGGGGGGCCGTCCGGCAGGCTTGCCGCGTTTGACCGGCAAAATGAGCACCCGCTTCATGTGGCCTTCGCCCTTGCTGCGGGTCTGCACGCCACGATCATCCTGCAGGGCCATGTGCACGACCCGGCGGTGAAAAGAGGAGAGAGGGCGAGTGCTCTGCACCCGTCCGGATTTCTTGGCTTTTTCCGACAAGAAGAGGGCGATGCCCTGCAACTGCTCTTCCTGTTTCTGGCGGTAGTCACCGGCGTCGAGTTGGATGCGCGGGCTCTGCGGCCAGCTCTTGGAAATGATGCGGTTGGCCAGGTATTGCAGAGCGGTGATGGTCTGTCCGTCGCGGCCGATGATGAGCCCGGAATTGTCCTGGTCGTCGATATGCACCGTGACCGGGCTGGCCGACGTGTCGATGGCCAGGGTCACGTTGGCCGCGATGGGTTTGAGCAAGGCGACCATGATGTTGCGAATGTCGGCTTCCAAGCGGACCATTTCCTCGGCAGTGAGCGAGGCAACCTGATGGGGCTCGTCCTCATCTTCGAAATCCGCAGCCGCGTCGACTTCCACCTCGACTTCCACCTCGACTTCCACCTCGGCCTCGGCATCAGCCTCGTCTTGAACTGCAACCTCAAGCACCTGCACCCTTTTGGGCTCGGCAGCCACGGGCTCGGCCACGACAAGCGCGGGCTCTTCGACGCCCGCGGCGGCCAGGCGACGCTTCCTGGCCCGGATGGACGCTTTCTTGGCGCCCAGGCCGAATATTCCCGACGACCCGCCACTGACAATGTCAATCTCCAACACGTCGCGCTCAACGTCGAAAAAGCGGCACGCGTCTTCGATGGCCTGATCAACTGTCTTGGCCTGAAAATCCTTGTACGTATTCATCCAGCTCTCCTTCACTTTCCTGGAAGATCTAAGGCAACGGCCATGGGTCGGCGCCCCAAGAAGGACGCCGCACACCATGAAACGATGCTATTTCGACTGTTTGATCATGTACCACTGCTGCGCGATGGACAGCACGTTGTTGATCAACCAGTACACGACCAGACCGGAAGGGAAGTTCAGGAAAAGGAAGGTGAAAATCACGGGCATGAACATCATGATCTTGGCCTGCATGGGATCGCCCATGGGCGGGGCCAGTCGCTGCTGCAGGAACATGGTCGCTCCCATGATCAGCGGCGTGATGTAGTAAGGGTCCTTGGCCGAGAGGTCGGCCAGCCAGACCAGATCGGTGAAGGGCAGGGTCGGGATGAAGGCCGCGTGGCGCAGTTCGATGGCCCCGAGCAGGGCCTGGTACAGGGCGAAGAACACGGGAATCTGCAACAGCATGGGCACGCAACCGCCCGCCGGGTTGACCTTGTAGGTCTTGTAGAGCTGCATGATTTCGGTGTTCATCTTTTCGCGATCATCGGCGTGCTTCTCGCGGATTTTGGCCATCATGGGCTGCAGCTTCTTCATCTGCTCCATGGACTTGTAGCTCTTGTGCGACAGGGGCCAGAACAGGATCTTGATGATGATGGTCAGGATCACGATGGCGATGCCGTAGTTGCCCACGTACTCGTACAGGAAATTCAGGAACTGATTGAGCGGCTTGGCGATAATGTGGAAAAAGCCGTAATGCATGCTGCCCTGCAGGTCCTTGGGCATGTGGGTCAGGTCTTTTTCGGTCTTGGGTCCGAAATAGTAGGACACGGTGCGCAGCTGCGTGATGCCCGGATCGAGCAGCACCTGGTCCGCCACGGTCATGCGGTAGACGTTATCCTCAAGCTTGGCGCGGGCTAACATGTCCGAAGAGGTGGGCACGATAGCCAGCAGGAAATAATTGCTCTCGATTCCGCCCCACTGGGCCGGGACTTGGGATTCCAGGCCGAGCTGCAGATCCTTCTGGTTGCTTTCCTCCGTCAGGCTGCCTGCCGTCATGTAGGCGATCTTGGTGTGGTTGTAGCTGTCGCCCTCAGCTGTGAGCGGGACGCTGGAAACCGAAAAGGCCAGATGGCCTTGCACCTGGGCCGCGGTGACGTTGGTGACCTTGACCTCTTCCTTCACCTCGTAGGTTCCGGCGGTAAAGGTCAGCACGCGGTCGATCTGTACGCCGCCGACCACCGCGCTGAGCTGGATGGAGCCGCTCTGGCCATCGGCCAGATTGAGATCGCCACCCTGCACGGACCATTCGCCCTGGGCCCAGGTCGGCATGGAATTCCAGATCAGGCCCATGGGGGCCTTGGTCACCGATTGCGGAGTGACCAGATCAATGTTGCGGGAACCCGGCTCGATGGTTTCCTGGTAGCGTTTGAGCTCGAAATTCTCCAGCACGCCGCCCGCGGTGTTGATCACGGCGCGATACAGAGGAGTGTCTATGGTGAGCTTTTCACCGGCAGCGGGCGTGAACTGCACTGTCGGAGCGGCGGGAACCGCCTGCGCCATGGACGAAGAAGCCTGGTCAGCGCTCTGGGTCGGCGCGGATTGATTCTGGGGCGCCGTCTCCACGGGAGGAACCGGCGGAAAAAGGAAATTCCAGCCCAGAAGCACCAGCAGGGACAAGGAAACAGCGAGAATGACGCGCTTATTGCTATCCATTGATTTCAATCTCTCTTTGACAAGTTAGGGGAGGGAACCGGATCGTAACCACCGGCACACAGGGGATGACATCGTAACAACCGCCACAGGGTCAGGCCCATCCCCCGAAAAACTCCATGAGACAAAACGGCCTGCCGGGCATATTCGGAACACGAAGGAATGAAACGGCAACAGGGAGAATAGAGCGGGGATATCAGATACTGATACAGGGAAAGGATACGTACAAAGGCGTGGCGCATAAAAACTCCGAAAAAGACCTAGGCCGCTCCAACCCGGGACACGATTTTGGTCATCAGCGGGCCAAGCTCCGAGGACACCTGCGCAAGGTCCATGGAATCCACGCAAACGCCCCGCTTGGGCACCACAACAATGTCCGAGCGCAGCTTGAAATCACGCTGATGAAGCCGAAAAAACTCCCGGACCAAACGCTTGACCCGATTGCGCCGCACGGACTTGCCAATTTTTCTGCTCACCGTCAGTCCAAGACGCCAGGATTCCCCGGCATCTTCCCGCTCGAGCACAAAGAGAGTGAAACTCTTTGAAAAAAAACGACGGCCCCGGTCATAACAGTTGCAAAACTGGGGCCGTCTCTTCAGTCGATACGAGGGAGGGCAGGTTAGACGGCTAATCTTTTTCTTCCCTTGGCTCTTCTGCGACGCAGCACAGCCTGGCCGTTCTTGGTCCGGGAGCGGACCAGAAATCCGTGGCTTCTTTTGCGTTTGGTGGTGCTCGGCTGATATGTTCTCTTGCTCATTTCATTTCTCCTTCAAAAAAAGTAAACTGGGAAACTAGCCGCAAATACTCAATGCGTCAAGACGTCATGCGCTCTTGTCCGCTGGACAATTCCACCCGCTTCCACCACACTGCCCCGATCAAGGAGGAAGAGATGTTTTTCCACACCCCCGACTGGGAAATGACCCTTTTTAAGTGGATCAACCAGACCTGGCAGAATCCGCTTTTCGATATCCTCATGCCCGTTTTTTCGAGCCATACCGTGCTCTGGACACTGGCTATCGTCCTGGCCGCCATCGGCCTCAAGCTGGGCCGTGCGCCCATGACCGTCGTTCTGGGGCTGGCCATAAGCATCGGGGCTTCCGACCTGACCTGCTCTCTGATCAAGGAGAACGTGGGCCGGGTGCGCCCGCACCAGAGCGTCGGCGAGACGCGCTTCCAGCAATCCGGGGCATGGGTCACCCTGCCCGAGGATTTCACGGCCACCAAGCTGCGAGGTTCGTCATTCCCTTCCGCGCACGCCGCAAACTCCGCTGCCGCCGCCCTCGTCCTTTTCGCCGCCTACCGCAGGAAGGCTATCTGGGCTCTTCCTTTGGTGATCGGCTATTCACGCATCTACCTGGGAAAACACTTTCCCGTGGACATTCTGGCTGGCTGGGCTACGGGCCTGGCCGTGACCGCCGTACTGCTGCCGATCTATCCCGCGGTCTTGGGCCGACTGCGTTCGCGGTGGATCAGGTAAAGGTTGCGTATATAAATGATGGAGCCCGTGGACTGGCCGACAATGAACACGATGTCGCGGCGCAGGATGGCGTAGGTCAGCAGAAAAATGCTGCCAAGAAGGCTGAAATACCAGAAACTTATAGGAATGATACTTTTTTTTTCCCGCTCCGAAACGATCCACTGCCAGAAAAAGCGCATGAAGAAAAAACCCTGGCCCGTAAATCCGATGGCCAAGAGCCACCACTGCGTCGATAATTCCATGTTCCGCCCAAGGCGCATCCGCGCCACATAAAGGAATTTTTTCCCGGCTCCGCCGCGCCGCCCGCATCACCAGGCGCGTCCGCATTGGCGCGGAATAGGATCCCGAATTTCATTTCACGTTCGTATCGGCGACCTTGTACGCGATATGGCGCTTTTGCATCCAGCGCACCGCGAGCAGGTCGTAGGCCGAGGCCCAGGCCCGGTCCCAGATGCCGTACTTGGACACGCCCTTGCTGCGCGGGCGGTGGTTGACCCGCACCTCCGCCACCAGAGCCCCTTCGAGCTTCATCAGGGTGGGCAGAAAGCGGTGCATGCCCGTGAACATGGGGATCCGCTTGACCATCTCCGCACGCATTACTTTAAGAGAGCAACCCGTGTCACGGACAGTTTCGCGGCTGATCACGTTGCGCACCCAGTTGGCGAACCGCGAGGCGTAACGCTTGATCACGCTGTCCTGACGCTTGGCCCTCCAGCCGATGACCATGTCCACGCCCTGGACATAGACGTCGAGCATGGCCGGAATATCGGCAGGATCGTTCTGCAGGTCGGCGTCCAGGGTCACGACCACGTCGCCGCCTGCGTAGCGAAACCCGGCGGCAAAGGCCGCGGACTGCCCGCAGTTCGCGGCAAAGGACAAAAAGCGGACCCGTTCGTCCGCTCCGGCCAAAGCGCGGATAACGGCCAGACTGGAGTCCGTGCTGCCGTCATCGACAAGCAGAAGCTCCCATGCACAGCTCAGCCCGGAAAAGCAACGGGCTATCTCCGAGTAGAGATCCTGAAGATTTTCTTCTTCGTTATACACCGGAATAATTAGAGAAATTTTATTAATTGTGTTTTTCATAAGAAAAAAGTGAATATAGGATTTGACAAGCATTGTAAACCTACATAGAAAGCTCTTCTCACATGGCGCGGGGTGG
The DNA here is from genome assembly GCA_018902545.1 of Pseudomonadota bacterium. Classification (GTDB taxonomy): domain Bacteria; phylum Desulfobacterota; class Desulfovibrionia; order Desulfovibrionales; family Desulfomicrobiaceae; genus Desulfomicrobium. Next base: position 195,098 of record JAHIQM010000015.1, on the reverse strand, counting down.
AGCAGCATGGTAGCTCGTCGGGCTCATAACCCGAAGGCCGTAGGTTCAAATCCTGCCCCCGCTACCAAAGAAATCAAAGGCTTAAGAGCAAAACTCTTAAGCCTTTTTCTTTTTCTCGCGAAACGGTCAGTTCCGCGCCCCCTGCAAATTCCACCGCAAGATACCTTCACGGCAGAGGTATGCCACACATCCGGGCTCACCCCATTCTTCTGCCCACAAAGGCCGCCGCGAGAATGACGATCATCCCGACCACCGCATGCGGGGTCACGGCAGCGCCACGGGTCAGGGCGGCCAGCAGTACGGCCAGGGGCGGGGTGAGATAGGAGAGGTAGCCGATCAGCGTCATGTTACCCGTGGTCACGGCCTTGTTCCAGAGGGTGAAGGACAATCCCAGCGGCACCAGGCCCAGATACAGGGCCGAGAACAGGGCCTTGGCCGGAGGCAGGGTCTGAGGTCCGCTTGCGGCGTAGACCACGGCGGAGAAAAGGGCGGCCAGGACCGTGAAGGCGGGCATGTAATCGCGTTTGGGCTTCAGCCGCGACAGGGCCACGGAGAAGCTGCTCCAGACCAGTCCGCAGCCCAGCGCCATGAGATAGCCGGACAGATACCGGGCCTCGAACTGCAGACCCTCGCCGCCGGATACGACCAGCCCCGCCCCCATCAATCCGACCAGGGCCACGGCCAGGACGGGCAGGGACAAGCTCTTTGCGGCCAGGATGGAGGAAAAGACCACGATCCAGAACGACCAGGTCGTGGTCAGGATGGCCCCTTCCACCAAGGGCGCGTGATCAAGGGCCAGATAGTAGAGGGCGTGGTACCCGAAAATCCCGGCCAGCCCCAGCATCGTGAGCTTCAGATCCGGCCAGGGAATGGACATCTGCCGGGAAAGGATCATTTCCTGCGCGGTGAGATAGAGCGCGGCCGGGACAAAGCTGAAGAACAGCAGCTCCGTGACGCTCAGCCCATCCAGGCCGCTGCCCGTGGCCGCTGGAAGGCTGGCCCAGCACAGCACCGCGCCCAGTGCATAGAGATAGGGTTTCATGGGCATCAAAAGAGCTTGCTGCCTATTTTGGCGTTGACCGCAGGGGAAACGAAGGTCGCCTCGCCGCTGTCCCTGCCAGGGTACTGCACGCCAAGGACCAGCACTTCCGAGACGACGTCGCCCATGGGACGCGGCGGGAAATTGAGCACCGCCAGGACCAGTCGCCCGGTCACCTCGTCCACCGGATGCCCCGTGAAGCGTCCGTAGCTTGTACGACGGCCGTATTTTCCAAAATCGATGACCATCTTGTACGTGGGCTTTGGCGTCGCGGCGCAGGGTTCGGCGGAAACGACACGTCCCACGCGGATGTCCAGAATTCCCAGGGATTCTTCAAAGTCCACAATCGATTTGAGTTCCGAGGCCACAAGAATTCTCCTTGAATGATGGGGGGCGGATCAACGGATCAAGCCTGGTTGAGCGAGGCCAGGGCCAGGGTCAATCCCAGGGCGACCAGCACGCAGCCGATGCCCCGCTCGACATGGCGTCGCACGGAGCCCACGGCGCGCTGGGCCGGGGCCGAGGAAAAGGCGCAGGCCACCAGTGCGAACCAAACGAGGTGCGCCAGGGACATGAAAGCCCCGTAGCCGAGCTGGACCGCAAGGGGCGTGCCCGGGTTTATGACCTGCGTGAAAAGGCTGACCACAAAGAGGGTGGTCTTGGGGTTGCTGGCGTTGGTCAGAAAGCCGATTCGAAGCGCCCCAGCGTCCGACAGCACCGGCCTCGGCGCAATGCCGGAAGGCGCGGCTTCGGTTCGGATCATGGATACTCCAAGATAAATCAGGTACGCTGCGCCCAGATACTTGATCAGGTTGAAGAGCAGAACCGAACGGGAGATAACCAGCCCCACCCCGAGCAGACTGTAGGTTACGTGCACCAGCACGCCAAGGCTGATGCCGATGGCGGTCAGAATTCCGGCCCGTCGCGACATCATCATGCTGTTGCGACTGACCATGGCGAAATCCGCGCCCGGACTGATGACAGCCAGGATGGTGATGGTCGCGACGGTGAAAAGTTCAAGCATGCCTCTCCCCTGAAATGACCCGGCCTTCGGTGCGGGCGAACGTCAGGTCCTTACGCCCTGGCCCATGCGGAGCGCAAGTCCGGGGTTCTTGCGGCTTGTACCTGTCAAAGAACTCGGGTAATCTTTATCGTTATTGATTGCACCTCCGGTTTAAGGAGTTTTCATGTCCATCCGCGCCAAAGTGTTCACTATCATTTTCATCCTGTTCGCCTCACTGGGCGTGGCGGATTTTTTTGTGCAGCGTTTTGTCGTCTATCCAAGTTTTCTTGAACTCGAAAATCATGAAGCGGGTCAGAACCTGCAACGCATTTTTCACGCCATCGACCGGGAAAACTATCACCTGGAGCGTATCGGCCGCGATTGGGCGACCTGGGACGACACCCACGATTTCATGACCACCGGGTCGGAAGTCTACAAAAAGAGCAACCTCTACGACGAGGCGCTGGACAGCATCGCGGTCAACGTCATGATCTTTTGCGCCCAGGATGGGAGCATCTTCTGGAGCAACGCCCGCGACACGGTTCAGGAAACCGGGATAAACCTCGAACTTCTGCAATCCGGAAGCATCCCCCTGGACCATCCGCTCATAAACCTGCCTGCGGAGGAAAATGGCACGGTGGGAGTCATCAACACCGAGCACGGCCCCCTGCTTTTCGCCACCAGGCGTATTCTGCGTTCGGACGGAACCGGTCCGGCAAACGGTTTCCTCATCGTTGGCCGGATTGTGAGCCCGGCGATGGTCGAAACCCTTGCCGAACAGACACGCATCGCATTCGATATCGTTTACCCTTACGTTGATGAAAATATGATCTGCGGCAAGTCCGGGGTCACAGCCGCAAGCATCGACAATCTGCGTTACTTCACTGTGGATGACGGGAAATTCGTCAAAGTATGCAGCGCGTATCTTGACCCTTCGGGAACGCCCATTTTCGGCATCCAGTACCTCTTCCCCCGGGAGATCACGCAAAAAGGCATCGCCAGCATCCGTTACGCCATGGTCCTGGTGATCTCGTCCGGACTGATCGTGCTGATCATGTTGAACGTTCTCCTGCAGGCCGTGATCCTTCGACCCCTGCAACAACTGACCACCCATGCCGCCAGGCTGCGTCACGAGGAAGACTATACGCAGCGTCTGGATCTGCGCCGGGATGACGAGGTCGGGGCGCTGGCCGACAGCTTTGACAACATGGTGCAGACCATCCGTGAACGCTCGGAAGAACTCAAGCGGGCCAACGAACAACTGACGCTTTTGTCCATGCGCGACGGCCTGACGGGAATTTCCAACCGACGCATGTTTGATGACCGCCTGAAACAGGAGTGGCGCCGGGCCATGCGGGATAAAACGGCCATCTCGATCATCCTGGGCGATGTTGACTTTTTCAAGAATTACAATGACGCCCACGGGCATCTGCAGGGCGATCAGTGCCTCATCGCCGTGGCTGCGGTGCTGCAACAGCAGATGCAGCGCCCGGCGGATTTGGTGGCGCGCTTCGGTGGCGAGGAGTTCGCCGTCATCCTGGCCGACACCGACGCTGAAGGGGCCAGGCATGTGGCCGAGTCGCTGCGCCAATCGGTTTTGGAGCTGCATCTGGAACACGGTCTGTCCGAAGCCGCATCCTTTGTGACCATGAGCTTTGGCGTGGCGTCCATTATCCCGCAACCGGAAGACGGGGACGGGGGCATGGCCGAACTGCTGCGCAGGGCGGACCTTGCCATGTACCAAGCCAAGCGCTTGGGCCGCGACCGGGTCGTGGTCTGGAGCGGCGACCAGCCGGACCCATCCATCCCATGACGGTCCCGCCGTGCCGGATTTTCCGGTGCGGTCACAACATCTGACCACCTCGGCCTTGCAACGAGCAGGACATATATGACTTTCGACTCTTTCGGACTCCCACCCGCCCTGGTCCAGGCCTTGAACGCGCATGATCTGGACGCGCCCCTGCCCATACAGACGGCGGCCGTGCCCGTGCTGATGGCCGGAAAATCGGCCATGCTGGTCTCCAGGACCGGCTCGGGCAAAACGCTCGCGTACCTGCTGCCGATCCTGGCGGGCATCGACCCCGGCAGCCCGCATGTGCAGGCCATGGTTCTGGCCCCGACCCATGAACTGGCCATGCAGATCGCCCGCGTAGCCACGGACCTGTCCCGTGAGGCCGGACTTGGCGTGCGCGTGCAATCCCTTATCGGCGGGGCCGCGGCCGGACGCCAGATCGAAGGGCTCAAGAAAAAGCCCCACCTGGTGGTCGGGTCGGCCGGACGCATGACGCACCTGATGGAGCTCGGGAAGCTCAAGCTCAAAGAGACCCGCTGGCTGGTCCTCGACGAGGCCGACCGCATGCTGATCGAGGAGGCGCTGGAACATATCCGCAAGATCACGGGCCAGCTCGGCCCCGACACGCGTTTCGTCTTCGTCTCCGCCACCGAAGGCCCGGCAACGACCCGCATCGCGCGCGGCCTGGCCCCCAATCTCGAATTTGTCCGTGCGCAAGACAGCATCAGCCCCCAGATCCGGCACTGCTATCTGGTCTGCGAGGAACGCGACAAGATCGACTGGCTGCGCAAGGTGCTGCGCGGCCTCACCCCCGAGCGCGCCCTGGTCTTCGTGCACCGGGGGGCCAGCGCCGAACGCATGGCCGAACGTCTGGAACACCACCAGCTGTCCGTGGCCGACCTGCACGGCGCGCACGACAAGTTCTCCCGCCAGGACGCCCTGGATGACTTCCGCAAGGGCAAGGCCCAGACGCTCATTGCTTCGGACATCGCGGCCCGGGGGCTCGATATCACCGGAGTGGCGCTGGTGGTCAACCTCGACGTGCCGAGCCAGAGCCGGGACTACCTGCACCGCGCCGGACGCACTGGACGCGCCGGGGCAAAAGGCTTGGTGCTGTCGCTGATGACCGAGGCCGAAAGCCGTCTGGCCAAGCGCTACGCCCAGGAATTGGACATCCACGTGGAACAGGTGTGCCTCGTGCGTGGGGCCCTGGTCCCGGCAACGGGCGACACCGCGCAAAACCTCCGCCCGGCCCCGCGCCCCTTCGGTCCCGGCAAGAGCGGCGGCAAAAAAGCCGCTCCCAGAATTGACGACCGAAAGGAGCCCGAAGCAGCCAAGCTCCCGTCATCAGACACAGCGAAGCAGCCCCGAGGCAAATCCGGACCAACCCCTTCCGGCTCGAGGCCCGCCAAACCCGCACGCAGACAGACGCCTGGCACCAAACGCAGCTAGCCCCCTTAAGTTCTTCCGCCCCGGCGCGAACCCTCGCGCCGGGGACCTCATTCCCCCTTCCCCCACAGCCTGCGCACTGCGCGGCCTGAATTCTTGCGCGCCACGCCATCAATACAACCCAACTGTTGACAGAATCAGACGTTTTTCTGTAGCGACAGCCCTAGGTGTTATCATATTTGAATCCGTGTTATTTCAGAGACGCTGATTCAAATTCCTTATCTTCAACTCACAGATCTTGGCGCGATCCGTATTGCTGCGGATCGTTCAGGAACGGAGGCGCGTTGCCATGCTCAAGACCCTTCTGCTCAGTCTGACCGCGATTGTCTGTCTTTCAAGTCCGGCGTTGGCCCATTTCGGGATGGTCATCCCCTCATCGGATGTCGTCATGGACAAGAAGGCCGCCGCCGTCACGCTGACCCTGTCCTTTTCCCATCCCATGGAAATGGTCGGCATGCCCCTGGTCGCCCCTGCTTCGTTCAAGGTTTTTTTGGATGGCGAGGCGCAGGAACTCAAAGACACTTTAAAGCCCGCCGTGGTCATGGAGCATCCGGCCTGGGCCGCTGGTTATGAGATCAAAAAGCCCGGCGTGTACCAGTTCGTCATGGAACCCACCCCCTATTGGGAGCCCGCCGAGGACTGCTTCATCGTCCATTACACCAAGACCATAGTCCCCGCCTTTGGCGAGGAAGAGGGCTGGGACGCACCCCTTGGTCTCAAGACAGAAATTGTCCCCCTGACCCGGCCCTTCGGCAATTATGCGGGCAACGTCTTCCAGGGACTGGTGCTCCTTGACGGCCAGCCCGTCCCCGGCGCCGAAGTCGAGGTGGAGTTCTACAACCAGGATGGCACGTACGCAGCGCCAAACGATTACATGATCACCCAGGTGGTCAAGGCCGACGCCAGCGGCGTGTTCACCTACGGCGTGCCTTTCGCCGGATGGTGGGGTTTCGCGGCCCTGAACACGGCGGATGAAAAGATGGATCACGAAGGCACGGCCAAGAACGTGGAACTGGGAGCCGTGCTGTGGACTCGGTTCGTCGATCCCGGGCGTAAATAAACGGCACGAGGCCTGATCCCGGGGGCTCAGCGGGAGGCCGGGCATGGACACATGCCCGGCTTTTTGTCATGCCTCCCCGAACCACGCAAAAGGGGGCTGACTCGTGCACATTTCCGAAGGGGTTCTTTCTGCGGCCATTCTGGGCCTGGGTGCGGCGCTGACCGTCTGTGGAACAGCCATCGGCCTGCGCCGTCTCGACTACGACAGGCTCATGACCGTAGCCATCCTGGCCGCGGCCTTTTTTGTGGGCTCTCTCATTCACATCCCCATTGGCCCGGCCAGCGCCCACCTCATCCTGAACGGCCTCCTGGGCGCAATTCTTGGCTGGGCCGCCTTTCCGGCCATCCTCGTCGCCCTGATGCTGCAATCCGTGCTCTTTCAATACGGGGGCTTCACCGTGATTGGCGTCAACGCCTTCAACATGGCCTTCCCCGCCGTGCTCTGCTTCCTGCTGCTGCGCCCACTCCTGTCCCGCCCAGGCCGCATGCGCACGGCAGGAGCTTTTTGCTGCGGCGCGCTGTCCGTAGCCGGGGCCGCGTTGCTCACGGCCGTATCCCTGGCCTGGACAGACCAAGGCTTCCTGCAGGCCGCAAGGCTCCTGTTTTTGGCCCATGTGCCGGTCATGGTCGTGGAAGGCATCGTGACGGTCCTGGCCGTGTCCTTTCTGTACAAAGTCCGGCCCGAGCTTTTGCTTTTTGCCGCAGGCCCCGAAGGAGGACGCCATGCGTAGTGTACTTATGATCCTTGTTTTCGCACTGCTCGTCTCGTCCCCGGCCCTGGCCCATCGGGTCAATATATTCGCCTATGTGGAAGGGGGCGAGGTTGTCGTTGAGTGCAGCTTCAGCAAATCCAAAAGGGTCAGGCATGGCCATATTGAAGTTCGGGACGCGGTGAGTGGCGAGACGCTGCTGCAAGGGACGACCGACGCGGAAGGGCTCTTCCGCTTCCCGGTTCCCGAACAGGCGCGGACATCCGGCTCGGGCCTGCGCATCCTGCTGCAGGCCGGGGAAGGGCATCAGAACGAGTGGATTGTGGACGCGGCGGAATTCCTGGGTGCGCCCATTACCGCAGCCCCCGCGCCCTCAGCGCCGCAGTCCGATACGGCGGCGGGCTCCGTTTCCGGCGGAAACGTGGCGGCGTCGCACGTTCCAGGCCTGACCCGGTCCGACGTGGAGGAGGTGGTGGCCGCCGCCCTTGACGCCAAGCTCGCGCCCATTCAGCGCGAACTGCGTGAGCAGGGTTTAAAGGGGCCGGGGGTGCAGGAAATCGTGGGGGGCATCGGCTGGATTTTCGGACTGATCGGCGTGGCCGCCTATTTCAAGAGCCGCCCGCGTGTTTGACGAACCCTTTGCCCATGGCAGTTCCCCGGTGCACGGACTCGACCCCAGGGTGCGCCTGGCCATGGCGGGAATTTTCTCCGTCTGCGTGGCCATGCTCAGGGAACCCGCGGCTGCCGGTGCGGCCCTGCTGCTGGCGGTGGTGATCCTGGCCCTCAGCGCCCCGCCCATGAAACAGTTGTGCAAGCGCGTGGCTCTGGTCAACGTCTTCATCGTCTTCCTGTGGCTGACCGTGCCCCTGACCATGCCCGGTGCGCCAGTTCTGACGCTGGGCCCCCTGACGGCCAGCCGAGAAGGCGTGGAGCTGGTCTGGCTTGCGACCCTCAAATCCAACGCCATCCTCCTGACCTTTCTGGCCCTGGTCACATCCATGGATTCCCCGACCATGGGCCACGCCCTGAACCGCCTCGGCGCGCCATCCAAGCTGGTGTTTCTCTTCCTTTTCACCTACCGCTACCTGCACGTCATCGCCGACGAATGGCAACGCCTGCTCACGGCTGCGCGGCTTCGCGGCTTCGCACTTCGCACCGGCATGCATACCTACCGCACCATCGGAAATCTGCTGGCCATGGTTTTGGTCAACAGTTTCGACCGCTCGGGCCGGGTCTATCAGGCCATGCTTCTGCGCGGGTTCCAGGGGCGTTTCGCCTCCGTGGTCCGCTTCAAGGCGCGGCGGCAGGACGCCCTTTTTGCCGCCCTGTGGCTGATTGCCACGGCAGGCCTCGTGCTCATGGATCTTTTCCCGGAGGCTTTTTTTGTCTGAATCTCCCATTTTCGCCCTGGAGAATGTCTCCTTCTCCTACCCGTCGGGTCGCGAAGTCCTGCACGATGTGAGCTTCGCCTTTGTCCCCGGGCAGCAGATCGGACTTTACGGCACCAACGGCAGCGGCAAGACCACCCTCTTCCACATCATCATGGGCCTCCTCGCCCCGCGAAATGGCCGTGTCCTCTTCCATGGTGAACCGGTGCGCGGCGAAAAGGAGTTCCGGTCTCTGCGCCGCGAGGTGGGCATGGTGCTCCAGAACGCGGAAGACCAGCTCTTCAACCCCACGGTTCTTGATGATGTGGCCTTTGGCCCCTTGAATCTGGGGCTGTCCGTGGATGAAGCGCGGGAGCGGTCGCTGCGAACCCTGCATGAGCTGGGCCTGGACGGCTTTGAAGGTCGCCTGACCCACCGCCTGTCCGGAGGGGAAAAAAAGCTGGTCTCACTGGCCACCATCCTGTCCATGCAGCCCAGCGTCCTGCTTCTGGACGAGCCCACCAACGGCCTGGACCCGCAGACCAGGGAGCGCATCATCGAAATTCTGAACCTCCTGCCCACGGCTCGCATCATCATCTCCCACGACTGGGACTTTCTGGCGCAGACAACAACGCAGTTCATGACAATAAAAGATGGACGACTCGTGACAAACGTGCCGCACCTGCCGCACCGCCATGTCCACGCCCATCCCCTCGGCGACGAGCCGCACCACCATCACGACTGATGGATGCCGCGCAATCAGCTTTGGAAGATTCATGGATATGGAGGGAGAGAGACGCTGGAATCGCAAGCGGGAGCGGAATACGTCAAAAGCTGGAAAGAACAGGAAAAAGAGCCGCATAGACGGTACGGGCCTCCTGCAGCCGGCCGGACTTGCCGGCCAGTTCCAGCGCCTTGGCCTGCTCTGCGAGCTCGGCCAGCCCCATGTTGAAAAGCGCCCCTTTGAGCATATGCCCCGCGTCGGTCACCTCCTGCGCGTCGGACCGCGCAAAGGCATCATTGAGGCGACAAAGCGTTTCCCTGATGGTCTGGCGGCCAAGTCCGTAAAGTTCTTCGACATCATCTATGCCGAGGCCGTAGACGTGGCACAAATGCTCCTTGACCCGCTGCTCCATGCTTTTCTCCACAAGCTGCTTGTTTTCGGCAAATTTCGCGTTGCCGTCCGGAAGGGTTGAATGAGCTTCCTGTAGAGAGCCCCGGTGCGGCTGGCAAGCACCTCTTTTGAACACAGTCGCGGTGCTCTATGCGCCAACTTGACAAGACGCGTCCGGCCCCCCGCACGACGGCATTGGCGCAGAGCAAGGCCTGGCAGGAAATTAATGACTTGCAGTCGTCTTGTGGTTGACCCAGGGCACAAATATTATTTATGAAATTCCAAGGTGCGACGATTTCTACCCACGCACGACCCAAGGAGAACCCCATGGACCCTTCGTTGGCCAAACCCTTTATCAAAGCAACCAAAGACGTTCTCTCCGCCATGGCCGCCCTCGAAGTCTCGGCCGGAACGCCTTATGTCAAGAAAGACAAATCAGCCCGAGGCGACGTCTCCGCCGTCATTGGCATCACCGGCGACAAGCAGGGCACCTTCTCCATCTCCTTTGACCGCAAGACAGCTGTGCACATCGTCAAGCAGATGCTCGGCGACGACATCGAGGATATCCTGCAGGACGTGCAGGACGCCATGGGCGAGATCACGAACATGATCTCCGGCCAGGCCCGGGTCGGCCTGGTCGACATGGGATTAAAGCTTCAGGGCTCCACACCTTCGGTCATCATGGGCGACGGACACACCATCGCACACATGACCTCGGCCGTGGCCATCGCCATCCCCTTCTCCTGCGAGGCCGGCACCTTTACCTTGGAATTCTGTTTCGACTAGACTCATGAACAGCGCAGGAAACATCAACGAACAGGTTTCGGAGTTGCTGCTTGGGGCCCTCGTCAAATCGCCCTCGCCCCCCAAGGACTTCGACCTCATGGAGATGCCCCTTGAGGGCGTTGCCGCGTTCTGGCTGTCCGTGAAGAAAACCATGGACTCCAAGAAAAAGGGCGATGAATTCCTGCTCGAAGAGGCAAAGCACACCCGTGAACCGCACGTCAGGTTTCTGCTCGAACTGGCGGCCTCTTCCTTTACTCCCACACGCTGTGAGGAGCTGGCCCAGGTGCGCAAGAAAAACATCCTGGCCGAACTGCACCGCAAATACGTGCTCATGGCCATCGGCCTTTTGGGCATCGTGTCCAAGGAAAACCCGCAGAAGGTCATGATCCGGTTTTTGTCCAAGTTCCACATCGCGCCCATCTTCGAAAAGCAGGTCTTCGAGGTCGCCCAGGTCATGCTCAAAAACCTGGACAACGCAGAACTGAACAAAACCAAGTTTTTGAATATCGACCACAAGCTCAAGATCGAGGCGCTGATCATCAACCTCATCTTCTACTGCATGCTGGCCCGGCGCAACGGCCCCGACTCCCTGCTGGACTACCAGGAGTACATCTCGTCGCAGTACTTCAAGGACGGCCTGGCCCTCATCTGCGACGGGTTCGACTACGACTTCGTCAAATTCAGGCTCAACCTCGTCAAAAAGGAAATCCTGGAGGCCACGGAGATGAAGATGGACCTGTCCATGCAGATGATGTCGGCCATCAAGTCCGATACCCCTTTTCACGATCTCTACCTCGTCGCCAAGGCCTACTTGCCGTAAAAAAAGCCGCCCCCCATAAGGGAGCGGCCTGAATGCTTAACGCAGCCGAGGAATCATTCCTTGGCTTTCTTTTTCTTTTCTGGCCCCTTGAGCTGGAGCTGCTGGTTGAGCTCCTTTGTCCTCGCAGGCTTGCGGTAATCCTTGGGCATGAACAGGCAGTGCGTGGGGCAGCACTCCTCGCAGATGCCGCAGTACACGCAGGCATAGGGGTCGACTTCCCAGGTCTTTGCTTCCTTGTTCACGGTGATGCACTGGGAGGGGCATTTCTTCTGGCACATGCCGCACATGATGCACTCTTCGATCCTGATGTCGAGATTGCCCCGCACATTCTCGAAGGTCTCCCGGACCTGGAAAGGATAGAGCCGCGTGTGCGTCTTGCTCAGGAAGTTCCTGAGCACCGTTGCTGTCATATCTAACATGATGGGCCTCCTTAGCGTTCCGTACAGCTGATGCAGGGATCGATGGACAGAGCGATAATCGGCACGTCGGCCATCTCGCAGCCGGGCAACATGACCAGAAGCGGCGGGACGTTGGCGAACGTGGGGGTGCGGATGCGCACGCGGTCCAGATACTTGTCGCCGGTCGCTTTGACGTAGTACATCAGTTCGCCTCTGGGCTGCTCGGAGCGGCAGGCGATCTCGCCCATGGGCTTGCCCTTGACCTTGGCGGCGAGTTCGCCGTCCGGGATGCTGGAAACGAGCTGACGGACGATGTCGATGGACTGATACAGCTCGCGGAAGCGGACCATGGTGCGGGCCCAGCTGTCCCCGTCCTTCTCCACCACCGGGGCGAAGTCGATGTATTTGTAGGCGCCGTAGCCGGTCATGCGAATGTCCTGGGCCACGCCCGATCCGCGCAGCTGCGGACCGGCCGCGCCGAGTTCGTAGGCCTGCTGGTAGGTCAGCACGCCGACGCCCACGGTGCGCTTCTTGACGGAGTAGTCATTGGTCAGCACGGGCTTGATGAGATCCAGTTCCTTCTCCAGTTCGTCGGCAACCTGCAGCACCCAACGCAGCTGATCCGGGCTCATGTCGCGGCGCACGCCGCCGATCTTGTTGACGGAGATGATGACGCGGTTGCCCGCCGTGGCCTCCAGCACGTCCATGACACGTTCGCGGATGCGCCAGGCGTGCATGAACATGCTCTCCATGCCAAAAGCGTCGGCCAGAAGGCCGAGCCACAGTAGGTGCGAGTGCATGCGGTGCAGCTCGGACCAGATGACGCGCAGGTAGTCGGCGCGCTTTGGCACTTCGATGCCCATGAGGCCCTCGATGCACATGCAGTAGGTGTGGGCGTGGATGCAGCTGCAGATGCCGCAGACGCGCTCCACGATCTGAACCATCTGGTCCATGTCGCGGATGGAGGCCAGGGTCTCCAGGCCTCGGTGCACATAACCCAGCGTCGGCAGGGCTTCCTTGACGATCTCGTCCTCGAGGACGAGCCGCAGGTGCAGCGGTTCGGGCAGAACCGGATGCTGGGGACCGAAAGGTACTATGGTGGCCATGTTATGCTCCCTCCCCGGCTTTTTCGGTCTTTCCGACAGTGACTTTGCAGAAGGGGTATTTCTTCACCTCTTCCTCCAGATAGAAATGCCCTCCGAAATCAAGGGCCAGGCCTTCAAACTTGATGCCGAAAAGATCCTGGGTCTCGTTCTCGATAACAAGGGCGGCGAAGTAGATGCCGGAGATGCTCGGCACAGACTCGCCTTTGGGTACAGTGAGGCGCAGATGCGTCATCTGCAGATCCAGGTCGAAATGGTACAGCAGGTCAAAACTCTCGCCCAGGTCGACGCAGGTCATGGTCAGCAGCCGCTGGCCCCCGTTTTTCAGGGCCTGCACTTCGGCCGCGAGCTGGTTTTTCTCTACATTCTTGGTTTCAAATGCCATATTTTACCCCGTTACCTGACGCTCTTCGCGGTTTTCGTAAAACTCCCTGGCCTTCTTGAGATCGGCCACCAGCGGCTCCGTGTCCTTTTCGGGCTTGCGCACTTTAAGCTTCTCGAGAGCCAGCACGACGCCGTCGATGATCGCCTCGGGCTTGGAGGGGCAGCCCGGCACATAGACATCCACGGGGATGACCTTGTCCACGCCGCCAAGCACATTGTAGGCCTCGCGGAAGACACCGCCCGAGGTGCCGCACGCGCCGATGGCGATGACGGCCTTGGGTTCGGGCATCTGGTCATAGATGTTTTTGAGGACCTTGGCGTTTCTGGGATTGACCGTACCCGACACGACGAGGATGTCGGCGTGTTTCGGATTGCCGATGTTGAGCACGCCGAACCGTTCGACGTCATAGACAGGGGTGAGACAGGCCAGAACCTCGATGTCGCACCCGTTGCAGCTTCCACAATCGAAATGGATGAGCCACGGGGACTTCATCCGGGATTTGTGCAGCAGTTCTTGAAAAAAGCCCATATCTGAACTCCGTTCTTTAAGTGCTTAGAAGGAATTGGCGTAAAGAAGCGCCATGTTGAAAAAGGACAGGCTGATGCCCACCGCCCACACGTACGTCAGCATCCACTTCCAGGTCATTCTGGGCGTCACGTTGTCGATGACGATCTCGGCCATGTAGGTCAGGGCCAAGAGCAACACCAAACCGATCCAACTCGTGCTCCAGAACAGGCCGCAGATGGCCAGGATGAGCACGATTTCGTACCAGTGAGCGATTTCCAGGATGGCCAGATAGGGGCCGGAATACTCCGTCAGCACACCGCGGACCACTTCCTGGTGGGCGTGGTGGCTGGTCGAGATGTCAAAAGGTGATTTTCGCAGCTTGATGGTCAGGGCAAAGGTCAGCACCAGGTAGAGAAGCGGGAGCATGAGGAAGATCGGACGCTCGTAACTCAGGATGTCGTCGATCTTGAAGCTGCCGGTGACCAGATAGATGCCGACGAAGACAATGATCAGAAGCGGCTCGTAGGTCAGCATCTGAATCAGCTCGCGCTGGGCGCCCAACTGGGAATAGGGCGACGGCACGGCCATGGCGCCCACGACCATGAACACCGCCCCGATGGTCATGACGAAGAAGATCATGAGCAGGTCGGCCTGCATGGCAAACAGGGCCACGCACAGCACCGAGGAGATCAGGTAGATGTGCACGCAGAAGATCTGCCAGTAGTTGACCACCTGGCGATCCTTGCCCAGGAGTTTTATCACGTCGTAGAAGGGCTGCAGGATGGGCGGGCCGGAACGCCCCTGGAACCAGGCGGTGAGACGGCGGTCGATGCCGGCCAGCAGGCCGCCGGCGAAGGGAGCAAGGATGACTGCCAGGATAACGAAGCTGAATGTCTTGAAGTCCATTTAAAACACCCCCGCCAGCAAGATGATCAGGATGCCGATGGCGATCAGGTTGATCCATCCGGTGATCCTGGATTCGCCAATGATGTTTTCCATGTAGTAGTTGGTAGTCTTGAATTCGGACCACACGCCAAGGGGTCCCTTGAATCCGAGCCTGCGGGGATCGGCAGGATCCTGCAGCCCGCAGACGTACGGGGTGACGTAGTCGCCGCGCCGGAAGAAGCGCTTGGCCGACGAGGCGCGCACCGCGTAGATGACGCCCAGAGCCATGACCACGAACACGGGGTAGATGGCGAACATGCCGATGTTGTTGGAGATGACGCCGCGAGCCGCAGTGTAGAGGTCAGCGGAGTAGAAGCGCTCCAGGACCGGCAGCACCATGGAGGTGTACAGCCCCGGGGCGGTGAAGCTGATCACCACGGCGGACACGGCCAGGGTCCACAGCGGCACGCTGAAGAACAGAGGCATTCTCTCGGTCGGCAGGACCTTGTCCGGTACCACGGAGGTCATGATCATGCCGAGCCAGCGCCCCCAGAAGACCATGGTCAGGGCCGAGCCCAGAGCCAGCATGATGACCACCAGGGGCAGATGGGCCGAGGCCTCCACCGCCATCCACTTGGAGAGCAGGGCTCCGAAGGGCGGCAAGAACAAGGTCACCATGCCTAACGCGGCCATCATGGTCGTGCGGGGCATGATGTCGACTAGGCCGCGCATGTCCTCGATGTCGCGACTGCCGATCTTCTGTTCGATGCTGCCCACACACAGGAACATGAGAGCCTTTGATATGGCGTGGAAGACGATCAGCAGCACTGCCGCAGATATGGCCGCCGGCGTGTTGATGCCCGCGCAGGCCACGATCATGCCGAGGTTGCTGATGGTCGAATAGGCCAGGATTTTCTTTCCGTTGCTCTGGGACAGGGCCAGGACAGCCGCAGCCAGGAAGGTGAAGGCGCCGAACAGGGCCACGTAGTTGCTGAACAGAGTTCCGGCGAAGGCCGGGGCCAGACGGATGACCAAATACACTCCCGCCTTGACCATGGTGCTTGAGTGCAGCAGCGCGGAGATGGGCGTGGGCGCGACCATGGCCCCGCACAGCCAGCTCTGGAAGGGCATCTGGGCCGCCTTGGTGAAACCGGCGAAGCACAGCAGGCCGACCGGCAGCAGGGCCAGCTTGGAGGCGGATTCGGCGGTGATGATCTCCTGCAGCGACAGGGGCAGACCCTGGGAACGGAAGATGATCAGGGCAAAAACAAAGGCCACGCCGCCGAGCATGTTCATCCACAGGGCGCGGGTTGCGTTTTTGACCGCAATCTCGGTGCCATCATGCTTGATGAGCATGAACGAACACAGGGTGGTCACCTCCCAGAAGAAATAGAGCCACAGCAGGTTGTTGGAGAAGACCAGACCGTTCATGGCTCCCAGAAAGAGGACCATGAAAAAGAAGAATCTTCCCTGTTTGGATTTTTCAAGCTTCAGGTGATGCTCGTGCTCCCGCATGTAGGGCAAGCCGTACAGGCAGATCAGGGAGCCGACGATGGAAATGACCATGCACATGATCATGGAGAACTGGTCCACGTACAGGGCCGGGCCCATGTTTTCGCCAGGGTTCATGAACAGTTCGAGAACCGCCAGGGGCACGATCTGCAGCAGGGTCAAGCCCGCGATGAGCTTGTTCTTGAGCCGGTAGGCGATGCCCAGGATGACGAACAGGAGCGCGAAATCAAGGACCGCTATCAAACCGTCGGGGTTGATCCCGAGAATGCTCTCGGGTGTAAGAGAAAACGTCCCCGACTGCACCAGCAAGAGCGATGCGAGGGAAACGACCACGCCGGTGCCAATCACCAGCGCGGACCTCAGGGTTGGAACATTGATCAGACACAGCGCTGCCGCAATGAACGGCAGGATGATGCTAATCCCTAACATCTGCGGGGCCAGCATAGGCAAAAAACCTCCTTGCAAATTTGTCCAGCCACCAACGACACCAATATACGCTTGAGCCGGCAGGGCCGGCTGAAGATGTGCCTCGGGATGCGAAGAAACAAGGAAAATACGTACTTGTTTAGTACGAATTAAAAAACGCTGTTGCTATCCAAAGACAAGCAACAGGTCAATATAAAAGAGGTTCTCAACTGGAAAGAGTGCAAAGATGTGCAGCGCAGTGCACTTGTTGGTCAACCAAGCAATACATTGACTGATCAACCAATGCGCGCAGACATAGATCAGGAAGGGGGAGAGCAAAGCGTGGCTTGCAGACTCAGAAGAGAAAAATCCAGTTCAGAATCCTGTCTCCCCAGAGCAGCGTCAGCACGGCCCCGAGACACAGGAAGGGCCCGAAAGGCACGGCCGTGCGCATCCCCTGCCCTTCGGGCCTGCGCAGGTAGACAACGGCCACGAGCAGGGCCGTGAGGGCCGAGAGCAGGATCATGAGCGGCAACAGAGACAGGCCCACCAGGGCCCCGAGGCTGAGCATGAGCTTGATGTCGCCGGTACCCAGGGCGTCGATGCCGCGCAAACGCAGGTAGCCCTGCTGCAGCACGAGGAAGATGCCCGCGCCGCACAAGCCTCCAAGCACGGTCTCAAACCAGTCCACGGGCAGAAAAAGCGGGGTGGACATGGCCAGAATGGCCGCCGGATAGGTCAGGATGTCGGGCAGGATGAAAGAGTCCAGGTCGATGAAGCTGGCTACCAGAAAAATTCCCAGAAAAACCATGTAGGTCAGCCACTGCGCCGTGGGCCCGAATTTGATCGCGAAAAGCAGGGCCAGGATACCGGAAAGAAGCTCCACTGCGGGATACCGCCAATGAATCTTTCCCTTGCAGGAGTGGCACTTGGCCCCGAGCAGGACATAGGACAACACCGGAATGTTCTCCCACCATGACAGAACATGACCGCAGGCCGGGCAATGCGAACCGGGACGGACCACGGACTGCCCCACCAGATAACGGTGCACGCAGACGTTGTAGAAACTGCCCAGGCACAAACCCAAAACAAAAGCCAGGGAATTGAAAAATACGGGATGAAACAGGAGTTCTGCCATGCGGGTGCCCTGAAAGTTACTTATAATTTAATTTCAATATGTTATAAAACAGAACTCAAAACATCAAGAACTCCTTGCCCACTCAAGTCATGACCCACGTCGCCCAGATCGAAGACTCGGCGGCAAGCCTGTTGACCAGGGTGATGGGCACTCCGATCTGTTCCGACTTTCTGGTCAGGCGAGACCAGTTGCACCGGTCGAGTTCGTCCAGGAGATCGATCCAGACCGCGTTGGGATCGTCCTGATCGACCAGGGCCCGCTTGATGGCGGGATCAAGAGGAATCCCCTCCAGCACCAAACCCATGGACTGATCCAGTATGGCGTCAAGCAGGGAAAAAAAGCCCAGCAGGAACATGCCGTCCTGGTCGAAGGGCACAGGATGTCTGGCCGCCAGGAGTTGCAGAAAGCGGGCCCGTTGCACGGAAAGGCGGACCAGTTCCTGGGCCTTGTCCTCCGTGTTCACGTCGGAGAGGATGACCACCTGCAACCATTGCCGCAGATTGCGGCACCCGAGCATGGACACCGCGCGCGGGATGGAGGTGATCCTTATCTGCAATCCGAAAAACGCGGAATTGATATACTTGAGCAACCGATAGGAAATGGACAGGTCGGTCTGAATGATTTCCACCAAGCGGGAGGAATCCACTTCCGGGGCGCTTAGCTCGCGTAGCAGCTTGAACTTATTGACTTGACTTGCGGAAAGTTTTCTCCCGGGAATGATCTCAGGACGATTGAAGAAAAAACCCTGAAAATACGTGAACCCGAGATTGCTGCAGACCTTGAAAACGTCGTAGTTTTCCACTTTTTCAGCCAGCAGCGTGGCGTTGAATTTTTTGACATCCCGGGTGATGGCGCGGACCTGCTCCGGAGTCTTGCCCAAAACATCAACCTTGATGATGTCGACCAGTTCGCACAGGGCCTCAAAGCCCGGTCCGCCTTCGAAATCATCCAGGGCCAGAGCGTAACCCCGCTTCTTGAGTTCAAGGCAGGCGTCTATCACTTCAGGCTCGGGCGTGACCGTCTCCAGAATCTCCACCACGCACTGGTCCGCAGGCAATACATACGGCGCTTCGCCGACGAGCATCCTACGGGGAAAATTGACCAGTACCTTTGCTCCCTGGCGCATTCCTCGCACCGCAAGGTTATAGCCGTCGGCGATGAGCTGGGTCGTGGCCTGGTCTCCGTCCGCGAACACAGCCTCCTCGATGTCTTCCCCGTGACGGAAAAGAAGCTCATAGCCCCATAAGCGCATCTGCGCGGTGAAGATGGGCTGTCGGGCGACAAAAAACTTGTCGTAGAGTTGTTCCGGATATGTTTCTTCCATCACCGGGTCCTGTCACTTGAACACAACGCACAGCCCAAAATTCAACACCCAAAACAACAAAAACGCGCGGACGTACCCTTCAGGACGCGCAACCCATGACCTCATCGGTCCACATGGCGGCCTCGATAGCGACGCTGTCGATAAGGTTCATGGGGATGGACATCTGGGTAGCCTTTTGTTCGAGATCGGTCCATCTGCCACGATCAAGCTCCTTCAGCAATTCGAGCCATGCGGAATTGGGGCCGTGCGGGTCGATCAAAGCACCCTTGATGTCCGGATCAAGGGATATCTCGTCGAGGACCTGATCCATATGCTGGTCAAGGATAGCGTCGAGCACGGAGAAAAAGCCCAGCACAAACATGCTGTCCGGGTGAAATGGCGCGGGGTGGACCGCCGCCAGAAGCTGCAGAAAACGGCCGCGCAGCACGGAAATGCGCAGCAGTTCCTGGCCCTTGTCCGTGGAATTGATGTCGGACAGAATGACCACCTGCAGCCATTGGCGCAGGTTCTGACGCCCGAGCATGTTCACGGCGCGCGGGATGGATTCGATCTTGCCGCGCAGGCTGAACCGTGCGGAATTGATATACTTGAGCAGGCGGTAGGAGATGGACAGGTCGGTCTGGATGATTTCCACCAGCCGGGACAGCTCCGCTTCGGACTCGTTGAGTTCTTTTAGAAGCTTGATCTTGGTGGTCTGGCTGGCGGAGAGCTTTCGGCCGGGAACGATCTCCGGTTTGCTGAAGAAGTACCCCTGAAACAATTCAAAACCGAGCTTCTTGCAGACGTTGAACATGTCCAGATTCTCGACCTTCTCGGCCAGCAGACGAGCCTTGTACCCCCGCAGCCCCTTGACGATGGCCAGGACTTCGACCGGGGACTTGCCCAGGATGTCGACCTTGACGATGTCCGCGATCTCGCACAGGGGCTCGAAGCCCGGCTCGCCCACGAAATCGTCCAGGGCCAGAGTGTAGCCCTGATTCTTGAGCTCCCGGCAGGCTTCCATGACCTCGTCCTCGGGCAGCACCGTCTCCAGAATCTCCACCACTGAGCGGTCCGCTGGAAGCACGTACGGCGCCGCCCCGACAAGGACATTGCGCGGAAAATTGATCAGGGCCTTGATCTTGCCATTTATGCCCCGGGTGCCCAGGGCGAACCCGTCGGCAATGACCTGGGTCGTGGCCTGGTCCCCGTCCGTGAACACGGCGGCCTGGGTCTCCCCGTGCCGGAAAAGCAGCTCGTAGCCCCAGATGTTCATCTGCGCGGTGAAGATGGGCTGTCGGGCGACGAAAATCCTGTCGTAACATTGCTGCGTTTCGTGTTCGGTCATCCTCGTTCTCTAAGGCATGAGCGGGGCAAACGGTAAACCCGCATCCTCGCTCAGCCCCAGCATGAGATTGGCGTTGGCCACGGCCTGGCCCGAAGCGCCCCGACAGAGGTTGTCGATGGTCGAAACCACGATGAGCCGGTCCGTGCGCGGGTCCGTGACCAGCCCGAGGTCGCAGAAATTGGTGCCGCGCACCCAGCGCGTTTCGGGCAGCGTGCCCTGGGGCAGGATGCGTACCCAGCGCTTTCCGCGGTAAAAAGCCTCGTAGCAATCCCGGATCTGCTCCAGACCGACGCCGGATGAAAGTTTGGCGTAGGCCGTGGTCAGAATGCCGCGATTGATAGGCAAGAGGTGTGTGTTGAAAGACAGACGGATCTCCCGGCCTGCGGCCAGGCCCAGCTCCTGTTCGATTTCCGGGGTGTGGCGATGCCTGGTCAGGTTGTAGGCCCTGAATGTATCCGAAACCTCGCAGAAAAGGGTGCCCACGCCCGCCTTGCGCCCGGCCCCGGAGGTTCCGGACTTGGAATCGATGACCAGGTCTTCGGGGGAGATGAGCCCGGCGGCCAGCGCCGGATACAGCGCCAGGATGGCCGAGGTCGGATAACAGCCGGGATTGGCCACCAGGGAGGCCCCGGCGATGCGCTCGGCATACAGCTCGGGCAGGCCGTAAACCGCCTCGTTCAGGAGGGCGGCCCGGGTATGGGGCACGCCGTACCAGCTCTCGTAGATCTTAACGTCGCGCAGGCGAAAGTCGGCGCTCAAATCCACGACCTTGGTCCCGTGCCCGCGCAGCTCCGCAGCCATTTCCATGGCCGTGCAATGGGGCACGGCCAGAAAGACCAGATCGCAGTTCGCGGCCAGAAAGGCGGTGTCCGGCGTCGTGATTTTCAGTTCGCCAAGCTCAGTCCCCTGCAGGAACGGATAAATCCCTTGCAGGGGCTGTCCGGCCTCCTTGCGCGACGTGACCTGAGTCAGGCGCAGGCCCGGATGGCCAAGCAGGATGCGGGTCAGCTCCATACCCGTGTAGCCGGTCACTCCGACCAGCCCGACGCGTTTCACCATATGGCCCCCTACTTTGCCTTTTGCACGTATTTCATGCGCAATTCAAAAAGCATGTCCCGCAGCAATCTGGCTTCCTGATCCGTCAGATTGCCCTTGGTCTTGCTCTGCAGCATGCACAGGATGTCGATGGTCTGCTTGGCGGCCAAGGCGTTTTCCATGGTCAGTCCGCTTTCGGGATCCGGCACCTCGCCCAGATAAACCAGGGCCGAAGAGCTCATGGACAGGACAAATGTCCCGAAATCCAGCTGCGGCATCTCCGGACAGGAACAGGACAATTCCTCGTATTCCTCGGCTATCTTCTTTTCTTCGCTCATGCTTGCTCCTTATCCCGCATCTCGGGGCAGCCGTCACGCAGGGCCTCTTCATAAGCCCGCACGGCGTCTTCCATGTATGTATTCGTGGCGCAATACCCTCCGGCGGCGTGCAACCCTACCTGCAGGGCATGAAGGCCCGCCAGGACATCGGCCCAGTCCACATGGCCCATGTGCCCGAGCCGGACCACGCACTTCTTGAGCTCGCCCTGCCCCCCGGCCATGACCACACCACAGCGCTGCGCCGCGACCTTGAGCACCTCGCCGCCATCGATGCCTGCGGGCAACCTGATGGAGGTCAGCCCCCAGGTGAAGTGCGTCCTGGCCAGCAGCTCAAGCCCCAGACTCACCGCCCCGGCCCGGGCCATGGAGGTCAGGGCCCACTGCTTGGCGTACACGGCCTCAAGGGTCTGCTCCCGGAACAGGTCGAGGCTCACGGACAGCCCCTGCAGAAGGTTGACCGGAGAGGTGAAAAGCGTCTGGTGGTTAAGGCTCTTGTCCCGCTCAGCCAGCAGGTTGAAATAGAAATTGGTGGAACCCACGCTGCGGACTTTGTCCCAGGCACGTTCGCTCATGGCCAAAAGGGCCAGGCCCGGCGGGAGCATGAGCCCCTTCTGGGAGCCCGTCAGCAGGCAGTCAATGCCCCAGGCATCCATGGGGCAGGGCGAGATGCCCACGGCGGAAATGCCGTCCACCACCAGGAGCACGTTTATGCCCCGGGTCACGGCCGCAAGCTCGTGCACCGGGTGCAGCACGCCGGTGGAGGTCTCCGAGGCCTGGACCAGCACCCCGCGCAGTTCGGGATCGGCCTGCAGGGCTGCACGCACATCCCCGGCCGAAACGGCCACGCCGTTCTCCTGAACCAGAGAGGTGACAACGAGGCCATGGGCGTGGGCGATCTCACGCCAGCGCTCCCCGAACTTGCCGCCCTCGACCACGAGCACCTTCTCGCCCGGGGCAAAAAGATTGGTCACGGCGGCGTGCATGGCGCCGGTGCCCGAACAGGTCAGAGGCAGGACCTGCTGCGCGGTGCCGAAAAGGTATTGCAGACCCGGCTGAATGCGCTCCATGACCCGCACGAAATCCTGCTTGCGGTGGTGGATCATGTCTTTGGCCAGAGCCAGGCGGACCTCTTCGGGCAGAGGGGTGGGCCCGGGAGTGAGCAATCGAAGTTTATTAAGCATTTAGTGTCCGAAAAAGATGGTTATTGGTGAGCCTGGCTCCAGTCCCTGCCAGCGCCCCAGTCCACGGACAGGGGCACGGAGAGGCTGTACACGGAGGCCATGATCCCGGCCACGGCCCGGCCCACATCCTCTGCGCTGGCCTGCGGGGTTTCGAGCAGGAGTTCGTCGTGGATCTGCAGGATCAGGCTCGCGCCTAATTCGCCAATAACCGGGCTCTTGTCCACTTCGAGCATCGCCTTTTTGATGATGTCCGCCGCAGAACCCTGGACCACGGTATTGATAGCCATACGCCGGGCCTGCTGGGCCATGTTCACGTTGCGTGAGTTGATGTCGGGCAGCATGCGCCGCCGCCCGGCCAGGGTGGTAACAAAGCCCAGGGATTTGGCCCCGGCCTCGATCTCCTCGTAGAACTCCCGCACGCGGGAAAGCTTGCTGAAGTAGACCGCGATGAACTCCTTGGCCTCTTTGAGGCTGATGCCCAGTTCCCGCCCCAATTTCTGCGGGCCCATGCCATAGAGCAGGCCGAAGTTGATGGTCTTGGCCTTGCGCCGCTCGTCAGGGCTGACCTCGGCCTTTTCAAAAAGGATCTTCGCCGTGCGTGCATGGATGTCGTCGCCGGCGGCAAAAGCATCCTGCAGGGTCTGGTCCCCGGACATGTGCGCCAGGACCCGCAGCTCGATCTGCGAGTAGTCCGCAGCCAGGAGCATGTTGCCGGGCGCGGCCACGAAGCAGGAACGCATGCGCGGGCCGAGCACTCCGCGGATGGGAATGTTCTGCAGATTGGGGTTGCTGCTTGAAAGACGGCCGGTAGCCGTGGCCAGCTGGTTGAAGGTGGTGTGGATGCGCCCATCCTTGCCTGCCAGCTGTGGCAGGGGCTCAAGGTAGGTGGAGCGCAGCTTCTCGTACATCCGAAACTCCAGGATGTCGGCCACGATGGGATGTTCCCCGGCCAGACCCTCAAGCACGCTGCTGGACGTGGACTGCGCCCCGCCCGGGGTCTTCTGCTTGCTTTTAAGGCCCAGCCTGGAAAAAAGCACTTCCCCCAACTGCTGGCTGGAGCGGATGTTGAATTCCCCTCCGGCCTGGGCGTGAATTTTTTGCGTCAACCGATCCAGCTCGGTCTGGACCATGGACAGAAAGTCGCGGAACTTGGCCTCGTCGATGCGGATGCCACGCTTTTGCATGCGTACCAGCACCTCGGTCAGAGGCAGCTCAAGGCTCTGCATGAGTCCGAGCAGGTCCGATCCGGCCAGCCGCGTGCGCAACAGTCGCCCGATGGCCAGCACCGCCTGGCCATGATTCTCGCGGTGCACCTCGATCTCGTCGCCGAGCCCGTCCCGAATCCGCTCCAGGGAATAGTTCCGTTCCTCGGGGCTTAAGAGATAGGCTGCAAGCTCGATGTCAAAGACCTCGGCGCAGCCCAGGAGATCAAGGCGGCCCTGTTCGAGCACGTCCTTGTAAGAGGTCAGGTATACCCGGGCATCTTTGAGTGCGCGGCTCAATTCCGAAACCGCGCCCATGTACAAAAGCTCGCTTCCGTCCGTGCCCAGAATCCACTTTTCTCCGTCGGCGTGCAGGCCCACTTCCATTCCGGCCAGGGGCTCAAGAGTCGCCACCAGGCGCGGCTCGATGCGCAGCGGGCCGGGTTTTTCCGGCTCGTCCGGGACCGGGCCCGCTTCGGCGACCGCGGCCGCCTGGACACCGCTCTTTTTGGCGGGCCCGTTTTTGCGGACCAGGGCCTGAAACTCGGACAACAGGGAGCGGAACTCATATTCCTTGAAAAAATCAAGCGCGCCCGCGTCGATCTCTCCCACGGACAGGTCGTCCAGGCTGAACTCCATGCACATGTCCGTGCGCAGGGTGGTCAGCTGCCGATACACGAAGACCTGCTCCATGTGCGGCCCGAGCAGGGTCTGCTCCTTGGCGGTGAGGCGGTGAAAATTCTCTTTGAGCAGGTCCAGACTCGGAAAACGGCGCATAAAGCCCATGGCCGTCTTGGGCCCAACCTTGGGGATGCCGGGGATGTTGTCCGCCGAGTCGCCGGTCATGGCCTGGAAGTCCGCCCACTGATCGGGTCGCAGACCCGTCTCCTGGACGAACCCTTCGCGGGTGACGAGCTTCTCCTTGCCCTGGGCCGGGTCCCACATGACCACGTTCTCGTCCAGGCACTGGCGCAGATCCTTGTCCGCACCAACAATGACCACGCTGCGTCGATCCTTGAAACGGCCCGCCAGAGAGGCGATGCAGTCGTCGGCTTCCCCGCCCTCGGCCTCAAGCACGCGGATGCCCAGCAGGCGTAGTCCGGCTTTGAGTGGTTCGAGCTGCGCGGCCAGCCCTTCCGGCATGCGGGGGCGGTTGGCCTTGTAGGTGGGCAGAAGCTCGTTTCGAAAAGTGGGGGCGCGGCCATCGGTGACAAAAACAAGGTGGGCGGGATTCTCTTCGCGCAGCAGCTTCAAAACCAGCTTGAAGACGATATACATGGCGCTGGTCGGAAACCCGTCGGAGCGCTTGAAATCGGGGTAGGCGTAAAAACCGCGATAGATGAACGCGTGGCCGTCGATCAAAAAAAGCGGCTCGGTTTTCAGTCCGAGCCTTGTCTGCAAACTCATGCGCCCTCCGGTGCGGGGGAAAACGGGTGTCCCTTACGAGGCCCCGTTGGGGCAATTCTCCAGTTCCTTTTTCTTCTTTTTCACTTCCGGGCCGCCATGCAGGCGCTCCCACACGAACTGGCTCGCATGCTGACAGCCCAGCTTCTCCATCGGAATTTCGGCCCGGGCCATGGACTTGTGCCCCCCGGCCGAACCCACGTCGCCGAAAAGACGCTTGGCAAACTTGCCCATGTCCCGGCGCAGGCCGTCGCCGCGAAAAACCACGACCAGCTTGTCGTCGCTGATGCCGCTGACCATGGTCGTGGACAGCCCGTGCACGCGCAGGAAAAAATCGGCCAGGATGACCAGGATGTCGGAGGAATCGACCTTGCCCATAAAGATGGTGATGGTCTTGCCCGTGACCCGCATCTTGCGGAAGGCCTGGCTGAAATACTTGAGCCACTCCAGGCGGAATTCCGAGCGGATGATCTTGTGGAGCAGAGGCTTGTTGTAGAACTTCGAGAGATAGCGGAAGGCCTTCATGTCGTTGTCGTGGAACTCACGCTCGAAGCTCTGGGTGTCGGTCTTGATCCCGTACAACAGGGCCGTGGCCAGGAGCTTTCCCGGGCGCAGACCCAGATTGTAAAGATATTCGGTCATGATGGTCGAATTTGATCCGTACTCGGACACGATCTCCACGAACTCGGCCTCCACGGGCGCGCCGGCGACCTTGGGATGGTGGTCGATGACCACGGAAAACTTGATGCTCGCGAAATCCGGGTGATGGTGCGGCTGGGAATCGACCAGGGCGAAACGGTCGTACT
The DNA here is from genome assembly GCA_018902545.1 of Pseudomonadota bacterium. Classification (GTDB taxonomy): domain Bacteria; phylum Desulfobacterota; class Desulfovibrionia; order Desulfovibrionales; family Desulfomicrobiaceae; genus Desulfomicrobium. The sequence goes on along the minus strand of JAHIQM010000015.1, from coordinate 169,009 downwards.
GGGCCGCCAGGAGCGGAGTCAATTTTTTGGTGGCGATGCGCAAGAGGCGGATCATGGCCAGGTTGTCGGGCCTGGTGATTTCATTGACATGGGCGATAGCGACCTGTTCCACACGCCCGGCAAGGATGCGTTTCAAAGCCATGGCTGAAGCCAGGGCGTCGGGATCGGCATTGATGATGATCAGCCAGCGCTCATTCTTATTGAACAATTCCTGAAGCTTGGCGAGCCTGGGATCCAACTTTCGAAAATAGGCCATGACCTTCTCACTTGAGTTTTTGGGCCAAACCGGCAACGACCAGATACACACTTGTGCTGACACTGGCAATTTCACGGTTAAGCTGCCCCAGATCGCGGGCAAAGGCCCGTACTTCACCATCGAACGCAAGGGGCCCAAGCCCCATTTCCGTCGAAACCAGAATCAGGTTCCCCTCCCGCCAGTCTGCTAGCCCGGCGAAAAATTCTTCCCGCATCCGCGCTCTGTGCTCTTGGCTTGCGCCGACGAGCGAAAACATCCAGAAATCAAGGCTGTCCACCAGCACGCTTCCGCGCGCAGGGGCCAGGAGGCGCAATGCCCCGGCCAGGTCGGTGTTTTCTTCCCGCACCACGATGTCCGCATCCCTGCTGCGGCGGTGGGCAAGGATCTGGTCCCGGAAGGCAAGGTCCCGGGACTTGCCCGTGGCCACGAGCGTCCAGGGACGTGGTCCCCGGCACAAGAGGTCCAGCCCGAAGTCGGATTTGCCGGATTTGTTCCCGCCAAGCACCAGATCAATCATAGGCCATGCCCCACAGAAGAAGCCAGGACTTGAGCATGCCAAGAGAGCGCTCAAGCTCTTTGAGAGAAAAGATTTCAACCACCAGCGTCTCATCCCCCCGCACACGCCGCAGTATGTACCGCAGCAACTCCGGATCGGGCAGATGCTCCAGCCCCGCATGCCCCTGTTTCGACTCCGCCCCGTAAATATGCAAAATGCGTACTCGGTCGAAAAATCCCGGCAGGCTCATGATTCTCTCCTGACCGTAACTGACCAAGTGCCCCACATCCAGACAGACGCCAAGGCCAAGGGCCGTCATCTCGTCCCATATCCCGGTCAGGTCGCTCTGGCCCGTGTTTTCGAGCCAAAGCATGGTGGCCAGGTCGGGACGGCATTTGAGCAGACCGGAGAGCTGACCGGGTGCTGGAGGATGGAGCACATAACCGCGTGGGCAAAGAAAGGCAATTTTTTGCTCAAGCGCGGAAATGACGTCGGCAACGGCCTCTGGACCGTCCTGCCAGGGCAGGTCAAGTGGTAGATGGGCATGGTAGGCGAGGTTCAGGGCGGGCAGGTCTTCGGGCAGGTCACGCTGGTCGTAGTCCAGGCAGCCGCGTGTCTCGAGCAGCATGAGCGCCACCTCCCGCACCAGGGGGGAAAGCGCCCGGCAATTGTGTCCGACCCGGTCGGGAATGACGCAGGAAGGCGCGGCCAGTCGAAAACACATGCGTGTCAAAAAAGGCTCAGCTGCCGTTCGTTTACGCGCACGTTGCGCTTGATGGCGCTCTTGCGCAGCATGTCCTGGGGCAGACGGCGCACCAGGGAGGACGGGGCGAGTTTCAAAGTTTTGCCGAAAACGCGCCTGCTTGCGCAGTGACTCAGGAAAAGCATGGACTTGGCCCGGGTCAGGCCAACGTAAAAAAGCCGGCGCTCTTCGTCCAGATCGATGCCTCCTTCATCCCCCGGCTTGCCCAGCAGCATGTCCATTCCGGCAAAAGGCAGGATACCCTCTTCAAGGCCGGGCAAAAACACGACCTCGAATTCAAGTCCCTTGGCCCCGTGCATGGTCATGACCTGCACCTTCTGGGCTCTGGCCCTGATGGCGCAGAGTTCGGTCTCAAGCCTGACCATGTTCAGAAGCCCGCGCCAGCCCGAGCAGGTCTGGAAGGCCTTGACCAGATCCAAAAAGGGTTTGCTTTTCCAGAACAGGGCATCAAAGGGCGGGGTTTCGCCGAAATGCACGGCCATGGCCAGGGGACCCTTTTCCACAGCTCTCTCCGGGCAGGACGGAATTTCTCCGTCCAGAAAGTCGGGCAGTCCGAGCACGTTCCCCGCAATGCGCAGCAGGAGTTCCACCCTTGCGTCGACGAAAAAGGATTCCTGCTCCGGCACGGACACGGGGATCCCCGCTCCTTCAAGGGCCCTCGCGATGGGAGGGATGAGAGCTTTAAAACGCACCAGCACGGCGATGTCGCCGGGGGAAAGGCTTTTTCCCTCGTGCGTGTCCGCCTGCCAGTGCCCGGTGCCGCCGAGCAGTTCGCGCACGCGCCCCGCGATCCAGCCCGCTTCCTGCTCGGCCCCCTGGGCTTCGAACAGGACCAGGGACGCGCTCAAGGGTTTCTCGGCCACAAGGGTCTCTTTTTCGGGAAAAAGGTGGGCGGCAAGGGTCAAAATCTGCTGCGCCGAACGATAATTGCGCGCCAGTCTGATCCGCTTGAGATCCGGCCAGAGATTGCGAAGTCTCTGCTCGACATCGCGCACCGCCCCACGAAAGCCGTAGATGGCCTGGTTGGGGTCCCCGATGGCAAAAAAGCCCCTTCCCGCCTGGGGGCAAAGGGCCGTGACCAGTTTAAGTTGAAGCGCGGAAAGATCCTGCACCTCGTCGACCAGCACATGATCGTAGCCGGGAACGCACTGACCAATTTCGAGATGTTCGAGCCAGAACTCAAGCAGGTCCGTGTAATCCACCAGATTGAAGCGGACCTTGTCATCCAGGTAGCGCCGGGTGTGCTCGCCCGGGATGCGCACCCCGTTCTCGCGGGCCAGAGATTGCTCGTTCCAGGCTGTTTTAAGCTCTTTGCCCCGCAGATCCGGGTTGGCCGCCGCGAAAAGCCTGCGGCTGCTCTCTTCGGAGAGCAGCACTGGAGCCTCGCCCATGACGGAGGTCCAGTACTCAAGACCCAGGGCATGCAGCGTGTCCGCCTTGGGCAATGCGGACAATCCCGGACAGAGTCGCTGCAGGCGGTCTTTGAGTTCCCTGGCAGCCTTGCGGGTGAAGGTCAGGATCAGGATGCGGGCCGGGTCGGTGCCCTGTTCAAGCAGGCGACGCACCCTGCCCATGAGGGTCTGGGTCTTGCCTGTGCCCGGTCCGGCCAGGACCAGCACCGGACCCGGACCAGCCAGAATGGCGGCCATCTGCATCTCGTTGGCGGTCTGCACAGCCTCCTGTCCCGGTGTGGTACCCTCGCCCGTGGTCTTTCGCCAGCGCTGCCCCGGCACCGCGACTGCCGGAGGCTGTGCGGCCATGGACAGCATGCGCCCATGCTTGAATTCAAGCAGTTCCTGGGCGGTAAACATGGAGATGCGGCCGTATTCCCCGTCGTAACCGGAATGCCTGTGCACGACCCCCGAGCGCATCCTGCGCACGGCTTCGGCCAGAATTTTGGAGGAACGGCGCAGGTCCTCTTCGGGCACGTGGCGCAAGATACTCAGTTCCGACCCGAAATCTTGCACCAACTGGTTGTACATGCCCTGTACCTTTTTGGTACCGGGACCGACCCCGAGGATTTCGGACAGAACCTCGCTCAGCGGCACCAGAGAGGAATAATCGGGATGCCCGGAAGGCCGCACCGGCGCGGAACGGTCCGAGAGGGCCAAGACGCGGTTCAATACCCCGATGGTCAGGGGTTTGCCGCAGACCGGACAGAGCCCCCGGTGGACAGAGGTTTCCCCGGGTTCGAGCATGACCCCGCATTTGCGGTGGCCGTCGAGGTGGTATTTTCCTTCCTCGGGGTAGAATTCGAGGGTGCCCTCGAAGCGCGTGGAGCCGTTCTCGCGCCGCAAGGCGCTGCGGATACCCGCAAAGGACATCTCCCCCGCAAAAACGTTGGCTTCGCGGCCGAGCTTCTCCCCGGAATGGGCGTCGGAATTGGAGATCAGCGAAAAACGATCCAGGGCGCTCAGCATCCAGTTCATTTCAGGGTCGGAGGAAAGCCCGGTCTCGAGGGCAAAAATTTCTCCGCTCAAATCTCCAAAACAGTCTTCGATACGATCGAAACCGGATTTGGAACCGAAAAGGGAAAACCAGGGGGTCCAGATGTGGGCCGGGACAAGGTAGGCCAAGGGATCTGTTTCAAGGACCATCTCCAGAAGGTCATGCGCATCAAGGCCAAGGATAGGGCGGCCGTCCGAGGCCAGATTTCCGACCTGCGCCAAGCGGGTGTTGAATTTCATGGCCGCGTCGATACCCGGCATAAAGACCAGATTGTGGATTTTGCGGACCTTGCCTGCCTTCTTATAGATGGAACTGATCTCCGTGCAGAGCAGAAAACGGATACCCGCCGCGTTCATGTTACCGGAGAACCAGGGTAGTTCCTGTTCGAGCGCTCTGTCGTCGCGCAGGCGCAGCAGTCCGTTTTCCTCGGCGATCAACTGCTCGGTGACGATCTGCATCCAGCCCGGATGGGTGAAGTCGCCCGTGGCCAGGACGTCTATACCCTTGACCGAGGCCCAGGCCACCAGATTTCTGGGCGTCAGATTCTTGCTCGTGGCCCGGGAGAACTTGGAATGAATGTGCAGGTCGGCGATGAAACTGTTCACGGTGTGTCCTGGGAATCCTTTTCGGTCCTGAAAAACGAGAGGTTCTGAACCATGACGGCCGTTGTTCCCCCTGTGGGGATACTGGAAAGATCAATGAATGTCCCGTTCTGGACCGCCAGCCGACGGGCGATGGCCAGTCCCAGGCCCGAACCCACGGCCTTGCTGGTCACGAACGGATCAAAGCACTTGCCCTCCATTTCCGAAGCCAGTCCCGGGCCGTTATCGGAAATGACCAGAGTTCTCGTGTTCCGTTCGATTGTATCGGTAATGCTGATCTTCGGGTTCTGCGTATTTTCAAGGGCCTGCATGGCATTGACTACCAGATTTATAAGCACCTGATGGAGCTGGTTGCGGTCAAAATAAAACGGCTCCGGACCGACTTCAATGTGTATCATTACTTCTGGGTACTGCAGGCGCAGGGGCATGAGTACATGGTCGAGCTCCTTGACCAGATCAAGAGCCTGGGGCTGCGGCGCCTTGGGCCGGGCGAAAATAAGAAAATCCTTAAGCAGAAAATCAAGTCGGTCAATGTCGCGCAGGATGACCCGGGAGAGCCGTTCGGAATATTCCTTTTCCAGGTCGTCGGAGAGGAGAAGCTGCAGGCTGGTCTTGATCCCGGCCAGTGGATTCTTCATCTCGTGGGCCAGACCGGCGGCCAGTTCGCCGACGCTGGCCAGTTTCTCCATTTCCTTGACCTGCCTTTCGAGCCTCTGCACTTCGGTGATGTCGGAAAAAAGAATCATCCAGCCCTGATTCTCGGGCAGCTCGGTCATCTTGAATCCAAAAACCAGCCCGCGCTGGGTGCTGACGACCATGTTACGGCGCAGGCAGGCCAGCTCGCGCTCCTTCCAGAAAGGCAGAAATTCGGGAAAATAGGCGTCAAACCCGGATCCGATCATTTCATTGCGGTCATGTCCGGGAAGCCAGTCAAGGGTGCGTTGATTGACCGTCGTGATTCTTCCGTCGTGGTTCAGGACAAGAAGTCCCGCATCGATCCAGTCGAAAACACGGTATTTAAGTTCCTCGGCCCTGCGCAGGGCCCCCTCCTGTTCGATGATCCTGTACAGCAGACGGTTTTCCGCCATGCGGCTCAATTTAACGAGGGAACTGACCAGAATGAGGGCCAGAGTCAATAAACTGTAATTATAGGCGAGATCGGAGCCGCGAATATGGGTCTGAGCCCAATACTGCGGATAATAGAATTGAACGCAGGAGATAAAGAAAAGAAGGATCCAGACAAGAATTGATGAAATTATTATTGTTTTGAATCCAATTATTCGACCGTAAAAAAACAGGCACAATATGTAAAGAAAAACAAATGCGCTAAAAGATCCTCCTGTCAACAAAACCCACCACGTCGTCAATATAATATCTGCAAAAAGCTGAAATCTGAACAACAAAAAAGAACTAATAAATTTCTTTGCAGCCAGAAGATAAACAATGCTTAGAGAAAAACCACATACGAAAAATAAAATATACTGAAAATCACGATTGACATCCAGCCGCATACCCCTGTCTGAAATATTCAGTACATCAGATATAGCCAGAAATAAAAGAAAAACCATGATCCCGAGACGAATCACGGAAAACTTGATATAAAAATTCTTGAATTCTTCCGTAGGTTTCAGTTCGGGGTTATTGTCCACAATCCCTTTGGTCTCCCTGCAGTTTTTCCACCGCGTGCTTGAGCGCAGGCAGGATGGCGTGCAGATTTTCGCGCACGGCCTTGGGACTGCCCGGCAGGTTAACCACCAGGGAAAATCCCATGATCCCGGCCACGGCGCGGGAAATCATGGCGTGAGGGGTTTTGGCCAGGGATGTCTGGGTCATGGCCCTCTCAAACCCCGGCAAACGCTTATCAAGCAAAGGCAGGGTCACCTCCGGCGTGATATCACGGGGCCCCACCCCTGTTCCGCCGGTGGTGAAGACCAGGTCAAATCCCTGGAAAAGGCAACAGTCGACCAGGGCGCTTTTCAATATTTCAGGTTCGTCCGGAATGATCATGCCCCGGGCAAGGCTTATTTCCATGGACCCCATGGCCGCATCGCGAATGGCCGGACCGCTCGCATCAACGCGTTCGCCCCGCGAACCCTTGTCGCTCAGCGTGATCCAGGCCAGAGAAAAACCTGTTCTGGACCTCGCGCAGGAATCTTCTCCCGAGGTCAGGACACCCTTTTGCCTGCGGACGATCCACGCGGGCATGAAAAGCCCGTCTTCCCGGCACAGGCGAATCCGGTTTTCCAGTTGCACGCGGCAGTTTGAATCCTCGATGATCTCTCCAACCCGCAGATCCATGTCCGCATCGATCCAACCGTGGGCCAACGGATGATCCTGCCCCTGGCCAATAATGGCTGCATCGAGGTGATTCGCTTCTTTCCAGGTAACGCGCATGGCCGCCCCTTCTGCTTGGTTTTATTTGTATTGACCTGTTATGCCTACCAAAGCCCGGCGCTGTTGTCATTACTGCAATGAGTCGACACTTGTCCGTGGACCGGGTCTGGAGTACTGGTTTGGTGTTCAATAAACAGCACCACAAGGACCATCCCATGAAAGGAATCATTCTGGCCGGAGGCTCCGGCACCAGGCTCTATCCCCTGACTTTGGGCACCAGCAAACAGCTTCTTCCCGTCTACGACAAGCCGCTCATCTATTATCCCCTCTCCATTCTCATGCTGGCCGGCATCAGGGACATCCTCATTATTTCGACCCCACAAGACCTGCCGCGTTTTAAAGACGTGCTCGGCGACGGTAGCGAACTCGGGGTCCGTTTTTTCTACATCGTCCAACCCTCCCCCGACGGACTGGCCCAGGCCTTCGTTCTTGGCGCGGATTTCATCGGCACGGACAGCGTCTGCCTCGTACTGGGCGACAACATCATCTACGGCGTGGGCCTTTCAAAAGTTCTGCAGGAATGCGCAAGACTTGAAAAGGGCGGCATCGTCTTCGGCTACCCGGTCAAGGATCCTCAGCGCTACGGGGTCGTTGAATTCAATGCCGCAGGCGAAGTGGTCAGCATCGAGGAAAAGCCGCAATATCCCAAATCAAAATATGTCATTCCAGGTATTTACTTCTATGACAACACTGTCATCGAGATTGCCCGCAATCTGCGGCCTTCTGAACGCGGCGAACTCGAAATCACCGATGTGAACCGTGAATACCTGCGTAGCGGGACCCTCAAGGTCGAACTGCTTGGACGAGGATACGCCTGGCTCGACGCGGGAACCCACGAATCCCTGCAACAGGCCGGAAGCTTTGTGCAGGCCATCCAGGATCGCCAAGGATTCAAAATCGCCTGCATCGAGGAAATCGCCTACAAAAAAGGATTTATTGATGGCGCACAGTTAAAAACTCTGGCCACGAAATTCAGAAAAAATGAATACGGAAAATATCTGGATGAAATCTCCAATGAGTAATTTTAATAAAAAAATTAGTATCTTAAAAAGTAAACGAACAGCTGTTGAAAACTTTGTTCGAAATATGTCAGTTTGTTTGTTTTGTCTGATTGCTTTGCTTTCAAACGACGCGAAACACATCCTTCAGCACCAACTGCAAACTTATAATTTATAATTATTTCAGAATATTAAATTCAAAACGCACATAATGCCCCCTCTAATAATTTTAATAACCAAATATTCTCTTTATTTATAAATCAGGAAAGGCCTTGAAAAACCATGTTCCATTTCTGGCGATTGAAGTCTTGGGTCTTCTCCAGTACAAAGAAAAACCAATCAAGAAGAGCCAATAATTTTCGATAGCTATACAATAATTTCAAGTAAAGTGAGGTATTCATGAGTGTTATGAAAGTGCCGGCAGATCTGCCCGATGTGACCCTCAATCCCAACTCCGAGTTGGTGCTCAAGAAACGTTACCAGCGAAAAGGACTGGACGGGACGCCTATTGAGAGTCCGAAGGAAATGTTCTGGAGAGTGGCGGCAAACATAGCATCCATGGAAAAAAACTACCCCTCCTCTCCCTGGAAGCCGCAGGATCTGGCCCGCACGTTCTACACCATGATGACGGAGTACGATTTCCTGCCCAATTCGCCCACGCTCATGAATGCAGGAACCGAACTCGGACAGCTCGCGGCCTGCTTCGTGTTGCCTGTGGGCGACTCCATGGACGAGATTTTTGACGCGGTAAAAAACGCGGCCATGATCCACAAATCCGGAGGTGGCACCGGTTTTTCCTTCACCCGCCTGCGTCCCAAGGATAGCCGGGTTGGATCCACGGGCGGCGTGGCTTCCGGTCCCATTTCCTTTCTGAAAATTTTCAACACGGCGACCGAGCAGGTCAAACAGGGCGGAACCAGGCGCGGAGCCAATATGGGCATTCTGCGCGTTGATCATCCCGACATTCTTGAATTCATCCGCGCCAAGGAGCGGGAGGGAGATCTCAATAATTTCAACCTGTCCGTGGCCCTGACCGAAAGATTCATGCAGGCTGTGGAGAACGACGAGGAATATCCCCTCATTGCTCCTCATTCCAAGGAAATCATCGAGCACTTAAAGGCCCGTGAAGTATTTGAATTGCTGGTGCGCAAAGCGTGGGAAAGCGGGGACCCCGGCATCATCTTCATCGATCGCATCAACCGCGACAACCCCAACCCCGACCAGGGCGAGATCGAGAGCACCAACCCCTGCGGCGAGCAGCCCCTGCTGCCCTATGAGGCCTGCAACCTCGGGTCCATCAATCTGGCCCGCTTCGTCGTCGAAAAAGACGGAGTATTGGAAGTAGATTGGGACAGGCTGCGCCAGATCGTTCATCTGAGCGTTCGTTTTCTGGACAACGTCATCGACGCTTCCGAATATCCCCTGGAGCGCATCACCGATACCGTCCGCAAGAACCGCAAGATTGGTCTTGGCGTGATGGGCTGGGCCGATCTGCTCTACCAGCTTGGGCTGCCCTACGACAGCCGCCGGGCCATCCTGCTTGCCGAAAAACTGATGGATTTCATTCAAAAGGAATCCAAATCCGCTTCCAAGGAACTTGCCGACGAGCGCGGGTCTTTTCCGTCCTACGAGACCTCCGTCTACAAGGAACAAAATCTGGGCCCCTTCCGCAATGCGACCACCACGACCATCGCCCCCACGGGCACTCTGTCCATCATTGCCGGATGCTCCTCCGGGGTGGAGCCGCTTTTTGCCCTCTGCTTCGTGCGCCAGGTCATGGACGGAGAAAAGCTGACCGAGGCCAACAGTTACTTCGTCCAGGCCTTGCACGACCAGGGCTGCTATTCCGAAAAACTCATGGCCGAGGTCATTGAAAAGGGATCGGTCCGGAACATGGAGTTTCTTCCTGAAGAACTCAGGAACGTTTACGTAACCTCCATGGACATCGAGGCGCAGTGGCACCTGAAGATGCAGGCGGCCTTCCAGAAGTACACGGACAATGCCGTGTCCAAGACAGTGAACCTGCCCAATTCGGCCAAGCAGGAAGACATTCACAATATTTACTGGATGGCCTACGAAGAGGGCTGCAAGGGTGTCACTGTCTACCGCGACGGCTGCAAGAGCGTGCAGGTATTGTGCACCGGAGACGGGAAAAAGGAAGAAAATAAAGATTATGGGTGCCGTCCCATGGATAGGCCCGACATCGTGTACGGATTCACCCAGAAGGTGCGCACGGGCCTTGGGGATCTGTATCTGACGGTCAACGAGGTCAACGGCAAGCCCTTCGAGGTTTTCGCTACCATCGGTCGCTCGGGAAGATCCATCACCGCCAAGGCCGAGGCCATCGGGCGGCTTGTCTCCCTGGTCTTGCGCTCGGGCGTCCATGTGCGTGAAATAGTGACACAGCTCAAAGGGATCGGTGGAGAGCATCCGGTCTTTCAGAAAAAGGGCATGCTCCTCTCCATTCCCGATGCCGTATCCTGGGTCCTTGAAAACAAGTACATGCAGGGAGCGACTCCTCGAAATTCATACAAAGCACTGTCCAAGACCGAATGCCCGGAATGCGCGACGGAGCTGGTCTTTCAGGAAGGCTGCTTTGTCTGCCCGTCCTGCGGCTTTACCAAGTGCGGGTAGATAGGGCCGGATGATGGTACAATCTGGCAGCATAGAACAGTTTCTGCGGAGCATGATGACCATTTTGGCCAGCAGGTCCATGACTGCGGCCGAAAAACTGCATTGCGGCGGCATGCTCATCCAGACCAGGATCAATAGCCGCAATGCTTCGGTCATGCTCTATGACGAGAACAAACAGGGCCTCAAAGTTGTCGCCGCGAGTCGCAAGGAGATAGTGGGGCTGACCCAGCCCCTTTCTCCGGAAAGCATCTCCGGCTACGTCTGTACGCACAAGACACCTTTATTGATCAAGGATATTGATACGGACAGTCGTTTTTGCTGCCGAAGCGGCAGTTACAAGACCAAATCGCTCATTTCAGTACCTCTGTTTTCCGATCAGGGACAGGTTATCGGCGTTATCAACGTATCCGACAAGGAAGGAGGCGGGCCGTTCACCGAGGCGGATCTGGCTGCGCTACTCGAATACGCGGGCTGGATCACCCCCTTGATCGAAAGTCTCACCATCTTCGAAAAATTGGAAACCGAAAAGGTCCGCTATCAGGAATTGGCCCAGGAACTGGAAATCAAGCAGAAAGAACTGATCATCGCCTCCACCGAGCGCTCTGAACTGGTGCAGATGGTGGTGCACGATTTTAAAAGCCCTCTTTCGGCCGTTATATCCAATATGGACCTGCTCTCCTATCTGGGGCCAAGCGAGTCCCAGAAACCAATCATCGAGACGGCTTTCAAGGGCGCGTCCAAGCTGCTGGAAATGATCGACGAGTTTCTGCACATCGCCCGTGTGGACGAATGCGAAGAGAAGGGCGTCATTATCCGTCCGGTTTCCTTGTTGCCGTTGGTGTGCGAACAAATCGAAGCCCTGATGCCTCTGGCCCGCGAAAAGAACATGACCATCGAAAACTGTTGCAAGCTTAATGTACAGGTGCTCGGTGATCCCATGCTGCTCTGCCATCTGGTGCAGAACCTGATTTCAAACGCCATCAAATACACGCCGGCAACCGGGGCGATCAAAATCGGGATGGGAACCTGGGAGTCGCGCAGAACCGGGGATCCCACGCACACGGTGCTCAAATTCTGGGTCGAGGATAATGGCGAGGGAATTGAGGATCGTTACAAGGAATCCATTTTCGATAAATTTGTCCGCACGGACAAGTCCCTTGAAAGCGGGATAAAAGGAACCGGGATAGGTCTTTTCATCTGCCGCAAGATCGTGACCATGTTTAAAGGCAAGATATGGGTGGAGGATGTGGCGCCTCAAGGCAGCAGGTTTTGCGTGATTCTTTTCATCCCCGAGGATAATTGAGATGGACAAGAACATCACCGTATTGGTGGTCGAAGACATTCTGTCTGCCAGGGAAACGGTGGTCAATCTGTTGCGGGCTCTGGGCTTTTCCAATTTTCAGGAAGCGGAGAACGGTGAGGCGGCCCTTGCGCAGATGAACGGGAGTAGCCCTGGGCTCATTATCTCCGATTGGAACATGCCGAAAATGAACGGGCTCTCCTTGCTCCGTGCCGTGCGTTCCAGGCCTGATTATCCCTATGTGCCGTTCATTTTTCTGACGTCCAAATCGGAGGTGGAGGACGTGGCGCTGGCCTCGGATGGAGGTGCTTCGGCGTATCTGGTCAAGCCGGTGACGATCAAGGCCTTGTCCGAGGCCCTGAACACTGTTTTTGATGGAGGCTTTGAACAGGATTTCGAACTGCTCAAGGTGGAAATTCAAACTCTGTGTCATGCCAAGGAGCAGGCCAAGGCTCTGGATCTGCTGCGTCGCTTCGAACTTCTCTACCCCGGCCAGGCGCAGAGGATCGCTTTGGAGCATGTGCGCGTGCTCATGCAGTTCTCGGAGTTTTCAAAGGCCGAAGAAATCCTGTGCGACATTTTGGCCTCAAATTCCCTTTTTGCCAGAGGCTGGGAGACCATGGCCAAGATTCAGTCATGGCAGGCCAAGTGGGACCAGGCCCTTAAAGCCGTGGACAAGGCTGTGTCCATCAGTCCCAACAACACGGAATATTATATTCTGCGCGGCTCCATCAATCTGCATCGGGAAAATCTGCACGAGGCCAGGAAGAATTTCATGACGGCCTTAAACATCGACCGCAAGAATGATCAGATCAAGCAGGATATCTGGAACGCCTATGTCGATCTGGATATGGTTGATGAAGTGCAGCGCGATTTCGGATCATACATTTTTTCTTCGCTGACCTGCGACACCTTGAACAACATGGCTGTGGCCTATCGGCGCAAGGGGGAATTGTCCCGGGCGATCGAGATCTATCGCGCGGCCCTCGCCAAGGAACCTGACAATCCGAAAATTCTTTTCAATGCCGCCGTGGCTTACGTGAACAGAAAACAATACGGCAAGGCCAAATCGCTTTTGGTTCACGCTTTGGGCAATGATCCTGATTTTGAAAAAGCCAAGGCGCTCCTGAAGCAGATAGCCGCTCAGGAACACAAACACGACGACGGCGAAAAATCCGGGGACAAAGCATGATCAGTATTTCCAAACTTTCCTATTCCTTTGGCCGCCAACTGGCCTTAAAGGACATCAATTTCTGCATGAAGCAGGGGGAATTCGTTTTCCTGTGCGGACCCTCGGGAGCCGGCAAGACGACCTTCATGCGCCTCCTGCACGGCGCCCTGCCTGTGCAACGCGGCAAGGCCGATGTGGCGGGCTATGACCTGAACACCCTGCCCGAGAGCCGCAAGCACCTGCTGCGCCGGGACGTGAGTGTGGTCTTCCAGGATTTCAAAATACTCACCAAGCAGACCGTTTTCGCCAATGTGGCTCTGCCTTTGAAAGTGCGTGGCATCGGGCAGCACATCATCGAAAAAAGGGTTCGCGCCGTTTTGCGCAGCCTGCATCTGGACAAGAAGGCCGGGGCTCCCTGCGAGGAGCTTTCCGGGGGCGAACAGCAGCGCGTGGCCGTGGCCAGGGCCGTGGTCGTCAAGCCCAAGCTGCTCCTCGCCGATGAACCCACGGGCAACCTCGACCATGAACTGTCCATGCGCATGATGGATATTTTCCAGCAATTTCATAAATTCGGAACTTCGATCATGATTGCCACCCATAACCGTGAGATCATGGCACGCATGGCCGACGCACGCATCGTGACCCTGGAGGACGGGGTCATGCGCGAGGGCTGCGCCCTTGGCGGAGGTCAGTCATGAGCGTATTTTTTCATCTCATCGGGCAGGGTGTGCGCGACCTGTTCCGAGCCCCGTGGTCCCTGTGCATGACCATCGCGGCCATCACCCTGGTTTCCTTTCTGGGCGGGGCATTTCTCATGCTCGTGCACAATCTCGACCTGCAGATCGGCAGCCGGCAGGGCAACGTGCAGTTCCAGGTCTACTGGAAGAGCGATGTCACGGCGGAGGAGCTCAAAGAGGTCTGGTCCGGCCTGTCCTCCATGGAAGGCGTGGTCAACGTGCGCACCTACACCCCGGATCAGGCCTTGGGAGTGCTCGCGGAATCGTTCCAGAAGAACGTGGATCTGGAATGGATGAAAGGCAGAAGCCCCCTGCCGCCCACGGCTCTGGTCGAATGTGAATTGCCCCAGGATGAAGGCAAGAAATGGGCTGCGGGAATGGTCAAGCGACTGGAAGGCCTGCCCAAAGTCGACAAGGTGACGTTCAATCCGCTGCAGGTCGATCTGTTGACCTCCTGGGTTGGATTGACCAAGATGGCTTTCTGGCCGGTGACGGGTTTTCTGCTCGTGGTCGTGGCCCTGGTTGTGGGCAACACGATCAAGCTGGCCCTCTTGGCCAGGCGCGACGAACTTGAAATCCTGCGCTTCGTGGGCGCAAGCCGCGCATATATCCAGTTTCCTCTGCTCGTGGGCGGAGCCTTTCAGGGACTGCTGGGCGCAAGCCTGGCTCTTGGGCTCTTAAAACTCCTGCACCACGGCATCGAAGACATGTTCAATGTTCCGCCCTTGTGGATCACCATCTCCTTTCTGCCGCAGGTACACAGCCTGGCCATTGTCGCCATTCTGGCCGTGGTAGGGGTGCTGAGCTCCCTTGTGGCTATCCGAAATTAAACCATTCGAGGACCGTCGTGAATCGTAGCCATAAAATGACCAAAGGTTTGGAAAAGGCCCCGCACCGCTCCCTGCTTTTTGCTCTGGGTATGACCCGGGAAGAGATGAAACGCCCGCTCATCGGCGTGGTCAATTCGGCCAACGAGATCGTGCCGGGGCACATGCACCTCGACATCATCGCCCGCGCCGTCAAGGACGGGGTGCGCATGGCTGGCGGCACGCCCATGGAGTTTCCGACCATCGGCGTGTGCGACGGGCTGGCCATGAACCACGAAGGCATGAAGATGAGTCTGCCCAGCCGCGAACTCATCGCCGACTCCATCGAGATTTCGGCTACGGCCGTACCCTTTGATGGCCTTGTCTTCATCCCCAACTGCGACAAGATCGTGCCCGGCATGCTCATGGCCATGCTGCGCCTTAATATCCCCTCCATCATGATCAGCGGCGGGCCCATGCTGCCCGGCAAGTTCGAAGGCAAGGCCATTGACCTGATCACGGTCTTCGAGGGCGTGGGCAAGGTCAAGAGCGGGAGCATGACCGAAGCGGACCTTGAGCGCATGGAAGAATGCGCCTGTCCGGGCTGCGGTTCCTGCGCTGGAATGTTCACGGCCAACTCCATGAACTGCCTGTCCGAGGCTCTGGGCCTGGCCCTGCCCGGCAACGGGACCATCCCCGCTCCGACCAGCGCGCGCATCCGCCTGGCCAAAGACGCGGGCATGCAGGTCATGACCCTGGTCGAGAAGAACATCCGCCCGCGCGACATCGTCACCGAAAAAAGCGTGTCCAACGGTGTGACCATGGACATGGCGCTGGGCTGCTCGACCAACACGGTGTTGCACCTGCCGGCCATCTTCCGCGAGGCTGAACTCGATCTGACCCTGGACATTTTCGACAGCATCAGCCGCAAGACTCCCAACCTGTGCCGCCTGTCCCCGGCCGGGCCGCACCATATCTCGGATCTGCACGAGGCGGGCGGCATCCCGGCCGTCATGAACGAACTGGCGGCGAGCGGGCGCATCGAACTCGATGTCATGACCGTGACCGGGCGGACCCTGGGTCAGAACCTGGAGGCCTTAAAGCCGAGCATCCTGAGGCCAGAGGTCATCCGCACCGTGGCCGAGCCCTACTCCAAAGAGGGCGGCATCGCCATCCTGAAGGGCAATCTGGCTGTGGACGGCGCGGTGGTCAAGCAGTCCGCCGTGGCGCCTGAAATGATGCAACGCACGGGCGTTGCCCGGGTCTTCGAGGGCGAGGAAGAGGCGGTAGCCTCCATCATGAATGGCGGGATCAAAGCCGGAGACGTGGTCGTCATCCGCAATGAAGGCCCTGTGGGCGGACCCGGCATGCGCGAAATGCTGACCCCGACCGCGGCCATTTCCGGGCTTGGGCTTGGCGGCGAAGTGGCGCTTTTGACCGACGGCCGGTTCAGTGGCGGCACCCGCGGGGCAGCAATCGGGCACATCAGCCCGGAGGCGGCCGAGGGGGGAACCATCGGCCTTGTGCGGGAAGGCGATCTGATCAGGATCGACATCCCGGCCCGCAGCCTGGAGCTTTTGGTGGACGAGGCCGAACTTGAACAGCGGCGCAAGGATTTTAAACCCTATCCCAAGGAAATCCGCTCCTCCATCCTGCGCCGCTACAGCCGCATGGCTTCGTCGGCGGCCAAGGGAGCGGTGACCAAAATCTGATGCCCTGGAACCACGAAAGCGCGGCCCGCTATGACAAATGGTCCACAAGCACACGAGGCGGTTTCGCCCTGCGGCAGGAGGAAAAGCTGCTGCAGAGCGTCATCGCCTCCTGGCCCCGGCGCAAGCAGAAGCTGCTTGATGTGGGCTGCGGCACGGGCATGTTCCTGGAGTTTTTCTGGTCCTGCGGATTTGATCTGACGGCCCTGGACAAAAGTCCGGACATGCTCTCCCGGGCGAGGGAAAAGATCGGCCACCGGGCCGACCTGCATCTGGGCAGCGCCGAGCATCTGCCTTTCGAGGACCGCGAGTTCGATTACGTCTCGCTTCTGACGGTGCTGGAATTCGTGGATGATCCGGACCTGGCCCTGCGCGAAGCGGCGCGCGTGTCACGCAAGGGCCTGGTTATCGGATTTTTGAACAGCTGGTCCCTTTACGGGTTGTCCGTACGGCTTGAGAAAAAAAATTCCACCCTGAGCAGGGCGCGTTGGTTCTCCTGGCCAGAAATGCGCGGGATGATCCAGAAAAACCTCTCGCCGGGGAGGATAGAAGCCCGCTCAATCCTGCTCGGTCCGCCCTGCACATGGATCCCGACCCCGGGCATTCGCCATTTGAACAGCACGCCTGTCCCGCCCTGGATGGGCGCCTTCACGGCCGTACGCATCGACCTCACCGCTCAGCCAGCCCAGACCCCGCTCCTCGCCTGGAAGACCGAACCCACGACCTGACTCTACCCCTTCCCATGCACCAGGCCACAGATCTCTTCCAGGGCCTTGGCCGGGTTATCCTGCTGGAAGATGTTGCGTCCGATGCACATCCCCGCCACCCCCGCATCCAGGGATTCTCGCACGGTGCGCAAAAAGGCGCGGAAATCGCCATTACGCGGGCCTCCGCCCATGACCACGGGCACCGGGCAGGCCGCGATGGCCCGCGCAAAGCTCTGGCTGTGACCGCAATAAGGCACCTTGACCACGTCCGCGCCAAGCTCCGCGCCGATGCGGACGCTGTGCGCCACCAGGGACGGGTCGTTCTCGTTCACGATCTGTCCGCCGCGGGCGTAGATCATGGCCAGAAGCGGCAGGCCGAGCTGGTGAGCTTCCTCCACACAGGCCCCGAGGTCCGAGAGCATGCGGTCCTCAAGATCGTTGCCGATGTTGATGTGCATGGAGACCATGTCCGCACCCAGGCGCAGGGCTTCCTGCACCGAACAGACCAGGGCCTTGTTGTACGAGGGCAGGCCGTGCCGGGTGCCTGCGGAGAGGTGCACTATAAGGGACTGGTCCAGCCGGATCTCGCCAGCGTGGGCCATGACCATGCCCTTGTGCAGGATCACGCCCTGGGTGGGCAGGTGCTGCACTCCGCGCAACAGACTGCCCAGATCTTCAAGGCCGGGGATGTTCCCTTCGGAAAGTCCATGATCAAGCGGCAGAATGATGGTTCTCTTGGAACCCGGGTGAAAGAGTCGGGCCGCCTTGCGCAGATATCCGATCATGATGCTCTCCTATTTGTGTTATCGATCCGACCACAGGCAGCGATTGCCTTTGATAGTCAGGAAGCCAAGGGGAAGCCCTCTGAAATAAAAAGCCAGGCGTTTTTTGCCTCCGGTCCATGGCAGGCTCTGCCCGGACAGGAGTTCGCGGATGGTCTGAACCCGTTCGAGAACCAGGCTCTTGTCATCCGGCACAGGGGGGACGAACATGCGCAGCGTGGCGTCGGCCAGGATGGAATCCTTGGCGCTCTTGCCCACGGCAAAACCCTGCCAACGGAGTTCCCCCGGAAGTTCAGTGGCCGCCTGTTCCAGAATCAGGTAGATGCGGCCGCCCACGTTCAGAAAACAGTGCTCCGGGAGCCAGCTGGTGTCCAGTGCGGTGCGGGCCGAAAATTCTTCGCGTGAAACACGCTCGCCAGGGAATTCGGCCTTGGAAGTGCGCTTGCTTAGCGCCTCTCTGCCCGGCTTGCCCAGGGCGGCCAGGAAAAAGCCCTGTGCCTGGCTGTCTTCCCCGTTCACAAGAAGGCATCCGGGCAGGGACGGGTCGAAGGTGAACCCGGCGAACTCGGTCAAGGGCTCAGGCACGAGGCCGAGACTCTCCATGGCGAAACGGACCTGCTCCTCGTTCTCGCGCACGTTTGTGGTGCAGGTCGAATAAAGCAGTCGCCCTCCCGGGGCAAGCAGATCCGCCGCCTTCGCAAGCAGTTCCCGCTGCAGGGATTCAAGGGGCGCTGTTTTTTCTCCGGCCCACATCTGCGCCGCTTTAGGGTTCTTGTCCACCGTGCCCCAGCCGCTGCAGGGCGCATCAAGCAGGATGAGCGGCCACGAATCATTTTCAAGCGGCAGGGACTGGCCTTCGTATTTACAGGTGCCCACGTTGAAGCAGCCGAGGTGGCGCATGTTTACCCGCAAGGTGGCCAGGCGGTCCGGGCTGGGTTCGTTGGCCAGCACCAGTCCGGTGGGCCCGACAAGCTGGGAGAGAATCCCGGTCTTGCTGCCGGGGCTGGCGCAGAAGTCGAGGACCTTGTCTCCCGGCTTCGGGGCCAGGGCCAGAGGCGGCAGCATGGATGACTTGTCCTGGATGTAGATGTAACCGAATCTGGCCGCGACGCTTCGGCCCAGCGGCATGGGCTCGGCGGTGAGCGTCCGCGCCAGGGCGAAGCAGGGGTGCGGTTCAAAACGGAAGCCTTCGGCATGAAGCAGGGCTTCCACATCGGCGGTCTGGTTCTGTGCGCACACCAGCCTGAAGGAACGAGCGGTTTTTTTCATAGGGGGATGGCTAAAGGGGTTGTTTGACAAGAGCCCCTGTAGCCATCAAGAAAGGGCCTGTCAAAGCGGAGGGGCCATGCAGTCGGAGAGGACGTCGGTTCAATTGGTGGAGGTCGGACCCGAGGAAAACGGCCGCAAGCTCGCCTCCTTTCTGGAGGCGCGTCTGGGCGTTCTTCCGGCAGGCCTCTACATGCGCCTGGTGCGCACCGGGCAGGTGCGTGTGGATGGCCGCCGCTGCAAACCCTTCGACCGCGTGCTGACGGGCCAGATGGTGCGCGTTCCGCCCGTCACCGTGCAGCGCAAGGTAGAGGCCGTGGGCCTTCTGCCCGGACTTGACGTCGCGTTCGAGAACGAGGAAATGCTGGTCATCGACAAGCCCGCCGGGTTGCCGGTTCACGGAGGCACGGGCTGGGCCGATTCCGTGCACGACCGTCTGAAGGAGCGCTCCGCGGGTCAGATTTTTGTGCCCGTTCCGGTGCATCGCCTGGATCGCGACACTTCCGGGATCCTGCTTTGCGCCAAAACTCACGACTTTCTGCGCGCCATGCACGCCTCCTGGCCGGCCGTGACCAAGGCCTATCTGTGCTGGGTCGAAGGAAAGTGGTCCGAAACGGGGTGGCGGACCGTTGTTTCCGAGCTGGCCAAGGTCAAGACGGCGGGCGGCGAACAGGTGGTCTCGGGACAGGGCAAGCGGGCCGTGTCCCACGTGCATCCCTTGTCCGCGGCCGGGCAAAGAAGCCTGCTGCTGGTTGTGCTCGGTACGGGCCGCACCCACCAGATACGGGTCCATCTGGCCGACAGCGGGCACCCCATTGTCGGGGATCCCAGGTACGGAAGAGGCGGCGGGCTTTTGCTCCATGCCGCCGCCCTGTCCTGGCCCGGTCGTTCATTTTTCGTTCTGCCGCCCTGGCAGGAAGATTTTGCGATGGAGCGCATCAGCGCTCAAGACATAAAAGGCATTCTCGCCACTGCTCCCGCCAAGGAGGGGGCCATATGACCGATCGCCAAGAATCCGCGCTTTTTTGGGTTTTGAGCCTGCTCATCATCACCGGGACGACCCTGGCCAGATACTGGTTCGTGGTCTCCGGCCAGCTGAACCTTGCCCCGGACGAGGCCCAGTACTGGGACTGGAGCCGGACCCTGCAATGGTCCTACTACTCAAAGGGTCCGCTCATCGCGGTCATCAATTACGTGGGCACGGCCTTTCTGGGGGCCACGGAACTCGGGGTGCGCTCCGGGGCCATGGTCGGCGCACTGATCATGCAGCTGGTCGTGCTGGGCTGGATCGGCGTTTATTTGAAACGTATCCGCACCGCTTTTTGGACCCTCTTTGTGCTCAACACGACCATGCTTTTCATGGCCGGCGGTCTGCTCATGACCACGGACAACCCGCTCTTGGTCTGCTGGATCGGAGCCATGATCTGCCTGACTCTGGCCGTGGACAGGGGACATCTCGCGGCTTTCGTGCTGCTGGGCCTGTGTCTGGCCCTGGGGATCACCTCCAAGTACACCATGGTGCTTTTCATCCCCCTGGCGCTCGTGGCCGCGTTCTGGATCGGGCGCAAACAGGAGTTGCCGGCGCTGTTCTGGCCGAGGCTGCTCAAGACCCTTGGAATTGGCGGCGTTCTTGGCATGCTGCCCATCCTGATCTGGAACGCCACCAACGGCTGGGTCGGGATCAAGCATGTCCTCTATCGCGGGGCCATGGCCGGGGACAAGGCCAAGGTCTTTTTCGAGCTGAAGAATTTTCCCGAATATCTGGGCAGCCAGGTAGGCGTGCTGACCCCGTGGTGGTTCGTGTTCCTGTTCATCGGGGCCTGGCTGGTCGGACGTCAGCTCCTGCGCAACGCGGAGCCGGTCTTCCCCTGGCTGCCAAGGTCCACGGGCATCATGCTGACGGTCTTTTTCTGGCCGGTGTGGCTTTTTTTCCTGTTCTGGAGTCTGCACACCAAGATCGAGGCCAACTGGTCGGCCACGGCCTATCCCGCAGGCATCCTGCTCGCGGCCTTGGCCGTGGAGCGCTTCGTGCATCGCGAGCCGCGCCCCAAGTGGCGCTTCGCCTGGCCCGCTCTGGGCGCGGTGGTTTTCCTTCTGCTGCACCTGCAGGCCTTCATTCCTTTTGACGGCCCCAAAAACCCGGTCCATCGCCTGCTGGGCTGGCAGGATCTGGGCGCGCAGGTGGCCCAGGCCCGGGACGAGCTTGGCGGCAAGGATTCGGTTTTCGTGTTCGCCAGTCAGTACGGGGTCACGGCGGAGCTGTCCTTTTACGTCCCGGGGCAGCAGCGTGCATTCTGCCTGGCCGGAGGGCGCAAAATGAACCAATACGATCTCTGGCCCGGTCCGGATCAGGGCATGCAAAGCGCTGTCTTCGTGGTCAAGGGTGAGAAGAGTGAAGTTTCGCAGATGGTGCTGGAGTTGTTTGAAAGCGTGGATGAGCCCAGGGTCGTGACCACCGCGCACGGTAAACGCGCCGGCCAGACCTTCACCATTTTCCTGTGCCGGGGCTACAAGGGCGAATGGCCGGCCTTTGAGGGCACGTCGTTTTAAAAGAGCAGGCTCTCATGCCTGCCGCACTGTGCGCACGATATCGACGACAATCTCTGTCGCGATTGACAAGGCTGGTGTCGTGATTTCTGTCGTGATTCGTGTCGCGATTTGCGCCGGTTCAGAGCTTCAGGCCGTGATCGCGCAGGTAGTTCTGGGTCGCCAGGAAGGCAGCCTCGGTGTGCGGTTCGAAGGTGGCCGTGGCCTCCCTGCCGGTCAGGCCGGTCCAGAGGTGGTTCCAGGGGATCGTCCCCTCGCCCAGTCCAAGATGGGCGTCGGACTGGCCATCGTTGTCGTGCAGGTGCAGGTGCAGGCGGAAGGGGGACAGGGCCGCAAGCCACTCCGTCAGATTTCCGCGCTTACGCCCCTGGGCGAAACAGTGCCAGTGCCCCACATCCAGGCAGACTCCGGCCTTGCCTCCAAGGCCCCGCAGCACGCGCACATGATGATCCGGGCTCAGTTCAAACACGTTTTCAAGGTAGAGCGGCACGTCTGCCGTCTGATCCAGCACAAGCTCCCAGGTGCGCAGGGAATTTTCAAGCCATGCTTCCTCGAAGTGGGAATAGATGACGCTGATGTAGTCCAGGTGGGCGATGAAATGCGCCGGGTCGTAAATTCGGGCCGTTTCCACGGCTTGCAGCAGGCGCTGCCTGCTCGCTTTGCGAATCATGAGGTCCAGGCTTCCCGGACGCAGGTCGAAAAAGGGCAGGTGCACGGCGCAGGTCAGCCCGGCATCATGAAAAATGCGGGCGATCTTTTTGTGCCAATCGGGCGAAAAGGTATCAAGCGCCAGGGCGTCAAGGCCAAGTTCGGGATTCAGCCCACGGATCAAAAAGAGGTCCAGAAAATGGGGGTGCTCTTGAACGTATCGCAGGGGCAGGTTGGTGAAGGTCATGGCTGCTTCGCCGCCTCGTCGCGTGCAATGAGCCAGGTGTTAAAGGCCCCGGGCAGAAAGAGGATGGTCCGGGAATGCCCGTCCGTCAGGAGGTTGGCCTCAACTCCTTGTTTGGTGACGCGCACCTTGGGTTCGGCGCTGTAGGGATTTTTCTTTTTGGCCGCCTTGTCGCGTTCAAGCGATGCGGCGATGGCTTCGCGGCCCTGGGCGCCATTGCGACTGCCGGTCCGGTCGTAGGTCCGTAGCAAGGTTTTGAGATCACCCTTGTCCCAGGCCTGGGCGCATTCGCGCAACCGTTCGCGAATCTCCTTACCGACCAACTGGGCGTAGTCCACGCTGCCGCCCAGGTTCTGCGGAATCCACTCCTCGCCCACGATCTTCCACAGCTCCACCTGGCGCATCCAGTACAGCCTGCGCCAACCCTGTTCCCCGTGGGGAAAGGTGCGCTGGGCAAAGACCGAAACCATGTAATCCGGCCCCTGCAGGACCTGCAGATTTTCTATGCGGATATCGACCCATTCGGCGCTGGCGAATTCCTGCAGGGTTTTCTGACGAAAACGGGCAAAGCTCATGTTTGATGATTTTTCAAAGCGCACGGGATCGTAGATCTCGAAAAACGCATTCTCGCGCCGCTCCCGGGCTTTGATCCAGCCCCAGGTGCCGAGAACGATCTCCGGGGGCGGCCCGGCCTTGCCCGTCAAGCTCACCGATTCCGCGATGACGATCGGAGTGGCGTTGATGCGCACGTGGCGGTCCAGAGTGTCCACGTCGTCGTTTTCAAGGACCACGCAGCCAAGGGTCTGGCGCGGCCCGAAGCTGCGGCCACGGCCGTGGATCATGATCCCGTTCCCGGTCTTGCCCTGGATGCGGTCCACGGGATTGGGGTAATTGAGGGGGTAGGCCGTATTGCCGAAAAGGTCGAAATCGAGGCCTCCCGTGGCTTTGCCCTCCAGAAAATAGACACCCTCGGGAGTTTTGCGGTCCCCCTCAAGGAGCTTGCCGCCGCCGCGCATGCCTGTCGTGCAGGGCATATGTTTGATTTTATTGAGCTCTCCGTCCTTGTTGCGGACCAGAAAGGCGCGTTGCCGACCCATGTCCACGGCCATGAACAGTGCTGGGGTGCTTGGATTCGCGGAAAAGGATGGAGTCCAGCCCTGGGAAAGGGCTGGGGCGGCAAACAGAAGTGACAGGAACGCCGCGATGAAGATGAAGGTGCGGGTGTCCATGGTGAAATGGAAGGCCGGAGCCTCCCTAGCTTTGCGCGGTTTCGAGCAGTTCTTTGCGGGTGAAGATGGTCTGCAGGTCGAATCCGGCCTTTTCCAGATTATCCCGGCCGCCCTGTTCGCGGTCGAGCACGCCCATGATGGCGACGATATTGAGGCCTTGGTCGCGCACGCGCTCAACTGCCGTGAGCAGCGTGCCGCCGGTGGTGATGACGTCTTCGAGCAGGCAGACGTTCTGGCCCGGGGCGAAGTTCTTGAGTCCTTCCAGGTACTGATTGGTGCCGTGTCCCTTGGACTGCTTGCGGATGATGAACCCAGGCAGGGGGTAGCCTTCCAGGTGGGAGACCACGGTCACGCTTGATACCAGAGGGTCCGCCCCCAGCGTCATGCCGCCCACGCCCTTGATCCCGCCCTTGGTGCGGATCATGTCCAGAAAAAGCTTGCCGATGAGCCATGCCCCTTCGGGGTGCAGGGCGGTGTGCTTGCAGTCGAAGTAGTAGTCGCTCTTCTTGCCCGAGGTCAGGGTAAAATCGCCTTCAAGGTAGGACTTTTCGATGAGCAGCCGGGCCAGGCGCCTCTTCAGATCAATCATTTTTCTTCCCCTGCAAAAAAACGCGGTTGAACACGGTCTGTTCGTGCCGCAGATAATAGTTCAGATCAAAAGCCTGGTCCAGGCGGGCGGCGCCCAGATGGGCGGTGATGCCCGAGTTGTCGCGCACGGCGGCCTCAAACGAGGTCCGGTCCCGCCAGCAGTCCATGGCCACGGCCTGAACCATGACATACGCCTCCTGACGCGGGAGACCCGCCTCCACCAGGGCGATGAGCACGCGCTGGGAAAAGAAGAGGCCGTAGGAGCCCATCAGGTTGCGCTCCATGTTCTCGGGGATGATGCGCAGGTTCGCGAGCAGGCCGTTCAAACGGTTGAGCATGTAATTCACCATGATCGTCGAGTCGGGCATGATGACGCGTTCCACCGAGGAGTGGCTGATGTCGCGCTCGTGCCACAGGGCCATGTTCTCCATGGCGGCCACGGCGTTGGTGCGTACCAGGCGGGAGAGTCCGGTCAGGTTCTCGGCCGAGATGGGGTTCTTTTTGTGCGGCATGGCCGACGAGCCCTTCTGTCCCTTGCCGAACCCTTCTTCCACTTCAAGCACTTCGGTGCGCTGCAGGTGCCGAAGCTCCACGCAGATGCGTTCGATGCCGCCGGCGATGAGCGCGAGGGTAGTGAAATACTGGGCGTAGCGGTCGCGCTGGATGACCTGGGTGGAGATGGGATCGACCTGAAGACCGAGAATGGTCAGGGCGCGCTCCTCAAGCTCTGGTTCGAGTTGGGCGTAGGTGCCTACCGCGCCGGAGATCTTGCCAAAGCGGATGTTCTCCAGGGCGTCGATCCAGCGCTGTCTGTGACGCTGGAACTCGGCATGGAACACGGCCATCTTCAGGCCAAAGCTGGTCGGTTCAGCGTGGATGCCGTGGGTGCGGCCCATGCACAGCCTGCCCTGGTAGGTCTTGGCCATCGTCTCAAGGGTGCCCAGCAGCCTGTCCAGATCGGCCAGGATGATCTTTCCTGCCCTGGTCAGCAGCACGGCGTTGGCCGTGTCGACAATGTCCGAGGACGTGCAGCCGAGGTGGATGTATCTGGCCGAGGGGCCGACCTTTTCTTCGACGGCGGTCAGAAAGGCGATGACGTCGTGCTTGGTGGTTTCCTCAAGTTCAAGGATCCGGTCCAGTTCGAAATCTGCCTTTTCTCTGATGGGCTTCATGTCTGCGGCCGGGATGACGCCCATGGCGTGCCAGCCTTCACAGATGGCCAGCTCAACTTCGAGCCAGACCCGGAACTTGTGTTCCAGGGTCCAGATCTCGCCCATTTCCTTGCGGGTATAACGATCGATCATGGTGGTGCGGGTGGGTAAATGTTCGGGGCCGTGGGAAATTCCACGGCCGGAAATGAAAAAGGCAGCCGGAGCTGCCTCTTGTCAGGACGCCGAAGAGGTTGTGTCCGGGGCCGGAGTGGACGGGGTGTCCTTCTTGCCGTTGCCGCCGGAGTCTTTGCTGTAGCCGGATGCGTACCAGCCGCCTCCCTTCAGTACAAAGGAGGTGTTGGAGATAAGCCTCTGGGACGTGCCCCCGCAGACCGGACAGATTTTTTCCCTGTCCTGGAAATCCTTCTGCCATTCCTCGAAGATCTGACGGCAGTCTTCGCAGCAGTATTCATAAATGGGCATGGTTCCCTCCCTAAAAGCAGGCCTACTTTTTGGCAGCGGCCTTGGCTTCCTTGATGCGTTCCTTGATGCGTTCGGCACGACGTTTACGGCGACGATCAATCTCTTTTTTGCGTTCGATTTTCTTCTGAGCCATTATGTATTCCTCCAATGGGATTAATTAAGCACTGATTCAAAGATTGGCCACATATAATAGCGTCGGGCTCTTTGTCCAGCATCAATGTGGGCCGGAGTGCCGCTTCAGACCGGTTGCAACGTGTACTCGCGCGAACCCAAGCCCAGGCCCTGGGCGTACTCGAGCAGGTATCCACCCCGTACATGGCCGTGGATAGCCTCGAATTTATCCTCGCCCGGTTTTATTCCGGTTGGCAGGGCGCTGGGGTGCAGGGGCTGGGCTCCGTTGACCATGTCCAGGCAGGCCTGATCCAGGGCCACCGGGTCCCAGGAGGCCAAAAGCCCGAGATCCGGGCAGATGGGCGCGTCGGAGAAGCCCATGCAGTCGCACCCAGGACTGACCTGCTGGATGAAGCTCAGGTGAAAGGTCTGCCTGGCTCTGGTCAACAGGGCGGCCGCCGCGTATTCGGCCATGCGTTCCAGAAAAGTGTTCACATCCACCCGCCAATCCACTTCCAGACCGCTTGAGCGGCAGACCAGGAAACAGGCCGCGCAGCCCGCGCATTTGTCGCGGTCGATCCATATCTTGTTATCCAGATCCAGTTTGAGCGCTCCGTGGCTGCAGACTTCCACGCACTGGCCGCATCCGGTGCAGTGCTCGGGGTGGATCGTGGGGCCCAGGCCGCAATGCTGCTGCATCTTGCCCCTGCGCGTGGCGCAACCCATGCCCACGTTCTTGATGGCCCCGCCGAACCCGGCCAGATCGTGGCCCTTGAAGTGGCTGACCGTGATCAGCATGTCCGCATCGACGATGTCCCCGGCCAGATAGGCGGCGTCGAAATGTTGTCCGGGACAGGGGATGGCTCGTTCGTTACCGCTTTTAAGACCGTCGGCGATGATGACCGGCGCACCCAGGACGTTGGGATCGAACCCGTGGGCCGCAGCCTGCAATGCGTGGGACACGGACTCGCCGCGCTGGCCCACGTAGAGGGTGTTGGTGTCGGTCAGAAAGGGCTTGGCTCCGCATTTGCGGATAAAGGCCAGAATGGGCGTGAGCTGCAGGGGGCGCATGTGGGTCGTGCCCCCGCCTTCGCCGAAGTGCAGCTTGACCGCGGCCAAGTCCCCGGACCGAAGCGTGGCGCCAAGGCCCGCCAGTTTGAGCAGGCGCTTGACCTTGGCTTCATACGGTGCCTTGCGCGAGGCGCGCAGGTTCCAGAAATAAACAGCCGCAGTCATGGTTTACCTCGCGGGGATGGGTTCCTGGGCTTCGGTCAGAAGGAATTTGCCTTCCTGGATCCAGCGCTTGAGTTCCTCGGCCACTTCCAGAGACAGGGTGTAGCTGGTCAGGGGAGTGGTGGGAACCTCTTTGCCTTCTACGGTGATGACGCCCTTCTTCAGATCGGCGAAGCAGACGTGCCCGTATTTGGAGGGGTATCCGTTCGGGTAGTCCTCGCCGTAGTCGACCACGGGCACCTGAATGTCCTCGTCGGCCACGCCGGTGAACCAGGCCATCTCCTCATTTAAAATGGGAATGGGGATGCCCAGGCCCACGGCCAGAGAGCAGCCGTAGCCGACGATACTGACTCCGCGCAGATAGCGGGCGTTCATGCCTTTCAAATCGCCCTTGACCATGAGGGTGCCCGAGGCGCTCATGGGCACGCCGCGCTCGTTGCGTTTGGGGTCGGGGACATGCTGGGTGCCTTCGCCGATGACGTAGCCCACGCCGCCGCCCAGGAAGATACGGGTACCCAGTCCGATGGTTCGAAAATACGGGTCATTCAGTAATGGGCTCAGCTCGCCAGCCGTGGCATAGTTGGCGTTGCCCAGATTCGACTTGAGCGGGCCCATATAGGTGTATTTGAGTTTGTCGGTGCGGTTTATGGCGCAGTTATAGTTCTGGTAACAGTTGCGCGGGTTGAAGAGAATGGCGTTGCGCAGCTCGCTCAGGGAGACCTTCTTTTCGATGGCCTTGCGCGGGTAGCAGTCGGTGCCGTAGGCCTCGGCTTTGAGGTGCACGCGCTTGCCCTTGACCAGGTCTTCGATAACGTGGCCTCCGCCATACTTGAACTGGCCGGGGTAGACCTTGTTCAGCGGGTCCTCTTCCGTCGGTTCGGTGACACCGAGGTAGGAGTCCACGGCGGCCAGGCCCGCGTAACAGGGCACGCCGTTGAGCCAGACCTTGGCGGTCTTGATGGTGGGAGGCTGTTGCCCAATGTTGAAGATCAGGCCGGAGGAGCACATGGGCGAGAACGTGCCGGTGGTGACGACATCGACTTGTCTGGCGGCCTTGACCTTGCCTTCCTTGCGAACTAAGCTGGTCATTTCGCTTGCGTTAAGGACGACTGCTTTTCCCTGTCGGATTTTTTCGTTGATTTCGGCGATGGTTCTGTGGACTTCAAATGGTGCGCTCATGCATGTCCTCCAAAATATGATATCGGGCCGCAGTCGGTCCGCAAAGGTTGACTATGTCTGATTTGTACGCCGGAGTAAACCAGCCGCGGGTTGCGGTCCTTGCGGAGGTCAGTTGAACGGCATGCAGGTCGATGCGGCCCTGGCGCGGGAATTTTCCGCCGAAGAGCTCGGCAAATGGCGTTCGTCCTTGGGCCTCAGCGTCGAGAATTCGGTGCTCACGGTGCGCTTTCCACACAGGTATTTCGCGGATTGGTTCGAGCTTCATGCCAGAGCGCGTTTCGAGCAGGCCTTGACCGGGTCGGGCCTGAGCGTTGCCTACGAATGCCGCGACAGCAGCCGCTCACGCATCGTGCGCGAGTCACGGCCTGCCGGGCAGGAGCTTCCTTTCGGGTCCGAGTTCATTTTCGACAACTTTCTGGTCAACAACAAGAACTATTTCCCCCTGGCCTCGGCCCAGGAAGTGGCCCAGAGCCGGGAAGCCCCGTACAACCCGTTTCTGCTTTGCGGGGACAGCGGCTCAGGGAAGTCCTTTCTGTTGCGGGCCATCGCCAACGCGCACAGCGAACTCGGCGGGGATAGGGTCTATGTAGGCGGCATAGAAGACCTGCACGAGCTGTATTCCTCCCGGTCCGACGCTCGAAAATTTCTCATGTCCATGAAGCTTCTGGCGGTGGACGACCTGCAGGAAATCGCCCGCTACCGGTATATGCAAGCCGAACTCCTGGCGCTTTTTGACCACTTCCATCTGCAACGCAAACAGATGGTTTTTGCCTGCACGGGCAAGGTCGGCGGGTTCGCGTTTCTGGCTCCCAAGCTCAAGTCGCGCCTGGAATGGGGACTGAGCGTCATGCTCAAGGCCCCGGATCTTGACATCCGCACCCAATACGCCCTGACGCGTTGCCGGGAGCGCCGCCTGGAGCTTTCCCGGGACAGGATTCTGCTCCTCGCCCAGCGGTTCGCCGATCTGCGCAATCTGGAAGGGTGTCTTTTAAAGCTGTGGGCCTACCGCGAGCTGGTCCACGAGCAGATCTCCGACGAGGAGTTTGACAATATTCTCAATTATCTGGACGATCGCGCCTCGGCAAGTCTGAGCGTCGAACAGATCCTGGACGCGGTTTGCGCCGAGTTCAAGCTCAAACCCGAAGAGATCCTGTCCCCCGGCCGCAGGCACGACCTTGTTTTTGCCCGACAGGTGGCCATGTACCTGTGTCGCAAGCACCTCGGACTGTCCTTTCCGGAGCTCGGCCGGGCCTTTGGCGGAAGGGACCATTCCACGGTCCTCTACAGCTGCCGAAAAGTCGAACAATTGCAAAGAGATGATAAAAGCATAAAAAACATGTTACATGAGCTGAGCGACAAGTGCCTGGCCATGAACGAAACAACCCTTGCCTAGTCAGGAAAAGGAGTCGGCGATGTTTTTGAAAGTGCGTAAGGAAGATGTCATTGACGGACTGCTGAAAGCCGCCAACATCATCCCCTCCAAGACCGGCGCGGCCTATCTGCGCACGGTCTGGCTCAAGGCCGAAGGTGATGGCATATCCATCCTGGCCACGGATTCGAGCATCGAGTTCGTGGGTGTCTATCCGGCCGTGATCAGCGACGGCGGACTGGTCGGCGTGCAGGGCAAGAAGTTCTGCGAACTGATGCGCCGCCTTCCTCCCGGTGAGATCACCCTGAAGCTCGACCCTTCCGCCAAGCATCTGCACATCGAACAGGGCCGCCGCAAGTACAAGCTCCCGGCCAACGAGTCCTCCTGGTTCCAGGATTTCAATCCTTTTCCGGCCCAGAACGCCGTGCTCTGGTCCGGGGACCTTTTTAAGGAGATCATCGACCGCATCGCGTTCTGCATCGCCGACGACGAAGACCTGACCAGCATGAACTGCATCAAGTTCGCGCCGGTGGAAGGCGACGACGTGGAGATCTGCGGTCTGAACGGTCACCAGTTCGGCCTGCTGCGCTTTTCCAACCCCGACATCCGCGCCGTTCTGGGTCAGGACGGATTTCTGGTCTCCAAGAAGTACCTGCTCGAAATCCGCAAGTGGCTGACCAACGACGAGATCGAGATCAGCCTCTCGGACAAGCGCCTCTTTCTGCGCACCGAGAACCGCAAGGAATCCTTCAGCCTGCCGCTCAAGGCCTACGTGTTTGCCGACTACCGTAATTTCATCAACCAGTACAAGGACCGCTTCGCCTCCACCCTCGTGGTGGACCGGCACGAGCTGACCGACGCCCTGGACCGCATCTTCGTCTTCAACACCGAAGCCAACAAGGCCACCTTCTTCGACTTCGGTCCCGAAGAACTGTCCCTCTACTGCCAGGGCCAGGATATTGGCGAAGGCACGGAGCTGATCAGTTGCCAGTATCAGGGCGAGCTGACCAAGATTGCCCTGCCGACCAAGGTCATCCTCGAGATCCTCGGGCATTTCGTGTCCGACTCCCTGACCTTCTCTTTCGTGGGCCCCTCCGAGCCCTGCCGCATCACCGGCAAGGACGACCCGAACTACATGGTCATCACTATGCCCGTGGAGATCACCGAAGACACCTATTACAGCGAGGAAGAGCTGTAGGAGCCAAGGCCCGCACTCTTTCCATGAAACAAGAACACCCCATGACAAAAGCATCAACTTATACCGCAGACAACATCACCGTTCTTGAAGGTTTGTCCGCTGTGCGCATGCGCCCGGCCATGTACATCGGCTCGACCAACACCAACGGCCTGCACCACCTCGTCTACGAGGTCATCGACAACTCCATTGACGAGGCCATGGCCGGCTACTGCGATCACATCAAGATCGTCGTGCACATGGATAACTCGGTCAGCATCGTGGACAACGGCCGCGGCATTCCCGTGGACATGCACCCCAAGGAGAACAAGCCCGCGCTGGAGGTCGTCATGACCGTGCTGCACGCGGGCGGCAAGTTCGACAACGACAGCTACAAGGTCTCCGGCGGCCTGCACGGAGTCGGCGTGTCCGTGGTCAACGCCCTGTCCGAATACCTCGAAGTCACGGTCAGTCGCGGAGGCCAGCGCCATTACCAGCGCTACGTGCGCGGCGTGCCCCAGGCTCCCCTGGCTGTTGTCGGCGAGACCGACAAGACCGGCACCCTGGTGCGCTTTCGGCCCGACGAGGAAATCTTCGAGGAGCTCGACTTCCAGTATGACGTGCTGGCCAAGCGTTTCGAGGAGCTCGCCTACCTTAATCCGGGCATCAAGATCGAGTTTTTCGACGAGAAGACCCAGAACCGCGACCTGTTCAAGTACGACGGCGGTCTGCCTCTCTTCGTCAAGAACAAGAACCTGGACAACGGCATCCACAAGGTCGTCGGCGGGACGGGCGAGATGGAGGGCGTGAGCATCGACTTCGCCCTGCAGTACACGGCGGGGTACAAGGAAAACATGTACACCTTCGCCAACAACATCCGCACCCGCGAAGGCGGCACGCACCTGCAGGGCTTCAAGACGGCCCTGACCCGCGCCATCAACACCTACATCCAGAGCAGCGCGGATCTGCCCAAGAAGCTCAAGCAGAAAGTTTCCGGTGACGACGTGCGCGAGGGCCTGACCGCCATCGTCAGCGTCAAGATCCCCAATCCGCAGTTCGAGGGTCAGACCAAGACCAAGCTCGGCAACTCCGAAGTGGCCGGATATGTGTCCACCATGGTCTACGAGGCCTTGAACCAGTTCTTCGGTGAAAACCCCAAGGACGTGCGTCTGATCATCGAAAAGGTCATCGACGCGGCCCGGGCCCGTGACGCGGCCAGACGGGCCAAGGACCTGGTGCGCCGCAAGGGCGCGCTTTCCGACAACGCCCTGCCGGGCAAGCTGGCTGACTGCCAGAGTAAGGATCCGGCCGAGTGCGAGGTGTTCATTGTCGAGGGCGATTCGGCCGGCGGCTCTGCCAAGCAGGGGCGCAACCCGAAGTTCCAGGCCATCCTGCCCCTGCGCGGCAAGATTTTGAACGTGGAGAAGACCCGCTTCGACAAGATGCTCCAGAACAAGGAAATAAAGGCCCTCATCACCGCCATGGGCGCGGGGATCGGCCAGGACGACGTGGATCTTACGCGGCTTCGCTACCACAAGATCGTCATCATGACCGACGCCGACGTCGACGGGGCGCATATCCGCACCCTGATCCTGACCTTCTTCTTCCGCCACTACGAGGAACTCATCAAGCAGGGCTACCTCTATATTGCCCAGCCCCCGCTCTACCGGGTGCACAAGGGCTCTTTCGAGCGCTACATCAAGGATGAAGACGAGATGAGCCAGTTCCTGATTCAGCGCGTAACCGAAGAGGTGGCCCTGATTCTTCAGGGCCGGGATCCCCTCACGGGGGAGGAGCTGAAAGGACTTCTGAACAGCATTCTGGCCCTGCGCGAACTCGCCTTGGATGTTGCCAACATGGGCATCCCCGACGGATTGTTCATGCGGGTTGTCAACGCACCCGGCGCGATCGAGCCCGATGAGCTGCGCGCAAACGGTCCGGACGAAGCGTTAACGGCTCACATGGCCGCAGGAGGCTTTTCCCTGGAGCTGATCAGCGAACAGGACGAGCCCCAGAACGGCGAGGCGCTGGACACCGAGGCGCGTCATTACCTGCGCTTCGTTGACACCAATAATCATGTCATCCGTCTTGGCGTGGAATTCTTTTATTCCAAACGCTATCGCCGGGCCGTTGAGCTTCTGGGCAAGATCAGGGAATTTGGTTCCGGGCAGGTCTGGACAATCCGGCACAAGGACGTGGAGCTGGAGGCGACGGGTCCCTTCGATCTGCTGCGCCAGGTTCTGGATCTGGCCCAGAAAGGGATCAACGTGCAACGCTACAAGGGTCTGGGTGAGATGAATCCGGAGCAGCTCTGGAGCACGACCATGGACCCCGAGGCCCGTACTTTCCTGCAGGTAACCATCGACGATGTGGTCGAGGCCGACGAGCTGTTCACCAAGCTCATGGGCGACAAGGTCGAACCCCGGCGTGAATTCATCGAGCGCAATGCCCTTCTGGTTTCGGACCTTGACATTTAGCTCGGGTTCAACAGCTTTTACAAGAAATTGAGGTGGATGTGTCCAACATCAGTATCGAAAAAGAACTTCAGAAATCATATCTGGAATATTCACTGAGCGTCATCATCGGCCGGGCCATCCCGGATGTGCGCGATGGCCTCAAGCCCGTTCACCGGCGTATCCTTTTCGCCATGCATGAGCTCGGCAACACGTACAACCGGGCTTACAAGAAGTCCGCCCGCGTGGTCGGTGACGTTATCGGCAAGTTTCACCCTCATGGCGACTCGGCCGTGTACGACGCCTTGGTGCGCATGGCTCAGGAATTCAACATGCGTGATCCCCTGGTCGACGGCCAGGGCAACTTCGGTTCCATCGACGGCGACTCCGCGGCGGCCATGCGTTACACCGAAGTGCGCATGTCAAAGCTGGCCAGCTCCTTTTTGGCCGACATTGAAAAAGACACGGTGGAGTTTCGTCCCAACTACGACAACTCCCTGCAGGAGCCCTCGGTCCTGCCGACCAAGGTCCCGAATCTTCTGGTCAACGGTTCCTCGGGCATCGCCGTGGGCATGGCCACCAACATTCCGCCGCACAACCTGGGCGAGGTGGTCGACGGGACCCTGCGGCTGCTTGACGATCCCCAGACGTCCATCGATGAGCTGATGCAGTACATCAAGGCCCCGGATTTCCCCACGGGCGCGCTCATCTACGGCAAGGCCGGTATCCGCGAGGCCTACCGCACCGGTCGCGGCTCGGTGCGCATCCGTTCGCGTATTGTGATCGAAAAGCGCAAAGGGGATCTGGAATCCATTGTCGTAAAAGAGATTCCCTACGCCCTGAACAAGTCCACCCTGGTGGAAAAGATCGCCATGCTGGTCAACGAACGCAAGATCGAGGGCATCTCCGACCTGCGCGACGAGTCGGACATGAAGGGCATCCGCATCGTCATGGACCTCAAAAAGGGTGTCTTCTCCGATGTGATCGTCAATCAGCTCTTCAAGTTCACGTCGCTCGAAACCAGCTTTGGCATCAACATGATGGCGGTCGTCAACAACCGGCCCCAGCTGCTGAACGTGAAGCAGGTGCTGGAGTATTTTCTGGACTACCGCCGCGAGGTGGTCATCCGCCGCTCCCGCTTCGACCTCAGGAAGGCCCAGCATCGGGCGCACATCCTTGAAGGTCTGCGCATCGCCCTTGATTTCATCGATGAAGTGGTCGCGCTCATCCGCGCCTCCAAGACCCCGCAGGAGGCCAAGGAGCGTCTGCGTGAACGCTTCGGCCTGTCCGAGATCCAGGCTCAGGCCATTCTCGACATGCGTCTGCAGCGGCTGACCAACCTGGAGCGCGAAAAGCTCCTGGAGGAATATGCCGAGCTCTTGAAGCAGATCGAATACCTGACCAGCGTCATCGACAACACGGAAGTCCTGAAATCCGTCATCCGGCAGGAGCTGCAGGATCTGCGCGACAACTTCGCCACGCCGCGCAAGTCCGAAATTCTGGCCCATGATCCCGATTCCATCGACATCGAGGACATCATCCCCGACGAGCCGGTCGTCATCACCCTGTCGCGCAACGGGTACTTGAAGCGCACCAGCCTCGACAACTACCGCCAGCAGCGACGTGGCGGCACGGGCATCACCGGGGTGCAGGTCGCGGAGGAGGATTTCATCACCTTCATCCTGACGACCTCCAACCACCAGTACATGAATCTGTTCAGCAACAAGGGCAAGATGTACCAGGTCAAGGTGCACCAGATTCCCGAAGGCGGCCGCACGGCCCGGGGCAAGCACGTGGCCAATCTGCTGCCGCTGGACAGCAACGAATACATCGCAGCGGCCATGACCTGCCGCGATCTGGACCAGGAGAAATTCTATTTCTTCTACACCAAGCTCGGCGTGGTCAAACGCAGCTCCGTCCATCTCTATCGCAACATCCGCGCCGTGGGTCTCATTGCCCTTGGCATGCGTGACGACGATGAGCTTATCGGCGTGCGCGAGGTGGAGACCAGCGACGAGATGGTGCTGGTCACGGTGGACGGCTATTCCATTCGTTTCGCCTGCTCCGATGTGCGCGCCATGGGTCGTACCGCGACAGGCGTGAAAGGTCTGGCCCTGCGCAAGGGCGATCAGGTCGTGGCCGGAGTGGTGGTCAACAAGGACACCAAACAGGAGCTTCTGACCATCGCCGAGAACGGCTACGGCAAGCGCACCCAGGTCGAGCATTTCCGGGCCCAGTCTCGCGGCGGCAAGGGTATCATCAACATGCGCATCACCCCCAAGACCGGCAAGGTTGTCGGTGCCATGATGGTCTATCCCACGGATGAGCTCATCCTCCTGACCTCGGGCAGCAAGATCATCCGCATCGGCATCTCCGACATCAGTCTGGTCGGGCGGGCCACCCAGGGAGTGCGGCTGGTTCGCCTTGAAGACGAACAGACCGTGGTCTGCTTCGACCATGTGCCGACCGATGCTCCGGAAGTAAGCGGTGTGCCGCGTGCGATCGTGCCTTCGGCGGATTTGGATCTGGAAGATCCCATCGGTCTGGATGATGCGGATCTGCCCGATGATGACGAGATGCTCGATGAACCCGAGGAGTCGCAGGAATAGACCTGTGGGTTTTTGAACGCTGATTCGGGCGCGCTCCGCTGGGGCGCGCCTTTTTTTAGGATACCCGCCGGAATCCACCGTCGTACTGGACGTCAAGAGCCCGGTCGTGTAAGGCCCCTTGGCATGAAACGTGTACGAAAAACCGTGCGGTACGTAAGTAGCAAGGGACGGGCGAGCAGCCGAGTCCCTTTTTTTTGGTCACGGTGCAATCACAACCCCCGCAGGGGCGGCAAGGCGGAGCTATGAACTGGCGGCACAAGGACTTGTTGGAGATATCCCAGCTCGACGTGGATGAGATCGGCCATATTTTCGAGACGTCGGCCCGGTTCGCGGAAGTGAACCAGCGGCCCATCAAGAAGGTGCCCATCCTGAAGGGCAAGAGCGTAGTCCTCTTTTTCGCCGAGGCCTCCACGCGCACCAAGACCTCTTTCGACATGGCCGGCAAGCGCCTGTCCGCCGACACCTTCAGTCTGACCAAGTCGGGCAGTTCCCTGCAAAAGGGGGAGAGCCTCAAAGACACGGCCCTGACCCTGCAGGCCATGAATCCCGACGCCATCGTCATTCGGCACTGGGACAGCGGGGCGGCAAGGTTTCTGGCCGAGCGGCTGGCCTGCTCCGTCATCAATGCCGGAGACGGCTGGCATGCCCACCCGACCCAGGCTCTTCTGGACGGGTTCAC
This sequence comes from Pseudomonadota bacterium, assembly GCA_018902545.1. Classification (GTDB taxonomy): domain Bacteria; phylum Desulfobacterota; class Desulfovibrionia; order Desulfovibrionales; family Desulfomicrobiaceae; genus Desulfomicrobium. The sequence continues at coordinate 132,243 of JAHIQM010000015.1, read as the reverse complement.
CCTGCATCAGGTCTGGGGCTCCTTTGCGGGCAAGACGGTCTGCATCCTGGGCGACATCGCCCACAGCCGGGTGGCCCGCTCCGATGTGGAACTGCTGACCATGCTCGGGGCGCGGGTGCGACTCTGCGCGCCCCGCACCCTCCTGCCGACCAAGGTCCAGACCTGGCCGGTAGAGGTTTTTTCCGATGTGGCCAAAGCCTGCGAGGGAGTGGACGCGGTGATCTGCCTGCGCCTGCAGCTGGAGCGGCAGCAGGCGGGATTGCTGCCGGATCTGCGTGAATACGCCTGCACCTACGGGCTCGCCCCCCGGCATCTGGAGAAGGCCAATCCGGATGTAAAGATCATGCACCCCGGCCCCATGAATCGTGGCCTTGAGATCGCTTCCGAACTGGCCGACTGCGGTGCGAGCCTGATTCTGGATCAGGTCGCCTCGGGCGTGGCCGTGCGCATGACCCTGCTGCATCTGTACCTGACCAGGACCCGGGTTTCGGCATGAGAAATTTCAACATGGTGGTATCATGGCACAAGTAGACTGTGTGATTCGCAATGTTTCGTGGGAGGACCGCAGCTGCGATCTGCTCGTTGGTGAAGGCCGCATTCTGGAGCTGGCCGAGGCCGGCACCGTCGCCGCACCTTCCGGAGCAGAGGTTGTCGACGCGGGAGGGCTGACCCTCCTGCCGAGCCTCATCGACGCCCACGTGCATCTGCGCGAGCCCGGCCAGGAGTACAAGGAAGACATCGCATCCGGCCTGTCCGCCGCGGCCGGGGGAGGGTTTGGCCAGGTCATGGCCATGGCTAACACCATCCCCGTCAACGACAACGCCTCGGTAACACGCTTCATGCTCCAGAAGGCGGCCCTGGCCTTCCCGCATGGCCCGTGGGTGCGTCCGGTAGGCGCCCTGACCGTGGGCCTTTTGGGCAAGGAGTTGGCCCCGGCCGGAGAGCTGGCCCGGGCCGGGTGCGTGGCCCTGTCCAACGACGGCCTGCCTGTCGAGAACACGGAGCTTTTCCGTCGGGCAGTGGAATACGCGGCGGATTTCGGCCTGAAGGTCATCGACCACTGCGAGGACCCGTGGCTGGGCAAAGGCGGGGTCATGAACGAGGGCGAGGTGTCGAGCCGTCTGGGGTTGAAGGGTATCCCCACCGCGTCGGAAGCCATGCAGGTCGCCCGTGACATCCTGCTGGCCTCCTATCTGGACCTGCCCATCCACCTGGCCCACATCAGCTGCCGGCAGTCCGTGGAACTCATTGCCTCCGCCAAGGAGCGCGGGGTCAGAGTCACCGCGGAGACCTGCCCGCATTACCTGCTCTGGGACGAATCGCGGGTGGAGGGTTATGACACCAGCGTGCGGGTCAATCCGCCCCTGCGCACCCGCGACGACGTGCTCGCCCTGCGCCAGGCCGTGCGCACGGGTGTCATCGATATCCTGGTCACCGACCACGCCCCCCACGCCGCCCACGAGAAGGAAGTGACCTTCGCCGACGCGCCAAACGGCATCTCGGGGCTCGATACTGCTCTGTCTCTGACCTACGAGCTGGTGCGCAGCGGGGAGCTCGATTTTGCCGACTTAAGCCGCCTGTGGTGCTGGAACACGGCCGATATCTTCGGCCTTCCCGCCAACCGCATGCAGCCCGGCGACCCGGCTGATTTCGTGCTCTTCGATCCGGATCTGGCCTGGGTGGCCAGTGCCGGGGCGCTCCTGTCCAAGGGCAAGAACACGCCCTGCCTTGACAAGGAAGTGCCGGGGCGGGTCATGGCGCATTTTCTGGGAGGCCGGGCCGTCTTTTCCAGGCTGGAGGCAGTCGCCCTGAAACGGCCTTGAGAAACGGACTTGACCCGGATCACGCCGGGAGAAGGAAAGGATATGGCCAACATACTCATCGTCGATGACGACCTCAGCCTGCGCGAGGTGCTGGAGATCGCCCTGATCAAGAAGGGGCACACGGTCTGGACCGCGCCCGATTCGGCCGCGGCCTTGGCCGTCATGCAGCAGCAGTCCATTGCACTCATCCTCCTGGACCTGCGTCTGGGCCGGGAAAGCGGCATCGACCTCTTGATCCGCATCCGCGAGACCTGGACCGACGTGCCGGTGCTCATGGTCACGGCCTATGCCGACGCCAAGAGCGCCATCACGGCCATGAAGCACGGGGCCAAAGACTACATTTCAAAGCCCTTCGAGCTTGATGACCTCCTCTATACAGTGGAACGCACTCTGGAGACGGCCCGTCTCAAGGAGGAGAACGACTGGCTCAAGGGACAGATCAGCAAGCAGTACGGCGAGATCATCGGTCGCAGCCAGCAGATGCAGGCCGTCTTCGATCTGGTCCGGCGCATCGCCCCGACCAACATCAGCGTGCTGGTGACCGGCGAGTCTGGCACGGGCAAGGAGCTTTTCGCTCGCTGCATCCACAGCCAGAGCCAACGCGCGAAACAACCGTTCCTGGCCATCAACTGTGGAGGGCTGCCCGACAATCTGGTTGAAAGCGAATTGTTCGGCTTTCGCAAAGGCGCCTTCACCAGCGCGGACCGGGCCAAGAAGGGCCTCCTTGAAATGGCCGAGGGTGGGACCCTTTTTCTGGACGAGGTCGGTGAGCTTGCCCATTCCACCCAGGTCAAGCTCTTGCGTTACGTTCAGGAGCGCTGCTTCATTCCCCTTGGCGGCACGGAGGAACTGCGCTCGGACGTGCGCATCATCGCGGCCACCAATCGCAATGTGGAGCAAAGCGTGGCCGACGGCGATTTCCGCGAGGATCTCTATTACCGCCTGAGCGGGGTCAAGGTGCATCTGCCCCCGCTGCGCGAACGCGGCGACGACGCGCTGACCCTGGCCGATCATTTTCTTGAGAAGGCCTGCCGCGCCCAGAAGCGCCTGTTGCGCGGCTTCACCGCCGAGGCGCGCAGGAAGCTTCTGGCCTACACGTACCCGGGCAATGTCCGCGAACTGGAAAACATCGTGGAGCGGGCTGTGGCGTTGGAGCCCGGAGACACGATCACGGCGGATTCCCTGGTCATCTACGAGAAAATTTCCTCCACCGATCAGGACGGCGGATCCCAGAAGGTCTTGTCGGGTCAGATGACCCTCGACGAGTATCTGGCCGATCATGAGCACAGAGTCATTTCCGAGGCGCTGCGACGTTGCGGTGGACACAAGGGGCGGGCGGCGGAAATGGTCGGCCTCAACTTCCGGCAGTTCCGCTACCGCTTGACCAAGTCGGGGGAAAAAGATGAAGATATTTAAATTGCATCCGATACTCGGGCGCAGCCTTTAACGAACACGCTCATTCAAGGAGACCTTGATGCCTCAGCCGATAAAAGAAGCCGCCTCCATCTGCAAAACCATCATGCGCAATGGCTTTGACGCCTACGTCATCAATGCCGCGCTGCAGAGCAAGATTCTTGGCACGTCCAAGGCTGCCGAGGTGGAGATCTGCACGGATATCGATCTTGCCGGCCTCAAAAATCTTTTTCCCGAAGTGGTTCCTGGCAGCGGGGAGATCGTGGCCCGCATGGACCAGAGCAACACGACCTTTCTGTTTCATCCCGGGGATATGGCCGACGCGTCGCATCCCGAGGCCTGCGTGGCCCAGATCACGGCCAATATGCTTAAGAAACTGGAGGCGGACGACAGCTTTCCCGTGAGTTTGGCCTGCCCTTTTATCCCTCGCTCCCGTGACGTGTACGACGGGTTCGAGAACATCTCCGGCGGCCTGGTCAAATTCCAGGGCATTCCCGACGAGACGCTCAAGCACGACTACCTGCGGGCCATCCGCGCCCTGCGTTTTTCGGCCAACTATCATCTGCCCATCGAGGAAAATTCCTGGATGTCCATTGTCCGCGCCTCGCGCCGGGTGCTCGATTACGTTTCGGTCACGGACATCATGGACGAGTGGCGCAAGGTCGAGGCCGAGAACATGTGGCGTTTCGCGGAGCTCTTGTTCAACTCCATGATCCTGCACGGGCTGGTGCCGGAGCTCGCGGCCCTGAGCCGCATTTTCCAGGTCTTTGACGAGGAGTCCGGCTCCGTGTCCATCTGGGCACACACCCTGAAGGTCATGAGTCACTACCCCGAGGAACTGCCCTACGATTGGTACGGCACCATGGGCTGCCTGTTCCTCAACTGCGGCAAGCTTTACGCCGGCGAGGTCTACGACGGGCGTACAACTTTCTACCAGCACCACCGCATCGGGGCCAAGGTCACGCGCAAGATTTTAAAGCGCCTGCGCCTCAACACCGAAGAAGTGGACATGATCGTCAATCTGGTGCGCAACCACATGCGCTTCCACTTCATGCTGACAGACAAGGGCATCCGCCGTTTCAAGGCCGTGGATGACTATCCGCGCCTCATCGAGATGGCCCGGGCCGACATCAAGGCCAGAAATGCCAAGTACACCGAATTCAATCACAACATGAAGATGCTGGAACGGGCCGATATCCGCGAAGAGCTGCTCGAACCCCTGCTGAACGGCAAGCAGATCATGGACATCGCCAAGATAAAGCCCGGTCCCGCCGTGGGTCTGATCCGCGACAACCTGCTCCAGGCCCAGATCGCCGGGGACGTGAACACCGTGGAGGAGGCCGAGCGCTTTGTGACCGCCTACAAGGCCAAGGAGCAGCTCTAGTCGGGGTTGATCCGTGTTGGTTTTTTTTCCGTGGAAGGCACGAGGAGTTGCTGTTTGAAGCCCCTTGTGCCTTTGCGATTCCGGACAGTGGAGTGTCATGCGCAATATTCTTGAGTTGACCTGCCTCGAACTCGAAGCGGCTGTGCAGGCCATGGGGCACCAAAGCTTCCGGGCCCGGCAGCTGTGGCAGTGGCTGTGGCGCAAGGGTGTGCGGGAGTTTTCGGCCATGACCAATCTGGCCCGGGATTTCAGGGAGCAGCTTGAGCGGGAGTGGGCCCTTTATTGGCCGCAGGTACACGAGGTCCAGACCAGCAGCGACGGCACGGTCAAGCTGCTGCTGCGTCTGGCTGACGGTGCCCTGGTCGAGACCGTGCTCATTCCGGACAGGGAACGCTATACCCAGTGCCTGTCGTGCCAGATTGGCTGTCCCATGGGCTGCACCTTCTGCAGCACGGGGCTGATGGGTTTTTCGCGCAACATGACCGGCGGGGAGATCGCGGCCCAGGTGCTCGTGGCCAGGGACTATCTGCGTGTGCACGGCCTGGCCGATGAAGTGAAGAATCTCGTGTACATGGGCATGGGCGAGCCCCTGACCAACTGGGAAGAGGTGCGGCGCAGTCTGCAGATCCTTTCCCATCCGGAGGGGCTTGAATTTTCGCGCCGCCGCATCACGCTCTCGACCTGCGCCATTAGGGGCAAGCTTGGTGTCTTTGATGCCGAGGGTCTGGCCCTGCCAGCCATCTCCCTGCACGCCCCGACCCAGGAGATCCGGGAGAAGCTCATGCCCGGCGCGGCCCGCTGGCCCATCGACGACCTGATCTTGACCCTCCAGGGCCTTGAGCTCAAGGCCCGGGAGCGTGTCACCATCGAGTACATTCTGATCAAGGGCGTCAACGACACGCTTCAGCACGCCAGGCAGTTGGTGCGGCTGCTGTCGCACCTCAAATGCAAGATCAACCTCATCGCCTACAATCCCGGCCCGGGCATCGACTATGCCGCCCCGGAAACCGGGGATGTGCTGGCCTTCGAGGAGCTTCTGCGCAAAAAGGGCTTTACCGTGACCTTGCGCAAGAGCAAGGGGCAGGATATCGCGGCTGCCTGTGGTCAACTCAAGACCGAGGTGCAGGGCCGCATGGATTCGACGATGATCAACGAAGGACCGCAAAATGGAACAGCCTGATTTTGATAAATGCGGCGGCCTCATCCCGGCCATCGCCCAGGACGAGACCTCCGGCGAGGTGCTCATGCTCGCCTACATGAACGAGGACGCCTGGAACGAGACCTTGCGCACCGGCGAGGTCCATTACTACAGCCGAAGCCGTAAGACCCTGTGGCACAAGGGCGGCACGTCCGGGCATGTGCAGAAGGTCCGCTCCATCCGCCTGGATTGCGACCGGGACACGGTGCTGATTAAGATTGAGCAGGTCGGTGGGGCGGCCTGTCACACGGGCCGCCGAAGCTGTTTTTTTCGTGAACGAGACGCACAGGGGCAGTGGACGGATTGCTCCCCCATGGTGTTCGATCCCAAGGAGGTTTACAAATAATGGTTGATGGAAGACAGATGCGCATCGGAATTCCGAAGGGTTCCCTGGAAGAGGCCACGGTCAAGCTTTTCGCCAAGGCTGGCTGGAAGGTGACCTCGCACCACCGGAACTACTTCCCGGAAATAAACGACCCTGAACTGACCTGCTCCCTGTGCCGGGCCCAGGAAATGGCTCGCTACGTGGAAAACGGTCTGCTCGACGCCGGACTGACGGGCAAGGACTGGATCCTTGAGAACCAGTCGGACGTCGTCATCGTGGACGACCTGGTCTATTCCAAGGCCAGCAATCGTCCGGCCAAGTGGGTGCTGGCCGTGGCCGGTGACTCTCCGTACAAGCGGCCTGAGGACTTGGCCGGGAAGAAGATTGCCACGGAATTTTTGAGCTTCACCAAACGTTATTTCGAAGAAGCGGGAATTCCCGTCGAGGTGGAATATTCCTGGGGTGCCACCGAGGCCAAGGTTGTTGAAGGGCTGGTGGACGCCATCGTCGAGATCACCGAGACTGGCACGACCATCAAGGCCCACGGCCTGCGTATCATCGCCGAGCTGCTGCAGACCAACACCCAGCTCATCGCCAACAAGGAGTCCTGGAAGGACCCATGGAAGCGGGCCAAGATCGAGAACATGAACACCCTCCTGCAGGGGGCGCTGCGGGCCGACAAGCTGGTGGCTCTGAAAATGAATGCTCCGGCCGATGTCGTGGACAAGGTCATGGCGCTTCTGCCGAGCATGAACTCCCCGACCATCGCCCATCTGCACAATTCCGACTGGCTGTCCATCGAGACGGTGGTCGAGATCTGTCAGGTCCGCGATCTGGTGCCGAAGCTGCAGACCGTGGGAGCGCAGGCCATCATCGAGTACTCCCTGAACAAGGTCATCTAATGAACGCCCCCTTGCGGGGGCCGACAAGGAACACGGACATGAGAACATGCGCGTTTGTACTTGTTTTATGTCTTGCCCTGGCTGGCTGCGGTGCCAAGGGCGCCTCCAGGGGCGGGTCTTCGAACATGGGCTCCAAGGAAGTGGACTTGCGACTCAACCTGGTCGAGTCGCACATCAACAACAACCAGTACCAGCTGGCCCTGCAGGAGCTCCTGAAAGTGGAGGCTGCGGCCAAGCACATGTCCCGCTTTCATTTTGATTCAGGCATGATCTATCTTGGTCTGCAGGAGCTTGAAGAGTCCCGGGAAGGCTTTGTCCGGGCCGTAGAAATCGATGATGACTTCGGCGAGGCCTGGAACAATCTTGGCAAGATCGAGGAAGCACTGGGACGGGACAAGGACGCGGAGGCCGCATACCGCAAGGCGTTCAGCATCCTGACTTACGTCACTCCGGAGTTCTCGGCCTACAATCTGGGCGTGTTGCTGCTGCGCCAGGGACGGGTCAAGGAGGCCGAGGAGTTCGGGCGCAAGGCGCTGGCCCGCAACTGGCTGTATATTCCGGCGTACAAGCTCCTCTCCGACTCCTTCGTGGCGCAGAATCGCCTCGAAGACGCCGAAGCGGTGCTGCGGAGCGGCCTGGAGGCGGACATGAACAGCACCCCCACCATCCTTGCGCTGGCTGAACACAAGATGCGCATGGGCAAGACGGCCGAGGCGGCAGTGCTTTTCGACCGCATCGTCAAACAATACCCCAATTCCTCTGAAGCCAAAGTGGCCCGCGACTACCTGGACTTCCTGCAGTGACGCCCCGAGGATGCCCCGCGCATCCTCGGTGTCAGCCCCTGACTCCGCAGCACCGCGATCCAAGACCCCTTGGATTGCGGGGCTGGGGGCTCAGCCGACGAAGAGATTCTGCCGCGCGTGCTCGCTTACGGCCATGACGGCCGGATGCGTGAGGCGTCTTTCCGCAGAAATTGCGAAATAGCGCACATCTACATCTCCCGCTTCCCCCACCAGGTCCACGTCGTATAAGCGGCGGACCTCCTCCTTCATCACGCTTGGTGCCGGAAAGAGCCCAAGGCCAGCCTGGCCGAAGGTTTTTAAGAGCGCCGTGTCGTCGAACTCGCCCACCACATGCGGATGGATCCCGTGCTCGGCAAACCACCGGTCGAGAACGCCGCGCGCGCTTCCCGTTGGCATGAGCATGGGCGCCCCTTCCAGGGAGTGCGGAAAATCCGGCCGGTAGCGCCGGGCAAGGTCCGGTACCCCGAAAAACGTGATCGAACAGCGGCCCAGAGGATGGTTGAAGGCCTTTACCCCTAGCCCGGCAGGCAACTGCCGGTCGGCGATGACAAGTTCGAGCTTGTGAATGGCCAATTCGGCAAACAGGTTTTCCAGCTTGTCCCGGTGACAGAAGAGCCGGATGGGAGTGGGAAGCTTGAAGGCCGGAGCCAGGAGACGGAAGGCGATGGATTTGGGTACCGAATCTGCCAGACCGACGCGGAAGGGCAAGGCTTCTTCGGGCGGGGAGGTTTGGAGCGTTTCGGTCAGCTCGTTGCCGATCTGGAAGATTTCGTCGGCGCGGGCCAGGGCGAGCTTGCCCGCCTCGGTGATTTCGAGCCGCCGTCCCGCGCGCACGAAGAGCTTGACGCCCAGGTCCCGCTCCAGTTCGCCGATCTGGCCGCTGAGCGTCTGCGGCGTCAGGTGCATACGCTCGGCCGCACGTCTGATGCCACCCGCCGTGGCCACGTTCCAGAAATAGAAGAGTTGTTTGTAGTTGAGCATGCCCCTCGCCCTTTGTCAGTTTCTAACGAACAATTAATCCATTAAATACGAATATACTTGCTGCTGAAAATAGACAAGTAGAGATGCGCGTATGTGCTGATGGCCGGGAACGTATGAGGCCCGGCAGTTTCGCGGAGTTGCCGTGCGCAAGGAGTTCTCTGCTTGATTGAGCCTGTAGTTTTGTTTTTTTTGATGGGCATCGTGGCTGGGGCGCTGCGGTCGGAACTGCGCCTCCCCGGCGCAGTTTATGAGTTCGTGATCATCTTGCTTTTGCTGGCCATCGGGCTCAAAGGCGGCGTCGAACTGGCCAGACAGGAGCTGACCGTGGTCCTGCCGCAGATGCTCGCGGTTGTGGCCATGGGCGCTTTCCTGTCCCTGGCGGCGTTTCCGGTGCTGCGCGGCCTGGGGCGACTGAGCAGGGCCGATGCGGCGTCCGTGGCCGCCCATTACGGCTCGGTCAGCGTCGGCACCTACGCCGTCGCGGTGTCGTACTACACGAACCGCGGCATACCCTTCGAGGAGCACATGCCGCTGTTGCTGGCCCTCCTCGAAATTCCCGCCATCGTAGTGGGCATCGTCCTGGCCCGCGGGTTCAGCCTTGGCATACGCGTGAAGAGTGTGGCGCGCGAGGTGCTCCTGAGCAAGGGCATTGTTCTCCTGCTGGGGGGGCTTTTGATCGGATGGATTGCGGGGGAGGACGGGATCAGGTCCATAACCCCGCTGTTCTTCGATCTGTTCAAGGGCGTCCTGGCCCTTTTCCTCCTCGAAATGGGCCTCATAACAGCGGCACAGCTCGGAAGTCTCAGGAAGCACGGTGTGTTCCTGATCCTCTTCGGCATAGCCATGCCCCTGTTTTCGGCTCTGGTCGGCACGGCGCTCGGGCTGTGGCTCGGCTTGAGTGTGGGGGGGACGGCCATGCTCGGCACCCTGGCGGCCAGCGCGTCCTACATCGCCGTGCCGGCGGCGATGCGCATTTCGGTTCCGGAGGCAAACCCGACCCTGTCTCTGGCCGCGTCTCTGGGCGTGACCTTTCCGTTCAACGTTATCGTGGGGATACCCATCTACCATGGCCTGGCCGCGAATGCCCATCTGCTGTGGGGAGGAGCCTGATGAAAAGACATAACCGCAAACTCTTGACGGTGGTCACCGAGGCCGCCGTGGAAAGCATTTTGATCAAGGAGATGGAGAGCCTCGGAGCGCTGGGCTACACCATCACCTCGGCGCGGGGCAAGGGAAGGCGCGGCGCACGGCATGCCGAATGGATGCCCAACAGCAACATCCGCGTTGAAATCGTTTGCGACGCGTTTACGGCCGAGGCGATCATCAAGCACCTGCACGAACACTACTACGCGCATTACGCCATGATCGTGCTGTGCGCGGACGTGGAAGAACTGCGGCCGGACTCGGACTGAAAAGGCGTTCGCAACGAAGCGCGCGGCGCTTCTCGCGAACGGCTGCGCAATAATCAATGGAGCAAAAAATGACCCCTTTAGTCGGCGTTATCATGGGATCCTCCTCGGACTGGGAGACAATGCAGCACTGCTCCCGGACTCTGGAATTGCTGTTGGTCCCGCATGAGTCGCGGGTGGTTTCGGCGCACAGGACCCCGGGTCTGCTTTTTGAGTACGCTGCCGAAGCCGAAGCGCGTGGCCTGCGGATCATTGTTGCCGGTGCCGGAGGCGCGGCCCACCTGCCGGGCATGACGGCGGCGATGACATTGCTCCCGGTCATCGGGGTGCCTGTGCGTTCCAAGGCCTTAAGCGGCATGGACTCCCTGCTCTCCATCGCCCAGATGCCCGCCGGAGTGCCGGTGGGAACCATGGCCATCGGAAGAGCCGGGGCCGTCAATGCCGCGCTGCTGTCTGCAGCCATCCTCGGCGCGCAGCATCCGGATATCCGCGAAGCGCTGGCGGAGTTCCGGCGCAAGCAGACGCAGAATGTGCTGGACAGTCCCCTGCCGGGAGAGCCGCAATGATCGTCGGTGTGCTCGGAGGCGGCCAGCTTGCGCGCATGCTCGCCATGGCGGGGCTGCCCCTGGGTTTTGATTTCGTGTTCTACGACCCAGCGCCTGATCCCTGCGCCGCTCCTCTGGGCGAACACCTGCGGGGTGATTATTCCGATCGCGTCATGCTCTCGCGCTTTGCACAGCGGGTGGACATCATCACCTACGAGTTCGAAAACATCCCCTCCTCGTGCATCGAATTTCTCTCGCAGATCACGCCGGTGTACCCCGGTGCACAGGCGTTGGCCTGCGCCGGGGACAGGTTGCGCGAGAAAAGGGTTTTCAAGGAGCTGGGCATTCCAACTCCTGCCTTCAGGGCGGTCGATTCATTGTCGGAGCTGAACGCGGCGATCGGGGAAATCGGCCTGCCCGCCGTGCTGAAGACTCGCACCCTCGGCTATGACGGAAAGGGACAGTTCGTATTGCGCAATCGTGACGATGTGGACCGGGCGTGGCAGATGCTCGGTGGCTTTTCCCTGGTGCTGGAGAGTCTGGTCGCGTTTGATCGCGAAATATCTGTTCTCGGGGTTCGAAACCAGGCCAAAGAGATCCTGTATTATCCGCTCAGCGAAAACGTCCATCTTGACGGCGTATTGCGGTTTTCCAAGAGCTGCCCGAAGGATCCGGCGCAGAAGCAGGCAGAGGAGCTGGCTGGAAAACTCCTGCGGCATCTTGATTATGTGGGAGTACTGGCCCTGGAATTGTTTCAGGTCGGGTCCGCGCTGCTGGCCAACGAGATGGCTCCGCGCGTGCACAACTCCGGTCACTGGACCATCGAGGGGGCCATGACAAGCCAGTTCGAGAATCACTTGCGGGCCATCGCGGGGCTGCCCCTTGGAAGAACCTGCGTTACCGGGCACTCGGCCATGGTCAATTTTATTGGCAGACAGCCTGATCTGGCCGCGCTCCTGGCGCTGCGCGGCCTGCATGTCCACCTTTACGGCAAGGCGGAGCGGCCGGGGCGCAAAGTCGGGCACGCCACGTTGTGGAGCAGAAGCGGGGCTTCTTTCAAGGAGGGGTGCAGGACCCTGCGGTCGTTGCTGTGACGGCTGTCACGGGGATGCCGGGCTAAAACGGGCGATTAGCCTCGGCGGGGAGATGGAAGCGCAAATGCGTGCAGATCGCCTCCCGCAGGAGGGCTATTCCGCATCGACCCGCAGCAGGTCTTCCTCGTCCATATCCTCGGGGTATTCGCCCGAGTCCAGATCGCAGAAGCCGAAGCCGACGGAACACATGGGCAGGCCCAGGAGCTCCACCAGGCTCAGGTGGCGGTCAACGGCCAGGGAAAAGCCGCAGTCCTGATCCGGGCAGTGCAGGATGTCGATGATTTCTTCGCTGGTGGCGTCGTTGTTGAAGAGCTGGGCCAGCAATTCGGGCTTGCCGCCCTTGCTCCTGGTGTTTCCCCTGCCTTCGGGGTCGAGGGACTGGGAGGGAGAGTTGTAGGAGTCGAGCAGCTCGCCGTCCGAGAAGAGCCAGTAATTGAAAAGCTCTTCGTCGAGGGTCTGCACGGCCAGGGCGGGGCACCCGAAGTAGCCGGATAGATCTTCGGCCAGATCGGTGAGAGCCGTGGTGTCGCCCTCGTCACTGTCCATGTCGTAGACAGTGGTCAGGTCATCCTCGGTTGGAGAAACAAAGGCGCTGCGACCCTGGTTGCCGAGCTCCTGCAGGATATCCTGCCCCTTTGGACCTTTGAGCGTGATGTTAGCGTAGGTGGTTCCCATATGGGGTTTCTTGAAACAGATTATGGTTCAAGATGCAAGCTTATGATCGGGCGGGATTTCAAAATTTAGCGATGCTGTGTTTTCCGGTATTTGCGCTACGACCCGGCCCGAACCGGCGGGCTTCAGGCGGGCGGGGCAGGGAGTATGCTTTTCTTGGGACTTGAGAAAGGCCGGGCCTTCGCGTAACCTCTGATAGACGGAGGGGCGAACCGCGCCGGGTCGCTTGAACCGAAATTTGCGTTACAATTGTTGCCGCCCTGCCCTTGGCGCGGCGCTTCTTTACGACATATTCTTATTGGAGGATTCATGAGCGCAGTGAAGGCGATGTGTACCGATACGGCGGGCAAGGGTGTGGTCATTCAAGGCAACATGGCCTTTGCGGTGGGCTGCGTGCGGGCGGGCATCCACGCCGTGGACGGTTATCCCGGCACACCCAGCACCGAGGTCATCGACAAGGGGCTGTCCCAGGTCCAGGACATGATCACCGTGGGTTGGTCCGTGAACGAGGCAGTGGCAGCGGGCGTCGGCTTTGGGCATACCCTGGCCGGCAGCGACTGCGTGGTGACCATGAAGATTCCGGGTCTCTTCCAGGCTGCCGACGTGGTCACCTCCGCCGCCTTTTACACGGGCCGGCGGGGCAGCCTCGTCTATTACATCGCCAGCGACTACACGCCAAGTTCCACCCAGCATCTGGTGGATCCGCGTTATATGCTCAAAAGCTGCTGCATTCCGGTCTTCGAGCCGCGCAGCCACCAGGAGATGCACGAGGCCGCCCGCATTGCCGCGGACCTGGGGCGCGAGTTCAGCACCCCCGTGGCGGTCATCGCCAGCGGTCTGCTCTGTCACAGTGAAGGCCTGGTGCGCCTGATGGAGACGTCCACCCGCGAAAAGGCTCCGCTCCCGGAGAAGATGAGCGATTTTATCACCCTGCCCGTGCGAGCGCGGATGTTCCACGATCAGGTCCGCACCACCCGCATCCCCGCCCTGCGCAAAATGGTCGAGGAAAGTCCACTCAACGTATGGACCAGGGGCGGTGGCAAAATCGGCATCATCACTCACGGCGTGAACGGCCTTTTTGTAGAAGAGGTCCGGGCCGCCACGGGGACGGATATCGATGTTTTATCCCTGGGCTTTACCTATCCCCTGCCCATGGATCTGATCCGCCGTTTTTGTGAGAGCATCGACGGGCCGGTCTTTGTCATCGAGGACGGCTACCGTTTCATCCAGGAGGCAGCCCTGGCCGAAGGCATCGCCGTCACGGGCAAGGGCGAGGACGAGACGATCACCGAATGGACTCCGGCCCTCATCGCCAGCCGTCTGGGCCTGGCCGCACCGGCCAAGCAGGCCGCCATGGCCAGCCTGCCGCGTCCACCCATGATCTGCGCGGGCTGCCCCTACCGGCTCTTCGGGCAGATCGTTGGCAAGATGCGCGCCAAGGGCAAGCTCGAAGCCGTGTTCGGCGACATCGGCTGCAATACCCTGCTGCACTTTTTAAACGCCATGGATACGGCCCTGGCCATGGGCGCGAGCGAAGCCAAGCGTCTTGGCTATGTCCTGTCCCGGCCCGAGGCCGCCAGCAAATGTCTGGCCGTGCTCGGTGACGGCACCGAATGCCACAGCGGCATGGACGCCACGCGCAACACCATCTTCCGCAACATTCCGGGCGTGAAGGTCATCCTGAACAACGAATGGACCGCCATGACCGGCGGCCAGCCTTCGCCCACCTCGCCTACCAACCTGGCCGGGGACCCCAACGTCTTCGACCTGAACGCCAGCCTCAAGGCGCACGGTGCCAAGGTCGTCGTGGTCAGCGGTTATGACAAAAAAGCGCTGGAGCGAGCCCTCAAAAACACCCTCGCCGCGGCTGAAAAGGGCGTCTTCACCACCCTTGTGGTCACCGGCGTCTGCATCCGCAAGATGCCCAAGGAGAGCTACGGCGTGAAAATGGCGGTGGATCCCGAACTGTGCGTGCGCTGCGGCATGTGCCAGATCTGTTCGGGCATCGAGGCCGACGCGGAAGGGCTGCCCTTCTTCAACAACATCTGCACCGGCTGCGTGAGCCAGAATCCGGCCTGCGCGCAGATGTGCCCCAAGGGCGCCATCGCCCCGGCCAAGGATCAGAGCGCCTGCGGCCTGACCAGCTGTCCGGACCTGCCCGTTCCGCCCGAGAGCATCGATCTCCCGGCTACGGGCAGCCTGCCTGCCTTCCTGTCCGTGGGCATCCGCGGCGTGGGCGGCCAGGGCAACCTTTTCTTCGGCCGCGTCCTGACCCAGCTGGCCTACCTGCTGGGCTACGACAAGCAGAACATCGTCAAGGGCGAGACCCACGGCATGGCCCAGATGGGCGGGCCCGTCATCAGCACCTTCGCCTGCGGGAGCGTCCACTCTCCCGTGCTCATGCCCGGCACCTGCCAGTGCCTGGTCAGCATGGAACGCAGCGAAGTCTTCCGGCCCGGCTTCCTGGAAATGCTCAGGCCCGGCGGCACAGTCATCCTGGCCGACACGGTCATCATGCCTCCGCTCTTCAAAGCCGAGAACTACCCCACGGTGGAAGCCGTGCGCGAGGCCCTGGCCGGGTACAAGGTCATTGATGTGGATGTGCTCGGCACGGCTCTTGGCTTGGGTGACCCCACGGGGCGCAGCGCCAACGTGGTCATGATCGGCGTGCTGAGCACCCTGGCCCCCTTCGACTCCTTCCCCGACGAGTACTGGCTCCAAGCCCTCAAAAACGTCAGCCCCAAGCCGGTCATCTGGCAGGGCAACTATGCGGCGTTTCTGGCGGGGCGG
Source organism: Pseudomonadota bacterium (assembly GCA_018902545.1). Lineage (GTDB taxonomy): Bacteria > Desulfobacterota > Desulfovibrionia > Desulfovibrionales > Desulfomicrobiaceae > Desulfomicrobium. Next base: position 116,904 of record JAHIQM010000015.1, on the reverse strand, counting down.
AAGCTGGGCGGAAAATAGGTGATGCCCCGGTGGGCGGGACGCGTCCCACCCACCATGTGCAATTGAATTGAAAAAGGGCGCCTGTCATTGACGGGCGCCCTTGTTTTGTCTTGTGTTCTAGAGGCCCTGGTAGCGTTGCAGGCCCATGAGGCGGTGGAATTCTTCCGGTTGCGCGACTTCGGTCGCGTTTTTCTTGCGGGCCCATCCGAATTCGTCGAAGCGTGAGCCCTGAATCTGGATCAGCGCCCGGGTCCCGCCCGGCCCCAGAACAATGGTCTCGTAGGCGCGAAGGACTTCGGGCAGGGTCGTTTTTTCCAGGGCCCGCACCAGCCGGTCGCGGCTGTCGAAGGCCGCGTTGCCAAGGCGCAGATCGGTTTCCAGCGGCCCGAACTCCTCGCTCAAGGTGTCGGGAGTTTTGGTCATGGAAGCCAAAATTCCCTGGCGCACGCTTTCGAATTCATGCTCCGTCACTTCCCGCATCTGCGCCAGCGCCTGGAAATAAAAGGACTCGAACCTGTCGGCCAGACCCGCCGTGCCCTGCACCGGGCTCTGCACTCCGAACCCGATTCCGGCGTTGTGCGCGAACATGACCGGGAAGCTCGTGGCTACGTAGCCCAGTTGCTCCTCGGTGCGCAGTCTGTTGAAGAAGCGGGGGGAAAGCAGTCCCTCAAGGAGCAGCATACGCGCCTTGGAGCGGGGGCCGGGCTCGGGGTCGAGGAAGAGTTCGACCAGGGCGCTGTCCTCCAGGACACTGTCCTTGCGGTAGTCGGCGACCACGCCCTGTACCGGTGCGATGCGCATCGCCGCCGGAGGGATGCCCGCTTCGGGTCCGACGAGGGGCTCCAGGGTCTGTACCAGCCCGTGCAGGTCGCTTGCGCGGACATTGCCAAAGCCAAACACCGTGAAGCGCAGATCCTGGCGCACGGCGCGCAGGTAGTCGCCCAGATCCTGCAGGGTCAGCCCTTTTGTGGCTTCCTCGATGACCCGGTGATCCCAGGCCGGGACCTTGAGCAGGCTGCGCATCGAACCCATGGCCTGGCCAAAGAGGCCCTGTTTTTCCATGTTGGCGAGGGCGCGCAGCTGTTCGGTCTTGGCCTGCTCGAAATCTTCGGCGGTGGTCTCCTGCTTCAGGAAGTCCAGCACCCGGGGCAGAAGGTCGGTCTGATGCTGGCTGAATCCGCTGATGCTGATCACGATTCCTTCGTCGCCGGACACGGACAGGCCGAGCCCCGCCTCCATGGCCTGATAGCGCAGCCCGGCCTGCTTCTGGCTCCATAACTCCAGCAGTACGCCCTGCAGGGCCGTCTGCTCCAGAGTGGAAGCGAAATGCCCGGATTGCAGGCGGGTCATGAGGATGGCCTTGGGCTCCTGCCGGATGGTTGACTGGCCGTGCCACAGCGACAGGCCCGGTTTGCTTGCGAGCTTGCGGGGCACGGTCTCGCCCGTGGCGGGGACCAGAGAAAAATCATCGGGCAGGAAGGGGTTCAGGTCCGGCAGGCGCAGGTCCATGGTGGCGGAAAGCCCGGCCCAGCGGGCGGCGTCCGCGTCTGTCACGGACCGCACGCTGTACGGGGTCTGGTAGAAGAAGGCCTCTCTGTCCACGGGCTGGTCCGGGCCGACCTCAAAGATGCGCGCGTTTTCGGGGCGCAGAGCCGCAAGCACGGCGTTCACGGCCTCACGGTCGAAATAGTCCAGGCGGTAGGGGCCGAAATTTACGTCCTGCACCGGATAGCGCAGCATCAGCACGGCGGCGGAGGCGACAAAGTCAAAGCCGCTCGCCAAGGGGGCGAATCGGAATTCCATGTCCCACATGCTTCGCAGCTGGTCGAAATACGCCTGGTCAAGGCCTTTGTCGCGCAGCAGTTCCAGATAGGCAAATATGGTGGCCAGCACCTCGTCGCGCCGCTGGTCACCTTCTTCGGTCAACTGCACGAAAAGGGACAGGGTCGCGCCGTTGCGCAGGCTGGTGCTGTCGCTGCTGGCGGACAGGTGCAGGGCCAGACCCTTGTCGCGCAGGACCTCGACCAGGGAGTGAGAGGTTTCCGTGCCGAGCACGGCGGACACGACCTGCAAGGGCTTGGTGCGCTCGTTGGCCAGTTCCTGGGGCAGGACGAACTCGATGCTCACGCTGCGTGACTCGCGTACGGGGCGCACGCCGATGACCACGCCCTTTTCGGTATCCGTAACCGGCGGGACGGCGGGAATCTCCACCCGGGCCTGGCGGTCAGGGATGACGGCAAGTTCCCGCCGGGCCAGGGTTTCCAGGTCGTCCAGGCTCTGCGGACCATAGAGCACGCCTTTCATGATGTTTGCCGAATACCAGACACCGTGGAAGCGAACCAACTCATCGTGCAGGCGGCTGTCCGGCTTGTCGGACAGGGTTTCCAGATTCCCACCCGTGAAGCGGGTGGCCGGATGGGTCGGATTCAGGGTCGAGAGCATGAGCATGGCCAGGCGGCGTCCGTCGCTATGCTTCTTGGATTCCATCTCCGCGTTGACGGCGTTTCTCTCCTTGTCCGCATAGACGGGGTCGAGCAGCGGGTGGGCCAGGGTGTCGGCCATGCGGCGCAGGGCCTCGGCAAAGGCGGGCGGATCGACCTCTATCATGTACGTGGTGGAGGTGTAGCCGGTGCCCGCGTTGGTCTGGCCGCCGTTTCTGGTGATAAAGGATTGGTATTCCTCGGACCCGGGATAGGACTTGGAGCCCAGAAAGAGCATATGCTCCAGGTAGTGAGCCAGGCCGGGCTGGGAATCGGGGTCGTCGATGCTGCCCACGGGCAGGGCCAGAGCGGCCGCAGCCTTTGAGGCGCGCTCGTCATGCACCAAGAGCACTTCAAGGCCCGTTTCAAGAGTCAGCGCCCGGTAGGCGCGGTAATCAGTGTCCGGAACGCGCACCTGCGCGGCCTGGGCCTGCAGGGCGATAAACAGGAAGAAAAGGACAAAGCGAAGTATGGGCATGGGTGCTCCTGAAGCGTGTTATCAATTCATTGGGGCAATGGCGGCGCTCAGATGGCCTCCTCGGCCCTGAAGAACTCCAGCAATCGTCAAATCACAACCTGTTTACGTAAATACGTCGGGCGGGCCGTCAAGGGCTAGTCTGAAAAAGCCAGCCGCGCCCCCAGCCCGATCAGCAGACCCCCGCCCAGGCGTCTGAGCCAGCGCGCGCCTGAACCTTTGGACAACCGCTGGTGCAGCGCACCGGCAGCCACGGCCAGGACAAGGCTCCACATCGTGCTGGTGGTCACGAAGGTCAGCCCCAGCGCCAGAAACGACAGACCGGGATTGGTGGCATTCGGCGCGATGAACTGCGGTATGAGGGCCATAAAGAAGAGCGTCACCTTGGGATTGAGCACGCTGGTTATCACGCCCTGGACATAGATGCGGCCCGGGGACTGCTTCGTCGACACCGCATGGGACGCGTCTTGGCCGTACGCAAAGAACATGGTCAGCCCAAGATAGACGAGATAGACCGCCCCGGCCCATTTGATCATCTGGTAGGCTGTGGCCGAGGCCATGACCACGGCGGCAAGTCCCAGGGCTCCGAGCAGCGCGTGGATCACGCACCCGCTGGAGATTCCAAAGGCCGATGCGATGCCTGCGGCGCGGCCCTGCGCTGTGCTGCGGCTCAGGATGTAGAGAGTGTCCGGGCCGGGATAAAGGTTCAGGGTCACGGCCGTGATGAGGAAAAGCGGGTAATGGATGACTTCGATCATTTTGATCCTCGTTTGCAGGGTCTTGCACCGGAGCCGGCCAATGTGTAGCGCAGAACCCATGCATGCTTTCATGAAACTGCTGAAAAAATCACCGGGCGGGGCGGTTTTCAACCCGTGGCACCACCTCGATCCCCTGCACGATGCCGCGCCCTGCGCTCCAGCCGTGCGCCGGGAGCAGCTCGCTTCGTATCTCGGTGAACGCCAAAAGGCCACGGTCATTCTTCTGGCCGAGGCCCTGGGCTATCAGGGCGGGCATTTTTCGGGAATCGCCATGACCTCCGAGCGCCTGCTTCTGGGGCATCTGCGGCACAAGAGCCTTGGCCCCGAGATGGTTTTTGCCTGCCAGGCCCGGCGTACCAGCCGAGAGGACGTCAAGCCGGACGGCTTCACCGAACCCACGGCCACCATTGTGTGGGGAGCCATGGCGGGGCTTGGCGTGGACCCGCGCGACGTGATCCTGTGGAACGCCTTTCCCTGGCATCCCTACAAGCCTGAAAAGGGTTTCCTGAGCAACCGCACGCCCTGCGACAATGAGGTCATGCTCGGGCAGCCCGTGCTGCGGGCGCTCATGGCCTACGCCTCCGGGGCTCAGATTCTGGCCGTGGGACAAAAATCTGCCGCGCTGCTTGCGGCCATGGGCATCACCGCTCCGGCCTTAAGGCATCCGGCCAACGGCGGGGCCGGGCAGTTTCGGGCCCAATTCGGGCGGATCATGAAAAATCGCCGGGGATGATCGCCCACGTTGACACGCCCCTCCCGGCAAGGGATATGTCGCGGGAAACGTGAACACCGCACAGAACCACCTGGAGAAAACCATGAAATATCCGACCCCCTACGCACCCGATTTCAGCCCGCGTGATCCCCTGACCGGGGTGGCCGAAGAATTTCCCGCCCGCTGGTCCCCGCGTTCCTTTGTCAAGACCGCCATTGCTGACGAAGACCTTAGAATCATCCTCGACGCGGCCCGCTGGGCGCCGTCGGCCTACAACGAACAGCCTTGGCGCATACTGACTTCCACGGAGGAGACGTTCGATACGTTTTTAAGCCTCCTTGTCGATGCCAATCAGAAGTGGGCGGTAAACGCCTCGCTCATCGGTTTCATGGTCGCCAGGAAGAATTTTTCCCACAACAACAAGCCCAACCCCACAGCCGTGTACGATTGCGGCTCGGCCTGGATGTCCCTGACCCTGCAGGCCAGAAAGCTCGGCCTCTACACCCACGGCATGTCCGGAATCAGGAAAGAGGCCATCTACGACGCCTTTGCCATCGGCCGGGACGAATTCGAGGTCGTGGCCGGGTTCACCATCGGCATCCTGGATGCGAAAGAGAGCCTGGGCAAACCCTATGTGGACTGGGAAGGCCCATCCCCGCGCAAGCCCCTGACCGAAGTCTGGAAACAGGGCGCCTGGTGAAAGACGAAGGGCCGCGTCCCGTCAGGTGCGCGGCCCTTTTTTCTGTCTGAACGAGAATCCTAGCTCAGCACTGCTCCGTCGGCCATGCGCACCACGCGGTCCGCGCGCTGCGCATAATTCTCGTCATGGGTGACCATGACGATGGCCAGCCCGTCGTCTTTGAGGTCCGTGAGCAGATCCATGACCGCCTCGCCTGTGCCCTTGTCCAGGTTGCCCGTGGGCTCGTCGGCGAAGAGCACCGTCGACTGCTTGACCAGGGCCCGGGCGATGGCCACTCGCTGCTGCTCGCCGCCGGACAGGTGGCCGGGCAGTTTGCCGCCCTTGCCGCCAAGGCCCACCCGTTCCAGGCACTGTTCGGCCCGGGCGATTTCTTCCCGGCCGACGGGCCCAAGCCCGTTCATGAAGGGGAGCAGCACGTTCTCCTGCGCCGTGAGATAGGGCAGAAGATAGTGGAACTGAAAAACAACGGCGAAATCGCGGTTGCGCAATTCGTTCAGACGCTTGGGCGCGAATCCCGTCACATCATCGCCCTGGTACAGTATCTGCCCCTTGTCCGGAGCTAGCAGAGTCGAGAGCACGTTCAGCAGGGTCGTCTTGCCGGAGCCGGAGCGGCCGACGATGCTGACGAACTCCCCGGCACCCAGGGACAGGCTGACGTCCCGCAAGGCAGGCGTCTGCACGCCTTCGGACTGAAAGGTCTTGGTTATGTTCTTGGCTTCAAGCATAATTCCTCACAGGGAAATGAGCGCCGTGGACGGCTCGATGGAGGCGGCCTTCCAGGACGGGAAAAAGGCGGCCAGGACGGAGACTCCGACAATGAGCAGGCAGGTCAGGGCCAGATGGCCCGGGTGCATGGTCAGCACCGCCTCCTTGGACATGTCCAGCAGGGCCAGGACTTTGAGGCTCAGGGCGTACCCGCCGAAGTAGCCGATGATTCCCGAGGCCATGCCGATAAGGACGGCCTCGAAGCAGAAGATGCCGAAGATGTTGCGGCGGGAAAATCCCAGGGAGCGCAGTAGGCCGATCTCCTTGATCCGCTCGTTGACGGAGGAGAGCATGGTGGCCCCGACCATGCAACAGGCGATGAAGAGGATGACCAGGCTCACCGTCAGGATGAGGTGCTCAACGAAATGCATGGCGTACATGCGCTGCTTGACGATGGACTGCAGGGCCTGGACTTCGACGTCAGGGAGCTTTTCCTCCAGCTGGGCCACGATGTCCTCGATGGGGCATCCGGCGCACAGGGCTGAAACTTCCACGAAGCTGACGTGGTCTGGTTCGCCGAAGAGGGCCTGGGCAAAGTCCATGTTTGCAAAAAGGACGGAGTCGTCGTCGCTGCCGGTGGCCTGGATCACGCCCGCGACAACGGCGGTCTGGCCGCCCAGCTCGAAGTTGTCGCCCACGGCGAGTCCGAGCTTTTCCGCCGCCTTGGCTCCGGCCAGGATGCCGTTCTCAGTGACGGGGAAGGCTCCGTCCAGGGCCCAATAGCCCTTCAGAACCTTTTCCCGGTCAAAGCGTACCCCGACCACGCCCACAGCCACGTCGCCGATTTTGGTCATGGACACCAGCTTGGGCGCGATGACACTGATGCGGTCGCGGTATCCGATGGACAGAATTTTTTCCTCGACCTCGCTCTCACGCAGGTCGGTCATGCCCATGACCATGTCGCCAAGGGAGAAGCCGCCGTAGCTGACAGTCAGCTTTTCGCTTCCGGGCATGACCAGGATGTTGGCCCCGAAGGCGTTCAGCTTCTTCTCCAGAGATTCGCCCACCACCCGTGAGACGTAATTAAGCGAAACGATGGACACTACGCTCAAGGTGAAGACCAGGAGCAGCAGGAGGGTTTTCAGCCACTTCTTGCGCATGGTGCGCAGGGGGATGGTCAGGATGTTCACTGAAAGAACCTCTTTCCGGCGGCCAAGTCGGAGGTCGCGATGACAATGGAGTCACCCTCCACGGCCCGTTTCAGTGGCGCGGGGTTGCATCCGCCTTCCACGTCTCCGATGCGCAGGGAGTGGAACTTCATGCCGCAGTTGTTGCAGATCATGAAGTCCTTGTCCTGGGAATAGCCCTTTTTGGCGTGATAGCAGACGTCGCAGGCGTCGAAGGCGACACGGATGGCCCCGTCGGAACTTTTGAGCACGAAGAACGTGAGTTCGACTCCCGCGTCTTTGAAGCGGAAATGGTGCGCCTTGCCGTCGGAAACACGGTCGACGGGTATGATCACCTGGCCGTTTTCCGCTTTGACCTCCTTGTACTGTGAGAAAAAGCCGAGAAAGGCCGGGGCCGGTCCTGCGACAGCCAGGAGCAGCGTTGTCAGCAGAAGTGTTCGCAATAATTTCATCTTGCCTCCGAAAATAATGACGGGTCTTGCGCATAGTGCGCGAGCTCTGATCCAAGCACAGGGTGTACCAACAGCTTTCATCTTTGATTTCAGCTTGTTGGATTGGTGGCTTGCACAAGTGTGCATCACGTGTTGTGCAAACCGGACTTATTTGGTCAGATAATGCACAAATTTCCGGAGGGAAGAGCGGACGCTCACGCGCCCATGATTTTTTTTGCGGAACATGAAGCTTTCCGAAAAGAATAAGTTTTTTATTTCGGATAGATGTATTTGAGCGTGCGTTTTTGCGTCCTCGTTTTCAGGGCCGTTGCAGAAAAATCCCTTCGTCGAGCCGGCCGAACGGGTCAAAGGCCGCCTTTCTGGCGAAATGCATGGCCAGAAAGGACGAGACCGTGGCGGCGGTGAAAATCGCGATCATGATCATGATCTGGTACACGATGGCTACGGCCGGGGAGGAGCCACCCAGGATCTGGCCGGTCATCATGCCCGGCAGGGACACGATGCCCATGGTCGCCACGGTTCCGATCTGCGGCCCCACGGCGGCGCGCAGGGCGTTGCGCAGGAAAGGGCGCACCGCTTCCGTGCCGTTTGCGCCCAGGGTCAGATACTGGATGCGCACCTCCTCGCTGGCACGCAGTTCGGAGAAAAAGCGGTCCAGGGCCACGACGTTGCTGCGCAGGATGTTGCCCAGCACCATGCCCATCAGCGGCACCAGGTAGCGCGCCGAGGAGATGGTGGCGAAGTCGAAGACCAGCAGGAAGCAGAACAGGATCATGAGCGATGTGAGCAGGTGCGCGGGCAGGACCGCCCATAGGCATTTTTGCCAGGACAAGAGGCTCTGGCGCAGGATCGAGCCCGTGGCGACGACGATCATGACCAGCACCCAGGCCACGTTGACCAGCAGCATGTCCAGCCGGAAGATGTATTCCAGGTACACGGCAACCAGGGCCAACTGCACCGCCATGCGCGCCATGGAGATGAGCAGGTCGCGGGTCAGGCGCAGGCGCAGGTGGCGGAAGATGAGCACCGGCAAGACCAGGATGAAGGAAAACATGACGAGGGAGGGGATGGAAATGGCCATGGTTTCGTTCATTCTTGCCTCCAAAGCGTCCCGGATTCGAGGCGGACCTCGGCGAAGCCGGCGTCCAGCCACTCTTGGTTGTGGGTCACGGCCAGCACGGCGCGGTCCGTATCTTCGGAAAAAAGGCGGATCACCGCGCGCATGGAATCGAGGTCCAGGCTTGAGGTGATCTCGTCCAGCAGGCAGAAGCCGCGCGCGAGTTGCAGGCCCTGGATGATGGTCAGGCGCTGCTGCTCACCGCCCGACAGACGGGTGAAGGGGTTTTTTTTCAAGTCCGGGTCCAGCCCGACGGCCTCCATGAGCCGGTCCTGATCCGTGCGGTCCGCTTGCAGGTGGCGATTGGCCGCAAAGGTGAAGGGCAGGTCCAGATATTCCACCGCCGTTCCGTCAAAGGGCAGGGGTTTTTGCCCGATGTACAGGAACCGGGAGCGGTGGGCGGCCAGATCGGCAGGCGTGACTTCGACCCCGTCCCACAAAATCGCGCCTTCATCCACGGGTTCGAACAGGAGGGCTGCTTTAAGCAGGGTGGACTTGCCGCCCCCCGACGGTCCGGTCAGGGCAAGGTGGTCGCCGGGTGCAACGGTCAGGCTCACCTTGTCCAGAATGACCCTCCCCGCGCGGCGCACCGTCACATCATGAAATTCCAGCATGTTTTCTCCGTCTTGCACGAATCAGTCGCTTTGGCGTATGGCAATCATCGGGTCCGGGGTCAAGGCGGGCTGTTGGCGACCTTGTCTTGCCCAGAATGGTAATTTTAATATACTAATGGAAATTAATGATTCCAATGCAGATGAGTCGTTATCCATTTGATTTCAAATTCTATTTATAAAAATGGAAATTTTTCATTCCAAAAAATGTCGCGCAGCGTACGCCTTGTAGGACCAATGAGTTTTTGCCCCGTCGTGTCGGACATGCCTGAAGCCTTGCCAGTTCGGCGTTAACGGGTTTTTTTTGCCCAGGCGGTTTAGCGGCGCTATTATGGTAAGCTTCTTGCGAAGAACGGAGTATCTTCATCCACTCAACAACGCATCCAGGAGCAGGCAGATGATCGTCGGAGTTCTCAAGGAAATCAAGGCGCAGGAAAACCGGGTCTGCATGACTCCGGCCGGAGTTGAAGTCATGAAGCAGCATGGACACACCGTGCTGGTGGAAGCCTCGGCTGGCGCGGGCAGCGGATTCTCTGACGCCGACTACCAGGCTGCAGGGGCGACGGTTGTGGCCGCTCCGGCCGAGGTTTACGCCCAGTCCGACATGGTCATGCATGTTAAAGAGCCGCAGCCGTCCGAATACGCGATGGTGCGTCCCGGCCAGATCGTGTTCACCTATTTTCATTTCGCGGCCGATGAGAAGCTGACCCGCGAATTCATGAAGACCGGCTCCGTGGCCATCGCCTACGAGACCGTGACCGGTCCGACTGGCGTCGGCCTGCCGCTCCTGACACCCATGAGCGAGGTCGCCGGGCGCATGGCCGCCCAGGAAGCGGCCAAGTACAACGAGCGCGTCCACGGCGGGCGCGGAATTCTGCTTGGCGGCGTGACCGGCGTGGCTCCGGCCACGGTGCTGGTCATTGGTGGTGGCATCGTCGGCACCAACGCGGCCATGATGGCCGCTGGGCTCGGAGCCAAAGTCTACATCCTGGACATGAACCTCGATCGCCTGCGCTATCTGGCCGAAATCATGCCCAAGAACTGCACGCCGCTGATGAGTTCCCCGTCCATGATCCGCGAGCTTGCCGGTCAGGCCGACGCGATCATCGGCGCGGTGCTTGTGGTCGGGGCCAAGGCCCCCAAGCTCATCACCCGCGAGATGTTCAAAGACATGAAACCCGGCTGCGTGCTCGTGGACGTGGCCATCGACCAGGGCGGCTGCTTCGAGACCTCCCGGGCGACCACCCACTCCGATCCCATCTACGAGGTCGATGGCATCATCCACTACTGCGTGGCCAACATGCCAGGAGCGGTGCCCATCACCTCGACCATGGCCCTGACCAACGCCACCCTGCCCTACGCCCTGCAGATAGCCAGCAAGGGCTGGCAGACCGCCTGCAAGGAAAACGTGGGCCTCAGGAACGGCCTGAACATGGTCGGCGACAAGATCACTTTCAAAGGCGTGGCCGAAGCCTTTGATCTGCCTTACACGCCTGCCGACTCCTGCCTCTAAGGCCTCAATCAGCTCCGCGTTGACCACATGGCCGCTCCTTCACCGGGGCGGCCTTTTTCATGCGTGGCGGACAGGCTGCTTCGCATCCCTCGACGGCCTGCCGGCATGGGGGTATGCATGAGTCGCCGCGCCGTGATTCAAGGCCGTGCGGCTTTAAATCTTTAACACTTGACCATTCAAGGAGGCTCCATGCGCCTCGCATTGTTGCTTGTTTTTTTTCTCTGCGCGCCGGTCTTCGCTGCGCAGGAGGTCGAAATCATCGAATTGCGCCACCGCGTCGTCGAGGACGTCCTGCCCGTGCTCACCCCCCTGCTTGAACCGGGAGGGGTTTTGTCGGGCATGAACGGGCACCTTGTCGTGCGCACTTCCCCCGCCAACCTCCAAGAACTCCGCAAAGTGCTGGCCGTCATTGACCGACCGCCGCGCCAGCTCGTCATCCGCGTCAGCCAGAGTCGTGACGCGGTGGTCCGGCAGCGTGAAGTGGACGTGTCCGGGCGTGTCCGCATCGGGGAGGGCGTGGACATCGTACGCCCTGGAGCCCCCATGCCCGGGGGGATCGGGGCCGAGATCCACGGGGGCGGCTCCTCCGCTTCCGTGTACGGGAGGGACACGCGCCGCAGCACGCAGAGCGGCGCGGACCAGTTCGTGCGGGTCATGGACGGGAGCGAGGCCTTTATCAGCATCGGCCGCTCCCTGGCCGTGCCCTTCCGCCGGGTCGCGGCGGGCCCGGGGGGCGTGACGGTCAGCCAAGGAGTGGTCTACGTTGACGTGGGACAGGGCTTTTCCGCCGTCCCCCGGCTGACGGGCGACCATGTGAGCATCGAGATCAGCCCGTTCTCCGACAGCACGGTGAACCATGGCCTAGACGTGGAAACCCAGCGGCTTTCGACGACAGTCATGGGGCGGCTTGGCGAGTGGATCGAGCTCGGCGGCAGTGCGCAGCAGGGGCGGGAGGACACAGGAGAACTCACGGGCGTCGCGTCAAAGGGCACCCGTGACACCCGCAGCGTCTGGCTGCTGGTAGAGGAGGAGCGCTGAACCGGAATGTTGCCTGGATGATCAGCCCTGTAGAGGAATCCGCAGTTCAATCAGATTGTCCACGCTGCTGTGGTCTATCCATTCCACGTACACCTCACGTCCCACGGGCTGCAAGGCAAGCCCCTGCTGCACGGCCTGCGGGGTGAAGGCGCTCCAGGCCGGTCCGATCCCGCTTATGGGGCCCCGGTAGCTCGTGCTCAGGCATTGGTGGGCCGGGATTTCCACGCAGCCGAAGGCGCCCTGGCCCCGGCAGGCGTCCACGGGAAAGGATATTTTCAGGGAAAACTCCTTGTCGAAAGATCCGTCGCAGCCCTCATACGTGAATATGCATGGGCCGGTCACGGCCATGCCCCTGAATTCTGCTTCCGCAATCAGCATGGGGATGATCTTTGCGGCATGGGCCGCGATTTCCGGGATGGTCAGTGTCGCGGCCGCCTCAATGACCGTGGCGGCGGGGATGCTCTTGCGCTCGATCTGCATGTATTCTCCTATTTTATAAGAATTTGCTTAAAACGCCCCCATGATCGCGCCGAGCCGTTGCTCGATGCGGGTCGCGATATCGACCATCTGTTCAGGCCGGATGGGCACCAGGTCCATGACCTCGGGATGAGCCTGGGGCGGCCCGCATTCGCCGCTGCATCCAAGTCCGGTGGCGTGGGTGAGGATGTCGGCCATATGGACGATGCCGGCCAGGGGCAGCCCGGGGGCCAGCAGAGGATCGTGGTGACTGCCCACGACACGGCCAAGGCCTTCGGGCATTTTCCACCCGTCGAGCAGGCGCTGTCCCATGGTCGCATGGTCTACGCCGAAGAACAGGGCCTCTTCGGTCAAAAGAGGGCGCTGATGCTTGAGGGCGCTGTCGATGCAGAATCTGGAGCGTTCCGGAAAGGACGTGAAAAAGTAGAGCCGACCGACATCATGAAGCAGGCCCGCCACAAAAGCCTGTTCCGCCTCGGCCAGACCTGTGGTTTCTGCCAGTTCCTTGCAGGTCAGGGCGCAACCGAGGCTGTGTTCGAGAAAGGTGCGCATCTCGATCACGGATTTGGGGATGACACCGAACTGCTCGACCATGAGCAGGCTGGAGGCGAGCAGGCCCACTTCGCGCAGGCCGACGATGGATACGGCCCTGGAAATGGTTTCGACCTTGCGCTGGAATCCGTAGATTGGCGTGTTCACCAGACGCAGAAGCCTGGCCGTGAGGCCGGGGCTGCGGCTGATGATCTCCACGACCGTGCTGCTTGAAGGGTCGGGTACGCTCAGGGCCAGATTGAGCTCCTGGGCCACGGCGGAGAGCTGCGGGGGCTCGAAGCTCTCCAGACAGAACACGGGCAGCTCCTTGGAGGAGAGAACCGATCCGAGAGGGCCTCGGCAGTCACGCAGCAGAGGGGAGAGTCCCTGCTCCATGCGCAGGGCTTCGGCTTCGGTGCGCAGGCCCAGCAGAACCGGTCCGGGGGGCAAGCTCACGTCATGCCCGGCGTAGAATTTGCGCGCCCGCTCGGCGGCCTGCTTCAACTGCGCCGTGCTCAGCCGCTTGCGGGCGTCTTCGACCTCGACATCGGTCACCCCGCGATGGGTCAACGCTTCGATGACGTTTTCCGTCAGCGTCGCCCCCCGGGGGAAAAGAAGGCGGCCCGCAGGGTCTTTGAGGTCCGCCGCCAGAATTTCACCGGGCAGGACCTGCTCGATGCGTTTGTTCATGTTCTTCGCTCCGCGCAAAAAATAAGGACTGGTTTTGAACGTATTACATTTATGCGTGGGGTGGAACAAAAAAACGCAACCGCAAGGCGTTGGTGACCACGAAAACCGAGCTCATGGCCATGGCCGTGCCTGCCAGCATGGGGCTCATGGTCGGCCCGCCGAAGATGTACAGGAAGCCAGCGGCGATGGGCAGGCCGATGGTGTTGAAGGCGAAGGCCCAGAAGAGATTCTGGCGGATGTTGCGCATCACTGCCCGGCTTAAGGACAGCGCCGTGAGCACGCCGGACAGGTCTTCGCGCATGAGCACGACATCTCCCGACTCCAGGGCCACGTCCATGCCGCCGCCCATGGCCACGCCCAGGTCGGCCTTGGCCAGGGCCGGGGCGTCGTTGATCCGGTCGCCGACCATGCCCACGACACGCCCTTCCGCTTGCAGGAGGGCGATCTCCTCGGCCTTGCGGTCCGGCAGCACTCCGGCCACGACGCGCGTTATGCCAAGCTGCTCGGCCACGGCCTGGGCCGCACGCTCGGAGTCTCCCGTCAAAAGGACAATCTCCATGCCCAGCTCGCGCAGACGCTGCACGGCTCCCTTTGATTCGGGCCGCAACTGGTCGCTTACGGCCAAGAGGCCCGCCAGGCGTCCATCCACGGCCACATGGACCACGGTGGCTCCGTTTTCTTCCATGCGCTCGCGCTCGGCCTTGGCCGATTCCAGATTCAGATTCCGGGCCAGCATCAGCCGCTCGTTGCCGATGGCGACAGTGCGGCCCTCTACCGTGGCGGTCACGCCCTGGCCGGGCACGGACAGAAAGTCCGCAGTCTTGGGCAGCGGACCCTGCACGGCCTGGACCACGGCCCGGGCCAGCGGATGCTCGGACTGGGCCTCGATGGAGGCGGACAGGCGCAGCAGGGTGTCCTTGTCGATCCCCGCAGCCGGGTCGATCCAGACTTCAGAGAGCACCGGCTTGCCAACGGTCAGCGTCCCGGTCTTGTCGAAGACCAGGGTGCCAAGCTCTCCGGCGCGCTGCAGGGCGCGACCGGACTTGATCAAAACGCCCAGCTGTGCGCCCCGGCCCGTGCCGACCATGATGGAGGTCGGCGTGGCCAGGCCCATGGCGCAGGGGCAGGCGATGACCAGCACGGAGATGGCGATGCGCAGGGCGAACACAAAGGGTTCGTCGCTGAAAAAGTACCACGCCAGACCAGAGACCACAGCCAGGACCATGACCACGGGCACGAAATAATAGCTGATGGTGTCGGCCAGGCTGGCGATGGGGGCCTTGGACCCTTGGGCGTCGCGGACCAGCTTTACGATGCGGGCGAGCATGGTGTCCTCGCCTACCAGGGCGGCGCGCATGACAAACGCGCCCGTGGTGTTGAGCGTGCCGCCGAAGACGCGGTCGCCGGGACCCCGGCGTACCGGGAGGGGCTCACCGGTGAGCATGGATTCGTCCACATGGCTCTCCCCTTCAGCCACATCCCCGTCAACTGGCAGGCGCTCGCCGGGGCGGATGCGCAACAGGTCGCCGGGCTCGATCTCCTCCACCGGGATCTTGCGCTCTTCCTCGCCGTCCACCAGGGTAGCCGTGTCCGGCGCCAGGGCCATGAGCGCCCGCACCGCGCCCGTGGTCTTCGACACGGAGCGGGCCTCGAAAAACTTGCCCAGCGAGATCATGGCGATGAGCACGGCGGCCGATTCGTAATAAAGGTCCATGGCGCGGGCCATGGCGTCCACGCCGAGCCAGATCTCGATGGTGTTCCACAAGGAATAGACCAACGCCGCACCCGTGCCCACGGCCACCAGCGAGTCCATGTTCGGGGCACGCCTGGCCAGGGCCGGGAAGCCGATCAGATAGAAGCTCCGCCCGCTCCAGACCACGGGCAGGGTCAGCAGCAGCTGGACCAGGGCAAAGGTTCCCGGCGCGTGCATGGGGTCAAGCCAGCCCGGCAGGGGCATGCCCCACATGTGCCCCATGGAGAGGACAAGGAGCGGCAGGGCAAAGGCCATGGACCAGAGAACGACCCGCTTTTTCTCCTCAAGCCGCGCGGCGATCCGTGCCTCTTCGTCTCCAACATTCTCCTTTTGCGGGATGTCCGTGGTGAAACCTGCGTCGTGGATGGTCTGGCGAAGGGTGCGTTGCGAGACAAGGGCCGGGTCAAAGACGAAACGCCCGCTTTCCGCGCCCAAATTGACGCTGGCCTCCGCCACACCCTCCATGCGGCCCGTGACGCGTTCGATGCGCGAAGAGCAGGCCGCGCAATGCATCCCGCCTATCTTAAGCTCCAGCACGCTTTGCCCTGTAGGCGCTTCTACGGAAAATCCCAACTCTCGTACCTGCTCCAGGACCTTGTCCAAGGGCGCGTGCTGAGGGTCAAAGCGCAGATCCATCTCTTCGGTTGCCAGATTGACGGAGATTTTCTCCACTCCCGGCATGCCCCCGACCACTTTTTCGATGCGGGTCGAGCAGGCCGCGCAGTGCATTCCGCCGACAGGTAAACGTACTGAACGTGATTTCGAATCCATGCTTTACCCCAGGATATATTTCAGTTGTTTCATGTTGTTATGCATCTTTTGCCACGCATGTCGCAAGCGCCCTGTCGCGGCATGTGATTGACTGATCAATTGTATTCGAGTAGCCATCATACCTGCAAAATTTCTTTTCCGAAAGTCTTCGGACGCCCATCGTTTCTTGAAAAATAAATTGGTTGTTCAACCAGGAGTCAGCAATGCATTGGCTCCGCAACTTCGGAGGAAGTATGTCCGTTGATGCCACCATGCATGTCGTGCGTCCTGGACGCCGGGATGCGTACCTCGACTGGCTCCAGATGCTCACCGGTGCCGGTCTTGTCCTGTTCATGTGGTGCCACATGCTGCTGGTCTCGTCCGTGGTCATTTCGCCGCGCATCATGGACGCCATCGCCGAATTTTTTGAGGTCACGTACATGGCCCAGGTGGGCGGCCCTGTGATCTTCTTCACCATGATCATCCACTTCATCCTGGCCGCGCGCAAGATCCCCTTCCGCGCCGAAGGGCAGAAGACCATCTGGGCGCACGCCAAGATGATGCATCACGCCGACACCTGGCTGTGGGTGGTCCAGGCCGTGACGGCCATGATCGTGCTGATCATGGGCTCCATCCATATTTTCGTGGTTCTCTCGGACCTGCCCATCACCGCCGCCAAGTCCGCCGCACGCGTGCAGGAAGGCTGGGGCTGGTTCTATCTGATCCTGCTGCCGAGCATCGAGCTGCATGTTTCGGTCGGGTTCTACCGCATCGGCGTGAAGTGGGGCTTTATCAAGACTGCCGACCGTCCCAAGGCCAAGAAGGTCGAGAACATCATGTTCGCGGTGTTCATGGCTATTGGTCTCGTTACCTTATTGCGCTTCGCATTTTTGGGCTAAAGGGGGAAGGCATGCAAACTTATTATTCCGATCTTCTGGTTATCGGCGCGGGCCTGGCTGGTGAGCGCGTGGCCGTGGAGTCCGCGTTGGCCGGTTTCAACGTCATCTGCCTGTCCATCGTTCCGGCGCGGCGGTCTCATTCCTCCGCAGCCCAGGGCGGCATGCAGGCGGCGCTGGGCAACTGCGCCATGGGTGAGGGCGACAACGTGGATGTGCATTTCATGGACACGGTCAAGGGCTCGGACTGGGGCTGCGACCAGGAAGTGGCCCGGCTCTTCGCCGACGCCGCGCCCATCGAGATGCGCCGCCTGGCCCACTGGGGCGTGCCATGGAACCGCGTGGTCCCGGGCACATCCACCTACTTCAAGGGCGGCGAAAAATTCGAGAAATTCGAAAAGCCCGAGAAGGAAGGCCTGATCACGGCCCGCTCCTTCGGCGGCACGGCCAAGTGGCGCACCTGCTACACCTCCGACGGCACGGGCCACGCGGTCATGTGCACCATGGACAACAAGTGCGCCGAGCTTGGCATCAATGTCCTCGATCGCAAGGAAGCCATCTCGCTCATCCATGACGGCGAGCAGTGCATGGGCGCCATCGTGCGCTGCCTGCGCACCGGCAAGCTTGAAACCTATCTGGCCAAGGCCACGGCCATCTGCACCGGCGGCTTCGGGCGTCTCTACAAGGCCACGACCAACGCGGTCATTTGCGACGGCGGCGGTCACGTCATCGCCCAGGACACGGGCGTGGTGCCCATCGGCAACCCCGAGGCCATCCAGTTTCATCCCACGGGCATCGTGCCCACGGACATTCTGGTGACCGAGGGCTGTCGCGGCGACGGCGGGACGCTCCTTGACGTCAACGAAGAGCGCTTCATGCACATCTACGAGCCCGAGAAGGCCGAGCTGGCCTCCCGCGACGTGGTCTCGCGGCGCATGACCGAGCACATGCGCGCAGGCAAGGGCGTGGCCTCGGCCTACGGCGAGCACCTCTGGCTCGACATCCGGCACCTGGGCGACAAGCACATCTCCACCAAGCTGCGCGAAGTGGACGAGATCTGCCAGAACTTCCTGGGCGTTGATGCCCGCACCCAGCTCATCCCCGTGCGTCCGACCCAGCACTACACCATGGCCGGGGTGCGTACGGACAAGAACGGCGCGGCCTATGGCCTCAAAGGCCTTTTCTCGGCCGGTGAGGCTGCCTGCTGGGACATGCACGGTTTCAACCGCCTGGGCGGCAACTCCCTGGCCGAGACCGTGGTCGCGGGCGGCATCATCGGCGTCAAGATCGTCGAGTTCCTCAAAGGCAACGAGACGTCTTTCAAGACGGGCGACATCAACTCCGAGGCCAAACGCCAGCAGGAACGTATCGACAACCTGATCAGCGGTCGTCTGGGCAAGGAAAACGTCTACAAGGTCCGCGCCGAGATGCAGGAAGCGCTCATGCAGGGCTGCTTCGTGTTCCGCAACGAACAGGACCTGAGCACTTGCGTCGAGGTGCTGCAGGGCTTGCTTGAGCGCTCCGCCAGGATCGGTCTGGTCTCCAAGGGCCTTGGCGCCAACCACGAAGTGGCCGCAGCGCTCAAGATCCAGGGTCAGGTCCGTCTGGCCATGTGCATCGCCCAGGCCGCCCTGGTGCGCCGGGAGAGCCGCGGCAGCCACAACCGCGAGGACTTCCCGGCCCGCGACGACCAGAACTGGCTGAACCGCACCCTGGCCTACTGGCCCGAAGGACAAACCATGCCGGAGCTCAAATACGAAGAGGCGACCCCGCACTTCGAGATTCCTCCGGGAGAGCGCGGCTATGGCGGCGGCAAGATCATTCATGCCGACCCACAGGAAATCGAGGCCAAGACCATCACGAAGAGCAAGTAAGAGGGACACGATATGGGACGACTGCTCCAGTTTGAAATATTCCGCTACAATCCCGAGGACAAGGATTCCGCTCCGCACATGCAGACCTTTGTGATGGAGGAGACCACCAACATGACCCTCTTCATCGCGCTCAACCGTCTGCGCGAGGAACAGGACCCTGGTCTGATCTTTGACTTCTGCTGCCGGGCGGGCATCTGCGGGGCCTGCGCCATGGTCATCAACGGCCGCCCGGGTCTGGCCTGCCAGACCAAGACCAAGGACCTGCCCGAGATCATCACGCTTCTGCCCCTGCCCGTCTTCAAGCTCATCGGCGACCTGTCCGTGGACACCGGCATCTGGTTCCGCGAGATGTACCAGAAGACCGAGTCCTGGATCCACACCACCAAGGAATTCGACTCGGCCAAGGAAGAAGAGCGCATGGACAACGCCGTGGCCGAGGAGATCTACGAGCTCGAGCGCTGCGTCGAGTGCGGCTGCTGCATCGCGGCCTGCGGCACGGCGCGGCTGCGTGAAGACTTCATGGGCGCGGCGGCCCTGAACCGCATTGCCCGCTTCGTCATCGACCCGCGCGACCAACGCACGGACAACCAGTACTTCGACATCATCGGCAACGACTACGGCATCTTCGGTTGCATGGGCCTGCTCGCCTGCGAGGATGTCTGTCCCAAGAAGCTGCCCCTGCAGAACCAGCTCGGCTTCCTGCGGCGCAAAATGGGCATCACCGCCATCAAACAGTTTATCAGGAAATAGACATGCGAACACTGAACGCCACCCACGTCATCGATACCGTGGCCAAGATGTGCATCGACTCCAACCGCTACCTGCCAAGCGACGTGCGCCAGCGGTTCGCCGAGTGCGCGGCCCGGGAAGAATCCCCGGCAGCCAAGGAAGTCTTCCGCCAGCTGACCGAAAACTACGAGTTGGCCGAGGAAACGGGGCTGCCCCTGTGCCAGGACACGGGCCTGGCCGTCTTCTTCGTGGAGATGGGCGAGGACCTGCGTGTCGAGGGCATGAACATCCGCGAAGCCATCAATGAAGGCGTGCGCAAGGGATATGCCGACGGCTTTCTGCGCAAATCCGCCTGCGACCCCCTGACCCGCGCCAACACAAAAGATAACACCCCGGCCATCATTCATTTCGACATCGTGCCCGGCGACAGGCTGAAAATTGCCTTCATGGCCAAGGGCGGCGGCAGCGAGAACATGTCCCGCGTGACCATGCTCTCCCCGGCCCAGGGCTGGGCGGGCATCAAGAAGTTCGTCATCGAGCGCGTGGCCGAAGCCGGTCCCAACCCCTGCCCGCCCACGGTGGTGGGCATCGGCGTGGGCGGCACCTTTGACTACGCGCCCATCCTGGCCAAAAAGGCGCTCCTGCGAAAGCTGGACGACGTGAACCCGGACCCCAAGCTCGCGGCCATGGAGGACGAGCTCCTCGAAGCCCTGAACCGGCTTGGCATCGGGCCCATGGGTCTGGGCGGCAAGACCACTTGCCTTGGCGTCAAGATCGCCATGAGCCCCTGCCACATCGCGAGCCTGCCCCTGGCCGTGAATATCCAGTGTCATTCCTCCAGACATCAGGAGGTGGAAATCTGATGGCCGAATACACATTGCAGACCCCGCTGACGGACGAAGCCATGGCTAGGCTCAAGGCCGGTGACGTGGTCAAGCTGACGGGAACCATCTATACGGCGCGCGACGCGGCCCACAAGCGGCTCATCGACCTGCTGGACAATGCGGAGCCCTTGCCCTTCGAACTGAAAGGCTCGGTCATCTACTATGTGGGGCCAAGCCCCGCGCCCCCCGGCCGCCCCATCGGCTCGGCCGGTCCGACCACCAGCTACCGCATGGACACCTACGCCCCGCGCCTGCATTCCCTTGGCTGCAAGGCCTCGGTCGGCAAGGGCAAGAGGAGCGACGCGGTCAAGCAGGCCTTGAAAGACCATACGGCCGTGTACTTCGGCGCCACAGGCGGGGCTGGCGCGCTCCTGTCCAAATGCATCACCGCGGCCACAGTCATCGCTTTTGATGAACTGGGGCCAGAGGCCATCCGCGAACTGACCGTGGTTGACTTCCCGCTGCTGGTCATCAACGATTCCCATGGCGGAGAATTGTACGTGCAGCCCGACCGGAAGGCGGCGGGGCTGGAGTAGTCCGACTTTTCTTACGAACTGATATGACGTGCCGCAGGCTGGGTTTCCATGCCTTGCTCACGCCGCGTCAGCTGTCTGACTGAGCCAGGCATCGTTTGTTGAACCATTGCCGATCGCGTACCACCAATTTTGTTCCAGGCACGCAATGGTTCAACAGTACGAGGCCCGCGAAGGAGTTCTGACGCGGCGTGAGCAAGGCATGGAAACCCAGCTCCCTTCTCTCTCATACTATTTCGCCGCGAAAGCGGCATTACATCGGAGGAACATATGGCTCTTTTCACACCCCAGGAAGCCCTGGATTATCATTCCGAAGTCCGTCCCGGCAAAATCGAAGTCGTGCCGGTCAAACCCTATTCCACCCAGAAGCACCTGACCATGGCTTACAGCCCAGGCGTGGCCGAGTCTTGCCTGGCCATCGCCAAAGACCCGGACCTGACCTACAAGTACACGGGCCGGGGTAACCTTGTAGCCGTCGTGTCCAACGGCACGGCCGTGCTGGGTCTTGGCAACATTGGCGCGCATGCTGGCAAGCCGGTCATGGAAGGCAAGGGGCTCCTCTTCAAGATTTTCGCCGACGTTGACGTTTACGACATCAACCTCGACGTGACCGACCCCGACAAGCTCTGCGAGATCGTCAAGGCCATGGAACCGACCTTTGGCGGCATCAACCTCGAGGACATCAAGGCCCCGGAGTGCTTCTACATCGAGGACAAGCTCAAAAAGGAAATGGGCATCCCGGTCTTCCATGACGACCAGCACGGCACGGCCATCATCTCCGCCGCCGGCCTGGTCAACGCGCTGGAAATCACGGGCAAGAAGATCGAAGACCTGCGCATGGTCGTGTCCGGCGCGGGCGCGGCGGCCATCTCCTGCACGCGCCTCTATGTGGCCATGGGCATGCGGCTTGAAAACATCGCCATGTTCGACTCTCGCGGCCATCTGCACACCGGCCGCACGGACCTGAACGCCCAGAAGCTCGAGTTCGCCACCGCCAAGGCCTACGCCTCCCTGGCCGAAGCCATGGTCGGCGCGGACTTGTTCCTTGGCCTTTCCAAGGCGGGCGTGGTTAGTCAGGACATGGTCAAAAGCATGGCCAAAGATCCCATCATCTTTGCCTGCGCCAACCCCGTGCCCGAGATCTCCTACACCGACGCCAAGGAAGCCCGCCCCGACGCCATCATGGCCACGGGACGTTCGGACTACCCCAACCAGATCAACAACGTGCTCGGTTTCCCCTTCATCTTTCGCGGGGCGCTTGACGTCATGGCCACGGACATCAACGAGGAGATGAAGATGGCCGCCGCCAAAGCCCTGGCCGAACTGGCCAAGCAGCCGGTGCCGGATTACGTTTTGAAAGCCTACGGCCTGGAGAAGCTCGAATTTGGCATCGACTATATCATCCCCAAACCCGTGGACCTGCGTCTTATCGAGTTCGAATCCGCAGCCGTGGCCCAGGCCGCCATGGACACGGGCGTGGCCAGAAAGCCCATCGCCGATATGGACGCCTACCGCGCGTCCTTGCGCGAACGCATCGCCAAGTCCCGCGAACGCATGGACGCCTATGTGAAGACCTATCCGCAGATTTTCTAGCGGATCATAAGGCTGCAAAACAGAACCGCCCCGTCAGCGCATGTGCTGGCGGGGCGGTTCTATTTTTTTAGTTTACATCAAGTCAGCGCCCTGGTCGGACCTTGGAAGCGATATGTTCCCGGACCTGTTCGTAATTTTCCGGCGTGCAGAACACGGCGATGTTTTGGGCAAATCCGCCATAAACCATGACAGTATGGCGGCGGGGGAGTTCTTTGATTTTATTGATGCTGCCCCATTTGACCAGCACGTCCTGACGGGATTGCGCGAGCACCCCTGCGCCAGCCACGGCGGGCTTGCCGGAGAGCAGACCGAGCACGACTGTGAGGCCGTTGATGATACGGTTCTGTTTGGCCTGGCGTGCGGCGGTGCGGCAGCGTATTCCCTTGTCGTCGAGTACGAATTCAGCGTCATATTTGCCGCCCCAGACGATCCTGATAAAGAGCCAGGTCAGGAAGAAGAGCAGGCCGATGATGATGGCCGGATAGCGGAGATCTGCGATGGAGGCCCCGCTTGCGAGCATGATCACGAAAATCAGCCCGAAGGGGATGCCGATGGCCAGCCCCAGTTGTCTGAGGATGACGGAATTGCGAAAGATCGGAACTTTTATAGACCACTCAATTCTTTCGCGCATGCTGGACCTGCCTTGAGGTGGGTGTGGGAGGGCGGATTGCCGGGTGCCTGCCTGATAAAAAAAATATAGATCAGAGTCCAGGTTCCTGGCTACGGCCGGCGCCAGTCATGAAGAGTCGCACGATCTAACGCAGCTTGAAATGAATGGGCAAAATAACCTGACAGGCCACGGGTTTGCCCTTGAAGGTCGCGGGACGAAAACGTGAAAGCATGACCGCTTCCCGGGAAGCCTCTTCCATGCCGAAGCCCACACCCTGCAGAACTTCCACGTCGTGCACAGCGCCTGCGGCGTCCAGGGAAAGCTTCAAAACCACAACCCCCTCCTTGCCCAGACGCCTGGCTTCGTGCGGATATCTGGGCTGAGCCATGCGCACGATGCCTGGGCCGCCGGGTGTGCCGAACTCGACCAGACTGCTTCCCGCTCCTGAGCTGCCGGGCGCGTTGCCGCCCGAACCAGGTTTGCCCAGATTGACTCCCGCCCCCGATGAGCCGGGGCCGCTCCCTTGGCCCTGGCCTTGCGAGCTATTGCCTGTTCCGGCTTGAAGCGCTGTGGCTTCGGATTTACCAGCGCGGTTGCCGGGAGAATCCAGGGCCGGTTCTTCGGGTAACTCCGCAGTGACGTCGTCTGCGCCGAGCTGTTGCGGATTCTGGATTTTTTCCTCAGGATCGGGCTGCTCAGCCCGGGCTTGCTGAGGCGTGGCCTGCTCAGGCGAAAGCTGTTTGGGCGGGCGGTGCTCAACCGGCGTCTGCTTGATGGGCGTCGGCGCAGTCTTCTGCGCCGCAGGGGCCTGGGTGGGGGCGGGGGGCAAATCCTGGGCCGGATCTTTTGATTCGTGAGCAGGCGGCGTGGGGGGCAGCGCTTCGCCAGCTGCAGGGGATGGTGATGCGGCCGAATCACCCAGCAAGGGCAGCAGGGATGACTCGCCAGTTCCTGAGTGTTCTCCGGAAGCAAGCCCGGCGCCTGTGTCGCCACCGGAAAGCTCAAGGGCCATGAGCATGGCGCCGCCGGACCCTCCGCCGCCGGGCCCAAGCCATTTTCCGACCGCAGCCAGGATCAAGGCATGAACCAGCAGCGCGCAGAGCACGGAGACAAAGCACTGCCGGGTTTGAAAAGATCGCCCTGTGGCGGACGCTGCCAGCCTGCCTGGATGCAGGGGATGATTTTTCCCATGGACGCCTTCTTTGCCTTTTCCTATGTCTTGCCCAGCCTGTGTGCCTTGGGCGCGCAGGACTTCACCGCGCGGGTCATCCCCATGCGCAGCAAGGAAATCATCGTGGACCCTCAACTCATCATCGTCGCGGGCCGGGAAAAATCTCTGCTCAGGCGTCATCCCTGGATCTTTTCCGGTGCCGTGGCCACTGTCAAGGGCAGACCGGTATCCGGGCAGACCGTGGACGTCCTCGGACAGAATGGGCAATGGCTGGCCCGAGCCTCTTTTTCACCCAAATCGCAGATCATGGGCCGGGTTTGGACTTTTGATGCCGAGGAGGTCATCGACGAGGAATTCTTTTTGCGCCGCATTCTTCAGTCGGCTGGCAGGAGAAAGGATTTTGAGAGCTCTAGCAACGCGCTGCGCCTGATCCATTCCGAGTCCGACGGCCTGCCCGGACTGATTCTGGACCGCTACGACGGGGTTCTTGTTTTCCAGTTGCTGACCGCAGGCGCGGAATTCTGGCGTGAAGCCATTGTCGGCGCATTGCGGAGTCTCTTCCCTGAAGACGCCATCCTGGAGCGCTCGGATGTGGATGTGCGGGCCAAGGAAGGCCTGGCCGCAAGGACTTTGGTCGTGCACGGGCAGATTCCGGAGCAGGTCGCGATTCATGAAAACGGCGTGAAATATCTGGTCGGCGTACAGGGTGGTCACAAGACCGGCTTCTACCTGGATCAGCGTGACAGCCGCCTTGCCGTGTCCAGGGCCGCCATGGGACGCGAGGTGCTGAACTGCTTCTCCTACACCGGCGGTTTCGGTCTGGCCGCGCTCGGCGGCGGTGCGGCGCACGTGACCCAGCTCGACGCCTCTGCCCCGGCCCTGGCCCTGGCCGAGCGCAACCGGGACCTTAATGGCTTCGCGGCCGGGAGCATGGCCACGGTCTGCGGCGACGCCTTTCAACTTCTGCGCACCTGGCACAAGGAAGGACGTACCTTTGATCTTATTGTGCTCGACCCCCCCAAGTTCGTCGATTCCAAGGCCAGCCTGAATCGCGCCTGCCGGGGCTACAAGGATATCAACCTCTGCGCCTTGCGGCTGCTGAATCCCGGAGGACGCCTCTTCACCTTCTCCTGCTCCGGTCTCATGGAAGACGGCCTGTTCCAGAAAATCGTGTCCGACGCGGCCCTGGACGCTGGCCGCACCGGCCGCATCATCCACCGCTTGACCCAGGCCGGCGACCATCCCGTGTCCCTGGCATTCCCGGAAGGCGCATACCTGAAAGGGCTTGAGGTGTTGGTGGACTGAGCCGCCTGCCTTCATGATCCGGCAAGCCGGTTATTTCAGAAAATCCTTCATGCACCGGCACAGCCGCGTGATGCCTGTGTCGATGGCCTGTTCCGAGCCGTTGGAGAAGTTGAGGCGCAGGGTGTCCTGGCCGCCGCCGTCGGTGTAGAAGGGCATGCCCGGCACAAAGGCAACTTTTTGCTCAATGGCCAGATTGAAGAGATCCATGCACGAGCCCTTGCCCTCGGCAAGTCGCACCCAGGAGAACATGCCGCCTTCGGGGCGGGTGAAAGTCACGCCTTCGGGGGCCTCCCGTTCCAGGGTCTTGACCATGGCCGCGGCCTGGGAGCCGTAACACGCCGTGATCTTGGCGATATGGTCGTCGATGGAGTGTTTTTTGAGATACTCGTTTATGACGAACTGATTGAAGGTCGAGGAATGCAGGTCCGCGGCCTGCTTGGCCTTGACCGCCAGGCGAATGATCTCCGGGGGCGCGACCATCCAGCCCAGACGAAAGCCGGGCACCGTGATCTTGGAGAAGCTGCCGAGCATGATGCTGCGCCCGCCGGTGTGGGCGAAGACGGGCTGGTGGTGCTCGCCGCAGAAACGCAGCTCGCCGTAGGGGTCATCCTCGATGAAGAGGGTTTCGGGGTATTTTTGCAGCAGCCTCCCAAGCTCCTCGCGCTTGGCTTTGGAATAGGTCAGACCCGAGGGGTTCTGGAAATTGGGTACGGCGTAGAAGAGCTTGGGGCGGCCCGTGGCCAGTAGCGCCTGGACCTGCTCCAGATTGGGGCCGTCCTCCTCCAGATCCACGGTCACGAAGTTGGGCTCGAACATGGTGAAGGCCTGGATGGTGCCGAGGTAGCTCGGCCGCTCCAGAATCACCTCGTCGTCCTTCTCGATAAAGAGCTTGGCCAGGAGGTCCAGACACTGCTGGGAGCCCGTAGTGATCAGCACCTGATCCGGGTCCACGGTGACGCCCCGGCGCTTGTAGCGGGCCGCGATCCAGGCGCGCAGTTCGGCATGCCCCTCCGTGGTGGAGTACTGCAGGGCGCACGCACCGCATGTGGCCAGCGTTTCACGGGCGGCATCCTGCAGGGCCTCGATGGGGAAGAGGTGCGGGTTGGGCAGACCCCCGGCAAAGGAGATGATGCTCGGGTCCTGGGTGACTTTTAATATCTCGCGAATGAAGGATTTCGGCGTGTTCTGGATGCGTGTCGTGAACCGGAAACTCATGTTCTCTTTCTCCTTGGGGGCGATGTTACGCTAAAAACAGTCTGCCCAGCGCTACGCAGCCCATGCCGGTGACGATGGCGCCGATGAAGCTCTTGGTTTTCCAGCAGACCACAAAGGTGGGAATGGCCGCCCACAGGAATATGTTCTCTGCGGAAAAATCAAGCCCCCTGTCCGTGGCGACCAGGGACGGCAGGAGCATGGCCGACAGCACGGCCACGGGGATGAAGCCCAGCCAGCGGATGACCGCCTCGGGCAGGGTGCGCTGCGCCAGAGCCAGCAGGGGCAGGGCGCGCGGAACATAGGTCACGGCCATCATGCCGAGAATGGTCAGGAAGATCGTTTGCTGATCCATGCGTGAACTCCGAGGCCGAAGGTTGCCGCCAGGATGGTCGCGGCCAGGACATGACTCTGATCGAGGCCCGCGAGCATGAGGACGGTGGAAAGGACTCCCGCGACAAGGGCCACGGCAAGGTGCAGTCGCGACTTAAGCTGCCCCAGGAGCAGGGCGATGAACATGGCCGGGAGGGCGTAATCAAGCCCGATGGGCCGGATGTCCGTGATGAGCGTGCTCGCGGCCAGCCCCAGGGCGGTGCTGCCGACCCAGGCGCTCTGGGCGATGAGATTGATGCCGAAGGTTTCCGCCGGGCCGGTCTGGCTCTTGGCGAAACGGTTGGCGTGCAGGGCGAAGGTTTCGTCCGTCATCTGGTAGGAGAAGAGGGCTAGCCGGGTCTTGCCCCAGCCGCGCAGGTAGGGAGCCAGGGCGGCGGACATGAGCAGGTGGCGCAGGTTGACAACAAAGGTCGTGGCCACGATGGCCAGCGGCGCGGCTCCGGCCGCGAACAGGCCCACCGCGATGAGCTGGGCCGACCCGGCATAGACCAGCAGGCTCATGAGCAGGGTGTTGATGCCCGAGAGTCCGGATTTTTGGGCCAGAACGCCATAGGCGAAGCCGACCGGAACATAGCCCAGGATGATGGGCAGGGTCTGCCGAAAGGCCGAAGCCAGGGCGGATTCCGGGCGGTTTGAGGCGGAAAGGGTGTCGCAGTTCATAATCGATTATCCTCTTGCGGCTCAACCTAGTCAAAATCTGTTTGCAGTACAGATACAGATTGTATAAATTTTGACCATAACAGATTGTGTAGGTAGACGGACTGCAACGGACGAAGAGGTGGTGGCACGGTGGTCTGTTCATGGCAAGGCCGAAAGATTGCGGGTGGGAGTTGAGACAAAGGGACGGTGATTTGGCCTGACATGGGGAGAGGGTTTGGCTGGTGTCGGGGGTGGCGGCCCGCCGGAACTCCCTCGCCGGCCTCGTAGAGACGAACCATTGCGTGCATTTCGATCAGGCGGCGGATCGGCCGGTAGGGCAATGGTTCGTCAAACGATGCCTGGCTCGGTCAGACAGCCGACGGGCCACCACCCCCGACACCAGCCAAACCCTGCGGTACGTCGTTGAATGTAAAGGCAGAAAAGCATTGATTCCCGCCTTCTCGGGAATGACACTGTTTGCGTGTGAGAAACCAGCTCCTGGCTGTATGAATAAGGCTTTCGCGTCCTTCCCTGCACGTGCGCCTAGCTTGGGTAGGCGGGAATCGATTCAAGACAACCCGCGCGGCCTCGTCCTGTCCTCGGTGTCATTCCCGCGAAGGCGGGAATCCATGCTTTTGACCGGAAGCGTCCGATGCCTCCAAGTTCGGAAAAGACCAGAGCGATAACCGAAAAAAAACGCAGTAACCTTAGGAGCCGTGTCCCCTCCCTATGCCACGCGTGAGGGCACTTCATGGAAGATTTCAGATACCGGCAGATCGAACAGAGCCTCATGCAGCAGATCGCTTCGGGCACGCTGAGTCCTGGAGCGCGGCTGCCTTCTCTGCGCCACGTCAGCCTGCGCAGCCGGGTGGCGGTGAGTACTGTGCTGCAGGCCTATGCCGAGCTGGAGCGCAAGGGGGTCATCGAGTCGCGTCCCCGATCCGGTTTTTTCGTGCGGCGCGACACACGGCAACTGCCGCCTCCTCCGCGCAATCCCCGGCCCGTGCTCCGGCCTCACACCGTCAACCGCAGCCAGCTCATTTCCGCCGTGCTCGAGACCGTGGGCGACCGGGAGCTTGTGCCACTTGGCATCAATTGTCCTTCCGAGGAGCTGCTGCCTTACCGCGAACTGGCCAAGGTGGCGGCCCGTTTGTCGCGGGAAGATCCCAAGCGGCAGGTCAGCTACCTGCCCGTGGAGGGCAGCCTGGAGCTGCGCCGCCAGCTGTCCCTGCGCGCGGCCCAGGCGGGGCTGGCAGTGCGGCCCGAGGAGATCATCATCACCTGCGGGGCGCTTGAGGCCCTGCACGTGGCCGTGCGCAGCCTGGTGCGGCCCGGGGACAACGTGCTCATCCAGGCCCCGTCCTATTTCTGCTTTCAGCAGCTTCTTGAAAATCAGGGCGTGCGTTCCATCGAGATTCCCTCGCATCCCCGGCACGGGGTGGACTCTGTCGACGTGGAGCGGGCCCTGGAACGCTTCGACATCAGCGCCTGCATCTTCACTCCCAATTTCAACAACCCCGACGGGTCTCTGACTTCGGACAGCGCCAAGCGCGAAATTGTGGAGCTTCTGGCCAAACGGGAGATTCCGCTGATCGAGGACGATGTCGCCGGAGATCTGCATTTTGGCCCGGTCCGGCCCTCGGTCTTCAAGATGTACGACAACTCGGGGCTGGTCATCCTCTGTTCGTCACTGTCCAAGACGCTGTGCCCAGGCTACCGCATCGGCTGGATCATGCCGGGCCGGTTTTATCGCGAAGCCTATGAGGTCAAGGCCACCACCAACGTCTGCTCCGCAACCCTCACCCAGGAGACCGTGGGCGTCTATTTGCGCGAGGGCCGCTATGATCGGCACCTGCGCGGTCTGCGGCGGGCCTTGCAGGACCAGACGCACTCCATGCAGCTGCATGTGAGCCGCACCTTTCCGGAAGGCACGCGAGTCGGCAGGCCGGAGGGCGGGGGGGTGCTGTGGGTGGAACTGCCCAAGGGCGTGGACTCGGTGGAGCTCATGTACCGGGCCAGGGAGGAGGGCATCAGCATCGCGCCCGGCACCATCTTTTCAACCCAGGATCGTTTTTCCGGACATGTGCGTCTCAACTCCGGCAATCCCTGGACCGTTGAATTGGCGGGAGGAATAGAACGTCTGGGCGGTCTGGTGGCGGAGATGATCGACGGGTGAGTCCTTGCGCAATCCGGGCGCGCTGTTTGCCTGCTTGGCGTAAAAAAAGGGAGGCGTTTTCAGCCTCCCTTTCGTGTTCGGGTCGATGCTAGCCCATGGCCGCAGGCCCGGTTTCCTGGGTACGGATGCGGATGGCCGCCGCGCATTCGAGCACGAAGATCACCCCGTCGCCTTCCTTGCCTGTCCGGGCACCAGCATTGATGGCTTCCACTGCCTGTTCGGCGTAATCGTCATTGACGCCGATCTCCAGGCGAAGTTTCTTGAGCAGGTTCACTTCCATGACCACACCGCGGTAAGTTTCGGTGAATCCTTTCTGACGTCCGCTGCCGAGCACGTTGGTGACGGACATGTTGTAGATTTTCTTGGCGAACAGCTCCTGCTTGACCGCGTTCAGGCATTCGGGGCGGATATATGCGACTACGAGTTTCATGGTGTTATCCTCTTATTCGTTGGTGAAGATCTGGAAGCCGTTGTAGGATTCCATGCCGTGTTCGGTGATATCGAGACCCTTGAGCTCCTCTTCCTGAGAGACCCGCACGCCTATGGTCAGTTTGATGATGGTGAACAGGGCCAGGCCCGCACCCAATGCCCAGGCAGAGACCGCTGCAGCGCCGATGATCTGCGTGACGATGATCTCGGTGCCGCCGCCGTAAAAGAGGCCAGCGTTGTCGCCGTATCCGGGAGCGGCGAAGAAGCCCACCGCAATGGTTCCGAATACGCCGCAGACGCCGTGCACGGACGATGCGCCGACCGGGTCATCAATCTTCAGGACCTGATCGATGAACTCGATGGAGATTATGACCAGGATGCCTGCCAGTAGACCGATAATCAGCGCGCCCACGGGGGAGACTTCGTAGCACCCGGCGGTGATGGCCACCAGGCCGGCCAGGGCGCCGTTCAGAGACATGGAGGTGTCCGGCTTGCCGTGCTTGATCCAGGCGAAGATCATAGCGCCGAGAGCGCCCGTGCAGGCCGCCATGGCGGTATTGACCGCGATATAGCCGATGGTGCCGTCGACGGTGGTGGTGCTGCCGGCGTTGAATCCGAACCAGCCGAACCAGAGGATGAAGACGCCAAGTCCGGCCAGGGGGATGTTGTGCCCCGGAATGGCTTTGGCCTTGCCGTCAGCGCTGTACTTGCCCAGACGGGGACCGACGACGATGGCGCCGGCCAGGGCCATCCAGCCGCCCACGGAGTGGACCACGGTGGAGCCTGCGAAATCGATGAAGCCCATGGCTTCAAGCCAGCCTGCGCCGAGTTCGTCTCCGCCCCAGAGGCTGCCCCAGGCCCAATGCCCGGAGATGGGGTAGATGAGCGCCGTGACCGCTACGCTGACGATGATATAGGCCGAAAATTTAGTCCGTTCGGCAATGCCGCCGGAGATGATGGTCGCTGCCGTGGCCGCGAACACGGACTGGAAGAACAGGAAGGTCAGGTCCCATTGTCCGCCAGCGGTGGTCGGATCGACACCCGACAGTGCGAAGCCGCTGGAGCCAAAAAGCCCCGCGACGTCCTGTCCGAACATGATCCCGAAGCCGACCAGAAAGAACACCGGCACGCCTGCGGAAAAGTCGAGCAGGTTCTTCATCAGAATGTTGCCCGCGTTCTTGGCCCGCGAAAAGCCCATTTCCACCAGGGCGAAACCAGGCTGCATGAACATTACCAAGATGGCGGCGATGAGGGTCCAGAGCAGGTTGCCGTGCTCCTGGGAGAGCGCCTCGCCTTCGGCAAAGGCCACGGCAGGGGTGAGGGTTGCAAGTAATAGAGTCAGAGCCCAGACTTTTGGTCTGAGCAGGGCGGTTGTTTGTTTTGTGCTTTCGAACATGTTGACCTCCGGGGTGGTGAGTGTTGATACCCTCATTCAGCATAGGAGGTGCCAAAGTTGTTAATAGTCTCATATTATTCAGATTTTGATTTTTGTTGGGCGCCCTTGCTGCGTTATTTGTTAATTTTTCTCCTGTTATTTCTTTGCAAATTGGACCATAATTTACAATTATGTACAGAAGGCGTTTTTAAAAGTTTAAAGTTCGCACTTGATTTTCACTGCATACAAAATTTCTACATTTAAACATTAATTTTAGATATTTAATTAATTTTTCAATTTTGAGATATACTTTTGGAGTCTTCTTGACGCCCTTTTGCTGCAATTTTGTATTTTTCTACCTGAATTTTCAGGATAATCTCATTCTGTATCGGGTGCGCTCAATTTTTTGGTCGAATCATTCGCCCGGAGGAACTGTTTGGGCTCGATTCGCCCAAGATTCCCATTTCCATTGGTATGCATCCTTGTCTTGTTCGAAGCGGGGTCGTTACGAGCTGTTCGGTTTTTACAAAAATAGGTAATTTGCCGTTTCTTCTGTACGAAATTGTATTGACGGAATCTTCCAGTTTTCGGTTTTTTTCCGTAACATATTGATATAAAAATTTATTATTCGGTGGCACCGTCCTTGCTCCTCTTCGACAAAAATGGAGGTGCATTGTGAATCCGACAGATACCGCTTTTATCATTATTTGTGCTGCCCTGGTTATGTTCATGACTCCGGGCCTGGCCCTGTTTTACGCGGGCATGACCCGTTCGAAAAACGTTTTGGGCACCATGATGCAGAGTTTCGCCGCCATTGGCGTCATCACTCTGGTCTGGATCTTCTGGGGATACTCCCTGGCTTTTGGAACCGACGTGTACGGCCTCATCGGCGGGCTGGACTTTGTGGGTATGGCCGGTGTCGGCATGGAGCCGCACGAATCCATCGCCACCAACCTTCCACATATGGTGTTCATGATCTTTCAGTGCATGTTCGCCATCATCACCCCGGCGCTCATCACCGGTGCATTCGCCGAGCGCATGCGTTTTTCAGCTTTTCTGCTTTTCATCGTGCTGTGGTGCACATTCGTCTATGCCCCGCTGTGTCATTGGGTCTGGGGCGGCGGCTGGATGTACGAGATGGGCGCCTTGGACTTCGCCGGCGGCGCTGTTGTGCACATGAGCTCCGCCAGCGCCGCTCTGGCAGCGGTCCTGGTCATCGGCAAGCGCAAGGGCTGGGGCAAACGTTCCTTCCTGCCGCACAACCTGCCCATGACCATGATCGGCACGGCCCTCTTGTGGTTTGGCTGGTTCGGCTTCAATGCCGGCAGCGCCCTCGCCGCTGACGGACTGGCTGGAAACGCCTTTGTCACCACGCACATAGCCGCTGGTACGGCCATGCTCGCCTGGATTTTTGCTGAATGGAAACTCCATGGCAAGCCCACGACTCTTGGCGCGGCTTCCGGTGCGGTCGCCGGTTTGGTGGCCATCACTCCCGCAGCCGGTTTTGTTGGCATCATGCCTTCGGTCATCATCGGCCTCGGGGCCGGAGTGTTCTGCTACTACGGTGTGAGTCTCAAGTCCCGCTTCGGGTATGACGACAGTCTGGACGTGGTCGGCATTCACGGTATTGGTGGCATCTGGGGCGCCCTGGCCACCGGTCTGTTCGCCAGCACAGCCATTAATCCGGCTGGTGCGGACGGGCTCTTCTACGGTAATCCGAGCCAGCTCTGGATCCAGTTCGTGTCCGTGGTCGCAACCTGCGTCTTTGCCTTCACCATGTCTTATGTTCTACTGAAGATCATCAGCCTCGTCACGCCGCTGCGTGTCACTGACGAAGAGGAAGAGGCCGGGCTCGACGTGGCCATTCACAGTGAATCCGCCTATCAGGCCTGATTCGCCAACCACTTGAGGAGGAATCATGAAACGAGTTGAAATAATCACCCGGCCCTACAAGCTGGACGAAATCAAGGAAGCCCTCACGGGCATTGGCATACAGGGCATGACAGTCACGGATGTGCGCGGATTCGGGCGCCAGCGTGGGCACAAGGAAGTCTATCGCGGTGCCGAGTATCAGGTGGATTTCGTGTCCAAGGTCAAGATCGAGGTAGTCATCGACGAGGATCTGCTCGACCAGACCCTGGAAGTCATCCAGACGGCCGCCAAGACCGGCAAGATCGGAGACGGCAAGATCTTCATCTCCACCATCGACAACGCCATCCGCATCCGCACCGGCGAGTCCGGCGGATCGGCCCTCTAGCATCTGGGGCAGCCTCGGCTGCCCCTTTTTTCCCATGAGCATCGAAATCCTTCATCAGGCCCGGGATCTGTACCGCTCTATAGCGGCGGACCCGGGCCATTGTCCTGCCTGGTTTTCCGCCCGCGTGGACGAGTGGGTCCACCAGACCAGCGCCCAGCTTCTTCCGGCCGACGGCCGGACCATCGTACTGGCGCTGGGAGGCTACGGCCGGGAGGAGCTATTTCCCTTCTCTGACATAGATCTTTTGGTGTGCCTGCCGGAATCGGACCCGCCGGACTCACAGCTCGTGGCCGAGACGCTCTTTGTCCCGCTGTGGGACAGCGGTTTTGACGTCGGACACGGGATCAGGACCTTGTCCGAAACCTTGGCCCTTGCGGCCGAGGATTTCGAAGTCCTGATTTCGCTTCTTGATGCCCGCCTTCTTTTTGGCCCGCCCGATGCTTTTTCCGCTTTTCGCAGCCTCGTGCTCAAGCGCCTCGTCATTCCCCTGCGCGGCGAGATTATTTTGTGGCTGGCCAGACGTCATGATGAACGCCATCGCCGTTTCGGCGACGGCGCGCATCAGCTTTCCCCCAACCTCAAAGAGGGCAGGGGAGGACAGCGCGACCTGCAGACCACGCAGTGGCTTGAAGCGGTCTGCCGCGCTGGTGGAGATGAATTTACGTCATTGTCATCGTCCGAAAGGGTCGCTCTTTCTCAAGCGGCCCAGGTGCTGTCAGCGGCCAGAATGGCCCTGCACCGCCTTGGCAAGCGTAAAAACGATGTCCTGCATCTGGAAATGCAACCCGAAATTGCCCAGGTTCTGGGTTATGGCCCGGTCGGGGACAGGGACGCCGTCGAACGTTTTCTTTCGGTCCTGCACAAGGCCATGACCGAGATCCGGCTGCTTTGCAGGCTCTGCCTCGACAACTCCTTGCGCCGTGCTACGGGTCCGGGCGCTGACACCGGCCTCGATTTTTCCGTTCTCGTTTCCGACCCCGCCAATATTCTTGAGCTTTTTCGCCACAGCGCCAAGTCCGGAATTTCCATCGGCTGGCACACCAGACGCATCATCCAGGAACGGTTTTCATCCCTGTCGCGGACTTCGGACTGGCAGCAGCCCATTGTTCTTCGTTTCCAGGCCATGCTTTGCGGGCCGCATGCCGGCCAGATTCTCGACCAGATGCTCGAGGTTGGCTTTTTGTCCGTCTTTTTGCCTGAATTTGCGGATATTGAGCATCTGGTCCAATTCGACGCCTACCACAGGCTCCCCGCAGGACCGCACCTTGTGGAGACGGTCCGCAATCTCGCGGCCTTTGAACCTGGGCATGAATTTCTCGGTGATTATCTTTTTTCCCAGCGTGACGACCCCTGTCTGCGCTGGGCCGCGTTGCTGCATGACATAGGCAAGGGTAACGGCGACCATGCCGCCAAGGGCGCTCTGCTTTCGCGCGGCATTCTGTCCCGTCTTGGGTATGATGACGATTTTGTCGAAGAATGCACCTTTCTGATCGAGCAGCATCTGCTGCTTGTGCATACGGCCACGCGTTTTGATCTTGGTGAGGAGCCGGTTATCCTGCAGCTTGCACAGACCCTGGGCTCTGTTGTCCGCCTTGATCGCCTGACGCTGCTGACCTGGGCGGATTCAAAGGCCACTGGTCCCAAGGCCTGGAATCCCTGGGTTGAAAACCTGCTGCGCGAGACATATTTCAAGACCCGTAAGGTCCTGGAACATGGGATCATGTCCGATGAAACGCAGGTGCACAGACTGAGCACCCTGCGCGACTCCCTGCGTTCCAAGAGAACCGAAGATGTTTCCATTCAGGATTTCGAGCGGCTGCTTTCCATCATGCCGCCCCGGTATCTGCTCCAGACTCCACCCATGCGCATCATCGATCACATCGAGTTGGTGCGGCAATTTTGCGCGCGCGAGGACGAGTCTGCCTTCCGTCTAGCCTGGGAGCACAGGCCGCACTCGCGATCTTTGCGCGTGACCCTCGTGTCCATGGACCGTCCAGGTCTTTTTGCCCGCGTCTGTGCTGCTCTTGACAAACATGGCATGTCTGTTCTTGGAGCCGAGCTGTGCGTGTGGGATGATGGAACAGTTGTTGATGTGTTCTGGGTCACGGAGCCCCTGGACATGCTCTATGTCGATCAGACCGTGGCCGCCTTCCAGGGGAGCCTGACGCGCCTTTTCGATGACGAGACAGGCCTTGACCGTCTCTCCGTGCAGCTCACGTCGAAACTCAGAAAGGTTTACGCTGTTGATCCTGATTTTGTGGGGATT
The DNA here is from genome assembly GCA_018902545.1 of Pseudomonadota bacterium. Taxonomy (GTDB): domain Bacteria; phylum Desulfobacterota; class Desulfovibrionia; order Desulfovibrionales; family Desulfomicrobiaceae; genus Desulfomicrobium. Next base: position 80,613 of record JAHIQM010000015.1, on the reverse strand, counting down.
CATCTGGATAACGAAGCTTCCGATTTCCACACCGTACTTTCCATTCAGGCGCCCGATGTGCCGGGTCTTCTGGCGACGGTTTCGCTGTGTCTTTACAGGCTTGGCATGGACCTGATTTTTGCCAAGATCGCCACGCAAAAGGACAAGGCCATGGATATTCTGCATATCCGCGAAGGCGGTGAAAAGATTGCCGACTCCGAATGCCAATCCCTTGAACGCTCCCTGACGCTCTTGATCCGCAGCCTCTACGTCTGATTACTCCTGGCCTGCAGATTCCTTAATCCATTCTTCCAGGGTCATTGGTTCGCACAGGCACTGATACCTTGGCACCCAGTCGCATTTTGCCTTGATCTCGGCCCCGTGTTGAATGATGGAAATGGGCCGGTCCGAGCTGACCACGACGAGCACGACCTGATTGTTCTCGGCCGTGAACCTCAGGGCCGAGTTGTATCTGGCTCCCCGCGCCCGGTTTTCTCCGGCCACTGCGCGTCCGTCGAGCAGGGCGGCAAAGGCGTGCAGTTTCAAGTACATAAGATCTATGTGCAGGGCGCCGTCCACTTTGGCGAGCGATGTGGCCAGGTCCAGGTCCGTGTGGCGCTTCAGGTCAAGGGGTGTTTCCAGATGCTGGCCCGAGATGTTGGCCAGGGGACTCCCGTAATCCAGCACCAGGGCGCACCCGTGTTTACGCTCCTGCGCGCTGCGTACAAGGGTGCTGACCACCTTCATGATGGTATAGATGCGGTTGGGCTCCAGATTCAGTTCAAGCAGGACTTCTTCAAGCTGCACCAGGTTTGCCTGGCGCGTGGAGGAATGAAATCCCCCATCGGCAAAGCTGCACACGGTTTCATCCTGCACTCTGATGAATCCGTGATTTCCCCTGAACTCGGCGATCACCGAAAAGTCGGGCATCCTGCCTGTGCCAATGCCGATGATTTTTTGTCCGTTGCTGACCAGCTTGTGTCTGTTGCCTTCCACTGCCTGCAGAAGCTTTCGGATATGCTTGAAATCCTTCATGGACGGTCTTTCAAAATCTCCGAACGTTGCCAGGTAGTGTATCCTGTGCGTTTGCGAGGGCTCTACGAAAATCAGGTCGCCCATGGGCCACTTTCCCTCTTCCCGGGTTTTGGAGATATTGAGCACGGCGTCGAGGAGGGGGTAGATCCGCAGGCGGGTGTCTGGTCCAAGGCTCAGATTGCGCATGTCGACGATATGGTCGCGCACGGCGTGCGTGGCGAAGTTTTGCAGCACATATCCTGAGGTTTCAAGGTCGATGGCGCTTTTTGTGCCAAGGTCCTGGGAGAGCAATCTGCAGGCGTATTCCAGCCATCGTGTCGTCGGTCCGGGGGAGCTTGTGTCGACATGGTGCTCGCTGAACCATGTCTGGTGGAACATGTTGGGAAAATTACCGCCGCACGCGATTATTCCAGCCAAATCCGGCGTCATGTATTCGCTATGCCCATGCTTTTTCTCAGCAGGCAGGAGTTGCTTCCCTCTTTTGTGTTTGAGATAGTGCTCCCGCAGTCGCGGTTCGTGCCCGCGCAGGAGATCGCATGGATCATAGACCCGCAGCGGGCTGTTGCGATGCTTCGCATAAACGAGCGCGGCGCGGCTTGGTCCCGAAAATCGCGACAATCCGTTGCACAATCCGTTATGGATCTGGTCGATGCTTTTGATCAGGAACAGTACATCCATGGGCTTCTTCCAATTTTTTATTTTTGCTATCGCACGCAAAGCTCTCGGTCAACGCGATCCTGAAGTTTGCTTCTTGCGCCTTTCCCCGCAGCGCTTACTATGAGTACTTGAATCCAGGAGGTATGTATGCATGAAGTCAGCCTGAACCGTGTCATCACGGATTATCTTACGGGACAGGAGATCATGGACACGACGTATGAGGATTTGCGTCAAGCTTTGGCAAAATTACTGGTCGAGGACAGGAAATATCCCCGTGAGCTTATACGTTCCAAATACGATCTTGCTTTTTCTGTAAACGGTGAGCCCCACTCTGTCGCCATTGATCTGGCTGTTTTTTCCGAACACAGTGAGCCTTTGATGGCTCTTTTTTTCTGTCCGGGCGAGGTGGGTACCTTTGTCCGTGAGAGTTTGGCGGCGGCCAGGATACACCTGCCCGCGCCTTTTCCGTTGGTGCTGGTCACAGACTCGATGGAACTGCACTTGGTTGAGACCAAGTCCGGAGAATTGCTAGGGCAGGGCTTCAATGCCGTGCCCCTGTGGAGTGCTCTTGGCGACGTGGCATCTGCTCATCCATGCCCTCTGTTCGGTGAGGACCGGTTGGACAAGGAGCGCAGGATACTGGCGGCCTATGATGGTCTGGGAGGGCCGTGTTGCGGAGCAAAATGCGAACTTTAAGTACGTATCAACTCAAAGCGTGGACCATTTTTCCTGCTGCGCCGAGGGCCAGGAGCTGAGCGTCTCGGTAAGCTCTTCCTGAGTTACTCCCACCGCGCCGACCTGGCCGACCACAAGCCCTGCGGCGCAGTTTGCCAGTATGCAGGAACTGAGCAGGTCAAGGCCGGAGCTGAGCCCAAGGGCGATGACCGCGATGACCGTGTCGCCGGCTCCGGTTACATCGAACACTTTTTTGGCTGTGGTCGGAAGGTGGAAGACTCCCTGGCCTGGCAGAAACACAGCCATGCCTTCCCCGCCCAGAGTGATGACCAGGCTTTGCAGGTTCCGTCTTTTGATGATTTCCCTGCCTACTGAAAGAATTTCCTCGCGATTGCTGATGGGCATTTCCGCGCCTTCCGACGCTTCTTTCTTGTTTGGCGTCATGCAATAAAAATTCGTGTAGTATGGAAAATTGCATGTTTTCGGGTCCAGGATGATCTTTTGATCCGGTCTTTTCCTATCAGCCAGCCAGCGCAGGAACTTTTCCGAGATGATCCCCTTGCCGTAATCCGACAGGATGATGGTCGAAAAATTCTCTATCTGGTGGTCTACCGTGGCCACCAGCGATTCAAACTCCCGGTTGTCCAGAGTCCTGGTGGTCTCCCTGTCCACACGCAGTATCTGCTGGTGCGCGGCCATGATTCGTGTCTTCAGAGTTGTTTCCCGTGAAGGTGAACGAATCAGGTGGCTGTCGATGCGCAGCCCTGCGCATATGTCCCGCAGGTTGTCCCCGTAGAGATCCTCGCCGCAGATGCTGATCAGGGTAGGGGCGCCGCCCAGAGTGGCCACGTTCTGGGCCACGTTGCCCGCGCCGCCAATTTTGAAGACTTGCTCCGTGATTTTGACAATGGGCACTGGAGCTTCCGGCGAGATCCGTTCCACCAGGCCCCGCTGGTATTGATCGAGCATGATGTCGCCAATGATGAGCACTCTTGATCCGATCATGCGTGAGGCATTGAAGGCCAGATTCATATCTTCTGCTCCCTTGCCAGTCGTTCGAGAAAAGCCGCGATTTTTTCCCGCTCTTCGTTGCTTGCGTATGCGAACACGATTTTTCCTTTATTGGGTGTGCCGGTATGCTTGACCGTAAATTTTTCGGCAAGATTTTTGACTGCCATTTCGATATCCTGAGCCACTGCCTTTTCGCGGCGCGGCTTTTCTTCCGCAGCCACGCCCTGCTCTTTGAATTTCTTGACGAGCTCTTCGGTCGCTCGGACGTTGAGTCCCTTGGCCATGACTATGTCCGCCAGCCTTGAGATCGTTTCCGGATCATCAAGCCCCAGAAGCGCCCTGGCATGTCCGGCGGAGAGGGTGTTTGTTTCCAGCAGATTCTGAACTTTGCCTGGGAGTTTCAGCAATCTGAGGCTGTTGGTTACGGCCGGTCTGCTCTTCCCGATCTTGTCGGCAAGTTCTTCCTGGGTGATCTTAAAATGTTCCTTGATCTGCCCCAGGGCGCGGGCCTCTTCGATGGGATTCAAATCCTCGCGCTGCAGGTTCTCGATGAGCGCTATGGCCATACTCTCGTAGTCGTCCATGCGCCGCACGATGCACTCGATGCTGTCCAGTCCGGCCATACGGCTGGCCCGCCACCGTCTTTCCCCTGCCACCAGTTCGTATTGGCCGGGGACCGACAGCGGCCTGACCAGCACGGGCTGGATCAGCCCCTGCGTTTTGATGGATGCGGCCAGTTCTTCCAGGGCGGTCTGGTCGAAGTGGTGCCGTGGTTGGTGGATGTTGGGCTGGAGAGCATCTATGTCCAGCGTCACGATTTCGGCGTCGTGTTCGGGTTCGACATTGCGGCTTTTGATAAGTACATCAAGGCCGCGTCCGAGCCCGCGTTTTTTCATGGTCATGATTATCCCGCGGATGTTTGCGCCAGGGGCGTTGACCCTGGACGATTCGTATTTAATGACAGGTTACTGTCAAAACATTCAACTTCCGGAGTCACTAGTGAACAAGGATACTGCCGTTAGATACGTTGTTGACGCCCAGGGTCAGCCCCAGGGTGTTATTCTGGAGCAGGAGATGTGGCAGCATGTCTGCAAGCACGTCCTCTCCGTACTCGATAAATTATACCCTTCCGAAGTTGAAATAGTCGAGCCGCTGGGTGATTTGCAGCTTCTCGAAAAATACTGGGATCTTTGCTACGACCTGCCCACGGATGTTGTCTGCGAGACTTGCGGGGCCGTTAGCCCTGATTGGAAGGCGGACGAACCGCGCAAGTTCATGCTCCGCGCCGCCAATATGGGCGGTCTGCTCGCTTTCCAGTGCGTGAGCTGCAAGTCGCGCATCACCAAGCGGCATTTCAAGGACAAGGTCACCGTGACCTGCACGCCTTATCTGACCTGCGCCTGTGACTGAGCCAGCTTTTTGTCGATCAGCTCCTGGGCCAGCGCAATGTAGGCCTGTGTTCCGATTGATCTGATGTCGTAAAGTATGGCTGGCAGGCCATGGCTTGGGGCTTCCGAAAGGCGCACATTCCTTGGTATCGAAGTCGTGAAGACAAGCTCTTTGAAATGGTCGCGCACCTCGCGTTCAACCATGAATGAGAGCTTGTTTCGTTTGTCGAACATGGTCAGGAGTATCCCGAGGATACCCAGTTCCGGGTTCAGCCTTTCCTTGACCAACCCGTATGTTTTCATCAGCTGGGCGATCCCTTCCAGCGCGTAGTATTCGCACTGCAAGGGCACAAGGAGCCATTTCGCCGCGCACAGGGCGTTGATGGTGATCAGGCCAAGAGATGGCGGGCAGTCGATGAGGATGTAGTCATACTCGGGGCTGAGCTGGGTAACGATTTTGCGCAGGATGAATTCCCTGTCCTTCACGTCCCCGAGCTCTATCTCCGCCCCGACCAGATCCGGCGTGGAGGGCAGTATTTTTAAATACTCCATGTCCGATCCGATTATGGCCTTGCGCGCCTCCTGCGGATTGAACAACGCCTGGTATATGGACGTTTCCACCTGTCCGACATCCACGCCCAGCCCGCTGGATGCGTTGGCCTGCGGATCGCAGTCGATTACCAGGACGCGTTGTTCCATTGCCGCCAATGATGCCGCCAGATTGACAGTGGTGGTGGTTTTTCCGACCCCCCCCTTCTGATTTGCCAAAACGATTATCTGCGCCAAAGGCCCTCCCTCCTGATCCGAATGTTTCACGGGGAACTACGGACGGTAGTAATCTTGGTACCAGACGATGAACTTCTCGATACCTTCCTCTATGCTTGTCGAGGGTTTGAACCCGACATCGCTGATCAGATCGTCGATATTGGCATACGTCGCGGGGACATCCCCGGGCTGGATGTCCATATAGTTGCGCACGGCTTTTTTTCCGAGGGCATTTTCAAGGACGGTGATGAACTGTTCCAGTTCGACTGTGTTGTTGTTTCCGATATTGTAGAGCTTGTAGGGAGCAGGGGACGTGCTTGGATCCGGGTTGTTGCCGTCCCAGCCACTATTGCCTTGCGGCACATGGCTGACGATTCGGAACACGCCTTCGACAATGTCGTCGATATAGGTGAAGTCCCTGCGCATCCTGCCGTGGTTGAACACGTTGATGGGTTTGCCTTCGCCTATGGCCTTGGTGAAGAGGTACAGGGCCATGTCCGGACGCCCCCACGGCCCATAGACGGTGAAGAAGCGCAGGCCGGTGGTCGGCAGTTTGTACAGATACGAGTACGTATGGGCCATGAGTTCGTTTGACTTTTTGCTGGCCGCATAAAGGCTCACGGGGTGGTCCACATTGTCGTGGACGGAGAACGGCATGGAGGTGTTCAGCCCGTATACGGAGCTCGAAGACGCGTAGACCAGGTGTCTGGTGCCGTTGTGCCTGCAACACTCAAGCAGGTTGGCAAACCCTACTATGTTGGAATCAATGTAGGATTTGGGATTGATAAGAGAATATCTGACGCCAGCCTGAGCCGCGAGATTGACGACGTGGGTGAACTGGTTGGTTTTGAAATAATCGTTGAGGGCTTCACCGTCTGCAAGGTCAATGGGCTCAAAGTGGAAATTTTTTTCTTGCTGCAGGATCTGCAGGCGATCTTTCTTCAGTTGTACTGAGTAGTAATCATTGAGATTATCCAGGCCGAAAACGGAGACCCCGGCATCAAGAAAGCGTTTGGCAAGATGAAAGCCGATAAATCCTGCCGCGCCGGTGATGAGAATTTTCATGCAATGCTCCATGTGAAACAAAATATGAAAATCACCTACCCCAAGGGAGTTTGGCGGGCAATACGGAATTTGTGTAATGAGGATAGTTTTTTGAAATTGACCCGCAGTTGTGCGGATTTTCTGTCAATCAGGAACTGTTTGAAGAATCTTCCAGGCTTCGTTTTTGAGTTGCTGGTTGCCAAGGGCCATTTCTTCAAGGTTTGGCAACGTTATGACTCGGCAGCCACTTTGTTTCATGAAAGCGAGAGCTTCTTCAATGTTAGCGGTGGGTGGGGTGCTGCCACAGAAGAAGATGACCGTTCGCGGGCAAAAGTATTCGACGCCCTTGCGGAAAATTTGCGGAGTAACGTCCAGAGGCCAGGCACCGATGTCTGTGGACGCCCATTTCAAGTGCAGGCAAACGGAGGCCTGAATTTTTTTAAAGACGCCCAAGCGGGCAGGAGTTTCTGCTTGCTGCATGTCTTCGTAAAGTCCTGCGTATGTCCACATGGATCGGATCGGTGCATGTTTCCCGTGAAACAATGAGCGCACCAGGGGCGGCAGGATATCCGCCGATGCGGGAGACACAGGTTGCTCCGGCGAACCCTGGGCGCCGCCTTGCGGCGACGTTTCGGTGCGTGGTGAAGACGTGTGAATTCCATCACGGACGACCGGAGGCGGAAGGAGGACATGAGTGATGCCAAGGCGCTTCAGGGTGCGCTGAGACTCGCTCAAGGCGTGTTCATTGAGATCCAATCCCAAATCCTCCAGGCAACTTCGGTTTTCGGCAGCAGCGGCCAGGATTCCTGGCGGCCAAGTCGGTCCATGACTACGACCCTGTTGGTAGGGGCGGCGAAGCCTGCCCCAGGCTCATCAATGGGGTTGGCAACAATGAGATCAAGATTTTTTCTGTCCATCTTGAGTCGAGCGTTGGCTTCGAGATCCTGGGACTCGGCGGCAAAGCCTATGGTTTGCTGCCACGATTTTTTTTCTTTGCTGAGAGTGGCAAGAATGTCGGCGTTGGACTCGAAGGTCAAGCTCAATGGCTCGCCGCTTTTCTTGTACTTTCCGGTGGGGCACGCGGGGGGGCGGAAGTCCGCCACCGCAGCGGTAAAGCACCCAATGTCCTGTGAGGGAAAAATATCCGCAGCGGCCTCAAACATCTCCCGGGCCGTCACCACGGGAATCCTGCGGATCATGGAGGGCAGAGCGATGTCAACCGGGCCAGTGATCGCGGTTACTTCCGCGCCGCGCAGGGCCGCAGCGACAGCAAGGCTCGCTCCCATGATCCCGCTGGACGGGTTGGACCAGAAGCGGGCTTTGTCGAAATATTCCCTGGTTGGCCCAAGGGTGAGCATGATTTTTCGGCCGCGCAAATCCTGCGGTGAAAGTGCGGCCAGGGTGTGGATGAAGATCTCATCCAGGGGAGCCAGGCGGCCTTGCCCCGTATCTCCGCAAGCGACGCTTCCGCATTCCGGTTCGATGCGCACAACCCCGCGCTGGCCAAGGATGTTCCAGTTATCTTTTGTGGCTAGTGCCGCCCACATGCGCGGATTCATGGCCGGGGCTACAAGAATGGGACCAGGGTAGGCGAGCAGTTGGCAGCTGAGCAGGTCGTCGGCAATGCCGTGCGCCATCTTGGCCACTATGTTGGCCGTAGCCGGAGCCACGATGAAGACGTCGGCAACCGAGGGTTCAAGGTGGTCGAAGTTCGCGCCGGCGGTAAACATGTCCGTGTAAAGAGGGTCGGCTCCGAGGGCACCGAAAGAGAGTTCGGTGACAAATTTGCGAGCAGATGCTGTCAGAGTCACACCCACTTGCAAGTGCAAATGCAAAAAGGCCCTGGTCAGATCCAGGGCCTTGTACGCGGCAATGGAGCCGGTGACACCAAGGTGGATGCGTTTCCCGTGAAACGTATCAAACTGATAGTGTGCAGGAATCACTGCGACAACGTCCGTTCAGATTCAAAGGAAGACCCCGAAGAAGGGTCGCTCTGATATGGGTCCGCTGGCTGTGAACCGATTGAGTAAGCCGGGGTGCTGGCGCTCGGAGCCTTGGGCGTTACCTTGACTTCAAGCCATGTGTACCAGATTGGGCTTTCTTCGATGGTGATCATGCATACGCGATTTTCCTTAGTAAAAACAAGGTTATAGCGCTGATATTTCTGGTATGTGACCAGGGACCATCCGTCCTTGGGCATGGTGTTGAAGAAGAAGTCGAAAAGGGAAATGGGTTCGGCCCGGCCGCGAAACATCATGGTGCCGAACTTGCCGCTTTCCGTAGGTGTGATGATGGATCTGTTGGGCTGGATTTCCATCTCTTCGGGAATGCGAATATCGTTGAAATCATAGAAGAAACTTTGTTGTGTCGGCGCCGGTCCGGGGTCCTCGGAGTCGGTCAGTGTCGCGCAGCCCAAGGTTGAGAGGAGCAATGCCAGAAGAAGCAAATTGAAATGACGCATGGGTTTGGTCCTTTAAGAACGTTAAAATTGTTGCAACTAGAGTTCTTGGTTGGAAAATTTAGCAACATCGGCACTGATATCAAGTTTTTTTTGTTGGATCGAGCTCTCTTCAAGCCGTCTGGCCTTGGCTGCCTCGTCGAGCCATCCGCCTTCCTCAAAAGACTGCGCGGCCAGGGCGTACATGCGGTGCACGCCCTCTGTGTATATGGCGTGAGTGAGTTCATCCACATAACCCTTGAAAACACCGTGAACGAGATCGCTTTGCGCGTACAGAAAACGAGCCAGGAGGGGGTTTTCATGATGGAGGGGAAGATATAGGATGAACAGGCGCTTGCAGTGAAAGATGATAAAGCGGATGCGGCGCACTTCGCGCTCGATGCTCTCGGAAGTCTGTCTGATGACCGCGTACAGTTCGGTGCCGATGTGCAGCTCTTCCGGGGTCAGACCGACGCCCTGCTGCAGGTGCTTGAAGCGGGGCTTGTAGTTCATCTGCTGGTATGCGTCTTCCTTGAGCTTGATGCACTCGTGAAAGATGTAGCCCAAGGCCCAGTCAAGGTATTCGCCAAAGACAGCATACGACGTGCGCTCTTCGTTGCGGAAAAGCAGGTGCGCGGTGTCCTTCAAACGCCAGAGCAGGCCCTTGCTGTTTTGCCGCCCGAGCATGTCGTCAAAAAAATGAAAGCTTACCGACCCGGTTGCGTCATAGTCGGAAAAATGGTTTTCCAAGGCGCTGGCAATCTGGCAGAAGTCGCGCAGCACGTCGCGTACAAAAGAATCATGTTTTGATTTGAGCCAGCTTTTGGACATTGCACTTCCCGTAAGGATTTTCGCGACATTTACGGCACCACCCAGCTTACGTCAAACCCCCAAGAATCCATGAATACCGCACAAAAAATCACTACCGCAGAACAAATCAAAAGGCCCGCCGACGGCGGCAAGCTGGTCTTTACAAACGGCTGCTTCGACATAATCCACCCTGGCCATGCGGACTACCTGGAGCGGGCCAGAAGCATGGGGGGGAGCCTCGTCGTAGGCCTCAACAGCGACGCCTCGGTGCGTCGCTTAAAAGGCCCGCTGCGGCCGGTCAACGACCAGGCGAGCCGCGCGCGCGTCCTGGCGGCCCTGCAATGCGTGGATTATGTCGTGATTTTCGACGAGGACACTCCCCTTGAGTTGATCCAGAAAGTGCGTCCCGACGTGCTGGTCAAGGGCGGGGATTGGAGCGTGGAGCGGATTGTGGGCCGGGATGTCGTGGAGGGAGCGGGGGGAACGGTCAGTTCCATTCCGTTGCTGGCGGGGCATTCGACCACGGCGACGGTGGACCGCATCGTGGACATGCACAGGAGACAGGACAATGGATAGTTTAAACACCAAGCGCATTGTCTATTCCCTGAAGTACCTGCTGCAGATTCTGACCAGCGCAGACGAGATCAGCGAATCACAGGCAAGAATCATCATGGACCACGCGGTCAAAAATGGGGTCGACACCGAAGGCCCTGACGGCCTCGATGACCTGCTCCGCTTCAACATCCGCAGGCCGCCAAGGGAAGCCGGACAACCGGAGTCGCGCATCACCGAAGACGTGATCCTTAAGGCCGTGGCCCGGCATGAGGGCTTGGAGTTCAGGCGCGTGGACCCCTTCGATCTGGACTTAGAGGTGACGACGAAGACCATTTCAGAAAGCTTTGCGCGTATGAACACCCTGGTCCCGATCATGATCCGGGACGGCGAACTGGAACTGGCGGTGTTCAATCCCTTCAGGCCGGAACTGTGGCAGGATATGGAACGCGTCAGCGACCTGCCGTACAAGGTGTTTTTGAGCACCAGACAAGACATACACCGCCTGATCGATGACTACTATCAGTTCCGCACCGCCATCCAGGCCGCGCAGATCGAGTTCATGGATTCAAGCGAAATCGGGAATCTCGAAGCACGGGTCAAGGTCGCGGAGAAGTCCGATCCCGAATCCCAGCGGCATATCATCAAGGCTGTGGACTATCTGTTGCGCTCCGCGCTGCGTGAGCGGGCCAGCGATATCCACATCGAACCCAAGCGGGACTTCGCGCTGGTCCGTTTCCGCATCGACGGCATCCTCCACGATCTGCACCGGCTGCCCATGACCGTGCACCTGGCCATGATCAACCGTTTAAAGGGCATGAGCAGACTCGACATCTCCGAGAAACGCAGACCTCAGGACGGCCGCGTCCAGCTCGTGCTGGCCAGTGTACCGACGGACGTGCGTGTCTCGACCATCCCGGTGGCCTTTGGCGAGAAGATGGTCTTGCGGCTTTTGTCCAGCGACAGCACCATCAAGAACCTCGAAGAGCTGGGTATGCGGGCGGAACAGCACGAAATCTACAGCAGGTTTCTGAGCAAGACCTATGGGCTCATCCTGGTCACTGGGCCCACGGGCAGCGGCAAATCGACCACGCTGTACTCGACCCTGAAGCTGCTGGCCAACCCGCAGGTCAACGTCGTGACCCTCGAAGATCCCATAGAAATGGTGGTCGACGATTTCAACCAGATCGGCGTGCAGTCCAAGATCGGGGTGACCTTCGGACAGATGCTGCGCCACATCCTGCGCCAGGACCCGGATATCATCATGATCGGTGAGATGCGCGACCTTGAGACCGCCGAACAGGCCGTGCAGTCGGCCCTGACCGGGCACATCGTCTTTTCGACCCTGCACACCAACGACGCAAGCTCCGCCCTGACGCGGCTCCTTGACCTTGGTCTTGACGCCTACCTCATCAACGCCGCCGTCATCGGTTGCATCGCCCAGCGGCTGGTGCGAAACATCTGCCCGCACTGCAAGGCGCAGTACAAGCCCGACTATGAGGATATAAAGGCCCTGGGGCTGGAAAGCTACATCAGCCCAGGGCAGTCCCTGTGGCGGGGGCGCGGCTGCGACCACTGCCGCCAGACCGGGTATTACGGGCGCACCGGCATTTTTGAGATCCTGCCCTACGACACGGAGGTCAAGGATGCGATCCGCAAAAACATCGACCTTGGCGATCTGCGCGAGATGGTGCGCAAAAAAGGCGTGCGCTCCCTGTTTGACGACGGCATGGGACGGGTTGTGGAGGGCGTGACGACCATCGAGGAGGTGTTGCGCGTGGCCGGTGGCTCGGCGGATTAGGTTCTTGGTTTGACGGATTTTGGCAGGTTGCCGCCGGTGAGAGCGTGCAAGGCTTCGAAAGCCTGATCCAGGTTCGAGCGCTCGTCGATGTTTTGCTGCAGGTAGGACCGGATGGGGTGGATCATGCTCAGGGCGTGGTCGATCTCGGCGTTGGAGCCGGGAGCGTAGGCCCCGATGTTGACCATGTCTTCCACGCGCTGAAAGGTGGCCATCATGCGGACCAGATCCCGGCCCGCCGCGACCACGGCTGCGGGAGCGACATCCGACGCCAGACGGCTGACGCTTTTCAGCACATCGATGGAAGGGTAGTGGCCCTGGTCGGCCAGCTCCCTGGTCAGTACGATATGCCCGTCAAGGATGGACCGCACCGCGTCGGCCACAGGTTCGTTGAAGTCGTCGCCTTCCACCAGCACGGTGTAGATGCCTGTGATGCTTCCCTTGGAAGACCGCCCGGCGCGTTCGAGCAGTCGGGGCAGATGGGAGAAGACCGTGGGCGTGTAGCCCCTGGTTGTCGGAGGCTCACCGGCGGCCAGGCCGACCTCCCGGGCCGCCATGGCAAAGCGGGTCACGGAGTCCATCATCAAGAGCACGTCCTTGCCCTCGTCACGGAAGAACTCCGCCATGGCCGTGGCTGCGTAGGCCGCACGCATGCGTACCAGTGGGCCCTGGTCCGAGGTGGCCACGATGAGCACCGACTTGGCCAGTCCCTCGGGCCCCAAATCCTTTTCGATAAAATCCAAAACTTCGCGGCCACGCTCGCCGATAAGCCCAATGACGTTGACCTCGGCCGAAGTGTAGCGGGCGAACATGCCCATGAGCGTGCTCTTGCCCACGCCCGATCCGGCCATAATGCCGATGCGCTGACCCTTGCCCAGGGTCAGCAGGCCGTTGATGGCGCGCACGCCCACGTCAAGGGGCGCATTGATGCGCGGTCTGGTCAGCGGGTTGGGAGGATCGGCGTGCAAGGGGTTGTAGCGCGCCGGAAAAATGGTCTTCGCCGGGTCCAGGGACTGCCCGAAGGCGTCCACGGCGTGCCCGAGGTAGCGATGCCCGACCGGGAAAAGGGGTGGGGTGCTGGTGTTGCGGATCAGACTGCCGGGACGGATGCCTCGCATTTCCCCGTAGGGCATGAGCAGCATGACGTCGTCGCGGAAGCCGACCACCTCGGCGTTGATGAGCTGTCTGCCAGTGTCGTCGGGCAGGAGCTGACAGATCGAGCCCAGGGGGGCTTTTATGCCCCTGCCTTCGGCCACCAGTCCGATGACTTTGGTCACCTTGCCGTAGGCCTGGGCCGGTTGCAGGCCGGAAAGCAGCTGCAGGGTGCCGTCCAGGTCTGCGGTCATGAATTTTCCACGTATCCGTCCAGAATGGCGCGGACCTGCTCGAACCGGGCGGCAACGGAATTGTCCACCAAACCGTCTCCGCTTTCGATGCGTACGCCGCCCGGCTCAAGGTTATCACTGACGCGAATGCGAACCTCGGGCAGATCGGAGCGTCTCTCCCTGCTTTGGCCAGCAAGAGTAGTCGCCAGAGCCAGATCCGCCTGGCAGACATGCACGGTGATGCAGGTGTTTGCCTGCAGTTGCGAGACGGCTTCCTCGAAGAGGGTGGTCAGAACCTGCTCGCGCTGTTCGTCAAGCATGACACCCAGGGTTTTCTCGAAAGCCAGGCGCAATATCCGAAAAAGACATTGTTTGTGCTCGACGTAGACGCGGTCTTTTTCAGCCACAATGGCGGTCTGAAGGGTGCCGAGAAAAGCACCGACTTTGGCCTTTTCCGCCTGAACCAGGGCGTCTGCCTCATGCTGACCGGCGGCGAAGCCTTCGGCGCGGGCACCGGCCCTGATTCCTTCGGCCTCGGCCAGGGCCTGGGCCAGAATCTCCTTGGCCATCTGCTGAGCGCGCTGGCGCACCTGTTCCATATAGTGATCCTCGGTCTCGTTGTTCCAGATCATGGAGGGCGGACGGTTGAGGCCGGCGCCCTCACGGCTGTGCAAGCCGTAAATGACCCTCGCGGGGCAGGTCGGGGTGCTAGACAAGGACTTCGCCTCCGCTGCCGGCGATGACGATGCGTCCTTCGGCTTCCAGGCGGCGCACCTGCTTGACGATGTTCTGCTGTGCGCCCTCGACCTCGGAAAGCTTGACCGGACCCATGATTTCGAGATCTTCGCGGATCATGTTGCCGGCGCGTTCGGACAGGTTCTTGAAGAACTTCTCGCGCAACTCTTCCGGCGCGGTTTTGAGCGACATGGTCAGGTCCTCGTTGCTGATCTCTTTCAAAACTTCGCGGATGCCGCGATCGTCGATCTTTATGATGTCCTCGAAGACGAACATGAGCTGCTTGATCTCTTCGGCCAGCTGCGCGCTTTCTTCCTCGATGTCGGCCATGATCTCCTCTTCCGTGGCCCGGTCGATGGCGTTGAGTATTTCCGCCACGGAATTGACGCCGCCGACCTTGCGGCCTTCCTTGCCGCCGATGGCGATGAGCTGGCTTTGCAGCACGCGGTCTACCTCAACGAGCATCTCCTCGGCCACGGCTTCCAGCTTGGCCAGGCGGATGAGGACTTCGGCCCGCACGCCGGGGGCCATGTTCTGCAGGAGGTTACCCGCGCTTTCAGGCGGAAGGTGGCCCAGAATGAGCGCCAGGGTCTGGGGATGCTCATTGCGCAGGATCTGGGCCAGGATCTTGGGGCTGACATTGCCCAGTTCCTTGAACGGCACGGGTCCGGAGTCAAAATTGAGTTCGTCCAGGATGTAGCGGGCAGTATCGGAATCCAGGTTGGAAGAGATCATCTTACGGACCTGTTCAGGACCGCCGTAGAGCATCTCCTTGCCGATGGTCATGGCCTGATTGAATTCCCGCAAGACTTCCTCGGCCTGTTCTTTGGTGACAGTGTCGAGCTTGGCCATGGCTTTCGAAACGGCGGTGATCTCGGTACGTTCGAATTTTTTGAAGACCTCGGAGGCAAAAGCGTCTCCAAGGGCCAGTATGAGAATGGCCGTTTTCTGCGGACCGGTCAGTTTCGCGTTAGCTGCCACTTATGCTTCTCCCTGTCCCTGAGTCATCCACTGGCGCATGATCATGACAGCCTGATCCAAGTTCTGTTCGACAAGCTGCTGCGCGAGATGCTTGGCGTTTTCGATGCGTTTGACCGCGTCCACGGCGGCCATGTCCTCGTCGGTCAGGCCTTCGGTGAGGGCCATGAGCTCCTGCGCCGCGCCGAGTTCCTCCGAAGTCCGCACCGTGGGCCTGTCGAGCTTCGGGCGGATCAGGGCAAGGACCACGGGACGGGCCACGAAGAGCAGGAACAACAGGATGATGAGCGTGTTGAGGAGCGGCTTGCCAAGCAGCTGGAAGTAGCGGGATGCAACGTCCAGCAGCGGTGCCTGTTCGGCACCAACAGGTTCACCGAAGGAAATCGAGGAGACCTCGATGGCGTCGCCGCGGGTGTCGTCAAAGCCGACGGCGCGCTGGCTGAGCTGCCGGATCTGCTCCATCTGTTCCGCGTTCAGCGGCTCGAAGGCGTATGTGCCGTCCTGCTGCTGAGTGTACTTGCCATCGACGAGAACGGCAACGCTCAAACGCTTGATGCTCCCGACCTGGGAAATGATCTGCTGCTCTTCCTTGTTGATGTCGAAGTTGGTGGTGGAGGAGGTGCGGATGCTTTCCTGAGCCGTGCCGGAAGCCAACCGGTCATTTTCGCCCTGGTAGTTGGGGTCGGGCGCGCCGCCATCGACGTTGGCGCTGCCTTTGTTTTCTTCCTCGTTTCTGACCTCGCTTCTGACCACCGCGGATTTGGGATCGAAAATTTCCTTGCGGATGGTGGTGCGGTTGAAGTCCAGATCGGCATTGACCCTGGCGATGACCCGGCCGGGTCCGACAATGGGCAGAAGGAGCTGTTCGATGCGTTGCTCCAGGCTGCGCTGCATGTTCGCCTGATATTCAAGCTGGGTCGAGCTCAGACCGGCCAAGTCGGTTTCCGATTTAGGCTGGTAGAGGATTTTGCCTCGGCTGTCGGCCAGGGTGATGCGTTCGGTGCTCATGCCTTCGACGCTGGTGGAGACAAGATTGATGATGGCCTGAACCTGCTGCGCGTTCAGGTTGCGACCGCCCTTGAGCTTGAGCATGATGGCTGCCGAGGGAGGGGCCTGCTCCTCGACAAAGAGGCTCTTGCTGGGAAGGACCAGGTGCACGCGGGCGTTTTCGACCTCGGAAAGTTCGGAAATGGTGCGGGACAATTCGCCCTGCAAGGCGCGCTGGTAGTTGATCCCCTGCACGAAGTTGGTCTGCCCGATCTGGTTTTCGTCAAAAAGTTCAAAGCCGATGCCCTGTCCGTGCAGGGAGCCCTCGCCCGCGAGTTTGAGCCGAGCTTCGTAGACCATGTCCGATGGCACCATGATAGTGCCGCCGGAATCGGTGATCTGGTAGGGTATTTTTTCTTTCTGTAGGTAGCTTACCACGCTGGACGCGTCTTCTTGGTAGAGTTGGCTGTAGAGGACACGGTAGTCGACCTTGTTCATCCAGAAGATCATGCCGAAGAACGCGATGAAGAGCGAAAAAAGCAGGCCTCCGAGGAGGATGCGCTGGGCCAGTGATTTGTCGACCCAGAAGTCCGTGGCCTTGGCCAGAGTGTTTTGCAGAAAGGGGGGCATGGTGAATCCTCGCGTGTAATGAAGTCAGAACTAGAACTGGATGCGCATTATTTCCTGGTATGCCTGCATGACCTTGTTGCGGACCGCAGAGGTCATGTCCATGGCCAGTCCAGTTTTCTGCAGAGTGATCATGAGTTCATGCACGTTCTGGTTTTTACCCGATGCGAATTCCTCGATCATGCGCGATTTTTCCGCCTGCATCTCGTTGACCTTGGACAACGACTCTTCAATGGTCGCGGCAAAGGATTGGGTCGCTTCCTTGGTGGAGTTGCCTTTGCCGTCGAGACTTTTGGGATTGTTCAAAAGCTCGCTTGCCGCAGAGTAGGCCTTGATGGCCAAGGGTGATACCGCCATGGAATGTCTCCTTGTCAGTCTTTTATGTTCAGTACAGCGTCCTAGCGGCCCGGCCTAGCGGCCCGGCCTAGCGGCCTATCTCAAGCGCCTTGGAATACATGCTCTTGGACGTGGTGATGGTCGAGACGTTGGCCTCATAGGCGCGCATGGCCTGAAGCATGTTGGTCATCTCCTCCACCACGTTGATGTCCGGATAGCTGACATAGCCCTCTTCGTTGGCGTCGGGATGGCCGGGCTCGTAGACCTGCTTGAGCGGGCGCCGGTCGTTCTGGACGGATTCGACCCGCACTCCCTTGACCTCCTGGTCCAGGGCCGAGTTCATGGCCTTGGAAAAGGGGCTCTGCACTTCGGTTTCCTTGAAGATGACTTCCTTGCGGCGGTAAGGGCCCCCATCCACGGTTCTGGTCGTCTTGGCGTTGGCCAGATTCATGGAGATGACGTTCAAATGGGTGCGTTCGGCCTTGAGCGCTGACGCCCCGATATCGATGGCGGTCATGAAGTCCATTATTTGCCTCCGTCAGCGATGAGTTGCTTCATTCCGGAAAAATTTTTCTGCATGATCGTGGCAAGCGTGTTGTAGAACAGGTTGTTTTTAGCCATGGCCGCCATTTCCGCATCGAGGTCCACGTTGTCCACGCCCTGGATGACCCTGGGCGTCAGGGAACGGGCTACGCTGGCCTCGGTCTGGTCGCCGGAAAAGGCGAGGGGGAAATGGTCAGGATGGGTGCGGGCCACTGCCCCGGCCTCGGAAAGACCGAGGGCGGCCTGCAGATCCTTTTCGAACTCCAGGGTGCGCGCCTTGTAGCCGGGCGTATTGATGTTCGCCAGGTTGGCGCTGACGATGTTTTGACGCTGAAGCTGGAAATCCATGACCTTGGCCGTCAGATCGATGTGATCTGGAAACATGCTTTTCATTCGATAACCCCTTGTCGTACCGGCGTTTGTTGTTCTGTACGAGACTGAGCCGGGATGCTGACGACGACAGGATTGCAATGACCATTCCAGATTGAGCAAAATCCGATAAGATATTTAAAATCAGGTTCTTGGCAGGGTAGTGCGGAGGGTGAGAGAGAATTTCATGAGTCAATGCGCGCTGTGGCATCGAAGTTGCTAAGTCGCTGGCAGAGAGTCAACGTACACGAGATCTGCCGACAAGGAGGAGGAACCATGAGTTCGCATCTGGATTATGAAATCAACAAGGAACTTGGCGAATGTTATCTTTTTATGGGTGAACTGGACAAGGCTGAGAGCTATTACCAGAAAGCCGCCAGCAGCAACGGCGTTCATCCCGACCCCTACCTGGGGCTGGCGACCATCGCCGTGCAGCGCGGGGACCTGAATCAGGCCCTGGCCATGTACCAGAAGGCCGACGACATCGCCTCGTCGGACAAGTCCATGGTCGGAATCGCCCTGGTCAGCGCCCAGCAGGGCCAGGAAACCAAGGCTTTTGAACTGTACATGAAGGCGCTGGCCATCAATCCCGAGAACATTGTCGCCCTTTTCGGGCTGGTGCAGGTCTCGCATGTGCTTGGGCGCACGGCCGAAGCCATCGCCCCTCTGGCCCAGTATCTTGAGCTGAGCCCCGGCAAGAGCGAAGTCCGCTACGCCCTGAGCGGATGCCTGGCGACCTGCGGCCGCACGGACGAAGCCAAGGCGCATCTGCGCACGCTGCTGGAGATGGACCCCGCCAACGCCTCGGCCACCGAACTTCTGGCCCAGCTCTAGAACGGTCTTCGTTCCCCTCCTTGCGACAGGTCGGCCCCGGACATCCGGGGACCGGCCTGCCTGTGTTATTGCATATTGCGGTCAAAGCTGGCAGTGCACGGCGAACATTCTTTTGAGAGGGGAGACACCATGAACATGTTGCCGATTCGCCGGGCCATCCTGAGCGTTACAGATAAATCAGGACTTGATGATTTTGCCCGCTTTCTGCAGGAGCAGGGGGTGGAGCTGGTTTCTACCGGAGGCACGCGCAAGAAGCTCGTTCAGGCGGGACTCAAAGTCCGTTCCGTCAGCGACGTGACCGGATTTCCGGAAATTCTGGGCGGCCGGGTCAAGACCCTGCACCCGCACGTGCACGCCGGAATTTTGGCGGACAAGGACGATTCCGCCCACATGCGGACCCTCAAAGACCTGCGCCTTACTCCGTTCGATCTTGTCTGCGTCAATCTCTACAACTTCGCCGAAGCCGTGCGTCAGACCCTGGAAGACAAGCAGGCCGTGGAGCAGATAGACATCGGCGGGCCGACCATGCTGCGGGCTTCGGCCAAGAACTTCCATTCCGTGGCTGTCATTCCCGATCCCTCCTATTACGCCGAATGCGTGCAGGAGATGCGGGACAACGGCGGCTCTCTTTCCCTGGCCTTTCGCAAGCGCATGGCCGTGGCGACCTTTGCCCTGACTTCCGAATACGACCGCATGATCACCGAGTACCTGAGCCGCTCCTGACCGGAGCGGCCTGGCCGGCGCACACCGGCAACGGAGAGAAACCATAGCATCCAAACCTCTCGGCAATCTGACAGGCTTAAAGCCCAGCCAGGTCACGGCCATTTCCCGCCTCTACAACAGGCGTTTTCCGGATCAGGGCGGGTTTTCTCCCGACCAGGCCCGGGAACTGACCCTGCTCAGCCGGGGTGTCGGTCGTCAGATCGGCGTGCTCATCAACCGCAAGGGCGTACCGGTCATGGTCATCGTCGGCGAGCAGGACGGCATCCTGATCCCCGAACTTTCACGTCACCGTCAGGCCGATTCACGCCTTTCAGGCCTGCGTCTGCTGCACACCCATCTTGATTCGGCGCTGCTGACCCAAGAAGACCTCATGGACATGGTCTTTCTGCGCCTGGACGCGGTCTGCGTGCTGACCGTGTCCTCCGAAGGGGGGCCGCGCACCTGCCAGATCGCTCACATCCTGCCCCCCAATGCCGACGAGCTGCCGTATCAGGTGCATCCGGCCATGATCTGGGATGAAGTGGATTTTGATTTCGGGGCCAACGCCAAGGCCCTTGAAGACGAACTGGCGCGTACGGGCCAGAGCGTGGCCACTGCCGCCCGCGAGGGGTCGGCCATTCTGGTCAGCGTGGCTTCGGAGTCCAAGGGCGTTCAGGAGCGATCCCTGGCGGAACTTGCGGAACTTGCGGCCACGGCGGGGCTCGATGTGGTCGGTCAGGTCGTGCAACGGGTCACCCGGGTCAATCCCAAACTCATCCTCGGACGGGGCAAGCTTGCCGAACTGGAGGTTCTGGCCCTGCAGAAGAACGCGGCGACCCTGGTTTTCGATCAGGAGCTGACCCCCACACAGCAGCGCAACCTGAGCCAGATCACCGAGCGCAAGGTGCTGGACCGCACGCAGCTCATTCTCGATATTTTCGCTCAGCACGCTCAGACCCGGGAAGGCAAGCTCCAGGTCGAGATGGCCCAGCTCAAGTACATGATGCCGCGCCTGGTGGGCCAGAACCGAGCCCTCAGCCGTCTGACCGGCGGCATCGGCGGTCGCGGCCCCGGTGAGACGCGTCTGGAGATGGATCGCCGCAAGATCCGGGAGCGCATCGCCCAGATCAAGACGGAACTTTTAAGCGTGCGCAAGCACCGCAAATCCACGCGCAGCCGCCGCGACAAGGCCGGTCTGCCGGTGGTGTCCCTGGTCGGGTACACCAACGCGGGCAAATCCACGCTTTTGAACACACTGACCAAGAGCGAGGTTTTGGCTGAGAACAAGCTCTTTGCCACCCTCGACCCCACCAGCCGCCGCCTGCGCTTTCCCGAGGACCGCGAGATCATCCTGACCGACACCGTGGGATTCATCCGCCATTTGCCGGCCGACCTGCGCGAGGCCTTCATGGCCACCCTGGAGGAGCTTGAGGGCGCGGACGTGCTGGTGCATGTGGCCGACGCCTCCCATCCGGAAATGGAGGCTCAGGTAGATGCCGTGGAGTCCATCCTGCGCGACCTGTCCATCGACGCCATCCCCCGCATTCTGGCCCTGAACAAGATCGACCGCATCTCTGATGAAACTCGCGAGGCCCTGGCCTTTGTCCATCCCGAGGCCGTCTTCATCTCCGCAATCGAGCGCCCGTCGCTGGCCCATCTGGTGGAGCGCATCAAGTCATTGCTGTGACGCTTGGTCCGGCACGAACCCTTCGCCCCTCCAGGCATCTTCCCCGAACGCGAAAAGCGCGAAAACCCCCTAAGGTTTCCGCGCTTTTCGCGTTGAAATGAAGAATCAGGCTACTTCTTCTTCCAGGGGTGCTCTTCACCGGCCATGAGGCGCTGGATGTTTTCCGAATGCTTCCAGAAGACGAGTCCCATCAGTACCAGGGCCAGGGGAATGGCCGCGTACAGGCCCTGGAAGAGCAGGACCAGAGGCATCAGTGCGACCATGACCAGGGAGGCCAGGGACACGAAATTGTAGAAGTACAGGGCCGCCAGAAAGCCGAGGGCGCAGATGATGGTGCCGGAGGTGGAGATGGCCACGAAGGCTCCGACCCAGGTCGCTACGCCCTTGCCGCCCTTGCCGTGCAGGAACACGGAGAACATGTGCCCACAGACCGCAGCCAGCGCGACCAGGGTCAGGAAAAAATAGGAATCCGAGAAACTCGTGGCCAAAGCCACGGGCACAAAGCCCTTGAGCATGTCCAGGGTCAGGGTCAGGGCCCCGTATTTGGTGCCGCAGATGCGGGCGACATTGGTGGCCCCGATGTTGCCGCTGCCCTGTTCGCGCGGGTCGATGCCGCAGCAGGTTTTGGAGATCAGAAGTCCGAAGGGCATGGCCCCCAGAAGGTAGCTGATCGCGAGCCAGAATATTGTCACCATGTGCAGTCTCCTTGATCTTTGGAAATTTGGGTTGGCATGTGCCGAAATCCCCTACTTGAAAATGCCAGGGCGTACAAGATCATTCGTCCTCCCAAGCCTCGGCGATCTTGATCTCGTTGTTCAGAGGATCGACCTTGCCGATGCGGATGGAAAACCCTTGTCCGAGGCGGATCTTGTCGCCGAAAATCTTGCGCGGGGCCTTCAAAAAGAGTTGCAGGTCCGGCAAGGCGATGGTCACCAGATGCGAACCGGGGTCGATGATGATCCCGGACCAGCGCATTTTTTTGTGGTTCTGCCGGAAATATTCGTACTTCCAGTACCTCGGGCGCATGCGCTGCACCTGCCCGACCAGCTCGGCCCTGCTGGACAACAGGGGAAGCAGGCATTCAATTTCGGTCTGGTCCAGCAATCGCCCTTGCCCCGTCAGCCGGGCCAGGATCTGGGCCATATTGATAAAGTCCGAATAGCGTCTGAGCGGCGAGGTGACCGGGGCGTAGGCCTTGGCTCCGATCGTGGCGTGACGTCTGGGTTCGCACTCGAGAATGGAGGGGCCCATGTTGTTGATGATGCGGTAAATGTCTGTGGGATCGTTCCACACGCCCGCGCTTTCGGCAGACAGGGTGATGTTCTGGGTCCGGAAGAGCATGGCCGTACCCGTTTCGAGCGCCCAGGAACCCATGGTCTTGTTGGCCAGGATCATGAATTCGGACACGATCATCTGCGCTTCGGGCGTGGACTCGGACTGCACGACCACCACTTCCGGGTTGGTCGGGTCTCCGCGCAAAACCATGCGCGGGTCGGGCTGGTCCATGATCACGGCATGCTCGCGGATGCGCGCCTGGCGCAGCAGAGCGGCCAGGTCGCGGGCGTGATGCAGCATGCCGGGCTCTCCTGTCGCGATCTCTTCTTCAACTCCGGTGTACGTCAGGTTGGCCTTGATCCTGACCCAGGTGATGCGCGGCGTAAAAGAGCGGATGGCCCCGTCCGGGTCCAGGTCAAAGGAGATGACCAGGGCGGGGCGGTCGTGGCCCGCGCAGAGGCTGAAGAAATCCTTGCCCAGTGTTTCGGGCAGCATGTGGCTTGTGCCCTCGGGCAGATAAAGGGACGTGAAGCGGTGCAGCACGGCCTTGTCCAAGGGGCTGCCGAACTCCCACCCTAGGCAAGGGCAGGCCAGGGCCAGACTCAGCTTGAATCCGTCCGCGTCGCGGGTCAGTTCGAAGCCGTCGTCGATGTCCTGGGTGCTGGCCGAATCGATGGTCACGATGTCGGCTTCCGGTTCCGCCTGCATGGCCAAAACCCGCTCCTGCAGGTCCGTGACGGCCTTTGCGTGGGAGGTGTCCCATTGCGGTTCCCAGTCATACTGGGCGCGGCAGAGGTGGAAATTAAAGTGCGGTGGCACGATTTCCCAGGCCTGGGCCAGGAAAAGGGGCAGGTGCGGATCCTCGGGCAGGCCCTGGCTCATGGTTTTCCACAGGGCGTCCGAGTCCCGGTCATCGGGATTGCACAGGCGGGTCATGAGCAAGTCGCGGATGCGGCCGGTCTGTTCTTCGTCGGGCTGGGGCAGGGCGTTCTTGCGCTTGCAGAAAATGTCCCACAAACCCTTCAAGAAGACCTGCCCAAAACCTACCAGCCGTTCACGCTCCTGGGCTCTGTGCAGTTCCTCCTGGCGGCGCTCCACAGTTTCCTGCGGATAAATTTCGAACTGCGGCGGGGAGAACTTGAAGTGGGTCTTGGTCTGCAGGAGCTTGCGCCCCAGGGCAGCGAGCTGGTCGGGGCCGGCGTCTTCAAAGACCAGGCTTGCGAACCATTCGATTTCGGCCTCGTCCATTTCGCCTTGGGCCAGGTCCCAGATCTCCAGAGCATCGACGTTTTCGGCCAAACGCTCCCGGCGGCCGTTGTGCGTGCGCAGCAGGTCGAGCATTTCCTGGCGGCTGCTGCCCGCCGGGCATTGGGGGCCAATCCAGGGCAGGGCGCGGGACAGGGGGAGTTTGAGTTCGCGCTGTCCTGCGGTGAAGACCCGAAGGCGCGGGCCCTGGACGTCCAGGACCCAGGCCGTGACGGGCTGGTTATCCTGCAGGAATTCCATGATGCATCCGGGCTGCAGGGAGAGTGAGGTGGACATAAAAGCCTTATGCGCCTTGGCGCGTGAGCCGGCGGGGCCGGCTCGGGTCAACGGCTCCGGGGCCGCGTTCTAGTGTTTGAAAGAGCGCTGGCCGGTGAAAACCATGGCCACCTGCGGGGAGGCGCTGTTCACGGCCTGGATGATCTCCCCATCGCGGATGGAGCCGCCGGGCTGGGCGATGGCCGTCACGCCCTGGGCTATGGCCAGGTCCACGCCGTCGCGGAAGGGGAAGAATCCGTCGGAGACGAGCACCGTGCCGGGCAGGCCGCCCCGGTCCGTCTCGGTCTTGTTCAGGATTTCTGCCAGGGAAGCGGCCAGCCCGGCATCGGCCTTGGCCTTGAGTTTGAGTTCGTACAGGGACAGGCTGTGTCGCTCGAAAGCCAGCTTGTCGGCATACTTGGTGTAGGCCTTCTGGATGGTCAGTTCGACGCAGCCCACCCGGTCCTGTTCGCCCGTGCCGATGGACACCGTGGCTCCATCGCGGGCGAAGATGATGGAGTTCGACGTCACCCCGGCTTCAACAGCCCAGGCGAAAAGCAGGTCTTCGGCCTCTTTGGAGCTGGGTTTGCGGGCGATGTAGGTCGTGCCGTCCTTGGTCGTTTCGGCGGGCAGAAAGTCGTCCTCGGTCAGGATGCGGTTGCGGAAGGAGGCCTGGATGATGAGCCCGCCATCCACCAGGGACTTGATGTCCAAAAAGGGCGTGCCGACAATCTTTTCCAGTTCGGCCAGGGCCGGGATGCGGATGATGCGCAGGTTTTTTTTGGCGGTCAGAACAATCAGGGCCTCGGCCGTGAAATCCGGGGCCGCTATGACCTCGAAGTAGCTGCCGCTTATGAACTCGGCGCAGGCCTTGTCCAGTTCGCGATTGACCACGATGGTGCCGCCGAAGGCCGCGATGCGGTCCGATGCGAAGGCGCGGGAAAGGGCGGTGAACAGTCCGTCGCCTGACCAGGCCGCCCCGCAGGGGTTGTTGTGTTTCAGGATGATGGCGGCGGGCTTGGCCGTGAGGTACTGGAGCATGTTGATGCCGTTGTCCACGTCGGTCAGGTTGATCTTGCCCGGATGTTTGCCGGACTGGATCAGGTTCTCCTCGGTCAGGCTCGACACCAGCTTATGCTGACCGTGCTGGAAGGCCACGCCGTCCATGGCGAAGGAGCTTTCGACCACCTCATAGAGGGCGGCGGGCTGGTCCGGATTTTCGCCGTAACGCAGGCCCCTCTCTTCGCCGCCGATGCTCCAGGTCTTCTTGGCGTAGCGGATGGTCTGCTCGCCTACGGTCAGGGTCAGGTCGGTCGGAAAGGAATCCCGGTTCAGGGTATGATACATCTTCTTGAGATCACTCATATATTCTCCGAAAAAGTGAATTTGGCGCTGTGTTTCGGCAGCCGGAGCCGCGTGAATCCATGTGCCCCTAGCACAGCCCCGGCTGGACGGCAAATCCTGTGCCAGGCCGGGGTTTGCAGCGCAAGGAGTGTCGAGCGAGGCTGTCCGGCACGCATGCGCTGTAGAACAATCGATTGCGCAAATTGACTTCGCGGCGGGCTTCTCATAAAGAAGGGAGCCATTTGCCATTGCGCTGACGGCGAATATACCAAAGACGAGGAGATCGGATTCATGGCGAATATTGTAGTCATGGGCGCCCAGTGGGGCGACGAGGGAAAGGGCAAGATAGTCGATTTGTTGACCACGGACGTGGCCGCCATCGTGCGCTTTCAGGGCGGAAACAATGCCGGGCATACCTTGGTGGTAAACGGCAAGCAGACCATTTTGCATCTCATTCCCTCCGGCATTCTGCACCAGGGCAAGAAGTGCATGATCGGCAACGGCGTGGTGCTCGACCCCCTCGTATTCTGTCAGGAGATGGACAAGCTGGCCGCGTCCGGCATCGATGTCAGCCCCGAGCGGCTCATGATCAGCAAGAAGGCTCAGCTTATCATGCCGTATCACCGCGCCATTGACAGCGCGCGCGAGAATTTCAAGAGCGGGTCCGACAAGATCGGCACCACGGGCCGGGGCATCGGTCCCTGCTACGAAGACAAGGCTTCCCGTATTGGCATCCGCGCGGCGGATCTTGCCGACGAGAAGCTGCTCATGCACAAGATCGAAAAGGCTCTGGTAGAAAAAAACGCCTTGCTCACGGGTCTTTACGGCCAGGAGCCCATGTCGGCGCAGCAGATTTTTGACGAATTGCTGCCTGTGGCCCGGCGTTTGACGGCCTATCTGGGCGACGTGTCCTCGGCCATCCAGGAAGCCGCTGGACAGGGCGTGCTTTTCGAGGGCGCGCAGGGCACGCATCTTGATATCGATCACGGCACCTATCCCTTCGTGACCTCCTCCAACACCGTGGCCGGCAACGCCTCGGCCGGGGCCGGATGTTCGCCGCGCATGTTCGATCGCATCGTGGCCATCGTCAAGGCCTACACCACGCGTGTCGGCGCGGGCCCGTTTCCCACGGAGCTGGCCGATGGCGCTGGCGCGTACATGCAGGAGAAGGGCGCGGAGTTCGGCGCGACCACCGGCCGCAAGCGCCGCTGCGGCTGGCTGGATCTGGTGGTTCTGCGCGAATCCCAGCGCCTGAACGGCCCCACGGAGATCGCCCTGACCAAGCTCGACGTGCTCGGCGGCCTTGATGAGCTGAGGCTCTGCATGGCCTACCGCTACCGCGGTCAGGAAGTTGCCTATCCGCCACAGGAGGAAAACGGCATGGCCTACGTCGAGCCGATTTACGAGAGCATGCCCGGCTGGCAGGAGGACATCTCCGGCTGCCGTACCTACGCCGAGTTGCCCCAGACCACGCGCGACTACATCGCCCGTATCGAGGCCATCCTGGGCATTCCCGTATCCATCGTGTCCGTTGGCCCGGACCGGGATCAGACCATTCTGCGTTGATCAGGGGAGGTTCGCCTCCCTTTTTCGCATCATGACCACCCCCTGGCAGCACACCCTCTCCACCCAGCCCCGCATCGCGGGGTTCCTGGAACGTCTCGCCCAGGCTCCGCCGAGCTCGTTGCTCCTCGAAGGCGGAACAGTGGCCGAGCGCCTGGCGCTGGGCCTTTTCTGGGCCGCGCGGCTGATGTGCCGCGAAGAGGCCCCGCCGTGCGGGACTTGCCGCATCTGCCTGCAGATCGTCGACGATGCCTGCCGCGACCTTTTTCTCCTCAATGGGGCCGAAGGCTCCATCAAAGTGGATACGGTGCGGGAAGTGCGCGCCGTGCTGGGCGACCCTCCGGCGGGCCGGGGCCCGCGGGTGATCATCCTGGCCGAGGCGCAGGCCCTGATCGACGGCGCGGCCAACGCCCTGCTCAAGTCCTTAGAAGAGCCCTGCCCCGGCAACGTCTTTGTCCTTTTGGCCCCCAGCCGTGAAATACTGCTGCCGACCCTGGTGTCCCGCAGCTTCGTACTCACCCTTGGGTGGCCTCACGAGGAGGGCGACGATCCCGATCTGCGTGACAGCCTGGGTCTTTTGACCGAGTTCATCCGGAGCGGCAAGGGCGCGTGGCTTGACTGGACGGGCCGCAAGGGGAGCGTGGACGCGCGAATGGCCGACGCCATTCTGCGCGAGGTGCAGCGCAGCCTGGTCCAGGCCGGGTACGGCAACCCCCTGACCGAGCTTTCCCGCCTGCTGGCCTCGCGGCTTGACGTGGTCGCGGTGCGTCAGGTCGGCGTCATTGTCGAGAATGCGCTTGAAAGTCTGGAAGTGGGGGCTAACCCAGCCGTAGTGCTGGAATGGGTCGCCATCCGCATGTGGAACCTCCTGCACAAATAGGATTATGCGCGAAATCATCCTCATACAAATCGCCGGCACTGACCGGGACGGCCTGCTGGCCGGAATCATGGGACAACTGGCCCAGTCCGGGGTGACCATCCTCGACATCAGCCAGTCCGTCATTCACGACGACCTCTCGCTGGGGGTACTCATCGAGGTGCCACGCGAGCACGAATCCTCGCCCATCCTGAAGGATCTGCTCTTCTGGGCCCACAATCAGGACCTGCATCTCAAGTTTTCCCCCGTCACCGAGGACGACTACGAACGCTGGGTCGGCATGCAGGGACGCAAGCGGCATATCGTGACCGTGCTCGGCCGGACCATCACCGCCGCCAATCTGGCGGCCATGGCCGAGGTCATCACCGCCAACGGCCTGAGCATCGACTGCATTACCCGCCTTTCGGGCCGCCGCTCCCTGTCGAGCCCCCCGGTCATGCCGCGTTCGTGCCTGGAATTTTCCGTGCGCGGCACCCCGGAGGACATCTCCGGCATGCGTGCCGCGTTCCTGGAGCTGTCGAGGGAACAGGGCATCGACATCGGCTTCCAGGAGGACAACGCGTTCCGTCGCATCCGGCGGCTGGTCTGCTTCGACATGGACTCGACCCTGATCCAGGCCGAGGTCATCGACGAACTGGCCAAGCGGGCGGGAGTGGGCGAGGAGGTCGCGGCCATCACCGACGCGGCCATGCGCGGGGAGCTGGATTTCTCGCAGAGCCTGCGCAAGCGCGTGAGCCTGCTCAAAGGGCTGCCCGAGGCCGTGCTGCAGGATGTCGCCGCGACCCTGCCCATGACCGAAGGCGCGGAGCGGCTCATCCGCACCTTGAAAAGCCTCGGCTACACCATCGCCATCCTTTCCGGCGGGTTCAATTATTTCGGCTGCCGCTTGCAGGAGATGCTCGGCATCGATTACGTGTATGCCAACGAGCTTGAAATTGAGGATGGCGTCCTGACCGGCGGACTGGTCGGGGAGATCGTCGATGGCGCGGGCAAGGCGCGCCTGCTGAAGGAAATCGCGGCCAAGGAGAACATCTCCCTGTCGCAGGTCATCGCCGTGGGCGACGGGGCCAACGACCTGCCCATGCTCGATGTGGCCGGCCTGGGCATCGCCTTTCACGCCAAGCCCGTGGTCCGTCAGGGCGCGGGTCAGGCCATCTCCAACGTCGGTCTGGACGGCGTGCTCTATTTTCTGGGCCTGCGGGACCGCGAAACCATGGACCAACTGGCCGCAAGGGAGGGATAATGTTCGGAAAGCTTTTTCTGCTCTTTATACTGGTGCCGGCGGCCGAAATTTACCTGCTGGTCAAGGTCGGCAGCGTCATCGGGCCGTTTGCGACCATCGCTTTGGTCATTCTCACGGCTTTGGCCGGGGCGCACTTGGCACGCCTGCAGGGCATGTCGACCATGCTGCGCATCCGCGAGAACCTGGACCAGGGCTTCATGCCCGCCGAAGAACTCCTCGACGGGGTGCTCATCTTTCTGGCTGGCATGGTGCTCCTGACCCCGGGCTTCCTCACGGACATCGCGGGCCTGCTCATCCTGTTGCCCGCCCCCCGCAACATGTTCAAGCGCTGGCTGCGCAAGAAATTCGACGAGTGGCGGCAAAACCCCAACGTCCGCATCACGTTTCACAGGTAGAAATAATTTCGCCCGTGCACGCCGCCGTCCATAAAGTCCATAAGGTCCATACCGTCCATTAAGTCCATAACAGCCCCCAAGCCCCATCCCCGGAGCCCCTCATGATCCACCGCAATCTCAAATCCTGCCTCGACGATCTGGAACGGGCCAAACAGCTGGTCCGCATCGACATCCAGGTTGACCCGTACCTTGAAGTCGGCGCCATCCAGCGCCGGGTCTTTCAGGCCGGGGGACCGGCCCTGCTCTTCACCAACGTCAAGGGCACGAAGTTTCCCATGGCCGCCAATATCTTCGGCACCCTCGATCGCACCAAGTTCATTTTCCGCTCCACCCTGCGCCGCGTGGAGGCCATACTTTCGGCCAAGGCCGATCCGGCCGGGGTGCTCAAGAAACCGAAACTTTGGCCAGGGCTGGCTCTGGGCGGGTGGCACACCCTGCCCAAGACCGTCACCGGCGGGCCCATCCTGGCCCACACCACAACCATCTCCGAGCTCCCGCAGCTTGTGTCCTGGCCCAAGGACGGCGGGGCCTACGTGACCCTGCCGCTGGTCTACAGCGAGAGCCCGTCCAAACCCGGGCACATGGGCTCCAATCTGGGCATGTACCGCATCCAGCTTTCGGGCAACGAGTTCGAGAAGGACCGGGAAGTGGGCCTGCACTATCAGATTCATCGCGGGATAGGCTACCATCACGCCGAGGCCATCGCCCGCGGCGAAACCCTGCCCGTCAACGTGTTCGTGGGCGGACCGCCAGCCATGACCCTGGCCGCCATCATGCCCCTGCCCGAAGGCATCGCCGAGATGCTTTTTGCCGGGGCCCTGGGCGGGCATCGCGTGCCCATGATCCGGCGGCCCGGAGAACTGCCCATCCCGGCCGAGGCCGATTTCTGCATCCGGGGCTACATCGATCCCCATGTTCAGAAGCCCGAAGGGCCTTTTGGCGATCATCTCGGTTATTACAGCCTGGCGCACGATTTTCCGGTCATGCGGGTGTCCGAGGTGCTGCACCGCGAAGGCGCCGTCTGGCCCTTCACCACGGTGGGCCGCCCCCCCCAGGAGGACACCATGTTCGGGGCCTTCATCCACGAACTCACTGCGGAACTGGTGCCGCAGGTTTTCGGTGGGGTGCACGAGGTCCATGCTGTGGACGCGGCCGGAGTACACCCGCTCCTTTTAGCCGTGGGCAGCGAGCGCTATGTGCCGTACGCGGGCGAGCGTCAGCCCCAGGAGCTGATCACCAACGGTCTTTCGCTGCTCGGCACGACCCAGACCTCGCTCTCCAAGTACGTTATCATCGCCGCCCGCGAGGACAAGCCAGGCCTGTCCTGCCACCACATACCCGAATTCTTCCGCCACGTGCTGGAGCGCCTTGACCTGTCGCGGGACCTGCATTTCATCACCCGCACGACCATGGACACCCTCGACTATTCCGGCATCAGCCTCAATCAGGGCTCCAAGGTGCTCTGGACCGCGGCCGGAAACCCCAAGCGCGTCCTGTCCACGGCGGCGCCTGCGCTGTCTCTGCCCGAGGGTTTTTCCAATCCGCGCTTTTTTGCACCCGGCGTACTGGTCCTGTCCGGTCCCGCGCACGCTCATCCGCGCGACACCCACGATCCGGCCATGGAGCGGCTCTGTCAGGCCCTGCAGGGCAACGCCCTCGACGGTTTCCCCCTGATCGTGGTCGCGGACGACGCTGATTTCACGGTCCAGTCCTGGGACAACTTCCTGTGGGTGACCTTCACCCGCTCGGACCCGGCCACGGACACCTACGGGGTGAACGGGTTCACGCACTGCAAGCACTGGGGCTGCACGAGCATGGTCGTCGACGCCCGGCTCAAGACCTACCACGCACCGGCCTTGGTCAATGTGGCGGAAATCGAAAAAAGGGTGGACGAGCTTGCCCTGCCCGGCGGACCCCTGTATGGAATCCTCTAATCAGCCAATCATTACGAACCAAAGGGACATGCACATGCGTACAAAGATAGTGGCCACCCTGGGCCCGGCTTCCATGGATCAGGGCATCATGAAGGAAATGGTCCAGCTTGGGGTGCGGGTGTTCCGCCTCAATTTTTCCCATGCTGACGCAGAATATTTCGGGCCGGTCATCCAGAAGATCAGGCAGGTGGAAAAGGACACCGGGATTTCGCTTACGGTCATGGGCGACCTGTGCGGCCCCAAGATCCGCATTGGGGAGGTCAAGGGCTCGCCGCTGCAGATCCGCAAAGGGGCTTATGTGTGTCTGGGCACCCCGGACATGGCCGCGACGAAGGAAAGCGACATCTTCATAAGCCTCGACGTGCCGGAGCTCCTCGATGGCCTTGAGGCGGGCATGCCCGTGTCCCTGTCCGACGGCATGCTGCAGTTCAGGGTCATCAAGGTCATCGAGCGGGATCGGCTGGTGCTCATGGAAGCCCTGAACGGCGGCATCCTGACCTCGAACAAGGGCATCGCCTTTCCCGGAAAGACCCTCAAAGTCGCGGCCATGACCGACAAGGACCGTCGCGACCTGCACCAGGGCTTGGATATCGGCATCGACGCCGTGGCCCTGTCCTTTGTGCAAAGCAAGGAAGACATCGAGGACATCAAGGCCGAGATCGCGCGGCACGGCACCTGGATTCCCGTGGTGGCCAAGGTCGAGCGCAGGAACGCCGTGGATACCCTCGACTCCATCCTCGAAGTGGCCGACGCCATCATGGTCGCGCGCGGCGACCTGGGCCTTGAATGCAGCCCGGCCGAGTTGCCCATCATCCAGAAAAAGATCCTGCGCGCCTGCCGCCATGCCCAGAAGCCGGCCATTGTCGCGACCCAGATGCTCCTGTCCATGGTCAAGAACCCCATCCCTACGCGGGCAGAATCAACGGACGTCTCCAACGCCATGCTCGACGGCGCGGACTGCGTCATGCTCTCCGAAGAGACAGCCATCGGTAGCTATCCGGTGGAGGCGGTGCGCTTCATCAACGAGATCGCGCAGTATTCCGAGCCGTACTACCTGGAGCGCCTGGGCGGCCCCTATGTGCCCAAGCCCGAGAAGAACCCGCCCAAATTCATCGCCTATTCCGCATGCCTCATGGCCGACAATGCCGATAGCGCGGCCATCGTCTGCCACTCGACCACCGGCGCTACGGCCCGCTATATCAGCTCCCGCCGTCCGGCCCAACCTATCTACGCCATGACCACAGACGCACGGATCATGCGCTGGATGAACTTCTTCTGGGCCATCACCCCGGTGGAGAGTCCGCTGGAGCCGCGCAGTCACCAGAAGCGCGCGGAAAAATTCGTACAGGAATACGCGGGCTTCCGGCCCGGCGAAAACGTCATCATCGCCAGCGGCCAGGCCACTCCGGGTATGGGTACGGTCATGACCAACGAGATCAAGGTGTACTACAAATAGAGGAAGCAAGATGCCTCCGGCGGGCAGGGGACGCGTCCCCTGCACCCCGTAAAGGGGTTGGGGGGCATTGTGTGGATGTAATTAAAAACGGGCGACCCATATTGGGCCGCCCGTTTTTAATTGAAGTCTAATGGGGTGCAGGGGATGTGTCCCTTGCCCGCCGGAGGCATTCTCTTAAAAATCCAGAGTCTTTTTCCAAGCCTCGGCCAGATCCTCCACGGGCATTTTGACCAGGGTCGTGTCTCCTGTGCGCAGGGTCAGGCGGCCGTCGGCCGTGGTTCTGCCGATGGCCGCCATGAAGTCTCCGGCGAAGAGGGCTTCGAAGGCGGCGCGTTTGTCATCGGCCACGGTGACCACGAAGCGGCTGGCCGATTCGCTGTAGAGGCGCTGTTCGGGCAGCGGGCAGTCCAGGGCCGGGACTTTGTTTGTATCGATGTCCGCACCGATGCGCCCGGCCAGGGCCATTTCGGCCACGGCCACGGCCAGACCGCCGTCGGAGAGGTCGTGGGCGGCGGTGAGCAGGCCCGAGGTGATGGCTTTGAACATGCGCTCGTAGCGGATGCGCGCGGAAACGGCGTCGACCTGCGGCACCGCGCCGCACACACCGAGCTGGTCTGCGTATTCCGATCCACCCAGCTCGTTTTTGGTCAGGCCCAATACGTAGACGATTTCGTCCGGGCGTTTGAAATCCGAGGTCATGGTCTTGTTGCAGTCATCGATGACGCCCATGACCGAGAAGAGGACCGTGGGCGGAATGGAGATCTTGGTGCCGCCGCCCGTGTAGTCGTTCTTCATGGAGTCCTTGCCCGAGACGCAAGGCACGCCGTAGGCCAGGCAGTAGTGGGACAGGGCCTGGTTGGCGCGGACCAGCTGGGCCAGCTTATACTCGCCGTCCGGAGTCTTTTCGGACCGCACCGGATCGCACCAGCAGAAATTGTCCACTCCGGCCATGTGGTGGATATCGCCGCCGGTGGCCACGGCGTTACGCACGCCCTCGTCGATGGCGTTCGCCATCATCCAATAGGTGTCGAGGTCAGAGAGCTTCGGGCAGATGCCGCCCGCTATGACCAGGGCCCTGTCGCTGCCGAGCTTGGGCCGGATCACGGCCGCGTCGGCCGGGCCGTCATTTTCGGCACCGACAAGAGGTTTGATGACGCTGCCGCCCTGAACCTCGTGGTCGTACTGGCGGATGACGTACTCACGGGAACAGATGTTCAGGCGGCCGAGCATGGCCTGCAGAAAATCATGATGATCCGTGACGTTAGGCTCGGGCGCTTCACCGCAACAGCAGGCCTGGGGGCGTTCCCAGACGGCGGAGAGCTGCATCTGCGGGGTACCGTCGTGCAGGAATTTCATGTCCAGGTCGGTCACGATTTTCTCGTTGTAGCGCACGTGCAGGTAGCCCGAGTCGGTGAATGAGCCCAGGTCCGTGGCCTCGACGTTCATCTCCCGCGCCAGGTCCATGAAGGCCTGCAGCCTGTCCGGCGGCACAGCCAAGGTCATGCGCTCCTGGGCCTCGGAGACCAGGATTTCCCAGGGCCGCAGACCGTCGTACTTGAGGGGGGCCTTCGCCAGGTCCATGTCGCAGCCGCCGCAGTCCTGGGCCATCTCGCCCACCGAGGAGCTGAGGCCCCCTGCGCCATTGTCGGTGATGGCGTTGTAGAGGCCCAGGTCCCGGGCGCGCATCAGGAAATCGTACATGCGGCGCTGGGTGATGGGGTCGCCGATCTGCACGGCTGTGGCCGGAGAGCCCTCGTGCAGTTCTTCGGACGAGAAGGTCGCGCCGTGGATGCCGTCCTTGCCGATGCGTCCGCCGGTCATGACGATGCGGTCGCCGGGCAGGGCTTTTTTCTCGTGGCTGGGCTGACCGGACACGGTTGTGGGCATGGTGCCGATCGTGCCGCAGAAGACCAGGGGTTTGCCCAGGAATCGCTCGTGGAAGACGATGGCCCCGTTGACCGTGGGAATGCCGGATTTATTGCCGCCGTGTTCCACGCCCTCGCGCACGCCTTCAAAAACCCGGCGCGGGTGTAAGAGGCGCGGGGGCAGTTCGCCCTCGTGGAAGGGGGAGGCAAAACAGAACACGTTGGTGTTGCACAGTAGGTTCGCGCCCATGCCCGTGCCCATGGGATCACGGTTCACGCCGACGATGCCGGTCAGGGCCCCGCCGTAGGGGTCCAGGGCCGAGGGGCTGTTGTGAGTCTCGACCTTGATGCACACGTTCATGTCGTCGCTGAAGCGGATCACGCCGGCGTTGTCCTTGAATACGGACAGGCAGAAGTCATCTTCGCCCATGCGCTCGCGCAGTTTTTTCGTGCTGCCCTGGATGTAGGTCTTGTAGAGGCTGTTGATTTCGGCCTTCGTGCCGTTTTCGCGGTTCTCGTAGCTGATGCGGGAGCTGAAAATCTTGTGCTTGCAGTGCTCGGACCAGGTCTGGGCCAGGCATTCGAGCTCCGCGTCCGTGGGCGCAGCAGGCAGACCTTTGGCCTTGCGGTGGGCGACGACCTCCGGGAGTGCGTAGTAATCCTTGATGCAGCGCATTTCCTCGAGGCTGAGCGCCAGGGTGTTTTCGCGGCTCAGGCGCATCAGGGCTTCATCATCCATGACCCAGAGGTCCACGATGTCGACGGTGCTGGAAGATTCGCCCGTGACGGCCGCTGTGCGGGCCGGAAAACCCGGTTTCGCCGCCCATTCGTCCTTGTCCGCGATCTGGAAGCGCTGGATCAGTTCGTTGGCCAGCAGGTCTTTGGCGATGTGTTGCACCTCGGTCCGGGTCAGCGGGCCGGAGATCAGGAATTGGGTGGAGGTGTACACGGCCACGTTCAGACCGTCGTCACCAAACACCGTGCGCAGGGTTTCCCGGGCTGTGCGTCCCTCGTTGTCGGTCACGCCGGGCCGAAAGCCCACTTCGATGATCCAGTCGAAATCCTTGGCCGCCGGAGTCGTCTGGGCCGCATGCAGGACGGGATCATGCAGGGCCCCGGCGGCAATGGCCGCATCGACCTGGGCGCCTGTCAGTCCGTCCACGGTGTAGACCCGGATGATGCGGACCTGGTCCACGGTCAATCCGAGTTCATTCTTGATCTTGTGGGCGGTCTTGTTGCCCTGGGTATCGGTAACTGCCTTGCGCAGAGCCACTTCGACTCGGATCGGCATGTTGTTCTCCTAGAGTGATGCTTATGGTTCAGGGATGCGTGGTGGCCTGCAGGTGTACGATGGCGTTTCCACCCTGGCCCTTGGCCTGATAATTGGCTTTGTCGCAGCGTTCAAGCAGGGATTGGGACGAGTCCTCGGGTTCGAGCATGCTGAGGCCGATGCTTAAGGTGACAAGACCCTTGTGCAATGTGCTGAATTCCTTTTGGATTCGTTGCGCGATGGTCAGCAGGTTGGCGACAGTGGAGTTGCTGGAGATAATGACGAATTCGTCTCCGCCGAAGCGGCAGGGAAAGTCGAGGCCCTTGCGCAATATTTTCCGAAGCAGTTGACCCAGCTCTTGGAGTGCCTTGTCGCCGCAGTGGTGGCCGTGGGTGTCGTTGAAGAGCTTGAACTTGTCGATGTCGAAAAAGATCAGCCCCAGTGGGGCATCGGTGCGTTTTGCGCGCGAAATTTCCCTCTCCAGGAGCGGCGTCAGGTGGTGGCGATTGAAAACCTGGGTCAGGGAATCGAAAAGGGCCTGTTCCCTGATTTTGCGTTCCAGCCTGCGGATGGTCGAAATGTTCCGGCCGACGACAAGGCCGTAGTCGTTCCCGAAGGAAAAACGGGAAAAGACGAGTTCGAGCTGCAGATGCTCGTCGTCGAGTACGATCTGCACTTCCACAGCAGCCTGGCACTGTTCCAGAAATTCCATGTCCCACGCCTCTTCCTGCTCGTTCATGGGACGGGTGAGCCGGAAAAGGTTGCGCCCGGTCAGAAACTGGCCGTGGCGACCCGATGCGTACGTGATGTTTCCATCCTTGTCCGTGGTCAGGACCAGGTCCTGCATGGACGAGAGCAGGGTGTTCAGGAAGTCCCGCTGATGCAGGGCCTCGAATTCGAGTACGCGGATTTCGCTCAGATCCTGGACCATGGCCAGGATGTTGGTCCGGGAGCCCTGGCGGATTTTGTAACAGGTCAGGGAGAAGGATGGTGCGGTCTGCCCGGCCTTGGGGCCCAGCGGACAGTGGATGACGCAGTGACTGCTCTGCGATGGATCATCAAGGAACTTGCGCCATCCCTGTACGGTCTGTCCGGTCTGGTCATTGCTCTGGCCAAGTCTGTCCTCGAGCCGCTGCGCGCCGTTCAGGAATTTGGAGAAGGTGGGGTTGGCCTTTGCGATGCGTCCCTCGGGATCGAGAAGTGCGACCCCGGCGGGAAGGATGTCCAGCAGCTCGGCCTTGACCTCCAGCTGTCCGATGGTGTTGGTCTGCCGCAAGATGCTGCGCGCCAGCAGGCGCGTGTAGAGCGTCATCTCGGATGAGTGCGGTTCCGCGCTGCAAGCGCCGCTTAGCCGCAATTCTCCGACCGTGACGCCTTCGGTTTCCAGGATAAAAGGCTGCCCCACAGGATTCCTGAGTTTTTCAAGAGCCGGGGCGATATCCGGTCCGTGCACGCCGGAGTCGTTCACGAGAAAACGCTCCCAATGCCTGTTGGCCGGGGCGTGCAGGATGAGCTCGGCGTTGCGGCAGTCCCAGTTCCAGCGCAGATGCCGTCCGATGCATGCTGCGATGGCCGCACTGCCTCCGGTCAGTCCCTCGATTTCCTTGGCCTGGTGATGAAAGTCCTGAATGGATTGCAAAGAGTGGGCGTAGAGCCTGTCTTCGGGATCGAGGTCCTTGATATGCATGGCCTCGGACAGCTCGGCGAAAAGGGTCGCGCATTCCCTGCGCAAGGCGTCCATGCCTTCCGGAGGCAGGACCTTGGCCTTGGCCAGGAGGTAGCCGAGCTGGTTCAGGCTGTCCGGTGAAGGATCGGTGCGAAATTCCGCCTCGGCCCATCTGGTTCCAAGGATGACGGCCTGGGTCAGGGGTGGGTGGTCGAAGACATGTTCCAGATCGTGATGCGCGGTGATGGCCGCGATCATGTGCTCGGGAAAGTTCCACTGTTTGAGCAGTTCGGCGGTCAGGGCGGAGTGGTCCTCGGGGAGGTGGTTCTGCCAGGACATGAACGTCGGGCCGGTGTTGACGAAGTCCGGCTGCTTCAGGACGGGCAGCAGGTGTTCGGGAAAAGTGGCGGCGTAGAGGAGCAGGGAGAGATCCTTGACCAGAGCGCAGAGGTACGCGGTTTCTTCTTCTCCGGGTGCCAGTCGCCGGGCGATGAGCTCCGCGCCCTGTGCCGCCCAGATGATGATCCGCCAGTTGGCAAAGGTGTCGAAGCCGTTCTTTTCCAGGATCGAGTTCAGGTTCTTCTGCAGGGACAGGGACAGGGCGATGCGCAGAATTTCGTTGTCGCCGAGAATGATGGCCGCGCGTTGCAGGTCGGAGATTTTACAGGTCTGTCCGTAGTAGGGTGAGTTGACCAGGGTGAGGATGGCCGTGGCCAGGGCCGGATCGAGCTTCAGGATGGAGGCGATGACACTAAAATCCGGCTCCGGCTTGACCGCTTCTTGCAGAAGTTGGGCCGTTGCAGGAGAAAAGGTCGCTTTCAGGCTTGCTCGCAACGAGGTTGCAAGATTGCGGGGAGGAAGGCGATCCACGTTTGGCATGCTTATTTATCTCGTGTCAGGACGAAATCGATCATGGCCCCAAGCAGCTTCTTTTCCAGGCTTTCTGGTAACACGTCGAGCGCCCGGCTGGCTAGTGCCAAATAGGATCTTGCCTCGCTGCGGGTCTTTTCGGCGAACCCCTGTCCCGAGATATCGGTGATGATCTGGTCCTGCCTGGCGGGATGGAGGTTCGCGTCCGTGAGCTCCCGGGTGATGATTGCGTGCTGCGCGTCAGGCAGGGATTGAAGATAAAGCAGGAGCGGCAGGGTGAATTTGCCTTCGCGCAGATCCCCGCCCAGAGGCTTGCCCGAGGTGTCGGCCTGTGAGGTGTAGTCGAGGGCGTCATCCACCAGTTGGAATGCGATGCCCAGGTTCAGGCCGAAGGTTCTCGCGCTGTCCCGCGCACGCTCGGACCCTCCCGCCGCGATGACGCCGAATTCGCAGGCCGATTGGATCAGATAGGCGGTCTTGCCGGTGATGATCTCGATGTACTCGGCCCGGGTGATGTCCGCCTTGCGGATGGCGGCAATTTCCATGATCTCGCCCGTGGCCGTCTGCATGATGGCCTTGGAGATGCACGAGGTCAGGGCCGGGTTGCCGGTGCGGGCCACGATTTCGTTGGCCAGGGCCAGGAGCACGTCTCCGGCCAGCACCGTCGGGGTGATGCCGAAAAGGGTATGCGCCGCCGGTTTTCCCCTGCGCAGATCGGCGTTGTCCAGGATGTCGTCATGCATGAGGGTGGCCGAATGCAGAAATTCCAGGGAGCTGGCCAGGGTGTGCAGCTTGTCGCCGCGGAAACCCTGGGCCCGTGCGAAAAGAATTGTGAGCATCGGGCGCAGGCGCTTGCCTCCGGCGTCCATGACATGCGCGGCTACGGGCCTGACCAGCGCGGGCAGGGCGTCGATCTCCTGACTGATGGCGGCATTGATGGCCGGAAGCTCTTTAAGAAAAGCGGCTTTGAGTTGGGCGAAGGCTTCGTTCATGAAAGATCCCGCAAGGTTTGCAGCGTGTTGAGTGCGGTCTGGCCGTCTGGTCCCATGTCCAGACTGAATGCGTTGACGTAGGCGGCAATATGTTGTTCCAACGTGGCCGCGTCAAGCTCTCTGGCCAGGGTTGCGACAAAAGGCATTATGGATTCACGCCTGGCGCGGGCGTGCAGGATGCTTGCGCGGATGCTGCTGGCGACGGCCAGGTGCATGGCTGGCCCAAGTTCATTCCTGGCGACGATGCAGCCCAGGGGCAAGGGCAGCGCTCCTGTGCGCTCACGCCACCATTGTCCGAGGTCCAGGCGCAGGGCGAGGTCGTAGCGCTCGTGGATCAGGGCCGTTTCGTGGATGAGCAGGCCCGCGTCGACCTCCCCGTCGCGCACGGCATCGACAATGGCGTGAAAGATAATGGGCACCGGGGTGAAGTTGCCTTCCAGAGCCGCGTGCAGCACGCAGGCTGCGGTGGTGTCGAGCCCCGGCACGGCGATTCTGCGCAGTTCGCCGTCAAAATCCGTGCGGGTCACGAGCTTGGGGCCGTGTTCCAGTCCGAAGGCCCCGCCGCTGGGCAGGATGGTGCAGCTGCCTTCAAGACGCAAGGCCGTGGCCGCGCTGACTTTTATCACGTCCCACTCTCCGGTGAGGGCTCCGTGGTTCAACTCCTGCACGTCATGCCAGAAAAAGCGGCAGTCGCGATCTTGCGGAGACGACGTCAGGCCCAGCACCCAGGCCCCGAAGATGAAGCTGTCATTGGGGCAGGGGGAAATGGCGATACGCAGGGGGGTCATGCCCGGGCTCCGGTAAGTACGGGCAGAATGCTTCGCAGGGCCTGTAGCGCCAGACGGAAATTCCAGAGCCGCTTGTCTCTGGCCCCCACGGGGTTGGACACGGTTCGGATCTCAAGAAATCCGATGCCGTGACGCCTGGCCGCGAGGGCCAGACTGAACCCTTCCATGTTTTCCGTGAGGGCTTTGTAGCGGGTACGAAGCGTATCCGCCTGTTCCTGGTCCCCGCTCACTCCGGCCACGGTCAGGCTCGGCCCCATGGCCCACCCTGTATGCAGATTGAGACCCATGCTCCGCGCCTGCTCCCGTGGGTCGAAATCAAGGCGGTTCGGGGGATCAAGGGTCAGGTCGGCAAACATCTGGTGCCCAAAGGCTTCCTCCTCGCCGTGAATTGCACGGCGCACCCCGTATTCCGGCAAGATTTCGGCGCTGGCTGCGCAGACCGATCCAAGGGGGGCGACGGCTGTGTCAAAGCTGCCGCAGATGCCCAGGTTCACAATGCCCGTTACTTCGGGATGGCGCTCAAGCAGCGCCCCCGCGCTCAAGGCCGCTGCCACAGGCCCGATCCCCACCACGCACGGCAGAAATTCGCGGCCACCCATGCTCATGGGCGCGGGCTCCCGCCCCGTGGAGGAGTCCGGGCAGGACAGTACGGCTTGCAACTCCTGCCTGGTTGCGCAGGCCAGAAGAATCATGCGCAGGCCACCCTTAGAGCCTCCAGTAATCGAACTGGCGCGACAGGGATTCCTTGTCCAGAAATCCCTTGACGTCGATGACAATGCCGCTGGCCGGATGCTTGAACATGGCCGCGATGCGCCCTGCGTCGAGCTGTGCGAACTCGGCGTGCGACACCGCCAGGATAAGGGCGTCAAGGTCACGCAACTCCGCAAGGGGGAGCAGCTCCACCCCGTACTCGTGCCGGGCTTCTTCGGGGTTGGCCAGGGGATCGTGGACCAGGACGCTGACGTGGTAGTCGGAAAGTTCGTGGATGATGTCCTCCACGCGGCTGTTACGCAGGTCCGGCACGTTCTCCTTGAAGGTCAGACCCAAGAGGCCCACGCGTGCGCCTTTGATCAGGCAACCCGCGTTTATCAAGGCTTTGATGGTCTTTTCGGCGATGAATTTGCCCATGCCGTCGTTAATGCGCCGACCGGCGAGGATGACCTGCGGGTGGAAGCCGATGGATTCGGCTTTGAAAGTAAGGTAGTAGGGGTCCACTCCGATGCAGTGCCCGCCGACCAGGCCCGGCCTGAAGGGCAGAAAGTTCCATTTGGTGCCCGCCGCCTGCAGCACTTCGTTCGTGTCGATGCCCATGCGGTCGAAGATGAGAGCCAATTCGTTCATGAGGGCGATATTAAGGTCGCGCTGGGTGTTCTCGATGACCTTGGCGGCTTCGGCGACCTTGATGCTCGACGCGCGGTGCACTCCGGCCTTGACAATGCAAGCGTAGAAGCGGGCCAGCAGGTCTGCGGTCGGCTGGTCCTGGCCTGCGACGACCTTGACGATGCTCTCCAGGGTGTGGACCTTGTCGCCGGGATTGATGCGCTCCGGCGAATAGCCCACGGTAAAGTCCTTGCCGCAGATCAGGCCGGATTTTTCTTCCAGCAGGGGCACGCAGATCTCTTCGGTCAGCCCGGGGTAGACCGTGGATTCATAGACCACGATGCAGTCTCGGCGCATGTGTGTGCCTACGGTGACAGTGGCGCCCACCACGGGGCGCAGGTCCGGTTTGCGGTTGCCGTCTATGGGCGTTGGCACCGCCACGACGATGATCCCGGCGCGGGCGAGCTGCGCCGAGTCGTCGGTGTACTCGACCTTGGCGCGGGCGAGGCGCTTGGGTTCGACCTCCCGGGTAGAGTCCTGACCTTTGCGCAGTTCATCGATGCGTGGCTTTGAAATATCAAAGCCGATGACCTTGAAGTGATCGCCAAGGGCCACGGCCAGGGGCAGGCCGACATAGCCCAGTCCCACCACGGCCACCTCCAAGGCACCGGATGCGATGTCGTCGTAATTGATCATGAGCTCCTCGTATGCGGGGATCCGAGACGTTGAGAGATGAATTGAGAGCGCGGCCCGTCGCCGATCAGAGAGGTTTGCGGGCCACGTGGATATAAACGATTCCCGAACTTAGGGCCTGGTGCCCCACCTGATCGAACCCTGCGTCGCGCAACTCCCCGGCCAGAACGGTGGCGCCTGGAAAGGCCAGGATGGTGTCCGCCAGATACTGGTAGGCTTCGGGGTTTTTGGAGAAAAAACGCCCGATGCGGGGCAGGACCGTGCCGAGATAGAAATTGTACGCACCCTGCCAGATGCGGGCCTGACCTGTGCCGAACTCCAGGATGCACAGTCGTCCCCCCGGAGCGAGAACCCGCAGGATCTCGCTGTAGGCGTCGGTCCGGGGCAGGATGTTGCGGATGCCGAAGGCGATGGTCACCGCGTCGACACACCCGTCTGGTAACGGCAGGGCGCGTCCGTCGGCCTGGACCGGAAAGATGGCGGGAAGGCCAGCGACCTTCTTCTGGCCGCGGACGAGCATGGGCCGGGAGAAATCCATGCTCAGCACATTGAGTCCGGGGTGTTGGCGCAGGATCTCCCTGCTCACATCAAGGGTTCCGGCCGCAAGGTCGAGCACCGTGCCTGTCGACCCGGGGCGGACAGTGCGTACCAGGCGGTTGCGCCAGTAAATGTCCTGGCCCAGGCTCAGGAAATGATTGAGAAAGTCGTACCAGGTCGCGATGTTGTCGAAAAGGCCGGAGACTCGCTTGCCATGCTCATTTGGGTTCAACGGAGCTGTCCTTTTCAATGGCGGGAGCCTGTCCGGCCTTGGTCACGGTGCGGTAAACATCGTCATAGATGGGTTCGAAGTACTCGGAAAAATTGGAAGGGGAAATGCGTCCGACTTCGATGAACTTGACGACGATTTCCTTGGCAACCTGCAGGGCCTGTTTTTGGAGCTGATCCATGAATATCTCGCTGGTTTGAAATGCAACAAAAAAACCGCCCGGGGGGATGGTATCGACCTGCTTTGGGGGAAAACCGGGCGGTAAAAAAAGAAAGAAAAACCCTGGAGCCATCCCTTCGTTTTTTTCCTTCTAACATAGCCAAATCTGGGAGTCGAGGGCTCCGCAGGGGGTCAGGTCCCCAGTTCCTTGAGCAGGTTTTTGATTTCCTCGCGGATGACCTTGGCCGCGGCAAGAGGCACCTGCTGCCGTATGTATTCCCGCAACTCGTCCCTGACCGCATCCATGGCCGGGGCTGAATTCGCACGGGCGGCCAGCGCGGCCAGTTCCTCGCGCAGGCGTGCTTCACCGGCTTTGAGTTCCTCAAGGGCGGCATCCTTTTCCGTCAGGGCTTGCCGCAGCGCGTTCATGGAGTCTGCCTGATCGCGGACCAGGGAGTGCAGTTCCTCAAGTTCTGTCTCCAGCTTCTGAACAGCCGAAAGAGGCGGAGTCTTGGCCAGCTCGGCCCGGATGTCGGGGATGGACTCGACCTGACTCTGCAGGGCGTTGACGGTTTCCTGCAGGCCGTCCACGCTGGCGTTTGATGCCAG
Organism: Pseudomonadota bacterium; assembly: GCA_018902545.1. Classification (GTDB taxonomy): domain Bacteria; phylum Desulfobacterota; class Desulfovibrionia; order Desulfovibrionales; family Desulfomicrobiaceae; genus Desulfomicrobium. The sequence goes on along the minus strand of JAHIQM010000015.1, from coordinate 36,733 downwards.
CCCCGCGACCCGGGTCTCGACATGTTCGATGATCTCCTGGCGCAGGCTCTGGGCCACGGGCCACCCATTCGGAGACTGCGGCAGCAGGGCCAGGATCTGCTCGGGCTGGAGCTCTTCGCGTGGCTGGATCATGGCGCGCACTTCGTCCAGGTCCGCCTCCAGTTTCTGCACGGCCGAGAGAGTGGGTGTCATGGCCAGTTCGGCCCGGATGTCAGGCAGGGATTCGACCTGGCTTTGCAGGGCGTTCACGGATTCCTGCAATCCGTCCACGCTGGCACTTGCAGCCAGCTCCGCAAGTCTGGCCTCGACATGTTCCAGGATTTCCCGGCGCAGGTTCTGGGTCACGGGCAATTCCTGGGGTGAAAGCGGCATTAGAGCCAGGATATCTTCGGTGTTGAGCGCCGGGGCCGCATGCGGTCGTGATTCCAGGGCATCGAGCCGGGAGCTGATGATTTCGAGTTCGACGTGGGAAATGGCCGGGCCTGGCTCTGCTGAGGCGGCAGCGTGAGCGGCGTTCTGCGCGATCACGACCGTTTCAGGGCTGTCCACGCCCAGCGGCGGCTCGGGAGCAGGCTGCTGCGCGAGATCTTCAAGCAGATCCGCTTCAGGCTTTTCTTCGGCAGGCGCGACTATGGACTCTTCCTCCGGGGCAGGCACAGGCTCGTCGACATGCTCTTCGGTCAATTCCACGATGGCGGCATTATCCTCCGGATCTTCCTGCACAGGAGCCGTCGCGGGCGGAGCCAGAGCAGTGGACTGGTGCACGGGTTCTTCCGGTGAGTGCAGCAGGGTCGTTTCCGGAATGTCCGCCAGCAATTCATCGGTCAGGTCATGCACATTGGCGATTTTGTCGCCATTATCGAGGCCGGGAAGCTCCAGTTCCAGATCGATGGAGTCGGAGGGATAAAATGTTTTTGTCTCCGGCTTATCGGGCTGCGGGATGTCTCCGTCGAGGATGATGTCCAGCGCCGTATCCCCGTCATCTTTTTCCCCGAGGCCAAGGGAATCGAAAAGGTCGTCCAGGTCGGCCATGTCCATGCCCGGAGCGGGGGCCTGCGCCTTGGCGGGGGCGGGCTCCGGCTGAGGAGCGGCTGGCGCTGGTTCGTCAAAGAGGATGTCCAGGTCGATCTCGTCCTCGGCCTTTGGTGGGGTTTTGGGCTGGGGCTCCGCATCGCGGAGCAGATCGTCGAGCTCCTCGTCCAGGCTCTTGGAGTCCACGGCCTTGTCCATGGCAAAGTCCTCGAACGTCTTGTCCAGAGGTATTCCTTCTTCCACGATCTCCGTCAGTTCAATGATATCGTCCGTCGGGTTGTTGCTTGCGGTCATGGCGTGATCCTTTCTTGACGTTGGGGGCATCGGCTTTTCTTAGCAAGAAGCCGGAGCAAGAGCAATGCACGGTGCGGGCTATCTGATTTCTGTCTGAAAAAAAAGCCCCCATCGCAGGTCCTGCGACGGGGGCAACCAAAGGCCGGCCTTTGCTTGTGCTGATGTGCAATCTTAGCGCAAGGCGCTATTTGGTGTGACATTTGCCACAGGCGGTGGGGCCAGTGGGCTTCTGTTCTTTTTTCAGATCCTTGTGACAATCGAGGCACTGGGCATGGTAGGCAACTTCCACCAGCTTGATGTCCTTGGCATTGTCCTTGTCACGGAATTCCAGGGAATCGTGACAGCCAGCTTCGGTGCAACTTTTGATTGCGCCGCCGTCGGCTTCCATGGTGTGGTGGCACTGGGCGCATTCGACGCTGGCGTGCTTGGAATGGGGGAAGGCCACTAACTTCTGCAGTTTGCCCGGCTTCCCGTCCTTGTCCTTGAACTTCAAGCCCTCAACCTTGGGGATGACATAGTCATCGCCAGGGGCGTCGGCTGCGGACAGCATCGGAGCGGCGGCCAGGGACAGGAAAGCCGCACAGATCAGGCTGATCAACAATTTCTTTTTCATCCTCTTTCTACCTCCAGAAAGAAAAGTTACAAAAAGCACAAGCAGGGGCGTATATATCGACGGTCTTGGTCTTCAGTCAAGGACACCCGGAAAATGGTCCCGGTATTTCTAGAAACGGACCTTCCGGGCGGCCTTCAGCGTGCGCTCCAGATCTTCATCGGAATGGGCGAACGATGTGAAGGCGCATTCAAATCCTGAGGGTGCAAGATAGATGCCCTGTTCCCGCATCTGCTGGTAAAAAGATACGAAAGTCGCGCTGTCGGCCGTCTGGGCCGAGGGAAAGTCGACCACGGGGGTGTCCGTGAAGAACAGGGTGAAGATGGATGCGATGTGGTTGCGCGTCACTGCCGCCCCATTGCTGCGCAAAATCTTCTCAAGTTCGGAGGAAAATGCATCGGTGCGTGCGGCAAGCGCGGCGTAATCCATCCCGGACAGCGCCTTGAGCGTGGCCAGGCCAGCCGCCATGGCCAGGGGATTTCCGGACAGGGTTCCGGCCTGGTACACGCCGCCGCTGGGCGCGATGTGGCTCATGATCTCGCGTTTGCCGCCATAGGCACCCACGGGCAGGCCGCCGCCGATGATCTTGCCAAGGCAGGTCAGGTCCGGATCAATGCCGAAGGCTGTCTGGGCTCCGCCGAAGGCGACGCGAAAGCCGGTGATGACCTCGTCGAAGATGAGCAGCGCCCCGTACTTGCGGGTCAGTTCACGCAGGCCCTCCAGAAAACCGGGCTTGGGCAGGACCAGGCCCATGTTGCCAGCCACGGGCTCGACGATGACGGCAGCGATGTCGTCTCCCTGCAGTTCGAAAAGTGTGCGCACGGCGTCCAGATCGTTATAGTGGGCGAGCAGGGTGTGCTTGACCACGTCGGCGGGCACGCCGGGTGTGCCCGGAATGGACTGGGTGGCCACGCCGGATCCGGCGCTGGCCAGAAAGGCGTCGGCGTGGCCGTGATAGCCACCGTGAAATTTTATCACACCATTTTTGCCCGTGTAGCCGCGGGCCAGGCGCAGGGCGCTCATGGTCGCCTCTGTTCCGGAGCTGACCATGCGCACCATTTCGATGCCGGGCACCGCGTCCACCACGGCCTGGGCCAGTTCGACCTCAAGTCTGCACGGCGCGCCGAAGCTTGTGCCTCTGGTCGCCGTCTCGGCGATGGCCGCCGCCACGGAGGGATGGTTGTGTCCGAGCAGCATGGGGCCCCAGGACATGACGTAGTCGATGAATTCGACCCCGTCTTCGGTCACAAGCTTGCTGCCCTTGGCGGAGTGCACGAAGAGCGGGTCGCAGTGCACGCTTTTGCAAGCCCGCACCGGACTGTTCACGCCGCCGGGGATGATGGCCTGGGCCTTCTGGAAGAGTTCCTGGGATATGGTCATGTCATGTCTCCGCGCGCTAAAAATATTCCATGGATGTTTTCTTCAGCTCTTTTATGCTGAAAAGCATTTCGTACTGGGTCACCCCGGTCTGCTCCGTGAGTTCGTGCACGACCTGCATGCAGTCGTCGCGGCTCTTGCCGTGGATCATGGTGTACATGTCGTAGGGCCAGTCCATGCAGCTGGGGCGTTGGTAGCAGTGGGAAATTTCGGGGCGCGTGGCCATGATCTTACCCACTTCGTCGGGGTCGAAGCCTTCTTCTATGTACCAGGCGACCATGGCGTTGAAACCGTAGCCCGCCTGCTGGTGGCGCAGGGTCGCTCCGAAGCGGCGAATCTGGCCGCCTTCCTTGAGCTTCTTGAGCAGGGCGAGGACTTCCTCCTCGGTGCTGCCGGTCTGGCGGGCAATGTCCGCGTACGGGGTGGCGCTGTCGGGCAGGGTGTCCTGCACGATGCGCAGTATGGCGTTCTCGGTCTGGGTAAAATCCACGTTTTCTCCTCGGGGAGCCCGAAATTCGGGGTTTGGTTCGGGTCGGTCCTTACCTGTTTCGCCATATGCTGGCAATAGCGCCCTTTACAGAACGCGGAGCATCCTCGATAGTGGCCCCGGCTTGATTTGGGATCCGTAATGGAGGTTTTCCTGTGAAGATTTCGATACTTGGAGCCGGGAGCTGGGGCACGGCCCTGGCCAATGTGCTGGCTGGCAAGGGCGAAGAGGCTCATCTGTGGGCTCGGAGGTCGGAGGTCGCCGCAGACGTGAACGAGCGCGCCGCCAACAGCCGTTATCTGCCCGGGCAGGCCCTGAGCCCGGACCTGCGGGCCGACACGGATCTGTCCCGGGTGCTCGCGGGCACGTCCTGCGTCGTGCTGGCCGTGCCCTGTCAGCATCTGGCTCTTTTTCTGCGTGAACATCGCGGTCTTTTCCCGTCGCGCATGGGAATCGTGTGCGCCAGCAAGGGCGTGGAGCTGGGCACGTTTCGGACCATGGGACAGGTGGTGAGGGAGGAGCTTATCGGCCTGGAGCCGCGATACGCCGTGCTCTCGGGGCCGTCTTTCGCCTCGGAGGTGGTCGCGGGCATGCCCACGGCCGTGGCCCTGGGCTGCGCCGACGTGGAACTGGCGGACTTCGTACAGGGACTTTTTTCCACACACAGTTTTCGGGTCTACGTCAACTCCGACGTCGTGGGCGTGGAACTCGGCGGGGCGGTCAAGAACATCATGGCCATCGCCTCGGGCATTTCCGATGGTCTGGGTTTCGGGGAGAATGCGCGTGCGGCCCTGATCACCCGGGGCCTGTCCGAGATGTCGCGCCTTGGCGCGGCCATGGGCGCAAGTCCGGCCACGTTCATGGGGCTTTCGGGCATGGGTGATCTGGTCCTGACCTGCACCGGAGACCTGAGCCGCAACCGCCGGGTGGGGCTGGCCATCGGTCGGGGGCAGACCCTGGAGGAAGTGCTGGCCGGGATGCACAATGTGGCCGAAGGGGTGAAGACGACCCAGGCCGTGCATGCGCTGGGCGTCACGCGGGGCATTGAACTGCCCATCACCGGACAGGTGCATGCCGTGCTTTTTGAGAACAAGAACCCGGCCGATGCGGTGCGCGAGCTCATGACCAGGCCCCTGCGCGGGGAATAGCTCAGGTCAGCATCTTCACCCACAGCGTGCGCGTTCTGGGTCCGTCGAACTCTCCGAGAAAGACGCGCTGCCAGGTGCCGAGCAGGAGCCGTCCGTCATGAATGATGATCTGCACGGACGACCCGAAAAGGGTGGCCTTGATGTGCGCGTCGGAGTTGCCCTCGGAGTGGCGAAATCCCGCGTGCTGCGGGACCATTGTCCGCAGATGGGCCAGGATGTCCCGGCAGACGTCGGGGTCGGCCCCTTCGTTGATGGTCAGGCCCGTGGTTGTGTGCGGGGTGTAGACGGTCATGACTCCGGATGCCGTCCCCTGGTCTTTAAGCAGGTCTTCCAGTCGGGGGGTGATGTCGATCATGGCCTCTTTGGCGCCGGTTCTGATCTGCATGGAATGCATGGCTAGCCTCGGTATTCAAGGGTCAGGGCATTGCCCTCGGGATTATAGCGGACTGCCTGGGCAAAGTTGCGGAAAATTTCGTGCCCGCGTCCGCTCAGATCTTCGGCCCGGCTGCGGGCGTGCATGCGCCCTTGCCAATCGAACCCCGGCCCGTCGTCCTCTATTTCCAGATCAAAGCCCTCCGCGCGCGCCAGCAGCCTGAAACGCACAGTTGTTCCGGAGGCCATGCGATTGCCATGGATCATGGCATTGTTGAGCGCCTCGCGCGCCAGCAGCGAGAGTGCGAACAGGTGCTGCTCCTGACCTTTTTCCTCCAGGAAGACGCGGATGTGGTCCACGCAGCGGTCCACGTTCTGAAGGTTCGAGTCCATCTTCAGGGCAAAGCCCTGGTCAAGGGGGGTGAGTTCGAACATGTCAGACCTCCAGGGCCAGGAGAATGGTGTCGTCTCCCCGCGGCAGTCCGGCTCCGGCCAGGGCTTCGTGGATCGCATCCACGGCCTGGATCAGGGGCAGGGTTCGGTGCGCTTCGCAGGTTGCGGCCAGCCGGGCCAGCCCTTCCTCGCGTGTCATTTTTTCGTCCCCGAATCCTTCGATGAGTCCGTCGGTGTACATGAAGAGGCGGTCGCCGGGCTGCACCGCGATTTCCAGGGTTTCGAACCAGACGGAATCAAAGACGCCCAGAATGTCGCCGGAGGGCTGCGGAATTTCCGTCTCTCCCCCGGCACGCACCAGCACGGGCGCGGGATGCCCGGCGTTGATGTAGCGCAGAATGCCCCGCTCGCGGTCAAGGCGGGCGAATCCGGCCGTTATGTGGGTGCCTCCGCTGAGGATGCGGCAGAGCACGCTGTTGATCATGGTCAGGCTTTCCGCCGGGGAGTTGACCAGGTTGCAGTTCTGGCTGAGCAACGCCTTCAGGGCCGAGGTGATGTAGGAGGTGCCAAGGTCGTGCCCGCTGACGTCGGCGACGATGTAGTCGAAGATCGTCCCTCCGACATGCAGTACATCGTAAAAATCGCCGCCTGCCTCGAGGATCGGCTCGAAGCGCACGGCGAAGTCCGCCTCCGGCAGTTCGGAAGGAAGGACCAGCAGGGCTTGCTGTGCATCCTGGACCTGGGCCAGGCGCTGAGCCTGGGCCTCGATGAGGGCGCGGTAGGTGAAGCGCAGCTTCAGGTGCACCTTGACCCTGGCCAGGACCTCGGCTTTTTCGAAGGGTTTGGAGATGAAATCGACACCGCCTACCTCCAGCCCGCGGACCTTGCTCGACGTGTCCGTCAGGGCGGAGATGAAGATGATGGGGATCTCCGATGTCTGCGAGTGCTGCTTCAAAAGCTCGCACGTGGCGTAACCGTCCTCGTCCGGCATGAGCACGTCGAGGAGGATGAGGTCGGGGCTGTGCTCGGCGGCAAGGGCCCGGGCCGTTGGGCCGCTGGTGCAGGACAGGGTGCGGTATCCGTTTTTCTTGAGCACGATGTCGAGAAGTCTTATGTTGAGGGGCTCGTCATCGACGATGAGGATGCGGGGGGTGGTGTCTTTCACTGTGCGCGCCATGCCGTAAGAGGGTGTTGATCGACATACGCCGGATAGCTGAAATCGAGGGGAATGCAAAGGTCGCGGATGTTCGCGGCGCGATGTCTGCGGTCGAAGGAGCCGCTGGTGCCAAAAGCTGCATTATATATATGTAAAGATCGGCTTGAACCCAGAGCCCGTAGCGCTGCGGGCTGGTCGGGACAGAATTTGCATGACGTTTCAGAAAATTTGCGCAACATGCAAAAGAGGTGTTGACAGGAGCCAAAAAGCGAAGATATATGCGGCTCTCCATTTAGGTGCGTAGCTCAGTGGGAGAGCACTTGCTTGACGTGCAAGGGGTCAGGAGTTCGACCCTCCTCGCGCCTACCAAAAAAGAACTCATAGGGAGGCACAGCCTCCCTATCGTGTTTGTGAGGCAGGGCATTATGGTGCAGATACAAGAACAGGACGTCGAAGTTCAGGTTGGTCAGACATGCGCGGACGTGTTGCGCGCGGTGCTTTCCGGAAAGAAGATGAAGTCCGCCGTGGCTTGCGTCTGCGATGGCGAGTTGCTTGACCTGACCCGCACCGTGCCTTCCGAAACTACCGTCATGGAGCCCGTGTTTCTGGATTCGCCCCAGGGTCTGACGGTGCTGCGCCACAGCGCCGCCCATGTCATGGCCGAAGCGGTCAAGGAACTTTTTCCTTCCGCCAAGGTGACTATCGGCCCGGACATCGAGAACGGCTTTTACTATGATTTCGATTTCGAGCGCCCCTTTACTCCCGAGGATCTGGAAAAGATCGAGGAGCGCATGGCCGCTTCCGTGGCCGCTAACCAGCCCTTCTCCCGCGAAGAGATGAGCGCTGCTGAAGCCAAGGCCCAGTTCGCCGCCATGGGCGAGACGTACAAGCTCGAAATCATTGACGACCTGGGCGCGGACCGCGTGTCCGTCTATCGTCACGGCACTTTCGTGGACCTCTGCCGCGGGCCGCACCTGCCCTCTACCGGATTCCTGCAGGCCGTGAAGCTGACCTCCGTTGCCGGCGCATACTGGCGCGGAGATTCGAGCCGTCCCATGCTGCAGCGTATTTACGGTACAGCCTTTGCCACGCCCAAGGATTTGAAGGCCCACCTGCTCATGATCGAGGAGGCCAAGAAGCGCGACCACCGCAAGCTAGGGCCCCAGCTCGACCTGTTCAGCTTTCATGAACGCGGCGGCGCGGGCATGGCCTACTGGCACCCCAAGGGCGGCCTACTGCGGACCATCCTTGAAGATTTCGTGAACAAGGAAATGATCCGGCGTGGCTACGGCATCGTGCGTACCCCCCAGATTTTGAAGCGCGACCTGTGGGAGACCTCCGGCCACTACGCCAACTACCGTGAAAACATGTATTTCACGGAGATCGACGAGGTGCCCTACGGGGTCAAGCCCATGAACTGCGTGGCGCACATGCTCATCTACAACACGAGCCAGCGCAGCTACCGCGATCTGCCGATCCGTCTTTTCGAGTTCGGAGTGGTGCACCGCCACGAACTCTCCGGTGTCCTGCACGGGCTGATGCGCGTGCGGCAGTTCACCCAGGACGACGCGCACATCATCTGTCGCCCGGACCAGCTGCTGGATGAGATCAAGGGCGTCATGGGCTGGATCCAGGATCTCATGGGCGTCTTCGGATTCGAGTATTCCATGGAGATCAGCACCCGGCCCGAGAAGTCCATTGGCTCTGACGCGGACTGGGAACGCGCCACAAGCGCGCTCATGGAGGCCATGGGCCAGATGGAGCTGCCCTATGTCATCAACGAAGGTGACGGTGCCTTCTACGGTCCCAAGATCGACGTCAAGCTGCGCGACTGTCTGGGTCGACAGTGGCAGTGCTCGACCATTCAGGTCGATTTCACCTTGCCGGAACGTTTTGACTTGTTATACGTGGGCGAGGATGGTGAGCGGCACCGTCCGGTCATGGTTCATCGGGCCATCATGGGATCGGTGGAGCGCTTCATCGGTATCCTGACGGAGCATTTCGCCGGAGCATTTCCCGCTTGGCTCGCGCCGGTTCAGACACGCATTTTGACCGTGACCGACAATCACAACGACTTTGCACGCACGTGCCAGGATGCGCTCCAGAGAGGCGGCGTGCGCGTTGAGCTTGACCTTCGCAATGAAAAGCTCGGATACAAGGTGCGCGAGGCGCAGATGGAGAAAATTCCATACGCGTTGGTCATAGGGGATCAGGAAGTCGAGCAATCCTGCGTCAATGTTCGCATGCTGGGCGGCAACAATCTGGGCGTCATGTCCATCGATGCATTTGCCGATCTACTACGTCAGGAATGCGAGAAACCATTTAAACATGGAGGGTTGAGATATTCTTTCAGCTGCTAAGGCCCGCCGGAACAAGCAAATCAGGGCCAAGGAAATCCGGGTTGTAGGAGATGATGGGAATCAGCTAGGTATCATGACTGTCCCCGAGGCTTTGGAACAGGCCGAGGGACAAGGGCTTGATCTGGTTGAGGTGGCGCCCAACGCCAAGCCGCCGGTCTGCAAGATCATGGACTACGGCAAGTACCTCTACGAGGAAAAGAAGAAGTCCCAGGAAGCCAAGAAGCGCCAGACTCAGATCCAGGTCAAGGAGATCAAGTTCCGGCCGCATACCGACGACCACGACTTGGCGACCAAGGTCAAGCACATCCGCCGGTTCATCGAAGACGGAGACCGGTGCAAGGTGACCGTGTTTTTCCGTGGCCGGGAAATGGCGCACAAGGATCGCGGGCAGGTCATTCTGGACCGGATCGTGGAGATGGTCACCGATATCGCCAAGGTCGAACAGACGTCGCGGGTCGAAGGCCGGACCATGTTTCTCATGCTGGCAGGGCTTCCCAAGAAATAAGCTCCCTCTGCCGCCTTCTATAGAAAAATTTCCCGCCACAAAGGCGGGAGGGAGCGGTATTGCCGGTCGCTCACGCGATCACTTACGTCTGTTTGAGGAGGAACTATGTCAAAGGTGAAAACCAACAGAAGTGCGGCCAAGCGTTTTCGGGTCACGGGCACAGGCAAGGTGAAAAGAAGCCACGCCAACATGCGCCACATCCTGACCAAGAAATCCGCGAAGCGCAAAAGACAGCTGCGTCAGTCCACCCTGGCTGCCCCGTCGTGTGTCGCTGCGATTCGTCGTCTGGTACCGTACATTTTCTAGTTCCGGCATCGGGCCGGAGCGGAACGACTCAGCGTATAGTCATTTCCCACTATACCTGATTGCGAAAGGAGAAGATCATGAGAATAAAAAGAGGAAAGACAGCGCACAGAAGGCACAAGAAGTACTTGGCCATGGCCAAGGGCTACCGCGGATCGCGCAGCAAGCTGTACCGCACCGCCCGTGAAACCGTCGAGCGCGCTTTGTGTTTTGCGTACCGCGACAGAAAGCAGAAGAAGCGCGCATTCCGGAAACTGTGGATCGTGCGCATCAATGCCGGCGTGCGTGAATACGGCCTGACCTACAACCGCTTCATGCACGGTTTGAAGCTCGCCGAAATCAATCTTAACCGGAAGGCCCTGGCCGACATGGCTGTCTATGAAAAAGACGCCTTCGCAGCCTTGTGCCAAATGGTAAAATCCAAGGCGAACTAGTGGCCAACGATATTATTCGCAAGCTTGAAAGCCTGGTCCCGGAGCTTACCGAAGCCCTGGGCCAGGCTTCTTCATTGGATGAGTTGGAGGAATTGCGCGTCCGTTTTCTGGGGCGCAAGGGCCTCCTGGCCGATCTGATGTCCGGTTTGACCGCGCTGGTCCCGGAAGACCGTCCGGCCGCAGGCAAGACCGCCAATCAGGTCAAAACCGCCATGACGACCTTGTGGGAAGAGCAGGTTGCCGCCCTGAAGTCACGAGCGCAGGAGCAGGCCCTGGGGGCGTTCGACGCGTCCTCCCCGTCCTGGCAGCCCGATGTGGGGTCCCTCCACCCCGTGACCCTGGTCACCCGGGAAATCTGCGCGGTGTTCACCAGCCTTGGATTTGAGGTCGTTTCGGGTCCGGAAGTGGAGAACGACTTCAATAACTTCGAGGCGCTCAATCTTCCCCCCGAGCATCCTGCCCGCGACATGCAGGACACGCTCTATATTTCAGATTCGATCCTGCTGCGCACCCACACCTCGCCATTGCAGGTGCGGACCATGCTGGCCCGCAAGCCCCCCCTTGGGGTCATCGCTCCGGGCAAGGTTTATCGCCGCGACTCGGACATCACCCACACCCCCATGTTCCATCAGGTCGAAGGCCTGCTGGTGGACACGCACGTGACCATGGCCGATCTGCGCGGCATCCTGACCGCCTTCGTGCAGAATGTTTTCGGGCATGACACCAAGGTTCGCTTCCGCCCGAGCTTCTTCCCCTTCACCGAGCCCAGCGCCGAGGTGGACATCAGCTGCGTGATCTGCGGCGGCAAGGGCCGCGTGAACGGCGATTCCTGCCGCGTATGCAAGGAAACGGGCTGGGTGGAGATCCTTGGCTGCGGCATGGTTGATCCGGCGGTGTTCGAGAAGGTCGGCTACGACCCGGAAGTCTACACCGGCTTCGCCTTCGGTCTGGGGGTGGAGCGCATCGCCATGCTCAAGTACGGCATCGGCGACCTGCGCATGTTTTTCGAGAACGATCTGCGATTCCTCCGGCAATTCGCCTGAGCGGACATAAGGTTTCCTCATGCTCTTAAGTTTGAACTGGTTGCGGGAATTTGTGCCCTATGAAGGGGACGCCAAGACGCTTGCCGACAGGTTGACCATGCTCGGTCTGGAGGTGGAGGAGATCGCGAATCCCTTCGCCGCCCTGGAAAAAATCGTGGTCGGACATGTCCTTGAGAGGACCGTGCACCCGTCTTCAGACCACCTCTCGGTCTGCAAGGTTGACATCGGCACAGGCGAGATCCTCGATATCGTCTGCGGTGCCCCCAACGTGGGCGCGGGTCAGAAGGTGCCTGTAGCCCCCGTAGGCACGACCATGCCTGGCGGTCTGGTCATCAAGAAGGCCAAGTTGCGCGGCCAGGCATCCTGCGGGATGATCTGTTCCGAGCGCGAGCTGGGCCTGGGCGAAGGCCATGAAGGCATCATGGTGCTGGATCAGGCCCTTGTTCCCGGCACCCCCATCTGTGACGCTCTGGGGCTCGACCAGGTCGTGCTCGACGTGAGCATCACCCCCAACCGCGCGGACTGTCTTTCAGTTCTGGGCCTGGCCCGGGAAGTGGCCGCTGCTTTCGCCCTGCCGTTGACCATCCCGCAGGCGAGGTTGACCGAGAGCGGGGATGTTTTCGAAGGTTTTGCCATCGAGCCCGATCCTGAATTGTGCCCCCTGTATCAGGCGCGACTGATCCGGGGAGTGAAGATCAAACCGAGCCCCGACTGGCTGCGCTACCGTCTGCTGGCCCTGGGACTGCGTCCCATAAGCAACATCGTCGACGTGACCAATTACGTGATGATGGAGTGCGGCCAGCCCCTGCACGCATTTGACCGCGATCTGCTGCGCGGCAGCCGCATCCGGGTCGCCCTGGCCAAGGAGGGCATGACCCTGACCACCCTCGATGGGCAGGACAGAACCCTGACCGAGAGGGACCTGCTCATTTGGGATAATGAGCGCCCCGTGGCCCTGGCCGGGGTCATGGGCGGCGCAAATTCCGAGATCACTGACGGCAGCATCACGGTCCTGCTGGAGAGCGCGGTCTTCGACCCGGCCTCCATCCGCAAGACGGCCCGCCGCCTGGGCCTGTCCAGCGACGCGTCCTACCGCTTCGAACGCGGCGTGGACCAGATCGGCAACACGCACGCCATGAACCGGGCCGCGAGCCTTATTGCCGCCGTATCCGGCGGCGCGGTGGCCCCGGGCGTGGCCAAGGCCGAGCCCCGGCCTTTTGCACGCAAGATCATTCCCTTTGCCCCCGCCAAGGCCACGAAGCTGCTGGGTGTGGAGATGTCCCCTGGATTTTGCCGCGACACCCTGAGTAGCCTGGGCTGCGAAGTGGCCAGCGAGCCTTGGCAGGTCACCGCCCCGTCCTTCCGGCTGGATCTGGAACGCGAAGTCGATCTCATAGAAGAGGTTGCCCGGGTCTACGGCATGGACCGCATCGAGGCCGTGCTGCCCACGGTCAAGAAAAGTCTCGCTGATCTGGACAAGGCCGACCCGACCTTCGCGTTCCTGAGTCAGGTCAAAGATTGGGGGCGCGGCGTCGGACTTTCCGAGGTCGTGAATTACAGCTTTGTCGGGACCGCCGATCTGGACCGCTGCGGCCTGCCCCTTGATGGGCGGGTGCAAATCTTCAATCCGCTCAGCGAGGAAATGAACGTGCTGCGCACGGAGATCGCTCCGGGGATGCTCGGCTCGCTGCGGCAGAACATGAGCCAGGACAACACGCGCATCCGCATCTTCGAGATTGCGCACTCCTTTGTGCAGGACCCAAAAAGCGACACCCTGACCCGCGAAAACAACCGGCTGGGCATCCTTTTGCACGGCAGCAGATTTCCTGGGCGGTATCCGTACCCCGAGGGCCGCTTCGATTACAGCGACATCAAGGGTTTGGTGGAGCATCTGTTGCAGACCCTGGGCGCGGAAGCCGCGAATTTTGAACGCGCAGGGCAGCATCCTTATCTGGCGCCCGAGATTGTGGTGCGCGCCGGCGATGTGGTCGTGGGCCGGGTCGGCATGATCCGCGAGGACCTGGCCGATGCTTACCAGGCACGCGGCGAAGTCTGGTACGCGGATCTCGATCTTGATCTGCTCCTGGGGCTGCGTTTGCAGATAAAGTTCAAGGCCATTCCGAAATTTCCGGTGGTTCGCCGCGACATGACGCTGGTCGCGCCGCTTGATCTTGCAATCGGTGCGGTAATTGATACGGTCAAGGCGTTGCAGGAACCCCTGCTCACGGATGTCTTTCTGGTCGATATCTATGCCCCCGAGGGAAGCGCCGAGCGTAACCTGACGTACCGCTTTGTGTACCGCCACGCGGAACGCACCCTGAAAGACAAGGACGTGGAAAAAATCAATCTTCGCATTGGTCAGCATCTGGTCGAGAGGTTGCCTGTCCGATTCTCCTGACAGGTTGCGCGGGCCAGGAGGGAGCGTGCTCAAACCCGTTAAGCCCGACACTGAAAAACGCTTGCGCATCGGGCAGGTTGCCCGGCGGCTTGGCGTGGAGCCGTATGTGCTGCGTTTCTGGGAAGAGGAATTTCCCCAGTTGAGCGCCGCCAGGACATCCAAAGGCCAGCGTTATTACACAGAAGAGCATGTCCGTGTTCTGGAGAGAATCCGGCATCTTCTTTATGTGGAGAAGCTGACTATCAAGGGCGCGCGCCAGAAACTCGAAGGGGCTGCGTCTGTCCGGGCACCTCTGGAGGCGATCCGGCGAGAGCTGGAAGAAATCCGCTGCCTGCTGACCGAAAAACCCTGACACACACAATGTTCAGGGTTTTTTTTCGCAAATAACGAGCCCGTTCCATATAGCTTTACATGGCGTATCTGAAGCCGTAGCATCTTTAGCTGTTCAGATTTTTCGCAAAGCTCGAAAATGCCCTAAAGGAAGGCCATGCTCAAAGTTTACGCCGACAAACAGGGAAAAGCAGTTTTCCATTGTCCCCATTGCGGTTTTGTAACCGAATTTGATGCCTCGGCATATCGAAGCCGTGACAGCCGCATCAAGATCAGGTGCCGCTGCGGTGAAAACATGACCATGCTCGTCGAATTCAGGGAATACTACCGCCGGTCGGTTTCTCTGGCCGGGTGGTGCCACGTGGAAAGGACCGGGCAGGATCTGGAGATCACGGTGCGGGATTTGTCCATGCGGGGGCTTTCTTTTTCCATCGAGACAACCCCGGAGGATGGCGGCACTCTCATTGAGCAGGCAGACGTGGTTACGGTACGGTTTCGCCTTGATTCCCCTCCCCAGAATCTGGTCCAGCGCATAGCCGAAGTGCGGCATGTCCGAGATGGGGTCGTTGGCGCACGTTTTTCCAGGAGCGAGTATGACAAGGAACTCGGATTTTACCTTCTGCACTGATCCCTTGCGGAGGGACGCATGAGCGAGGAATTCAATTCCGGGAGCGGAAATGGGAACGGGAACAATGAAGCATTAAATCCCATCGTTGAACTGTTGATCCGCGAGGGACACCTGACGTCCCAGCAGGCGCAATACGCACACCGTGTTGGCTCCAGGCTGCATATGAGCAAACCCTTGTGCGATGTGGTGCGCGAACTCGGTTACGTCTCCGATGAGCAGGTCCGGCAGACAATTCGTCGTAATCAGGGCGAGCTGCGCATCGGTGATCTGCTGAACGGGCTGGGTTATCTGACCGACGAGGAACTGAACCGCGCCCTGGCCCTGCAGCTGCAGGGGGGGCGTCAGCAGAAGCTCGGGGACATCCTCATCCAGCACAAATTTCTGGCCGACGAGAAGCTGACGGAAATTCTGGCCCTGCAGCTGGGATTGCCGGTGCTGGAACTCACGGCCAAGGAACCGGATCCTGGTCTGATCGGGCGCGGTCCCGTGGAATACTACGAGCAGTACCGTTTCGTGCCCTATGACATGCAGCCCGATGGGAACGTGCGCATCGCCTTTGTCGACCCGCTTGATCCGCGCAGTCTGGATGCGGCCAGGGACTATTTCGGCAAGAACATCACCGTCTGCATCACCAGGGTCAGTCAGCTCGACGATGTGCTGAACAAGCGCAAGGAAGAGTTGCGCGTAGGAAACGGGGCGGATCTGAACCGCCTCAACATCGTCGAGATCGCCAACTCCATCGTCATGGCCGCGTTCAAGCGCGGGGCCAGCGATATTCATGTCGAACCCATGGCCGATCGGCTGCGGGTCCGCTTCCGCGAAGACGGGGTCATGGTCCACTTCCGCGACTATCCCATCGGCGCGGTGGCTCCCCTGGTCAGCCGCTTCAAGATCATGTGCGGCGCGGATATCGCAGAGAAAAGGCGGCATCAGGATGGGCGGCTCATCTTCAACCACATGGGCGTGCAGATCGATCTGCGCATGTCCTTCTACGTCACGGTGTATGGCGAGCAGATCGTCATGCGCCTTCTCAAGAACCAGGAAGAGCTTCTGCCCATGCACGAGCTGGGGATGCTCCCGGGTATGCTCGACCGGTTCATGGAGGAAGCCCTTGATGCGCCCTCGGGGGTCATCATGGTCACCGGGCCCACGGGGTCGGGCAAGTCGACCACGGTGTACAGCTGCATCAATTACCTGAACCGCCCGGAAGTGAGCATCATCACGGCCGAGGACCCGGTGGAATACAAAGTGCGCGGGATCGGGCAGTGCTCCATCATGCCCTCCATCGGCCTGACCTTCGAGGAAACGCTGAAGCATATCGTCCGCCAGGATCCGGACATCGTGGTCATTGGCGAGGTGCGCGACCATTTTTCGGCCGAGATGTGCATCCAGACCGCTCTGACCGGGCACAAGGTCCTGACGACCTTTCACACCGAGGACAGCATCGGCGCACTGGTCCGCCTGCTGGATATGAACATCGAGCCGTTCCTGGTCTCCTCGACCCTGTCCTGCGTCTTGTCGCAGCGACTGTTGCGCCGCGTGTGTCCGCATTGCGCCGTGCCATATCAGCCGGACCTGAGCCAGCTCCGGCGCATGGGGTGCACTTACGGTGACCTGGCCGGGGCCGAGTTCCGCAAGGGACGGGGCTGCGCGGCCTGCCGGCACAGCGGGTACAAGGGACGGCTGGCCATCTACGAGATGCTCATTCCGGAAGTATTCATCCGTGACGCGGTGCTGCAACGCAAGACCACCCACGAGCTGCGCGTGATCAGTTTGGAAAAGGCCGGCATGGTGTCTCTCATGGAAGATGGAATAACCAAGGCGGCTGTCGGAATGACCACGGTGGAGGAGGTCCTGCGGACCTTGCCCCGAGTCCAGAAACCCAGGCCTCTGGCCGAGCTGCGAAGGATACTTGGAGTCTAGGAATGTTTGAAATCGCCTCTATTCATGACCGCGTCCGGGAATTTCTGGAAGAACCCGGCAGCGATCTGCCTGTCTTCGACCGCACGGCCCTGCTGGTGCACCAGGAAGCCACCAAGGCCGATCCGGACACGGACAGGGTCATCAGTTATATCGTCCAGGACCAGGTGCTGGTCGCCGAGGTGCTTAAACTCGCCAACTCCTCCTTCTTTCGCGGAATCAAGAAGGTCAGTCGGATTCAGGACGCTGTGATACGCATTGGCCTGCGCGAGGTAGTCAATTGCGTGATGATGGCAACCCAGCGCAAGAACTACAGTTCCCGCAATCCGTTCGTGCAGCAGTACACAGCGACCCTGTGGAAGCACTCCGTGGCCTGCGCCTTTGGCGCGCAGTGGCTGGCCAAGCGCTGCGACCACGCCGAACTCGCGCCTGAAGCCTTTATTGGCGGTCTCATCCACGATGTCGGTAAGCTTTTGGTTTTAAAGGCGCTGGTGTCCGTGGGCGAACGGGACAAGGAAGCGCCCCGGATCACCAAGACCGCGGCCGACGAATTCGTAGACACCATGCACCCCGAGTGTGGGTTTCTGCTGCTTGAAAAATGGAACCTGCCCGAAACCTACTGCCAGGTCTGCCGGGATCATCACCGCCGGGATTACGATCCGGGCAACCACCTGCTGGTCATGGTGCGACTGGCCAATCTCGTGTGCAGGAGGCTCGGCATCGGGCTGCGCACAGACCCGGATCTGATTCTTGTCACCAGCACAGAGGCCGGGATTCTCGGTTTGTCCGATATTACCCTGGCGGAACTGGAAATCGCGATGGAAGATCATGTCGCCAACGCGGAAATCTGACCTTTCACCCACACCAACCGTCCCAACGGAGACTTCACGACAATGAAGCTGGCGCAACGCATCACCAGGATCAAGCCTTCCGCAACCCTGACCATCAACACCAAGGCCCAGGAGCTGCGCGCCGCAGGCCGGCAGATCGTCAGTCTGGCAGTGGGCGAACCCGACTTCCGCACGCCCGAGCATGTCTGCGACGCGGCCAAGGTCGCCTTGGACCAGGGCTTCACCCGCTACACCCCGGTTCCCGGCATCCCCGAGCTGCGCACGGCCGTGGCCGCATACTTCAAGACTTTTTACGGCGTGGACGCAGCCATGGAGAACGTGGTTGTGACCAACGGCGGCAAGCAGAGCCTCTACAACCTTTTCCAGGTGCTGCTCGACCCCGGTGACGAGGTCATCATCCCGGCTCCGTACTGGGTCAGTTATCCGGCCCTGGTCCAACTGGCCGATGGGGTATCCGTCTTTGTGACCACGGAGCCGGAAAACGATTTTCTGGTCAGCGTGGAACAGCTGGAGGCGGCGCGTACCCCGCGCACGCGCTGTCTGGTCATGAACACGCCATCAAATCCCACGGGTTGCCACTATACCCAGGCGCAGCTTGACGCTATCGCGGCCTGGGCCGTGGAGAAGGGCATCTTTGTCATCTCTGACGAGATTTATGACCAGCTGGTCTACGCCCCGGCGAGGCCTGCGTCTCTGGCCCCCTGGTGGCAGCGTCATCCCGAGAATTTTGCCGTGGTCAACGGCCTGGCCAAGAGCTTCGCCATGACCGGCTGGAGGGTGGGCTACACCCTGGCTCACGCGGACCTGATCAAGGCCATGACCAAAATCCAGGGCCAGTCCACCTCCAACATTTGTTCCATCGCCCAGAAGGCTGCGCTGGCGGCCCTGACCGGCGGGTGGGACTGTCTGGCCCCAATGCTTGCAGCCTTTGTGCGTCGGCGCGACCTGGGGCTGTCCATGATCCGCGCCTGGGGCAATGTGGTCTGTCCGGAACCGGCCGGGGCGTTCTATCTTTTTCCGCAGGTGGACTGGTACTACACGCCGCAGGTGCCGGACTCCACGGCCCTGTGCGGACTTTTGCTGGAAAAGGCCGGCGTGGCTCTGGTGCCCGGCGCCGCCTTTGGCGACGACCGCTGCATCCGTATTTCCTACGCCCTTGATGACGAAACCCTGGCCGGATGTCTGGACAGGATCGGCCAGGTTCTGCACGGCCTGAAAAAATAACCGGAGGTGTTTCGTGATTGACCAGTCTTCCCCCTGGAAAGCCCTTGGAGAGCATGTGGCGGAGGTGGCGCCCATGCGGGAGCTGTTTGATCGCGATCCGGGGCGCTTTGACCGTTTTTCGGCTGAAGGTGCCGGCCTGTTTCTGGATTATTCCAAAAACAGGATCACGGACAAAACCATGAACCTGCTCTTTGATCTGGCCCGCGAGGCCGATGTGGCCGGGCGCATCGAGGCCATGTTTTCCGGGGCGCGGATCAATACCACGGAGAACCGGGCCGTGCTACACGTGGCCCTGCGCGCGGATGCGGACCAGTCCATTCGTGTCAACGGGATGAACGTGGTCGAGCAGGTGCAACGGGTTTTGGATCAGATGGAAGGGTTCACGGGCAAGGTGCGGTCCGGGGAATGGGAGGGGTACACCGGAAAGCGGATCACCGACGTGGTCAATATCGGCATTGGCGGGTCGGATCTGGGGCCGCGCATGGTCACGGCGGCGCTTGATTATTATCGGCACCCCGATCTGAATTTTCACTTCGTGTCCAACATCGACGGCACGCACATCGCCCAGGTTCTGGGTCAGGTGCGCCCCGAGAGCACGCTTTTCATCATCGCTTCCAAAACCTTCACCACCCAGGAGACCCTGACCAACGCTCACACCGCCCGCGACTGGTTTCTGCGTAGCGGCGGCGAGGCCGACGTGGCCCGGCATTTCGTGGCCCTGTCCACCAATGAACCGGCGGTCAAAGCCTTCGGCATTGATCCGGCCAATATGTTTGGCTTCTGGGATTGGGTCGGGGGGCGCTATTCCTTGTGGTCCTGCATCGGCCTGTCCATCGCCCTGGCCGTCGGCATGGAGAATTTTCGCGAGCTCCTGGCCGGAGCCAGGGAAATGGACAAGCATTTCCGAACGGCTCCTTTTGAGCGCAACATCCCGGTGCTTCTGGCGCTTTTGGGTGTGTGGTACCGTAACTTCCAGGGTTGCGAGGCCCACGCCGTGCTGCCTTACGACCAATATCTGGCCCTGCTGCCTGCGTACCTGCAGCAGGCGGACATGGAGAGTAACGGCAAGGGCGTGACCCGAGATGGCCGTCCGGTGACCCACGCCACGGGGCCCATCCTGTGGGGCGAGCCCGGCACCAACGGGCAGCACGCCTTCTACCAGCTCCTGCATCAGGGCACGACGGTGGTTCCCTGCGATTTTCTGGCCGCGATCAATCCGCTGCATGAGGTTGGCGAGCACCACAATATTCTGCTGGCCAATTTTCTGGCCCAGACTGAAGCGCTCATGCGCGGGCGCACCTGCGCCGAGGCTGAAGAGGAGCTTGCGGCCCTCTCGCCCGAAGCCCGGGCGGTGTTGGCTCCGCACAAGACGTTTCCGGGCAACCGGCCGAGCAACTCGCTGCTTTATGATCGCCTGACCCCGCGGGTGCTTGGCAGCCTCATTGCCATGTACGAGCACAAGATTTTCGTGCAGGGCGTTATCTGGGGGATCAACTCTTTCGATCAGATGGGGGTGGAACTGGGCAAGCATCTGGCCGGAGTCATCCTGCCGGAGCTGCAAGGGAAGAAGACTGCCGCCCACGACGCCTCAACCCGGGGGCTCATTCTCCGCTGCCTTGACCGGCGCCGGACCCAAGCCTAACATGAAATCTTACGGGGCCTGGAGTTCCGGCCCCTTCGGGGCGTCCTGCCCATCCACATTTTTGAACTCGGCCAAAGCATGAAGCTCAATCCCTTTCGCGTTGATCCGGCCCACCCTTTCCAACTGGTCAAGTTCCTGTCTATCACCACGCTGGTGCTGATTCTGGCCTCAAGCAGCCTCATGTCGGTTTTCATGACCAATTACGCCAAAAGCGCGTTGCTCAAGAAAAATCAGGCTTTTGCCCGTCTGCTGGCCGAGAACCTGAATCATCAGATCTACCGGCGGTTCACCTTGCCGGTGGTGCTCGGCTTCGGACGCGTGGAGCTTAAGCGCAGCGATCAGTACGAACGATTGGAACAGGTCATCGAGTCGACCATTCATTCTTTTCACGTCCTCGACTTGCGTATCTATGACGAGCAGAGCGAGGTTGCCTTCAGCACCAATGCCGAGCAGGTCGGCAACAGCGAACTTGGCGGTGAAGCCGTACTGGCGGGCATCGAGGGCGGCAAGATCACCTTTGAACTGCAGAACTCCCTGAGCATCTGGGACGTGCTTGCGGCCTTCAAACTTCAGGACGGAGATGTGGTGCTGCGCACGGTCTACCCGTTGCGGGCCGAGCGGGATCTGCGCTTTCGGGATCAGCCCGGACCGCTTTTGGGCATTCTGGAATTCACCCAGGACATCACCAGCGATTACGAAACCGTGCTGCATCTGCAGCGGCTCATCATCCTGACCACTTTCCTGGGCTCGGCGGCCCTGTACGGGCTCATCTTCTTTCTCATCCGCAAGGCCGACAGGGTCCTCGACGAGAGGCTTCGGGACAAGGATCGCCTGGAGAAGGAGTTGCTGCAGAATGAAAAGCTCGCCTCCATGGGGCGTATGGTGGCCAGCATCGCGCACGAAATCCGCAACCCGCTGGGGATCATCCGCAGCAGCGCGGAGCTTCTGCTCAAGCGTCAGAAGGCCGATGGCGGGGCCTCCGTTCCGATGCTGGAAGCGATTTTTCACGAGTCCAAGCGTCTGAGCCAGACCGTCAACGATTTTCTTGACTATGCCCGCCCTCGCCAGCCCTCGCTGGATGATGTGGACCTGGAAAAGGTCGTGCGCCATGCCGTGGCTTTTTTGACTCAGGAGGGGCAGGAGCACGGGGTGTCGGTGGAGAGTGCCTTGCCGTCCGGATATCTGGTTCAGGGTGATCGGGACCTCTTGTACCGGGGTTTTTACAACCTGATCAGCAACGCCATTCAGGCCTGTGAAGGCGGAGGGCAGGTACGGGTCATGCCGGCCTGCCACGAAGGATTGAAGGCCGTGCTGGTGCAGGACACTGGCCCTGGTTTCGACTCCAAGCAGCTAGACCGTTATGTGGAGCCTTTTTTCACAACCAAGGAGACGGGCACAGGCCTAGGCCTGGCCATCACCAGTTCCATTTTTCAGATTCACGGTGCGGAAATGACTCTCAGGAACGGTCCCCACGGGGGAGCCGAGGCCCTGGTCGTTTTTTCCGAGCCTTGTTAGCGGGAATACCACATGGCCAATCATATCCTGATCATCGACGACGAAAAAAATTATCTCCTGGTTCTGGAGGCCATCCTCGAGGAGGAGGGCTACACGGTCACGGCCCTCGGCGACCCGGTCATGGCCATGACCTATCTCGACGAGTCCGAGGTTGACGTGGTCATCACCGACATGAAGATGCCCGGCATGAGCGGGCAGCAGGTGCTGGAGACGGTGCGCAAGCGTCACCCTCACGTCCCGGTCATGATCATGACGGCCTTCGGGACCATCGACCGCGCCGTGGAAGCCATGAAGGGCGGGGCTTTCGATTATATCACCAAGCCTTTTGCCAATGACGAGATACTGCTTTCGGTGGGCAAGGCGCTGAAGCTCTCCCACGCCGAACAGCAGAACCGTCTGCTGCGCGAGAGCCTGGCGGAAAAATTCGGCAAGGAGACCATTGTCGGCAATTCCAAACCCATCCAGGACGTGCTGACCCTGGCCGGCAAGGTCGCGCCGACGCGCAGCAACGTGCTGGTCACGGGCGAATCCGGCACGGGCAAGGAGCTGGTGGCCCGGGCCATTCACATTGCCTCTGACCGCAAGGACATGCCTTTTATCTCGGTCAATTGCATGTCCCTGAATCCGGGAGTGCTGGAAAGCGAGCTTTTCGGCCATGAGAAGGGCTCCTTCACCGGAGCCATGGCCTTGAAGCGCGGCCGCTTCGAGCTGGCCCAGGGCGGGACCCTCTTTCTGGATGAGATAGGCGAACTTTCCCAGGAGATGCAGGTCAAGCTGCTGCGCGTGCTGCAGGAGCGGGTCATCGAGCGGGTCGGCGGGACAGAGACCATTGCCGTTGATTTCAGGCTGGTGGCGGCCACCAACAAGAACCTGCAGGAGGAGATCGTGGCCGGCAGGTTCCGGGAAGATCTTTTCTATCGCCTGAACGTGGTCAACATCCACCTGCCGCCCCTGCGTGAGCGGCGTGAAGACATCCCCATCCTGGCCTCCCACTTCCTGCGCAAATTCTCCCTTGAGAACAACCGACTGGTCAACGGCTTCACGCCCGGGGCCATTGATTACCTGTCCGCCTACGAATGGCCGGGCAACGTGCGCCAGCTGGAGAACGTCATTGAACGTTGCGTGGTGCTGTCCAATCACGACGTCATCGAAGTTGACGACCTGCCGCCGGAATTGCGGGACGAGGAAACGCAGTTCAAGAGTGCCGTGGATCTCCTGCCGCTCAAGGTCAACCTTTCAGAAACACTGGAAAAGATCGAGGCTGCCCTCATCCGCCGGGCCATGGTCCGCTCAGGCTTCGTGCAGGTCAAGACGGCGGAGCTTCTCGACGTGTCCAAGAGCCTGCTGCAGTACAAGCTCAAGAAATACAAGATTACGGCCAAGAACTGAGATGTCCCATCGGATTAAGGGCGATCCGGATGCAGGCCGGGCGCCCTTCATGACCGAGCCCACCGTGGCGGATCTGTTGGCCCTGGTGGAAGAGACGCCTTGGCTGGCCATGAATATAGCCGGGCGCAGGTTTTTTCCGGAGCAAGGGCCGCAATTCGGGACTCCCGAGCGCTCCTGGTCCGGACCGGTGCAACGCGGGCTCGATCTGCTTGGCGTTCGTAAGCTCTACGAACATCAGTGCCGGGCCGTCGATCTGGTCCGTGCCGGGCGTCATGTGGTCGTGGCGACCCCCACCGCCAGCGGCAAGTCCCTCATCTACAATCTGCCCGTGCTGGAAGCCTGCCACGGCGACCGTCAGGCCCGCGCCTTGTATCTCTTCCCCTTGAAAGCCCTGGCCCAGGACCAGCGTCGGGCTCTGGGCTCCCTGGCTGCAAGCCTCTTTCCCACACCCACCACGGCCATCTACGACGGGGATACCTCCTCTTCGCAACGCGCCCGTATCCGTCGCAATCCCCCGAACGTGCTATTCACCAACCCGGATATGCTGCATCTGGGAATTCTGCCCGCCCATGAGCAGTGGTCGGAATTTTTCGCCAACCTGAAGTTCGTGGTTGTCGACGAGGTGCACACCTATCGCGGTGTCATGGGCTCGCACATGGCCTGGGTATTCCGGCGGCTGATCCGGATCTGTCGCCTCCATGGCGCAAATCCGACGTTTATCTGCTCTTCCGCGACCATCGCCAATCCTTTGGAGCTGGCTTGTGCCCTGACCGGATTGACCATGAACGCGGTGCTTGAGGGCACGGCCGCCAGTCCTCCGAAACACATGCTGCTTGTAAACGGCGTGGACGGGGCCGCGCGTCAGGCCATCGGCCTGTTGCAGGAGGCCCTGCAAATGGGCCTGCGGACCATCGTCTATTGCAAGTCGCGGCGCATGACCGAGCTTATCGCCCTGTGGGCGGGAGAGCGTGAAGGAGAGCTACGGGAGCGCATTTCCGCCTATCGGGCCGGGTTTCTTCCGGAAGAGCGCCGCGAGATCGAAATGCGCCTTGCTTCCGGATCACTCCTCGCCGTGGTCTCCACCAGCGCCCTGGAGCTGGGCATCGATATCGGGGGTCTCGATGTGTGTATTCTGGTCGGCTATCCGGGGTCCATCATGGCCACCCTGCAGCGCTCCGGCCGCGTGGGCCGAGGAACCCAGGAGGCGGCGACGTTCCTGATCGGGCACGAGGACGCCCTGGATCAGTATTTCATGCATCACCCCGATGAATTTTTCGCGCTTGTCCCTGAACGGGCGGTCATCAACCCGGGCAACCCGGTCATTGCCGCCCGTCATCTGGAGTGCGCCGCGGCAGAGGCCTCGCTGCACCGGGATGATGCGCTGGTTCTCGATCATCCACGGCTGGTGGAGGAACTGGTCCGCAGCGGGGCTTTGCTGCAAAGCAGTGACGGGCTGGAGTTCTTTTCCAAGGCCAGGCAGCCGCACCGGGGCGTGGCCTTGCGCGGAACGGGTTCGACGGTGGCCATAGTGGACATGGACAGCGGGGAGCGCATCGGCATGGTGGATCGGTTCCGGGCCGTGCTTGAAACCCATCCCGGTGCGGTCTATCTGCACCGGGGCGTGACCTACGTCATCGTCGACCTGGATCTGGAGGGCGGTACGGCGCGGGCGCGGCGAAGCACGGTGTCCTATTACACCCGTGTGCGGCATGAGAAAAGTACGGAAGTCATGCGGATCGATGGTTCCCGGACGGTTTTTGGAGCCACGATTCATCTCGGAGAGCTGCGGGTTACCGACCAGGTCACCGGGTACGATCGCATCACCGTGCGCGGCGGCAAGAATCTGGGCACGGTGCCCTTGGATATGGAGCCGCTGGTTTTTGTCACGCACGGGGTGTGGATCGCCATACCCGAATCCGTGAGGCGGCGGGTGGAAGGGGAGATGGCTCATTTCATGGGCGGCATTCATGCGCTGGAGCATGCGGCCATCGGCATGATGCCCCTCTTGGTCATGACCGACCGCAATGATCTGGGCGGGATATCCATTCCCTTTCATCCCCAGGTCGGATCAGCGGCCGTATTCATTTACGACGGATTGCCCGGCGGCTCCGGGCTGGCCGAGCAGGCCTATGCGCAGTACGAGATCCTGCTGGAGCGTACCCTGACCGTGATCCGGGACTGCGCGTGCGAAAACGGATGCCCGGCCTGCGTGCACTCGCCCAAATGCGGTTCGGGCAACCGGCCCATCGCCAAGGGCGCAGCTTTAAGGGTGCTGGAGGAGATAATGGGCGGGGCTGCGCCAGCCGAAGGCGCGCCACCGGAACCGGCATTGGCGCGAGTCGAGATCAATGATCCGTCTACAGCTGCGCAGCCGGAAGTAGCCGGGTACGTGCTGCCGCAGGGTTTTCGCTATGCGGTGCTCGATCTGGAAACCTGCCGCTCGGCGCAGGAGGTCGGGGGCTGGCACCGGGCCGATCTGATGGGGGTCAGCTGTGTGGTGGTTTACGATTCCGGGACCGGGGATTTTCGTGATTACGGGCAGGACGATGTGCCGCGCCTGGTCGGAGAATTGGTGGAGTTCGACCTGGTGGTGGGGTTCAACATCCTGCGCTTCGACTATGCGGTGCTCGGGGGGTTGAGCCGTTTTGATTTTACAAGCCTGCCCACCCTGGACATCCTGAGCAGCATCCATCAAACCCTTGGCTATCGCCTGTCCCTGGACCACCTGGCCCGCGAGACCCTTGGCGCAGCCAAGAGCGCAAGCGGCATGCAAGCCTTGGCCTGGTGGAAGGAAGGCCGCGTGGACGACATCATCGCGTATTGCCGGCAGGACGTGGCCGTGACCCGCGACCTCTTTCGTTACGGCCTGCGCCACGGCCATCTGATTTTCCGCAACAAGGCAGAAAAAGCCGTGCGCGTGCCGGTGGATTGGGCTGGGTATTTCGGGGGTTAGTTTGAAGGCGATAACTCACGTTTGCTGCCAACGTGCTCGGATTTAATACGGGTTTTTTTATGAACTTGACATGTGCGACATCGTACGGTCGAGGGGTCGATTTTGGTGGTGTAAATTTTGTAGAGGAAGTTAAGAATTTATTTTAGAAGGTTTTTTTGCACGAGGGCACGTTGCGATAGTTATATATTGACAATATTAAAAAATTAAAAATCAATGCAATAAAAAAGGATAGTTTAAAATGAAAGATAATTTGCGACGCCATAAATGGCTTTATTTGTCGTGGGTGCTCATTTTTTCTGTGATTCTTATCTTTGCTGCTTCTGGTGTCAGAATGACAAAGTTGTCGATGGATCCACTGGCTCAGCTTGGACAACCTTTTTATCTGGGGATGATTTCGAATCTGGGTATCCTGCTCTGGATGGCTACCGCCAGCGTGACCCTGTTTTCTTCGTTCCACTTGAAACCTGGAGTTGCGCATCCGCAAGGAACAAGTTTTTTGCGGTGGGTTGCGATTCTTTCACTCATGCTCATGTGTGATGACCTCCTTATGCTGCACGAACAGGTTTTTCCCGAGTACCTCCATCTGCCTGAAATACTGGTCTATGTCTTTTATCTGGTGTACACATCGCTGTTTTTCTTGAAGTTCTGGAGACTTATTTTGAGTCAGGCCAACTACAAGTTTTTGATTCTTGCGTTTTTCTTTTTCGGGATGAGTATCATAATAGATCTGGATATGTTCCCTGGCGGAATTGATATTGAGGACAGTTTTAAAATATTGGGGTTAACCACCTATGCTTACTATTTTATCACGCTGTCATCGAATTGGCTGAAAGAAAATCACAGATGAAAGCGGGGGCGTGATTTTTTTCAGCGACGACTTGCGGAAATGAAAAAGGGGAGCCTCGCTCCCCTTTTTAAGTCGTAGTGGCCGCTACTCCCTGTCGATTGCTTCCACCGGACATCCGTCGATGGCATCCTGGGCGCAATCGGCGGTGGAATCGGGGGCCGTGACCATGGCCTTTTCCTCGCCGTCGATCATGGCGAAGACTTCAGGACAAAGCTCCACACAGGTTTCGCAGCCAATGCATTCTTCGTGGTCGATGACAATTGCCATGATTCCTCCTGGTTTGGGTTGAGTTTCTTGATTTCATACTGCTTTCCGTGAGTCCGTGCAACACGTGGAGCGTTTGATCGGACTGCGCAGATTTTTGGCGTTGGCATGGTTTTGGCTCATGCACTGGCGGAGGATTCCATGCGAGAACCAACACCAGAAATCATGCGGGACGTATCCGCGCGCCTTTCCGGCCAACAGGCCGCAGCTGGCGGGCCAAGTACTTCTCGGGGCTTCAAAGGCCCGGATTCGCGGCTTTCCAGCGGGGAAGCTTACGGTCAACACTTTGACATTTTTTCCCGGGAAGAAACTCTTCGGCCCGCCAGCTGGGTCATCTGCTGGTCGGATCTGATGATGACCATGTTCATCATGTTCGCCGCCCTGTATCTTTTCCAGATCCCGAAAATTCAATTCAAGTCGGTGTCGGAGTTTTCCGTCAACGCCTTGCCGGCAGGGACCGAGGTCATTCCTTCCCGGCCGTCGGACGGATCGGTCCTGGATCGCCTCCATGACCGCCTGCGCGACCTGATTGCCCGCGACGGCCTGCAGGCCGCCATTTTCGTGCAGTCGGTTCCCGGGAAAGCGCTGCATGTGACGATTTCGGGTGACCTGCTTTTTCAAGGCAGCACTGCCTCCTTGCGGGGGGATGTCAAAAATACCCTCGTTTCCGTGGCCGAAATCCTGCGCAGCGCTCCGCACACCCTGTCCGTGGTCGGCCATAGCGCATCCGGTGAGGCCGTGCCGGGATATCGGGGGGCCTGGGATTTCTCGGTGGCCATGGCCACCACTGTGGCATCTTTTCTGATGGATGACGCGGGCCTGCCAGCCACGCGGGTGCTTGTGGCCGGGTACGGCGACCAGCGGCCGCTGGCGCAAGAGGACGGAGTCAACGCCAACCGGCGAGTGGAGCTGGTCTTGAGTACCGAGAATCCGACGGAGCCGCTGCCTTCGGTCAGGGTCCCGAGCGGAGAAGGATTCCGTCAATGGCTGGCGGCTTCGCAGCAGGAGGGGCGGTGATGGAGCGCAAATCTCTTTTGGGTCTGTTGTTGTGCGCCGTGATCTTCGGGTCCGGATTCATGCTCAGCGGCGATGTGGGCCGGTATTTCAACCTGTCGGCCTTTCTGATCGTTTTCGGGGGCTGCCTGGGCACGGCCATTGCCAGTTTTCGCATGGAGCGCCTGTATTTTGTGAGCAGGGTGCTGCGCAATATATATCGTTCGCGGATGAAGGAACCGGCCGCCATTGTCGAAATTTTGGTCGATTTGTCGGTCAAGAGCAGAATTCGGGGCCTGCATACCCTGGTGGAGGACGAGCGGGAGACGTCGGTCATGTTTCTGCGCCGGGCCCTTGGTTTCGTGGTCGACAACTACTCACGGGAGCAGACCACCGACATCCTGAACACGGAGATGTATTTTTTCAAGCAGCGCCGCGACGAGTCCGAGCGGGTGCTGCGGGTCATGGCGGACATCTGTCCGGCCATCGGTCTTGCGGGGAGCGTGGTGGGGCTCATCGGCATGCTTTCAGGGGTCAATGACACCGGGGTGGTCCTGGCGACCATACCCATCGCCCTGACTTCAACGCTGTACGGCGTGATCCTGGCCAATTTCGTGTTTTTACCGCTGGCCGCCCGCATCCGGGAGGTCACGGATCATGAGCTTCTGCTCCAGAAGATCATCATCGAAGGCGTGCGCGCCATCCAGAGCGAACTCAACCCCCGGGTGCTCGAAGTGAAGCTCAAGTCCTTCCTCACTCCGTCAGCGCGGGAAGGCCAACTTGTCTCCCTGGCGCGGATCAAGGAACGTTTCCAGATCCAGGAACGCGATGAGGAGACGCCCCGCATGGCCGCCCCGGAAGAGATCGGGGTTGCCCTGTAGGAGAGATCGAAGCTCCGCCTATCGTGCGCGCCCGTCCTGTTCGGCCAGCGCCTTCAGGATCACGTCCCGGTCGACCATGCCGAGCAGGCGGCCTGCCTCGTCGGCGACCACGAGGCGTTTTACCTTCTTGTCCAGGAGCGTCCTTATGACTTTACTCAAAGGCGCGTCGGGGCTGACAGTCAGTACCTCACGGGACATGACTTCCCCGGCGGTGCCTTCAAGGGTTGCGGGCGTCGTCTCGCGCTGGGTCAGGATGCCGAGGAGCCTGGCCACCAGCGTGGGGGAGTTTTGGCGCACGAAGCACTGCAGCAGGTCCCAGTCGTGAATGATGCCAAGAATTTTCCTGTGCGCGTCCACGATGACCACGCGGCGCAGCGGGGACGCGACGAGTTGGGCCAGAACTCCGGCCAGCGGGGCGTCCGGGGCGGCGGTGGGTACGTCCGTGTACAGGACGTCCCGGGCGGTTGCGTGCACTCCTTCCGGCAGGACGTCGAGATGCGCCGCCACGGCAGAGGTCCGGCCGATGGCCGCCAGCACATCGGTGCGGCTGACGATGCCCATCAGGGTTCCGTCATCGGCAGTGACGGGCAGGCGTTTGATGTTGCGCGTCGCCATCAGCTTCAGGGCGTCGGTGACGGTGGTCGTGATGCCCAGGCTTGTGACCGGGCTCGACATGATGTCGCAGGCCTTGAGGTTCGCGAATTCCAGGCAGTGGCTGTGCCTGTGGCGCAGGTCGGCCGGAACGTGGCCGTGCATGTCGAGGCG
Source organism: Pseudomonadota bacterium (assembly GCA_018902545.1). GTDB lineage: Bacteria > Desulfobacterota > Desulfovibrionia > Desulfovibrionales > Desulfomicrobiaceae > Desulfomicrobium. Next base: position 6,619 of record JAHIQM010000015.1, on the reverse strand, counting down.
CAGGGGCATCCGAGCCCGTGACAGCAGGTCCCCGCCGGTGATGATGCCCACGATCCGTCCGTCGTCCATGACCGGGACGGCCTTGACCTCCTTGCGCAGCAGCAGGTCCACCACATCGTCCAAAAGTGCCTGCGGTCCCACGGTCACGACCTGTTCGGTCATCACGTCGCGAATGCGCAGAGGCAGATGGAAAATGGCCTGGCCGTCCTGAACCACAATGCTGCCCTCCTCGACCAGGGCGTCGACCACAGGCAGAAATTCGGCGATGCGAGCGGGCGTGTCCACGATCTCGATGATCACCGGCAGGTTCTCGGCCAGACGAAGGATTTTGGCCGTGTGCAGGAGATTGCCCGCCCCGAAACCCATGAAACCTCTGGAAACGGAGGCCCCAGCCATACCCCGTTGGCGGGCCTCGTTCACGATGACGTCATGGAGCGGTGCTCCCTTGTGGCGCACCGCCTCTCCCACGAATATCTTGAGAATCTTCACATCGATAAGTCTGACCATCGGACGCCTCCCTTTAAGAACTCCGCCGGAGCTTGCGCCGCAATCGTTGCGGCATTTATCCGGACAATCCATGTGTGTCTGATATTCCATAGCTCCGCTGTGAACAAGGCCGCGCAGATCCCTCGGGCGTGCGACATGATCCGCAGGTGTGTATTCCGTGTGCGCCGATCCGCTTCCGTATATTCAGGCAGACTCTTGCGAGCGCTCTGGCCGTGAGGAGGCGGGCAGCCCTTTGATTTTGGCTCGCGACGTTGCGTTGGGAGGTTACGGTTCGCCCGGGAGCATGCCGATTTCCGTAGTGAAACGCGGGCTCGACGTGCGCCGAGGCAAGAATTTTACGGGCGAGGTCGATAATGATGCCGGAGGCCTGTCCGTTATCAAGCTGTTGGTAGTAGGGAGGGTACTCGAAATAGTAGATGTCGAGAGTCTCGGCGATGCCGATCCGGGGGTGCGCGAACAAGGATAGAAAGGCCAGCTCAGCCACATTGTTCTGCGCATGGAAACTCCCGGGAGGATGGAGGGATGAGAACATCTCGTCACGACCAGATTCGGTTTTTGATAATGGACTATCTTATGAGCATTTGAGCCTCGTCGGCAACCATTTATTGAGACGGAGTGGCATGAGGTGGTCGGTGATCCGAGCGCATCCGCTTTGGATGGACAGAAAATTTGGGCTGCAGCGTTTTTCTCGCAGCCCAAGTCAGGTTTATGCGTCTGAAAAGAGCCGGGCGGGTCATCGCAAAGCCGTGTCTTGTATTACTCACGTATTATTTCTCTTACAATTACTACGGATTGCGAAACCTGCCGCCCTGAGCTACGGGGAGACAAAAATTGCGGAAGTTGTTGCCGGGAGCGATACGCTAGGCAGGGCCGGGGACCGCCGAGGAATTCGCCATCTTCGCAGCACCTACTAAAATTGGCGCAACCCGGACGGTGACTACGAAGGTGTGAAGGGATTCTGTAACGTCGATCCCATCGAACGCGTGCGTGAATTCAACTACGTACTCACACCGGGTCGCGATGTAGGCCTGCCGGACGACGAAGACGATTTCGATTTCAAGGAACGGTTCACTCAGCTCAAGGCTGAGTTTGAAGCGCAGTTGTGGGAAGAAGCCAAGCTGAATGCCTTGATTGCAAAGAGTTTGTGGAGGGTGGGGATATGAGTTCAACCTAAAATCGGAACTTGTGGTCACAGTTTGTGGTCGGTTCGCCAGTTTGAAGCATTTGCCGAGCGTGGTTGTGTGTAAAATGTCACTAGAGACGCATTTTTCGACCGTAAATAATGGAGTGGTATAGAATGAGTGACTTGGTACACCCTTCTAAAATTGAGCAGCGTATACTTACCATGCGTGAAGTACAGGTCATGTTGGATCGCGATTTAGCCATTTTGTATGGAGTAGAAACTCGTGCTCTCAAGCAGGCGGTGAAAAGAAATCGTGCCAGATTTCCGGACGACTTCATGTTCGAGTTGACGGAGGATGAGATATCGGTCTTGGTGTCACAATCTGTGATACCTTCCCGCAAGCATTTGGGTGGAGCTATGCCCTTGGCCTTTACCGAGCAGGGAGTCTCTTCGCTTTCTTCCGTATTGACGAGTACGCGAGCGATCGAAATTAACATCGAGATTATGCGGGCTTTCGTCAAAATGCGGCAGTTTCTGGCACACAACGCTGATATCTTCCACCGCCTCGATCATATCGAAAAACGTCAGATCGCGGGTGAAATCAAGACAGACGAACGGTTCGAACAGGTCTTTAAGGCCTTGGAAGACAGAAGTGTCAAGCCCAAACAGGGCATCTTTTTCGATGGCCAAGTATTTGAAGCCTACGCCTTTGTCTGCGATTTGATCCGTTCCGCCAACCGCCGGATCATTCTCATCGACAACTATGTGGATGAAAGTGTGTTGCTACTGCTAGCCAAGCGCAAGGCAGGGGTCGGCGTACAACTGCTGACCAAAAATACCAGCCGCCAACTTGCCCAGGACATCGCCAAGTTCAACGCGCAATACCCCGCCATCGAGACGCGGGAATTCAAGCTCGCCCATGACCGATTCCTGATCATCGACGACGCGATCTACCACATTGGCGCATCGCTCAAAGATCTGGGCCAGAAATGGTTCGCCTTCTCGAAGATGGAGATCGGTGCGGTGGAGATGTTAAGGAGGGTGGGGCTATGATTATGCCAGCGCGGGAACCCGTTCATCAACTCGTTTGCGTCTTCGAGTTCCTTGTGCGGGTCCATGCCATTTTCGGGCAGGCTCAAGTTTTACAACGGTGCGTCCTTAGTTAAGGGAAACTCGATTCCTTAACTAACGAAGAGTCTAAGATAACGATCGAAGGAGTATAGTCGGCCTCGTTGAAGCCCGGTCAGTTCGATTAAAATGCCGAGACGCAGCAGATCCTTGATTAGGGCATTGGCGGTTGGTGTGCTCACATCGAGGGCCTCAACGACTTCCGATGCCGTGACAATGGGCTTGCGATATAAGAGGTTGAGCAGTTGCCGGGCGTGTATGCGTTCACAGACTTGCTCAATATCGTCGAAGGCTACGAGGCCTTTTGACGCTCACTCCTGCGCAATAAACCTCTTTGTCGATCATGAAATGTATTTCGTGATCGACAAAAGATTGGCCAGCACGTCAGGCTCAGACTTTCAAGGGCGGGCCAAGGCCTATCCTTTCGCGGCATCCGATCCGGCAAGTTTTCAGATTTGGAAGAGTACGCCACTCTTGAGCAATGCTTTTGATATCCAAGATGGGAAAACCGGCCGCAGGAAAGAAAAAAGGGATTGCAGCGAACTGCAATCCCTTTGATCTCTTGGTGCCGAAGAGAGGACTCGAACCTCCACCGGGGAACCCCGACTAGACCCTGAACCTAGCGTGTCTACCAATTCCACCACTTCGGCGTGACGTGAGAAGCGTGTTTATGTGAGCGGGGTGTCTTTGGCAAGAGTTTTGTTCCGGTTTTTTTCGATTAATTTTTTATTTTTCGAAATTTTAATCAGTTGAGTGCGTTCAAAGGTGTTTTTGTCCTTCCAGCGTGTGTGTTGAAGCCCGGGTTCTTTTGGTATAGAGGCAAGCCAGCTTGTTGCCTGGAGGATAATATTTCATGCATTGCGTTACTTGGCCGGACCAGATCAGCGGCCTGGAAAGAGGGTCCTGCGTCACCATCGGCAATTTTGACGGGGTCCACATAGGACATCAGCGTCTCATTGCCAGGGTGCGGGATCTCGCCGCCGGTCTTGGTTTGCCGTCAGTGGTCATCACCTTTGAACCGCACCCCTTGCGTTTTTTCACCGGCAAGAAGACCCCCCCGTTCATCACCCTCTACGAACAAAGGGCCGAACTGATCAAGTCGCTGGGCATAGACCACCTACTTTGCCTCGAATTCAACCAGGAGCTTGCGAGCATGAGTCCCGAGGATTTCGTGCGCAGCATTCTGGTCGAGGGCCTGCGCGTCAAGGAACTGGTTATCGGCTACGACTACGCCTTCGGCAAAGGCCGTGGCGGCAATTACGCCCTGTTGAACAGGCTCGGACAGCAGAAGGGATTCGGGGTCGAGCAGCTTGAGCCCGTCATGGTCGATCAGGCCATTGTCAGCTCCACACGCATCCGCGACCTGGTCGAGGCCGGGGACGTGTGGGCGGCCAAGGCACTGCTTGGCCGATTCTACCGCGTGTCCGGCACCGTGATTCATGGCCAGGACCGGGGCGGCCGCCTGCTGGGGTTTCCCACGGCCAACGTGCACCTTGTCGACGAGCTTTTTCCCAAGACCGGGGTGTACTGCTGCTGGGCCGAGCTGGAAGGCCAGATCCATCCAGCGGTGGCCAACATCGGCTACAACCCGACCTTCGGCAACGAGGTGCTGTCCGTGGAGGTGCATATTATGGACTTGAACGCCGACCTCTACGACAAGCAGCTCAAAGTTCATTTTGTGCAGCGCCTGCGCGGGGAGCGGAAGTTTTCCGGCCTTGACGAGCTCAAGTCGCAAATCGGCAAGGATATCGCCCTTGGCCGGACCATCCTGGCCCTGCCTGAAGCCAGAATGGTCTGAGGGCGGGATTCATGCGCGCTTTTTTCCGGGCTGTGTTCAAAATCCCCATGGAGCTGTCGCACAGCTACCATTCCATCCTGAATTTCAAATGGTTGGCGCTGGGGGCCGTGGTCGGGGCCATGACCGGCACCTTGGCCACGATCTTCTACATCGTTATCGAGTGGCTGCAGCATCTGCTGCTCACGACCTGGGCCGGGTACACCCTGCCCGTCCCGGCCGGGGAGAATCTTTTCTCCGGACCGGCCGGGCCCTCTCGCCCCTGGCTGCTTTTCATCTTTCTGGGCGCGGTGGGCATCTTGACGGGCTATCTTCTGCGCCGTTTCGTGCCTCAGACCCGTTTCGGCGGCACGGACGGGACCGACACCATGATCAAGGCCTTCCACCATCAGGAAGGCCATATTCCGCCGTCGGTGCCAGCCATGAAGGTGAGCACCTCCATTCTGACCATCGCCGCCGGAGGCAGCGCCGGACGCGAGGGCCCCATCTCCCTGCTCGGAGCCGGGTGCGGTTCGTGGTTGGCCGGGAAACTGCGCCTGACGGCCAAGGAGCGGCGTATCCTGCTTCTGGCCGGGGCCGCGGGGGGGCTCGGGGCCATTTTCCGCGCTCCTCTTGGCGGGGCGCTGACGGCAGTAGAGGTCATTTACCGCGAGGACTTCGAGGCCGAGGCGCTATTGCCGTCCATCATCTCCTCCGTGGTTTCCTATTCCCTCTTCACCCTGGTTTTCGGGGCCGAGCCCATTTTTGGCATCCCCAAGTTCGAGTTTTCCGATATGCGCGAATTGCCTGTCTACGCGCTTCTGGGGCTGGTCTGCGCCGCCACGGGCTGGTTCTATGTGCACACCTTCCGGTTCATCAAATTCAAGGTGTTCTGGCCTCTGACCGACCGGTTCGGATTCGTGCCCGCGGTGGCCCTTGGCGGACTCGGCATGGCCGCCATCGGCTACCAGTTTCCGCAGCTCCTTGGTGGCGGGCAGGGTTGGCTGGAGCTGGCCATGCTCGGCAAACTGTCCGTGACCATGATGGCCGGCATGATCATCGGCAAGACAGTGGCCACGTCCGTGACGCTCGGGTCGGGGATGAGCGGGGGCATGTTCGCACCGGCCCTCTTTGTCGGCGGCATGAGCGGTGGCGTGATCGGCAGCCTGGGGCATCGTTTTTTCCCTTCGGTAGTGACCGAGCCGGGCGGGTACGTCCTGGTTGGCATGGCCGCTTTTTTCGCCGGGGTGGCCAGCGCGCCCATCGGCCCTCTGGTCATGGTCTGCGAATTGACCCAGGGCTACGGACTGCTCGCTCCGCTCATGCTGGCAACGGCCATCGCGCTGGTCCTGGGGCGGCATGCCTCGTTGTACGAGAACCAGGTTGACAACAAGTTCGAGTCGCCCGCTCACGTCGGCGACGCGACCATCAACATCCTTGAGCGGGAAAAGGTCGAGGGGCACTTTAAGCCTGGCCGGGTGTCCATCGTGGAAGAAGGCACGCATTTCGGGGCATTGACGGACATCATCGTCAATTCGAGCGAGTTGTGTTTTCCGGTACGCGGCGCGCAGGACAAGATCACAGGTATTCTGGCCGTGGAGGACTTGCGCAAGGTCCTTTACGAAGACACGCTGTGTGAACTGCTCGTGGCCGGGGACGTGGCGCGCAAGGCGGTGCTGCTGCGGCCTGACGAAGACCTGTATTCGGCCTTGCTCAAATTCGTGGAGTCGGACCTGGCGCAGTTGCCTGTGGTGGACAGCCAGGATCCCACTGCTGTGCTCGGGATGCTGGCCAGGGAAGACGTGTTCACGGCCTACGCCAAAACCTTGAAGAGCATGAAGGAGCAGGCCTGAGTTCCATATTTTGCTTGGCAACCGCAAAAATGAATCCCCGCCCGGATGTACCAGGCGGGGATTCGTCGTTTGGAACCTGTAAGGGAACCGGAAACTAGACCTTGGCGGCCTGCAGTTCTTCTGTGGTGTAGTCCCAGCCCACATTATGGGGAGCCAGGAGTTCTTCGCGGAAGAAGCGGGGCAGCTGGTCGTCTTCGTCGGTGAAACCGGCGCGCTTGTTGAAATCAAGCTCGT
>JAHIQM010000014.1 GCA_018902545.1 Pseudomonadota bacterium | reverse complement strand
AGAGAATAAAAAAAGTCCTGGCGACGACCTACTTTCCCACCAGTGGACTGGCAGTATCATCGGCGCTGGAGGTCTTAACTTCCGAGTTCGGAATGGAATCGGGTGGAACCCCTCCGCCGTGGTCACCAGGACGAAATATATGATAATAACAATGAACTTTGATCTGTCCGCAGGAGGTGTTCCTCACCGCGGAAGAAGCCTCTATGTGAACTCCTCGACGCACGTCAACCAAAAATTCGGCTTTTATGGAAATTTTTTGCGCCGGCTTTTCTACTTTTCTCTTTCTATGAGAAATTATTGACTTTTTATGACAAGCCTCGCAAGGACATTTCGACATCCGTCCCAAGCTTAACGGGATTGCGTGGAAGTTTCTCCCATGCAAAGCCATCCACAATATCCACTGGCGCAGCCGGCGCGCTCGTAGGCAGCAAGCCTGCAAGATATGCCAGATGACCCACGATCGCCTTCGGCGAGACGCCCTGCTCCCGTAGCGCCCGCAGCTCGCATGACTGATGACGCTTGGCCAGCCGCACGCCCTCATGGTCGAGGAGCAGGGGCACATGGGCATACTGCGGGGCCTGCGCGTTCAGAAGACGAAAGAGCAGAATCTGGCGCGGCGTGCATGGCAGGATATCCGCCCCTCGCACCACCAGGCTTATGCATTGATCCATGTCGTCCACAGCAACGGCCAGTTGATAGGCAATGACCCCGTCGGAGCGCCGAAGCGGGAAATCACCGCCACATTCAGCCCACCCCATCTGGACCTGCCCATGCACGAGGTCCCTGAAGTGGACCTCTTCTTTCCCATGTAGGCGCAGCGATGGCCGCCGCCCCTGCGCTTCACGCTCCCTGCGTTCCGCCGCGCCAAGCCCGAGACACGTGCCCGGATAAATCGGCCCCACGTCTTCCATATGAGGGGCGGAGGCCATGGTTTTGAGCTCTTTGCGCGTGCAATAGCAGGGATAGGTGTGACCAAGACGGGTCAGATCGTCGATGACTTCCGCATAGCGTTCCAGTCGTTCGGACTGGGTGTAGGGGGCGAAAGGACCGCCCAGATCCGGCCCCTCGTCCCAGTCCAGGCCAAGCCACGCAAGGTCGCGAAGGATGTCATCGGCGAATTGCGGCCGGGAACGCTCGGGATCTATATCCTCCATGCGCAGCACCAGCCGGCCTCCGGCAGAGCGCACCCCCAGCCAGCAGAGCAGAAACGACCACGCGTTACCGAGGTGCAGATGCCCGGTCGGACTGGGAGCCAGTCGTCCGCGCACAGGGGTTTTGGGATCCAAAGAAAGGCTATTCATGGACACGTTGGGGACCACGGAGAATCACAATTGTCAAGCGGGCCAGCCACACGTTGACGATGCGAGACAAGTGGCGGAATATGTACGTGGCCCTATATGACTCCTCAGCCCGCACTAAAATGATCGAGACCATCGTAAACACCACCTGCACCAGAGATTGTCCAAGCACCTGCGGCCTCCTGGCCACGGTACGGAACGGCCGCCTTGTCGCGTTGCAAGGCGACCCGAATCATCCGCTGACCAAGGGCGTAGCCTGCGTCAAAGCAATGCGCTACGTGAAGCGGCTGTACAGCCCGGAGCGCATCACGCGCCCCCTGATCCGCGCCCACCGCGAAGATCCCTGGCGGGATGCGACCTGGGACGAAGTCCTCGACGCCATCGCCGCCCGCATGCAGGCTATCGTCAAAGAGTCCGGGACCGAGGCCATTCTTTACTATCAAGGCTACGGGGAGCGCACGGCCCTCAAGCTTCTGAACCGCTACTTCTTCAATCTGCTCGGCGGCGTGACCACGACCGTGGGCTCGCTGTGCGGCGGAACCGGGCAAGGCGCCCAGAATCTCGACTTTGGCAACCGCGTGTCCCATGACCCCCTGGACCATATAAACAGCGGCTCCATGATCCTCTGGGGCCGTAATCCCGCCTCCACCAATGTCAGCCTTGTGCCCATCATCCGCGAGATCAGACGACGCGGGGGGCGAGTGGTGCTCATCGATCCAGCCCCCAGCAAGTCCGCAGCTCTTGCGGACCGGCACATCGCGCCAAGGCCCGGCACCGACGCCTTCCTGGCCCTGGCGGCGGCCAAGCTCATTCTGGCCGAAGGGGCCGAAGACCGTGCGTTCATGGAGAATCACGCCGAAGGCGCACAAGGCTTCCTGCGCCTGCTGGCCGAATTCAGCACCGAGGAATTGTGCTCGCACTGCGATGTTGACGTTGAGGACGCGCATTTCCTGGCCGAAACCCTCATGCGGCAAAAACCCACTTCAACGCTGCTTGGGTGGGGCCTGCACCGGCATGAGGAGGCGCACCTCTCCATCCGGGCCATCGACGCCCTCGGCGCCTTGAGCGGCAATATCGGAGTCAGCGGCGGCGGGGTCAGCCAGGGGTTTGAAGAGTACGGCCCGTACGATCAGAAATTCTGGGGCGACGATCTGAACCCGCCGCGCCGGACCCTGCTGCTGCCGCGCATCGGGGAAGAGATCTTGAACGCCCGGGACCCGCAAATCCGCATGATCTACGTCACGGCCGCCAACCCCGTGTGCATGGCCCCGAACACCTCCAAGATGATCGCCGCGTTCCGCAAGGCCGAGTTCGTGGTCTATTCCGGACATTTTCTGGATGACACCGCCGACCAGGCCCATGTCTTTTTGCCAGCGACGACGTTTCTGGAGGAAGAAGACGTCATGGCCAGCTACGGCCACAATTATGTCGGCCCGGTCAATCCGGCCATCGCGCCTGTGGGGCAGTGCCGCAGCGAATTTCGGATGTTTCATGACCTGGCCGGTCGTTTTCCCTTTGCCGACCGGTTCCAGCGCAGCATCACAGACTGGCTGCGCGACCTCTGCGCGCCCATCCTGAAACAGGGGTGTTCCATGGCGGACCTGCGCAGCAGAGCCTTCCGGCTTGACGCGCCCATGGTGCCCTTTGCGGACAAGATTTTCCCCACGCCTACGGGCAAGTTCCAATTCATGACCGAATTTAAGCCCGGAAACCTTTGCCGGTTCGATCCTGCATACCCCTACCGCCTGCTGACCATCGCTCCGCACGGCTTTATCTGCTCCGAGCGGACCATGGCCGAGCACGACCCGCTGCCAGTAGTAGTCCTGGCGCAGGCCGAGGCTGAACGGCTCAATCTGCGTGATGGAGACGAGATAATCGTGGAAAGCCAAATGGGCGCTGTACGGGCCCGACTTGGAGTCAGAACCGGACAACGGCGGGATATTCTGGTGACTGAACGAGGTGGCTGGCTCAAGGCCGGACACGGGTTGAACCGACTCACCACGGATATTTCAAGCACCGTGGGGCGCGGTACGCCCTATTACGAGACAAGCGTGCGCGTGTTGAAAAGCGTTTGAACGGCCGCCATCAGTCCAGCAGGCGATAGATCCGCTCCATGTCGAGACTTTCCCGCACCACTTGGGCCAAACGATCCAGCGCGGCTTCCAGGTCATAGGCCACCTGCACCGTGTTCAGGGGAGCGAGCCCCTTGCGCACCCGCAAGCGATCCAGGAAGGAGCGGCGGAACCCGTCGGCATCAAAGACTCCGTGCAGATAGGTGCCCCACACCATCGTGTCTTCACGCCCCCAACCGATCACCGTCCCGTCCGTACGGGTCATGACCGGCCTAGTTTGTCCGTCCAGCACATGCGTGTGGCCGTGATGGATTTCATACCCGCAAATCTCCTCACCCGAAGGCAGGAAAACGCAGCGCGCCTGGCACAACACCTTATCCACGGCCATTTCCGTAGCCAGAGGCAAAAGACCAAGGGGCCTGGCCAAGACTCCGCCACTCTCGACGCAGGCCGGATCCGTGATGCCCGCCCCAAGCATCTGCAGCCCTCCGCAGATTCCGATTATTTCGGCACGGCTGGACAGGACAGCATGAGCCAGGCCCGAACTCCACAGATAGTCCAGATCCGCGAACACATTGCGCGAACCCGGCAGAATAATCGCGTCGGCCCCGTCCAGGTCCCCGGGTGCGCGGGCGATGCGCAAATCCACGTCCGGTTCAAGCCCCAGGGCATCGAGATCCGTAAAATTGGAAATATGCGGCAAGTCCACGGCTACTATCCGCAACTCGGCATTCCTGCCCTGCGGTCGGGCTTCCTTGAAGCTGACCGAATCCTCTTCGGGCAGCCCGAGGTCTCTTAGAAAAGGCACCACACCCAAAGTTTCGATGCCGGTGAAGCGACGCACGTAATCGACAGCGTCTGTGAGCAAGTCCTGCCTGCCTCGAAAGCGGTTGACGATGAATCCCCTGACCAGAGCCCTCTCCCACTCCTCCATGACCTCCATGGTGCCGACAAACGAGGCGAAGACCCCGCCCCGGTCGATATCTCCGGCCAGCAAAACCTTGGCTTCGGCATGACGGGCCATGCGCATGTTGACCACGTCGTGGGATTTGAGATTGACCTCGGCCGGACTGCCCGCGCCCTCAAGCACCATGACCTGGGCCGAGGCGGACAGCTCATCGTAGGCTCGCGTGATGGTTTCGAAAATTTGCGGTTTGTAGCGGATATACTGCCCCACGCTCATGTTGCCCACGGGCTTGCCGAGCACGATGACCTGGGAGCCCGTCTCCGAATTGGGCTTCAAAAGCACCGGATTCATGCGCACGTCCGGCTCCAGCCGACAGGCCTGGGCCTGCAGGACCTGGGCGCGGCCCATTTCCCCGCCGTCCCTGGTCACAAAGGAATTAAGCGACATGTTCTGGGCCTTGAATGGAGCAACGCAAAGCCCGTCCTGCAGGAAAATCCGGCACAAGGCGGCCGTCAGGACCGTTTTGCCCGCATTGGACGAGAGCCCCTGCAGCATGATGGCCGGAGTTTTGCGCACGAATTGGCTGCGGGGCCTGCCCGATCCAAAAATTTCTGAAAGGGCCTGCACCAGACGCCCGTTCTCGTCGGCGCTGCGCACCGCCACCCGGAAATAGCGGGCGTCGAGGCCCTCATAATTGGCGCAATTGCGGATCAGGATACGGCTTTTGGCAAGCTTCTCCTGCAAGGCGAAGGCGTCCGGTTTTTCGCTGCGACAGAGCAGATAATTGGCGCTGCCCGGAAACACCTTCACCCCGAGCCCCGTGAGCGCCGCCTCCAGACCGGTTCGCAGATCCCTCACCGCGTCCATGGTCTGGCTGGCGTAGGTGTCGTCACGCAAGGCATCGAGGCCCACGGCCTGGGCCAGGGCGTTGACGCTCCAGTCCGGCAGCAGGGCTGCAAGGGCCGCGCATACATCCGCGCTGCCATAGCCAAGGCCCAGGCGTAGTCCCGGCACCGCATAAAATTTGGTCAGGGAATGCAGGACAAACAGATTCGGACGAATCGCCGCGCCAAGCCGGGACAGCTGCGGAACAAAATCGGCGAATGCTTCATCAATAAGAAAGAAACTCTGCGGGTGCCGATCGGCCAGATCCAGAATGCGCTCCGGTTCGAGCAGGGTGCCGGCCGGGTTTCCGGGCTGGCCAAGAATGACCAGTGCTGGCTTGTTCAGCAATTCTTCAAGCCTCGGCCAGTCCATGGCAAAGCCGGTTTCGGGATGCAGAGTCAGATTTTCGCAAGAGAGTCCGGCAGCGTTGCAAGCCCGCTCATAATCCCCGTAACAGGGCACGGGCAATACGGCGCGCCCAAGGCCCCTGGCTGCGCAAACCCTTGGCAGGGCGTAAAGCAGCTCGGACGAACCGTTGCCCGCGACCACATTAAGAGGTTTCACGCCCATGCGCGTGGCCGCAATCCGGCGCAGTCCGTCTGCCCGTGGTTCGGGATAATGGGCCGTCCCGGCCAAAGCGCGGGCCACTACAGGCCGCAGCCATGCGGGCGGCCCCAGGGGGTTGATGTTGGCCGAAAAGTCCAGAATCTCTTCGGGAGCGCAACCAAGCGCCGTAGCCATGGAGCGGATATTGCCGCCGTGGGCGGGAAGGCTGGCCATGATCAGAGGGGTTTCCCAAGCTTGAAGCGCAGCCGGAGCACCCCGTTCTCAAAGGAATGGGTGGTCAGCCGAAAGACGCCGAGCGCAGAGGTTTGCGCCACATGCTCGCCGATGCAGGGGCAGGCGTCGTAATCTCCGATGCGAATGATGCGCAGCTCTTCGGACGCGCCTTCGGGCAGGCGTTCCAGATTGAAGAGAACCTCGGCCTCGGAGCGAGCCATGTTCTCGGCGAAGACCGGCAGGTCGGCGGTGATGACGGCGTTCACCCGCGCCTCCACGTCCCGGGCCTCGGCCTCGGTCAGGTCGCGGTCATAATGGTAGTCGCACTTGGCCTTGTCCGGGTTCACATGCGCGGAAAAGCAGCGCCCGCAGGCAAAGACCCGGTCCATGGTCTGATTCAGAATGTGTTCCGCCGTGTGCATGCGCGGATCGTAATTTTTGGCCATCGTTCCTCCGATGGGAGGTTGATAGCCGGGGGAAGGGGCGGGGTAAAGGGGCAAGCCCCCTGATCAACCTGCGAAGGCCGGCACCACCAAAGACGCGGCCACGCCCCACATGGTCAGGCCCACGAATACGTCGAGCACGGCCCAGGACCTGGGGCGGCGAAAAAAAGGCAGCAGCAGGCGCGCGCCCAGGCCCAGGGTCAGAAACCAGGCCAGAGAGGCCGTGACGGCCCCCGCGCCGAAAAAAATGCGCTGCGCCTCCGGATAGCGTCCGCCGATGGAGCCAAGCAGAAGCACTGTGTCGAGATAAACGTGGGGATTGAGAAAAGTCACGGCCAGAGTCGCGATCACGGTGGCACCAAACCCCATGCGCCCCCGCCCTTCCGGCCCGAGACTTGCCGAACGCAGGGCTGACCGGAAGGAGCGCAGGCCGTACCAGAACAGAAAGGCCGCCCCAAGCCAGGTGGCCCAAAGCGCAAGCCCCTCGTTTTGGGCCAGGACAATGCCCATTCCGGACAAACCCAAGGTGATGAGCAGGGCGTCGCTTACAGCGCAAATGAGCGCCACCGTAAGGTGATGATTGCGAGCCAGGCCCTGGTTCAGGACAAAGGCATTCTGAGCTCCGATGGCGATGATGAGGCCTGCGCCCGTCCCGAGGCCCTGCAGAAATGGCATGAAAATCATAGCGCACACGGCCCGGGCGAACCTGATTCCCCGGGACCAAGAGTGCAGCACCCAGGAGCCGAAGGTGCCAAGCTCTCACGCCGACCGGCCGGGCCGTCTGCAGGAGTGATGGCGCAATGGGAGCTGCGCCCGTCGACCTTGATGACCATCGGCGCGGCCAGGCGCACATGAGCCACGTGGTCGCCTTCGGCCACTACGTCGTGGCCCTCAAGCCATTCCCAGTCGAAGCGCTCGCCTTCCTTGCCGGACATCATAATGTAATTGATCCCGAGGGTGGTGATGTTGTGAAAGAAATGGGACCCTTGGGAGGGCTCCACGCGCAGTTGCGCCGAGGCGGTCTCGACAATGGCCGATACGCCTGAAATGTCGCTCCATGCCACGGGGATGCCAAGCCAGCGGTCCGCCGTGCCCCAACGCCCGGGCCCCACGAGCAGGTATTTGCGCCCCTCGGCCACAAGAGAGGCGTTGATGCGCCCGATCTCGCCGGCGATCTGCACGGTCTTGTCGACTTCGAACCTGTCGGGCCGCACGAAAACGATATCCCGCACATCAGTCTTTTCGGCGTTGCCGAGAGCGTGTGTGGACAGACAAAAGGCCTTCTCGCGCTCGGCATCGGTGATGGTCACCCGGTTCAGATCCGCGCGGGCGGACATGGGCCGCAGCTGCAGCAAAGAGAACACGGGTTTGCGATTCTTGTCCGGATAAAGATTGCACGCGAATTCAATCTCCACCGGACACCCCATGGCCGACTCCGCGATGCCCATGACATCTTTTAGAATTTCCGCCAGCGGCAGAATCTTGTGCTTGAGAACCGGGGCGAAAAGAAGGACACGCGGCCGATCGGGAATGGAGGCCGTATCGCGGATGCGCCCCTCCTCGGGCAGGAAGGTCGAGGCCACAAGAGAAAGCGGCCCCATGCCCTCGGCCTCGACAATATTGCGGCGGGAGAGGGAAAAATCCGTGCGCGGCCACGGCCAGCGTTCCAGAGGCAGGCTGTAGAACTCGGTCTGGGCCGTGCGCAGGGCCAACTCCACAGTGGGACATTGGGGCAGAATGCTCGGGTGGCAGGGCGAAAAGCGCAGGGTCTGGCCCCCGTCGACCACGATCTTGCCGAACCCGAAGGCGATGGTGGCCACGCCGTCCTCGGGCTTCATGCGCCCGAAGGGATAGTAATTGTACGATTGCGTGACTCCGGAAATGGCCGGATAAAAAAAACCTCCATAATCCTCGCCAATGACCTGCTGCACCAGCACGCCCATCTTCTCCTCATCCGTTCGCTGGCTGACCCGCCGGGAAAAAGCCTTGGGCGCCTGATAAAAGGTGGACGCCCAGACCTGCTTGATGGCCAGGATCAACTCCGCCAGCCGCACATCGGAGTCGGGATGATTGTTGGGCACCATGATCGTTGAATAAAGACCGGCGTAAGCCTGATACTGGGCGTCTTCGAGAAGGCTTGACGAACGCACGGCCAGGGGATGGCGGATCTGGGCGAGATAGGCTTTAAGCTGATGGCCAAGCCATTTAGGGAAGCGGCCCTTCTCGACAGTCTGCAGAACCTCGTCGTCGGCCATGTCCGCCCCGGCCAGAAATTCGAACTTGTTGAGTTTGACGAAGGAATCAAAACCTTCCGTGGAAATGCCCAGGGTCCTCGGCATGGAAAAGTCCACCCCGGAGTATTTTTCCGCGAGACCCGGAATCCGGTTCAGGATCGAAAACAAAAAGGCCAGCCCCCTGGCCTTGCCCCCCATGGAACCCTTGCCGATCTTGAAGAAATCCGTGCTCGGATCAAAATCCTTGGGGTTGAAGTTGGCGACAATGCCCTTTTGCCGTTGCTCCCGTCTGGCCCGAATCATCTGGATAACCCCGACACGCAACAGCTCCGGGGAGGCGAAATCCTTCTCGCTCATGGGCCGCAATCGATCGGCCAGCTCGAACTCGGTGCGCGCGAAAAACCAGCGCGAAAAATCATTGTGCCGGGAATGGTGGACAAGGATCTCGGCGGGGATGGTCCGCATACGCTCCTCAAGCGCAAACAGACTTCCGGCCCGGCAGATATCCTCCCCCTGTTCGCTGCGAAAAATGAAATCCCCGAACCCGAGCCGTTCAAGGACAAAAGCGCGCACATCGGACAGCAGGCTGGGCGAGTTCTTGTCCACGAACCAGGCCGGAATTTCCCCTGCCCTGCGGGCATTGTCCGGCTCGTTGCTCATCAGCAGCAGCGGGATGTCGAACCGCTGCGCCTTGATGGCCCGCAGCAGCTCCACGCCTGCCGAAGCGTCGAGTTTGCCGTCATGGGGAAACCGCACATCGGAGATGACCCCGAGCACGTATGGTTCAAATTGCCGGA
The DNA here is from genome assembly GCA_018902545.1 of Pseudomonadota bacterium. Classification (GTDB taxonomy): domain Bacteria; phylum Desulfobacterota; class Desulfovibrionia; order Desulfovibrionales; family Desulfomicrobiaceae; genus Desulfomicrobium. The sequence goes on along the minus strand of JAHIQM010000014.1, from coordinate 157,276 downwards.
ACAGGGCCAGGGCTTCCTCGTACGTCCCGGCCAGGAGAATCTTGGGACGGCAGCGCATGGTCAGCAGGCGGTGTTCCTGGTTGAGCCCTTCGCGGATGACGTCCTGGGTCTGGACGACCAGCTCGCGGTACAGGATGGGCAGCAGGCAGGACTGGTACCGGGGGGAGTCCTCGACCACGATGATGACGCGGATGCCCACGTTTTTTGTGTCGAACTCCACGTTCATGGCGTCTTCGGCATTCTTGACCAGGGCAACCAGGAGATCCGCGTTGCCGGTCCACACAAACTGCCGATCAATGCCTTCGGCCAGGGTTTCCCCAGGCAGGAACACTTCGCGGTGGGTCAGCAGATAGACGGGGATGCCAAGACCGAGCGCCTTGATCCTCTGCCCCAAGGCCAGAGCCTCGCGCTCGGCCAGTTGCGGCATGAGGATTATGAGCTCAAACGGACGCTGCTCCAGAAAGGCCAGCGCCTCCCCCGCGCTTGAGGCCCAGGTCAGACGGGGCGGGCGGCTCAGGTTCAGCCCCTGATATTCGGACACGATGCGCTCGGAGAGCTTGCAATCCTCTTCCATGACCCAGGCATCGTACGCCGTGGACACGAGCAGGATGTTCTGAACTTTCCTGGCCATGAGATCATGAAATTTTCGGAATTCCGAATCTTGGGCCACAAGTTGCAAAGACGGCTTGACGAGCATGTCTGTCTCCGGTGAAACTGTGCTGTGAATACTCGAGTCTATGCAATTAACCCGCGCTTAGGCAACGCGGCCGTGGCCGAAAATACGGGAAATGTCACCTGTGAATGTTTGCTTTCCGGCACGGATTTGTTGAAAGCATTGGCGCAGCAGCGCATGAAATTTACAACTATGTCAAAACCAGGGGCTGCTTATGAAATTCACCGGTTATGATCTTGGACCTTTTCATGACGAAATGTTCTCGGCTCCCGGCGTTCCCCGCGACGGCACGAGACTGCTGGTCGACAAGATCGAATCCTTGCCCGAAGGCGAACTGCTCAGGCGGCAGCAACAGGCCGAACAGGCGCTCTATGACCTTGGCATCACGTTCACGGTCTATGGCCACGAACAGGGCACGGAAAAGATCTTTCCCTTCGACGTATTGCCCCGGGTCATTGAGGCCAATGACTGGGATCATGTCGAGATCGGCCTGAAGCAGCGCATTTTCGCCCTGAACCTTTTTCTGGACGACATCTATCACGATCAGAAAATTTTAAGGGACGGGGTCATCCCGCGCGAGATCATCGAGACGGCCGAGGGCTTTCTCCCGGCCTGCATGGGCATAAATCCGCCCCACGGGATCTGGTGCCACGTCACGGGCACGGACCTGGTGCGCGACGAAAGCGGAACGTTCTTCGTGTTGGAGGACAACCTGCGCTGCCCCTCCGGGGTGTCCTATGTGCTGGCCAACCGCAGCCTGATGAAGCGGACCCTGCCCGAGGTCTTCATGGCATCGCGGGTGCGTCCGGTGGACGACTATCCGGCCAAGCTCCTGAACCTCCTGCTGCGCATGGCCCCCAGGAGCGACTCCCAGCCCTGCGTGGCCCTGCTCACCCCAGGCATCTACAACTCCGCCTATTTCGAGCACTCCTTCCTCGCGTTGCAGACCGGCATCGAGCTGGTCCAGAGTCAGGACCTTATCGTCGAGAACAATTTCGTCTACATGCGCACGACCAAGGGCCTTAAAAAAGTGGACGTCATCTACCGCCGCCTGAACGACGACTACCTTGATCCCCTGGTCTTCAGGCCGGAGTCGCTTTTGGGCGTGCCGGGCATCATGAGCGCCTACCGCGCGGGCAATGTCTGCCTCGCCAACGCGCCAGGAACGGGGGTGGCCGACGACAAGGTCGTCTATGCCTATGTGCCGGAAATCATCCGCTACTATCTGGGAGAAGAGGCGTTCATACCCAACGTCCCGACGTATCTGTGCTGGCGGGACGAAGACCGCTCCTATGTGCTGGACAATCTTGAGACCATGGTCGTCAAGGCGGCCAACGAATCCGGCGGCTACGGCATGCTGGTCGGTCCAGCCTCGACCAGGGCCGAACGCGAGGATTTTGCCGGGCGCATCAAGGCCAGACCGCGCAACTACATCGCCCAGCCCGCGCTCATGCTCTCCCGCGCACCGGTCATCGTCGGCGATCATTTCGAGGGCCGGCACGTGGATTTGCGCCCCTACATCCTTCATGGCGGTGATGTGCAGGTCATCCCCGGCGGCCTGACCAGGGTGGCACTCAAGAAAGGCTCGCTGGTGGTCAATTCCTCCCAGGGCGGAGGCAGCAAGGACACCTGGGTCCTCAAACACTAATCCCAAGGACACATCCATGCTTTCACGCGTAGCAAGCGCCATCTATTGGATGAGCAGATATCTGGAGCGCGCCGGGAACCTGGCCCGCGTGGTGGAGGTCAACTGGCACCTGACCCTCGATCTGCCGGGATCCGGCGGCACGGAATGGCGGTCCCTCATCGAGGCCAGCGGCGACAGTGCCCTGTTCGAGGAACATTACGGGGAATACGATGCCGCCACGGTCATCACCTTCCTGAGCTTTGACCGCGATTACCCCAACTCCATCGCGTCCTGCCTGTGGGCCGCGCGCGAAAATGCACGGGCCATCCGCGAGGTCATTCCGTACGAGATGTGGAACTACATCAACATGTTCTACCATCTTGTCCACGATGCCGCGACGAGGCCGCTGCAGGTGGTCGAAAATCCGTTCTCTTTTTGCCAGGAAGTCAAAATGCGCGACTTCATGCTCGGCGGGATCACGGCCGACGCCATGATCGAAGACGAAGCCTGGCATTTTGCCCGGCTTGGCCGCCTGCTGGAACGGTGCGACAAGACTTCGCGCATCCTCGATGTCAGCTTTGAGCAACTTCTGCACGACAAGGGGGAGATGTCCCAACCTGTGGATTCCATCCATTGGATAGCGCTACTGCGTGCCACCAGCGCCTTCAATGCCTTCCGCCGCTGCCGGGGACGCATATCACCCGAAAAAGTGGCGGACTTCCTCCTCTTCGACCATGAATTTCCACGCTCCATATTGCATGGGCTCACCCACGCCCAGGCTTCCCTGCACGCCATCACGGGGACAAGGTTGAATTTTTTCACCCGCGAGAGCGAGCGCCTGCTGGGTCAACTTTGCGCCGACCTTTCCTACTTGACCATTGAAGACGTTTTCGCGCAGGGTCTGCATCGTTTCACGGACCGTTTGCAAACCCGCATGAATGCGGTCGATGCCCGCCTGGGAATCGAATTTTTCGGTTACGCGGCGCATGGACCGGAAGAAAGGATGGAACAATGACCTTTTGTCTCGGCATCACGGTGGAAGACGGTTTGGTCGGTCTGGCGGACACCCGCATCACCGCCGGCAATGAAATGACCACGGCGCAAAAACTCAGCACCTATGAGACTGCGAGCGGAGCGGTTTTCTTCATGACCTCCGGCCTGCGCTCCCTGCGTGACAAGGTAGCGACCTATTTCGAGGAGGCTCTGGAAGCCGGGCCGCCTCCGGACAAGCTCTACAAGGCCGTGAACCTCTTTGCCGACCTCGTCCGGCGCGTGGCCAAGGAAGACAAGGAATACCTCGACGCCTCGGGACTGCATTTCAACATCCACGCCATCATGGGCGGACAGTTCTCGGCCGACGCCACGCACAAGCTCTTCCTGATCTACCCGCAGGGCAATTGGGTGGAGATCACTTCCGGCACCCCATACCATATTATTGGCGAAACCGGATACGGCAAGCCCGTCCTTGACCGCACCCTCAAGCACGCGGATTCCATCCATTTCGCCCTCAAGGTCGGCTGCCTGGCTTTTGACTCCACGCGCATCAGCGCCGCTGACGTGGATTTTCCTCTTGATGTGGTGGTCTATTCCAAGGGCTCCTTTTCCCTCATCGAACATCGTTTCGAACAAGGCGATCTGGCGCACATCTCCACCTGGTGGCAGGAACGGCTGCGCGAGGGCGTCCATGCCCTGCCGTCGGAATGGATCGACGCCATCGCGGCCAGGCTCGCCCCCAGCAGTCGCAAACTGCACACCAAAACCGAGGATTGAGCGATGCGTATCCGGGTGGAGCACGAAACCAGCTATCGCTTCAGCAGGCCCGTCTTCCTTGAGCCGCACCTGATCCGGCTCAAACCACGGCAGGACGCAGGGCAGATGCTTGAACACTTCAGTCTCAAGGTCAGCCCCGAACCGGCTGGACAGTGCGAAATCCTGGACGCGTGCGGCAACGCCGCCCACTGGTTGTGGTTTGAGGGCATGTGGGAAGAATTGGTGGTCCGCACGGAATTCACGGCCCGTACCCTGCGCGACAACCCCTTCGACTACCTCTTGCACCCGTGCGCATTCACCCTTCCCCTGGACCTGCCCGCCCTTGAGCGCGAAGCCCTGCTGCCGTCTCTTGGGCCCGGCAGCCCTTCTACGCGCGGCCTTGCCAAGAAATTCATGGCCGAAACCGGCGGCGACAGCCTTCAATTTTTGAGCCGCCTCAATGCCTGGCTCTATCAGAACATTGCCATCGTCTCACGGCTCGAACCGGGCATCTTTACCACGGAAACCACACTGCTGCAGGGTCGGGGCGCATGCCGCGACGTCAGCCTTGTTTTCATGGAGGTCTGCCGCGAGGCGGGAATCCCCGCCCGGTTCGTGTCCGGCTACCAGATCGGCGACCCCGAACAAACCGAACGCGACCTGCACGCCTATCCGGAAGTCTATCTCCCCGGAGCGGGCTGGCGCGGCTACGATCCCACTCTCGGACTTACGGTCGTCGGAGGCCATCTTGCCCTCTGCGCCGCCTCCGAACCGGAGCTGACCGCGCCTATCACCGGCACGTACAGGGGCAGCGCCACGAACGAACTTCTCCACAAAATCCACCTTGAGACCATGCCTGAAAAAACAAACGGCTGACCCTGTTTCAAGGATCAGCCGCAAGGCGTAACTCAAGCAATTTTCCGCCTACATCAAACCACGCCCTGGTCCAGCATGGCGTCGGCCACCTTGACGAATCCGGCGATATTGGCGCCCATGACATAATTGAGCGGTTTGCCATAGGTCGAGGCCGTGTCCATGCAGACCTTGTGGATGGTCTTCATGATCAGCTTCAGCCGGTCATCCACTTCCTGCCGGGTCCAGCTCAGGCGCATGCTGTTCTGGGTCATTTCGAGGCCCGAGACCGATACGCCCCCGGCGTTGGCGGCCTTACCCGGACCAAAGAGCACCCCGTTGTCCAGGAAGATGCGCACGCCCTCGTGTGAGGTCGGCATGTTCGCGCCCTCAGTCACGACGCGCACGCTCCCGGCCACCAGATTTTCGGCGTCACGCGCATTGATCTCATTCTGCGTTGCGCACGGGAAGGCGCAATCGGCCTGGTGTGCCCACAGCGGGTTGTGCCCCAGACCGTAGTCCGCCGGAGTGAACACGGCCTCGGGGTACGCATCCGCGTATTCGCGCACCCGCCCCCGGCGCACATTTTTAAGGTGCTTGATGAAAGCGAGCTTCTCGGGAGTGATTCCGGCATCATCATAGATGTACCCTGACGAATCCGAAAACGTGATCGGGGTACTGCCCAGTTGCAAGAGCTTCTCCATGGTGAACTGGGCCACGTTGCCCGAACCCGAGACCAGGCTGCGGGTGCCTTCCAGCGTTTTGCCCTGGGCCGCGAGCATCTCGGCCGCGAAATAGACCGCCCCATAGCCCGTGGCCTCGGGCCGGACCAGGCTGCCGCCCCAGGACGCGCCCTTGCCGGTGAGTACGCCCGTAAATTCATTCTTAAGCTTCTTGTACATGCCGAACATGTAGCCCACTTCCCGCGCGCCCACGCCGATGTCGCCGGCGGGCACGTCCGTGTTCGGGCCGATGTGGCGGAAGAGTTCAAGCATGAAGCCCTGACAGAAGCGCTGCACCTCGGCGTCGGACTTGCCCTTGGGATCAAAATCCGCCCCGCCTTTGCCCCCACCCATGGGCAGAGTGGTCAGGGAATTCTTGAAGACCTGCTCAAAGGCCAGAAATTTGAGGATGCCCAAGTTGACCGACGGGTGAAAGCGGATGCCGCCCTTGTACGGGCCGATGGCACTGTTCATCTGCACCCGAAAACCCCGGTTGACGTGCACTTCGCCCTGGTCGTCCACCCAGGGAACGCGGAAGATGACAACCCGTTCCGGCTCGACCATGCGTTCCACAATCCCAGCCCGGCGGTACTCGGAATTGCGCTCCAGGGCCGGTTCGATGGACTCCATGACCTCCGTCACGGCCTGATGAAACTCCACTTCGCCCGGATCACGCCGCTTGACCAATTCAAGAATCTCCATGCTCATGAAAGTCCTCCGCAAATGTTGCAGTCATGCCCGTCCGATCTCCACCCTGCTTCCGGCCATCTAAAAAATCCTGCCACCCTTCTTCCCCCAAGAGAAGCCAAGGTCAAGTGAGTCCGTCATTTTTTTCGCAAAAGAAGCGATGTTTCGCACGATATCTGGATTATCAACCCGATTTCCGAAATTTCAACACAATCATATCCTGCAAACCCCTTATCCGCACATCCCACGATCTTTGTGTGGCGGGGCAGGTTGGTCCGGGCAGGTTGCCTCGACTGTCTGACTGAGACAGGCATCGTTGGCAGAATCGTTGCCAATCGTGTTGCCCCGATCTAACGCCCCGCACGCAACGATTCTGCCTTACGAGGCCAGCGAAGGAGTTTCGAGGCGGGCCTGCCCGGGCCTGCCCGTCCCGCCACAATCCAAGCAGACGAAAAACTGCGCCCTTGCCCAACAAAGCCTGGATCCCCGCCTTCGCGGGGATGACGTAGTATAATGTCGTGGGGATGAGGCATAGTGATACCGAAGGAATGAAGTATAGAAGCGCCGCGAAGATAAAACAGTGCTCTTCCGCAAGTATATCGCAACACCGTGGCGGGGCGGGTTGGTCCGGGCAGGTTGCCTCGACTGTCTGACTGAGACAGGCATCGTTGGCAGAATCGTTGCCAAGCGTGTTGCCCCGATCTAACGCTCCGCACGCAACAATTCTGCCTTACGAGGCCAGCGAAGGAGTTTCGAGGCGGCCTGCCCGGACCAACCCGCTCCGCCACGCCCCTTCCCCGCCCAGTCACGCCCTTCCACGCCCCGCCACGCCCAGCCCCTTCTTGCAAAAATTCGACGCTCCCCGCATGATGAAAACCACAAATCACGACCCCTCAGGAGCCCCCATGGAACCGATACAGCTTGGATTTGAACAAAGCCGCACCCTTCTGGACGCCTACGACATCCCCGTCCTGGGGCGCATGATCCGCACCCTGGAACAGGCCGCACTCGCCGCGGAAGAACTGGGTTTCCCCGTGGCCCTGAAAACGGTCTCCAGCCAAATCATCCACAAGACTGACCTTGGCTGCGTGCTGCTCGGGCTTCAGGACCGAGCCGAGCTTGAGGCCGGATATACACGACTCATGGACAACGTCCGCGCCGCCGGGGTCACGGAGGTCGACGGCATCCTGGTCCAGCCCATGGTCAAGCCGGGGCTGGAGGTGCTCATCGGCGCCACCCAGGACCCCAGCTTTGGTCCCATGACCATGATCGGCTCTGGCGGACGCTTTGTTGAGCTCCTCGCCGATGTGGCCCCCGGCATCGGCATTCTGGAGGAAGATGAAGTCAGCGCCATGCTGAACCGGACCCACGCCGGGCGCATCCTGGACGGGTTCCGGGGCCCGGCCCTGGACAAGGCGGCCGTCATCCGGCTGGCCATGAACGTGTCGCGGTTCATGGCCGAGCACCCCGAGATCCACGAACTCGATCTGAACCCCGTCATCGTCTACGAAGAGGGCTTCGCCATTGTCGACGCCCGCCTCATCGCGGGCGAGCCGGTCCATTACCCCCGCCAGACCGACATTTCGCCGCAAAAGATGGCCAGCCTGAACACGATCTTCAACCCTGCGTCCGTGGTGCTTTACGGAGCGTCGAACACCGGCACCGTGGGCGGCATCGTGCTCAAGAACCTGCGCCGCCTGGACAGGCTCTATCCCATCAATCCGCGCACGGAAGTCTTGCAGGGCATGCGTTGCTACCCGAATCTGGAGAGCCTGCCGGAGGTTCCGGAGGTGGCGGTCTTTGTCGTCAACTCCGAGACCGTGGTGCGGGAGTTCGAAAAATTCTGCCTGGCCGGAGGCAAGGGCGCCATCGTCATCAGCGACGGCTTTGCCGAATCGGGACGGCGCGAGCTCGAAAATCGCCTGCGAAACTTGAGCCTGGAGCACGGGGTCAGCTACATCGGGCCCAACTGCCTGGGCATCATCGACAATTTCTCCGGGGTGAACACCATGTTCATCCCGCCCCATCGCACCGGCATCATCCGTGAACCCGGCGGCATCGGCATCATTTCCCAAAGCGGCGGCATCGGCATGGAGCTGATGGAGATGCTCGAAGCCGACCGGGTCGGCATGGGCAAGTGGGTATCCTGCGGCAATTCGAGCAGCGTCGGCGTGGCGGAAATTCTAGCGCATATGGGCCAGGACCCGCGCATCGAGGTCATCGCCATCTATCTGGAAGGGTTGTCCGAAGGTCTCAAACTCATGGAAATCGGACGGCAGGTGGCGGCCGAAAAGCCGGTGGTCATCATCAAGGGCGGGTCCGGCGGCGGCAAAGAGGCGACCATGTCCCACACGGCGTCCCTGGCGGGCAGTCACGAAGCCTTTCGGGCCTGCTGCTCTCAGGCCGGATTCTACCTCATTGAAGAGCTGACCGAAGACCCCAAGATCATGGTCAACGTGCTCTCTATCCTCGCCACCCAGCCCAAGGCGAGAGGCAAGCGCACGGCGGTGGTCAGCGTCGGCGGCGGCGCGGCGGTGCTGCTGGCAGATCAGATCACGGCCGAAGGCATGGAACTGGCTCAGTTCACCCCCGCTACCCGGCAGCGCCTGCAGGATCTGTTGCGCGAGAACATCAAGGCCGCAAGCCCCGACGATCTGGAGCAGATGCTGGTCAATGTCGGCAACAATCCTCTGGATCTTTTGGGCAACTGCGACGACAGGCGGCTCATCCGCGCCCTTGAGATCATCGCCGCCGATCCGAGCACGGATGTCATCGTGGCCGCCATCTATCTGCAGGTGCCCTATCTGTCGGAATACCTGGCCGAGCGCCTGGTCGAATTCAGGCGCTCCATCGACAAGCCCTTCATCGTCTCCCCGCGCGGCCTGTGCACACATGTGACGCGGTTCAGGGAATCACTCTACGCCAAACGCTTCCACACCTACACAGTGCCCATGATAAAGCCGCTCAGCATCGCCGTTGACATCTGGGACCGCTACGACCGCAGTTACATGAGCGCCGCCGAGCTTCAGGAAGATTGAGGAGACGGGCTCAGCACCTTGGTCGCCGTTGACCGCTCGGCTGCGATTGATAATAATACGTAGGTATAGCAGCGTCTTTGCTAAGCATGATTACGGATCGCAGCGCCGGAAATCCACCGGCCCCTTGCGCCGTCAGCCGATCCAGGCACAGGAGCCCCATGAACAGCACCACGGTTTACATTTATACCGACGAAAACAAGGATGAAAACTGGGTTCTGCGGACCAACCTGATTTTTTCATCCATGAACAGCCAGTGGGTTCTGGAGGGAAAGATTCCCGAGGAAAAGGATATTGTACCCTGGCAGGAAGTGGTTTTACCCTCCGGCGAGGCGCTCCATATCGGGGCGGTCTTTGACGACCCGGAGAAGAATCTGGCCCTGCACGTCAAGTCCGCCGACCGTCCCATTCTGCAACTCATCACCAAGGGCCGTCCGTGCCTGCGTTTTTTGAGTCCCGGCGGCACGGACGTGACCCTGCAGATCCACGAGTAGACGCAAAAATCCCGGCCTGTGCCAGTGGCAGGGCCGGGAGTCTCATTTTTTTCGATTTCATCCAAGCCGGATCAGGGCTTTCCTGTCCCGTCCGCTCCCCAGAGCTGCCTAAGCCGCTGGTCGCGGCCGCAGCCTTGGCGGTAGAAGCGATAACGCAGTGGATTCTTCGTGTAATAATCCTGATGGTATTCCTCGGCAGCGTAAAATTCCGTTCGGGGCAGAATCTCCGTTACGACCTTGAATCCCCTGGACTCTTCAAGCTGCGCTTTTGCCGCCCGCGTCAGGGCCTCTTCTTCTTCGTCCCCGTAGAACACTGCGGACCTGTATTGCGGCCCGCGATCGCAGAACTGTCCACCGGCATCGGTGGGGTCTATGTTTCGCCAGAAGACACCAAGCAGCTGTTCAAAACCGATCTGCTGGGGGTCATAGACCACCCGCATGGCTTCGATGTGGCCGCTGGTGCCGGACGACACCTGCTCATATGTCGGGTCCGGCTTCTGTCCGCCGGTGTACCCCGACTGCGTCTCCATCACTCCGGGCAGGGCGTCGAAGGGTCCCTCAAGGCACCAGAAACACCCGCCCGCGAACACGGCTTCCTTTGTTTGTGCGGTCACGTTTCCTCCAAACAGGCCAGATACCAGAATTGCAAGAATCAACACCAGTCGCATGGAGCCCCCTACAGTTTGTCGCCGGAATCCCAGAGCGCTCCTTCCGTGGAAAAGGGAATAGTCCCGGAGTTCAGGCCGCCCTGATAGAGGACTCCGTCCAAGGCATATGTCAGCTTGCCCTGCCCGCCCTGGAAGGCCAGTACCTGGCGCAGCAGGTCCAGGGTCGACGCGGACGCCTCCACCTTGAGCACCGACTCGCCCAGTGCCTCAACTCTGCCGTTTTCCGAAGACACGGCGGGCAACAGGTCCATGTCGTTGAAACGCGTATTGACCTTGACCCCGGTCCAGGACAACGCAAACGGGTTCGGATTGACGATGCGCAAGGTCAGCACGACGCGTTGCTCAAAGAGGGTGGAACTTGCCGGCATCACATTGACCAGCCTCACCGTTGGAGACTCCACGGTCTTCCCGAAATGGGCACAACCGGACAATGCGAACACAAAAAAGCCTGCAAGCAACAACACAAGACGCGTCATTTTGCCTCCTGTCGGAATATCAAAAAAACAGTTTTCAACGCGCTTCCCACACAGGGAACGTCCCGGGAAGCTCTTTATCAGACAGCCGCCACTGCTCATCTCCGTCAACGTTCTCCCGTCCCGCATACTTGAGCACCACGCTCGTTGGTCCGTTGGCGAAAAACCCGTTTCCACCGAGGACTTCAAGAGCTTCTTCCTTGTCGGGATACTCGAGGGCGGAAACGTAGCAAACCCGCGTTCCGTCTATTTCCAGGCAATGCGGCTCGAAATAACGCATGAAGTGCAGCAATGTGTTCATGTTCTTCATAGGTCCTCCCATGGACAACGTTCATACCCCTGCTAATCACTGCGCGCTGGATGACAAATAAAAACGGGAGGAACCTGGAAAGAATACTCGGCAGCACGCGCCTTTCAGCGCCCAAATCAAAGCTCGTCCGCTGAAAGGGTTCCTTCAGGTCGAACGTTTAGCCGTGTCGATCCGGAATTTTTTGATCTTGTAATGCATGGTCCGGCGGCTGACGCCGAGCAGATCGGCCGCATCCTTGACTACCCAGGAACTGCGCTCCAGGGCGTTAAGGACCACCTGCTTTTCGCTTCCGGCCAGGGAGAGCAGGTTGCCCGGCAGGGGAGAATCCTCGTCAGTGTCCTCGAACTGCATGTCCTCCATGCGGATGATGTCGCCCGAGGACAGGATGACCGCCGCCTCCAGCATGTTGCGCAGCTCGCGCACATTGCCCGGCCAGGGGTAGTCGAGAATGGCTTCGTCCACCTCCGCGTCGAGGCGTGACAAGGGTTTGTCTTCGGCGAACAGCCGCAGAAAACGATCCGCCAGGATGGGGATATCCGCTTTGCGCTCGCGTAGGGGCGGCACCTGGATGGTGATGACCTTGAGGCGATAGTAGAGATCCTCGCGGAACTCGCCGCTGCGCACCAGCTCGGCCAGATCGGCGTTGGTCGCGGCGATGACGCGGCAGTTGACGGCGGTCTCGACGAGGTCGCCGACCCTGCGGATTTTCCGCTCCTGCAGAAAACGCAGCAGCCTGAGCTGCATCTCCGATGAAATGTTGCCGATTTCGTCAAGAAACAGGGTTCCGCCATGGGCTTCGGCCACAAGGCCCTTCTTGTCCTTGAAAGCGTTGGTGAACGAGCCCTTGGCGTGCCCGAACAGTTCACTTTCGAGCAGGGTGGACGGGGTGGAACCGCAGTCGACGATGACCAGCGGCCCCCGCGAACGCTGGCTCAGGCGATGCAGCAGTCCGGCGATCTTTTCCTTGCCTGTGCCGCTCTCGCCCAAAAGCAGGATCGTGGCCTCCGTCGGGGCCACCCGTTCGATGAGCTTGTAGAGGCGCTGCATGGACGGGCTCTTCCCGCCCCAGAGCTCCTCAGTCAAAAGATTGCCGCTGCGGGCCCAGGTACGGCCTGCGCTTGCGGCAAAAATCCTGGAGATTCCGCGCAACAGTTCCTGCCTGTCAACGGGCCGCACGAGATAATCAAAGGCTCCGTCCTTGATGGCCGCAACCGCGCGCGGCACCGTGCCGCTCCCGGTCAGCATGATGAACGGCAAACCTTGCCAGCGCCTTATGCACTCCCACAAAAGCTCCTGTCCGGACATGTCGGACAAGATCTCCTCGGCGAAGACCAGATCGACCAGGCCGTTCTCAAGCTTGAGCAGCGCTTCCTCGCCGTCGGAGGCGAGCATGACCGCGTGACCGTCGGATGCGAGCAGGTCGGCCAAGGCCCGCCGCTGAACCGGATCAGCATCGACGATCAGGACGTTTTTTTGCCCGTCGATCATGCGAACTCGTCCGCCCCTGCCGCAAGCCTCACGCGACAAGCCACTGAAAGCCCGATAATTTTCATAGGGTCGTTCTTCTCCATTTCGACAATGTATCTGAAAATTCCAGAAGACTCAAACAAGCACCTGCCGGGTTGCGCATTACGCATCACGCAGCACCCATCACACGTCACGCATCACGCATCACACGTCCATTGGTAAGGGCGAAAAATTTTTCGCCCCTACACGTCCATGTCCCCCCTCCCTCCTCACGTATCACGCCTATCGTGGCCATTCTCAAATGGGTAGGCACGGGGGCCTGCCCCTACGCCCGGTGTTGTCAGCAGCGACGTACGCGGGTATATTCGCGACGGACAAACCAACGGAGGTGCTCTATGACCGAAAAACAGGAAATTACCCTGCCCCTGGCCGGCGATACCAAGAAGAAGCTTACCGGCCGCAAATGCAAGGAGCTCGACTCCCATACGGCAGCCATGCTGGAATCACATGAAGTCAAGGCTATCACCGGCGACGGCGAGGAATGGTGGTGCCCCAATCCGGACTGCGCGGTCGTGGACAAATAACGAACGCTAGTACCGATTTCGACGGCTGACTGGGCACTGTTTGCCCAGTCAGCCCTTTTTTTTCCCCTACTCCTACCGATTATTCGGCCCTTCAATATCAGGTCCGGGCATTATTGGAACAAATCGCGTCCAAGCGTATTGTGCTGCAACTTTTTCAAATGAAATTCAGCACAGTTACAGGCGAGACGCATGCCCAAAGATAATCAGAAAAGATGCTGTCATTCCGGCATGACCCTTGTTGAAACCCTTGTCGCCATGGCTATTTCGGGCCTGATCGTCAGCGCGGTCTACTCCCTTTTCCAAACTCACCACCGCATTGCCGCCAGGCAAAGCCAGACCTCCCTCATGCAGCAGGAACTCCTTTCCGCCATCTCGCTCATTTCCGAAGAACTGCGCATGTGCGGTTTTTCGGCGCACGGTTCGCCGGGCTTCGGCTTTTTCCACAAACCCGGGACAGGCGCCCCGGATTACGGGCGTGGCACGACGCATGACGCGGTTTATTGCACGCTGGACTGGAACGCGGACGGGATCGCCAATGAAGACGGCAGCGGCAGCCTGCGCGAACACGCGGGCTTCAGACTCAATGTCGCCAATGACGGATCCCCCAAGACGGTCCCCGACAACGTGTTGCGCAAATACGACACCGGGGCCGTTCACTGGCAGCCGATTAGCACCAACATCGGCGACCTGCGCTTCACCTATTTTGGCGCGGGCGGCAACATCATCAACGACCCGCATCTAAATACGGCGCGCATTCGCGGCGTACGCGTACAGATCACCGCGATCCCTGACCCGTCCCATGCGCATTTCGGCATCGGCAATCGCACGCTGTCCACCATGGTCTGGTGCAGAAATACGGAAATGGAAAAAACGCCGTGAACAAGGGTTTCACGCTCCTTGAAACCCTGGTGGTCCTGGCAATCGTGGCCGTACTGACAGGCGTCGGCGGCACGGCGCTGCTGCGCGCCCTGCCGGGAGCCGAGATGGACCGTGCGACGAGGACCATTGTCAGCATGTGCAGGCACGCCAGGTTCGAGGCCATAAAGCGAAACGAACGGATCCGCTTGCAATGCGACATGCAGAGCAACTCCTGCGAAGTCAGGGTGCGTAGCGACGATACGCTGCTACGGCGCTTCGACCTCTCCGACTTGAGAAACCGCGTCGAGCATACCAAATCCTTCACCACCCATTATAGCGGCCTCGGAAGAGCCAGCGTGGCCGGAACCATCACCATCCAAAACAACACCGGACTATCGCGCACGGTGACGGTGCGGCCGTCGGGCAGCGTGGTTTCGGAGTAGATTATGCCTAGCCGCCCCTTCACAGAATTCCCTGCAACAAGTCGCGAAACATCGCCAAAAGTCATTCCCGCGAACGTGTGCCCAGCATGGGCAGGCGGGCCTTGTCAGGATACGCGTGAAATCCGAGCCACGTCCTGCGCGCTATGGGAAGAAAAATGCGCCCCCGGCTTCACGCTCATCGAAGTCCTGATGGCGACGGCGATTCTGGCCATCGGCCTGATGGCCGTCGCATCTGTCATCACCTGGGCCTGCGTACAGGATGTCCGCGCCAGCCACATGTCCCGAGGAGGCTTTCTGGTGGAAGAATTTCTGGAGACTGCCACCCGTGCCCAGTACTCGGCCCAGGCATTCAATTCTCTGACAGGCACCACTGCAAACCGCCTCATCGAAGGTGTACGCTATACCATGAACTGCAAACTGGCCGAAAACACACCCGTGGAGCGGTGCAAGGAAATGACCTGCATTCTTTCATGGAACAACCAGGGCTCATCCGCGAGCGCACGGTACGTCTATGTCCTCTCACCAAAATTCTAAGCTCGCCCCAAAGCTTTGCCCGGGCCAGTCCGGCATGGTCTTCATCGTGGCCATCATCAGCCTCGCCCTGCTCGGAATCATGGGGCTGGCCGCAAGCGACACGGCGCATCTGAACATTCTCATGGCCGCCAACGGATACGACGCGAAAAAGGCCTTCTTTCTGGCGGATTCGGGGGCAAACGCGGGCCATGAATATCTGGAAAACGCCATCGCCTCCGTCAATTCGACGTTCTATAACGACGGCACCCCCGCCACCAACGCGTCCGTTTGGGCAAGCAAGGGGTTCAACCCGAAAGAGTTCCCGGTCAAATGGCACCGCCAGAGGACCGAGGTTACGCATGTGCGGGCGGGCTTCATCGAAACGGGGCTGGTTCCGGGCAGCGCCGTGCACGGTGGTTCGGGATACGGAAGCGCGGGCAGGGGAGCGGCCTCGGGCGGGACTTTCAGCACCTACCTCATCCGTTCGCACAGGCAGGGGCCGCGCAACAGTGTTGCGCAAGTGGATCTGGGCTGGAGGCACATCAACCAATGAGCGGGAAACCGACTTTTACAAATGCGCTCTGGATGGCCGCCTTGGTCCTCATGCTCCTGGCCCCAAAGTCGGAAGCCTACCGGGCCGCTGATTTTCACTGGCTGCCCCCTTTTCTGGCCGTGGAAGAAAAACCCTCGCTGACTTTCATCCTCGACACCTCGTCGAGCATGCTGCAGCGGGCGTATTCCGACCCGTTCAACGGAACGCGAGAATACTATGGATACTTCGATACTCGCTCCTACTACAACTACAATGCGGAAAGCGAAAAACCTCATTTTTTTGCGGACAACGCCACCGGGCAATGGAACGGCAATTTTCTGAACTGGGCGGCGATGCTGCGCATCGATGTGGCGCGCAAGCTGCTGAGCGGCGGTAAATTCGATGACCAGAGCGACTGTTACGAATTAGAGCCGCTCGGCCATGAGGCAGAGGAATTTGACTTTGACGACACTACGCCCCGGGGCGATCTGCAGGGCCGCATGTTACACATGACGCCACTGCACGGAGCCGTCACCATCAAAGCCCGAGATATTGAAGGCCACATGCTCGTACCCGGACCAGAATCCGAGGGGCGCTACGCGCTGCGCGTCATGGGCAAAGACGAGGATGAAAGTGGCCTGCTCCACGCCGTGCGGAACAAGGCCCGCGTCGCTCTGTTCACCTTTGAAGACGGCGGACAAATCCAGCACAACATGAGCGACGACTTCGATGGGATCATAGCAGCCGTAAACTCAGTCCGCCCGCAGGGCGGTGCGCCGTTGGCAAAAACCCTGCACTCGGTCTACGAGTATCTCCGGCATGACGGCAGGCAGGGTTCAAAGACTGCCGACCCGTTTTATTTCCCGTCCAGGGAGCAGCTCGTGCCCTGCTCCAGGCAAAAGGTCATACTGGTCAGCGCAGGGGAAAGTTCCAACGACCATGGCGTCCCCGCCGGATTCAAGAATACGGCCACGATAAAACGGCCCGACAAAGAGTACACCCTGCGTCCGAGCGGGAGCACCTATCTCATCGACGTGGCCTACCTGGGACACACAAAGGACTTGCGGCCCGAAGACGGCATGGATGGAATGCAGAACTGGGACTTCTACGCGGTCTGCCTGGCAGGCACCCCGAGTCCCCTGCTGCAGGACGCAGCCCGGCACGGAAAGTTCAGGGACATAAACGGCAACAGCCTCCCCGACCTGCAAGCGGAGTTCGACGCCGACGGCGACGACCTGCCCGACAATTTTTTTACCGCACCGTCAGGGCGGGAGTTGGAAGCAGCCCTCACCCGCGCCCTGCAACTCGATACGCCGGGAGTTGCGTCCGGCACGGCCACGGCCGTCGCGACACAGACGCGCAGCGGCGAAGGAGCAGCGTATCAGGCGATTTTTTTCCCGCCCGGCCAGACAAACCAGACCGCCCCGCCCTGGTCGGGGGAAGTGCACGCCTATCTCTTGGACAGTCAGGGCAACCTGCGCGAGGATCTGAACGCGGACAGGGTCATCGAGTTCGCCAGGGAAAGAATTTACGCCCATACCGATGCCGACGGGAATCAAATCATTGACGAAGGGGAGAAAAATGCCACGGCGCTGGACGGCATGGGCGACATCAATTTCCTGTGGTCCGCAAGTTCCTGGCTCAACAGCCTGACCGAAGATCAGGCGATCATGCAGCGCTTGCAGTACGCTTCCGTTGATCCGAACCGCTACATCATAACCTTTGTGGACAAAAACCAGGACATGGTGGCCGACGCAACGAGCGAAGAAATCCAGCACTTCGCGCTTCCAGTCAGCCCTGCGGATACAACGCTCAACTCGCCGGATTATTTTTACAATTACCTGACCCTTTACGAATCAGCTCCCGGGAAACTGGGGCTTGACCTGTCCGACCCCACGCAGAGCGCGATCAGCACCCTAAATGAAGAAAATCCTCCCGCTTTCTCCAACTTCCAGGCCACCGTCGCCAAGCGGCAGGTGGACTTCATCCGTGGAATGGATGTGGGCAACGCCACGATCGAGGGCATCCACGACGCAGCCCGAAGCCGCATGCACGGGGAAAGTACCTGGCGGCTAGGCGACATTGTCTTTTCTTCGCCCACCGTGGTGGGCAGGCCTGCTGAAAACTACCACCTTATTTATAATGATAGAACCTACGAACGGTTCCTGACGAAATACATGGACCGCCGCCAGGTGGTCTACGTCGGGGTCAATGACGGCATGCTGCACGCGTTCAACGGCGGCTTCTGGAATGCCGGCACCCACACTTTCGACGAGGAACGAGGCGGGCGGACGCCATTTCCCCTCGGCCAGGAACTCTGGGCCTACGTGCCCTACAACCTGCTCCCACACCTCAAGTGGCTCATGCACCCGGATTATGGCGAAAGACTGCATGTCGCCTACATGGATCTGATACCCAGGGTTTTCGACGCCCGGATCTTTTTCATGTCCGACGGGGTCACGTCCGTAGACGAAGACAAATATCCAGGCGGCTGGGGCACGATCCTGGTCGCGGGCATGCGTATGGGCGGGGCGGCCATGGAAGTGGACATCGATAAGACCGACGGCAACACCTTTAATGGAGGCATCGACCGCACCGTGACCTCAGCTTACGTGATCATGGACATCACCGACCCGGAATCACCGCCAGGCGTGCTGGCCGAGATTTCCCTGCCCGGCCAGGGCTTCACGACCTGCGTCCCTGCGGTCATGCCCATGAGCAGCCCCAATGCCAAAAGCCTGGACACCAACAAATGGTACATGGTCTTCGGCTCCGGCCCGGCCGACGGTGCCGGACGCGCCGACAGGGGCAAGCTCATGCGCGAAAGCAGCGACCGACCCGGCAAGCTCTTCGTGCTGGACTTGAGCGCCCTGTTCACGGAGAAAACAATCAAAACCGTGGACAGCACAGGCCTGACCTCTGCGAAAGGCTACCCTTTCGCCTTTGCGGAGGCAGGATCGTTCATCTCCGACCCTGTGTGCGTAGATCTCGATGTCGGCTCCAAGAATGGCGTGGGCGAATTCAGCACCGATCTTGTCTACTTCGGCACCGTGGCCGGGGATGCCGCCAGCCCGGCGGGCAAGATTTACCGGCTGCGGACCGGCAATGGCGCGCCCATAGGCTGGGAAACATCCACCCTTGTCGATATGGGTGAACCGCTTAGCGCCGCGCCCTCAGTCGCGGTGGACGAAACAGGCAGTCTGTGGATTTATTTCGGCACGGGGCGTTTTTTCAATCCCGACGACATCCTCCAAACCGGCCCCATGGGCTTTTACGGGATCAGGGAACCGGAAACAAACGGAGTCAAAAACTGGGACACGGTCTTTGCCTCGCACCTCTTCGACAGCAGCAAAGTCGCTGTGACACAGGGCACCTGCGGGGAGGGGGAATACTCGGACAATTGCGTAGGCATAATCCAGATGGACGAAGACTCAAGCACCACCCGGGACTGGGCATGGCTGACCAGCACCCTGAACCAGGCCCCTGGCTGGAAGCACACATTCAGCGCAGCGGGAGAAAGGGTCCTGGGCCAGACGGCAGTCCTGGGCGGGTCGGTGGTATTCACAAGCTTTACCCCGGCGCAGGAGATTTGCGCAGCCGGAGGAACAAGCCGCCTCTGGGCGCTCTACTACAAAACCGGCACCCCGTACTTCTGGCCTTCGCTGGAGCATTCCATCGGTAACTTTCCCGCCTTCATCGACCTCGGCCCAGGCCTGGCCGCACACCCCATCCTGCACGTCAGTGAAAAACAGGCCGTGACAGCCTTCACTCAGCTAACCTCCGGCGCTCTCACGGGCACCGAGATCGACTCAGCCTTCCCCTTCAAGTCCGGTTGCCTGTTCTGGCGCAAGAATACGGAGTGACGCAAAAGCCCATAGAACTCACTGCGCCCTATAGAGTACATTGCGAGTCCTTCTTTAATGATCCTTGAGCACGCAGTCCAAAAATTGACTCGGCCACAGCGAACTCAGAGTTTTATGCTCACTTTCACACTACACCGCACCATAACAAAATGTTATGATTGAGTTTTCGCTAGAAACGCTACCTTCGCAGATTTCAAAGAACCACCCTCCGCTCTCAGCGACTGACAAAAATTTCTTCACAAATCAAAAAACTGAGTAGGCACGTCAACACGATGTGCACACATCGGCATACTTTCTGCTAACCATAATTATTTGATCGGAGCGAAATAGGTAAGGAGTCTTTGACAACAAAAAGATACGTGTTTATAAATAAAAAAATTGTATGAAATTTAAGCATTTTTTGTACGCGTGAAACATTAAATGCGCACTTACTTTTACCAACAGCCGCCCCAGCAAAACATGGGACCCAAATTGATTCGGCCAAAAGTGACAAAATTATGGCAGAAACAGACGAAAGGTGACAAAATTTGTAGTCAAAAGTGTTTTTTTCTGAATCCCGAAATATTGAACAGTTATGCCGCAATTATGAATACAAAAACTCAAAGCTTGAATCATCGAAACACGACATCTCAGCCAAAAGGCTTCTCTTTGATCGAAGTACTGGTAGTTGTGGCGGTAATCGGCATTCTGGCGGGCATTTCCGGAACAGCCCTGATGAAATGGCTGCCCCAAGCCAATCTAAAACGCGCCGCCAGAACCATCGTGAGCATGTGCCAGGATGCACGAGTTGAGGCTATCAAGCGCAACCAGCAGATCAATTTCAGCTGTAGCAACGCAACCAACACCTGTGTTGTTTCGTTCACCAACGGCACGACACTGCGGCAATTTGATCTCTCGATCATCGGGAGCGGAGTGCGGCTTTCCAATTCCTTGAATACTTCATTCACCAGCAGAGGCAGAGCGCTCACTGCGGGAACCATTCCCATAACCAACAACGCTGCATCAACTTTGTCTGTCACAGTACGGACTTCAGGCAGCATAATAACGAACTAGGCGGAGTAATTTCGCATGTCCGAGAAAAGAGCCCAGTCTGGAATGACCCTAGTGGAAATACTGGTAGCGATGGTCATGATGGGCATCGTCCTAACAGGGCTGTACAATCTGTTCCGCGTCCACAACCTTATGGCCGCCAAACAGGAAGAGACAACTGTGATGCAGCAGGAACTCCTGTCCGCTGTGGTGCAGATAGCCGAGGATTTGCGGATGTGTGGCTATACAGTTACCAGCGGCACCTCAAATGGATTTGTTGAAATCGCTACAAATGCTACGTCAGTCCGCTGCACCAGAGATCCAGCACCAGATGGAAGCACGCAAATAGCATATATCTTGCGACCAAATAACACCATCGACTGGCTGAATGCATCAGCAGAATGGGTTACCGCTGCAGAAAATATCGCTGACCTTACTTTTGTCTATCGTGACCGCAACGGCGACGTCATCCCGGTCAATACTCCTGAAATAGAGACAGACACTCGCTTTATAGACATTACAATTTCAGCCGCTGCATCAGACGAAAGAGCTGGCCTCAACATATCTAACCGAATTATGAACACACGAGTGTACTGTCGAAACATGGGATTATAAACACATGCAAAATATAAGACACTTTTGCCAATCCCAAAGCATGAAAGGCTTTACACTTGTGGAAGTCCTTGTAGCTACGGCTGTTCTCGCCATTGGACTTCTTTCGGTTGTCACCATGATTTCCAGATCAACGACTCAGGATAGCCGTGCTTACCACATGACCCACGCCAGTTTGATAATAGAAGATTTTTTGGAAAACGCTACCCGCGCACAGTACGCAGCGCTCACATTCAACAACCTGTCCAACGCCACGGTCAACACCGTCGTTTCCGGAGTTGCATACACAATGAACTGCGGCATTCAGGACTTTGCTCCGCTGAACAGGTGCAAAGAAATGACCTGCACAGTGAACTGGAACAACAAAGGCATCCAAGCGAGCACATCGTATGTATACGTCTTCTCCCCCAAGTATTGAATCTAAACGTCCTCAATCAGGATCTGCCTTGGTCGTGGCTATTATTGTCCTAGCGATCCTTGCTGCGCTAGGCCTTGCAGCCCTCGATGTTGCGGACCTGAATCTGTTCACCGCAGCCAATGACCGCGACACCCGAGAAGCCTTTTTCCATGCTGATTCCGGTGTTAATGTTGGCCATGTGTTCTTGGGACAGGCCATCGATGATACAAATTCCAGCTTTTACGATGACGGAACCAACTCGACCAACGCAAATTTCTGGGGCAACAGTACCGGTTTCGGAGTTGCCCCACCTGCAGATCCTTTGGAATATTTTATCCAGGGCACCATGGGCACCCTCATCCGTACTGGTTGGCTGGACAGCGGAGTACTCGAAGGATCGGCCATGCAGATCGGAGCAGGCTATGAGGGCGCTGGAAAGGGTGCGGCCAGTGGCGGAACATTCACTAATTATCTCATTCGCGCACACAGAGAGGGTCGCCGCAACAGTCAAGCAACCGTAGACTTGGGCTGGCGACATATCAACAGGTGAGCGGCGTGGCGTAATAAAAATAAACCTTCCGCTCAAGGAGGACATATGCTCAAATCATATCTCATCACCCTGGCGCTCTGCCTTGCCGCGACCGGGGCGTATGCTCAAGACATTACTAACGCGGATAGCAGCCCCTGTGAGGGGGTTTGGGTACTTGAAGACGGCGTCAGGTGGACCGTCACTCGCGCAAGTGACGGCCTGGAATTGATCATCCCTCACAACGCCACAATCCTAGATTGCAGCGGAAATCCAGGCAATCTGCAGGAAGAACTGAATAACTCCAAAGCAGCTGTCTGGTGTTCCAATTCCTCTGAACAGGAAGGAGTCATGTATGTCCAGAAAATATGGATCACCTGTGAATAAGCTAATCTTTTCTCTTTTCTTGGGATTGATCTTGTTTGCTCCCAGTTCGACTCTATCCTACGTCGCAAATGATTTCAATTGGATGCCACCATTTCTCGTCAAAGATGAAAAACCTTCGATTATTATCATATTTGACAACTCCGGTAGTATGCGTAACGCGGCATACACTAGCGGTGGTACCAGCGTCTTTGATCCAGCCAGAGAATACTACGGCTACTTTGACCCGAGGACATATTACACTTACGACACTACAGCAACTGTTGCTAATCGTTTTTTCTATGCTAACAACGCATCAGGCACTTGGAACGGCAACTGGCTTAATTGGGCAACAATGAAACGGGCAGACGTTGCAAGAAAGGTCATGGGGGGGGGTAAGTACAACACAACCAACAATTGCTACGAAGGAGTCAGCCAAGACGGATCAAAACGCGTTGCTGATTTCAAATACGACGGATTAGAAAAAACTGACTTAAACGGCGACCTGAAGTTCATGACTCCAGTCGAAAATCTTGAAAGGTGGATCGTACAGCCTGCAAACACAATGTACTTTACATACGATGGAACAAACTACCGGATTCGGGTTAAGGATTCCAAAAAAGAGGGCGTTCTTCACGATTTCAAAGACAAGGCTCGCATGGCCCTCTTCGTGTACGACACTAGTAGCTCGACCCCTGCGTACCATCACGGTGGTAAAATTCTGCGATACATGAGCGAAGATCCGAACGAACTCAGCGATTTAATAAATGATATCAACACAATAAACCCAACTACATGGACCCCGCTGGCCGAAACCTTGTTTACGGTTTACGGCTATATCCGACAGGATCTCGACACAGGTGGCGGCATTACTTCGGGCACCAATACAGGACCTCGATATAGGGGTGACTCAAGCTATGAGGTCGGTACTACCCAAGACCCATTTTATTTCCCATCAATTGGTGAACTTATCGAGTGCACTAAGCAAAACGTTATCCTCATCACAGACGGCGAAAGCACCCAGGATAACAGCCTCCCCGCAGATTACTATGGAGAAAAAATCCGACAGCGGATTGTCAACCCATACTACACATTACCTGACGGCGGCAGATCGTACCTTATCGACGTTGCACACTGGGGCCAAACAACAGACATGCGCCCCGACCTCGCAGGAGTTCAAAACGTAGACTTTTATGCCGTTTTTGCTTTCGGAAAGGGCAGTACCCTCCTTAGCGACGCTGCCCGCTACGGAAAATTCAAGCAGTCCGGCATCGGAAGTAACGGCAATAACATGCCGGATTTAACTACTGAGTGGGACGCCAACGGCGACGGAGTTCCCGACAACTATTTTGAAGCTGAGTCCGGCAGCGAACTTGAAGCCGCGATTACGCAAGTCTTTGCCATGGCTACCGCCAGTGTCGCGTCCGGCACGTCCGCTTCCCTCCCTCCGACCACAGGCGACGGCGAAGGGGCTGTCTATCAGGCGATTTTCTTTCAGCCAACTGCAATCACCCCTCTGGCTCCGGCTTGGGCAGGACAGATCCATGCACTGCTGGTAGATTCCAAAGGGCAAATGCGCGAAGATACCACCCAAAATAGTAAACTCGACCTTAGTGGAGCGGACTACGACAAAGTCATTCGGTTCATAAAAACAGATACAGCGGAACTCATTTACAGGTTTGACGAATCTGGAAATTCAACCCTTGTTCCCACTATCAACGACATCAACTTTTTGTGGTCTTCTACGGACTGGCTTAATGACGTAAGCGATGCCGCCATAACTACCAACCGAAGCTATGGCGGCACGGCTTCACGGTACATCTTCACTTTTGTAGACAAGAATAGCAACATGATTCCCGATATTGGCGAATTTGTGCCTTTTACACATGCCGATGTCGACTGTAAAGACCCAGATTACTTCTGCAGCTACCTGACACTTTATGAAAACACTTCGGGATCGGTCGCTCCCTCCCTTGGACTTAGCGATACCCAACTCAGAACATTGTCGCAACGGCAGACCAACTTCATTCGAGGACTGGATGTCGGTAATGCTACCATCGGCAGCGTTGATGATTTTACCCGCAGCAGATCTTTTGGCGGCAAGACGTGGCGCCTAGGCGACATTATATATTCATCCCCAACGGTTGTTGGCAGACCTGCAGAAAACTATCACATGATCTATAAGGACAAAACCTATGAAGGCTTTGTCAATAAGTACAAAAATAGAAGACAAATGGTCTATGTCGGTGCTAACGACGGGATGCTCCACGCATTTAATGCAGGCTTTTACAACAGCACTCAAAAAGCCTTCCTGACTTCTCCTAATGGCGAACATGACTGGCCTCTGGGCATGGAAGCCTGGGCTTATGTTCCCTTCAATCTTCTGCCCCACTTGAAATGGCTAATGCATCCCGAGTACGGTCAAAACCTCCATGCAGCGTACATGGACCTCAAACCCCGCGTCTTTGACGCCCGAGTGTTCTTCAATGACACAACCAGCCAAGTATCCCAAGACCCCGACACCTACCCTGATGGATGGGGGACTATCCTTGTTGCCGGCATGCGACTTGGTGGAGCCGAGATTGGAGTGGATATCACTAAGGACGGCGCTGCCGACCGTTCCATGTCATCCGCTTACGTCATCATGGACATAACGAATCCTGAGCAACCGCCTAAACTACTTGCAGAAATCGCACTCCCCGGACAGGGCTTCACGACCTGTTACCCGACTGTCATGCCCATGACCCAACGAAACACCACCCTTGCAACCGAAAATCAATGGTACTTGGTTTTCGGTTCCGGTCCGGCAGATTCTGCCGGAAAGGCATCGCGCAATAAACTCGGCGTGGAAACAAGTGAACAGGCTGGTCGTCTCTTTGCCCTGGATCTAAAGGCGCTTGTCGCTGACAAAGCACTTCTCACTGTCAACGGAACTGGGACGTTGTCGACAAGCGGGGAGCCATATGGCTTTACGGAACCAAACTCATTCATTTTTGATCCCATAGCAGTGGATCTCGATATCGGACCATATCCTTCGACCGAGGAATTCAAGACTGACTTGGTTTATTTCGGAACTACGGCTGGCACACAGACCAATCCAACTGGTAAGATGTACCGACTGGACACCAATAACGCCATTACCTCAGGATGGGATAGCATTTCAACACTGATTGATGTTGGCAAGCCCATCACCTCGGCCGCAAGCGTAGCTAAGGACGACGCCGGTCTCTTATGGGTCTATTTTGGAGCGGGCCGACTCTTCAACACTCCGGACATACCCCAGACATCTAAAATGTCATTTTATGGAGTCAAAGACGTCGTCAACTCCACAACACTGACTTTTGACACTGTCGTGACTGCTGCCCTTTTTAACAGCACTGACGTTACGGTTAGCAACAGTCTATGCTCAGGAGTTAGTACAATTAACTGCGTCAGGGCTTACAAAGGCGGGACCCTTATGACTGGTCCAAATCCTACACCAGGTCACTGGAATAATCTCGTTGCCGCAGTCAACGACGCTGATGGCTGGCATATTGACTTCGATCATGACCGAGAGCGAGTCCTGGGACAGCCTGCAGTACTGGGCGGAACAGTTATCTTCACCAGCAATACACCTACAAGTGACGTCTGCGACGCCTTTGATGCCAACAGCACGCTCTGGGCTGTTTACTACAAAACGGGAACAGCATTCTATAAACCGATCCTTGGTGCTTCCGGTGACATCTTGAACACTTCCCTTCCACTAGGACGTGGTCTTGCTTTCACCCCTACGCTCCATATCGGTGAGGATGGCGCTACGGCGTTTGTCCAGACAAGTACAGGTGCGATTCTTACGATCGATGTTGAAACGCCAATTAATGTCAGATCCGGGCCGCTCTTTTGGCGCAAGGTCACAGAATAGCTCAGCGCGGGGCCAAGCCAATTGGCCCCGCGTTTGACTTTAGCCTACAGCCTTTCTAGGATTGGGAACTTAAGGAGTTCCCATGCCCCCCCACTTCCTCGACCGCTTGACCCCCCGCGCCTATCCCCGCACGCGCCTGCTCACCGCCGCCATTGTGTGGTCAGCGGTTGGTTTTTTTCTCACCCTTAAAGGAATCTATATCTTTCGGGAAGGTTCTTGGGGGATCTTACTGGCGGTGATTGTGGTCGGAGGGATTCTGGGTGTGGTCAAAAGCAAAATTGTTCTGGACCGAGTTGCAAACAGAATCATTCTTCACATCGGCGCCAAGCCTTCCCGCGCTTGTCTGGGCGGACTTTTTTCTGTGCGCAACTGGTTGCTCATCGCGGTCATGATCGTGTTCGGGCGAACCTTGGGCGTGCTGCCCCTTGACGCGGCCATCAAGACCGGACTCTATGTGATGGTCGGGAGTGGTCTGGTCTATTCGAGCCGGTTGATTTGGAACGCCTGGAAGAACTCACCCGCCGATCTGCCTTAGCACCTGGGAACTGGAAGTTTCCGGCCCTTTCATTCTCCTCTGGGCAAGCAATTCCTCTACCCGCGCAAACCCGCATCCCACATCCGTCACTCCGTGTGCGTCATCGCCGTAGGCAACGCCCACCCCGAGCTTTGCGGCAGCGTCCAGAATCGGAGCGCAGACATACGGCTGCGCCTGTCCCTTGAGGAGCGCTCTCGCGTTTACGTCCAGCACTGCGCCGGCTTTTGCCATCCAGTCCAGATTGCGCAGCACCCGTTCCCAGACATCTGCTTGCGTTAGCGTTTGCAGGTAGTTCGGATCATGCATACGGATGAGATCGAAATGGCCCACCACTTCCGGTTTGATGGCCTGCATCATCTCTAGCTGGGCGTCGAAATAGGCCGCATACAGAGGAGCCAGCCCGCCGTACCGCGTAGCGATGCGTTCGTAGTCCTGTTTTGAAAAGTCGACGCACTCTCCCCCGACATGGTGAAC
This sequence comes from Pseudomonadota bacterium, assembly GCA_018902545.1. Classification (GTDB taxonomy): domain Bacteria; phylum Desulfobacterota; class Desulfovibrionia; order Desulfovibrionales; family Desulfomicrobiaceae; genus Desulfomicrobium. The sequence goes on along the minus strand of JAHIQM010000014.1, from coordinate 129,889 downwards.
TGATCCCACAACATAATCGAGGCCATGGGTTTCGCGCAGGCTGGCGACCCATGGGCCGCAGCCGGGATACCACTCGCTCTCCATGCCGACGAGAATGCCCATGCGGCCCCTGTAGGCGTGCTGAAGCGCTCTGGCCTCGGCCACGTAGTTTGCGAAGCGGGCCTGCATCCATTTTGCAGTGCGCCCGAGCCCGGCCTCGTCCGGATAAAGCCAGGCGTCGTCAAAGGGCGGCATGTGCTCGGTCAGGCCGATGCATTCAAATCCGGCATCGTGATACGCGGCCACGATCTGCGCCAGCGTGTCACGGGCATGGTCGCAATACTGGCCGCTGTGCCCGCCGTGCAGGCTGATCTTTCTCACTTCTCCCCTCCCATGCAGGCGCACACCGCTGCGGGCTCTTTTGGAATGCCCGCGCTCAAGACTTCATGACCGTGCTCCGTGACCAGCACGTCGTCCTCGATGCGGATGCCGCCGAAATCCAGATACGCGTCAATGGCTTCGTAGTTGATGAACTCTTCCAGACGCCGCGCCTCCCGCCACTGCCCGATAAGGGCGGGAATAAAATAGATGCCCGGCTCCACGGTCATGACAAATCCAGGCTGAAGCCTGCGGGCCATGCGCAGGCTGGACAGGCCGAACTGCGTGGAGCGTCTGAACTCTTCGTCATAGCCAACGAAATCCTCTCCCAAAGCCTCCATGTCGTGGACATCAAGCCCGAGCATGTGCCCGAGGCCATGCGGAAAAAAGAGGGCGTGCGCCCCTTGAGCCACGGCCTCGGCCGGGTCGCCGCGCATGAGTCCAAGGTCCGTGAGCCCTTGAGCCACCTGTGTGGCGGCGGAGAAGTGGCATTCCACGAAAGGCACTCCCGGACCCATTCGCGAAGTTCCCTCGGCCAGGGCGCGCAGCACGATCTCGTAGATGTCCAGCTGACGCCGCGTGAAGCGCCCGCCAACGGGCAGGGTGCGGGTGATGTCCGAGGCGTACCCTAGGGGCGAAACCACCCCGGAATCGACCAGCAGCAGGTCCCCTTCAGAAAGAGTCTGGTCATGGCTGTGGTTGTGCAGCACCTCCCCGCGCCGGGACAGGATCATGGGGAATGCTTCCCGGCTGCCGCGCGCAAGAATGAACCCCTGCATGCGCCCGTAAAGCTCCATTTCTGCCACCCCGGGCGTGCAGGCAGCCATAAGCTCGGCATACATCTGCGCAGAGAGGGCTACTGCTTGGCGGATTTCGTCCACCTCCTCACCGCTCTTGACACTGCGAAGCGCCACCACGGCCCGGACAAGCTTTTGCGAAGCCCCGGCCTCGACAGTATCCGGCGCAGCGCCCAGCAATCGGCAGATGCGCAGCACCCCTTCTCCCTGATAGGGCGGCAGATAATGCACCGCCCGGCCCGGCCTTTGCGCGTCATGGCAGGCGGCCGCCAAATCCGCCATGGTCCAGGCGTTCTCAATACCCGACCTGGCAGCCAACTCCGGAAGCGACGGTGCCGCACCGCTCCAGATGGTATGGTCCAGCCCCAGGCTTGGACCGCAAAGCATTTCCTCCCCGCTTTCACAGTCGAGCCACAGGCAATGTCCGGGTTCGTCCAATCCGGCAAAATAGAGAAAAGAGCCATCCTGACGAAAGTCAAAGGCGTTGGCGTGATAGTTCATGCCCACAAGATCGTTGCCCGGCAAAAGGATGCAGCCGGTCTTGACCGACTCCATCAGCGCCCGGCGACGGGCTGCATACAGGCTTGCTTCAAACATCCAAACCTCTGATCGTGTCTAGCTGGCTGTTGAAAATTACAAATTTCCAGGCGTTCAAAAATGGTGAGATGCGGGGAACAAAGAAAATCCAGGGCTGAAGCGTACGTGTGCCCGCAAAAGTATTCAGACAGGCGAGGGTCTGGATTTTCTGCAGTGACGAAGCAGATCGCCATTTTTGAGCAGCCTGCTCATTTATTCCAAATTTCAAGCCGGTTACGGCCGTTATTCTTTGCCATGTAAAGGGCCTCATCCGCATTCTTGAGCATGGCCTCCATATCCAAATGCGCGGACGCGCAAAGGCCGATGCTGAGCGAAAAGGAACATCGGACCCCGCCGCAAGTAAAATCCGTGCCCGCGACCTCCTGGCGAAATTCTTCCAGCAATTCCGTAACGCTGGTGGCATCGTCATCGAGGAGGAGGCAAAACTCCTCCCCGCCAAGGCGAGCGGCGATGCCACGGTGAGCAAAATGCCGCAGCAGCTGTTCGCCCAGGTCCCTCAGCACGGCATCACCCATCTCATGGCCGTACTGATCATTTATTTTCTTGAAATGATCGATATCGAGCATGGCCAGGCAGACCGCATCGCCCTTCTTCTGCTTCTTGCGAATGCGGGACGGCCCCTGCGCAAACAGGTAGCGGCGGTTGAACAGCCCGGTCAGATAATCCTTCTCGGAGTAGTCCTTGATGGTCTGGATGTATTCCAGCAGGTCCATGTTCTGGGAGACCCGGCAGTAGAACTCCTCGCTCGAAAATGGCTTGGTCAGAAAATCGTTGGCCCCGCTCTTGAGGAAACGGGCCGACAGATATTCCAGTTCATGGCTGGAGATGCCGATGATGGCCATCTCTTCCTTGGGATGACGTGCCCGCACGGCACGGACGAACCGTATCCCGTCCATTTCCGGCATCTCGTAATCCGTGATGATGAGCCGGATGTCCGGATTGGCATTCAAGACCTGCAGCCCCTCGCGACCATTTGCGGCCTCGAAAACCTGAAACCGGTGAACACGCAAGAGTCCTGCGACCATGGTCCGGACCATCTCCGAGTCCTCGACCACCAGCACCTTGATCTCGCGATTCAGGATCACGCGCCGCGCCTGGCGCACGGCATAGCGCAAGCTCTCGCCGCCTTCCTTGAGGACGTAATCGACGATATTTTTGGACCACAGACGCTCGCGAGTCTGGTCCGTGCAATCCCCGGCAAAAACAATGACCGGGATACCCTTTTCAAGCACCAGGTCGACCACCTCGCCCTGGGGCGCATCGGGGAGGTTAAGATCGAGCATGGCCACGGCAAACTCATGCTGGTCAAGCAAGGCGCGCGTCTCTTCCAGAGAACCGGCGGAAATGATGCGGCCCGCGACGGTCTCCTCCAAACTTTGGACCAGGACCTGCAAAAACATCTTGCTGTCGTCAACAACGAGCACATTCGGCATAGGGTTAGGCATGGCACATCCTTGCGTTGTCCAGGACAGGTGATTATTCAAAAAAAGTCTACTGGGATGCTCCCGAAACAGCAAGAATCGCCCCAACCTTCAAACTGCGGAGAAATGATGCACTGGGTTCTCCTGGCCAACGGCCCCCTTGAACTTTCGCCCAAAGTCCGGGCCATGGTCTCCTCCGCCGAACGCCTGATCGGAGTGGACGGAGGCAGCAGGCATCTTGCGTCCATGCAGATCCTTCCGCATCTTGCGGTTGGAGACATGGACTCCATTCCCCGGGATCTGCTCGCGCAATACCGCGATGAGGGGGTGGAGATGCACCTGCATCCGCCCAAAAAAGACGCCACTGATCTGGAATTGGCCCTGGAACTGGCCCTGGAGCGGGGCGCTTCGAGCATCTCCATCCTCGGAGCAACCGGCGGCAGGCTCGACCACACCCTGGGCAACCTCTTTCTCCTGGCCCGCTGCCTGCCCACCGGAATCCCGGTCTGCATCATGGACCAGGAGCAGTGTATCCACCTCACGGATCAAACCCTGACCTTAAGCGGCGCGGTGGGCGACACCCTGTCCCTACTCCCGGCCACGCCCGAGGCCTGCGGAGTGAGCCTCACGGGCCTTGAGTACCCGCTCCACGACGCAACCCTGACCTTTGGCACCAGTTTAGGCATGAGCAACGTCTTCGTCGAGGCCCAAGCCACCGTGACCGTGCGCAGCGGACGACTGTTCGTGTTTCATCTGTTCGGTTCGTGATAGCTAAATCTGAAAACACAGGATGGGAAGGCTGTTCAAAAATGATGAGATGCGAGGAACAAAGAAAATCCAGGCCCAAAGCGTATTGAGACATACGTGAGGATCTGGATTTTCTGCAGTGACGAAGCAGATTGCCGTTTTGGGGCAGCCGGTTACAGGGAACTGTCCAGCACCATATTGTCGCGGTGCACAACCTCCTGATGCGGGCAAGGCCCCAGAATCTTTTCGATCTCCGAACTGCTCAGGCCCTGGATCTTGCGCAACTCCACGGCCTTGAAATTCGTAAGCCCAACACCCACCACGCCGCCGTCGAGGCGGACGATCCTGACCAGGGCGCCCATGCCGAAGTTACCTTCCACACCGCAGATGCCTGCGGCCAAAAGGCTCTTGCCCTTGCCCGTCAGGGCGCGCGCGGCCCCGTCGTCGACCACGATGGTCCCGGCCGGGTCCAGGTGATAGGCCAGCCAGAACTTGCGGCCCGAGAGCATCTTCTGGGTCGGCGCGATCCAGGTGCCAAGGTCCTCCAGATCGAACACGCGCTCCAGCACATGCTTCTGGCGGCCCGAGACGATAAGCGTCGGGACGCCGATGCTGGCCGCGCGGCGGGCGGCCATGAGCTTGCTGAGCATGCCGCCGGTCCCGGCCCCGGTCTTGCCCCGGCACATGGACTGCAGATTGAGTTCGGAAATGTTTTCGATGCAGGGCACGAAACCGGCGTCGGGATTTTCCAGAGGATTGTCGTCGAACACGCCGTCGGCGGAGGTCAGGTTGATGACCACATCCGCCCCGACCAGATTGGCGACCATGGCGGAGAGGGCGTCGTTGTCGCCGAACTTGAGCTCCTGCACGGCCACGGTGTCATTCTCATTGACGATGGGGATGACCTTCCAGTCCAGCAACCGGCACATGGTGTTGCGGGCGTTCAGGAACCGCTCGCGGCTGCGCAGGTCGTCCCTGGTCAAGAGGACCTGCGCCGTGATCTTCTCGTAGTGCGCGAAGGCCTCGTCATAGCTGTGCATGAGGCGGCTCTGGCCCACGGCGGAAGCCGCCTGCTTGTGAACCATGCAGCCGGGGGCCTTGTCCGCGCCAAGCACGCAGCGCCCGGCAGCCACGGCCCCGGAGGTCACGAGCACGATTTCAAGGCCCCGGTCGTGCAGCCCCGCAATCTGGTCGGCCAGCCGGTTCACCACCCGGGGGTCGAGCCCCTTCTCTGTGGTCAGCACCGCGCTGCCGACTTTGATGACAACCCTCTTGGCCTTCTCAAGAATCCGGCGGCGCTGCTCGCGCCAATCAGTCGATAGTTCCATGTTCGGTTTCGTCCTTGACGGTCTGCAGATGCAGATTCCACATGGCCTCGAGCACCACGTCCACTCCGGTTTCGTCCAATGCCGACATGAAGTACACCTTGAGCCCGAGGTGGTCAAAGGCCGCGCGCACCTCGGCCATGCGTTTTTCGTCTGCCAGGTCGATCTTGTTGACGACCCGCAGCTGCGGCTTCTGGGCCAGGGCCGGATCGAACTGGCGCAACTCGTCATCAAGGATGTGGAACCCGGAAAGCGGATCGTCCACGTTCACGTCCTCGATGCTCAGGATGTGGACCAAAAAGCGTGACCGCTCCACGTGGCGCAAGAAAGTGTGCCCCAGGCCCAGGCCCGCGTGCGCACCCTCGATGAGACCGGGAATGTCCGCCACCACGAGCTTGCGTTCCATCTCGTCGATGACCACGCCCAGGTTCGGGGACAGAGTGGTAAAGGGATAGGCCGCGATTTTCGGCCGGGCTGCGGAAATGCGCGAAATAAGTGTGGACTTGCCCGCATTGGGGAGCCCCAGGAGTCCAACGTCGGCAAAGACTTTAAGTTCCAGGCGGATGTATTTTTCCACGCCCGGTTCCCCAGGCTGAGCAAAGCGCGGCACCTGCGTGACCGAGGACTTAAAATGCGTGTTGCCCTTGCCCCCGCGGCCGCCCTCGGCGACAACGATCTCCTGCCCGTCCGTGACGAAATCGGCGATAAGGCGTTCGCCGTCCTCCACCTGCTCAAAAACCTGGGTACCCACCGGCACCTCGACGACCTTGTCCACCCCGGCTCGGCCATAGCAAAGCCGCCCGCCACCGGGCCGCCCGCTTTCAGCTTCCTGAATGGACGCATGGCGATAATCGTAAAGAGTCAGCAGGTTGTTGTTGGCGCGCATGATAATGTTGCCGCCCTTGCCCCCGTCCCCGCCATCGGGACCGCCCCGAGGCACGTATTTTTCCCGGCGGAACGAAACACTACCCTGACCACCGCTTCCGGAACGGATGATGATCCTGGCTTCATCTACAAATCTCATGTTCTCTCCAGGTCCGGCGCGCATATCCGCCGGACAGCAAAAAAAGCCGCCCAAGAGCACTCTCTTGAAGCGGCTTGAAAAAGGCTTTCGCCGAACAAAATCTAGACAGCGGGAACGATATTGACCCTGGTCTTGACCTTGTTCTTGCGGGTATACTTTTCAAACTTCACAACGCCGTCGATGAGCGCGAAAAGAGTGAAATCCTTGCCCACGCCGACGTTGACGCCGGGGTGAACCTTGGTGCCATGCTGACGCACAAGGATGTTGCCCGCCAAAACCGTCTGGCCACCGAACTTTTTCACGCCAAGTCGCTGACCGGCACTGTCGCGTCCGTTGCGTGAACTACCACCTGCTTTTTTATGAGCCATTATTTCCTCCCGACACTAGGCCTGAATGGATTTCACTTTCAGGGTAGTAAAATCCTGACGGTGTCCCTGTTTTTTACGATAATCCTTGCGGCGTTTCTTTTTGAAAATGATGATCTTCTTGTCACGACCATGCTCAACCACTTCGCACTGCACGGCTGCGCCGTCGACGAAGGGCTGGCCGATCTTGACATCGACGCCGGTCCCGACCAGCAGGACCTTGTCCAGAGTAAGCTCTGAACCGGCCTGTACGTCGAGCTTGGCTACCTTCAGAACGCGGCCTTCTTCCACTCGAAACTGCTTTCCGCCCGTTTCCACGATTGCAAACATCTTGCGACCTCCAAAATATTGAACGACGTGGCTACCTCTTCCGAGGCGCCCCGTCAAGACTCTGATCACGCTAAAAAGCCGTCCGGAGCAGGACAGCTGTCGAGAGGGAGAATGCAAATAAGACGAAATTTTCGCAGCGTCAACAAAAAATTCAAGGGCACCAGGTTCCAAGGGTTTCGACCAGGTCCTGCAGCCTGTACGGCTTGGCCAGATGCCCGTTCATGCCCGCCTCCAGACTCTTGCGCTGATCCGACTCCAGGGCATGCGCGGTCAAGGCAATGATCGGCACGTCCAGCCCCATGGCCCGTATTTTCCTGGTGGCCTCAAGCCCGTCCATGACCGGCATCTGGATGTCCATGAGCACGATGTCGAAGGTCTTCCCCCCCCCCAGGGCGTCAACAGCCTCCTGCCCATTCTCGGCAAGAAAGACGTCCCGCACGTCCAGAGTCCTCAGCATCTTTACCAGCAGACCACGATTGAAGGGATTGTCCTCTACAGCCAGAATCCGCACACGGGCAAAGGATCGCTCTGCGATCTCCACAGTCGATACTGCCCGCGCCGGAGCCTGTGCGGACACGTTCAAAACCAGGGTGAAGGAAAACGTGCTGCCCTGTCCGGTCTGACTCTGCACGGCGATACCGATGCCGCCGAGCAAGCGCACCAGGCTGTTGGCGATGGTCAGGCCAAGGCCGGTGCCGCCGTATTCACGGGTCAAGGAGCCGTCGGCCTGCTCAAAGGATGCGAAAATGCCCTGCTGGCGCGCCAAAGGAATACCGATGCCCGTGTCCCGCACGGAAAAACGCAGCGCAGTCTTTCCGCTGTTGCCGGGCCGCCCATTGACGGCGACCTCCACGCTGCCGCGCTCCGTGAACTTGATGGCGTTGCCGATCAGATTGACCAGGACCTGCGTCAGGCGCCCGGCGTCCGTACTCACAACCGCAGGCAGGCCGGAGGTGACAAGGCGCAGGCCAACCCCCTTTTTATGCGCCTGCTCGCTGAACATGGTCTGCACCCGCGCCAGCAGCGCAGCAAGATCCACATCCTCGGGCACGATGCGCAGCATGCCCGCCTCGATCTTGGAAAAATCCAGGATGTCGCCAATGATTACCAGCAGGCTCTCGGCACAGACGCGGATTCCATTCACGCAATCGGCCTGCTCCGGGTCCAGCGGGGTCCGGGCCAGCAATTCCCCGTGGCCGAGGATGGAATTCATGGGCGTGCGGATTTCGTGGCTCATGTTGGCCAGGAACATGCTCTTGGCCTGCGAGGCGGCCTCGGCCCTGCGCCTGGCGTCGACAATGTCCGTGACCTCGATGACGCTGACGATCATGCCCCCGAAAGCCGTCTCGCCGAGAACCGGCTGCATGCGGACCACCAGGGCCATGTCCCGGAAGGATTCCAGTTGAATATCCCGCAGACGGACGCCGGGATCGGCCTGCAGGGCGCGCAGCCCCTGCTCCATCTCCGTCCCGAGAATGCCGTCTGGAAACAGCTCCCAGACCTTGCGGCCCAGCAGGTCGGCGGGCTCGCGGCCCAGAATGCGGCACAAGCTCCCGTTGGCCTCGATGACGGCTCCGTCCTCGCCAGTCAGGACCACGCCTTCGTTGATTCCGGCCAGGAGGGATTCCAGCCGCGATTTTTCCTGCAGGAGTTCCCGCTCGGCCTGCTTGCGCTGGGTCACGTCCATGAACACTTCAAGGATGAGGGTCTCGCCCTGCAAAATGACCGGGATAGAGCTCTTAATGACATCCAGGGCGCGACCTTCCAGCGCACGCATGCGCACCTCATGCTCGAATTCGACCCGGGGCTGTCGATCGGGATCATCCGGTTGAACATCTTCATAAAACATGTCCCAGGGCACACGTCGCTCGAAAAACCAGCCGGGCTCAATGTCGAGCAGATTGGTCGCAGCGAGGTTGACCCGGCGGATGATGCGATCCTGGCCCAGAATGGCGATGCCCACCGGCAAGGCTTCGAGAATTCTTTCCATGCCCGCGTTGGCTTCGACCACAGCCGCGCCATCTTTCTCGCGAGAGTCGAGCAGGCTTGCAAAAGCGGCCATGCTGCGGACGCACAGCGTGACCATGCCCGCCAGCAGGAGCACCACCAGTCCGCCGGTCATGGCCAGAAGGCGGTCGGCATTGTGCTGATGGGCCTCGACAAGCCCGTCCACCCGGCTCCTGATGTCGAACTGGAGGGCGTCGGAGATTACCGACGCCTGCTCGACAAGAAGCAGCGCCTGCTCAAGGACAGGCGTCATGTCGGGAGCCGCGCCGCCCTTTTTGGGCACCTGCATGGCGTGCAGGAAATTGCTGACCATGAAGTGGCCGTTATCCGCAATGCCCTGCACCAGGAGAACAAGCTTCGATGCCTCGCCGAGCAGTTCGGGCGGCATGGGCCGGGCAAGGGTCATGTTCTGGACGAAAGTCTGGTCTCCGGCATCGCCAGGGCGAAACTCTCCGCCCTGGTGCATCACGACCAGAACACCGCGCGCCCGGGTCAGGGCGCTGTCGATCTTTGCTTCAAGCTCAAGCAGCCCCGGCAGATCCTTGACCGAAGCCAGCCGCTCAAAGCCGAGCAGCGCCGAGCCCATCTCGACGCGAAAAGTCTGGACCAGATTCAAATGGGCCTGCTCGGCCGTCATGAGTTGTTGATGGGCGCGGATGACCTGGTAGCGATGGGCCTCCTTCACCCCGAGCGCGATGACCCCGAGCAGCATGAGCACCAGCATCCACAAGATCCGCCGCTGGCTGGGGTGCCGAAGGTGCCAGGACAACAGCCCCTTCATACGGCCCTGCCCAGGAAAAAAATGTCTACGCGCCGGGCCCCGGCAACGCGGCAGGCCTCGGCGCAGGCCGTCAGAGTGGCCCCCGTGGTCATGACGTCATCGACGAGCAGCACATGCTGACCGGTCATGTCCGTCGCGGCCTTGAAAGCGCCCGCGACATTGCGGTGACGCTCGGCCCGGCCCAGGCTCGACTGGGCCATGGTGTCGCGGGTCTTGCGCAGGCCACAGGGTTTGGGGGCCAGGCCAGTGGCCTTGCCCAGCATGCGCGCCAGCTCCACGCTTTGATTGAAGCCCCGGCTGAGGACCTTGGCGGGCAGCATGGGCACGGGCAGAATGCAATCCGGCCGCGCCAAACCATGCCTGTCCCAGGCCTGACGGAGCAGGTGGGCAAGGAGCTGGCCCTGCCCGTGATCGTGGCTGAATTTGTGACGGTGGATGATATCGCGCAGCGCCCCGGAATAGAGTCCGTGAAAAGCCAGGGCCGACCACGGGGGCTTGCTCCGGCGGCAGGCCAGACACGAGTAAACGGGGGCGGCGGGGTCCGCGTAGCAGATGCCGCAGTCGGGGCAATAGCCGCCGACACGCGGGGCAAGAAGTTCGCGGCAGTCCGGACAGAGGGGAAAATCCCCGGCATGCCTGAGCACCGCCGCGCAATACTGGCAACGCCGCCCGGCGGCGTGCAGCACGGAGGCAAGCACCCGGGAGAGGGCCCCTACCATCCGCTGCTCCGGGCCAGGTCGCGCACGGCATCCGCGGCCGCGCGATCCCGGGAAAAATCCTCGGCTTGGTCGAGCCCGCGCAGGCACAAGGTGTTCTCCATGCGCAAATCGAAAACTTCCAGAAAATAGCGCAAGGTCGGCAGAATGCCCGCAAAAAGATGCTCGCCCCGCGTCCTTCCCGCCACCAGCACGACATATGCGGGCCGGACGAACCCGGGCAGACGCAGCCCCCTTTGCCGGGCCATGTATCTGGACTGGGCGCGATCGATCCAGGCCTTGGCCTGACTTGGCAGATGATAGAAATAGACCGGGGCGGTCAGCACCACGCCGCAGGCGGAATCAAGGCGCGTGAACAGCTCTTCGGCTCCGTCCGCGCCGATCCTGCACCGGCCGTCGTCGGCGCAGGCACCACACCCGGTGCAGGGCTCAAGCACATGGTCGCGCAGGAAAACGGGGCGAGGCGACAGGTCCAGGCTGCGGGCGAAAAGCGCAGCGGCCTGATCGCTGTTGCCGCCAGCCCTGGGGCTCAAGGAGATGACAAGAGGGTCATTCATTTGAATTGCTTGCGGACGAATTCCGCCCGCACGAATTCTCCGACTTCGCTCAGCGTGAGGCTCCAATCGGTTTCAATATACAGGGCGTTCTCAAGCTGGGGCAGCACGCTCGGCTTGACCCAGAAAACCTGCCTGTCCGTTCGACTGAATCGCAGCTGCCAACTGGCATCGACGCCCACGTGTCAGCACCTGTCCCTAAAATCGTGCTCGCCTTCGGGGATCATGATGGCTCCTATCGGATGAACTCGGTGAAAAAAGGGTTGTTGAGCTTCTCCTGACCCACGGTGGTCTCCGGCCCGTGACCGGGATAGACCACTGTCTCCTGGGGGAGGGTGAAGATCTTGCTGCGCACGGAGCGGAGCAGCTCCTGCTCGGAGCTGCCGGGAAAATCGGTGCGCCCCACGGAGCGGTAGAAAAGCAGATCGCCGACGAAAACCGCGCCCAGGTCCTGAAAATAAAAGGACAGGCTGCCCGGGCTATGACCGGGAGTGGCCAGCACGCGGCAATTGACGCCAAGCAGGGTCAACTCGCCCTCCTGCAGCGGGGTGAACGAAAAGGCGGGTGTGCGCGGAAAACCCATCATCCCGCCGCCGCCAAGCTCGGTTTCAAGGAGGAAACCGTCCTTTTCGCTGGCCATGACGGCGAGCCCCGTGGCCGCCACCAGATCCGCGTTGCCCTGGATGTGGTCAAAGTGGAGGTGGGTATTCAGGATCGCGACCAGACTTTTCTTTTCAGCCGCAAGAAAGGACAGGATCTCCCCTGCCTCGCCTCCCGGATCGATGACCACGGCCTCGCTTTTCGAGTGCACCACGTAACAGTTCGTATCCAGCGGCCCAAGGGGCATGACGGTAACTTCGAGCATTGGTTCCTCCCTGACAGACATTTATCACGGGGCTGTAGCCAGCTTCGACCCAAAACACAATTCTCCTTTCTGGACAAGGGTTGCGGCATGAGGCAATGGCTTCAAAAATACCCTGGGGTTAATCATGAACACGGCCACTTCCATCGAGACCGGCACCCTGCGCCGCCAGGACATCATCGACTACGAGCCTCTGCTCAAAACCGCGCTGAGGGGCATCATTCCCTTTACCTCCTACAGTCTCATGTTTCCGGCCAGAACTCCGGAAGAAATGGAGGCCGACCCGCAGCATCCCTTCGGACGCGCAACCCTGGAAAATGATCGCCTGGCGCTGCCGCTGACGCACTCGGACAGGCTGCTCGCAGTGTTCGAGGCCAGAGGGGTCGATCCGCAGGAGACGTCCCGCGCCCTGCCGTTTCTGCCGCACATGGCCTCCCTGTGCCTGGAGCAGATCAAGATCCGCAAATCGGTCATCACCGACCCCCTGACCGGCCTCTTCAACCGCCACTGCCTGCACCAGGCCCTGGTCCGCGAAATTTCCGGCATTGTCGGCTCCATCATGCCCGGGGCGGGAGCCATGGCCGACGACTCCCTGCAAGGGCACAGCGCCTGCTTCGGCCTCATCATCCTCGACCTGGACCGATTCAGGCAGATCAACGAAAATTACGGGCACAATTTCGGGGACAAGGTCCTGACTCTCGCGGCGGAGCGTCTGCGCGCAGCCTGTCCCAAGCAAACCCTGGTCTGCCGCCTGGACGGCGATTCCTTCGGCGTGCTCTGGCCGCAGGCCTCCCGCGCGAAAATGAGCGAACTGGCCGTGAACCTGGGCGCCGAACTGGCCAAGGTCACGGCGCGCTTCACTCCGCTGCGTGAGGATATCGGCGTTTCGGCGAGCATCGGCCACGTCAATTACCCGCAGGACCTGCAAGGCGCGCAGTTTCAGAAAGCTCCCGAAGAGCAGGCCTGGCTGGTGCTGGAAAAAGCGGAAAAGGCGCTCAACACGGCCAAGGCCGGCGGGCGATCCCAGATCTACTCCTTCAGGCAGATACTGACCCAGGGCGGAGTGGTCCTTGAAGTCATGCCCATGAACCGCCTGGTCATCAATCTCGGCCGCAGCATGGACGCGCACGAAGGACAGCGATTCCTGATCTGGTCCCGCAAATTCAACGGCAGCGAAACCATTGTCGGGACTCAGGGCGACGTGATTTTCGGCCACTATCCGCCCATGTACAAGGCCGAGGTCTCGCTGGTCGAGGTGCAGGAGGAGATGTCCATCGCCGAGGTTCTGGTTCAGAGCGACCCCAACTGGACCGTGGAAAAAGGCGACAGGCTGACCCTGCTCGACGATCACTCGGGCCGCATGGAGCAGCGTGAAGCCCAGCCCGGTGACCGCGTTCCGCAGAAGGACCCCCTCACCGGCATCTACCCCTACCGGGACTTCCTGCAGGCCTGGCAGTCGGCCCGCGCCCAGGCCAAGGGCTTCTGCATGGTGCTGATGCGCCTGGAATCCCCCCACGCCGACCGCACGCCCATGGACAAGATGAAGGAGGAGCAATTCTTCCAGACCCTGGCCAGCCGCGTCGAAACCCTGTTCGGACCCGCGGCGCTGGGCGGGCGCTTCAGCGTGAACTGCATCATCTATCACGTGCCGGACCTGGGCCAGGAAGACTGCCAGCGCATCGTACGCGAACTGCTCGAAGACGAACGCTTCGCAGGACTGGAAAAATCCGTAGGCATCGCGGCCTATCCCTTCCTGGACTACACACGCTCCGACACCCTCGAAAACGTGCGCAAGGCGCTGGACCACGCCGACTTCCTGCACGACGAGAAGATCGCCTGCTTCGACTCCGTTTCCCTCAATATCAGCGCGGACCGACTTTTCGCCCAGGGCGAGACCTTTGACGCCATCGCCGAGTACAAAAAGGCCCTGACCGTGGACGAAGGCAACCTGCTGGCCCGCAACTCCCTTGGCGTCTGCTATGCCCGGCTGAACAAATACGCCACGGCCAGGACCATCTTCCAGGAGCTCACCGCCCGCCATCCGGACCACGTCATGCCGCTCTACAATTACGGCTGCGCCTGCCTCAAGGACGGGGATCCCACCGCCGCCCGTCAGGCCTTCGAGCAGGTCATGACCATTGAGCCCAAGCATGTCTACGCACTGATCCGCCTGGGGCTCATGGCGGAGGAGGAAGGGGATTTCGAGCGGGCCTGGAACCTTTACGAGCAGGTCAAAACCATGTCCGAGGGGGAGGGCTCCTACAACCCGGCCTTCCGCTATCTGGCCCGACTGGCCTTCCGCCGCGACGACCGCGACACGGCCCGCGAATACCTGCACCAGGCCATAACCGCCAACCCCCAGGACGCCCACTCTTTCCACCTGCTTGCCAAAATCTACCTCGAACGGGGCGACGATCCGGAGATCGCCGAATCCCTGGCGCGGCAGAGCGTACACCTGAAACCCGACGCCCCGGCCTTCTGGGAGATCCTGATCACCGCCCTTCAGCAGCAGGGAAAAACGGAAGAGGCCGCGCAGACAAAAATCCGCGCAACCGCGCAAAGCGGTTGACAGAGCAGGCCTCTTTGCCTAAAGAGGCTCCTCACGAGCATTCCCTGGTAGCTCAGCTGGCAGAGCAGGTGGCTGTTAACCACCGTGTCGGCAGTTCAAATCTGTCCCGGGGAGCCAGACTTTTTTAGGGCCCTTCACGCGAAGGGCCCTTTTTTTTGGCCCGCAGCGCAATAAACGCACCCTCCCTCTCTCCAATCAGACGAAAAGCCGCGCCTTTTTCCTAAAAAAAAACTGGATCCCCGCCTTCGCGGGGATGACGCATAGTGATGCCCAGAATAGCGCATCGTGATGCTGCAGAGACGACACATCAGTCATATCTTGAAAAAACGCATCGTAGTGCCGTGGCGGGGCGGGTTGGTCCGGGCAGGTTGCCTCGACTGTCTGACCGAGCCAGGCATCGTTGGCTGAATCGTTGTCCGCCGCGCTGCCTCGCTCGTACGTCCTGCACGCAACGATTCAGCCGTACGAGGCCCGCGAGGGAGTTTCGAGGCGGCCTGTCCGGACCAACCCGACCCGCCGCTCCGACCAGACGAATAACCGCGTCTTTTCCCACCTAAAGCCTGGACCCCCGCCTTCGCGGGGATGACGCAAAGTGATACCTCTAAAATAACGCAGCGATACGACTGGAATGACGCATAGTGATACCGCTGGAATGACTGTCGTAGTGCCGTGGTGGGGCGGGTTGGTCTGGGCAGGTTGCCTCGACTGTCTGACCGAGCCAGGCATCGTTGGCTGAATCGTTGTCCGCCGCGCTGCCCCGCTCGTACGTCCCGCACGCAACGATTCAGCCGTACGAGGCCCGCGAGGGAGTTTCGAGGCGGCCTGCCCGGACCAACCCGACCCGCCGCTCCGACCAGACGAAAGACGCACTTTTCTCCACATAGACCCCCGCCGACCAGACGAAAAACCACCCCGTTCCCCAAAATAGACACTTGCCTTCAAGCCACCCAACGGTCCATGATGGAGATCATGAAAGCTCCGCGCACCACCGCCCCCCGCACCTCGCCCACCGATCAGGCCGACCATGGCCGCATCGTAGGTGAAGCTTCGTCTTGTCTTGATTCCCTGCAACTCGAACATCTGGAACGCGAATTCAGGACCTGGGCCCAAGGCTCCAGGCGCGCCGACGTGACCCTGTCCCGCAGGCGTATCCTGCTGATCTTCCTGCTCATCCGCCACACCGGGGCCAAGCTGCACGAAATACTGGACCTAAATCCCCTGCGCGACATCGACCATGACCGCCTCATCGTCACCTTCGGGCGAACCACCCCGGAGCAAACCAGGACCGTACCCCTGGCCGACGCCTTGGCCGTGGAAATCCGCAACATTCTCTCCGACGAAATCTTTCGCCAAGCTTCAGGCCAGACGCTCTCTGTCGACCCGGCTTTTGTGCGCCGCAAATTTTATGAACGCGCCCAGGCCTGCGGATTCCCCAAGAACCTGGCCAGCCCTGAAATGATCCGAAAATCTCGCGGGGTGGAGCTGATGCAGTCCAACATGCCCCTGCCGGCGGTACAGATGTACCTTGGGCACTCCACGCCCAACCTGACCTCGGCATATGTTTCTTTTTCGGAAGAGGACATCCGCACCATCACCTCATCCTTTCTGCAGCGCGAAAGTCACCGCAAAACGAGCGCCCGCAACTCCTTTTTCGGCAAGATCACGGCCATCCGTCCCGCCGACATCCAGGCCGAGGTGCTGCTCACGACCCTGGACGGGCACGTCATCTCCTCGGTCATCACCCTGGACAGCCTGCGGCGCATGGGGCTTAAAACCGGCCGCCTGGCCACGGTGGAGGTCAAGGCCCCCTGGGTCAGCCTTTACAGGAGCGAGGAAGAGCCGCCCTGCTCGGCCGAAAACCGCCTGCCCGGAGTCATCACCCGCATCAAACGCGGACGGGTCAACACCGAATATGTGCTGCGCATCGGGCCGGACACGGAACTGTGCATCGTCTCAACGACACAGAGCCTGCGCCGCCTGAAGCTGCAGGAGCAGGACTGCGTGTGGGCCGTTTTCGGCAGTTACGCCACCATCATGCGGGTGGATTGACCCATTTTCAGTCGTATCGTCCACGCAGGAGACATTCATTCCATGAACGAAGAAAGGACGAGAGAACGCCTGATCGAGGCAAACGCGCGCGAATACGGCCCTATTTTCAACTATATCAACTGGATCGACGAAGATCGCGCCAGGGCTGCGACGCAGGAGAGAACCCGGCTGCTACAATCCCCCGGCCTTGCCGTGTCGTGCCTTGGCACCAAGATCCATCACGGCCCTCTCTCACCGGGGTGCCTGCAATGCGCGGGCATGGCCTGGTCCTGCCTGTTCATCAGCGGACGTTGCAACGGTCGCTGCTTCTACTGCCCCACGCCCCAGAATACGGACGACCCGCCCATGTCCGGCAGCGTGCCTTTTCACCGCGCCCAGGATTACGCCGACCTTGTCCGTTTTTTCGGGTTCGGCGGGGCGAGCATCAGCGGCGGCGAACCGCTCCTGGATTTCGAGAAAAGCCTGACCTACGTACAGGCTCTGCGTCGCACCTGCGGCCCAGACCTGCACATCTGGCTTTACACCAACGGCATCCTGGTCACGGAAGACAAGCTGCGAAGGCTTGCGGACGCGGGGCTGAACGAGATCCGCTTCGACATCGGCGCCACGGACTACAACCTGAAATTCCTACCCCTGGCCGCAGGCATCGTGCCCACGGTCACCGTGGAGATACCAGCCGTGCCCGAGGAGGCAACGCGCCTGCGCCTACTCCTGCCAGACCTCTGTGCGGCCGGGGTGAGCCACCTAAACCTGCACCAGCTGCGCCTCACTCCGCATAACGCCAGGTACCTGCTCGAACGCGAGTACACCTACGTCCACGGCCCCAAGGTCACGGTGCTGGAGTCGGAACTCTGCGCCCTTGCGCTCGTGGCCCATGCGGCCGGATGCAAGCTGCCGCTGGCCGTCAATTACTGCTCCTTTGTCTACAAACACCGATTCCAGGCTGCGGCCAGCCGCAAGCGGTTCGGCGGGCAGCTGCTTGAAAACGGGGAGTCACTGACCGGCACCGGCCACATCCACCTCCCGCATGCGGCCTTGCCCGCTGCCCACGATCACCCCGCAAAGCCTTCCGGGTTCACGGCGGTCGGCCCGGAGCATCCGACGTACGCGGCGGCCTTCCTGCGTCCCCAGGCCAGCCCGGAGTTCCCGTACCGGGAGATTCCCCTCGCGGCAGACTTTTCGGTTTTTTTGGAGCGCCACCCCGCCAGGCCAAGCGAAGGTGCCGCCGCCCAAGCCCCAGCCCAGGACCCTTCGGGCATCTATCCGCCCAGCCTGGATGAATCCTGCGAATGGATCACTCCGGGACTTGGCGTATATTTTTGACAACGCCCCTGCTTTGCGGGAAGGTTGCTTCCTGGAGGAATCATGAACCACCATTTGCATCGCAGAATCTTCATCCTGGCCATGATCACGGCCCTCTTGTTGCTGGCCTCGGCCTGCTCGACCACGCCTTTCAGCGGCCGCTACCAGCCCGGAGTCGACACAATCTTTTTGTGGCGAGGCGAACCCATCCCCCTGGAATCCCAGTGGCGCTATCTTGGGGAAGAAAAAATCAGCGTGCGCGGCGAAATATGGGATTCCTTCCTCACCCCTGTGGACGAGGTCAATTCCCTGGTCTTCGTACGTGAGGACAAGGGGGCCCCGGAATTTCTGATCCTCTCCCGGGTCATGAAGACCAGCCAGATCGAAATTTTCCGCTATCTGGGCGGGACCAAGGTGGTCATCGAAGGCTACCCCTACCGCGAGGATTCGTATGCGCTGTCTTCCGACACGACAGATCCGGAATACAGGCGCTACCTGGACATGATCCGCGCAGCCGGGATCGCCCCCGCGCCTGCCTACAAGGTCAGGGTGCTGGACCGGCTTCCCGTGGATACGGCCATGGTCCGCATTATGGAACTCAGCCCCAGGGGAGGGCACCGGCAACTGCCCGCATATGGCAAGCTCTACCCCCAGGAGCGGCTGGAGTTGCTCCAGCGCCGCTTCTTCTAGGCGTAGCCGCGCAAAGGCCGGGAGGGCAACACGGTTGACAGCGGGCCGCCCTTTCCCTAAAAGCGCCTTCTGGCTCTTGTTCCCCGGTAGCTCAGCTGGCAGAGCAGGTGGCTGTTAACCACCGTGTCGGCAGTTCAAATCTGTCCCGGGGAGCCATGAACTTCCCGCCCATCAGGCGACCAAAACCCCTTGAATTTTCGAGGGGTTTTTTGTTGCCGAGAGTTATGCGCGTCAAGTTCAGCAATTTTCCACGGCAAGACGGGTAACCTGAAGCAGCTGGCGACCGAGAACGGGCCGGCCTGGAGCCCCCACAAAAAACGGCGCAAGCCCCGAAGAGTTGCGCCGCGAAGCGTTTTCTGGGTGCAAGGACTATTTGCGATCGGCCTGGGCCTTGCGCATTTCCACGTAATGAGCGGCGGCCAGGGCGGCTACGCAGCCGTCGGCCGCGGCCAGGACGATCTGGTTGGCGTACTTCTGGCGCAGGTCTCCCACGGCAAAAACGCCGGGCAGGCTGGTTTCGCATTTCTCATCCGTGATCACGTAGCCCGAGGCGTTCATCTTCACACCGGACGGGACAAGGCCGTTGTTGGGGAGGAAGCCGACAAAGATGAACACGCCGTCGGTGGCGATATACTGGGTCTCTTCGGTCTGCACGTTCTTGACCTTGACTCCGGTCACGCCCTGGTCATCGGCGACGATATTTTCCAGCACGGAACTGAGCACCAGGGTGATGCGTGATTCGGCAAAAACACGCTGCTGCAGGATGCGGCTGCCGCGAAACTCGTCGCGGCGGTGTACCAGATAGACCTTGGCGCAGATCTTGGAGAGGTAGAGGGCATCTTCCAGGGCCGTGTCCCCGCCGCCGACCACGACCACGGTCTTGCCGCGAAAGAAAAACCCGTCACAGGTGGCGCAATAGGACACGCCCTTGCCGTACTGCTCCATTTCACCGGGCACGCCCAGCTTGCGGGCCGACCCGCCCGGAGCGAGGATGACGGCGTGGGTGTGCAGGCGCGTGCCATCAGCCAGGACGACTTCATGGAAATCCACGCCGGGCTCGACGCAGGTGACCTCGTTTTCCCGGATTTCAAGGTTGTAGCGTTTGGCGTGATTCAAAAATTTCTCGCACAGTTCGAACCCGCCGACTTCCTCGATGCCCGGATAGTTTTCCACATCCTTGGTCAGTGCGATCTGACCGCCGGGCATGCCCTTTTCGATGAGAACCGTGTGCATGGCCGCGCGCATGGCGTAGATTCCCGCAGAAAGCCCGGCCGGGCCACCGCCGACAATAACCAGATCGTACATTTCGTTTTCCAAGGTATTCTCCTCCAAGGTTGGCCTCTGATCAGGCCTGTTCCTGTTTATCTTCCTGTTTGCCAAATTTTGCCATGCCCTCGGGCAGATCTTTAAGCCGCTTCCTGCGTAAAACAGCGAGCCAATCAGATTCCGGAAAAAAAGGTATCGTACGAAATGTTTCCGGCGTCGCCAATGCAGTGAATATCACCCCGGGCGGCGGCGTGGTCAAGTCCGACCTCGAGGTCGGCGCGCAAGGAAGGCAATCCGCCGAGACGCTGGGCGTGATCGAAATCGACGATCAGCAGTCGGACACGCGGATGGACGACGGGATTGGCGGCGAACCGGTACCGTTTCACATGGGGCGTTTCAAGGGCGCGGGAACGTTCAAGGAGATCGCGAATCCAGGAGCCCATGACCTGTTCTTGCGCGAGGTGGCGATTGAGCTCCTGCATGCGCCAAACGATTCCGCCTCGTCCGGCAAGGCGCAGATCACCGTCCTGGTAGCGGCGAAGCAGAAAAAAAACAGCGGCGCCCCGAGGCGAAAGAGTGACCAGATCGGCCCGTCCCGAAGGCAAAGCGGCGTCCACGGCCAGGACACAGGAATGTCGCAGAAAAAGCCGGTCGAGGGTCGCGGCCCGCCGGTCTTCATGACGACAGACCCGGCGCCGCACATGATCATAGGAACGCGCGAGATCAGCAAGATTTTGCACCCGTTTCGGCTGCGGCGCAGCTTCGTCGCCCAGCACGGTTCGCGCTCCAGGATGCGCCAGGAGCAGATCTTCCGGCGCAATGCGGCACTGCACCCCTGCGCCACGAAGCTCCACTTCCGCAAAGGCGTTACCGCGCAGGCGAACCTTCAGCGCGGACTCTTCCACGCAAGGGACCACTTCGGGGTCGGCCACGATCCGCGCCCACCAGCTCTCAGGCACAAGGCGCAGTTCGTTGCAACGACGGCACAGCTCCCGCCATTCGCCATCCGAACCGGATTCCGGGAAAAAACCCGAATGAAGTCCCTCCAACTCCGACATCTCTCTATCCCTCTCTTAACTTTCCATCGTCTCCCTCAATCGCTCAAGGGGCGTCGGTTCGCCCCCCTCACCACACAACCTCAATCCATCCATCAGTCCATCCTCTTCCTCAAGACCCCAGAAAACACTGCACCGCCTCAGCCGGTATCTCAACCTGAACCAGCGCCCCGATCTCAAGCCCCGCGTCCTTGAACTCCGCGAGCCCCATCTGCACATGCAGAGGCCGCCCCAAGTCAACGCTCAGGCTGACAAGTCCATCTTCGAGCCGAATACGGGTCAAAGCCCCCCGGTTCAAACCAGGCTCCTCCGCCACGCTCAGGCGTACCGCGCCCGGCTCGATGACCACCCGGCCCCGGCCCGGCCCGCACTGCGGGACCGGCACGCAGAATAAGGGGGCGATCCTGCACCAGGTCCGCCCTTGTTCTGCAACGAACTGCCCCGCGTAGGAATTACTTGCCGGGCGCGCGGCAAGGCGCCCGTCTTCGAGATAGATGACCTCGGGGCAAAGGGCCGCAGCCTGGGAGCGGTTGTGGGTGCACAGCACGACCGTCGTCTCGCCCCGGTCGCGCAGATCGGCCACGATCTGCTCGATGATGACCCGGTTGTGCGTATCGACGCTGGCGGTGGGCTCGTCCAGAAGGAGCACCTTCGGGCGGCTGGCCAGGGCCCGGGCGATGGCCACGCGCTGGGTTTCGCCGCCGGACAGGCGCGGGGCGTAGACTTCGGCCAGATGAGAGAGCCCCACGAGATCAAGGGCCTCGTCCACAAGGTGATTGCGGCGCGCCTTGTCCACCCCGCGAATGGCCAAGCCGTACCCCACGTTGTCACGCACGCTGCGGCTGAACATGACCGGATGCTGCTCCACCAGGCCCACGTTGCGGCGCAGCACGCGCAGGGCAGGTTCCGTCCAGCGCACCGCGCTGCCCTCGAAGCGCACCTCGCCCTGATGCGGGGCGCTCAGAAAGGAAAGAATGCCAAGCAGGGTCGACTTTCCGGCCCCGTTGGGCCCTTGCAGGGAGTAGGCGGTGTTCTCCTCTATCGCAAGGCGCGGCAGGTCGAGCACAACCCGGCCCTCATAGACGACGCGAACGCCGCTCAGTTCAAACAGACTCATCTCCCCGTCCTCCCCTGCACGTACCCGAGCAGCACGTTCACGGCCAGGCTGATGGACAGCAATACGATGCCAAGCCCCAGGGCGAGGACGAATTCACCCTTGTCGTACTCCAGGGCCATGGCCGTGGTCATGGTGCGGGTGAAGCCCTTGGCGTTGCCGCCGAGCATCATGGAGATGCCGATTTCGGAGATGACGCGGCCGAAAGCGGCCACAATGGCGGCCATGATGCTAAAACGTGCCTCGCGCAGGATGACCAGACCCACCTGTAAGGGGGAAGCGCCCAGGGTCAGGGCCGTGCGTCGGTAGCGGTCGTCGAGGCGGCCCACGGCGGCGATGGTGAAGGCGATGATGATGGGGGTGATAAGGATGATCTGGCCTAAGATCATGGCCTTTTGCGTGTACAGCCAGCCCAGGGAGCCGAACATGCCGCGCCGCGAGAGCAGGGAATAG
This sequence comes from Pseudomonadota bacterium, assembly GCA_018902545.1. Lineage (GTDB taxonomy): Bacteria > Desulfobacterota > Desulfovibrionia > Desulfovibrionales > Desulfomicrobiaceae > Desulfomicrobium. The sequence goes on along the minus strand of JAHIQM010000014.1, from coordinate 107,508 downwards.
ACCAAGAGGCCGATGACCACGGTGGGCATGGCCAGCATGGTATTGAAAAAGGTGATCACGGCCTGCTTGAGGCGAAAACGCGCGATGCCGATGAAAAACCCGGCCGGGACGCCGACAATGCAGGCGGCCAGGGTGGACCAGAGGCTGACGTTCAGCGACACGCCGACGATGTGCAGCAACTCGGGGTCGAGCTCAAGCAGGAGGGCCAGCGCGGCCTGCAGACTTTCCAGAAAAAACATGCACCCTCCAAACCGGGCAGGCAGTTCGTAAAAAAAACGGCCCGCTACAGGAGCGGGCCGCCATAAAATCTCGCGATATGCGGCCCGGAATCAAACCTGATCCCGATCCGTCCTGCCATGCGCCCGAAGCTATTTTGCGTCGGGAAAGAAGAGCTGATTGTCAAGGAGTTTGTAGTCCGCGATGACCTGCTGCCCGCGCGCGGAGACCAGCCAGTTGGCGAACGTGTCGGCCAGATCGAAGCGAACATGGGGGTGCTTTTCCGGGTTGACCGGGATCACGCCGTAGGGGTTGAAGAGGGTCGTGTCGCCTTCGCTGATGGGTTCAAGATCCAGGCCCTCGGGACGGCCGTACTTGTACTGCACGTAGGTGCCGCGGTCGGTCAGGGTGTAGCCCTGCTTTTCCTCGGCAAAGGTCAGAGTCTTGCCCATACCCTGGCCGATGGACATATACATCTTCATTGCTTCGGGACGGACGGTCTTAAAGGTCACTTCTTTGTCCTTGGCCTTGAAGATGGTGTCCTCCTCCCTCAGGGGCAGGCCGGAGCCCTTCCACAATTCCTGTTCCTTGGCATGGGTGCCGCTGTCGTCGCCACGGGACACGAACACGGCCTCGGACATGGCGATCTTCTTCATGGCCTGGGGCGCATCGGCTCTCTTCGCTCCGGCCGGATCAGCGGCGGGGCCAATGAGCAGAAAATCGTTGTACATGACGTAATAGCGCTTGGTGCCGAAACCGTCGGCCACGAATTTTTCCTCGCGGGCCGGGTCGTGCACGAAGATCACGTCCACGTTGCCGTCCACACCATCGCGGATGGCCGCGCCAGTGCCCTTGGCCATGACCTTGACGTCAATTCCCGTGTCCTTCTTGAACTCGGGGAGCAGCACATCGAGCAGGCCGGAGGACTGCGTGCTGGTAGTGGTGGACATACTCAGCACCTTGTCTGCGGCGAAGCCCATACTCGGCAGGGCCAACAAAACTAGCAACACCAGGAACTTCTTCATACTTCCTCCTGCTGAGTGCAAAATGACATATGGAAATTCCCTTATGTCAAAATAGACACAAAAACAAGCAGGAAGCCGCGCCTTATGTTCAATTAAGAACTGTTTTCACCGATGGCTGGATTGCCATTGCGCTGCCCTCGGTTTTTTTCGGACGGACGTAAGGCAGGGTAAAGTCCGACGAGGCCAGGGCCACGCCATCGCCCGTGCGCAGAACTCTGGCGTTGACGTAAATTTGGCGCTCGATGACCGTGTAGGTTCCGACCAGCACGGAATAGGCCGGGACATCGGTGTTTATGCGGGACAGATCACGGGACAGGACAAGGAGCCCGCCCTCGGGCTGCAGTCGCAGCTCATCGGAACGCAGCTGGACCTCGGTCACGGAATAGCCGAGCTGGCTTAAGCGCGAGGCAACCTGCTCCGAAAGAAGCCTGCCGAGATCATTGGTGTTTTCCATGTTCGTTGAGTCAACGAAGGAGGCCGCGAGCATGGGATAGCCCGCCACCCCGCTCCCGGAAAGCTGGCGATGCAGATGGTCTCCCGCCTTGTAGGACAGGGGGATGAGCGGCGGCGTTTTGGCACGAGAACCCACCTCATAAAAGGGTGGCAGCTGGACGCATCCGCACAAAATAAGGCAGGCAATCAGGACAGGGAACTTGGACATGACCGATCCTCCGGAGAAAAATGCCGACTGCACAATGCACAGCATGCCGCGTGCCAAGGCTTGCCGCCTTAAGTTTTCCCGCCGCCGGCCGATAACCTGATTATGAGAAAAATCATCATCAAGGATCACGTAATGCGCATCGCAGCTCTGCTTACCCTGCTGGCCATGGCTTTTGTGACCGGCTGTTCTTCAGTCAGCGTCAACTCCAGCCAGTCCAAGCAACTGGTCACGACGCAAGCCCCCATTTCCAGCGGCTACCTGATCAGCACCCAGCCCAAAATGCAGGCCATGGCCCACTGGGATCAGCTGGCGGACAAGGTCGCCAAAAACTGCGGCACGTCCCTGGACCACTTTTTCCCGCAGGACGATGTGCGTGTTTATGTCGCGCCCATGGGCACGACGCCTTTCGCCAAAGTCTACAGGGAAGCCCTGCTGACCCGGCTGATCGATTACGGTGTGCCCATCGCCTTTGAACCCGAAGGGGCGGCCGTCCTTGAAGTCAATCTGGAGCTGGTCACCCACCGCCGTGTTCTGGACAAAACTTCAAAGGGATCGCGGCGGGCCCTCGACCCCGGTTTCAGGCAGCGCAAGAACAACGCCGGGCTGTATGAACCCGTGCCGCTAGTGTCCGAGGAAAGCGGATACTTCGACGCGCCCACTCCCGATTCCGAGGTCCAGATCAATTCGGCCCTGGTGCATCAAGGCGCGTACCTGTACCGCGACTCGAGCATTTTCTACGTCAGCGGCCCCGACTGGGCCCATTACCGCTTGCAGGCGCCCCAGGGCGCGGTTGAACTCAAACGCTATTCTCTGGTGAACTGATGATCCGCTGCGCCCTTCTGTTCATTATGCTCTGCACTTTTCCGCTTCACGCAATGGCGCAATGCGGGGCCTCACGCGTCGACATGCTCAGCGACTCCCTGGCCGCGAACCTGATTTCCAATCTGCAGGTCCGCCTGGACCGCTCTGCGCTGATCATGACCGCGCCTTTCGCGGACCTGCATGATGTCAAAAACACGTCCCCCCTGGGCCGCATCCTGGCGGAGGAGCTCGGCAACGCTTTCACCCGTCACGGATACCGTCTGGCGGACACCCGCGTGTTCATGCCCTCGCCCTACAGCTTGAAGGAGCAGGGCGAAACAGCCCTGTCCTCGGCACCGGATCAGGTTGGCGCCACCAGCGGCGTGCAGACAATACTGAGTGGAACCTACGCCATGGTCGATGGCGGCCTGCGCATCTCCGCCCGCCTCGTGCGTCCTGCGGACCATGCAGTTCTTGCCGCAGCCAGTTGCCGTTTGCGGCTCACGGAAGAGGTTCGAGAACTGCTTGCCGCCTCCTCAGGCACAGCGAAAGTACCGGCTTTCCCCGCCACGCTCATGAACCTCAAAACAAAGGCCGATGCCAAACTCGTGCAGCAGGCACTGGCCGCTCAGGGCCTCTACAAAGGCAAGATCGACGGTCTCTTTGGCAAGCGGTCCAAGGCCGCGCTGTCGCGTTTTCGCGCCTCCATGGCCCTGCCCGCCACTCCGGCCTGGGACCTTGAGACCCAGGCGGCCCTGCTGCCCACAACCTGACCCGGCACACACCCCGCCGAAAATCTCTACTCCCTTTTTAACAATCGTCACGATTATCCTTGACGAGCAGACGATTCGCGCCTAGCTAGCTCTCGTTTCAAAACGAAATTCATGAATAATACAATATTTCCGAATACGAGGTAGCCATGCGTGAAATCACCCTATTTTTGCATTCCCAGAAAATCCAGCGTCCCAGGCCCGTCATCTCCACCGCCATCATGAGCCTGGCCGGAGGGCTGCGCAGCGCACTTTGCTTTTTGAGCAGCCTGCGACGGACGCACCGCGACAAATAATCCGACGCGCGAGTAACGTGAAACGGCCGGACTGCATCGCAGCCCGGCCGTTTCACGTTGTATCGCCTGGGTTTTATTGCCCGAAGCAGGAGGTCTGAGAATATTCCACACGGTCCTTGTATTCGGACTGTTTCCCGCGATTCCACATCTTGACGGGGCGGTAGTAGCCGACCACTCGTGTGTACACCTCCGTCTCCTGGCCGCATTGCGGGCAGGTGATCTGCTCCCCGGTCAGGTACCCGTGGTCCTTGCAGATCGAGAAGGTCGGCGTGATGGAGACGTAAGGGATCTTGGTTTCGCTCAAGGCGCGCACCAGGAAGTTCTTGAGGGCCTTTGTGTCCGGCACGGATTCGCCCAGAAAGCTGTGAAACACTGTACCGCCGGTGTACATGGGCTGCAGGCGGTTCTGATGCTCCAGGGCGGAGAATACATCCGAAGTGTGCCCCACCGGAAGCAGGGTCGAGTTGGTGTAATACGGCACCCCGTTTCCGGAAGCCTGTATGTCGGCATAGAGTTTCTTGTCGATCTTGGCCAAACGGTAGCTGGTGCCTTCGGCCGGTGTGGCTTCAAGGTTATAGAGGTTGCCGGTCTCCTCCTGGAAGCTCACGGTCAGCTCGCGCAAATGCTCCAGAGTGCGGACCATGAGACGGATCCCGGCTTCGGTCTCGATGCCCTTGCCGAGCAGGTTCATGCAGGCCTCATGGCCGCCCAGGATGCCGATGGTGCTGAAGTGACTGCGAAAACCGTTTTTCAGGTAGCGCCTGGAAAAAGGAAACATGCTCTTGTCCATATTGTCGGTGACCATCTTGCGCTTGAACTCAAGGGAATCCTTGGCCAGGGTCGCGTACTCGCCGACCAGGTCCAGAAAATCTTCCTCGCCCTGGGCCAGATAGGCCAGCTTGGGCAGATTCAAAGTCACCACACCGATGGAGCCGGTCAGATCCCCCGCGCCAAAAAGGCCGCCGGTGCGCTTGCGCAGCTCACGCAGGTCCATCTGCAGCCGGCAGCACATGGAGCGCACGTCCTCGGGCTTTAGGTCGGAATTGATGAAATTCTGGAAATACGGGACGCCGTATTTGGCCGTGAGCTTCAAAAGCAGCTCGCCAACCTCCGTCTCCCACGGAAAATCCGGGGTGACGTTGTAGGTCGGGATGGGGAAGGAAAAAATCCGCCCGTGATAGTCGCCGACCAGCATGACCTCAAGGAAGGCCCGGTTGATCATCTCCATTTCGGCGGCGTACTCGCCGTAAGTGCTGTCCTGCAGCTTGCCGCCGATGATGACCGCCTCTGAGGCGATGTGCGCGGGCGGGGCGAGATCGAAGGTCAGGTTGGTGAAGGGGCTCTGCCCGCCCCAGCGCGAGGTCGTGTTCAGATTGAACACGAATTTCTGCATGGCCTGTTTGACCTCTTCGTAGGTCATGCTGTCGTAGCGGACCAGCGGAGCCAGGTACGTGTCCACGTTGTTGAAGGCCTGGGCTCCGGCCCATTCATTCTGCAACGTGCCAAGAAAATTGACCATTTGACCCAGGGCCGCGTCGAAATGCTTGGGCGGCCCCGAAGAGCAGCGCCCCTCCAGGTTGAAGCCTTCAAGCAAGAGGTCGCGCAGGGACCAGCCAGCGCAGTACCCGGCCAGGCCAAAGGACAGGTCGTGGATGTGAAAATAGCCGTGCTCATGGGCTTGGCGCACTTCCTCGGGATATTTCTCCAGGGAATAACGGGCCTGCACGGAACCGGACAGATGCAGCATGAGCCCCTGGAAGGAGTGGGCCATGTTGGCGTTCTCACTGACGCGCCAATCAGACTTGTCCAAGTAACTGTCGATGGTCTCGGTCACGTCCAGAAAGGTCTCGGTCTGGCTGCGGATGGCCCTGCGCTTCTCGCGGTACACGATGTAGCGCCTGGCGACCTGGTACAGTCTGGACTCCATGAGCACCTGTTCGACGGTGTCCTGAACCATTTCCTGCTCAGGCATGGACTGGGCTTCGAGCTTGGACTCGACCTTGCCAGCCAGGCGTTTGGCCAGGATCGGATCCTTGATGCCGCTGGCGTTCAAAGACTTCAGGATCGCCTGAGCGATCCGGTCCACGGACCAGGATTCGACGCGGCCGTCTCGTTTCACAATCTGCTGAGGCATGGATACTCCAATAAGGTTCGGTCTAATTGAAAATCAGGAAAAATCGTCATGACAGCGGGGCTCGACATAGTCCTGGAAGTGCAGGGACAGATCCCCCGGCACCTGCGCCCTGGTCGCTTCAAGGTCCGCCGCTGTAAGATCAGGCACCTTGGTGCAACGGAAATACACCTGCCCAGGATAGGCCAGGGCCAGGGCAAAAACTTCCGCGAGGGCATCGCGGGCCGTATCGGCGGCCATGCCCTGTCCGGTCAGTTCAGGATACATGGCCCACGGACCCTTGACATCCACGGCCAGGGCCTGGACCAGCCCGGCCTCAAGCACTCGCCTGAGGACATGGGGCGCAGAGCCGTTGGAATCGAGCTTGACCGGCAGCCCGGTGGAGGCAAGGTCGGCCAGCAGTTCCTCCAGCCCGGCCACACAGGTCGGCTCCCCGCCGGACAGGGTGATCCCGTCCAGCCAGCGCTTGCGGCGGCGCAGATCGGCCAGGACGGCGCTTTTGTCCAGACCCGGCAGCGACGCCCAGTTCCAGGCCAGGGATGCATTGTGGCAGGTCGGGCAGCGCAGATTGCAGCCGCCGGAAAAAAGCACGCACGTGATTTTGCCCGGCCAGTCGCAAAGACTCACCGGCACCATGCCACGCACGCGCTCCCAGACGGGAGTGGTGTCAGCCATGTTCGCTCGAAGTTGGTGTGACGTTTCTGTGAGCAACTCAACACCCTGCATCCGCGTGCAGAGGGTTAAGAGAATTGCTTCAGGCGGGTTTTCTGGCTTGCCCCGCAGCGGCCGGTTTTGGCGCGGCATGGGGATTACAGTGGCGGGACCGCCCCGGATTTACACCGGGTTCCCTTGCTTCTGAAGTAGTCTTGAAGAACGAAATAAGTATTAGGCCATGAGCGCGTCGGGATCAACCAAAACCTTTTCCACAGATGCGCGTCGCATGTGTGGATGACGAAATCCGGCCAATGATTAAGACCTGTTGTGGCGCAAAAAACTTTTTCCGGCCAAGGGAAGCGTCAGCGCGAAAAATCCAGCCAGTGCGAGGAATGTGACGGACAATCCCTGATTGTCCGCCAGCAGGCCCACCAATGGTCCGGTAAGCACGAACCCCAACCGGAAGGCCAGACTGTGCAGGGACAGGATACTGGCCCTGTTTCTGCGCGTACTCAAAGCCTGCAGGCGCGAACGCATCAGCGGCCCCTGCAGCCCGCGCATGGCTGTCAGCAGGTAGTAGAACAGAAAACCCCCGAGGGCTGAGACTGTCCCCAGGCCCAGATACGCGACGACGATCATCCCGAAAAAAAGGGTCTGCATGCCCGCGACGCCAAGCCTGCCCTCGACCCGGTGGCTGTTTGCCGCGCCCAGGGCCACAACCAGATTGGCCCCGGCCCAGACCGGGCCGAACCAGGCCACGGGTACCAGGCACTCCTGCATGTAGGGCTGGATGAGCCAGACCATGTAGAAGGACGCAAGCCCCAGAAGCATACCGTTTACGATAGTCGCCCGGATGGCGGGAGTTTCCAGAAAGGCGGTTCTGCATACGCTCAGGGCCTCCGCCAGATGGGAGGTCACAGGCCCGCCGCCTTCCTCCTTGGGTTCTTTGAGGCTCAGGCAAAGGCCCAGGGCCAAGGTCCAGATCCCGATCTGGGCCACAAAGGGCAAGAGCGGCCAGTGGGCATACATGAGTCCGGCAAAGAGCGCTCCAGCGGCCTCACCCCCCTGCGCCCAGCCGACCATGCGCCCGTCACAGCGGGTGTACAGGTCCACCCGCCCCTCGGCGCGCAGGGTTTCAAAAAGCAGCGCCGTGTCCGAACCGCTGATGAACGCGAAGGAGACCCCCAGCAGCAACTCCGCCACCAGCACTCCCCAGAATGTTTCCGCGGTCAGATACCAGCCCCACCCCGCGATACCGAAAACACAGGCCACAATCAGGGCCCAGCGATAGCCAAGGCGGTCACTGACATACCCCGAAGGGTACTCCATGAGCACGCTGGCCAGAGAGAAAAAGACCTGCAGGGTCAGGATATCGGTCAGGGTCAGGCCGATCTCGTCCTTCCAGAACAGGGTGATGATGGCCATGGGGAAGAGGGTCATCTTCAGGGCCGCGAAGACATTGAGAGTCAGCAGCGTCCGCCGCAGGTTGCTTTCGCCTGTGGACTCAGATCCTGCGGCCCGGCGAGGTGCTTTGCCAAAAAGAGACATGACCGCCTAGTCCTTGATCAGGGGGCCGAAAAAACGCCCCGTCGCACGCGGCTTGCCCACCAATTGGGGAACAACGGAATTGAGGGCGTGAATGACCGGCAGGCTGAGCGCGAAGCTTGCGACCGTGACCAGCGCACTCACGGCGAAAACGCTCCATCCGTCGCCCGGCAGATTCTCCACGCTCCACGCGGCCACCGGAGCGTTGACAAAGTGGTAGAACACGCCGTTCATGCCGAGCAGGATAAGGGCGTTACGCCCGAAAAAGGCCAGCAGGGAGACATTTTGCAAAACCCTGCCCAACGCGACGACAAGGGCAGTCCCGGCCAGGGCGGTAAAAGGAAACCACAGAAAATGTCCATGTCCTGAAAGCAGGATGACCACGGCCTGCAGATACCTGAACGGCCCCTGATTCAGGTCGAAGGAAAATTGAACCGCAGCCAGCGAGATCAGGAATATGGCCGCGGCCCGGAATGCGGAGACGCGACTGGTCAACCCGGTTCGGCCAAGCAGCACGCCCACCAAATAAAAGGCGTAAACCACCGGAACCTCGTGCAGAAGCCAGAAGCTCTTGTTCTGCCCGAAAAAGAAATACTGTTCATTGAGCGCGTAGCCGCCGACATAGAAAACCAGGGCCGCCAGAACGATGCGCGGGACGGAATCAAGATATCCCTGCAAAACGCGGTGCAGGCACTCGACGCTGACCAGACAGGCCACAAACCAGAGCGGAATGTTGAAAAGAGGAAAGCCCATGGCCGTGGCTACGGCGGCCTGGAAATAGCCGCGCGCGGTGGCAAGGTCCAGCATCGGGAACCAGCCCGAGATCACAAGGGAGAGGGCCGCCGTAAGGGCGCTGAAAAACAGATACGGCGCGATGCGCCCAGCCAGGGTAGCTCGCACGAATGTCCTGGCCGGAGGGATGCTGGGCCGAGCGCCCTTTATCCACCCTGAAAGAATGAAAAAAAGGATCATGTGAAACGAATAGATCCATTTGTAGTGCACGGCGGCGACAGGATTCTCAAGATACATGACCTGTTCGACGAAATGGCCGTAATAAACGAGCATCAGCCCCAAAGCACGAGCGACATCGATGGCGTCCAGACGCTTTTCTTGCGCATCCTGCATGAAACTCCTCCCGTCAGCCGGTTCTGGCTGTTTCGCTTTTCAAATGTCACTGCAAAAAGCCATCAGCCCCCTGCAAGACGCCACTGCAAAAAGTCGCGAAAGAACCTGAGTGTCATTCCCGTGAAGGCGGGAATCCATCTTTTCAGATAGTTAAAAAAGGCATGGATCCCCTTCTTCAAGGGGATGACGACTTTTTGCAGTGACGTCCTGCAAGAGGGGAGCCGTGCTTTTTTTCAACTCCATGAAAACACAGGATTTACCCTGAAGAGCGCAAGCCCTCCTGCCCATGCTGGGCACACGTTTGCGGGAATGACTTTAACTGAAGTCTCGCAACTTTAAGCAGCGAGAACTTGTCAAATGACACTCCGGTTCTGAACACGAACACACTGCATTTGTCATCCCCCAAAAAAAAAGGCCCCGAAGGGCCTTTTTTCATTAATAACCATCTCTACTTGTTCAGCTTCACTTCCTGGGGGAAGATCGGCAGATAGCGGTAGGAGATACTCATGACCAGGAAGCCGTAGGCCACGATCATGAGCGAAGTGGACCATTCCGCCCAGTTGGGCACGTAGGTGGTCCAGCGGTCGAAAGGCATGACCGGGATGGCCAGGGCCTGAACCGTGAAGACGAACCGGTTGATGGACACACCGATGGCGGCCATGATGGCGGCGCCATAGAGCAGTACCGGACGCTGACGGGCGGCGGGGATGACCAGGATTACGGCCGGGATCAGACCGAACCAGAACAATTCAGCCCACAGCAGCCATTTGGGATACCCGTGCTCGGAACTGAACATCTGGTCAAAGGTCAGGCCCATGCCAGGCAGGATGCCGGCGGCCCATGCGTAGGTGTCGATGATCTTGAAGAACATGTACAGGCACAGGAGTAAGCCGGAGATCTTGCCCAGGAGCATCTTGGTCTCGTAGCTGACCAGCTTGCGGCCGGTGATGGATTCCATCAGGGCGGCACAGAGCATGGTGAAGCCGGGGCCGGTTGCGATGGCCGAGGAGATGAACAGGAAGAAGGTCCAGGGCCAGATGAAGAAGCCTTCGCGGAACACGAACGGACGACCGAAGAGCACGCCGTACATGCCGCCCAGGGAACCCTGGTGGAAGAAGGACAGGAAAGTGCCGATGCCGGCGAAAAGCGGCATGTACACATGAAGGTTGTGAGCCAGATGGTGGCAGAACCTGTTCTGATTGATCTTCCGGTTTTCCAGAATGATCGGCACGTACTCAATGATCAGCACCGTGCAGTAACAGGTGATGCAGAAGATGACTTCGGTCAGCATGGAGTGGACGTTGGGGTGCCAGTAACCGAACCATGCCCGCAGCGGCTGGCCGATGTCGAGCACCAGAATCAGCATGGCGCCGGAGTAGCACAGGAACCCGACGATGACTGCCAGATTAATGACGTTTTTGAGCTCGTCGATACGGACGATGTAGCGCAGGAAGCCGGAGAAAAAGGCACCGGCACCCAGGGCGATGACCGCCAAGTCAAAGGTGATCCACAGGCCGAACCCGAAATAGTTGTCCAGGCCCGTCACTCCGATACCGGTTCCCAGGACCTTGTACGCACCGTATCCGCCCCAAACGAGGAAGATGCTGATCACGCCCAACCAGGCCAGGAACTTCCCAACAGAACAACGTTCTACCCCTTCGGGCCAGTACGCGCTATCAGACATGATCGCCCCCCTTCTCATTCTTCAGGTAGTTGTCCCCGAGTTTGCGGACCCACTCCCGCTTGGAGTAGTAGTACACCTGCGGGTCGGTACCGAGCTTTTCCAGCACACGGAAAGCAAACTTGGTCGCGGCCATCTTGCTGACTTCATGCTCGGGATTGTGCAGATCGCCGAACTTGATCGCCCCGGTCGGACAGATTTCACCGCAGGCCGGAATATAGGCGTCCTCGGCCAGTTTCGTCGGATCCTCGTCGTTCATGCGGGCCCGCTCCTTGGCCGCCATGAAACGATGGTGGCAGAAGGTGCATTTTTCGACCACGCCGCGGGGCCGGGCCGATGCGTATGGGGTGAGGACTTTTTCCATGCCTTCGGGCCAAATCGGATCGAACCAGTTGAAGTACCGGGAGTGGTAAGGGCAAGCCGCCATGCAGTACCGACAACCGATGCAGCGGGGGTAGACCTGACTGACGATGCCGCCTTCCTCGTCCTTGGTGGTGGCCACGACCGGGCAGACCGTGGAGCAGGACGGATGACCGCACTGCATGCAGGGCCGGGGCAGGTAGGCGATCTCATGATCAGGAAAGGGCTTCTTGTTGGACAATTCGTATATGTTCATCCAATCGTTGGTGCGCAGCTTGTTGGCAGCGTCGGCTTCGGGGGGAAGGTTGTTTTCCGCCCGGCAGGCGACGGTACAGGCCCCGCACCCGGTGCACTTGTCAAGGTCGACAAGCATACCCCATTTTACTTTGAATTCTATAGCTTGCATTGTGAATATCCTCTTATTTTTTCCAGACGCTTAAGGAATATCTACGCCTTACTGACAGTGACCCGCGCCGTCGCGAATCTGGACAGTCCGGTCTGGGCCTCAATGTCGGCGGCCAGCAGTTTGTAGACGTTGTCTCCCTTGCCTCTGGAAAATTCATCCCATGCAGTTCGGCCAAAACCCAGGGGGGCCACGACGGTGTCATTCATCACGCCTTCAAAAATGCGCAAGCGAGCCTTGCATTCACCGCCCGCACCAGCGAGCTTGATGGCGTCATCTTTATTCAGCCCCAGGTTCTTTGCCGTAGCCGCGTTCATCAGCACGTACATGTCGTTGCCGAGCATCTCGTCGAAGCGGATGGCGTTGGTGTTGAATGGAGGAATGGCGATCTTGGCGCTGCCGATCTTGAGCCGCAGCACAGGGGCAAGAGCCAGGGTCTTTCCATCCGCAGCGGCCACGGACAGTTCCTCAAGGGGGGTGGTCCACAGCGCCAAATCCTGGGCCGGGAACTCTTCCGAAACCCAGGCCGCGCCTTCGACCATCTCGTCGAAATCGGCACCCAGGGCCTCGGCCTTGGCCTTGACCACGTCCTCGAAGGATTCGAAACCAAGATCAAGATCGGCCTTGGCTGCTACGGCCAGAATGACATCGCCCGCAGGCTTGGTGTCGAACACCGGCTTGATGACCGGAGCGGCCACCGTGTAGTTGGGCTGGCCCGAACCATACGGGGAGTAGGCGTCATCGAGGCGCTCGAAGGCGTAGCTGTCGGGCATGATAAGATCCGCCATGGCTGCGGTCTCGTCCATGAAGGAGCTAAAAGAAACCACGAAGCCGGCCTTGTCGATGGCGGCCTGGGCCTTGGTCAGATTGGGCAGGGCGTAGGCCGGGTTCGCGCCGTGGACCATGAGCACTGCGGGAGCCTCGGCGCCGCCGTCGGCAACCGCGCTCAGGTACGCGACAACGTCGCTGGCAAGCAGCGTCTTTTTGTCCGCCGCAGCTTCGACGACACTGGGGGCCCAAGGCAGGATGCGCACGCCGCCCACCGTATTGACCCGCTCCAGGAGCATGTTCAGGCTCATTCCGGCGGCAAGTTCAAAGGCACCCAGTCCCTGACCGGCTTCGGCTGCCGTCAGGACCAGCGGGCGTCCGGCCCGGACCAGTTCCCCAGCCAATCCCTTGATGGTCTCGGCGGAAACGCCGGTGATCTCGGCGACCTTATCAAGCGGGTACGCGGCCTTCACGAATTTCGCGAAAGCAGCAAAACCGGGCCAGAAGGAGCGATCGCGTCCGGATTCTGCGATAACAGCCGCAAGACCCATGGCCAGCACCGGTTCGGTCCCAGCCGCGCAGGGAATCCAGCTGTCGGCTACGGCGGTGGTACCGTTCTGGGCGGGCCCTACATAGATATACTTGACGCCCTTCTCGCGGCTGGCGGAAAAAGCCTTGCCGTTGCGGGCCACGTTGCCCCAGGAGCCCAGGGCGTCGGCACCGAGCATGAGCACATAATTCGCATTCTCGATGTCATAGCCCACCTGGCCGTCCCCGCCGAGCATGGCCAGGGCCGCTGCTGCCGGAGCGCTTTCGCTGGGCATGAGAAAAGATTTGTCGGAGCCGGCCTTGCCGACCAGTCCGGCCAGCACGTCGGTGACGGAACCGGTCTCGTCGCCGCTGATCATGGCCACACTGGAACCGGCGGCCTTGATTTTCTCGGCGAGCATTTCTTCTGCTTCATCCCAGCTGATGTCCTTAAAAGAGGAACCATCTTTAAGCTTGGGATTCTTCACCCTAGAAGGGCTGTACATGAGATGCACGCTGGCCGCACCCAAAGGACAGATGCCGCCAAGGCTCAGAGGATGATCCGGGTTGCCTTCGGCCGCAACGGGCCTTCCGGCAATGGTCTTGATTTTGATACCGTAGGCATCGGAACCCAGCTTGCAGAGCGCCGGAACCTTCTGCTCCTCACCGTACTGGAGCGTGGGGATCCACGGCCAGTTCTGCGTCCAGATGGACACATCATCCAGAGTTTTCCAGATCACGGGAGTGAAGGTGCTGCCTACTACGCCGCCAGCCACCAAAGAAATAAAGCTTCTTCTGTCGATTCCCATCGTAAATCCACTCCTCTCTTATTTGTGGCACACAAAACAGGCGTTGCTGGCCCCATTCTCGGCATGGCACCGTTCACACTGCCACATCTTCATGGTGTCCTTGCTGTAGCCCGAAAGCCTGTTTTCGTAATAGACAGGCGGGGTGCTCATGTTGGCCACATCCGGATGACATGATGTACAGTCGAAGTCCTTGTGCGCGATGTGAGAGAAATAGACGTTGTCTGGCTGTTTCTGGTAGATGAGCCATTCAACTTCCTTTTCCTGCTGCACATACTCGGCCACGTAACGAGCTTCATCAGGATCTTCCCCCTGAACATCCTCATGGCACCCTACACAGTTCGCGTTCGTGGGATAGCCAGCGAAGGAGCCATCCTCCCGATACGCATGGCAATCTTCACATGCCATGGCCTGGTCTTCGACATGCACGACGTGATCGAACCGGATGGGTTGGGTCTTCTGACTGTACAGGACTTTGGGGAAGCCCCACCAACCAAGCACGATCGATGCCACCAAACCAACCAGGAATGGCAACACCACGCAGCTTTTGCATTTTGCCACAGTCCTCTCCTCCTACCGCGTTGAGATGAAATTTAAAAAACTTAAACGGAATAATTGCCCACCTGTATTCAAGAGGGTCCTCCCGTGTCAAGAGATAATGAAAAAAATCACGATGTTCGGCCGCCACCTAACCCCTTTGCAACAAATGAAAATTCATGAATGGCGGGGGCATTATCCTCCTGTACACCCGGCTATCAGCCGACGGCGTCCATAGTGAAGGGCGACCTAAATTCCGACAGAGGCGGCAACCGCAAGTCCCGGTCCGACATGATCGGCGGAAGATCGGGCCAGACAATCCCCAGCTCCGGATCAAGGGCGGAGATCCCTCCGTCATGCTCCGGCGAATAATACCGATCGACCTTGTAAAGAAACTGCGTGTCGGCTTCCAGGGTCATGTAGCCGTGGGCCAAACCCGCAGGCACGAAGAGCTGCTGGAAGTTCGCCGCCGAAAGGGTGAAACCCTGCCAACGACCGAAAGCGGGCGAGTCCTTGCGCAGATCGACCACCACGTCGAAAACGGCTCCCCGCCCGACCCGCACCAGCTTGGTCTGGCTCATGGGGTGAGTCTGGAAATGCAGGCCGCGCAACACCCCGGGCTGCGTGGAAAAGGCCTCGTTGTCCTGCACGAAATCGACATCCAGGCCCTGCTCCACGAACTGGCGCCGGCTGTATGTTTCGCAAAAAAATCCGCGGTGATCGCCAAAAACCCTAGGTTCGAGCAGCAACACCCCGGGAATCCGCGTCGGGGACATCTTCATGAGCGCCTTCCTTGTCTTATGATGTAAGAGCCCTGCGACTATAACAAGTGCCCACGGAAAACAATGTCGATCGGATCGCGCCCCTGTCCGCGAACACCTGCGCGCGAGTTCAGCCCGCTGCCCGTTGCAGCAATCCTTCTACGCTGGTTTCCAGGCGGCCCAACGAAACACACCGCGTCGTCAGCCTCGTCCATCTTGCAGGCGTGGGAAAGGTGAACCAAGTATTGAACCAGCGATGGAGCTGCAGCGCAAGGCGTTCTCGTGAGCAGAGATATGCACAACTTTTACACTAAACACTCGAAATCAAGCATTAAACATAGCGAGATTAGCCCTTATCGCTCATCGAATGCCGACCAAACTGTAGTAAATAGGGGGCCGCCTAAGCCACCCTGTGCCCAGACCGCGCTAGTTCTGACGCCGATGCCCTCGTTGACTACACACAAACGATGATCTCGCCAGAGTGAAGGCAGAGGGGAAGAAGCTGGGCAATCCCGACCCTGACTTGGAGAGAATCAACTCCGCCCGACAGGAGCAAGCGGATCTCCAGGCAGAACGGCTACAGGCGTCTACTTGCCGCATTCCAAGGCCAGGGGATGCCCCAACGCAGGATGGTGCAAGAATTGAACAATCTGGGCCTCCGAACTGCCCGGGGGCATGCTTGGACTTTGTGCGAGGTGCAAAGGATTTTGAACGACTGGGCTTGTAGGCGATTTTATCAGACCCAAACCACAGGCGACCAAACACTGAACATCGCCTTAATCCACTTCTTTGCCTCCAACGGGGGGAAGAAATCAAGACTACGATTGAAATAACCCTTTCAAATTTTTCAATCAAAACAAAACCATACCTATCTTTGTCTTGACTCGCCAAGCTGACTCCGGCAGTCCGTGATGACGAGTAGCGTTGTGATGCCAGACACCCTTACAAAATTATGTCGCATAATATTCATTAAAAACTTGTATGTATGACATTCAAGATTCTTGTTTTTATGATTTTCCGCTTTTATAGGCCGCAGGGTTGTCGACTGACTCGCATACAGCCAGTACATACACAAAAACCCACCCCCCTCGACTACGCAACAATCTAGGAAGCATTATGGATCTCTCGCGACTGATGAAGTCGGCCTCGGGCGCAACTCGGAGCACGTGCGCATCTCTCTTTCTCTTCTTCTTGATGTTCTTCACACAATCGTTACATGCTGCTGAACTCGTTTGGCTATCTGGGACAATGCTCGGCATCAACTCAGACGGATCGGTAATCGTGGGATATGGAGATTCCGGTTCAGGCAATGAAGCATTACGCTGGACAGATGCCACAGGCATGGTGGGACTGGGCGACTTGCCGGGTGGTATTTTTTCGTCAAGTGCCTATGCTGTCAGCGCCGATGGTTCGGTAATCGTGGGAACAGGAAATTCCGCGTCAGGTAGTGAAGCATTTCGTTGGACAGATGGCACCGGCATGGTGGGGCTAGGCGACTTACCGGGTGGTATTTTTTCGTCAGAGGCCTATGCTGTCAGCGCCGACGGTTCGGTAATCGTGGGATATGGAAATTCCGCTTCAGGTAATGAAGCATTTCGCTGGACAGATGCCACAGGCATGGTGGGGCTAGGCGACTTGCCGGGTGGTACTTTTTCGTCAAGGGCCTACGCTGTCAGCGCCGACGGTTCGGTAATCGTGGGATATGGAGTTTCCGAGTCAGGTACTGAAGCATTTCGCTGGACAGATGCCACAGGCATGTTGGGACTGGGCGACTTGCCGGGTGGTACTTTTTCAATTGCCTCTGCTGTCAACGCCGATGGTTCGGTAATCGTGGGAACAGGAAATTCCGTTTCAGGTTATGAAGCATTTCGCTGGACAGCTGCCACAGACATGGTCGGACTGGGCGACTTGCCAGGCGGTACTTTTTCGTCAAGTGCCTATGCTGTCAGCGCCGATGGTTCGGTAATCGTGGGAACAGGATATTCCGCTTCAGGTTATGAAGCATTTCGTTGGACAGATGGCAAGGGTATACAAAGCCTCAGTGCACTGCTGGTAGCCGAGGGAGTTGACCTGACGGGATGGACCCTTAACGCGGCATACAACATCAGCGCCGATGGCTCGACCATAGTGGGCATAGGCACAAATTCAGATGGGCCGGGACCATTCATCGCCCGTCTGTACCTGAACTCGCCTCCCGGCCTAATCACCCCTTACAACTTGAGCGCATCCCTAGCGGAAATGGCTACTGTCGGTCCAGCGGCCATGTATTTGGGCAAGGCTAACATGGAAGGCCTCATGGATGTAAGCCGCGAATCGGTCATCTTTGGAACAGGCAGTGAGCCCAGGTCCGCAAACCAGTTCTGGACCACGGGCACTCTGGTCGGCGGCGATGATCTCTCCGGCGAGTTCGGCGGTGGCGGCGGAGTTGGTCTGACCCATCATTTCGTCAACGGCCTCAGCATCGGTGGCGGCATCTTTCCCGACATGCGTCGCTTCGAGACGAGCCACGGCGGTGACCAGGAAATCGAATCCATCGGCCCTGGCATATTCCTGGGCTATGCCCCAGACGCTTATGGGTTGCGCCTGGAAGCCGGAGCCATGGCTAGCCTGATCAACATGCGCCTGGAACGTGGTTACCAAAACGGCGAAGGGTCGGCTCAGTCCAGGGGTAAGACTCAAGGCGAGGGGTACGGCCTTTATGGACGCTTGGGGTGGGCTTTCCCTGTGACTGAGCGCATAGCCGTGCAGCCCTTCATTCAGCACTCATGGCAACACATCCACTTCGATGGCTACACCGAATCCGACGGCCCATTCCCGGCCAAGTATGACGCGTTCTCCGACACCGTGAACACCAGCAGGGCGGGTATTGAAGGCCAGTATGCCTTCAGCGAACGACTTGGGCTCCGTGCATGGGTGGCCTATTCTCACCGACATGAGAACGAAAGCCCGTCTATGAGCGGTGAGGTGATCGGGCTGAACGCTTTTGAGTTCAGCGGAGCCGACCTCGATCAGGACTGGATGGATACTGGAATGGGCGTGACATGGCGTCCCCTCGACGGCTTCACAACCTTCTCTCGCCTTGGACTGGCTATCGATGCAGACGACACGGGAACACCGGATGTGACGTGGACTCTTGGCTTCCAGTGGGATCTGTAGGCGCTGCCCACAGCCGGTAGGGCCGGTATTTCAATACGACAGGAAACATTGGAGCGGGAGTTTTTTTCCGCTCCTTTTTTTGAAACAACTGTCCGGCTAAGACAAAACCATTCTCGCCGTACAGTCTTTGTCGGTTCAGGGACGCCCCGCTCCCGCACCCTGTCCGCAGGAACCTGAATTGGGGATAACTGGCTCAAAGGTCCGGCAATGAGCGAAGGGTAGCTTGGACGTGGAGCATCTCGTCCCGCCAAGGGCCGTCCTGCCGGATCTCTTCATCAGCCTTGAGCATGTGTGCTCAAGCATCAAGGCAAGGCGGTCCACCTCAACTGCTGAAATCTCCGTGCGGATCTTAGCGGTGAGCTTTGCCCGGACCTCGGTGAACTCTTGGTCGAGTCTGACGAACTCCATCCGGGCCTTTTCGCAGGCTGTCCGATAGTCGGCAGTCTCAAGGCTGAATGCGATTTCTTTCTTGGGATAATAATGATCGAGAAAATCTTGAGGAATGCGCCGCCGGAATCACCAGTGAGTGGACCCCGTGCGGCGTCTGACGCTTGGATATCACACCATTATTTCCATGCCCCTGTGGCACAGCGTTGCGGGACAGTTTGGACGCGCAACCAAATAAAAAACCGCCGAAATCTTTGCGATTTCGGCGGAACAAGTACAAATGGCGGAGGGTTAGGGATTCGAACCCCAACAGAAGACATTGTCCGCAATTTCAGGTAATTATCTCGCACAAGCATTGGTTCAAGTAGGGCCTTGTTACCCTGAGTGGACCCCGAAACGCTGATTAAATTTATCCGCTACCAAATCAGAACACAATCACAATCTTCCGCAGACGGATGTCCTCTACGCGTATGACAGCAGCAGCATGCAGGCTACAATCCTGTGAGAAAAATACTTGCGTATGACAATAACATTGACATAGAGAACACGCCCGTTCAACACAAAACTAATCAAAGTAAGAGGTAATTACATGTTTGGCATAGGACCAACTGAACTTTTAATCGGTTTCGTTATCCTTTACATAATCCCTATGTACACTCTTGGAGAAATCTCCAGACGTTTAGGAAAGATTATTAATCTACTTCAAGAGAAAAAGAAAAATTTTGATTAAGCTGAGTCTCTACATGATCTCCGCTTATGAAGAGTATGTACATAACTATTTGACACTGGAACAATAGCCAAACGCAATCGCCCAGCTCGTACTGTGTGATAGCTTTAGTGCCATTCAGCGTCTTGATGCCAGCCACATCGAGGTCGCCCAGCTCCGCTGATGGACTCGGGCTGGACGGCCTCGATGCTGTTTTGACCTGGGAGGCCCTGGGAAAGTGAGCCGTGTGCCTAGGTGCGGGCTCTGGTCTTCACGGACCCATGGAATCAGGAATCGTTTTTTGTGGCGACGCCCAGTGCCTACCTTGTGGCCACCGTGAGGGACCGGGCGCGAACAACGAATGCTGATTGCATAACGAGTTGCGCTGCGCGGGCTGCTGTGTGGTCGGTCGTGGAGACCGGCGGCACATGGCGAAGCCGTGCTACCGCCGGGACCGACCGTGTAACCAGCGGGTCGGACGCATGTCTGTGAGCACATTGTGGATCTTGGCCAGATGGCGGTTGATTGCCCGTCATTTGGCGCGAGCCGAGCAGACGGGGGTGAAATCGCGAGTCTGACAAGGGCCGACCTGCGTTTTCGTGCTTTTACTGCCTGCAAAAGTAAGCGACCTCGTCCAAAGTTGGGGGGCGCTAGGTTTTCCCAACACTCTGCGCTCATTTGCCCCAACGCTCATTTTAAGGGGTGGGGGTCGCCTTCAAAAAGCGTTCAGCCTTCTGCAGATCGTACCCTGGTCGGATTTCCTCCGGAGATAGCTTCTTTAAGGCAGAGCTATTCCAATGCCGCTTCTTCTGCCCAGGAATTTTCTCTGGAAGCTGGGAGGTTTTGGCAAGATACGATGCCGCCGTGAAAGCCAGCTCTCGATCTCCAGGCTCTGCCTGCACATCTGTCGACAGAGAGTAGAAGTTGAACCGTTTAAACTGGTTCTGGTCCTTCGTTTTGTTCCATCTTTTTGTTGGATCACGCCGAGTGAAAAATAATGATTTGCCATCCTCACGCTTCTTTTGTTCGTGCCTCCACATGTGCGTGAGCATATTTTCTATTGCTTTTGCCGAGGAATACTCCCTGTGATTCACAACGCAGAACGCATGATAATGAGTGTATTTCTCTTTTTCCTCAAATTCCTCTGTATACATGTACAGAAAAAGTCGATCCTTGCCCGTATGTTCGTCTTTTACGTACTTTAAAAACCTCTTAACAGACTCGATCGACGTATTCTCAGGAAAGTCAAAGCGCATAAAGACAGGACTGAATCCTTTTATCGCATCAGCGTAATCAAACATGTCGATGATTCTATCAAGAACTTCAGTGTCAAAACTATAATTTTTCTTTGATTGCAGAAGCGGAAGATTCTTGTAGTATTCTTCTTTGATAACCATCATACGCCCGTTTTTGATTAATTTTTGCCGCGTTGGCCGTCATCTGGTTATCATCAAGCACTGCTGCTGGGGGATGTCTACCATAGAGGGTATTACAAGAGGAACCCAGAACTGATTTCAAAAAAATGCTGCCGGTTTACGACCAGCACCCGTCTTGAAACGCGGCCTCCCAGGCCAATCGGGCGCGAGTTATCTTCGCCGTGGCCTTTCGCAATTTCACCCTGTAGAACCACCTCAAGCACTAACGCGCTAACGCAGTCTTGAATTTCTCTCGATGTAGGACCTGAACTCTTCTTCCGTCATTTTGTCATGCCGCGCATCATATGTACCAGAATCTCTATTGTACACTGATCGAGTGCTAAAGAATACGAATGAACCCTTCAAAAATCTACAAATAGGTCTAGCGGAATCAGGAAGAGGCTCTCCGTCAAATTCATTATTGCTCCAGCAGAAATATGGAGCATATACTCCTGAAACAATCTCAGTCAAGCCTTCGCTAATTCCTTTGTAATCTACTGCATTTTCGACGCCAGAAGGCTCGACTGGCGCAGCTTCTAGCCGAAAATAGCTCCAACTCGTGTCTTCTCCAAAAGATTCATATGTTAATTTTGCAGGTTTCAAAATTTCTGCTATTTTTTCGTCTATATGCAGTGCGATCATTCCTTCTTCCCCGGCTCGGGAAACTCCAATTATAGTGTTGCCACCTCCCGTAGGGTAAAACATATGATTTAGTGCCTTGACTTTGGATATCTCAGCAAGGACCGAGCAAATGGAGTCTATCTGCAACCAAGTGCTACGCGTAGGTGCGCCCAATGGAAACAATTTCTGTGTCAACTCTGTCCATTCCGCCAAATTTCTGGTGTGAAAATCTCTCGCAACGCCGAGCCATTCTTCTAGCCGCGCAATCACGGTCGAGATTTTTGGCCTGAGCAATGGGTCGGTCTCGGTACATTCGACAAGCAGGCGATCCAGTGTTGTTGTATAAGTCTCTGGCAAATAATTGGATATGGCAATAGTAGAGGCAGGATTGTATTGACCATCAAATCCAAGCTCTTCTCCAGTAAGCGCAATCCATAACGACTTGGCCAATGAATATACATCAGCAGGTAGTCCATCAGAAGCATGTGCCTTACGGCGCATTTCAGGAGCCATTGTAAATTTTGCACCAACATCACGTTTTTGTTTAGTCAATACCGCTTGTTTCGGATATTTTACAAGACCAAAGTCTGAAAGGCACAGCCTGTCATTATAAAACAAAAAATTCGCAGGCTTTATATCTCGATGCGATATCCCTTTTTTGTGAAGCGCTTCAACAACTTTTGCGAGACTTATAAAGTCTTCAACTATTTTTTCAGATTTTTTCCCGCTAATGTATTCAGCAAAAGTTGTTGCTATTGGCATCGTGAACCATGGCGTCCCGGCTGCCATGTCATTGGGAATAAACTTCTCCAACAGAGGAATTACTCCCATAACACAACCCAATTCTTCTAAAGAGGCTATTTCATTTTTGAATCTTTCGTACGTCTCGAGGTTTATGTTACGCAACATCTTTAATGCTACAGGTTGTTGGTCAAGTTTTGACGCCCGCCAAACATCGCCATTACCACCGACGCCCAATGATTTTTCCAAGACCCAACCGTCAAAAGAATCGCCTGCCGAATATTTGCCGCTTTGTTTTTTGGATATACTCATATTTTGAATGTCCTCCGACGAAGAAACGATTGGCGGCTTTTTCCTGCTTACGCGACGGGCCGATGAGATTACAGCAAAATGCTCATCGTCATCACTAAGAGTAATATCTTAGCCTAACCGCCTCAAGCAGTTCTGGATACTGCCTACAGACCAGCTCTTTCCCCGAGCAGACTTGATGTTTCGGGCGTTCAGCTCGTCGGCCATTTTCTTCTGCGAAAGCCCTCGACGCAGAAAATCTTCCATTGTCGAACGCATGGACTCGGCAAAAGCGTCAGCCTTGGCGATCCTGGGAGCGTTCAACGTCTCGTGACTCTGCGGATTGCCCATGCGTTCCCCACGGGCCTTTTTCGCGGCCAGGGCAGCCTTGGTCCGCTCACTGATGCGGCGGGCCTCGTCTTCTGCAACTGCTGCCAAGATATGTACGGTCAGCCTGTTTGCGTCGGGCATATCGCACGCTACGAAGTCCACGCCCGCGTCCATCAGGTTGCTGATAAAAGCGACGTTACGCGCCAGGCGATCCAACTTCGCGATCATCAGAACGGCTTTCTTCTGCCTGGCCACCTTGAGAGCCTGCGCGAGCTGCGGACGAATGGCCTGGGCGTTTCTTCCCTTCCCAGTCTCAACTTCTTCAAACTCATCAACCAGATCCCAGCCATAGCGCTTCATGAACGTTTTTACCGCATCGCGCTGGGCTTCCAGGCCCAGGCCAGATTGTCCTTGCCGGTCGGTTGAAACTCTGAAGTAAGCTACGCATTGTCGAGTCATGGTCAGGACCTCCTAGGCGTGTCATTCTCGCTGACCAATATCTAAACCAACGTATAGTAATTGGTCAATATAATTGCGGGGAATATTTTTTGTTGCAGGATGCAGGAGTGAGCCAAATACGCTTTGACCGAATGAGTCTCGCTGAGGGGTGTAGATTCTACTTGTGTCTTACGTGTGAATGGATGTATGCGAGCATCTGTTTCAATGTCCTGGGTGCCATTGTCGAATTTTGATAACTGTGATATATTGGAGTGTTTGTGTGTCAGACAAATAATTCTGAGCAAGGTATTGATGAAAGAATAGCTTTGCAAAACAATATTGTAAAAATTTTTGTCATAATTGTTTTTACATCGATATTTGCAGTAAAATTGTGGAATGCTGATTTAGGAAATGTGTTATCTGGTTTTAGCTTTAATGATTTGCTTACACTTATTTTAGCGTTGTTTGCAATATGGCTTTCCATTTTATTTTATACAAAAGCTACAGAGACTGCAAATATTTTTTATAATAATACATATGAATTTACTAAAGATATGTCTGTAATTTTGGGGCGAATTGAATCTGGTTTTGGAGAAAAACTAGATCATATCGATAAAAATTACTCGAATATGAATTCTGCAGTATTAAATTTTAGTAAAGAAACAAAAGAAACTGAAATAAATATAGAGAAAGAAGAGGTCGTAGTCGAGAAGGTTAGTAAAGAGCAGACAGAACTATTTAAGGATCTTGCTCAGCGTGCTGAACTTGAAGATAAAGAAAAGCAAGAACTCTTTACTCGTCTCGAAAAGCAGCAGCAAGAATTAGACTCGGCGCAAGAACGGGCTTCTATTTTTGAGAATCTGGCACAACGAGCCCAGCTCCAAGAAGAAGAGAGGGCTCAGCTCCAAAAGCGTCTAGAGGAGCATGGCCAGCTACTTACAATGGCTCAAGAACGAGCTGCAATGTTTGAAAATCTTGCACAACGCGCCCAACTCGAAGAGGAGGAGAAGAGGCATCTTTTCAATCGTCTTGCGAAGCAGAATGCCGAGTTAGACGCTGCTCGCAAAGAAATTCAGATGCTGAAACGTAAGACGGTAAGCCATGATGAAATGGCCAGTAATAATTCGAAGCATTATTTTCTTGATATTATTATGCCCCGGTTGAAACGCACTATTAAGGAAAACTCTTCAGATGATGTTTTAAATCATGAGACAAAGAGGCTACTTGAAGGGTGCCCTGAGAATATTCTGGCTAGCCTCTGGAGAGCAGGATTGATCGATAAGGCCAACAATTTGACCGAACAGGGAATGGATCTTGTTCGGCTCTCTTTGGCACGACGGTCTAAAGTTCGATACGTTTCAGTATAGGGCATTGGCTGTGAATGGTGTTCTCATTGACAGCGCTGACTCACAGGTGACTCACAAAAAGGTTACCCAGTCATGTGGAGAGAATCAATTTTTCCCAAGTTTAGAGATTCTGTCGTTCGAATGTCGGCACTCTTAAATTTAGATAGTTACTTGGGTTTTGTATGTTACTACTCGAATTTATTCGAATAATTCGGACTAGGTCATTGGACTGCTCCGAACTCATGGCCTTGAGTTTCAAGGCAAGCGCCAGGTCTTCGAAATGGTCGAGGAGAGCGTCTTGGCCGTGCGCCCATCAAGGAACATAAATCACTCGACTATTTTTTAACTCATCTATTTGCAAACAATCAAACGCTAATAGCTTTATCGCATTTTCAAGAAGATCGCTCATGGAAATTTCGTTTGCGTCGTAAATGTCCGTAACAGTCCCGGATGATTCGTGACCAACAACAGCCTTGACCATTTTTTCTTCAACCTTATGAGCTCGAAGCAAAGTAACAACTGTATGTCGAAATGAATGAAACGCTTTAGAGAGACCAGCATCATCCTTATCCACAACACCGCACTTTCGACGATAACGAGTAAACCACTTACTAACTACATCTCCTTTTTTTCCTGTCTTATCACTTCGATCAAGAGTCGGAAACAAATCTACATATCCGTTTATTTTCAGCATATTGACTCTGTTTAACAAACCAATCTCAATCAATACAGGGTGTATTGGAATTGTCCTTTTTGATGAAGTTGTTTTTATAGATTTAACACCATCACCATTAACATCAAAACACCAAGTTCCATCTATCTGTCTTATATCTGCAACATATAACTGGACAATCTCTTCCATCCTCGCACCGGAAAACAATCCAATCAGTGGCACCCAAAACTGCCATGCAGATTTATGCTTATTTTCTATATATTCCACAGAGTTGAATAATTTATAAATATCTTCATTCGTCAATGCGGTGCGTTTCTTTTCTTTTATTGCCTTTTTGTCTTTTGCAGACAAACTCAGCCTTCTGTTTAATTTATCCGCATTATCAACGTATTCTTCTTCTTCACACCACTTTATAAAAGTCTTAACTACAACAAAATTGTTTTGCATTGTCTTTTCAGACAAACCAGAACGATACATAAACGAAACATATTCTGACATTACATCGAGATTCACATCACGCACAGACATATTTTTTATTATGATGCCACTACACACAACATTGCAATATCTGTTTAAAATAATTGGATTTGTCACAGAAGACTTTTGATTCCAATCTTTTCTGCTAGTTTTATACTCAACATACTTCTTTATAGCATCACCAACAGACATTGATGAATTCTTTGCTGTCCGCTCTAGACACGGATCAATATCACATACCTCTGATTCAGAAACACTGTTGTCAACATATACATTATCGATTTCACTCTCACTGCAATAAGGATCAGCATACAACTTACGCATAAACATTGCATAGCCACGATGTTCTTGCATCACTACTCTGGAACACAACGGAACATTATTTTCCACAACATCATTATCGAGTCCATGCTCACGCAACAGAATTCTGGCGGATTCCTCTGCTGGGCCATATCCGCCTTTTATTAGAGAAGCGCAGCACTCCTCTTGAAACCCGATGACGCCATGCAAATTTGATTCAACATTATTGGAAGAAAGAGGTTTTCTTCTCGCGCAATGCTCCGCATATGCCGCACGCATTTCCACCTTCAGCATGTCCCTGACCCAAACACGCAACTGTGACTCTGAGATTAATGATGTTTTCTTTTTCATGACCTGATCAATGATTTGTGGAACTTTCGACGACAGTTGAAAAGCAATAGGCAAAGCCTCAGATCTCAGGGCCAGACCCAGCGAAATCCGAATTTCACGCCCAAGCACTGGACGCAAATTTAAGGGAAAGACATAGCGGAAATAGAGAGAACCAGAACGATGCCTGATCAAATGAGAAACTCGCATGTTGGCCTCAATTGACAGACCAGTGGACCCCGAAGTGGACCCCCGACCTGTCTTTCCCATTTTCAGCATGTTGCTGATCCTGGGAAGTTAAGCCTGACGCGAGTTAGAATGAAAAATGGCGGAGGGTTAGGGATTCGAACCCCAGATGCCCGCAAAGGCATGCCGGTTTTCAAGACCGGTGCAATCAACCAGCTCTGCCAACCCTCCAGGGGATGGCGGAGAGGGAGGGATTTGAACCCTCGATAGAGGTTTAAGCCCCTATACTCGCTTAGCAGGCGAGCGCCTTCAGCCTAGCTCGGCCACCTCTCCGTCCTTTGAAGAAGTGGCTAGTTATCCAAAAGCACATAGGGCGTCAACAAAAAATGACCGGCCGATGTTCTCTTTGCCGTTTTGACAGCGCGTGCAGGATGCGGCAAATAGCTTTTTTTGGCTCTATAATCTTTTTCTCAATGCTTCGGCGTGGAGGCATTCCTTGAAAGACTCCGTTATTCATCTCGGCTTGGCTGGCCTTGGCACCGTTGGTTCCGGTCTCATAAAGATCATCCAGGAAAACAACGACTGGATCGAACGCAGATTGGGCAAGACGCTGAAGGTCAAGACCATCATGGTCCGCGACCTGGACAAGCCCAGAAACGTCATTCCCTCCGCTGACACGAAGTTCACCACGAGCATGGAGGATCTGATAAACGATCCCGAAATCGACATTGTCATCGAGTTGGCCGGGGGCATCGAATTTCCGCGCACCCTCATCACCCGCGCGCTCGGCAGCGGCAAATCCGTGGTCACGGCCAACAAGGCCCTGCTGGCCGAGCACGGCCCGGAACTCTTCGAACTGGCTGCGGACAAGGGCCTTGGCCTCTATTACGAAGCCAGTGTGGCCGGTGGCATCCCCATCATCCAGACCCTCAAGGAAAGCCTGGCCGGCAACCGCATCAAGAATCTTACGGGCATCTTAAACGGCACGGCCAACTTCATCATGTCCGAAATGTCGGACAAGGGGGAGGATTTCGCCACGGTCCTGGCCAAGGCCCAGGCCAAAGGCTACGCCGAGGCCGACCCGACCCTGGACATTGAGGGCATCGACGCGGCCCACAAGCTGGTCATCCTCATCCGGCTGGCCTACGGTCTGGACTTCCCCATGAGCAAACTCACGGTGGAAGGCATCTCCAAGGTCGAGCAGTTCGACATCGTCCTGGCCAGGGAGTTCGGATACCGGCTGAAGCTCCTGGCCCAGGTCCGCGACAAGTCCGGCCTGCTCCACGCCGGGGTCTACCCCGCCCTGCTGCGCCAGGACCACATCCTGGCCAAGGTCGACGGCCCGTTCAATTCCATCCTGCTCGAAGGCAACGCCGTGGGCCCGGTCATGCTCTATGGCCAGGGCGCGGGTGATCTGCCCACGGGCAGCGCCGTGCTGGCCGACATCCTGGCCCTGGCCCGCACCAACTGCGTGCCCAACAACACCGGCTTTCTGGAGGCGCGCCTGCCCCAGGCCCAGATCCTGGCCCCGGAACTGACCGTATTCCGTCACTATTTCCGATTCACCGTGGTGGATCGTCCCGGAGTCATGGCCTCCATTGCCGGGGTTATGGGCGAGTACAACATCAGCATCGCGCAGGTCGTGCAGCGCCAGTACGCGCCCGACGACGGCGTGCCCATCGTCTTCATCAGCCATGCGGCGCAGATGCAGAACGTCACCGCGGCCCTCGATACCATCAAGAAATTCAGCTTCGTGCTCGACCCGCCGGTGCACTACAGGATCATCTGATGCCGAAAACCCTTTTCCTCGTCGCCGACGGCATGGCCGGGTGGCCCCTGGACATTCTCGGGGGGCGCACGACTCTGCAGGCTGCCCGCACGCCAACCCTTGACCTGCTGGCTCCCAAGTCCCGCGTGGGCCGATGCCGGACCGTGCCCCAGGGCATGCCGCCGGGCTCCGACGTGGCCAACATGTCACTCCTGGGCTATGACCCCAAGAGTCACCACACCGGGCGCGGGCCCATCGAAGCTGCGGCCCAGGGCCTGACCCTGGACCAGGACGACCTGGTCTGGCGCATGAACCTGGTCAACCTGACCGAACTCTCGGAACACGGCGTGATGCTCGACTATTCCTCCGGACACATCGACACCGCCACCGCCGCGCCCCTGGTCGCCAGGCTCGCCGAGATGGCCGGCGGCGGCCCTTTCAAACCCGTGCAAGGCATCCAGTACCGACATCTGCTGGTGCAACGGGGCGGAGCGCAGACAGCGGCGGCCAGCCTCGCCATCCGGCCGCCCCACGACATTCTCGACCAGAACATTGCTGCGGACCTGCAGGTTTTTGCCTCGTTTCCCGAGCTGCATGCGTTTCTGCGCGAAGCACATGAATTCCTGAGTCGCGACACGTCCTCCCAAGCCACATCGGTCTGGCCCTGGGGGCAGGGACGGCCACTGACGCTGCCCGCGTTTGCCGAGCGGTTCGGCCTGCACGGAGCCGTCGTATCGGCCGTGGACCTGGTCAAGGGCCTGGGCCGCGCCGCCGGAATGGACGTGCTGAACGTGGAAGGCGCGACCGGACTCATCGACACCAACTACGAAGGCAAGGTCCATGCGGCGCTGGAGTTCCTCAAAAACGGAGATTTCGTCTACCTGCACGTGGAAGCCCCGGACGAGTGCGGACACATGGGCGACGCGCAGCTCAAGAAGCGCGCCATCGAACTCTTCGACGAGCGCATCGTGGCCCCGATCCTGGCTGCCCTGGCGGACGAGGACGTGACGATTGTCGTCACCTGTGACCACTTCACCCCCGTCGCCCGCCGCACGCACACCGAAGACCCGGTGCCCTTCCTGATCTACAGAACCCGGGCACCCAGGACCGACGGCCCGGCCGCCTTCGACGAAGACACGGCGCAGGCCTCGGACCTTTTCCTGCACGAGGGACCGGACCTGCTTTCCTTCTGCCTCCGGCCGGACGCATGAACACCCCATTCCCGGAGCCTTCGTGCTGGCTCGCCCACCGCATCTCCTACGGCGAGACCGACGCCATGGGCGTGGTCTATTACGCCAACTATCTGCACCTCTTTGAACGCGGTCGCAGCGAGCTGATCCGAGGCCTGGGCTTCAGCTACAGCGTCGTGGAGGAGCGCGGCATCTTCCTGCCCGTGCGCGAAGCCACCTGCCGCTACCTCGCACCCGCCCGCTACGACGAGATCATCCACATCCGCACCGGCCTCTCCGGACAGTCACGGGCCAGCCTGAACTTCGTCTACGAAATAACAAACGCCGACAAAAGCCTGGTTCTGACCAGGGGCACGACCCAGCACGCCGTGGTCAATGCCCAGGGGCGACCCGTACGCATTCCGGACTGGCTGTCCGCGCTGTTCGACTGACCATGGTCGACTGCCACACCCATGTCTTTCCGCCGAAGGT
The DNA here is from genome assembly GCA_018902545.1 of Pseudomonadota bacterium. Lineage (GTDB taxonomy): Bacteria > Desulfobacterota > Desulfovibrionia > Desulfovibrionales > Desulfomicrobiaceae > Desulfomicrobium. The sequence continues at coordinate 77,620 of JAHIQM010000014.1, read as the reverse complement.
CGCGCCCAGGCTGGTGGAAGCCATCGGCCGGGACCTGGGACTTACGCCCGCCGGCGACGGCACGGCGGAGGATCTCGTCAGGCACCTGGACCGCGCCGGACTGACCCACGCCCTGTGCTTTACCGCGGCCTTGCGCCCGGACCAGATGATCCCGGCCAATTCCTGGATGCTCGCTCTGCGCCGCGCCAACTCCAGGCTCATTCCTCTTGGCACGGTCCACCCGGACCATCCGGATTGGAAATCCGAGCTCAGTCGACTGGAACGAAACGGAATTCGGGGCCTGAAAATCCACCCGGACCTGTGCGGCATCGACCTCGACTCTTCGCGCTGGAATCCGGTGTGGGAAGCCGCTGCCGGACGATTTCTGGTCATGCTGCACATGGGCCCGGTGCGGGAGGGGGGCGCGACCCTGTCCCGTCCCCGGGACCTGGCCCTGGTCCTTAAAAACTTTCCAGGGCTCACGGTCATCGCCGCGCATCTTGGCGGGCAGTACCAGTGGGCTCAAACCCTCGAACATCTTGCGGGCCTTAACCTATATATGGATACGTCCTGTTGTCCCGGAGTCGTTCCTGCGCAAGCGTTTGATGCCATCTTGAGACGCCATGACCCCGAACGCATTCTCTTCGGCAGCGACTACCCCCTGCATGCCCCTGACGTGGAACTCACGGCCCTTGGCGACCTTCTGCGACGGGTAGGGGCCTCTCCAGAACGGATTCTAAGGAACGGAGCTCGCATGGCCAAAGCTCTCCAATTCGGCGGATTTCCTGATCCAGCGCCAGCTCCCGGACATTGACTTTTCTTGACGATAGGTCCAATTTCCAATACCCGAATTTGTTTGTTCGACGCCTTCACCCCCGAAACGGAGACTTTCCTTGACTAAAGACCAGACCAATGCCCCCAGTGAGAAGCAACTGCTCCGCCACCGCAAGGAAAAGGCGCAGTTCCTGCTCGACGCGGGCATCCCGCTCTATCCCAACGATTTCCGCCGCTCTGCGGAAATCGGGGACGTTGTTGCAGAACATGGCGAAAAGGACGAAAACTTCCTCGAACAGGAAGGTCTGACGTTCGCCCTGTGCGGCAGGATCATGGCTCACCGCTCTTTCGGCAAGGCGACATTTTTCCATATCCAGGACACCAGCGACAAAATCCAGGTCTATGCCCAGCGCGACGACCTCGGCGTCGAGCAGTACGGCATTTTCAAAAAGTTCGAGATCGGCGACATCGTCGGCGTTGTCGGCACCCTGTTCCGCACCAAGACCGGAGAGCTGACCATCAAATCCACCGCGGTGCGCCTGCTGTCCAAATCCATGCGCCCCCTGCCGGAAAAATACCACGGCCTCAAAGATGTCGAGACCCGGTACCGCCAGCGCTACGTGGACCTCCTGGTCAACGACCGCGCCCGCGAAATCTTCCGCAAGCGCACGGCCATCGTGCAGTATATCCGTAATTTTCTGAACGAACGCAGATTCCTGGAAGTGGAAACGCCCATGATGCAGCCCATCGCCGGCGGCGCCACGGCCAAACCTTTCCGCACGCACCACAACGCCCTGGACATGGACCTGTTCCTGCGCATCGCGCCGGAGCTGTATCTCAAGCGCCTGCTGGTGGGCGGATTCGACCGAGTTTACGAGATCAACCGCAATTTCCGCAACGAAGGCATCGACACGCGTCACAACCCCGAATTCACCATGATCGAATTCTACTGGGCGTACGCGACCTTCGAGGACCTCATGGACCTGACCCAGGAGATGCTTTGCGGTCTGGCCCAAGCTGTTTGCGGCACCCATCTAGTCGAATACCAGGGCAGCATCATCGACCTGCAGGACGGCTGGGTACGCATGCCCTTCCATGAATCGCTGGAAAAGATCGGCGGTGTGCCTGCGGACATCTACATGGACTACGGCAAGTGCAGGGATCTGGCCCTGAAATTGGGCGAGGCCGCGCACCCCAAGGAAAAACTCGGCAAGCTCCAGGCCAAGCTCTTTGACAATCTGGTCGAGCCCAAGCTCATCCAGCCGCATTTCATTTACCATTACCCGACGGACATCTCCCCGCTGTCCCGCAAGAACGATGCAAACCCCGAGATCACGGACCGGTTCGAACTGTTCATCTGCGGCCAGGAAATTGCCAACGCCTTTTCCGAACTCAACGATCCCTACGACCAGAAGGACCGCTTCGAGGAGCAGGTGCGGGAAAAGGCGGCCGGGGATGACGAAGCCCACGCCATGGACGAGGACTACATCCGCGCCCTGGAATACGGCATGCCCCCGGCGGCAGGCCAGGGCATAGGCATCGACCGCCTGGTCATGCTGCTGACGGACTCCCCGTCCATCCGGGAGGTCATCCTCTTCCCCCTGCTGCGGCCTGAAACCGTCGGCTAGAGCAGGCCGGACCGGAACCCGGGACGGCATACGCACCAGAGCGAGAATCCATGCACTTTGAACTGTTCGTTTCCCTGCGGTATCTCCTGGCCCGGCGCAAGCAGGCCTTCATTTCCGTCATTTCGCTCATCTCCGTGCTGGGCGTGGCCATTGGTGTGGCCTCGCTCATCGTGGTCCTCGGGGTCATGAACGGGTTCAGCGAAAACCTGCGTGACAAAATTCTGGGTATAAATTCCCACCTCATTCTCGGCTCGGTCAAGCAGACCATCGGCGGCTACGACCAGTTGGTGGAAAAAAGCCTGAAGGTTGACGGCGTGATCGCAGCCACGCCGTTCATCTACTACGAGGTCATGCTGTCCACTCCCTCGGGGGTCAAGGGCGTGGTGCTGCGCGGCATCGACCCGCAAACCGCCGGAACGGTCCTGACCGTGGAGAAAGATCTGGTCGGCGGCAGCCTGCAAAACCTGGCCGACGGCGGCGACATCCCGGGCATCGTCATCGGCAAGGAGTTGGCCTCCCGCCTGGGACTGGCCATCGGCAGCAGGGTCAGCCTGCTCGCACCGAGCGGCAAGAAGTCCGCAGCCGGTTTCTCGCCGAAAATCGTCTTTTTCAACGTGGTCGGCATCTTCAGCTCCGGCATGTTCGAATACGACTCGTCCCTGGCCTTCGTGTCCATCCCCGAGGCCCAGAAAATCCTGGGATTCGAAGGCGATTTGGTGACCGGGATCGAGTACCGGGTCTCGGACATAGACGCCGTGCACAAGACCGGCGAGGAGCTGGTACGCGCCCTGGGCGGATTTCCGCTTTATTCGCGCAACTGGATCGAGATGAACCAGAATCTCTTTGCCGCGCTCAAACTTGAAAAAACGGCCATGGCCGTCATCCTGACCATGATCGTGCTGGTGGGCTCCTTTTCCATCATCACCACCCTGGTCATGATGGTCATGGAGAAGACCAAGGACATCGCCGTGCTCATGGCCCTCGGGGCCACGCCGCCCCAGATCCGCAACATCTTCATCCTGCAGGGCTCCCTCATTGGAGCCGTGGGCACGAGCATCGGCTTCGGGCTGGGGCTCGCGATCTGCTCCCTGCTGCAGAAATACCAGTTCATAAAGCTCCCCGCCGATGTCTATTACCTGGACCATCTGCCGGTGAAGATCGAATTCCTCGACATGTCGCTCATCGCCGTTTCGGCCATGGTCCTGTGCTTTCTGGCAACCTTGTACCCGGCCAGCCAGGCGGCCAAGATGCAACCCACCGAGGCGCTGCGCTATGAGTGAAGTCTACAGCCTGCACGACGTCGGCATGGCCTATGAGCAGGGCGAGGAAACCATCACCGTTCTTGCGGGCGTGAACCTGACCGTACGCAGCGGTGATTCGCTGGCCATCGTGGGGGCATCGGGCTCGGGCAAGAGCACCTTGCTGCAGCTCATGGGCACCCTGGACGTGCCCACAAGCGGCACCATCCTGTTCAACGGGGCGGACATCTCGACGCTGGGCTGGAAGGATCGGGCCCGCATCCGCAACCGGAACATGGGCTTCGTCTTTCAGTTTCACCACCTGCTGCCCGAGTTCTCGACCAGGGAAAACGCGGCCATGCCCGGCATCATCGGCGGCATGGCCAGGGCGCTGGCCCTGGAAAAGGCCGATGCGGCTTTGTCGCGGGTGGGGCTTGCGCATCGACGGCATCACAGGGTAACCACCCTTTCCGGAGGTGAGAGGCAACGAGCCGCCATTGCCCGGGCCATCCTGCTGGAGCCCGCAGTGGTCCTCGCCGACGAACCCACCGGAAATCTGGATGAACGGACAGGCCGGGAAATCAACGAACTTTTGCTGCATCTGAACAAGGATCAGGGAGTCACCCTGGTCGTCGTTACCCACAATGCTGAACTTGCCCAATCCATGCACCGCACATTGGAGCTTCGTTCCGGAGAATTGTATGAAACGTAATGCCCTCCTGTGTCTGATTGTCTCCCTGTACCTGCTTTGTGCCGCCCCGCTGTTCGCCGCACCGGCGAACAAGGTCATCGTCCTGCCCTTCGCCGTCAATGCGGCTCCGGACCTGGCCTATCTGGAAGAGAGCCTGCCCAAACTGCTGCAGGATCGCCTGACAGCCATGGGCCTGGAGGTGGTCCCGCAAGAGGAGACCATGCGGCTCTTGCAGGAACAGCAGGTGGAATTCCTTGACCTCGGAGTGGCCAGGGACATGGCGCTGCTCTCCGGAGCCGGGTACGCTGTGTACGGCAGTTTCAGCCAGGTCGGAGAGAGCATCAGCATCGACACCCGGCTCGTCGAAGCCTACGGCGTGCGGGAACCGAAGCCCTTTTTCGTGGTCAAGGAGGGCGTGATCAACATCCTGCCCGCCATCGAGGAGACCGCCGCAAAAATCCAGACCGGGGTACAGCAAAAGGACCGCATCGCGTCCATCGACGTGCGCGGCAACGAAATCCTCGATGACGACGTGGTGCTCATGCGCCTCAAAATCCAGCCCGGAGACGTGTACGACCCCACAGCCGTCAACACGGAACTTAAAAGCCTCTACGAACTCGGATATTTCGACGACATCTCCATCGTCCTGGAAGATACGGTCGAGGGCAAACTCCTGATCATCAACGTCAAGGAGAAGCCGCTCATCTCCGCCATCAGCGTCGAGGGCGCGCAGGAGCTTGACGCCGACGATCTGCTGGCGGCCATCGCCACCAAGACCGGCGCGGTGCTCAACCCCAGGGTTCTGGCCGATGACATGGGCAAGATCCGCGAGTTGTACCGCAAAGACGGATTCTACAATGCCGAGGTCGATTACTCCTTGACCCAGGCTGACGCCAAACGCTCCCGCCTCAACATCATCGTGAAGGAAGGCAGCAAGCTCTACGTCACCGACATCGTCATCCAGGGCGCCCAGCAACTCGACACTTCGGATCTCAAAGATGAGCTGGCCCTGACCGAACGGGGCATGCTGTCCTGGATGACAGGCTCGGGCGTGCTGCGCGAGGAAATCCTGGACCGCGACGCTGCGGCCCTTGAAGCCTACTACGGCAACCGCGGCTTTCTGAACGCAAGGGTGGGCCAACCCGAGGTCAGCTATTCGGATACGGGCATCACCGTGACCTTCCAGGTCGACGAAGGCGCGCGCTACACGGTCTCTTCCGTGAAATACGAAGGCGACATGATCGCCGCCCCCGAAGACCTCAATAACGTCATCGCTCTTGACGACCTGGCCGCCGAAAGCGACTTTTTCGATCGTTCGGTCATGCGCTCTGATCTGCAGAAACTTACCGAGCACTATTCCAATTTCGGCTACGCCTTCGCTGAAGCCGATGTGAACATGGCCCGCAACGAGGAAAACAAGTCTCTTGATGTCACCTACATCATGTCAAAGGGCAACAAGGTTACCATCAACCGCGTACTCATCGAGGGCAACACCAAGACCAGAGACAACGTCATCCGCCGCGAGATGCGCCTTGTCGACGGCGATATCTATGACGGCTCCCAGCTGCGCAGATCCAACACCCGCCTCAACAAGCTCGACTTCTTTGAAACGGTCGAGATCACTCCGGAGCCCACGGCCAGCCCCAACGCGCTGGACCTGCGGGTCAAGGTCAAGGAAAAGCCTACGGGACAGTTCTCGGCCGGTGTAGGGTATTCCAGTTATTCGCAGGTGTTCTTCTCTGGCCAGATCCTGGAGCGCAACCTCTTTGGCATGGGCTACCAGCTCGGTTTCAAGGGCACCATCAGCGCAAAATCTGCGGACTACACAGCCACCTTCTGGAATCCCAATTACAATGACACGCAGCTGGGAGTTGGCACCAGCCTCTATAACACGAGGAACGAGTACTCAGACTACGACAAAGAGGCCATGGGCGGACGCCTGCTGTTCGGGTACCCCTTGGGAGAATACACCAATCTCTCCTGGAACTACCGCCTTGAGCAGTACACCATCGAAGACATCGATGACGACGCGAACAAGGTCATCAAGGACATGGAAGGAGACAATTGGGCCAGCGCCCTGTACGGCTCCATCAAGCGCGACACCACCGACCGGCGCATCAACCCCAGCAAGGGCACGACGCACCAGTTTTCCGTGGAATACGCAGGCGGCCTGATCGGCGGCGACGACGACTTCGTCAAATACATCGTAGACACCAATCACTATTACCCGATCTTCCTGAGTACCATCATCCATCTGCATGCACAGGCAGGCTACGTGATGCAAAACGGCGGGGACCGTATTCCCCCCTTCGAGCGCTTCTACCTCGGCGGCATGAACTCGGTGCGCGGATACAAGGAACGATCCATCTCGCCCGTCTACGACCAGACAGAAGGCCAGCAGGGTTACGATGAAGGCGACGAGAAAGGCGGCAACAAGAGCTTCTTCTTCAACGCCGAATATCTTGTCCCCCTGCACAAGGAGATGGGCATCATGGGCCTGGTCTTCTTCGATGCCGGCAAAACCTGGGACGATGACGAGTCCATCGATTTCGACTTCTACAAGAGCGTCGGCGCCGGTGTGCGCTGGTACTCGCCGCTCGGTCCGCTGCGCCTGGAGTACGGATACCCACTGGACAAGGTCAAGGTTGATGACGATAGAAAGGGCCGGTTTGAATTTTCAGTTGGACAGTTTTTTTAACCACAAGACAATTTACACAGTATAGGCGAGGAGTTATTCATGCGCGCATTTTTTCTTACATGTTTTTTCGTGCTTTGCCTGGCCCTGACGGCTGGCGCCGAAACCAAAATCGGCTTTGTGGACATGAAGGCGATCATCGCCAAGTCCGAACCCGGAACCAAGGCCATGGACCAGCTCAAGACCCAGTTCAAGGATATGAAGGATACTCTTGATGCCCAGAAAAAGACCCTGGACACCCTGAAAGACGAGCTGCAGAAGCAGTCCATGATGCTCAGCCAGGAAGCCAAGCTGGACAAGGAAACCCAGTACAAGCGCAAGGTCCGCGACTTCCAGGACATGGGGCAGAGCTATCAGCGCAAGCTGCAGCAGGCCGAACAGAACCTCTCCAAGCCCATCATCGACAACCTGCTGGTCGTCATTGAGGCTTACGGCAAAAAGAACGGATACACGGCCATCCTCGATAAGCAGGCCAGCGGCGTAATCTACGGCCAGGAGAGCTCGGATATCACAAACGACATCATCGCCGAACTCAACAAAGTCATGCGCGGCAAATAAAAGGGTCTGCGATGCTTCTTTCCGAAATCGCGTCCCGGCTGGGTCTCACGCTTAAGGGCAGGGACATGGAGATCAGTGGCGTCAACACCTTGGCTGACGCCACGCCCTCCGAACTGTCCTTTCTGGCCAATCCCAAGTACGCGCCGCAGCTGGAGACTACCAGTGCCGGCGCGGTCATCATCATCGCCGACCAGGCACCGGACTCCCTGTCCTGTCTCTTAAGCGCCAATCCCTACCTCGACTTCGCCCGCAGCGTTCAGCTTTTCGCCAAAACCCAGGGTTGTTTCAGCGGCGTGAGCGAGCTTGCTTTCGTGCACGACGAGGCAGTGGTCGACGCCGGTGCAGCCATCGCGCCTTTCGCCTTCATTGGGCGGGGAGCACGTGTGGAGCCCGGGGTCCGCATTTTCAGCGGCGCCTATGTCGGTGAAGACTGCGTCATCGGTGAGGATACCACCATCTATCCCAACTGCTCGCTCATGGCCGGCACCGTGGTCGGAAAGCGGGTCATCCTGCATGCCGGGACGGTTCTGGGCAGCGACGGATTCGGCTTTGCCCAGGCCGCGTCTGGAATGACCAAATTTCCCCAGATCGGACGGACCGTCATCGAAGACGACGTGGAAATCGGGGCCAACACGACCATTGACCGCGCCGCGCTCGGAGAAACCCGGGTCGGACAGGGAACCAAGATCGACAATCTGGTCCAGCTTGGACACAACGTCAGGGTGGGGCGCAACTGCATCATCGTGGCGCAGGTCGGCATCGCGGGCTCGACGTCCCTGGGCGACGGCGTGATTCTGGCCGGACAGGTCGGGGTCGCCGGGCACATCCATCTGGGCGACGGGTGCCGCATCGGTGCCAAGTCCGGCGTGGGCAAGGATGTCCCGCCGGGGACCGACTTGAGCGGCATCCCGGTCATGCCACACGGAACTTTTTTGCGTACCTCGGCCATCATCCCCAAACTGCCGGAAATGAAACGGCGGCTCGGCAAACTGGAAAAGGAACTGGCCGCCCTCCGGGAAGAACTTGCGAACAAAGGGTAATGACATGATAACCAAACCAGACCAGGGCGAAATCGTCAGCCGGGACATTCTGGACCTGCTCCCTCACCGTTATCCATTTCTGATGGTGGACCGGGTAATCTCCTTCGAACCCATGAAGTCCGTGCACGCCATAAAGAGCGTCTCCATCAACGAACCTTTCTTCCAGGGCCATTTTCCTTCCTATCCCGTCATGCCCGGAGTGCTCATCCTTGAAGCTCTGGCCCAGGCGGGCGGGATCATGGTCATCAAGAGCCTTCCCCCGGCGGACACCGTCGGCAAGATATTTCTTTTCACCGGCATGGAAAAAGTGCGCTTTCGGCGCCCTGTGTTTCCGGGTGACCAGTTGCACCTGCACGTTACCTACGAACGTCACAAGATGATGATGTGGAAAACAAACGGCAAGGCCATGGTCAACGGAAAGGTCGTGGCCGAAGGCATTCTCACCGCTTCCGTGGTACCAAGGGAGGACTGATGCAGACATCCATTCACCCCGCCGCCATCGTACACTCGGGGGCGTATCTCGGCACCGGAGTCACGGTTGGCCCCTACGCCATCATCGAGGAGCAGGTCCATATCGGTGACGGGACGGTCATCGACGCCGGTGCGCAGATCAAGCGCTACACGACCCTGGGCGCAAAAAATCATGTTCACTCCATGGCCTGTGTCGGCGGAGAGCCCCAGGACCTCAAGTTCGGCGGGGAAGAAAGCACCCTTGTCATCGGTGACCGCAACAGGATCCGCGAATTTTCGACCATTCACCGCGGTACCGAGGGCGGAGGAGGGGTCACCCGGGTTGGTTCGGACAACCTGATGATGGCCTATTCGCACATCGCCCATGACTGCGTGGTCGGCGACAGCAATGTGCTCGCCAACGCCGCGACCCTGGCCGGACACGTGACCGTGGGCAACGAGGTCGTGGTGGGCGGACTGTCCGCAGTCCATCAGTTCGTGAACATCGGGGACTTCGCCTTTATCGGCGGCAAGACCGGTGTCGCCCAGGACGTGCCGCCTTTCATGCTGGCCGTGGGCGAGCGGGCCACGCTGAGGGGTCTCAATCTCATCGGACTGCGTCGCCATGGGCTCTCCTCCGAAGAGATCAGTGCCCTCAAGTCCGCTTACAAGCTGATCTGGCGCTCCAACCAGGAACGCAACGAAGTCATGCAGCAGGTCGAGACAGAGCTTGGCAACTTTCCGCAGGTCATGAAGCTCCTTGAGTTCATCCGCAGCAGCAAACGGGGCACCATCACGCCTGAACGCATCTAGGCGGATCATGACCAGGACGCTTGGCATCATCGCTGGCGGCGGCTCATTCCCCATCACCGTTGCCCGCACTGCCCGGGAACGCGGCGAACGCGTCGTCGGTGTCGGATTTTCTTCCGACACCGACCCCACCTTTCCCACGCACTGCGAAAGCTTTTCGTGGCTAAGGCTTGGCCAGCTCGGCCGACTCATCGAATTTTTCACCGCCCAGCACGTCACCCACGTGGTCATGGCCGGTCCCATCAACAAGCCCCGGGCCCTCGACATCCGCCCGGATTGGCGTGCGGCAAAACTCCTTTTTTCCATCAAGGCGCGCGGAGACGACGTGCTGCTGCGCGCGCTTTCAGCCGAGCTCGAACGCGAAGGACTCACCGTCGTGGCCCCGCACCTCTACTCGCCCCAGTTGCTCGCGCCGCAAGGAATTCTGACCAAAAGAATGCCCACGCAGGCGGAAGATGAAGACATTACCTTCGGATGGAATCTGGCCCAGTCCCTGGGACAGTTCGATATCGGGCAGTGTCTGGTGGTAAAAGAGAAGATCGTGCTCGCGGTGGAGGCCATCGAGGGTACCGACGCGGCCATCCTTCGCGGCGGCCGCCTTGGAGGCCCTGGCGCGGTGGTGGTCAAACGTCCCAAGCCGACCCAGGACAAGCGTCTCGATCTTCCCGCTTTCGGCCTCAAGACCCTGCAATCCATGGCCGAGGTCGGCGCGACATGCCTGGCCTTCGAGGCCGGAGGGTGCATTTTTTTCGAGCAGGACAAGGCCCTGGCATTCGCCGACAGCCACGGCCTCACGCTCATCGGACTGCCTGGGTCGAGCTGACCGCGTTTACGAAAATGGCCGGGACTTTCGCCCCGGCCATTCGACTTATGCGTCTGAAAAGACGTCTGTGTAGAGTCGTCATCCCCTTGAAAAAGGGGATCCATGCCTTTTTAACTAGTTGATAAGAAAAAGGATTCCCGAATTCGCGGGAATGACACTCAGAATCATTCGCCACTTTCGCAGTAACGTCTAAAAAAACCCGCCTTTACTTCTTGTCCAGTCCCAGAATCCCGACCACGTTTTGCGCGGCCGCAACAGTAAACTCGGCCTCGGGCAGGCGCGCCTTCTCGTCCTGCCCGATGACCAGACGCGGCGCGTTGGCCAATTTCTTATCGGGAGTGATCTCGAATTCGGCGCCGAAACCGTCGTTAAAATACATGTCCTGGAAGCCCGCGAATTTCAGTGCGTGGGCGGTGGCGTCGAGAACCGCCAGTTCGTCCTTGGCCATGAGCCCAAGCTCCTTGGCCTTGAGGAGTCCGGCCAGGCACTCTCCGCCCTGGGTGCACGCGATGTGCCCGTGCCTGTTGGCCAGCAGCATGGACTCGATGATGCGCTGCTCGCTGACCTGCACCACCGCGAACGATCCGGCTCCACCGAGCTTCTGGTACTGCTCCGCCAGAAATGCGACCCGGGGGAAGGATACGGGGTTGCCGATCATGGCAGCCTGGGCCACTGACGGACGCACCTTCACCGCTTCAAATCTGCGCTGGCCCGGCGCCTGGTCGTAATAGCGAAATACCGGGTCTGCATGTTCCGACTGCACGCCGACAATGCGCGGCAAGGCTTCAATGACTCCGAGTCGCAACAGCTTCAGGAAACCGCTCATGATGGCCGTGATGTTCCCGGCGTTGCCGATGGGCACGAAAATGACCTTGCCGCGCAGATCCCAATCGTACCACTGGGCCACCTCGAAGGCATAGCTTTCCTGCCCGAGAATGCGCCAGGCATTCTTGGAATTCAGGAGCGCAACCCGGTAATGATCGGCCAGATACTCGACCACCTTCATGCAGTCGTCAAAGACGCCGGGGATTTCCAGCACCTTGGCCCCGCTGCCCAGGGGCTGCGAAAGCTGCTGGGCGGTGACCTTGCCCTGGGGCAGGAGCACTACCGAGGTCAGCGGCTCGCCCACATACGCGGCGTACAGGGCCGCTGCGGCGGAGGTGTCGCCGGTGGAGGCGCAGATGGTCAGGACATTGTCCCAGTCGTGCTTGGCGACCAGATGGCGCAGATAGGAGTAGGCGCAGGCCATGCCGCGATCCTTGAAGGACGCCGACGGATTCTGTCCATCGTTCTTGAAGGCCATGGATTGGCCCACCAGGCGCTCCAGGGCGGGCGATGAGCGGGTCACAGGGGTGTTGCCCTCGCCAAGGTAGACAATGTGCTCCTCAGCCACCACAGGGGCCATGAGCTCGTAAAAACGGAAAATGCCGCGCAGGGCGGGATTCTTGGTGGCGGCGCGCAAGTCGAAAATATCGCGCCACGCTTGCCCTGGGGTTTTTTCAAGCTCGGAAAATCCAGTGTCCTCCAGCAGAAACACGCCCTTACAGCTGGGGCAGGTGTAGTGCAGCTCGTCAATGGGGTACCTGGCCTGACAACCGAGGCAGACATATTCCATTTCCCCTCTGTATGTGGGGAAAACGTTGGCTTCGCGCATGGGATGCTCCCTTGGGAAATGATTACCGGAGCGCAATGTCGAGCACCGCGCCTGCGAACAAAAATACCGCAACAAAACCGTTCACGGTGAAAAACGCCAGATTGACCCGACTCATGTCATCGGCGGAAATCAGCCGATGCTCGAAGAGCAGGATCAACGCCACGATCAGGCAAAAGGCTGCGTAGACCAACCCGGCCCCGGCGGCCCATCCGGCCAAGAGAAAAAAGACCGCCGTGACCGCATGGCTGTAAGTCGACAGCGCCAGGGCCGTGGGCACACCGCTGGCGGCGGGCATGGAGTGAAGATTTTCTGCGCGGTCGAAATCAACATCCTGGCAGGCGTAAAGAATGTCGAAACCCGCCACCCAGAAGGTCACGCCCAGGCCCAGCAGCACGGGAGCAAGCTCCACGGCCGGAGAAACGGCCAGCCATCCGGCCAGGGGAGCCAGTCCCAGCACCGAGCCCAGGAAAAAATGACACAGCCTGGTAAAGCGCTTGGTGTAGCTATAGAGGCTCGACCAAACCAGGGCCAGGGGCGAGAGGGCCAGACAGAGCGGATTAAGCAGGGCGCACGCCGAGACGAACACAACTGCGCTCACGGCAATGAAAACCCTGGTCTCAAAGACACCGATCTCGCCGGTGACCAGAGGCCGCGAAAGGGTGCGCGGGTTTTTCGAATCGATGGGCAGATCGACCAGACGGTTGATGGCCATGGCAAAGGAACGCACAGCAACCATGGCCACAGTCAGGGCCGTGAATGTTTTCCACCCCGGCCAGCCCCCTGCGGCCCAAATCATACCAAGATAGGCAAAGGGCAGGGCAAAGATCGAATGCTCGATCTTGACCATGCGCGCCAAAAGAACAGTTTTGCGCCAAATGGACAACATAGCCCCCTCCCCTTACGCAACCACGAGCTTCAAAAATCTTTTTTTGCCGATCTTGAGCACGTATTCTCCGGAGGCAAAGGCAAAGCTGGCGTCGTCCTCCTTGCTCCCGTCAACGGTCACGGCGTTCTGCTTGCACATGCGCCGGGCATCGCCCTTGGAGGAACACACCCCGCTCTCGCTCAGCACGTCAATCAGCTGGACACCCGCAGCCGACGAAAAGACCTCGATATCCTCGGGAATACCCTGCTTGGCGAACACCGCGTTGAAACCTTCCCGGGCGGCCTGCCCGGCCTCGGCCCCATGAAAACGCACGGTGATCTCCTCGGCCAGATCCTCCTTGGCGGTCTTGGGGTGCAGCGCACCACTTGTGACCTGTTCCTTCAGGGCACGGATCTGATCCAGAGTCCTGTCGGAGAGCAGTTCGTAATAGCGCCACATGAGCTCGTCGGAAACGGACATGACCTTGCCGAACACGTCTGCCGGGGCCTCGTCGATGCCGATGTAGTTGCCCAGGGACTTGCTCATCTTCTGGACCCCGTCGAGGCCTTCGAGAATGGGCACGGTCAGGACGATCTGCGACGCCTGGCCGTGTTCGCGCTGCAGATGGCGGCCCATGAGCAGGTTGAACTTCTGATCCGTCCCGCCCAGTTCGACGTCGGCCTTGAGGGCCACCGAGTCGTATCCCTGCACGAGGGGATAAAGGAATTCGTGAATGGCGATGGGCTGGTTACCCTTGAACCGCTTCTCGAAATCGTCGCGCTCAAGCATCCGGGCAACGGTGTACCTGGAGCACAGTTCGATGAAATCGGCCGCGGAAAATTTGTCCAGCCAGGTGGAGTTGAAGGCGATCTCGGTGCGTTCGGGATCAAGGATCTTGAAAATCTGCCGCTTGTAGGTCTCGGCGTTGCGCAGCACTTCCTCGCGGGTCAGCTTCTTGCGCGTCTCGGACTTGCCGGAAGGGTCGCCGATCATGCCCGTGAAGTCGCCAATGAGAAAAATGACCTGATGGCCAAGATCCTGAAAATGCTTGAGCTTCTGGATCAGCACCGTGTGCCCCAGATGCAGGTCCGGGGCGGTGGGATCGAACCCGGCCTTGACCCGCAGCGGAACGCCTTTGCGCAGCTTGCCGATCAGTTCCTCTTCATTGATGATCTCCACGCTTCCACGCCGGATCTGCTCCAACTGGCGAGCCAACTCCATATCTGTCATGACTGTTCCTGTTCTTTAAGATGCCCTGTATTGCCAAGCCGTGATCTCGCGGCATCGGCCCTGATCCATTTCCATAAGCGCCCCGCTCAGCATGCATGGCCCCTTGGCCAGCTCAAAACGCTGGGGCAATCCGCTGCGAAATCTGCGCAGAATGATGTCGTTGTCCATGCCCAGGCAGGAGTCTTCCGGCCCGCACATGCCCAGATCCGAGATGTAGCCCGTGACCGAGTCAAGGATGGTGGCGTCGTTGGTCTGCACATGGGTGTGCGTGCCGACCACCGCCTGCACGCGGCCGCGCAGCATGTGGGCCAGGGCACGTTTTTCCGAGGTGGCCTCGGCGTGCATGTCGACCACGATGACAGCCCCCTGCGGAGCCTGAGCCGCCAGCTTCTCGGCCGCTGCGAATGGACAGTCGAGGGCCTCCATGAAGGTGCGGCCCTGCAGGTTGATGACTGCCAGCGGCGGCAGCCCTTCTCCCAGATCGTAAATCCCCATTCCCCTTCCCGGCGCGGATGCGGGATAATTGGCCGGACGCAGCAGACGGTGCTCGCTTTGCAGCAGGGGACGGATATCGGGAAATTTCCAGACATGGTTGCCAGTGGTCAGAACGTCCACCCCGCAGCGCAGCAGTTCCTGGGCGCTCTTGGCCGAAAGTCCCATGCCGCCTGAGGCATTCTCGCCGTTGGCCAGCACAGCGTTCAGCCCCAATTCACGACGCAAACGCGGCAGATGATCCCTGACCATCTGCCGCCCGCTGTTACCGACAATGTCGCCCAGGAAGAGAAGTCGCATGTAAGTTACTTGGCAATGCCCACGGCCCGCTTCTCGCGGATGACGGTGACCCGGATCTGGCCAGGATACGTCATCTTCTCCTCGATCTGCTTGGCGATATCCTTGCTCAGCATGTAGATCTGGTCGTCGTTGACCGATTCGCAGTCCACCATGACGCGCACTTCCCGGCCAGCCTGGATGGCAAAGGCCCTGCTCACGCCCGCAAATCCGGTGGCGATGCCTTCCAGCTCCTCCAGACGCTTGACGTAGCTCTCCAGCAATTCCTTGCGCGCCCCGGGGCGGGCACCGGAGAGACTGTCCGCGGCCTGAACCAGCACGGCGTAAACCGACTTGGGCGGGATGTCCTCGTGGTGGGCGGCGATGGCGTGTACGATCTCAGCGGATTCATTATATTTCTTGGCAATATCGGCGCCGATGAGCGCATGCGGGCCTTCGACTTCGTGATCCACGGCCTTGCCCAGGTCATGCAGCAGCCCGGCGCGTTTGGCTTTTTTGATATCAAGACCCAGTTCGGCTGCCATGATCCCGCACAGAAAGGCCACTTCCAGGGAGTGCTGCAACACGTTCTGCGTAAAACTCGTGCGAAAACGCAACTGACCCAGAAGGCGCACGATTTCGGGATGAATTCCATGCACGCCGAGGTCAAAGGTGGCCTGCTCGCCGATCTCGCGGATCTGAACGTCCATCTCCTTCTCGACCTTCTTGACGATATCCTCGATGCGCGCCGGGTGAATGCGGCCATCGCTGATAAGCCTTTCGAGGGAGCGCTTCGCCACCTCGCGGCGCAGGGGATTGTAGGCGGAAAGGATAACCGTCTCCGGCGTGTCGTCGATGATCAGGTCCACGCCCGTGGCCGCCTCGATGGCCCGGATGTTACGACCCTCTCGCCCGATGATCCGCCCCTTCATGTCTTCGCTGGGCAGCTCTACGGAGCTGACCGTGTGCTCAGAGACATAATCTCCGGCGTAGCGCTGCACAGCGCTGGCAATGATCATCTGGGCCTTGCGGTGAGCAGTCTCCTGCGCCTCGACCTCAATCACGCGCACCATCTTGGCCGCCTCGTGGCGGGCCTTGCTCTCGATCTCCTGCATGAGCTTAGCGCGGGCCTCCTCTGCGGTCAGACCGGAAATCTCCTCCAGGCGCGTCTGCTGCGCATCAATGAGTTCCTGCAGCCCCTCCTCCTTTTCCTCGACGGCACGCTCCTGCTTGGCGACCTTCTTTTCAAGGTTGACCAGCTCGCTTTCCTTCAAGGCCAGGGACTCCACCTTTTTTTCCAGACGCTCCTCTTTGGCCTGCAACCGGGCTTCGTTCTTCTTCAGCTCCCGTTCCCGGTCCTTGGCGTCCTGCTCGACCTCTTTTTTGAGGGCAAAGACCTCGTCCTGGGCCTGCAACAAGACTTCCTTTTTGTGCGCCTGGGCGTCCTTCTTGGCTTCATCCAGGATGCGCTCCGACAGCTTGCGCGCGTCGCCTATCTCTTGGTCGGTGATATATTTTTTGAACAAAAAGCCCACAACCGCACCAATTCCGGTACAGATGAAGGCTGTGATGATGATCTGGCTGGTCATGAAAACTCCTTGGCACTATATATTAAGATGGCTGCGCAACGGCCATGGAGCATCGTCCCTGTCCTGAATCGGACTGACGAGACGACAGCGCAAGCGTACTTACTTACGATTGGCAAGGAGTAGACGACTGGTCTGGCTTCTGGAAGGGGGGATCATGAGAAATCCCCGGAAGGCAGTGTTGGGAATTATTTTGAACCTCTTAAGTTAAGAGGGGGTTGGCTACAGCCCATCAGGCTTCTCCGGCAAGGCCGAAGCATGCACACAAGACCGTTGTAAGCTACCCTTTTTGCGCTTTATTGGCTCAAAAACGCATCACCAATCACTGACCCCCCAGGGTTTTTTTTGATCCGCTATTCTTCAGGACTATCTATCTTCGAAAGAAGTTGTTGCAACGTGCCTTCGAGTTGCGACATCTTCCCTTGATCATGTAAATAATCGTCGGCCAGACTCAACGCCAGGTATGTCAGCAGCCGTTCCTTGCTCATGTTACTGACCCGCCCTTGGAGATCTTGGTAGCGCTGATGAACCAAGTCCACAGCCTTGTGAATCCGCTCGGGAGGGACGTCGGCCGCGAAGGAAAGATCGAGGCCGAGCACAGTCAAATTGTATCCTGGCATTAGCTAGTTTCTATCAACCTCTTGCAGGCTGTTCAAGATATTTTCCACCCTCGCCAGGACAGCCTCCTTGGTCTGGCGCTCCTGTTCAAGGGTTTCTTTAAGCTGTATATTTTCGAGTTTCAACGCTTCCTGGCGTTCCAGCAAAAGCGTTATCTTTTCCGACAACTGGTTGAGAATATCCATATGCCGTCCTAGGATTGAGGTGTTTGTTTCTTGCGGTCCAAATTTGTCTGCCTTGACCTGGCCACGCACAAGGCGCCGTCAGGAACATTTTTAGTAACCACTGAACCGGCGGCGACAAGGGCGCCAGCCCCCACGGTTACGGGAGCAACCAGCGCGGTATTGCTACCGATAAATGCGTTTTCAAGGATCTCGGTGCGATGTTTACGCACCCCGTCGTAATTGCAGGTAATGGTTCCGGCGCCGATGTTGACTCCGGGACCGATATCACTGTCGCCCAGGTAGGAAAGATGACCGGCCTTGGCACCCTTGTGCAGCACGGACTTCTTGACCTCGACAAAGTTTCCGACACGAGCGCCTTCGCCTATGTCGGACCCGGGCCTCAGCCGCGCATAGGGGCCGACAATGGCCTCTTCCCGGAGGTGAGATCCTTCAATATGGGAAAAGGATTTAACTTGGCAAGGACCAAGAACCGAATCCTTGATCCAGCAGTGAGAGGCGATGACTGCGCCCCGCTCAATCCGGGACTTGCCGTATATTTCGCATGGCCCGACAATTTCCGCCCCCGGAGCGATGGCAACGTCGGGACCGATGACAATGGAGTCGCGGTTGCGCAGGATCACTCCGGCATCAAGGAGGCCAGAGACGATCTTTACACGCAGAGATTCTTCAAAGCCAACCAGTTCCCTTGGGGAATTGATCCCACGCAGCAGATCGGAACTGCCGAAAGGCACCCCCACGACTGGCAGGTTATGTGCTGCACAGAGGCTGACCATCTGGGTCAGGTAGTATTCCCGCTGCGCATTGTCGCGATCCATGAGTCCAAGCAGGGCAGAGCAACGATTCACATCGAAAACGTACACCCCGGAATTGACCTCGTGGATTTCACCGCCGTGGTCCGCCGCGATGAAATCCTTTTCCTCCACGACGCCCTTGACGCACCCATCCGCACTGCGAATGATCCGCCCGTACCCAAAGGGGTCATCAAGACGTAGCGTCAACATGCCCATGGCGGCCCCGCTTGCGACGCAAGCATCGGCCAGATCGGAAATGGCATCCACTGGCACATGCGGCGTATCGCCGTTGAGCACGCAAACGTGAGACACCCCGCCGTCCGTAATCCTGTCCCAGGCGCACATGAGCGCGTGGCCGGTGCCGAGTTGCTCCGCCTGGTGAACAAAATGCTCCTGCCGTTGCGGAAAAGTCATCTCAACGTCGGCCGCCCGAAAACCTATCACCGTCCAGACTTGCGACATCGGAACATGGCTCAGGGCATCGAACACATAGCCCAGCAGCGTCTTGCCCAAGACCTCTTGCAGCACTTTGGGCAAATCGGAATGCATGCGCGTTCCTTTCCCCGCAGCCAATATCACGTATCCCAATTCAGGTATCATAAGGTCCTCAAAATTTTATCAAGACTTCTTTTCGGCCCCGCTACCTCGGTCAGTCGCAACAGCCTGATCGCCTAACATCGCAGTTCAAAATGGATTTGCGCCGGATGAACTAGCCGCCGCACCCGAAGTTATGACGGTACCGGCTCATCCCATTAATCTCAAGATTCCAGCTTGAAAAAAAAAGCAGGCTCCAGGGAGCCTGCTTTAAAGTACGAGTAACTTCGGCAATCACATGCGGCAAGTGCCTTCACTGACAGCACTCTGTCGGCATTTCATGCGATGAAACGCTCTGGCCAATGCAGCCTGGGCGGCTGCGTGATCCAATTTCTCCTGTTGCTGATTGGCGCGCTGCTCGGCTCTGTCCTGAGCTCTACGAACTCTTTCCAGATCGATGTCTTCGGCTCTTTCCGCAACTTCGGCAAGAACCGTCACCTTCGCAGGGGAGACTTCAGCAAAACCGCCGGCAACAAAAACAAAGTATTTCTTGCCATTGAGTTTATAGTAAAGACTCCCGATACCAAGTGCGGAGAGAAACGGGATATGATTGGGCAGAACACCAAATTCACCGTTGATGCCGGGAGCGCCGACATAATCGACCTCTTCCTTGAGCACCATCTTGTCTGGTGTCACTATTTCAAGCGTAATTGTTTTAGCCATATCAATACCCCAGAGCAAGAATTACTGTTTCTTGGCGTTTTCCAATGCCTCTTCGAGTCCGCCTACCATGTAGAAGCAGGACTCCGGAATGGAATCGTGCTTGCCTTCAATGATTTCCTTGAAGCTCTTGACTGTCTCTTCGAGCTTCACATAGCGGCCTTCCTTGCCCGTAAACTGGGCCGCAACGAAGAAAGGCTGGGACAGGAATCGCTGAACCTTGCGAGCTCTGGAAACAGACAGCTTGTCAACATCCGACAGCTCGTCCATGCCCAGAATCGCGATGATGTCCTGCAGATCCTTGTATTTCTGAAGCAGACGCTGCACTGCACGGGCAGTCATGTAGTGATCCATGCCAATGACGTTGGGATCCAGAATGCGCGAGGTGGAGTCAAGGGGATCCACCGCAGGGTAAATGCCAAGCTCCGCGATCTGACGGGACAGAACGATGGTTCCGTCAAGATGCGAGAAGGTTGTTGCAGGAGCGGGGTCGGTCAAGTCATCGGCAGGAACGTAAACGGCCTGAACCGAGGTGATGGAACCCGTTTTGGTGGAAGTGATGCGTTCCTGCAGTTCGCCAAGGTCGGTACCCAGCGTCGGCTGGTAACCAACCGCGGAAGGCATGCGGCCAAGAAGCGCGGAGACTTCGGAGCCAGCCTGGGTGAAACGGAAGATGTTGTCTACGAAGAGCAACACGTCCTGGTTTTCTTCGTCACGGAAGTATTCCGCGGCAGCCAGAGCGGTCAGCGCAACGCGTGAACGGGCTCCCGGAGGTTCGTTCATCTGACCGTAGACGAGGCAGGCTTTATCCAGAACCCCGGCTTCAATCATTTCATGATAAAGGTCGTTACCTTCACGTGTGCGCTCACCAACACCTGCGAACACGGAAATACCACCGTGGTTCTTGGCGATGTTGTTGATCATTTCCATGAGAATAACGGTCTTGCCGACACCGGCACCACCGAACATGCCCATCTTTCCGCCCTTGGGAAAGGGAACGAGCAGGTCAATAACCTTGACGCCGGTCTCCAGCACTTCAATCTTGGTAGACTGTTCGGTGAAACCAGGAGCGGGACGGTGGATGGGGTACATCTTCTCGGAGGAGATGGGACCCTTTTCATCCACGGGCTTCCCTACGACGTTCAGAATTCGTCCCAGGGAGGCCTTGCCTACGGGTACCTGGATAGGCTTGCCCGTATCCTTGCCGATCTGACCGCGAACCAAACCGTCGGTATTGTCCATGGCGATGCAGCGAACTACGCTGTTGCCAAGATGCTGCGCGACTTCAACAACCAGGTTGTCTTCTTCGGCATCAATTGTCGGGTTGGTAATGAGAAGAGCGTTCAAAATACTCGGAAGGTTGCCTTCGGCAAACTCCAAGTCAACAACAGGTCCAATGACCTGCACTATTTTACCGATATTAACAGCACTCATGCGTTATGCCCCCTTATCCTTTCAGTGCCTCGGCACCGCCTACGATGTCCATTAATTGGGTGGTGATACTTGCCTGGCGAGCCTTGTTATAGACTTTAGTCAGGCTGCCGACCATTTCGTCGCAGTTCTTTGTCGCGTTATTCATGGCCGACATGCGAGCTGCGTGCTCACTGGCCGACGTGTCGAGCAGGCCGCGATACATCTGAACCTTGACGTACCTAGGCAGCAGTTCGGCCAAAAGACCTTCCACTGACGGCTCGAAGATGTATTCACTCGAAGCACCGACCGGAGCCGCCACTTCGGGCGTTTCGGCGGGGAGAATCTGCGACGATGTCGCTTCCTGCTTTGCGATGTTTACGAACTTTCCGTAAACAATGTGCACTTCGTCAAATTGTCCTGAGAGATACCCGTCAATGACGAGATTTCCTGTTTCGCTTGCCAACTGAAAATCAAATTGTGTCATGTTTTCAGCGTAAGCGGTAGTAATTTCGAAACTCGTCTTGCGGATGAAGTCTCGGCCCTTCTTCCCAATGCAGATAAACTTGACCGTCTTGCCTTCTGCTTCCTTCTGCTTGGCCAACCTGTTGGCCGCGTTGCACAAGTTCGCGTTGAAACTGCCGCACAAACCCTTGTCCGAGGTCACCAGAACGATACCTACGTTCTCAATGACTTCGCGCTTTTCAAGCAGGGGATGCGCGCTGGCGTCGGCGCGGGAAGCCAGATCGATAAGAATGTCATTGAACTTATCAGCATAGGGACGAAAGCGCTCGATACGGCTCTGAGCACCGCGCAGCTTTGCGGAAGCGACCATGTTCATCGCTTTCGTAATCTGCTTGGTCTTCTTTACACCGACGATTTTATTCTGAATGTCCCTGAGTGATGCCATTTACGACTCCTTAAACGATCCTAGGCTTTAAAACCGGCTTTGAACTCATTGATCGCATCAGCCAGTTTCTTTTCGGTTTCACTGCCAAGATCCTTGGTCTGAACGATTTCAGCCAGGATGTCGGATTTCTGGTTGCGCATGAACTCAACCAGTTCTTCACCGAAGCGGATGGCGTCTGAAACGGCAATGTCATCAAGGAATCCGCGGGTTCCGGCGTAAAGAACGGAAACCTGCTCTTCGACGACCATAGGCTTGTACTGGGGCTGCTTGAGCAGTTCGACCAGACGCTCGCCTCGGGTCAGCTTGGTCTTGGTGGCCTTGTCCAGGTCGGAACCGAACTGCGCGAAAGCGGCAAGTTCACGATACTGGGCAAGATCGAGACGCAGCGTGCCGGCAACCTTCTTCATGGCCTTGATCTGAGCGGCGCCACCGACTCGGGATACGGACAGACCAACGTTGATGGCGGGACGGATGCCGGCCATGAACAGGTTGGGCTCGAGGTAAACCTGGCCGTCGGTGATGGAGATAACGTTAGTCGGGATGTATGCGGAAACGTCGCCGGCCTGGGTTTCAATAACTGGCAGGGCAGTCAGAGAACCTGCGCCCAACTTGTCATTGACCTTGCAGGAGCGCTCCAGAAGTCTGGAGTGGAGATAGAAAACGTCGCCGGGGAAGGCTTCGCGTCCCGGAGGGCGGCGCAGAAGCAGGGACATCTGGCGATAGGCAACTGCCTGCTTGGACAGATCGTCATAAATAATCAGGGCGTGCTTGCCGTTGTCACGGTAGAATTCCGCCATGGTGCATCCGCAGTAGGCAGCGATGAACTGCAGCGGCGCGGGCTCGGAAGCGGTGGAGGAAATGACGGTTGTGTACTCCAAAGCGCCGTTCTGGCGGAGGGCCTCAACAACCTGGGCAACGGTGGAACGCTTCTGGCCGATGGCGACGTAGAAGCAGTGGATGTCGCTGTTCTTCTGCGCGATGATGGCATCGACGCCTACCGCGGTCTTGCCGACCTGACGGTCGCCGATGATCAGTTCGCGCTGGCCGCGACCGATAGGCGTCATGGCGTCGATGGCCTTCAGGCCGGTGTACATGGGCTCATGTACGGACTTACGGGCGATGATGCCGGGGGCCTTGATTTCAACGTTACGGAACAGATCCGTCTGGATCGGTCCGAGACCGTCGATGGGATTGCCCAGGGGGTCGATGACACGGCCCATGACCGCATCGCCGACGGGAACCTGGAAAATCCGACCCGTACGTTTAACGATGTCGCCTTCCTTGATGTGCACGGTCTCGCCGAGGAGAGCCACACCAACGGAATCTTCTTCGAGGTTAAGGACCATTCCCATGACGTTACCGGGGAACTCGAGGAGTTCCATGGCCATCGCGTTTTCGCAGCCGTAAACGCGGGCGATACCGTCACCCACCGACAGGACCACGCCAGTTTCGCTCATCTCAACCTTTTTCTCGTAATTCTTGATCTGGCCTTCGATGATCTGGCTAATTTCTTCTGCTTTAATCTGCATAGCCTCTACTCACCCCTTTTGATATTTTCTTTCAAAATTTGCAGCTGAGCACGAATACTGGCGTCCAGGATCTTGTCCCCGATCTTGAGCATAAGCCCGCCAATAATCTCCTGATCCACTTCGTAATCAAGGACCACCGTTTGGCCCGACTCGCGTTGCAATTTATCGACAACGTTCTTCTGCACAACATCGGAAAGCCTCACAGCCGTCACCAGCTTTCCGCGAAGAACACCCTGGGCTGAATCCAAAAGCGTACTGTAGGATGCGTTGATCTCGGGGAGAAAAGACAATCTGTTCTTGTCCGCCAGAAGCAGACAAAAATTCTGGACCATGGCGCAGGGTGCGACCTTTTCCAGAATTTTGACGATTACCCCTCTCTTTTCTTCCACGCCAAAAATTGGGTTGCGGAAGATCTTCGTGAGCTCAGGCGCATTCTCCAGGAGTCCAGCCAGCCTCGCCAAGTCGCCACCGTATTGCGCCATGGCATCCTTGTCGGACTGCACCTGCGCAACGGCGAACAAAGCCTTGGCATACCGTCTTGCTACGATATTCCCAGTCAATTGAGCACCACCTTTTTAAGATATTCGTTGACCAAATCTTCGTGATCTTTCTTCTTGAGCTGCTTCTTGACAAGATCTTCAGCTGCAGCGGTAATCTTTTCGGCCAGTTCTTCGCGGATGGCGTCAATGGCCAACTTTGCTTCCTGGGCCGCCGAAACTTCAGCCTGGGCCCTGATCTGCACAGCCTGGACCTCCGCCTTGTCGATAATCGCCTGACGCATGGCTTCGCCCTGAGCCTTCGCATCTTCCAGAATCTTGGTCTTTTCAGCCTCAAGATTGGCGATACTCGCTTCAACTTCGAGCAGACGCTTCTCGGCATCTTCCTTGCGCTCGTCGAGATCGGCAAGGTCCGTCTCGATCTGCTTGCTGCGTCCGGACAACATGTCCGCGATGCGCTTGCCTGCGAACTTATAGACCAAGAACACGACGATGCCGAAGTTGATTACGCGATAGAGTAGGTCGAGCAGCTTGTTATGCCCCCCGCCCTCTCCGTCGCTGGCGAAAGCTATCGCCGCGCAGAGAACCAGTGCTGCCGTCACCAATCCGACAGTCTTGAACTTTTTCAAAATTCCGCCCTCCTTATATGAAAAAGTAAATCTATGACACATAAGAAAACCCCGAACCTGTCATGCCTTGATGAGCACCTTGCCGGCGACATCCTTGGCATAGGCGGAGACTTGTGCGCGCAGGGCCTTAAGGGCGGTCTGCTTCTGACCGTCGATCTCCTTGCGGGCGGCGGCGACCTTTTCGGCGGCTTCGGCTCCGGCCTCGGCCAGAACGGAAGATTCGACAGCGACACCTTCAGCCTTCAAGGTCATGCGCAACTCCTGCCCCTCGACCCGGGCTCCGGTCAACGCAGCCTTGTAGCTCTCAAGTTTGGCCTCCGCCTTGGCGGCGAAGTCCTCAATGGAACCCAGCTTTTCACTCATGATCTCAGCCCGTTTCTTGATGATCCCACGGATGGGACGAAGCAAGATCAGATTCAAAACCGTCAGGATAACCAAAAAGTTCACAAGCTGAACAAAAAAAGTATAATTCAGATCAATCATGCCGCCCCCTAAAAAAGGTTGTGAATTTTTGTTCAAAGTCACAGGGCCTCTATCTGATTCCCATTTTCGTGTCAAAATCTTTTTGGATAAAGCACAGGCAAAATGAGTGTCATGGCCTGGGTTTTCGTAGTTTGTTCAGAAATTCACGTGCCTAGTGCTCGCTCTTCCCTGATGGAGAAAAGTGCTGTCACGAAGACAGCAGCTCACCTTCCGACGGACTTGCGGACTCTAAAAAATTCAGGCCGACAAAACTCGATTTAAAAAAGGTCAGCCCTTCTTGAAAACGAAACGGCGCATGGCTACGTTCATAACCAGTCCGATCATGCAAAAATTGACCACCGAAGCGCTTCCGCCATAGCTGATGAAGGGCAATGGGATGCCCACGACGGGCATGATCCCGAGCACCATGCCAATATTGATCAGAATCTGCCAAAAGAAGTAAAAAAAGACTCCCGCCGCGAGATAGCTGCCAAAGTCGTCTTTTGCCTCCATGGTCACGATGTAGACTTGGTAAAGAAAGGAACAAAAGAGAATGAGCAGGACCATGGCCCCGAAAAAGCCCCATTCTTCGCCGAACACGGCGAAAGCGAAATCGGTATGTTTTTCCGGCAAAAACCGCAGCTGGCTCTGCGTGCCTTCAAGGAACCCTTTGCCCCAGAACCCACCCGAACCGATGGCGATCTGAGACTGGATGATGTGGTATCCGGCTCCAAGGGGGTCGTTGCCCGGATCAAGAAAGGTCAAGATGCGCTGCTTCTGGTAATCGTGCAGAAAGAACCAGCCGAAGGGCAGCATGACGGGGATCACCACCGCAAGAACCTTGAACACCGAAGACGTAACGCCCTTGAAAAGGATCATTCCCCCCAGGATGAGCAGGATGTTCAGGGCCGACCCGAGGTCCGGCTGCTTGACCACAAACGCAGCGGGAACCAGCCCGACCAGCAGGATCTTGCCCAGGCTGACCCAGCCCAGCCGACCCTCCATGCGCGTCATGAGCCGAGCTCCGAGAATGAGAACGGCGATCTTTGTCAGTTCCGTGGGTTGCAGATTGAAAAAGCCGAGGTCGAGCCACCTTTTGGCCCCGTATATGGTCTTGCCGGCAACGACGACCCCAAGCAGCAGCAGCAGACAGAGAATGAAAAACGGCCAGGAAACCGACTTCAGGTGCCGGTAATCCACCAGCACGACAGCCGTCATCACGCACAGCCCCACTCCACCCCAGAGCAACTGCTTGTTAAAATAGGCATCGAGTTCCAATCCCGAAGCCATCCGCAGAGTGCTGGCCGAATAGAGATTCATGACCCCCACCAGGAACAGGATCGCTGTCAGGGTCAACAGCCCCCAGTTGATATGGAAAACAAGCCGTCTGTCGAACATTATCCTTCCTGCCCGCCTTCGGTTTGCACGCCTAGAAGCGCGTCCAGCACGGCGCCGGCCACGGGACCCGCATCGGAGCTGCCATGACCGCCATGCTCCACCATGGACACGACCACAAAGCGCTTCCCGTCCTTTTCCCCGAAACTGACCATCCACGCGTGATCCCTGTATTTGTAGGGTATCTCGTGGGTTTTCTTCTTTTCATACTTATCCATGAGCTTCACGACCTGCGCCGTGCCGGTCTTGCCCCCGATCCTCAGGCCCGGGCGACGAAGAATCCGGGCCGTGCCTCTTTCTTCCTCCACCGTGGCCACCATGGCGTCGACAACCAGTTTCCTCACGGCCGGACTCATGGGCAGCTCTCCCTGCACATCCGGTTCCTCGGACAGCAAGAGAGTCGGACGCAATATCTTTCCGCCGTTGACCAGGGCCGCGACAAATCTGGCCGCCTGCAGGGGCGTGGTCAAGGTGAAGCCCTGGCCGATGGAGTAGTTCAGCGTTTCCCCGCGCTGCCATTTTTCGCCGAAGCGTTTGAATTTCCATTCGGGCGTGGGCATGTTGCCCGTCCTCTCGTGCGGGAGTTCGATACCCGTCCGGACCCCGAATCCGCACTTGACTGAAAAATCGGAGATGGCCTCAACGCCCAGTTGCTCGCCAAGCTGGTAATAATACACGTCGCAGGATTCGCGCAGAGACTTCTTGAAATCGACGACACCGTGTCCGCCCTTGTTCCAGCACCGGAAGTCGCGCTGCCCGAGGGTGTACTTGCCCGAGCAGAACACGGTCTTGGCGGGAGTCACTGTCCCGCTCTCAAGTCCCAGGGCCCCCACGGCGAGCTTGAATATGGAACCCGGAGGGTAGGTGCTCTGCACCGGCCGGTTCTGCAGGGGATGCAGGGGGTCGTCGAGCAGTTCTTTCCACTTGGCGTGGCTGATGCCGACAACGAATTCGTTGGGGTCATAGCTGGGCAGGCTGACCAGGGCCAGGACCTCGCCGGTGTCGGCGTCCATGGCCACCACCGAGCCGGCCCGATCGTTCAGGGCCTTGGTCGCGACCTCCTGCAGGGACAGGGAGATGCTCAAATCCAGATCCTCGCCCATGACCGGCGAGGAAACAACCCGCGATGACAGCACCCGGCCGGAAGCGTCGACCTCGAACTCTTCGAGCCCCTTGGTGCCGCGCAGCATGCGCTCGAGCATCAGTTCCACGCCCTGCTTGCCCACGTTGTCGCCGAGCTGCAGGTCGGGGTCGTTGTTGAGTTCCTCTTCATTGGCCCGAGCCACATACCCCAGTACATGCGCAAGGGTTTCGTCGTAAGCGTAGGAGCGTTTGGGACGCACGGCGATGGCAAGACCGGGCCAATCCTGCCGGTGCGCCTCGACCAGGGCCACCAACTCGAACGGGATGTTGGGCACGATGACCTGTTCGTCAAAATGCTTGACCCGCTTGCGACCGATTTCAAAAGCCTTTTGCAGATCGTCCCGGGGCTGACCGGTCCAGCGGCTGATCTGATCCAGGGTTCCCGGAATATCCGGGCAGTCCTCCCGCACCAGGGCCAGGGCGTAGGCAGGGGTGTTCTCGGCCAGCAGCAGACCGGTGCGGTCCCGAATGATGCCGCGCGGGGAGAACATGGTGCTTTGTCTGGTTCGGTTTTCCTGGGCGCGGCCCAGATAGAAATCGTGCTTGTAAATTTGCAGATACCAAAGCCGGATTCCGAAGATGCAAAAAAGAATGACCACGAGGACGAGCAAAAGCGGTGGGCCGGAAAATACCTGCGGCCTCTCGGGAGTATTAAACGCGCCCATTCCTGCCCCCGCGACGATAAATGAGCAAAGCCACGCCCCAGAAAAGCACATATGCGGCCCACTGCTTGGCGATCCACGGCCAGGGCGAGTGCGGACGGACGGGAAGTTCCTGGAAGTTTATGGCCCCGCTCAGGACGACCCAAGACCAGCAGGCCAGCAGTAATGAGAAGAAGAGGATGAAAAGAGGGTTCTCCGGTTCGAGAAGCCACTTCGAAAGCAGGAAGAACGCCAGCATACCGGCGTAAAAGAGAATGCTCACCCCAAAAACCAGATTTCCGCCCCCCTCCTGTACGAGCACCCACAAAACGCCCATCCACAGCGCGGTCCACCACTGCCCTGACTGCAGGCAGATGAGCACTCCGGGAGTGAGGAAGTCGAGCCCACCCGACAATTCCTGCGCCCAGATGGCGATGATCAAAAAATCCATCCACCAGATGATCGCAGGAATCCGACCACTTCGCGAGGACGAGGGATGCGTGGCTGAAAGTCTCACGGCTTCTTGCGCACAGGATGGCGTGTTGCGGTGGCGGGCTCAGGGGCCTGAGGCGCCGAGACAGCCGGCTCTTGCGCAGGTGCGGCTTCGGCGGGCTGGGCGGGAGAATCGCTCGCAGCCCCAGGCCCATCGGGCAAGGACGCATTGGTCGCGGGGGGGCCCATGACCTGCTGGCCGGGGTCGAATCCGTCCGTACGGTTCAAGACCAGAAGCTCTTCGTAATAACGCAGAGCAAGCAGGGGCTCGGCATAAACCCGTTGAAACAAAGAGACGTCCGCAGGCGTGACTTCCACCACCCTGGCCACGGGAAGACCCTTGGGATAAACACCTCCCAGACCGGAACTGAGCAGGATCTCGCCGGGGCTGACCGGATCGTTGCGGGGGATGAACTTGACTTCCAGAAAGGCGCCCGGTCCCTGGCCCTGAACTATGGCCGGGACGCGACCCTCGCTGGTGATGACGGGAATGCGGCTGGAAGGGTCTGACAGGAGGACCACGGAGGAAAAATGAATGCCCGGCTTGGCAATCCTGCCGACCACGCCCCTGGGGGATATGACCGGATCATTGACCCGCACGCCGTGCCGCGACCCAACGTCGATGAGCAACGTCTCCAGAATGGCGTTGGGACCAAGCTTCTGGCCGATGACCCGCCCCCCGCGCATCTCCCAGGGCGGCTCGGGGCTGAAGCGCAGCAGGGCGTTCAGACGATCGACGGACTTGGCCTTCTCGGAAACGCGGCCAAGCTCCTGCTCGAGTTCCCGCACCCGCAGAACCAGATCCTCGTTTTCCTGGCGCACGCCGACAAGATAAACGTAACGGGACCAGAATTCATCGACGTTACTCTGCAACCATCGTCCAGGGGCGAGGACCCACCCGGTCAGCTCCAGCCCGGTCAGGGCGGCCAGGCGATCCAGGTGCCCCGTCTTCCAGTTCCACGTGTACATGGAAAAATAGACGAACAGAGGAAGGAAGAAGAAAAGGACCAGGCGTTTGAAGCGAGGAGACATCACGCTACTCGATGGTTACCTCGCGCAGGACATCAAGGTTGTCCAAAACCTTGCCTGAGCCCAGCGCCACGGTGGACAACGGATCATCGACCACGGTGATGGGCAGGGAGGTCTCCTCGCGCAGCAGGCTGTCGAGGCCCTTCAGGAGGGCACCGCCGCCGGTCAACACGATGCCGCGATCGACGATGTCCGCCGCCAGCTCTGGCGGGGTTTGCTCCAGGGCGATGCGTACGGCCTGAACGATGGAATCGACGGGCTCGGAGATGGCCTTGCGGACTTCTTCGGAAGTGATGGTAATGTTCTGGGGGATGCCGGAGACCAGGTCGCGGCCCTTGACGTTCATGACCAGTTCCGGGTCCAGGGGATAGGCGGAACCAATGGTCGTCTTGATGTCCTCGGCCGAACTCTCGCCGATGAGCATGTTGTATTTGCGCTTGACGTGCTGCAGGATGGCTTCGTCCATCTTGTCGCCGCCAATGCGAACGGATTTGGAGTAAACGATGCCCGAAAGGGAGATGACGGCCACCTCCGTGGTGCCTCCGCCGATATCCACGACCATGTTGGAGGTCGGCTCGGTGATGGGCAGGTCCGCGCCGATAGCTGCGGCCATGGGCTCCTCGATGAGGAACACCTCGCGCGCACCGGCGCTCTGGGCGGATTCACGCACGGCGCGTTTCTCGACCTGGGTGATGCCCGTGGGCACGCAGATGACGATACGAGGGCGAACCAGCCTGCGGCTGTTGTGCACTTTGGAGATGAAGTGGCGCAGCATGGCCTCGGTCACCTCGAAATCGGCGATAACCCCGTCCTTCATGGGCCGGATGGCCACAATGTTGCCGGGGGTACGGCCGAGCATCCGCTTGGCCTCGGAACCCACGGCCAGGACCTTGTTGTTGCCGCGGTTGTCGCGCTTGACGGCGACAACGGATGGTTCTCGCAAGACGATCCCCTTGCCCTTCACGTATACGCAGGTGTTGGCAGTGCCGAGATCGATGGCCAGATCGTTCGAAAAGAACCCCAAAATTTTATCCAAAATCCTGGACATATATTTCCTCTTTTATCATGTTCGGTGCGGTAGGCTCAGCGTCTTCAGTCCTGGAGCGTGATCAAGCGCGGGGCCCGGAGGGCACGACCCCAAAAAAGATGTGTAATGAGCCGCTTTTGATATCCGAATTTCAATGCACAGGCAACAAGCGCCTCGGACAGGCACAAACCTCAATCATACCAGGCATGTCACCCTACAGATATTATCCCCTGTCGCTCTATTTCAAGCGACGCTTCGGACAGCGCGTGCGTAAAATACCGCTGGACGCCGGAAGCTCGTGCCCCAACCGGGACGGCACCCTGTCGCGCAGCGGCTGTGCGTTCTGCAACCAGAAGGGGTCGGGCACCGGCCTGGCCGACACAGGCATGTCTCTGCGCCAACAGTATCTCCACTACCGGGATCGGTCCAGAGACCGCGACACGGGCGCGCGGTTTCTGGGTTACCTGCAGTCCTTTTCCAACACCCACGGCCCCGCGTGTCGTCTGCAGTCGATTCTGCAGGAACTGACCGATCTGCCCGATCTCGCCGGACTGGCCATCGGCACCAGACCCGACTGCCTGGACGAGGAAAAGCTGGACATCCTGCAAAACGCCGCGTTCGATGAACTCTGGCTGGACCTCGGACTCCAGTCCGCTCACGACCACACCTTGCGACGCATCCACCGCGGCCACGACGCCGCCTGCTTCGCGACCTGGGCCGAGAAGGCCGCAAAACGGAACATCAAGGTCTGCGCCCACGTCATCACCGGTTTGCCGGGTGAGAATGTGGCGGACTTCGAACAAACCATTCTCTTTGTCAACAGCCTGCCCGTGGCCGGTATCAAAATACACAATTTGTACATTACCCGGGACACTCCCCTGGAAGCTTCGTGGCGCACCGGGACGTTTGAACTTCTCTCCCGGGAGCAATCCCTGGACTGGCTCGTGCGCGGCATCGCCCTGCTGCGCCCGGACATCGTCATCCATCGTTTGAACAGCGACCCAGACCAGGACGAGCTGCTCGCGCCCTCCTGGGCGTATGAAAAAAGCGCATTCCTGAATGCGCTCAAAGAACGTCTGCTCGAGGCGGACACATGGCAGGGCAAGGCTCTGGGACTTAAACTACCGGAATGGATCAACCACTAAACACGGAAATAAACATGGCCAGCTTCGCGGAAACGTTTTCCAACCAATGGTTTTCGGCCACTTTCGTCTGGACGGACGGACTTCTTGCGCACATTGACTTAAGCGGAGAAATCAAGCCCGCCACCCCGCCGAAATCACCCTTCGGCAGCGCCCTGGAGCGCATCGTCACCCGCTACGACCTCCTCGACGCGGACCACTGGCCTGACCTGCCCCTGGACAGAAGAAGCCTGGGCGAATTTTCGTGGATGGTGCTGGAAAATTTGCGCATGCACGCGCCCAGGGGAACATTCACAACCTATGGCCGTCTGGCCGCGCTGTCCGGCTCACCCAGGGCAGCCCGCGCCGTGGGCGGCGTCATGGCTCGAAACCCCTGGCCCCTTCTTTACCCCTGCCACCGGGTATTGGCGGGCAACCTGGGCCTCGGCGGCTTCGGCCCCGGACTCGCGCTCAAACGGACTCTACTCACTCTGGAAAAGACTGCCCTTCCGGCTTGAACGCGGGATGGCGCAGCTCCTCGTCCACCACGTCCGCATCTTCGGCATAAAGGCGAACCAGGTTGCGCAGGTGGGCGAAGCTCGCCTCGTCCATGCGGATAAAATCAATGGCCCCATCCTGTCCGGCACGGATAATGCGGCCATGGACATGCATGCGCAGCCCGGACTCAAGTTCCAGGGTGACGTCGCACTCCTTGCCGGGAAGAATCCATTCCTCCGTGGAACAGGCAAGGCCTTTCAGACTCAGATCATGAACCTTGCCCCGCACCCTTTTGCCCTCGAAAGCGATGGTCAGCGGAAATTCAAGGCTGACCCTGCTGCGCTTGCGTCGTTCTTGCGTCATGAACCCTCCCCATACGTACATACTTCATCTCGAAAAACCCCGGTCGCCTCCGCGGCGGGATTATTTCCCGGCCACGCAGACAACACATACTTGCAATTACCCGAATTCAGCCTGCGCGTCGACACCCAACCCGAGATACGCCGCAACGTACGCGCCGAACCATTCCGCGCTACAAAATTCACACGCCAAAGATAAGAAAACCCCGGACCTGAGCCCGGGGTTGACGTTATTCGAGGAAGATCTTCTTTTTAGCCTTTGGCGGATCGGCCTTGGGCTGAGCGGCCTTTGGCTGCTCGGACTTTGGTTGCGCGGCCTTTGGCTGCTCGGACTTGGGCTGACCGGCCCTTGGCTGCTCGCCTTTGGGCTGCTCGGCCTTGGGCTCGGCCGGCTTTCTGCGACCGGGACGCGGACTCTCTTTGGGCTTCGAAGGACCACCCGGCGCCGCAGTATCAGCCGCCTTTGATCTGGCGTCTGCGCGCGGAGGACGAGGGCCCGAAGTCGGTGCCGCCGGAGCAGGCGCTGCAATCGGAGCCGGTGCTGCGCTCGGAGCCGGCGCTGCACTCGGCGCAGGCGCGGAAGCAGTGCCGGGCGCAGGCGCGCTTCCGTCAGTCGGGGCTTCGCGACCAGCCTCGGCCTTGGCACCCGAGGACTTGCGCGGACGACGCCGACGACGCTTCTTGGGCGCGGTCTGCTGCTGATCTTCAAGCGCACCTTCGACTGAAGGTTCGGATGCCGTGGCATCTGCGTCAAAAGCCTGCGACTCGGCCTGGGTCGGAGCGGGGATCTGCGAGGCTTCGGCCAGCGGTGCGCGGGGAGCGGGTCCAGCCTCCGGCTGAGAATCCCGGATCGACCCGACGTCAGAGTCCGCAGCAGCCTCGACAGAAGTTTCCGCAGCGGCTCCCGCGTTCACGGACAAGTCAGGCCGGGCCTGTTCCAGAGCTGCGGCCTCACCGCCGTTGGCCGGCTTCTTGCGGGAGCGCTTGCGCCGACGCTTCTCACCTTCGGGGCGTGCGCCTTCGGGGGCCATGGCCGCATCATTCTCGGACTGCTCGGCCACGATGGTTTCGAGCTGCTCGGTCGGAACAATTTCAGGCTGCTTGGCCGGAACGGGTTCGACCTGCGGGGCAGGCCGGGGCGCAGACGGCTGAAGGGGACGGGACTGAGGCTTTGCCGGGCGCACCATGTCAACCAGCTTCTCTGATGGCTGCTCAAGGGGAGCGTGGAAGGTGCCCTGGTAGAACTCGTCCACGAGCATGGCCAGAAGGGCGCGGGATTCCTCGTTGGCCGCCAGTTCGCCCACGGCTCGCATAAAACGCTGCATCCGCTCTTTTTGGATGTTGTCCGCCTTGCGCAGGCGTGCTTCCAGCAGGAACACGGCGCGCTGGGAAATGAGGGGCTCAAGCTCCTCGTCGGCGGGCACGGAATGCTCGACCATGGGAATGGAGAACTTCTTGGCAATCTGCTCAAGCTCAATCTCCTCCATGCCGGAAACAAAGGAAATGGCCACACCGGCCGCTCCGGCCCGACCCGTGCGTCCGGTGCGGTGCACATAGGCCTCGTGGTCCTGGGGCGGTTGGTACTGGAAAACGTGGGACAACTCGTGGATGTCGATACCGCGCGCAGCCACGTCCGTGGCCACCAGGAACTTGAGCTTGTTCAGGCGCAGCTTTTCGAGCACCTCTTCACGGGCACCCTGGGTCAGGTCGGCGCTGATCTCGCCCACATCGTACCCGAAGCGCCGCAGCACCGTGGCCACGAAATGCACGTCGGCCTTGGTGTTGCAGAAAATGATGGCCGAGGCCGGATTCTCCATCTCGATGATCTTGACCAGGATGCGGCTCTTCTGCATGGCCGGCACCTTGTAGAACACGTGCAGCACCTCGCTGACGTGCACCTGTTCCTGGCTTAAGGACACAAAGACCGGGTCTTTAAGGAACTGCTGGGCGAGGCGCTTCACGTGGCCGGGGTAGGTCGCCGAGAACATGGCCGACTGCAGGCCGCGTGGCAGGTAGCGCTGCAGCTGTTTCATGTCCGGATAGAAGCCCATGGACAGCATGCGGTCGGCCTCGTCGAAGATGAGGATCTTCAGCCGGTCCAGGTTGAGGTTGCCCTTGAGCAGGTGGTCGAGGATGCGGCCGGGCGTGCCGATGATGAGCTGCGCCCCGTCCTCGAGCCCCTGGATCTGAGGCTTGTAGCCCACACCTCCATAAATGGAGAGCGGCTTTATCCCGGACTCCCGGCCCAATTCCTCCGCATCGCGGGTGACCTGCACGGCCAACTCGCGGGTCGGAACCAAAACCAGGGCCTGCGGCGCGCCGAGCCCCGTTTCGATACGGTTCAGGATGGGCAGCAAAAAAGCCCCGGTCTTGCCGCTGCCGGTCTGAGACTGAACCATGACGTCCTCTCCGCCGAGCATGCGCGGAATGGTCTGCACCTGCACCGGCATGAGTTCGGGCCAGTTCAGGCGGGACGCCGCGTCCCGCAGGGCCTGCGGCAGGTCGGCCATGGAAAATGCCTTGCCTTCGAAATTCTCGGCTTGGGAGCCCGCAAAGGGGGCGTCACCAAAATCAGTAGTGTCTGTCATACGTGTCCTACACAGTGTCTGCGTGCATGCGGTCCACAATTCCAAGCACCATCTCGATGACGGAATTGCTGACCAGCATGCCTTCGCGTGTCAGTTGAAGATGACCGTCACGGTGGCGGACCAGCCCGCTGGAGCGCAATTGCTCGACAGCCGGGTGACGCCACGGAAATTCCGTTCCGGTCGTTGCCTTAAATTTTTCCAGGTCAAGCCCTCCTGCCGTGCGCAGGGCCAGCATGACCATCTCCTGCCGCCGCATCTGCGTCGACAATACCTCCACTTCATTTGTCCCGCCGCCCCCGGTCACAACCGAGGCATACTCCTCAAAAGCGACGGGGTTCGACCATCTGCGGTCCCCGATGGTGGAAACCGCAGCCGGACCAAAACCCAGATAGTCCTTGCCGGCCCAATACCCCTGGTTGTGCCGGCTTTTCCGGCCCGGACGGGCATAACTTGAAATCTCGTAGTGGGCATAGCCCACGGATTCCAGAAACTGCGTGCCGTCCAGATACATCCGGGCCTGCGTCTCTTCGCCGGGCAGGTCCAGATCCCCCTCTTCCACCTGTCGGGCCAGAGACGTACCGTCCTCCAGACTCAGCCCGTAACAGGAAAGGTGCTCCGGAGCCAGCGCCGCGACCTCGGCCAGATCGTCCATCCACCGCTTAAGCGTCTGGCCGGGCAAGCCCCAGATCAGGTCCAGGCTCAGGTTGAACCCACTGTCCCTGGCCGCCTGCACAGAGCGCCGGGCCTGTCTGCCGTCGTGCGGCCGCCCGAGCATGGCCAGCAGGTCGTCCTGCAAACTCTGCACTCCGAGGCTGAGCCGATTCACCCCGAGACGGCGTATGCTGCCTAAAAATCCGGGCCGAAGCACCGAATCCGGGTTGGCCTCCAGGGTAATTTCGGCGTCCGCGTCCAGATTAAAACAGGCCCCGGCGCTCTGCAGCAGATCCTCGACCTGCCCCGGTTCCAGAAGCGAAGGGGTCCCGCCTCCGAAATAAACAGTCTCCACCGCTACCCGGCCAAGGGTTCGCCCCCAGGCCTTCATCTCCCGCAAGACCATCTCCACGTAGGCCTCTGCGGCATCCCTGGAGAACGGACCGGAATGAAAGGCGCAGTACCCGCATTTGCGCACGCAGAAAGGCACGTGAACATACAGCAGCATGGGCTAGGATTGCCTGCGCAACTCCGGGGAGTAGCGCTCGAATTCACTGTAGAGGCAACCACAGTACTGCTGCCGGTACATCCCCCATTCCTTGGACAGCGCGATGCCTTCAGACCATCCGGAACGAAAATCCTGATAGTGGAACTCCACGTCAGATCCTGTCGCCAGGTCGCTTCCCAGGGTCCGGATCAGCTCGTGCTTCTGGAACTTGCTGTACAGCAGAGTGGAGGTGAAGACATCAAAACCCCCGCGCCTGGCGATGGACAGGGTCCGCTCAAGGCGCATGGAGTAGCAGGGCAGGCAGCGGTTGGTCTCGCGATAGGCCACGGCCCTGAAATAAGCCTTGGGGTCGTATTCGTCGTCCTTGAAAATGACCGCAATGCCCAAGCGGTCGGCCATCTGGGCCACGCCGTCGCGACGGCGCAGATACTCCTGCAGGGGATGGATATTGGGATTGTAATACAGACCCGTCACGCCCATCCCGGCCTCAAGCAGGTCCCGGACGGGCGTTATGGCG
The DNA here is from genome assembly GCA_018902545.1 of Pseudomonadota bacterium. Taxonomy (GTDB): domain Bacteria; phylum Desulfobacterota; class Desulfovibrionia; order Desulfovibrionales; family Desulfomicrobiaceae; genus Desulfomicrobium. The sequence continues at coordinate 40,577 of JAHIQM010000014.1, read as the reverse complement.
CACGGCCCACAGCAAATGTGAACCAGAATCTTCATGCGAGAGCCTAGCAAAATGCGCAGTTAGGCGTTTCCGTGGGCATGACGAAAATCTTGCGACCAAAGGTCAGTTCAAATTCCATGAGCTTTTCACGCTTGCGGTTGACCAGATACTGCATCAGGTCCGCGTCCGTCTTGTAGATGAACGTCTCGGAGCTCTTGTCCTTGCGCAACTCGCGATAAATGTCTTTCAAAGCCTGCATGGAGCGCCACTCCAGGTTGCGGCGGGTGCCGGCCCCGGAGCAATGCGGGCAGGGCTCCAGGCTTCCGGACAAGGCCGAGGTGCCCAGGCGCTGGCGCACGATCTCAAGCAGGCCGAACTTGGAAATGCGGCCGATGTCGGTGCGGGCCCGGTCCACTTTCAGAGCCTGACGCAGCACCTTTTCCACTTCGCGGATGTGCTTGCCGTCCTTCATCTCGATGAAGTCGACCACGATCTGGCCGCCGATATCGCGCAGCATGAGCTGGTTGGGGATCTCCTGGGCCGCTTCGATATTGGTTCGCAGGGCCATTTCCTTGAAATTCTTCTCTCCGCCGATCTTGCCGGAGTTGATGTCAATGGCTGTCAGGGCCTCGGTATGGTCGATGACCAGCTGGCCGCCGCTGGGCAGATTGACGCTGCGGCTGAAGATCTTCTGCAGCTGCACCTCGATGCGAAAACGCTCGTAGAGGGTCCGCTCGGTTTCGGAATGCACCTTGATGAAGGTCTTGCGGCGGGGAAAGATGAGCGCCGCGAAATCCGTGATCTGCTTGGCGGTCTCGTCGTCATCGACCCAGCACTCGGCGATGTCGGGGGTGAGATAGTCGCGGATGGCGCGGAAGGCCAGATCCTTTTCCTCGTAGATCACGGCCGGGGATTCCGAAGAAATGCCCTTCTTGCGGATGTCTTTCCACAGGCGCTTCAGAAACTGCAGGTCCCGCGACAGGCTGCTCTTGCTCTGGGCTTCGCTGACCGTGCGCACGATGACCCCCAGGCCCTCGTCGAGCTTGAGCTCCTCCACGACTTCCTTGAGGCGGTCGCGCTCCTTTTCGTCTTCGATCTTGCGGGAGATGCCGAGCTGCTCGCGGCCGGGGGTGAGCACGAAATAGCGACCGGGAATGGACAGGTAGGTAGTCAGGAAAGCGCCCTTGGAACCGGTTGGTTCCTTGACGACCTGGACCAGAACCTCCTGGCCGGGCTTCAGAACTTTCTGCAGGGGCGGGTACTTGCCGCGGGTCGGCACATCGCCCTGGTAGTATTCGGGGTGGACCTCGTCGACCTGCAGAAACCCGTTCTTGTCCGCCCCGTAATTGATGAAGGCGGCCTGCAGGGCCTGATCGACGTTATGAATCTTGCCCTTGTAGATGTTGCCCTTGGTTTTGCTCTGATGGAGCATTTCAACATAGTATTCAACCACTACGCCATCTTCCATGATGGCCACTTCGACCTGTTCACCAGGGAGCACGCTGATGAACATCTTGCGCTTCTGCTTCTCGCCCATACATATCCTCAAATGAAAAAAGTTTCCGGCAACGCCGGGGAAAAATGAAAAATTTGCGTCAAAAAACCGGGGAAAATTTACAAAGCCGTGGCGTGTGGCGCAATAAACAAAGCAATGACCGGTCTCTGCCGGGCGCACAGCACGCCGAGTATCAAGGAGCTTCTCTACTCGGCCAACGCCCCTATAGCAAGAAAAACCATCCCCATGGCGGGGCGGATTGCTTGACATCCCAGTATGCCATGGCTACTCCCGCCTACGCACTTCACAGGAGGCCACATGCTCGAACCGGGACAGCTGGTAATGCTGCTCAACGCAAACGACAAGCGATATTTTGTTACCGCCCAGGAAGGGCAGGTCATGCATACCAACGAAGGACTTTTGCATCTCGACGAAGTCCGCGCCGCAGGCTGGGGACAGCAGGTCATGACCCACAAGGGCTATCCCTTCACCGTCATGCGCCCCACCCTTTATGATCTGGTCAAGTCCGTCAAACGCCGCACCCAGATCATCTACCCCAAGGAAATCGGCTATATCGTCATGAAGCTGGGCATCGGCCCCGGTTGCCGCATCGTCGAGGCCGGCTGCGGCTCCGGCGGCCTGACCACGGCCCTGGCCTGGCTGGTGGGCGACACGGGCAAGGTCTACACCTACGAGCGCCGCGAAGAATTTTACACCCTCTGCCGCCAGAACCTGGAGCGCATCGGCCTCGCCCACCGCGTGGAGCAGTTTCATCACGACATCGCCGAGGGCTTCCACCCGCATGCCGCTGACGCTCTCTTTTTGGATGTGCGCGAACCCTGCGACTATATCCATCATATCCCGAACGCGGTAGTGCCGGGCGCGCCCGTAGGGTTTCTCCTGCCAACCACCAACCAGGTCCAGGACCTGCTAAAAGTGTTGCAGGCCGGCCCCTTCCGCCAGATCGAAGTGGTGGAGATATTCTTGCGCCACTACAAGCCCGTGCCCGAGCGCCTGCGCCCCGAAGACCGCATGGTCGCCCACACCGGATTTCTGGTCTTCGCGCGGACTTTCGCGGAGGCTCTGGTGCCGGAAAGCGTGGCCCCGCAAGCCCCCGCAGACGAAGATCCCTCAGAGCAACCGCTGGACGAGTAATTACAACAACCCCTGATATCGTTCTATTTCAAGGATTTGCAAATACATACTTGCAAATCCTTTTTTTATTCCTGTATAAGGACTATTCGTAAAACCATTCAACCCCGACCACCCCGGCCGGACCACGCCACCGCAAGGAGGAGTGCTGATGACCCGCAAGGATCGCACCGAAGGCATTTTCAGCCGCCGCGAAGTTCTGGATGCCACGGAGCGCCAGAAATACTACCAGATCCAGCTCAAAGAGCTGCTCTCGTATGCCTATAGATACTCCGAGGACGTGAAGAAGCGCTTTGACCGCGCACAGTTTTCCGTGGAAAAATTCCGCGACCTCATCGACCTCAAACACGTCCCTATCCTAAAGAAAAAGGAACTCATCTTCCTGCAGTCCATGGGCCCGCGTCTGGGCGGCCTGTTGACCAAGGATCTGGGCGAACTGCGTCGCGTCTTCCTGTCTCCCGGCCCCATCTTCGACCCCGAGGACAGAGGGGACGACTACTGGGGATGGACCGAGAGCTTTTACGCCGCCGGTTTTCGTTCCGGTGACCTGGTCCAGAACACTTTCAACTACCACATGACCCCGGCCGGACTCATGTTCGAGGAACCCCTGCGCCAGCTGAGCTGCGCCGTGGTGCCCACTGGTCCCGGCAACACCGGCAGCCAGCTCGACATCATGAAGAAGCTGCGCGTCACGGGCTACGTCGGCACGCCGAGCTACCTCATGCACCTGGCCCAGAAAGGTGAGGAAAAGGGCCTCAACCTGCGCAAGGACCTCTACCTGGAAGTAGCCTTTGTCACGGGCGAGAAATTCTCGGAGAAGCTGCGCTCCACCCTTGAGAAGAAATTCGACCTTATCATGCGCCAGGGCTACGGCACCGCCGACGTGGGCTGCATCGGCTACGAATGCTTCCACAAGAACGGCCTGCACATCGCCAACCGGGCCTATGTAGAAATCTGCCACCCGGACACGGGCATTCCGCTCAAAGACGGCGAAGTGGGCGAGATTGTGGTCACGGCCTTCAACAAGACCTACCCGCTCATCCGCCTGGCCACGGGCGACCTGTCTTACATCGACCGGGCGTCCTGCCCCTGCGGCCGGACCTCCCCGCGCCTTGGCACCATCGTCGGCCGCGTCGACACCACGGCCCGCATCAAGGGCATGTTCGTGTACCCGCACCAGGTCGAACAGGTCATCTCCAGCTTCGAAGAGATCAAGAGATGGCAGATCGAAGTCACCAATCCGGGCGGCATCGACGAGATGACGCTGATGATCGAAACCTCGGGCTTCAAGCGCGAGGAAGAGCTGCTGCACATGTTCCGCGAGAAGATCAAGATCCGCCCGGCACTCAAGATCCTCACCCCCGGAACCCTGCCGCCGCAGATCCGCTTCATCGAGGACAAACGCAATTGGGACTGATGACACGCCTCATCCTACCCCTGCTCCTGGCAATGGTCGCCGGGTGCGTTAAACCGGCGGCGGTGACTCCCCCCTGGGTCTCCCCGCCGCCGGGATCCTTTCTTTCGGCCGACGCATCCCCCTTGCCTGACTCCGCCGTCGTGGCCCTGGCCCGCGAGGCAGATTTCATCCTCATGGGCGAGAGCCACACCAACCCCTGCGACCACGCCGTGCAGGCGCGCCTCATCGAGGCCCTGGCCGTCAGCGGACTGCGCTTCTCCATTGGTCTGGAGATGCTGCCGGTCACCAGCCAGCCCGTGCTGGACAGATTCAACGACCGCCGCATCTCCGCCGCCGATCTGGGTGAGGAGGTCGGCTGGGAAAAACTCTGGGGCTACTCCTATTCCCTGTACCGGCCCATCTTCGAGCTGGCCGAAAAATTCGACCTGCCCGTGGCGGGCCTGAACATTCCAAGACAAACCCTGCTGGCCTTCCGCGACAAGGGCAATGAAGGGCTGACCCAGGCCGACCGGGACGCCCTGCCGCGCCGGATCATCGCCGCCAGTCCGGCCCAACTAAAAGCTCTCGAAATGCAGGCCAAACTGCACCAGACCATGCGCACGGCCGGGCAGCCGCAGCCCGCGCCCAAGACGGACACGCCTCCGGCAAAAGCCAAGGCTCAAGCCATGCCCGGCAACCCTCCGTCCATAAACTCCATGGCGGAAAAATTCTACCTCGTGCAGGCCCTGTGGGATTCCATGATGGCCGAGCAGGCCCTCGCGTGGCAACGGCGACTGAACCAGCCCATGCTGATCCTGTCCGGAGGCGGGCATGTGGAACACGGCTGGGGCATCGAGTACCGGTTGCGCACATTGGACCCAAAAGCGGTTTGCCTGGCCGTCATGCCCGTGCGCGACAAAGACGATTTCAAGGCCCAGACCGATGCAAGCCAGCGCCCGCTGCCCGGAAAGCAGGTCTTTTTTCATTGCGCCGCCCAGCACAAGAGCCGCCTCGGCATGAACATCCTGTTCGACGATACGGCGATGCGCGTTGAAAGCGTCGATCCCGGTTCCAGGGCCGACAACGCGGGCCTGATGGCCGGGGACGTGCTGCTCAAGGCCGGGGACAGGGAATTGCGCGAAGCCATGAACCTGCACTTCGCGGCCATGACGGCCTCACGCCAGAAGAAACCGCTTGAGCTTACCGTCCTGCGCTCCGGGCGTACCTTTACCCTGGCCATCCCTCTTGACTGATGCCTGAACTGCCTGAAGTCGAAACCATCGCCCGCGGCCTGCACAAGCTGGTCAAGGGCCGTGGCATCCGCGAAGCGAACCTGCTCACGCCAAGCGTACTGCGCGCAGGCCACCCGGACTCACTGCCCGGCAGAACCATCACCCATGTCTCGCGCCGGGCCAAGCTGCTCCTGGTCCATCTGGACCGGGACGAATGCCTGGCCTTTCACCTCAAGATGACCGGCCGGGTCTGGATCGCAAGCCCGGGACAGGGCCTGCCCAAACACACCCACCTGGTCCTCGGACTCGAAGGCGGGGACCGATTGGTCTTCGAAGATTCGCGGCGGTTCGGATTCTTCGGGATCTACGGCCCGGCGGATCTGGCGCAGTGGAACTTCTACAAAAGCCTTGGCCCCGAGCCACTGAAAACCAGCCCCGAGGAACTGGCGGAGCGCCTCGGCGCACGCCGCGCCAAGGTGAAAGCCCTGCTCCTTAACCAGACAATCCTGGCCGGAATCGGCAACATCTACGCCGACGAATCCCTCTTCGCGGCCCGCATCCACCCGGCCAGCGTTGCCGCGAACATACCCCATGCAAAGCTCGTTCAGCTCTGCTCAGAACTGCAGCGCATCCTGCTCGAAGCCATTGCCGCCGGCGGCAGCACCATCAGCGACTACCGCAACGCCTACGGCAAGAGCGGCATCTTCCAGGACAGTTTCAAGGTCTACGGCAAAAAGGGCGAGCCCTGCCCGGCCTGCGGCAGGGCGCTTAAGGCGGAGCAGGTTGCGGGAAGGACTTCGACGCATTGTCCGAGGTGTCAGAGGCTTTATTAGGGCGGAAGCAATAGACTTGGATGGACTGGCACGGACTGGATGGACGGGCACGGGGAGAGCTGGGCAGAAAAAATTTTGGCTTCTTCAGGGCTCGGAATCCAGGACAGTGGTGCTGCAGAAAGGTTTTTCCTGGTTTTTGCCGGTGGCGGTCTTGGGGCGGCGGGATTTTTTGGCGCGTGGCTCTGTTTCGCCATGCCCGTTGCCGTGCTTTTCCAGAATGGTCCGGTAGCGCTCGGTGCGGCTCAAATTCAGCGACAGCACCACATGTTCGCGCTCGCCCTTGAACCCTTTCTTGGTGAAGAACTTGAGCGCCGCCGTGTTGCTCGGATCCGTGTCAGCGATGAGATAGCGCGCTCCCGCCTCGACCATCCGCTCCACCAGCTTGTCATAAAGCTTGTGGGCCACTCCGGTGGACTGGAAGGCTTGGTCCACCCCCAACCAGACGATGTACCCGTACGTCCAGGACGCCTTGCTGATGAGGGTGCCGATGATGAACCCGCCGAGGACGTCATCCACCTCGGCCACCAGGCTGAATTCCGGGTCCGTGTTGTAGTGACCCACCACTTCCCATTCGTCCCAGGTGCGGTAGAGAAAAGGATAGAGATCGCAGGTGAACAGGCGCTCGCCAAGGTGGTATACCGGGGCCAGGTCGTCGAGCTCCATTTCACGGACAGTGATTTCAAGGCGGGTAATGCGTTCTGATGCCATGGTGCGTGGGGTTGAGATAATGGGGATGATCCGGGGTTAAACCGCCAGCCGGATAGCTGTCAACGATCCGCGAGGAAGCCGGGGCGGCATGGCCCCGGCTTAAGGATTCAATAAGCGCAGCATCAGCGTTTGTTGTCGGGCAGGATCACGTTGAATTCCAGGACTTCGCAGTCGCCGTCCCGATTCACATCCACCCGGATGTTCTCAAGCTCCACATGCACGTATTTCTGCACCACAAGCAGGAGCTCCTGACGCAGACGCGGCAGGAATTCGTACCCGCCGTTCTGGGCCCGCTCATGGGCCACGATGATCTGCAAGCGGTTCTTCGCGACCTCCGCAGTATTTTTTCTGGTCCGGAAATAACTGAAGATGCCCATGTCAGCCTCCAAATATCCTGGAAAAAAAGCCTTTCTTGGCCGGATTGATAAACCGGTGGGGCAGGGTTTCGCCCAGAAGCCTGGAAACGGCATCCTCGTAGGCCTGGCCCGCGTCGCTGACGTTATCGAGGATGACCGGTTCCCCGGAATTGGAGGCGGCCAGGACGGATTTGGATTCCGGGATCACGCCCAAGAGCGGGATGGCCAGAATCTCCTCCACATCGGCGACACTGAGCATTTCGCCCCGTTCGACCCGTTCGGGATCATAGCGGGTAAGGAGCAGGTGCTCTTTTATGTTTTCGCCATTCTTGGCTTTTCTGGTCTTGCTCTGCAAAAGCCCCAGAACCCGGTCCGAGTCGCGCACGGAGGACACTTCCGGATTGGTCACGACTACGGCTTCGTCGGCAAAATGCATGGCCATGAGCGCCCCGTGCTCGATGCCCGCCGGGGAATCGCAGATCACGAAGTCAAAACGCCGGGCCAGCTCTTCGAGCACCTTTTCCACCCCGTCCATGCGCAGGGCGTCCTTGTCCTTGGTCTGGGAGGCGGGGAGGATGAACAGGTTCTCCACCCGCTTGTCGCGGATCATGGCCTGGTGCAGCGTGGCTTCGCCCTGGATGACGTTGACGAAGTCATAGACCACCCTGCGCTCGCAGCCCATGATCAGGTCGAGATTGCGCAGGCCCACGTCGAAATCAAGCACCGCGACCTGCATTCCCCGCCGGGCCAGGCCCGTGGCCAGGGAAGCGCTGGACGTGGTCTTCCCGACCCCGCCCTTGCCTGAAGTAACAACAATAATTTTACCCACAGTCCCTCCTGGTCCTGTCAAAGAGATTCAAACAATAGCTGACGCCCGTTCAGGCGGACCTGAGCCGCAGCGCCGAGCAGGCTTTCCGGAAGATCCTCGCTGACCCGGTACAACCCGGCCACGGAGACGAGTTCCGCCCGCAGTTCCTTGCAAAAGATCCGTGCGCAATCATTGCCCATGACTCCTGCCAGGGCCCGACCGCGCAGCGGCGCGTAGATGTGGATGTTGCCGTCGGCAATGACCTCCGCCCCCTGGCCCACAGGAGCCAGGACCACAAGGTCGCGCCCCTTGGCGTAGATCTGCTGCCCGGAGCGCACAGGCTTGTCCACGACCATGGCCGAAGAATCGACAGACGCGGCCATCGAATGCTCGCTTGGAGTCTTGCCCTGAACGGGCCTGCTCTCAGGGAACACGCCCAGATGCAGATTCGGAGCCAGGCGCTCATGATACTCGTTGCCGCCCTGGATACCCACGGCCACCATATCCTGAGCCCGCAGCAGACGCACGAGGGAGGCCAGATCCAGCCTGTCCCGCATCTCGCCCAGAGCGGAAAGATCGATGATGACGGCCATGTTGCGGAAAAAACCGGGAGTCCGGGCCAGCCGCTCCTCGACGTCGCCGGTCAGCGCAGCCAGATCCGTCGTCAACGGCCTGAAAAGAGTGCACGGGGCAACCTTGCCCTTGATTTCAAAGGACGACACGTCAATGTCCTTAGTAAGTTAGTCGTTGCGATCCGGAAGATGCCCGGAAGATGAACGGCGGCTTTACCCCGGCCTGAACCTGAACACAAGCCCGCCACACTGCGTCCAAGCTTTGCTCCTTGACGAGCCCCCCGGTCTTGCCCATGAAAATGCATCACAACACATAAATTCAGGGGGGGCTTCATGGATATCCGTCACGTCATCGAGCAGGAAATTCCTTTCGACCGCTTTCTGGGCCTTCTGGTGGAAGAAATCCGCCCCGGCTACGCCCGCCTGCGCATGCCCTACCGCCCGGAGTTCATCGGCGATCCACGTCGTCCCTCGCTGCACGGCGGCCTTATCTCCATGCTCGTGGACACCTGCGGCGGCGCGGCGGTGTGGGCGGCCTGCTCGGTGCGGGACCGGGTGGCGACCATTGACATGCGTGTGGACTACCTGCGCCCGGCCGACCCGGCAGACCTCATCGCCGTGGGCGAGGTCAAGCTGCTGGGCAACCGGGTCGGCAACGCCACCGTGCAGATCTTCTCCGCCAATAACCTTGACGTAGTCATTGCCGAAGGCCGCGGCGTGTATAATATTCGTAAGGCAGGGGCCAAGGCGCCGGACAACCTCTGCGCAGCGGTGCAAACCCCTTAACCACCCCAAGGAGGCTCCCATGAAAAAATCTGGACTGGTTTTCGTTTTGACAACACTTGTCTTGATATGCATAACGCCCGCCCTGGCAGGAACCATTGTCGAACAATGGGGCCTTGTGCAGCCGCCCGCGCCCGTGGAACTCAAGAACGTGTCGGTCAACGCGACAGACACGGCCTTTCTGGTCCTCGACATCGAGGAATTGACCTGCAACATGCAGGCGCGGCCGCGCTGCGTGGAGTCCGCGCCCCGCATCGGCGCGTTCCTGGCAAAGGCCAGAGCGGCGGGCATGCCCGTCGTGCACAGCCTGACCAGCAGAGGCACGATTGAAAGCATTCTGCCCCCGGCCAAGCCGCTGCCGGGCGAGCCCGTTGTCCAGTCTTTTGTGGACAAATTTTTCAACACGGAACTTGAAGACATCCTGAAGAAGCTTGGCGTGAACACCGTCATCATCACCGGCACCACGGCCGAAGGCGCGGTGCTGCACACGGCCACCGGCGCGTCCATGCGCGGACTTTCCGTCATCGTTCCCGTGGACGGCATGTCCGCGGGCACCCTCTACGCGGAGCAGTACACGGCCTGGCACCTGCTCAACGCCCCCGGCACGCGAGCCAGGACCAGCCTGACGACGCTGGAAATGATCGACATCGCTCCGTAATAACCGGCCGGGGGAACCCGGCCAGGAAATATTTATGCATTTCATGAACCCGGAACATATCCAACTGCTCGACGCCCTGAGTCAGGGCGCCGTGATCCTCAGTGCCGGCAGGATAATTTTCGCCAACCGCTGTTTCGCCGAAATATGCAGGGCTGACCGCGAAACCCTGGCCGGAAAATCATTTTCCGACTTCGTTATCCCGGAACACCGCGCCCGGGTGGATGCCTACTTGGGGAGCGTCGCGCAGGAGTCGGCCGCAGCCCGGCAGACGGTGAAATTCACCTTGCCGGACACGGACGGCATCGAATTTTTCGTCGAAATGCAGGCCGGCGTCATCCCCCATGGCGGTGGCTTCGCCCTGCTTTGCTCCCTGAAGGACATCACCCAGAAGACCAAGGCCAACCAGAAGCTCAAACGCATCCTGGACTCCATCCCTGAGGTCATCATGGCCTTCGACAGCCAGCACTCACGCATCGAGGCGGCCAACAGCGCCACCGAGGGAATCTTCGGTCTCCCGGCGGACCAGTTCGTCGGAAACATCTTCCACCCCATCGACCTGGTCCTGCCCGAGGACAGCGCCAAGGTGCAGGCCTTCTACGTCGGCCTCATCGACAAGGAGATCGACCGCATCGAGTACCGTATCGTGCACGCCAACGGCGACATCCGCTGGGTGCGCGACGAGGGCGAAGTGATATACAGGGAGCAGGGCCTGGGCAGGATTCAGCAGGTCTACCATTTCATCAAGGACGTGACCGACCGCAAAAACGACGAGGAGAAGCTGCGCGTCAGCGAGCAGAAATACCGCAGCATCTTCCAGTACTCCACCGACCCCATCTTCGTGGCCATGCCGGACGGAAGCTTCGCGGATATCAACCAGGCGGCCATCGCCCTTTTCGGGTACGAAAACAGGGAGCACGCCCTGACCGGAAACGTGGTCAGACACTTCACGGAAGAAACGGAGCGCAAGGCCATCATGACCGCGCTGAACCGGACCGGAACCGTCACCGACCACCCGGCCAGGCTCAGGACCCTGTCGGGCGAGGTGGTGGACGTAGTCATCACTGCGGGCTGCAGGAATAACCGCCATTCAGGGCTTCTGGAAAGCTACCAGGCCATCCTGCATGACATGCGCCCGGTCATCGAGCGCACGGAGCTTGAAACCTACCGCCGGACCATGGGCGGGCTCTCGGACCGCCTCAACAACATCGCGCAGGTCCAGGCCATGCAGTACGGCCTGATGTCGGACTACATCGAGGCCCTCAAATCGGCAACGGACGGACCGCGCAAGGAGGAGCTGCTCTTTCTGCTACTGGAAGAGGTGAGTGACCTGAAGAAGTCCCTGGAAGACCTGCGCGTGCTGGGCGAAAAGATACGCAAGATCTACCATGCGCCGGAGCCGCCGGTGCCGGTGCCGGACGGGACGGGAGGCATTCTTTTCGAGCTGAAGTAGAGGGAGGAGACTTTGGTGGAGAGGAGGGCCTTGGCTACATACGTCCCATGGGTCCCATAGGACCTATCGCCAGGCATCAGGAAAAACTGGCCTCAACGAACCCGGCCCTGGCTTCGCGCACGAAGGCCCGGACCAGTTCGGGATCCTTGGAGCCGTTTGGGGCTTCGACCCCCGTGTGCACGTCCACTGCCGCCGGACACACGGTCTTGACTGCCAGACGCACATTGGCCGGGGTCAGCCCGCCGGCGAGGATGACCGGGCGCAGGCTGTGGCGGATCAGCTCCGCACTGACGCCCCAGTCATGCACCTTGCCCGTCGCGCCGCTGGCCCCCGTGACGGGGTCAAAGGTGTCGGTGATGAAGGCTTCGCAAACCGGAGAATAGGCCCGCACGAAATCCTTTGGATTTAGGGACTCCCGGCCCACGACATAGCTTTTGAAAATACGCAGGGGAAAACGGGCTCTGATGAGGGTCAGAGTCTCGACAGAGACGTCGCCGTGAACCTGGACCGTGTTCACGTTCAGGAAGCGGCACAGATCCACCAGGTGGCCAGGATCATCCTCGTAGGTGATGAGCACGCAGACCGCCGGACCCAACTCTTCGATAATGGCGCGGGCCCGGGCCTCGGACGTGTCCGGCTCATGGACGGGCAAGCGCAGGGGAAATCCGAGCAGATCCACGCCGCAGTCCAGCAGCATGCGCCCCTCTTCGAGGCTGCCAATGCCCGCCACTTGCACCAATCCGTCAATGATCATGCGCCCTCCCTGGCCTACTTCTTCCTGGCTTCCTTCAGCAGATAGCGAGCGGTATCCAGGTCGTAAATCTTCGTCGGATCGGCTTTGGCACCCCGTTCCTCGAACATTCTGGCGCCGCGCTTTATGATGTCCATATCAAGCCAGCCGTGACGCTCCCATATTTCAGGATGGTCGAGGTTGCTCAACCGAAACTCGACAGCACCGTCCTGCTCGCGAACGTACATGCGGATGCGCTTGTTCTCGGGGTAGGGATAATAATAGATTCCTTCTTTGTCCTGCACTTTGCCCTCCAGAATTGTTTGCCTCCGGGAGTTTCAAAGCCGGGGGCAATTGTCAATCCCTGAACACTCCAGACTGCGGGCCGCAGATGGGGACTGCAGCAAATAATCATGCTCCCGCAGGCTGTTTGTGTGAAGCCGAAAATTAAGTTTGACAGCCAAACAACACCCATTTATTTGCTTGGCTATCAAACATTTCGTCAACCAAACAATTGCGAGTACCCATGCACAACCACTCCTGCTCCTGCAAACACCACCATCATGAGATGGACCACGGCGAACGCGGGATTCGTTTCGTTTTCTGGCTGACCGTGGTCACCATGGCCGTGGAAATATTTTCGGGCTGGATTTTCGGCTCCATGGCACTGCTGGCCGACGGCTGGCACATGGCCAGCCATGCCGGTGCCATGGCCGTAGCCTGGTTCGCCTACGTCTGGGCGCGCAGAAACGCCGACAATCCGGATCTGGTCTTCGGGGCGGGCAAGGTCAACGCTCTGGCCGGGTTCGCCTCGGCGGTGGGCCTTGTCCTCGTGGCGGTATTCATGGCGGTCGAGTCCTTCAGCCGGTTGCTCGCGCCGGTGGCCATTTCCTTTGGTCCGGCCATTCTGGTGGCGGTACTGGGGCTGGCCGTCAACCTGGTCAGCGCCTGGTGGCTGCGCGACGAGGATCATGCCCACAGCCATGACCATAACCTCAAAGCCGCCTACATCCACGTCCTGGCCGACGCCCTGACCTCGATCCTGGCCATCTTCGCCCTGCTGGGCGGAAAGTTATACGGACTGAACTGGCTCGACCCGCTCATGGGCATTGTGGGGGCCCTGGTCATCGGACGCTGGGCCATTGGTCTGCTGCGCGAAACGGCCCGGGTTCTGCTCGACCACCGTGCCGACCAGGGCGTGCATGCGGACATCCTGCGCCGCGTCGAGCAGAAGGGTGAGGTCCGGGTCCGTGACCTCTACGTCTGGAACGTGGGTCCACGTGCGCTCGCCGCGCATCTCACCGTGGAGGACACGATCCCGCGCCCGCCCGAATACTACAAGGATCTGGTGGCGGAAGTCGCCCATCTGGAACACGTCACCGTGGAAGTCCATGCCTGTCCGTGCCCGGCGGAGAATCCGGCTCAAAACTGCCCGGAGCCCGGCCATGCATGACCTTGAACACCTGAGCGACCTGATCATCGAGTTTTACGAAAAACTGTCCTCGTGGGAGCAGGCCGTAGTCCGGGACACGGCCATCACCCTGCCGCAGATGCACACCCTTGAAATCCTGGGCCAACAGTCACCGCTACGCATGAAGGAGCTGGCGGCCAAGATGGGCGTGACCACAGGCACCCTGACCGTCGGCGTGGATCGCCTGGAAAAGCAGGGATTGGTGGCGCGCATCCCCCACGAGACCGACCGCCGCTCTATCCTCGTGACCCTGACCGAGGCCGGACAGGAATTATACCGGGAGCATCACACCCACCACCTGCATCTGACCAGGGAATTGCAATCCGCCCTGACACCTGAAGAATCCGAGCAGTTACGGACCATCCTGTCCAAGCTGACCCAGGTCCTATAGGACAAAGGCGCGTAAAAAAATCTGGAAGCCCGGACCCTCTTCGGCTACCATTTGCGGGCACCGAAAACACGGGTCGAAAACCGCCACGACCCGGCAAACCCACGTCGAGCTCGCATGAACACTGAAGTTTTTCCCGACCCGTACCACAGCCCCTTGACCCCCGTTGCCCCTTTCGCACGCCTGTTTCCCGGCCTGGCGTTCTACGCCCGGGTTGTTTCCATTGTCTGCGAGGCCGCCTGGCGGACCAGGAAAGGATACACCATGGCCAAATGGGCGCAGGACAGTCGGACATTTATGCGCAGGGCCGAATCCTGCGGGATGCGCTTTCACATCGAAAACGCCACCGCCTTCACCTCCCTGCCTGGCCCCTGCGTGGTTGTGGGCAACCACATGTCAACCATGGAAACTTTCTGCATGCCGGCCATCCTGGCCGCGCACCGGCCCATCTCCTTCGTGCTCAAACGCAGCCTGACGACCTACCCCATTTTTCAACGGGTGGTGAACGCTGCCGATCCCATCGCCGTGGACCGGGTCAATCCCCGGGAAGATTTCAAGGCCGTCATGGAGCAAGGCCAGGAGCGCCTCTCACGCGGCATCTCCGTCATCGTCTTTCCCCAGACTACCCGCACACCCGATTTGGACCGTTCGGCGTTCAACTCCATCGGTGTCAAGCTGGCCAAGAAGGCGGGAGTCCCCATCGTGCCCCTGGCGCTCAAGACCGATGCCTGGGGCGTCGGAAGTCTGGTCAAGGATTTCGGCAAAATCCGACCCGAGCTTCCGGTCCATTTCTGCTTTGGCGAGCCCATCACCGTTCAAGGGGCCGGAAAAAACGAGCATGAAGAGATCATGGAGTTCATCCACTGGAAGCTGACGACCTGGAGACAGGCGTGAAGAAGCGGGTCTGCATCCTGTACACGGGCGGGACCATCGGCATGAAACCCACCCCCCAGGGCTACGCGCCGGAGGCAGGGTATCTGGGACGGGTCATGGCCTCCATGCCTGATTTTTCAAGCCCGGAAATGCCGGAATACGTCATTTGCGAATACGCGCCCCTGCTCGATTCCTCCAACATGGGGCCACGGCACTGGCTGGCCATCGCCAAAGACATCGCCGAGAAATACCACGAGTTCGACGGATTTATCGTCATCCACGGTACGGACACCATGGCCTACACGGCCTCGGCCCTGCCGTTCATGCTCGAAGGCCTGGCCAAGCCCGTGGTCCTGACCGGGTCGCAGATCCCCCTGTGCAGGGTGCGCAGCGACGGCCGGGACAACCTGGTCACGGCGCTCATGGTCATCGCCCTGGCGCCCGTGCCCGAGGTTTGCCTGTGTTTTGGCAACCGCCTCCTGCGCGGGTGTCGCTCGACCAAGGTCGATGCGGCCGGTTTCCAGGCCTTCGACTCCCCCAACTACCCGGATCTCGGGCACATCGGCGTGACCATCCGCCCCCATCCGGAGCTGCTGCTGCCCAAGCGGCCCGTAAACGGGCTGACCGTGCACCCGCTGTCCGACGCCAGGGTCGGCGCCCTGCGCCTGTTCCCGGGCATCTCCGCCGACCTCGTTGCCAACGTGCTGCGTTCGCCCCTGCAGGGGCTGGTGCTGGAGACATACGGTCTGGGCAACGGGCCATCCAATGACGCTCAGCTCATGGACGTCCTGGCCGAGGCATGCGCGCGCGGCGTGGTCATCGTCAACTGCACCCAGTGCCTGCGCGGCACGGTGGATCAGAGCGGGTATGAGGCCGGATCGGCCCTGGCCCGCGCCGGGGTGGTCTCGGGCGCGGACATGACGGCCGAAGCGGCGCTGACCAAGATGATCTATCTTTTCAGCCTGGACCTGCCCCCCGACGAGATCAGGGAGCGCATGCCCAAAAACCTGCGCGGCGAGCTGACCGAAAACAATGTCCGGGGATGAGATCCCGGTCCTGTTCCGGGACTCTCACCTCGTCGCCGTGCACAAGCCCGCCGGGCTGCTGGTGCACCGCAACGCCCACGCCGGACGCGAACCCTTTCTGCTCCAGATTCTGCGCGACCAGCTCGGTCAGCGCCTCTATCCGGTGCACCGCCTGGACCGCCCGACCTCGGGCCTCATGATCATGGCCTTGTCCTCGCAGTCCGCCCACGCTCTGGCCCTCCAGTTCGCGGACCAGGAAGTCGCAAAAACCTATCTGGCCGTGACGCGAGGCTTCACGCCGCCCCAAGGGCTCATCGACAACCCGCTCAAATCCGAATCCGGCGCGCTGCAGGAAGCCCAAACCGAGTTCACGCGTCTGGCCACTGCCGAGATCCCCCACCCGGTCGGCCCCAACCCCAGCGCACGCTACAGCCTGGTCCAGGTCCATCCCCGGACCGGCCGCACCCATCAGATCCGTCGCCACTTCGCGCACATCCGCCACCCACTCATCGGTGACGTACTGCGCGGTGACGGCCATCAGAACCGCTTTTTCCGCGAATATTTCGGACTGCACCGCCTGCTGCTGGCCAGCGTGGAGCTGACCTTCCGCCACCCCGAAGACAACAGCCGGGTGACCCTGACCTGCCCCCCGGCCCAGGAGCTCTTGGGCCTTTTCGACCAACTGGGCTGGAGCACCGCCCTGAACGCTTAATACGCCCAACTCGACACGCATTGAGTCCAAAGCCTCTTGACGGTTCCGCTCGCAGACTCTCGACTGTCAAAAATGCCTGACGACTTTTTCAAAGATTCTTCCCTGTCCAAAACCTCTGCACGAGGCTTGGCGGTTCGGCCCGCAGGCAGGCTCTCGACTGTCTGACTGAGCTGGGCATCGTTTGGTGAATCATTGCCCATCATACGGAGCGACGATCTGTGTTCGAAGGGGCAATGATTCATCTCTACGAGGCCCGCGATGGAGTTTCGAGAGGCTGCCTGCGGGCCGAACCGCCAAGCCGTCGCATATCACCACTGCCAGACCGTCGCATACCGCCACCGCCAAACCATCGCAGACCACCCTCTTGCAACCACGACCTCATATTTGACCTCTGACCAAGAATCCTTAATGTAAAAAAATGCAACCCAACATCAAACTAGGAGCTAAACAATGGCGGCCCCCGAAGAGATCTATCAGTGCCAGACAGTAAATTGCGGCTACATGTACAATCCGGACAAGGGTGACAGGAAGGGAAAGATCCCGGCGGGAGTCAAGTTCGCGGAACTGCCGGAAGACTGGCGCTGCCCCATCTGCGGGGGCACGAAGAGATGCTTCCGGCCCCTGGTCGGCCCCGGTTCCACCAAGGATTCGGGTTGCGAACTGCCCACCAAGGAGTGAGGCGACTCAACACAAAAAAGCGCGCCCCGGCCATCATCTGACCGGGACGCGCTTTTTCCTTTTTTCGCTTCAAAAAAACCCATCGAAAACGCCCAGACACCTGGCGTCTTCAACCCGTCTTTATCCTGCCTGAATCTCGATGCGGCGGGGCTTGAAGCGGGCCGCCTTGGGCAGGAACAGTTCCAGCAACCCCTTCTTCAAACTGGCACGAATGCCTTCCCGGTCCACGCCGTCGGAAATGGTGAAGGTGCGGACGTATTCGCCGTCCCCGAACTCTACATGCAGGACCTTGGCGTTCTCCTCGCGCGGGTAGACCGCCTTACCGCGGATCTCCAGTTCGTTGTCACGCAGGTCGATGGACAATCCATCCTTGGCCACTCCGGGCATATCCACAAAAATATGAAATCCGTCCTCGCGTTCGAGTACATCGGTGTTGGGGCGGAACCGGGGCAGGGCCGGAGCGGTCTTTTTTTCCATTTCGCTTGTCATGGGTTCTTCTCCTCTGGGCGGCGCTTACTGAGCGTCAATGGAAATGGTCAGCGGATGGCTTTCTCGCGCCTTGGGCAGAACCACCCTCAGTACCCCGTCTTTCATGGAAGCCTTGATGGCCTCGGCACGCACGGAAACGTTCAGATTGACGATCCGCTGGAAGCTTCCGGTGGGGCGCTCCTGTCTGTAGTAATTGCCGACCTCGTTCTTTTTTGTTCCCCGGATGACAAGGCTCTTCTCGTTCAAGGTCAATTCGATATCCCCTGTATCCATCCCGGGAATTTCAGACATGACCACGATTTCCTCCTCGCTCTCGCTGATATTGACGGGAGGATATGAGATACGTCTCTGGCTCAGTGTACTGGGCCTCCATAATTCCTCGAAAAAACTGTCCATATTGCGCGGTAGATCATAGTAATTACTGAAATCGATAACCATACGGCACCTCCAATCAATACGATGGCATTTTTTTAAACACGATTGGGCGGGCGTCAAGATCGAAGCAGTGTTGGACAAGGGCGGGAAGGTTCCCTTACCGTGAACGTACCTATCCCTTATTAAGAATAAATCTTATTAACTTGACAGCTCCGCTTATCCGCTGCTAAGCGCAGCACACAATTCAACCATGGAGGATTTATGTCGAAATCTCTGAAAGGAACACAGACCGAAAAAAATATTCTGACCGCGTTTGCCGGCGAATCTCAGGCACGCAACCGCTATACCTACTTCGCCAAGGAGGCCCGCAAAGAAGGGTTTGTCCAGATCTCCGATATTTTCGCCGAAACTGCGGATCAGGAAATGGCTCACGCCAAAAGTCTGTTCAAACTGCTGGAAGGGGGCGAAGTTGAAATCACGGCGTCATTCCCGGCCGGCCGCATCGGCACCACCCTTGATAACCTGCGCGAAGCTGCTGGTGGTGAAAATCACGAATGGGAACACATGTACCCCGAGTTCGCCAAGGTCGCCAAGGAAGAGGGCTTTCCGGAAATCTCCGCCATCATGCTGTCCATCGCCGTGGCGGAAAAGGAGCATGAGCGCCGCTACCTGGCCCTGGCCAAGAACATCGAGGATGGCCGAGTCTTCAAGCGGGAAAAGAAGGTCACCTGGCGCTGCCGCAACTGCGGGTATGTACATACCAGTGAAAAAGCCGCTGAGCTCTGTCCGGCCTGTGCCCATCCCCAGGCTCATTTCGAGGAACTGGCCGAGAACTGGTAGGCCGCCTGCGCAGCCTGACCGACAAGGAGCCCTTCGCGGCTCCTTTTTTTTGGCTATCCGCAACCCATGCCTAGGATCTGCACGACCCAGGCATGCGGCGGCTTCAGCAGGGCTGATTTTTGGAGCGCTTCCCAGGAATAAAGGTGGAGCGCAGGAATCTGGGGTGGAAGAAAACAAAGGGATTGGCCAGGATGGCGTCAGGCAGGATGTGGTACCAGCGGTAGCCGAGCTCCTGGAACACACGCCTGGCCTGGGCGCGGCAACCCGTCTCTCCGGCGGCCAACATGGCGGCGTCGCGCTGACAGCGGGACGCCGCCACCAGGCGAAAGATTCCGGGCCTGAACCCGTAACGATGCAGCAGATGCCGCAGCCTCTTGAATTCACGGTAGCGAGAGAAGGCATCGGCCTGACACAGGATCACTCCCCAGGCAAAGAGCCCGGTCAGTACGATCCAGACCCAGGCCACCCAGGAAAATTCGGGCTGCTCAATAAAGAACCATGCTTCACAGCCTGACACAATCGCCAAGGCGGCAACCTTGACCGTGGTCAGATGGGGAAACGGGGCTACCCGCAGGTAGCGAAGGAGTTCATTCATAGCCGTACGCAACATCTTTTAAAAATGGTCATTAGCAAGACTTTCGTCAAGTCTCCCCGCCATACCCGTCGGTCGGCGACATGCGGTCAGGCAAAGCCAGTCATTCCGATCAGTTGCGCCCAGGCTTCGGGCACGCTCCCCGCTGCACCATGCGCGGGTGCGTCATCTTCATGGGGTCGAGGACGTCTTCAAGCTCCTCCTGGGTCATGAACCCCTTCTCCAGCACGAGATCGTACACCGTCTTGCCGGTCTCCGCTGACTCCTTGGCGATTGCGGCTGCCTCATCGTAGCCCAGATAGGGCACAAGCACGGTCACGATCCCCGCCGACATGCGCACCATTTGGGCGCAGCGCTCGCGGTTGGCGGTGATGCCGACGATGCAGCGGTCTTTCAAGATGCGCATGGCCCGCAGCAGCATGTCCATGGTTTGAAAGAGGTTGAAGGCGATGATGGGCTCGAAGACGTTGAGCTCCAATTGTCCGGCCTCGGCGGCCATGGTCACGGTCAGGTCGTTGCCGATGGCCTGGAAGCAGACCTGGTTGACCATCTCCGGGATGACCGGGTTGACCTTGCCGGGCATGATGGACGAACCCGGCTGGCGCGGTGGCAGGTTGATCTCGCCAAACCCCGCGTAAGGACCGGAGGAGAGCAGTCGCAGATCGTTGCAGATCTTGGAGAGCTTCACCGCCACACGCTTGAACACGCCCGAGAGCTGCACAAAAGCCCCCGTGTCCGAGGTGGCCTCCACCAGGTTGGGCGACTTGGTCAGGGGCAGGCCCGTGATGTGGGCCAGCTTCTCGCAGACAAAGGCGGCGTAGGCCGGAACGGTGTTGATGCCCGTGCCGATGGCCGTAGCGCCCATGTTGATCTCCATGAGCAGCTTGCGGCACTCCTGCACGCGATCGATATCCTCGCCCACGGTCACGGCCCAGGCCGCGAATTCCTGGCCCAGGGTCATGGGCACGGCGTCTTGCAACTGGGTGCGGCCCATCTTGAGCACATCGGCGAATTCCACACCCTTGCAGGCCAGGGCGTCCACCAGCTCTTCCATGGCGCTTACCAACTCCCGGATCTTCCAGATCGCCGTGATCCGCAGTGACGTCGGGTACACGTCGTTGGTGGACTGGGAAAGGTTGACGTGGTTGTTGGGGTGGCAAAACACGTATTCGCCCTTGGCGTGCCCCATCAGCTCCAAGGCCTGGTTGGCGATGACCTCGTTGGCGTTCATGTTGACCGAGGTCCCGGCCCCGCCCTGGATGACATCGACCACGAACTGGTCATTGAGTTTGCCTTCGCGCACATTCCGGCAGGCCGCCATGATGGCATGGGCGATGTCCGGATCAAGAATTCCCAGCTCCAGGTTGGCCAGGGCCGCAGCCTGCTTGATGCAGGCCAGGGCCTCGATGTGCAGCGGATAATGCGAAATGGGGATGCCCGTGACCTGAAAGTTTTCCATGGCGCGCACGGTCTGCACTCCGTAATAGGCCGATGCTGGCACCTTGCGCTCGCCCAAGGAGTCTTTCTCGGTACGATAGTTCATATACCCTCTTTACTAGCGATTACCTTGAGGCCTACAGTACATTACACCTCAACTAGACGGAGAAGCCCCGATGCGAAAGCTCTTTTTTCTGGCCGCCGTGCTGCTTTTTCCGGGCATCCCGGCCCAGGCCGCGGACCTGCGTTGCCAAGGCGACCTCATGACGGCGGGCACCATCATCACCAAGGTACGCCAGAAATGCGGCACCCCCCTGTGGGAGGACCGCATCGGCGAAGTCAAGCGAACAACCCGCGACGGGGAGCGCCTGCTCTACATCACGCAGCTGACCTACGAGGCAGGCGGAGGCTACTACGTGCTGACTTTCGAAGGCGGAGAGCTCAAGTACACGGAATTCTTTCAGAAGTGAGCGCAACAGCGCAACGGGAGAAGGCAATGCAGGTCCAGATCGTATATTGTGGCATGTGAGCGGGCTACCAAAAACGAGCCGCAAGTCTTGCGGACAGATTGCGCGTCGAGAGCGGGGCTTCCGTATCCCTTGCCCAGGGCAGCAAAGGGGACTTCGAGGTGCTGCTCGGCGGCCGCCTGATTTATTCCAAGCAGGCCACCAGGCTCATCCCCAGCGCCGACCAGATTCTCGCCTTGCTTCGTGAACCCTGACCTGTGGCACACTTTCCGCCCCAAGATCCCGTGATCGATCAAATTTCACTTTCAAGATTTTTCCCCTTGTCGTATGGTGCGCCATAATCCCGAGACTTATCGTGACAATCCCGGGAACGCAGTCCGGCCCTATTCCCTGCAATGTTTGGCACCGATAAGGGGACGCTATGAACCACCTCGTCATTTTCTGCCACCCGAGCCCCGCAAGTTTCAACCGCGCCATCGCCGATTCGGTGGAGGCCGTATCCGGAGCCCTGGGACACGACACCTGTTGCCGCGATCTTTACGCAATCGCCTTCAATCCCGTATTGTCCAGAGCGGATCTGGACGGCGCGGCGGAAATGGTTCCGCCGGATGTCCTTCAGGAGCAGGAATTCATCACCTGGGCCGACATGCTCACCTTTGTCTATCCTGTATGGTGGGCAGGGATGCCGGGCATGCTCAAGGGCTATATCGACCGGGTCTTTTGCCGAGATTTCGCCTACTGCCTGCATGACGGCGCGGCCAAAGGGCTGCTTGCCGGCAAGAGCGTGCTGATCTTCAACACCACGGCCCTGCCCAGTTCCGTGTACACATCCATGGGCATGCACGAGGCCATGGCCCTGACCACGGACACGGGCATCTTCGAAATGTGCGGGATGGAGGTTCTCCACCACGCCTTTTTCGGCAGTGTGGACACGGTCGATGACGAGGTGCGCAGATCCTACCTCGGGGAAGTCGTGTCCATCACCTCGCGGCATCTGTAATCACATCTGCAAAGCCGGAGCCTCTTTCCATGGATTTTATTTTCGAACGATTCACCTATATCTTCGATCCCCTGCATCATTTCTGGGAGCGCGAACGCATGCACCGTCGCTTCGCCCTGGGGCTCATCGTCGTATTCCTGGCCGCCATGGTCGGCATCGAACTGAACCGGCAGGGCCTGCTCCCGGCCGCTCTGGCCGCGCACACGCCCACCAACCATTTTCATGCCGTGAACCTGGCCTTCACCTTGGTGCTGATCCTTGAGGTTGTGAGCCTTATCTTCACCCTGCCCTGCTCCTTTTCCAAGTCCGTGGGCAAGCAGTTCGAGATCCTCTCGCTGATTCTACTTCGCGACGCCTTCAAAGAGCTGTCGTACTTTACCGAACCCATCACCGTGGTGGGTACGGAACTGACCCCGGTCTTTCATATCCTGGGGTACGGATTCGGAGCCCTGGTCGTTTTCGCCCTGCTCGGCGTGTATTACCGCATTCAACCGGAAAAGAAGCAGGGCATGGGCCTGCCCCACGACCTGTTCCGATTCGTGGCGGCGAAAAAGGGCATCGCGCTCTTGCTCCTCTTCACTTTTGCCGTCCTGGGCCTGTGCAATATCTACTACATGCTCGCGGGCCTGCCGCGCATCGACTTTTTCCCGGTCTTCTACACCCTGCTCATCTTCACCGACATCCTGGTGGTGCTCATCTCGCAGTGCTTCCGGCCGTCGTTTCACGCAGTGTTCCGCAACTCGGGCTATGCGCTGTGCACCCTCTTCATCCGCCTGGCCCTGGCCGCCCCGCCCATGTATGATGTGGCGCTCGGCATCGTCGCCGCCCTCTTCGCCATCGCCTTGACCCTGGCCTGGACCAGGGTCTTCACCAACATCAAGACCTGAGGAAGACCATGAGCATGCCCGCACTGTTCGTCGGCCACGGCAACCCCATGAATGCCATCGAAGACAACGAGTTCAGCCGGACCTGGGCGGAGCTTGGCAGATCCCTGCCGCGGCCCAAGGGCATCGTCTGCGTTTCCGCGCATTGGGAAACAGATGGCACCTGCGTGACAGCCATGGAGCATCCCGCGACCATCCACGATTTCTCCGGATTCCCGGCGGCCCTGGAAAACATGAGCTACCCGGCCCCGGGATCACCGGAACTTGCTGAAAAGGTGATGTCCTCGGCGCGCTCAACCCGCATCCGGCCGGACCGCTCCTGGGGTCTGGACCACGGCGCCTGGTCCGTGCTCTGCCGAATGTACCCGCAGGCGGACATCCCGGTGGTGCAGGTCAGCCTGGACGCAGGCGCGCCGCCGGATTTTCACTACGCACTGGGCAGGGAGCTTGGGGCGTTGCGAAAAGAGGGGGTGCTGCTCCTGGGCAGCGGTAACATGGTCCACAACCTGCGGGTCATGGCCTGGCAGGAAGAGGGCTTCGACTGGGCGCTGGAAAGCGACAAAGCCATGGCGGAACTGATCGGCGCAGCAGAGCATCAGGCACTGGTGGACTACGAAAAACTCCCCCACGCCCGCCAGGCCATCCCCACAGAAGAACACTACCTGCCCCTGCTCTACGTGCTGGGGGCGGCGGAAGGGGGAGAACCTGTGGCGTTCTTCAATGCCAGAGTGACGCTGGGATCGGTGTCCATGCGGGGTGTGCGTGTGGGTGAATGCGATTAATTCAAAATCAACTCGTTTAGCCCTCGTGAATCGGGGGGACTTCATTTCCTCTGCAGCTTCCGCAATCACGTTTCAGGTCATGGGCGTTACCGCAGTTCTGTTGATCATTCAGCAGGATGCAAGATGAGCTGATGGCGGAACAGATCGAGCCAACTCCTGGAAAACTTGGAAACGTGTTTAGACTCCACTGCAAAAAGTCGCAAAAGAACCTAAGTGTCATTCCCGAGAAGGCGGGAATCCATTCTTTTCAGATAGTTAATAAAGGCATGGGTCCCCTTCTTCAAGGGGATGACAACTTTTTGCAGTGACGTCTGTTTAGATGCCCAAGCCAGATTAACAAAAAACAGAAAACACTATAACTTACTGCGCCAAAGCATTGCGGACATAAGGTTCGAGTATATCCGCAGCTACCCGATTTCCTGCAGGGCTCCAGTGGTCGTCGCATTCGAAGAACAGATCTCTGGCACCGAATCCACTCGAGTGCATGGCTGGCAGCAGGTCGACGTAGGTAAAATCGAGTGCTTCCGAGAGCCTTGCGAGCTTTTCTGTAAGGGGGGCGACCGTTCCATCAAATCTGAGAAAATCCTGATGCGATGGTATGGTAAATATGATGAGACGTCGGTCTGAGCACTCTTCCCGAAGCCGTTCGAGGGAATACTTCATGATATTCCATTCTTCTTCTGTAAACTCATAGTACTTCGATTGAAACCCGTCAGGGCGATCTTCCTGCTCGGCAAGCCATCGCGGAATGAGGGAACTGTCCCGTAAGCGAAAAGAATGCAGGTAGCGGACTAGTCGATAGAGACTGCTCCATTCCCTGAGCGTGAAATCAAAGCTTTTCAAAATGGGAAATGCCTGCCTTTCATCGGGCATCTGCTCTTTATAGTACACGAGTCTGTAGTCAGGATACTCACCGACCAGAAACGGCTTATAGATGGTCTGCTTCGTCAAGCCATGCTCATACGAATTATCCTGAAAATCATTGTGCGGTAATATGCCGAGCATAACGACATCGTGGTCAAAATTTTTTACGAGATGCTTGTATTGAAGCCACTCCTGAATGGTCCCGAAGCCTCCGGCCGTCCCAAAATTCAAGACTTCCTGACCAGTCCTTTGCTCCAGCCTGTCGGAAAGGCGATCTTCAGCTTCATTGCCCCACCCTTCTATGAATGAGTCGCCCAAGAGAACTGCACGCTTTGCCGTCGCTTTCTCCAGAGTTCTCTCTTTGTCACGCATACCCCAGCGATTGGCGGTATAGAACACTGCAAAACACGATTTGTGGTGTAAATAGCTCGATCCTGCCTCATGCCAGACCCCAAAATGCGGACTACAATACGTCCAGAAATTGCTTCCGGCGTTTATGAAGCTGTACGTTGGCAATGGTACATTTGTATCTGCATATCTAATATATAAAAAAGAACATAACTCCAGCATAAATGCTGTTATCAGCAAAACAAAAAAGGCATTTTGAGAAATCAATAAAAATTTCTTGATATACTTTTTCATGATTAGTCTTTTTTAAAATTATTTATCCAGTTTTCTTCGACAGCATAATCTGGTTGCTCGGATTTGATAAACACATAATCATCAATAACAAGACAGTCCATTTCTGTATTCATGAAACATCTATATGCGTCTTTAGGCGTACAAACGATCGGCTCACCTCGAACATTGAAACTTGTATTGACGAGCAGGCCGCATTTTTCACGTTTTTGAAATGTTCTGATCAACTCCCAATATCGGGGATTTGTCTCTTTACTTACAGTCTGGATGCGCGCCGAGAAGTCTACATGCGTAACGGCAGGAATACTTGATCTTTTGAGATACAACCTTTCGTACATGGGCAGCATTGGGTAGTCTTCCGGCACGGGCGATCTTTCATGGACCGTGACTGGCGCAACAAACAGCATGTATGGCGAACGACATTTGAGATCGAAATAGTCTGTAGCGGACTCCTCAAGCACTGAAGGCGCAAAAGGCCTGAAGCCTTCGCGAAACTTAATTTTCAAATTCAACTTTTTCTGCATTTCCGGTCTTCTCGGATCACCGAGGATGGACCTGGCACCCAGAGCGCGCGGCCCGAATTCCATGCGCCCCTGAAACCAGCCCACAACGTCACCGTCCGCCAACATACCCGCAACGTCACGACACAAACAGCTGAAATCATCGTAGCGCACTGCCCGCGCACCATATCTCCGGATGACTTTTTCCACGTCACGGGATTGGTACGAAGGGCCGAGATAAGCGCCGCGCATCCCGTCAGGAAGTTCGGGAACGCGCTCGGCCGCGCGCCAGATATGATGCGCGGCAAGGGCCGCACCCAAGGCTCCGCCTGCATCTCCCGCAGCAGGCTGAATCCAGATATCATCGAACAGCCCGCTGCGCAGAAGCCTCCCGTTAGCCACGCAATTGAGAGCGACACCGCCCGCCATAACAAGTCTGGGGCACCCGGTTGTCTCGCGCGCGGTCCTGGCTAAACGAAGAACAACATCTTCTGTAACCTCTTGGACTGCCAGTGCCATGTCCATATATTCCTGCGAAATATCACTTTCAGTCTCGCGTGGCCCGATTCCGAACAAGGCCCGCCAACGGGCTTCGTGAAACATCCGCAGTCCTGTAGCGTAGGCGAAATACTCCATGTTTAAAAGATACGAACCGTCTTCGCGAACATCAATCATGTGCTCCATAATAGCCCGCTTCCAGTTGCAAACCCGCTTGGAAGAAGCCATCGCGTAGGGAGCAAGACCCATCAGCTTGTACTCGCCGGAATTAACCCGAAATCCGCAGTAGGCGGTGAATGCGGAATAGAGCAGGCCGAGGGAATGCGGAAAGTGCAATTCCTTGAGTACGGAAATGCGGTTGCCCTCGCCCTTGCAAATCGTCGTGGTGGCCCATTCGCCGACGCCGTCGACGGTGAGGATGGCAGCCTCATTGAAAGGAGACGGATAAAAAGCGCTTGCAGCGTGGGAAAGATGGTGCTCAGGAAAAAGCAACGGAGCCTTGAGGATCCCAAATTTTCCCAACTCGTCACGCAACATTTTTCTGAGAAACAGTTTCTCCTTGATCCAGACTGGCATGGCGGCCAGAAAGCTGCGCAGACCTTTCGGGGCAAAACCATTATACGTCTCGAGCAATCGCTCGAACTTCAGAAAAGGTTTGTCGTAAAATGCTATCGCAGACAGTTCCTCCAAAGCCAGCGCACCTTCATCCAAAACGTAACGCACGGCATTTTCTGGAAACACAGGATCATGCTTCTTTCTACTGAATCTTTCTTCTTGCGCCGCCGCAACTATCCGACCGTTTTCGACCAGAACGGCAGCAGAATCGTGATAGTATGCGGATATACCAAGTATTGCGTTTCGCACCATTATCAAAAAATCGTATATATGAATGGAGCAATCGCAGAACCACTAGTCAGGACGACAACGGCGCCGAAGAAGAGAAGAACGATGATGATCGGAAACAGCCAGTATTTTTTCCTAACCTTCATAAAGCCGATAAAATCTATCAAAAAGTCCATATGTTATCCCTCAAAATGGATGTTCCAGATCTTCTCCGCCATAAGATAAATTTCGTTCAACGAACACGGAATCATTTCCGCTTTTCCAGTCACGCAAACGCATCGGATCATGTCCGAAAAACCTGTGAACCAAAGCGATCGGCACGACGATCATACAATAGACCAAGCTCAGAACAAACGTCGAAACTACCAAGCCCAGGCAATGGGACAAAGACAGCCAAAGTTTTGCAACGAACGTATACAACCTGAAAAATGTCATATTCACGACAAGCGCGAATGCAGCGTATGCCATGAAAGAATCATCTTCCATAAATACACCAACTATTAATAACACAAGTGTAGCTGCCATACCTGTGTCCACAATTTCTTTATCTGAAACACACCTCTTAAAGAACATTAAAACACCTTTTAAAAGCAGCAACTTACACGATGCTTAAGTTAATTAAAATTTAAAACAAACTTTACTACTATTATACGCACTTCTATACAATAACAATCCGCAGATATAAGTATTTAATAAACAAAAAAATTCAATTTTTTACCTAGAATTATTAAAAATTACTAATTAATAAGTACATTATTCATACTTACAAATAAGTACACTTATTGGAAAATATAAATCGACACCGGCCAGAGGACAACTCTCAAGAATCATGTTCACATCTACCAACTCAGTTTAGATCGATACAATTATTGCAGATCTCCGAACCTCTAAGCATTGGGACGAGGTCGATGTCCTTCAATGGCCGAGTGACTCTCAAATCGAAACCCATTCGCAGGGTGCGGGTGGGGTGAAACACATTCCATGAAAGCGATGGATTCATTCAGCACTCATGAACCGGATCGATTTCATGTCTTCCACCGCTTCAACAATCAAATCCCTGGTCATGGGCGTTTGTTCCGTCCCGATTTTTCGGGACTCATAGCGCCAAGCTTGGTACACTTTAACGAAGGTGCTGTTGACCTGGGACAAATACAAAAATCCGCTCTCAGCGTCATTTCCGTCGCACACGAGTTCGTCAGCAAGGGACGGGCAATGATATGTCATGACCATCCGACCGTCTTCGACAGCAACCAGAGAGGAATTCGCCTGCTTCTTGCAGCCTAAGGAAAGCGCATGGAGGGATTCTTCGAAGAATCGTTTCAAATCATATTCAGGAAGTTGCCATGCATAGACCCCGTAAATATTGGCCCAACTGCCGAACTCCTGCGATTTCGGGATTATTTCAAAAGTGAATGTATTCTCTTCCTGCTTTCTATAGACATTAAAGTTTCCGATTTGATCTTTCGCTTTCATCCACAACGGAGGAGGGTAGTGCAGCACTCCTTCATAAATCTTAATAACCTGATTTATCTTGATCGACTCTCCCGCTTGGACAGCTTTTGGTAGTATGACGG
Source organism: Pseudomonadota bacterium (assembly GCA_018902545.1). GTDB lineage: Bacteria > Desulfobacterota > Desulfovibrionia > Desulfovibrionales > Desulfomicrobiaceae > Desulfomicrobium. Next base: position 11,494 of record JAHIQM010000014.1, on the reverse strand, counting down.
CAGTCATGAAAATAATTGTTGCGATTACCTTGAACCATATGAGTGCAGTGGAGCTGATATTCATATTCAATGTCCTGAGTTTGCATTTTGGTTTTTCAATCAAGTGTAATGACATTCATTCCTTTCTTCATCACGATGCGCCTGGCGTCGGCCAGGGCTTTGGTTTGGTAATCACGGGCCGTTGCGGGATCAACGGAACGCCACGCCTGCCAGACAACAACGAAGGTGTTTTCGAATCTACCCAGATATTGAATGCCTTCGACAGATTGCCCCTGCCGTGCGGAAACCTTGCGGATCGAATGGTCTGACGACTCTTCGATAGTCTGGATATCCTCAAAGCCCGACTGCTTTGCGGCCACCTTGAGGAAATCCTGAAACGACACGCCCGGCGCATAGACGGCGGACACGGTCAGTATGGCCTTCCAATCGTCCAGGGTTTGCCCGGTTGGCAGATACTCGTAACTGATCTTTCCGTTCGTTTGGGTTTGACGTCCCTGAACGTCGAATCTCGTCTCCGGCGTCTGTGCCCAGAATGGAATGGGATAGGTCAGGTGCACCTCATACATCAAGACGGAGTCTGTCAGCGGCATGCGCTCCGCCGCCGATTTTGTCAGGGGCGGGATGGTGTCCAAAACGGCAGGTTTCACGGCCGGAGGGCGGTTTCCTTTGGGTGTGTAGTTGAAGACCATTCCGCGTTTCTCTAGGAAATCAACACAGCGCCAGAACCACATATAATGCGGGACAGTATTGTCGCGAGCCAGATTATGGCGGCCCAGATATATATTTATACTTTCGCAAATGTCTTTAATTCCTCCACCAGTGCCGCTAGATGAATAGTCGAACCCCTGCTCGAGAAGGAATAAAGTAATCTCGAAATTTTTGGAAGCTGCTGCATGATAAACCAAAGGATGTCCATCCTTATCCTTGTAATCTATTTCAGCGCCTGCGTTGATGAGCATCATGAATGCGTCTTCGTTTCCGAGACGAAGGGCCATTTGTATAGGACGGTATCTTTTGTCTGGCGGAAGTAAATTCGGATCGCCGTTTCCGATTTCCAAGCACATGCGCAAGAAATCCGTACCTATATGTGGTGCATTTTCAACCGAACGATGGAGTAATGAGAGCTGCTTTTCAGTCCCGTCATAACGGATGAACCATATCTTATTTGGGTCAGCACCCATTTCCAGCAGTCGTCGAAAGCCAGCCTTATTAGGATGAAATAGCAGCCACGCAGGAACAGTCACACCATAGGTACCTATGGCATTAACATCCGCCCCGGCTGCTACCAGCCTGTCTATTTCCGCAATATCCCCCCGACCGGCGGCCAGAGCCAGGGCCTGCGCCTGAGGATTGCCCGGAAACATTTCTGCTGCGCTCATGTAAATGAGCCCTTTGGGCCCAGATGATTTCGAACGTTGACCCAGTCCAGCGCATCCTGTGAGGAGTAACAGGATCATACCCAATGCGATCCATAATTTGCCTGCTGCCATGCTGCCTCCAAATGTTCTGCTGGCTTTAATTCGGCTCAAAGACCTTGACCATCGCTTCTATGCCGTGCAAGCCGCCTGCTTCCACGACAATTCGTGTTCCCAAAGCCGAGGGCATCTTGGGAATAATGTCCTGCAAATTATTGAGAATGTCCGCACGGCTGGCATACGCGGTGGTCACAACTCTGGCAGTTTCGATTCTGCCGCCAATGGTAGCAATAGTTTTTTCGTGAACACCCGCCGTATTGAACACCACGGCCCGATCGATATATCCCGTCGAGGCAACTGCTGTGGCCAATCCACCCCCAAGAGAATGCCCCGTTGCAGCCAATGTCCCTCCGGTAGAATCAGCCAAGTTTGACAACTTTTCCAGAATGTTCAAATCGCCAGCCTGCTCATACTGATTTCCAACCAATCCAAAAGCCTGAGCAAAATTCGTACTCCAGTCTTTTGTTTCATCAGTGCCCATAAATACAATAACGTACTCATTCAATTCCTTGTTATGATAAACTTTTGCTCTGTATCCAGATTGATCATCACGCATGTCTGAAGGATTTATTTTTGCTTTGAGCAATTCTTCATCACTAACCAGCTCATAATCGTCCGAACCCGTGCACCCCTCCTTGTAATTGCAGTCCGCAAGCCTGACCATCGGCCCATCTCTCTTCTTCTGTTCCTCACTCAAAGCCGGAGCCAAATAGGTATTGGCCAGCTCTGCGACAATTGCGCTCATGGCCCCCTGCACCGGGTCCTCACCCAAAGCTGCGGCGCTTGCTGCTCCAATAGCACCGGCAATAACGATATTCACGGCCTCGTCGAGTTCTTCCGCGCTAATCTCACTTTTGGCGTAGCTGGCAAAACTGGACGCCAAGGAGGTGAGTAAAGCTTTTTCCAGATCCTCTCCACCCACAAGAGTGCTGGTGACGGTCTTTACCGCCGTGTTGGCCATAATTTCCCCTGCCGGACCATACGAGGCGAAGGTACTGGCGGTGGTGCTCAAGACACCGGCAGTGACCATGGTTGTCAGCAGTGAACGTGCGCTGTCTTCTGAAACCATGCTTTCCAGATTCTTTCCCAGATCACCTCCGGCAGCGGCATCGGCCACATTGACGGCCAGGCGGGCCCCGATTGAGGCAATTCCGGCAGTTAAAGCCGATAACATGGCCAACTGGACGGATGTCGCCGCAGCTTGAGTGCCTGCGACGACCACCGCCCCGGTGAGGGTCGAAACCTCCAGACCCATGACGCTCAGGGCAAGGCTGGATGCGGAGCCGGCAGTAACCGCAGCGGCAGCGATGGCAATTACAAGGGTCGCGGCCGGGGCGAGTCCGCTGTCTGACCTGTTCCATTTGGTGAAGTTTTCCTGGACAGCCTGCCAGTTAATATCATCCCGTTCCAGCAGGGGGGCCATCCACTCCAGGCCCGACTTTTGCGCAAGCAGTTCAACATCGCGGCGCACGTCGCCGGTTTCTGCGTATTCGACCACCACCCCATTACGGGCGATGATGTTCAGACCCTGGCCGGTTTCAATGATCGTCGGCACGACGGTTTCCGCCGATTGGCCCTTGTCGGTCGATTTCCAGGTCAACAGACCGGTTTTCTGCGTAATCTTTTGGTCGTAAAGGACATCCTTGCTGGTCAGCAACGCTACCTGACCTTCCGTGGCGGTAATGGTGGCCGACTCGCCAGCCCTGATTGTCGAGGCCTGGATGGCAACGTCCTTCTTGGCTTCCAGGGCGACCTTCCCGTCAACATCGATTTCGCTTCCAACGGTCGTAACCCTTTGGTAATTACTCATCTTCATTGAAGGCGTGAGACTGGCAAAACCGGAGTCCATCGACTCGGAGAATGCCGCCTTCTGCTCCTGATCCGCAGTGATCAGCAGGTCGCCCGCTGACTTCAATTCGGCATCCCCGCCAGCTTGGACCTTACTGCCGTGAATGAATATATCTCCATCGCCGGATGTTCCGGATTCAACGCGCACGTCACCTCCCGAACTCAACTCGCTCTTCACCACAGACGCGTCCTGCCGCTGATCGGATTTGCTTTTTTTGCTCAATAAACCCGACGCGCTGGATTTCGAACTGTGGAAAGCGCTTTCCTGCCCGGAGGTGACAAGCACGTCATCTGCGGCCTTTAGGCTCATATCTACGCCCGAACGTACTTTGCTGCCTGCGACGGTCAGGTCGCCGCTTCCACCCTTGCCCGCCACCACATTCACATCGCCGCCCGCCGTGATGGCGGAAGCCACGTTGGTCGTGGCTTTGCCCGTGAGCATCTCCGAGCTTGAACCGCCGAAGAATCCGCCTTTGCGTTTTTTTTTGTAGTAATAATCGTAGCCGTCAGTGGCGGCGGTGATGGAGACGTCGCGGCCAGCTTCGATGTTTACGTCCGCTCCAGCCGACACGCTGCTGCCGTGAACGGCGACATCCTGGCCAGCGCTGATGCTTACCGAACCGCCTGCTTCGACGGTGGCCGCTTTGCTGGTCTGTGTGTTGAGGTGGCCTTTGGCGCTTCCTGCCTTCATGGAGTTGTGCGACTTCAGATTCTGGGTCACGACAATCACGTTGCGACCAGCGGATAACGTCGCATCGCCGCCGGCCTTCACGTCGCTGCCGACGATCCCAATGTCCCGCCCGGCCTGCATGGTCAGATCGCCCGCGGCTTCGATGGAGCCACGCTGGCCGACGGTCTCGCTGGTGGCTCGAGTGAAGGTACTGCGGGTCTTCCCTCCAGCCTTGAACGTGGTCTTGGCCGTGTCCGAGACGATGTCCTGCCCGGCGTGAAGCGCAAGGTCGCGGCCCTTGATCAGCCCGCTGGTGTTGAAAATCGAATCGACCGCATTCAGAGTCACCGTGTCGCCCTGGATGGTGCCGAAGGTGTTGAAAACATTTCTGGCATTGATGGCCAGCTCTCCCGAAGCCTTGATCACGCCGCTGTTAGCCGTATCTCCCGCGGTGTGGATTTCGACATCGCGCCCGATGATGACAGACCCGCCACGGGCAATGGTGTCGAGGCTGCCTCGGCAGAGGTAGACGACGGGAACCAGGACTTCATGGCCATCCACCACGCGTGTTTCCAGCCAGACGATGTCCGATGACAAACTGGCGATCTGTTCTCCGGTCAAGGCCACACCCACGCTCAGATTTAAGCCTTCGCGAGCGGCGACGGCGTTGTCCATGAGCGCAAGCATCTGTTCGGCGTCGCCGGACAGGGAATCCGAAAGAAAGCGCCGCCCCGTGAGGGCAAAAATCTGCTCGCGCACCAGTCTGGTTTCATAAAAGGCGTCACCCAGAAGCTGCTGCTGGGTCTTGCCCAGATCGATGCCGGTTCGACTCAGAAAATAGTCGGACCCATAGAACAGGGCCATGCTGGTCAGAGCGGGATTGGTTTCGATGAGGTAGCGGTGTCCGGGGGTTTTGTTGACGAAGAACAGTCCGTCTTTGGGCAGCCCCCCGATGATCTCGCCGACATCGCCGATGCTGTGGCTCAAATCTTCGGGCCTGGGCGGAGCGATCACCCCGCCTTGAGGCCCGATGCCGCCTTTGTAGGAGATCTTGCCGTTGTCACTGCTGGCTACGCCCGTGTTTTCCGATATTCCGTTATTGACGTGATCTGCGGTGATGAGCACATTGCCGCCGGCGCTGACGGTACCGTAGACATAGTCGACGGGGGTTTTGAATGTTTCCCTGCCATAGGACTCAACTGCAAGCCACGGAGAACCGTGGTTGCTTGGGTGGCCGGAAGCCCAATCTACTGTGTGCGTTTCATATATGGCTTGGCCACTGTTCTCAAAAATATCTGACGTGATATAGATATCACCAACTGAGGTGCTCAGGTTGCTCAAATAATTCGTGACAGCTTCTCCATCTATGCTCAAATTGTCAGCGGCGGCTATCGTTCCGCCGCTGCTTACCCCTACAGCTTGATCTCTTCTTATTGTATCAATATAAGCAGAAGCATCCTTGATATACCTATATGCCTGTACTGCAATATAGACATTTCTTGATTTAATTTCATTTTTTACCCTATTAACAGCATTAATTTCAGCACTTGTTCCACCGAATTCTTCAAAACGCCTTTCAGCATCTAAAATTGCGTTATTTAATTCCATCCTCGAAAAAGTCTTCCTGCTTAAATCCAGCTTAAGCACTGATATTTCATGAGGAATGATTATCATCGAATTTCTTTTAAAAGGAACTATCAAATCTTGATTTCTTAGATTAAGATAATCTAAATACCCTACTCTGGTCTTAATAACTATTGGCTTTCCATACTGATCTAATGCAACTGAAGCTTCAAGCAAGTATCGATATAATGTTTCTGCTTGTCTCCACTTATTTCCACCATAATACGAATAAATGCCGCCACGACGACTCACTACAGTATCTCCAGGCTCCAGCCTGAAATCCAGATTGGTGTTCCTCACCACCTTGGCCCGGATGGACATGCTGCCTTCCAGGGTCTCGATGGTGCCCGAATCGTTCTTCAATTCGAGCATGCGACTTCCTGCGCTCAAACCCTCCAGCACCATGTCGCCCAAAGACAGAATCTGACCCCGCAGATTATGCAGCATGCCGCCCACGCTGAACGTCGCTTCGCCGCCTGAGAAAAGAAAATTCGTGTTGATCAGGTCGCCCGTAACTATGAGAGCGCTGTCGCCCTGGGCCAGGATCTGGCCGCTGTTGTCCAGATTGGAAGAGGTCAGGGTCAAAATGTCCCCGGAGTGCATGACGCCCGTATTTTCCAGAGAGCCCAGCACATCGAATTCCAGGGCGGATTGCGACAGGATCTCTCCATCATTAAAGAGTCCGCCTCCCACACCAAGCGAACCCCTGCCGGTGGACTCCATTCGGCCGGAATTGCGCAGATCGCCGGACACGTCGAACAATGCCTCGCCCAAAGCCAGCATCAAGCCGCCAACGGTGTTCTCAAGGCTCCCCTCGACGCCAAAGGCGACATCGGCGTCACCAGCAATTTTGCCGGAATTGAACAGAGCACCGGCCATGAACAGGCTCAGGTCGCCGGAGGACAGAATCTCGCCGGAATTGAAAAGCTCGCCGCCCAGGCTATAGGAACCGCCGTCCGAATGCACGATCCCCATATTTTCCAAATCAGTACTGATTTCAAAGACGGCGTTGCCCACAGACAGGATTTCGCCCTCATTGAGAAGCATCCCGCCTGTTTGAAACAAGCCGGTTCCGCCGGATTGGATGCTGCCCGAGTTCGTGATGCTACCTTGAGCCGTAAGTTCCATCCCGGTCTGGGCCAGGATGCTTGCGCCCCGGTTGAAGAGACTGCCGCCGCTGCGCACGGAAAGGAATTTCCCGGCATTCAGGACTCCAAGATTTTCCAGGTCATCGCCCAGATCCAGGGCCAGATCCCCTAGGGACAGCACCTGTCCGGCTGGATCATTGAGCATGCTTCCAGCCCGAATTCGGCCTGAAGCTCCGGAATAGAGAATCCCCGAATTGCTCAAACTGTCCGTCACCGCCAAGTCCAGATCGCCCTGGGCCAGGATGCTGCCTCCCGCATTGCTCAGGCTGTCGGCGCTGATGCTTGCGCCCCGGTCTGCGCCGATAGTGCCCGTATTTGCAATGTGCCCCGCTACGTCGAGGTTCATGACATCACTGGCCTCGATGCTGCCTTCTTTATTGTTCAGGCTGTCGGCGCTAATGGATGCCTGCCCTTCGGTGCGGATGGCTCCGGTGTTGGAGATGTTTGCCGTTGCCTCCATCATGCTTGATTTCTTAGACAAAATCTCGCCACCGGCATTGACTATGTCCCCTGCGGAATGAATCCTCATCGCCTCAATGGAAAACATCCGGCCCGAGTTCAAAATAGCCGCGCCCTCGATGTCGAGGCTGCCCTTGGCCTGCACCTGCCCGGAGTTGGCAACGGCTCCGCCCGCGCTCAAAACGGCGTCGCCGCCGGAAACGAGGGCTCCCACATTCGTGATGTCGGAGCGCGTTGCAACGGCCAGATTCGTGCCGGACTCGATCCTGCCGTCACGGTTGTGCAGCGACTCGGAGGAAATTCTCACATCATCGGCATACAGCAAGGCCTGCGCTCCTGGTTCCGATTTGAGCGCCAGACTCTTTGCAGCCGCCAAGTCCGCAACTTTCGCTGCCGCCAGCACGCCGGAAATTTCAACGGAATCGCCGCCAGAAGCAATCCGGACGTCATTGTCCGAGGAAACGCGCCCCTTGATCCGTATCTTGCCGTCGGCAGTCAGGACCAATTCGTCAGTGGCGTGGGTGACCCCTTCAAGATTCACCCCCACACCCTTTTCATTGCCCACAAGGATGATGCGCTCCGCATACATGCCGCCAAGGGCCGTGGAATCAAGCGCCACCGCCGGAGCTTCCGATCCGTCGGGGGGCAGGGCGGAAAATTGGCCCGTGGCAACGTCATGGCTGCCGTATCCGGTGGTGATGCCCAGCTTCAGGGCATGCACGTCAGCATTGATCCTGGCCGTGCGGCTGATGATATCGAAAGCGTCGAGATTGGAGACATTGAGGCCCAGGCCGTCGACAAGCACATCACCCTGACGCACATCCAGGGCAGTCAGGCCCCCGTACTCGTCAAACCGTGGCTTGCCCGTGGTCAATGTGGCCCGGGGCGTGTTGATGAACCCGCCGCCATTGACCGTGATGCCGTTGGGGTTGGCCAGAATGTAGTCGGCCGGATAGCCGAAGATTTCAGTGTAGCCCTCAAGGCGGGAGCGGCTGCTGCCCGTGACCTCGTTCAGAATGACGCGGGCTTCTGGGCCTTTGCCGAGTTTCGGGTTGTTGGTCACCACACCACCGAGCTGCGTGCGTCCGGCCTTTTTGCTGTTGTTCAGAATCACGCCGGACTCGCCCACGTTGAACTGATCGAATTTGTTGTGGGAGAGGCCCTTGGCGCTGGGCTTGGCAATATCGACCATGGGCACGCCGTTGGGCGCTGCGCTCAGTTCCGGCTGGTTGGCCGCAGGGGCTTTGGGGTCAACCACGATGCCCCCGGCAGCAACCGCCATGGGATTGAAGACAAGCAGAAACGCAAGCGCCAGACATATGGTTCGTTGCATCACATTGGCCATGAAATCTCTCCGTACTCGATCGTCAAAAATTGGAGTTCAAAGTCCAGTAGACTTCCCAGTCCCTGTTTTTCATAAAAGACGGTGCGTCCAAGGCTCGCGACACGGACAGATCCGATTCGATATAGCCTCCCCGAGTCCGCAACCCCAGAACAGCGCCTTGCAGGACGCCCCGCTCGTACTCATCGTCCTTGTCGCGATGAATGAAGCCGGCATCATATCCGGCGTACAGCTGCAGATCGTCGAACACCGAGGTGAACCACGCAGATCGGTCTTGAGGCAGAATGGACATGGCAAGCTCGTTGCGCACGTACCCGCCGCTGTCCCCGCCAAGGCTATCAAGCTGGAAACCACGCACGGTGTGCCGGCCGCCCAGGTCCAGGCGCTCGGAGTTGTAAAGGGTATCGGGAGACCACTGTGCTGCGCCCTGCGTGCTGAATGTGAGAGGATGCCCGGCAATCTCGAAGGGCCGCATCCAGCTGCCCGTCAGGGAGAGCTTGCGAAATTCATTCTTGGGGACGCTCCGCTCCGAGGTGTTGTCCCGGTCGGCCCTGAACAGAGGCAGTCCGAGGTGGAATTCACCGCTCAGGCCAAGCACCCCGTTGAAAAATCGGCGTTGGTGCCCGAGGGATGCGCCGAGAATGGACAAATCGTAGCTGCTGGCCACGAGGCGCTCTTTCTCGATGAAATTGTCGACGTCCTTGACGGCAAGGGAGATGCCTGCGGTGGTCTTGCTCTGGCTGCCCCGGTGCAGAACCCGGTTCAGGTCCAGCCCATAGGAGGAGGTGCGGCCATCGCTCAAATACTTGGATCCGCCGCCTTCAAGGTGGGTGTGGTATTCGGAGACACCGGCGCTGGCCGTTACGCTCCAGAACCCGAAAGGCACGGTGTAGTATGCTGAAATGCTCCGGCTTCCGAGACGCGACATGTCGAGCAGCGACTTGGCGTCACCGCTCAGGTTCAGGGAAAGCATGTCGCTCAGACCGAGCAGGTTGTCTTTGTCCACGGACGCGAAGGTTTTGATTTCCCCCGTGCTTTTCTGCCCTGAATTGTCCAGACCGACCCGAAAGCGCCACATCTTGCCCGGCTGATCCGTCACCACGATGCGGCTGGCCCCGACCTTTTCCCCGGGTTCAATGCGAAGTTGGGCGTTGCCTGAGGGCAAGCGGTTCAATTGATCCATGCCCTGCTCGATGTCGCGCAGGTTGAGCGGCTTACCCACGATGCCGGAAGGAAAAGTCATGGCAATGCGCCGCCTATCCGCGGGGGAGTTGTCATTGAGCCTGATGCTCTCCACCTCGCCCTCGACGACACGGATTTCCAGCCTTCGCGAACCAAGATCCTGAGCAGGCACAAAAACGCGTGTCGTGACATAGCCGCGCTCAATGTAGAGGTTGGTCGTCGCCCGGACCACCTCATGGATGTGATTCATGCTCAGGCAACGGCCTAAAAATGGTCCTGACAGGCCCGCTTTCTTCGAATCGGAAAGCAGCGTCGCCCCAACGAATACAATGCTGTCGATCTGAACGCAGACATCCGTTTCCGCAGCCTCCACCGTGGGCGCAGGCTGATCAATCTCGATCCTTGCGGGCTCATTTTCCAGCGCCTTTTCATGTTGATGCTTTAGCTTTAGCCTATCCCTTTCCTGCTCACGCTCTATTTGACCCTGTTGGCGAATAATTTCTGAAGACGCAAAGCATTGATTTGAATTATTAATAATTAAAAAAATAATAATCAAAAATTGAAAAATGATCACGAATTGAATTAATACTATCTTATTCATTTTGCTTATAATTGTTTTAAAATTACATAATTTTACATCATAAAAAATTATATAAAATAAACAATACATGTTTTTTTTAAGCAAATATGATATCGCACTAAATATTGTAATGATAGAAATTAAATTTAATTACGCATCTATACTTATATTATCCAGCCTACCTTTTACTGATTCACCCACAACTTTATTAAGCAACTGTGCGCGATAACGTACGGCACCCCCTACAAACGAGATAAAGGATGTCACTGCAAAAAGTCGTCACATCCTTAAAGAATGGGAATCATGCGTTTATAAATATCTGAAAGAAATATACTTCACACGCAGCCTGACATAGCCCGCCTACCATTGCTGGGCACACTTTCGCGGAATGACACACAGACTCTCGCGCGACTTTTTGCAGTGGGTTCCTTCAAGCGTGAAAAATCCTGCGCGACGTGACTGTCAGGACCGAAATCTTGCCGTAAAAAAAGCCCCCGGTCACAAATTGACCAGAGGCGCAGATGCGTGGACAGAAAACCTGCCGATGCGAAAATGTCCTTGAAACAGCGAGATAATCGCCGACAAGTCTTAAAAGACGTCACTGCAAAAAGTCGTCATCCCTTGATGAAGGGGATCCATGCCTTTTTTAACTATCTGAAAAGAATGGATTCCCGCCTTCGCGGGAATGACACTCCGGTTCTTTCGCGACTTTTTGCAGTGGCATCTTAAAAAGCGCATGACCGCCACGGTGAGGCGGTCATGCGCAATATTGTTTTCAAAGCTGCCTGGTTTGGTCGTGGCACCGTTCGGTGTTTTGTGACTTAACTTTCTATGAAAATGTCTTTTTTGACATATTCGTAGACGCGTCTATTCCAGACAATAAGTGCGCCTTGTGTTTACAACCTTATCACTGATCCGGGTGAATGCAGAGTTTCCCGGTGCACCTTCCAGCCATCGCTCCTAGTATCCAGCAGCCGTGAATTCTTGTCCCGGAGGCCAACGCCTCCGGGACAAGAGGTTTATAATACTAGACCTTGGCGGCCTGCAGTTCTTCTGTGGTGTAGTCCCAGCCCACATTATGGGGAGCCAGGAGTTCTTCGCGGAAGAAGCGGGGCAGCTGGTCGTCTTCGTCGGTGAAACCGGCGCGCTTGTTGAAATCAAGCTCGT
>JAHIQM010000013.1 GCA_018902545.1 Pseudomonadota bacterium | reverse complement strand
CCACCGGACTACGGTCAGCTTCACGCAGAATGCCGACCATCTGCTCTTCGGAAAATCGTCCCTTTTTCATCAGTTCCCTCGTGGTTGAGGGAGAAACCTATCTCAAGTTTCGACTGGTCTGAAAAGAGCCGAGCAGGTCAGAGGACGAAAATTTTGCCCTAGAAAAGATCAAAGAAATTAGGGTATTAAATAATCGCGCCAACTCGTTAAGATATGCGCTCATAAGATGATGAACGACAAGCTAAAACAACGGAGTCAGGCCGTCCTTTGGTTTTTCTTCCCATCATGAAACCCGGAATTGAACCATAAATCATCATGCTTCATTAAATTCCTTCATTTTTTAAAGCAAGGTGAATATCGCGAGCAAATGAACAAGAGGGCAATTTCATGACTCATGTATTCCCAGAACCAATCACAAATCTTCCAGAAGCTGACATTCCGCTAGATGGAATAACCGCTTATCTTTCACAATCAGATAGCCATCAAATATTATTCATGCAGTTTGAAAAGGACGCTGATCTGCCAGAGCATTCTCATGCCGCGCAGATTGGGATAGTTTTAGAGGGAAATATTGAATTGCTCATTGATGGCACAAGACATCTTTATACAAAAGGTGATCGGTATTACATTCCGGATGGCGTAAAGCATTCTGGCAAAATATACGCCGGATATGCGGATATAACATTTTTCAATGATCCAAATAGATACGCGAAGAAGTGAAGTTCGCAGAACTTACGCCGTCAATAGCCGACAACTTAGACATCGGAGGCTTCTAAATGTGGCACAGCTTCGACAACGGCTCGACAATCGGTCAAACCGGAACCGAGGGCGTCATTCTGCGTGACGAAGTGCACGAACTCGGCGCAAGAATTACGATGGAGCGAAAAGGTGACCGACATTACGCCATAACGTGCGGCATTTACGGATGGTTTTTTGTCTGCACCCATTTTCTTGAATCGGACGACGAAGCAACGTGGCTCCTCATGCGCGAACGACTTGTCGCGATATTGGATATCATTCCATACGAAGATGACCCCGAAGTGGAGAGCAAAATGGATGATGTTACCGATGCTATTACCGAATTTGTTGAGCAGTTCGGATAAGAGATATATAATCTCGTCAGGCATGAATACGATAGTATTTCGATTATGAACCACAAATTTACTGATCAAATATACAATTGAACAAACAAAAACATATAATTTCTCGATAAAAATACACACTAATGCGAATTTTCAACATCAAAGAAGACGGCCGCTTTGAAGAGTTCTCGCAGACCCATTTTCATGCCGATCATGAGGAATCGGTATTGGAGAATTGGCTCGAAAGTAACTCCGACGATATTCTTGAAGACGGAAAACTTCTCATTATCGGCCGACAGGTGACTACAAATCTCGGGAGCATAATTGATCTTCTCGGAATCGATAGAGAAGGAAACACCGTTGTCCTGGAACTGAAGCGTGACAGAACGCCTCGTGACACCCTGGCTCAATCCTTGGAATATGCGTCTTATGTTGAGGAATTGAACACGGATCAACTTGAACAGATTCTTCGGAGATACGTGGGTGACGAGGTACTCACCCTGGCCAGCTATCACAGAAACTACTTTGAACTCGCTCCTGATGAAGCCGTTTCTTTCAACAAGGAACAGCGCATTGTCCTCGTCGGACAGCGAATCACCGGGGAAATACGACAAACATCATCATTCTTGCGCAGAAAAGGCCTGAGAGTCACATGTCTGGAATTTTCATATTTTCAAACGAGCGGCGGCAAGCATCTTCTATCCTATGACATCGTCGTCGGAAAAGAACCGGCAATGACAAAACAAATATCATCCGGAGCCTTGCCTTTTGTCACTCAAGAATCTTTCATGGAGTCTCTGGACAAGAACGGAAAGGACGTATTTTCAGAACTCCTTGATCTTGCAGCAAAGAAATCATTTCCCATACACTGGGGGACGAAAGGCTTTTCCCTGAACGTTGACAAAAACGGCGCACATGTCGCCCTCTGCTACGGGTATCCACCCAGCGCCGTTTACAAACAATCAATCTACACGGCTCTTGTCGGCAGAGGCGGTTTTCTGAGTAAACTGGACGTTTCGGAATCGGAAATAAACGGCCTTTGGCAAGAGGCGCTGGCGACAGGCTTGTTTCAACCGGCAGGTCGCGAACTCAAGGCATTGATAAATCGGAAATTGAGTAACGCAGATATTCAGTCTCTTACTGGCTGGCTGGTGAAAGTAGCCACTGCAATTGAAAGCCATCAACTGAAATGACCTATTCGACTAGGACGACGCAATGTTCTCGATAAAACAGTGTTACGAAGATTATATATTACTTTGGCTACACAATTAACTCGAACAAAAAACATCAATTCAAAATTCATTCAAATATATGGAGTATTATCTAATGACATATGTTAAAAAGTTTTTTTTATTACTAATTATTTTTTTTCTAACATCTACTAAATTCTCTTCAGCTTCTATCGGAAAAAATATATTTCAAAAATCTTCAAAATCCGCTGTATACATTAAAGCCTATGACAATAGCGACACGCTTATTAGTCAAGGATCTGGTTTTTACATTGAAAAAAACAAGATTGTAACAAATTTTCATGTAATAAAAAATTCAACATATTTATTAATATACGACATAAATGGAAAATATACATATTGCAACCAAGTAGAAGCTTTCGATAACAATAAGGATATCGCAATTTTAAAATCAAATGACAAAGCAAATCCTTTAAAAATTAACTACAAATATACTCCCGACATTGGAGACAATATTTTTGTAATAAGCTCTCCTCGTGGATTTAAATTTACAATATCAGACGGAATACTAAGCGGGATTCGAAATATTAATAGCTTAAATCTATATCAAATGACTGCACCAATATCACCCGGAAGCAGTGGAGGCGCTGTACTTGATGAAGAAAATAATGTTATTGGAATAGCTTCAAGTTATTTTAAAGACGGGCAAAATATTAATTTTTCTATTCCTATCACTTATATAAAAGATTTAATCATACGAGGCAAACCAATACTACTGTCTGAAATTGAAGACCCTGAACTAGCATTAGATACAATATTTTTGACAATATTTGACAAAACATACTACGGTATGCCCGAATACGAATTCCTTGATACCTTCCGAGGGTGCAAACATATATCACATGAGCGAAAACAAGGTACAGGATCTGAAACTCTACCTAAGGATTTAAATAGTGAAGAAGTGTCACATGGAGTAGGTTTTTTTGAAGCGCTAGACGAAATAATTGGCCCGCAAAATACTTATAAGATTAATAAAGTAAAAGTTGTTGACATATATTTTGATTTTACTTTCACCTTTAGTGAAAAAGAAAATAACACGCTCACTTTCCTATCTGCAAATTCAGTAAATTCAAAAAATTCAAAATATTGCTACATATCATTGATCGAATACCTCAGTGATAAATTTAAAAAATTCCATAAAATTAGCGAACATGAGAATAATAAAAGACAACAAGAATTAACGAAACAAATTATAAACGAAGAATATAAAAATTTTTTTGTACCTACAAAAGCAAAAATCTTAACAACATCTTGGATAATTTATGACTCATATTTATCAGTTACATTTACAGAGTCTCAAAATAAAGAAAATATTAGGATATCATGGATAAAGAATATATTTGACTGAAGTAAAAAAAATGTAACTTTTTCCAAAAATTACGCCATGAACTACTGGATGAGACTAATACATTGGCTAAGATTAACAAAATCCACAACACGTTTTTCCTGGAGATTAGAAATACAAATAGCCGTCAGCAGCATAAAGGAAGCATATTCGTTGAAATAGATGCAGGAACGATGAATTTAAGTTCATGACGCGCTCTAACACAAGAAAGCTAAAGCACATTTTATGTCGGCGTGGGTTCTATTTCTTCCCATAGGCCGCATCATGATCCGGAGCGATGGTCAGAAAACGCATAAATTCGCCGTCACGGTACGCTGTAGCGCGGCGAGCCTGAGTGATGCGTATTGAATAGAGCGCATCTATGCCTTTAGGTGGTCTTATGCTCGTAATCTTTTCCCACTTCAGACCTGGATCACGGTACACTTGGTTCCACGTCAGCTGACGAACCTTGTTCAGGGTATCAAGAGCTGCGTGGCGTTCCACTTTCTGCAACCTAAGCAGCTGCTCTTGAAAGACCGGGTTGTTGAGGTCGAGGCGGACTCGCCCTTCGCGGCTACTCATCATGTGCCAGCAGCCTGAGCGTTTCTTCAGAATCGGCATCCGATGCAGGATGGGTGACGGACCATGACAAGGCCGTTTGCAGATCAGAAGCCGCCTGCGGCTCATGCAACCAGCGTTCGTTATCCGGAATGACCGTGGCGGTCCGCACAAGCCAAACACCAGGTTCGCGTTCTTCCACCAACACCTGTCTGCCCGCATACTGTTTTCCTAAAGATATCTGGCCGTTAATCCCAACAACTTTAACCTGCGAAGCATGTCCCATAGCTGCCATATAATTCCCCCTTACAATATTCGTGCTGCACGAAATATCTATAATTGTGAACACACTCCCGTCAAGGATCTGCGACCGCAAGAAAAGCCGTCACCTGGTGCGCATGAAGTGCAGTGACGCCCCGGAAGATTTGCGCAAGGCAATAAGCAGCTTTGAGGAAACAGAGCGCATAAACGTTTCAACTAGGCCCGCGAGAAACGCGCTCCCCGAAAAGCCTCCAGACGAAGGATCCCCGCCAAAGCAGGGAGTTACGGAAATCATGAGCGGAGATGACTCGAATCCCTCGCCGCCATCCTTGATATGACAGTTGCGTGCAGCGCCAGTCTGAAAAGACAGATTGTCAAGCCGCTTCATGCTGGCATCACCCAACAAGATCATCCATATCCACCCGCAAAACCTCCGCCAGTCTCTTGAGCAACTCCACGGACAACCCCCGCTTGCCGCCTTCAATCTGTGAAATCGCCGAAGACGTGACCCCGGCCGCAGCAGCCAAGGCCGCAGTCGTCATGCCGCGATACTCACGCCAGACCCTGACCGGGTTGTCCCCGCGCACCAAGCGCTCGACGAGTTCGGACGGATAGGTTTCCCCTCCGTCGATGATGTCCGCCATGGCCTTATCGGCATCGACGATATCCTGAAGTTCTTCGAGGCGTTCCACCATTGTCCGATACTCGTCCCATGGGACCACGGCGTAGGCGGGGTTGCCGGACTTGTTTTCAATGATCTGAACGTTCATTTGTACACATCTCCCCTGGTTCCGATCTTGAGTACGAGCACGACGAGCTTCCCGTCATCAATATCGAGAATAACTCTGTAGTCGCCAATCCTCAGCCGATGGAATAGGCTGTTGGTCATTTTGATCAGGTTTCCCTGAAAGACCGATCTGTCTTCATCAATTTTCCGCACCGCCGACATGATGTCCTCGGCCCTCGCCCTTGGCATTTTTCGCAGATATTTGAGCGCTTGCTTGCTGTACATGATGGCCATGAATTTAATTAACTCAAAGTTATCAATCTGACAAGAGAGAGATAACGTATAACTCATCGCTTCCGTCATGACCGTTTCAAATCGGACCGCAAAGGAACGCGCCTTTTAAAGCTCCCATCATCCCCAAGAACGTGGCCCCCCGCCTTCGCGGGGATGACGTTGAGATGAGAAGCTGACGACAGGCCGCCCCTGCACCTCATGCACGTATTTCTTTCCTCACAGCCATTCGCACAGGCTCAAGCGAGCCGTCGCGGGTCGGGCAAGGGCTGTCGGCTGTCTGACCGAGCCGAGGCATCGTTTGCTTTCCGGCCGTGGAGCGTACGCCACGATGTCCCTGCCCAAAACCACAAGGCCGAAAAGCATTACGAGGCCAACGAGGGAGTTCCGGCAGGCCTTGCCCGGTTCGCGATGGAACGCGCCTCCCGAAGCAAATCGCCTCCCCCAATAATACTGGATCCCCGCCTTCGCGGGGATGACGTCGAGATGAGCCCCCCCCTGCCCCTGACATGGCATTTTCTTCAATACGTCTTTTCTGTATACGAAAAAGTCGAAATCGAGAGGCGATATCAAACAAAGTGTTAACCACAGTTGACATAATCCCTACCAAAACCTATACATAAAGCATGATTGAAGTTCGAATGACAGCACTCTTCGCGAAGTGGTTCGAATCCCTGGAGGACCGCAGGGCCAGAGCCAGAATCCAGGCCAGGATCGACCGGATCGAGATGGGTCATTTTGGTGATGTGGCGCCCGTGGGCGAAGGGGTCAGTGAGTGCGGATTTTCCATGGCCCCGGCTACAGGGTGTATTTCGTTCGGAAAGGAGCCGTTGTCGTCATTCTTCTCTCAGGTGGCGACAAAAGCTCTCAACAAGCGGACATCGCCAGAGCCAAAGAAATAGCCAGGCAATTGGAGGGATAGATCATGACCATGAAAACAACTCGCTGGGACTCGGCAGAGCATCTGAAGACCGACGAAGACATTCAGCTGTATCTTGAGGCATGTATCGAGGAAGCTGGCGACGATCCCGCGTTCATCGTGCATGCATTGGGCGTCATCGCACGCGCCAAAAACATGAGCCAGCTGGCGCGAGACACGGGTCTGACGCGCGAGGGCTTGTACAAGGCGCTGTCGCCGGAAGGCAATCCCACATTTTCCACCGTCGCAAAAGTCGCCAAGGCGCTGGGCTTGCAGATCACGGTGCAGACCGCCCATAAACCGCACGTCACCGGTTCCGCTGGCGCCTGAAAACGGACGCTCACGCCCCGGCAAGCCCTGCGCGCCCCTACCTTTTCCGAATCTGCCTTTTGTCCCCAATACGCATGGTGATCTTTTCCTTGTCCAGGTACTCGAGCACCGGGATGGCGAATTTGCGCGTCAACTCCGTCAGGTCGCGAAAATCCTGGGGGCCCATCTCCTGGTTGGATTCGAAGAAACCCCGCACGCGGCCGATTATTTCGTCCATGGCCGTCTTGGCGTAGTAGAATTCCTCGCTGACCTTGATGAGCACGCCCTCTTCCATGAGCAGCCGGTACATCTGCGCCACGTCCTTGGCGGCCAGCCCGTTCTCCTCCAGGAACGCCTTGGTAGTCGGCGGCATGAATCCCGCCTGCACATAGGCAGTCTCCATCAGCGTACGCAGTCCGGACTGGTCCGAGGCCAGGGAAACTACGTGCCCGGGCAGGCGCAGGATGTCGGCTTCGAGCAGCACTTGGCCGGACTTGACCAGCCGCTCGACCAGAAAATGCACCAGCTTGGGGTGCATGCCCCGCCCGAACCCCGAGATCAGCTCGGCCCGCGAAAGGCCCTGACGCATGGGTTCGCGACGGTGATACTCGCCCAGATATTCGAGACAGTCTCCAGCCAGACCGTCGAGCACATCCGCGCCCACAAAGCGCTTGTCCTCGCGGTCGAACTGAAAGGCCTGTTGTTTGCCGCCCAGGAGCTGCAAAGTTTTGTCGAGGAGCTTTGATTCCATATCGGTCATGATGCGCAGTTCGGCCACGGTCAGCCCGCCGCGCCCGGCCAGACGCAGCTGTGCCAGCAGGAGTTCGTCGCCTGAAATGGAGCCCAGGGTGGCCAGGGTCTCCATGTCCTTCGAACGGCGGCGAACCTTGCGTCCAAGCGGGCTGATGATCCGGCCGCCGGCCACGGTCTGCAGGGGCGAAAAGGAACGTACGATACAGCGGTCCCCGAACACGCCGGGCAGAGGGCGCGGAAAGCGGACTTGGCAGACTGCGGTTTCGCCCGGTTCGAGCTTGTCGCGGTCAAGGAAGAAAAGCTTGGCCAGAATCTCGCGCGAACCGTGATGAAAATGGACTTCCGTGCGATGCTTCAAGGGGTTGGGCGAGGATGACAGGCAGGTCATCTCCACATCCCAGACCATGGATGGAAAAAGGGTCTGGGGATGGGCCAGCACTTCGCCGCGCTCAAGCTCCGCAACCTCCAGGCCATACAGATTGACGGCGGTGCGCTCCCCTGCCCGGGCCACTTCGGCGGCCGCGCCATGCACCTGCAGGCCGCGCACCTTGGAGCGATGCCCGGCCGGAACGATCTCGATCTCCTCGCCCAGGCGCAAGGCCCCGGAAATGGACGTGCCGGTGACCACCGTACCGTGCCCTTTCATGGTGAAGACACGGTCCACGGGCAGGCGGAACAGGTCCGAGCGCCGATCCGGGGCGAAGGTTGTGGACAGTTCGGCGATATGACCTTTCAGTTCTTCCAGTCCCGCGCCCGTGTGAGCCGAAACCGGAACAATGGGCGCGCCTTCCAGAAAAGATCCGGCCAGATACGTCTGCACTTCCTCGTGCACCAGATCAAGCCAGTCTGTCTCGACCATGTCCGTCTTGGTCAGGGCCACAAGCCCGGCCCGGATGCCCAGGAGCGAACAGATTTCAAGGTGCTCGCGGGTCTGAGGCATGATGCCTTCGTCGGCGGCGATGACCAGGAGCACAAAATCGATGCCCGCCGCACCGGAGACCATATTCTTCACGAAACGCTCGTGGCCGGGCACGTCGATGATGCCGAGGCGCACTTCCGGGGTCAGGTCCAGGTAGGCGAAACCCAGCTCGATGGTAATGCCGCGCTTCTGCTCCTCGGCCAGCCGGTCGCAGTTGATGCCGGTCAGCGCCTTGATGAGGCTCGTCTTGCCGTGATCGATATGTCCGGCCGTACCCATGATGACAGGCATTCTTCTCTCCCTAGCAAGCCGCCCCAAAACGGCGATCTGCTGCGTCAACGAAAAAATCCAGACCGCTTATCTGCGCAATACACTGCGCGTCCTGGATTTTTTCGCTTCCTTGCATCTCACCATTTTTGAACGGCCTGCGAATTTTTGATATTTCAACAGGCAGCTAGCTGCGGTAAAAAGCGTTGTAGGCCTGCACTGTGGCCAAAAGATCGGCTTTGGAGCTGATCTCGAAGGGGCTATGCATGGACAGCACTCCGGGCCCGAAATCTATGATCTCCATGCCGTAGACCGCCAGTTCCTTGGCCACCGTGCCGCCGCCGCCCTCGTCCACCTTGCCCATCTCGGCCATCTGCCAGGGGATGCTTTCTGCCGCCAGCAACGCCCGGAACCAGGCCACATATTCGCAATCGGCCTCGCTGGCCCCGTACTTGCCGCCGTGCCCGGTGAATTTGGAAAAGACCGGCCCGAACCCGAGCACAGAGGCGTTATATTTGTCGTGCACGTCCTGATAATCGGGATCCATAGGGCAATGCACATCGGCGGACACGGCCTTGGTCCGGCCCAGGACGTGCCGCAGCCGGGTTTCAGGCTCCCAGGCGTCGAGGATATCGGCCAGGGCGTATTCCATAAAGCGGGATTTGGCGCCGGTCGCTCCGTCGGAGCCGATCTCCTCCTTGTCCCACAACAAGAGAATCTGGGTGTGATCTCCTTGAGGCGCGTCCATAAAAGCCTTGAAGGCCGCGAACACGCACAGGCGATCATCCTGACCGTACCCGCCGAGCAGGGCGCGGTCCAGGCCCACGAAGCGGGCCTTGCCTGCGGGCACGATCTGCAGTTCGGCGCTGTACAGGTCCTCCTCGCGGATGGCGTAGCGCTCAAAGAGAAGCTCCAGCACCCGCTGGCGCACTTTTGCTTCCTCTTCTGTCTGCGCCGGCTCATGGCCGATGGCGATGTTGAGCTTTTCGGCCACGAAGGCCTTCTCCACGGTCTCCTCGCGCTGCTTGCGGGCCAGGTGCGGCAGCAGATCGAGCACCGTGAAGACGGGATCGCTCTCGTCCTCGCCGATGCAGACCGGGATGACCCGACCGTCCATGTCGACGATGGTGCCGTGCAGGGCCAGGGGCCGGGCCAGCCACTGGTATTTCTTGAGGCCGCCGTAGTAGTGCGTTTTCATCAGCGCGACCTGACATTCCTCATGCAGCGGATGCTGTTTGAGATCCAGATGCGGGGTGTCGGCATGAGCCGTGATCAGACGCAAACCTTCGGACAGGGGTTTGCGCCCCCGCCGGGCTAACAGGACGGCCTTAGCACGGAAGGGCAAAACGACCAGATTCTGACCCAGATCGCCTGAAAACCCGCACGCACCAGCCTGCTCAACGACCCAGGCAATGGTCTCGCGCTCGGTCTTGCAGCGGGTCAGAAAATCAAGAAATTCTACCGCCAGCACATCCATGGCGGCCCTGTCGTCGTTGCCGCCGTAGCGATCCCAGCAGCTCACCGCCTTGTGCTTCAGCACTTCGTCCATCGCACCCTCCACGTTCTGTCCGGACGGCATGCCCGCACAATGAAAAAGGGAGCGGAATCGCTTCCTGCTCCCCACGAAACAAAGTTCACTCCGGCATCAATCCATCTTATCGAAGAACTCTTTCTCGGCGCCGCACTTCGGGCAAACCCAATCCTCGGGCAGATCCTCGAAAGCGGTGCCCGCCGGGATGTTATTATCCGCGTCGCCTTCAGCCGGATCATACACGTAGCCGCACGGGCATTCCCATCGTTCCATGGCCATAGGAGCCTCCATTGAATTTAAGGTGAACGAATATACTCTCTTCAAAAAAGCTTAGCTTTTCTTCTTCAGGGCCTCGGCCAGGGCGCTGCCCAGGGAACCCATGCTGGAGTCGGAGGTCTGTGGCTTGTATCCCTTCCAGTCGGCCACTTCCTCTTTCTTGCCGGTGCCAAGGCTGATCTTGCGCTCGCGGATATTCACGCTCTCGATGCTGACCACCACAGTGTCGCCCGCGCCGAGCTTGTCGTACTTGACCTCACCCTCGGCCCTGGACATGACTGACTGGGGCAGAAGCCCGGTCACGCCCGGTTCCAGTGCGATGAACAACCCGAACTGCTGGCGCTTCTCAACGGTGCCCTGCACGGTCTGACCCACGGGATATTTTTCGGCCACATTCAGCCACGGATCGCCTTCGGCGTCACGCATGCTGAGCGATATGCGCTGCTTCTCCACATCGACCTGCTTGACCATGGCCGCAACCATGTCGCCAACCTGAACCACTTCACCGGGTTTGTTGATGCGTTTGGCATAACTCATCTCGCTGATGTGAACCAAACCCTCGATACCGGGGGCTATTTCCACGAAGGCTCCAAAATCCATGAGCTTGACGACCTTGCCCGTGACCTTGTCGCCATCCTTGAAGCGCTCGCCCACGGTCTTCCAGGGATCATCCTGCGCCTGCTTGATGGACAGGGACAGGCGGGTCTCGCCGGGCTTCTTGCCCGCGCTTGTGCCGAGGTACTTGACGCGCACCTTGTCACCGACGCTCAAAGCCTCTTCGGGACTCTGGATTCTGGCCCAGGCTATTTCGGAAATATGCACCAGTCCTTCCACGCCGGGCACCAGCTCCACAAAGGCACCAAAAGCGGCCAAGCGGGTGACCGTGCCTTCGACGATGTCGCCACTTTTGACAGTTTCGAAAAAGTCGGCGCTGGCCTGACGCTGCTCCTCTTCGAGCAGGGCCCGGCGGGAAACGACGATATTGCGCCCGTTCTCGGAGAGCTTGGTGATCCTGAACTGCAGAGTCTGCCCGACATAGTCCTCGGGGCTTGCGACATAGCGTGCATCGACCTGGGAAACCGGGCAGAAGGCGCGGTGCTTGAGCACTTCGACATGAAAGCCACCCTTGATCTGCTCACGAACCTTACCTTCCACCGGCACGCCGCTATCCAAGGCGTCCTGGAGCATGTTGAGGCCGCCGACGCCGGTCATGGCCTTGGACAGACGTACGCTGTCATCGGACACGCCCACCACGTAGAGTTCCAGCGTGTCACCTTCGGCCACCAACAGCTCCCCAGCGTCGTCCAGCAATTCCTCGCGGTCCACGATGCCGTCCACGGACGCACC
Organism: Pseudomonadota bacterium; assembly: GCA_018902545.1. Classification (GTDB taxonomy): domain Bacteria; phylum Desulfobacterota; class Desulfovibrionia; order Desulfovibrionales; family Desulfomicrobiaceae; genus Desulfomicrobium. The sequence goes on along the minus strand of JAHIQM010000013.1, from coordinate 102,669 downwards.
GCAATCAACGAAAGCCGCCTTCTGACCAATGGAAATCACTGTCCCGGAAATCTTGTCCCCTGCCTTGAGGGCTGTCTTGCGCTGGGATTCATAGGATGCGAACAGCTCGGCAAAATCTTCACTCATGATTGACTACCTTACTTCACCGTAAACCGTCATTCGAAACGGGTAATGGAGTTAATGGACACCTGATCGGCGGGTGCGTGTTCGTGGTCGCCCTGGGCCTTGACCCGGACTTTCTCAATTTTTTTGACCACATCCATCCCGTCAATGACCTGACCGAAAACGCAATAGCCGAACTCGTCCTCTCCCTGGTGATCGAGGTCCGGATTATCGACCGTATTGATAAAAAACTGGGCGCTGGCGCTGTGCGGATCGGCGGTTCGCGCCATGGCTACGGTGCCTTCGAGGTTTTTAAGGCCATTGGCGGCCTCGTTGGCGATGGGCGGCCGGGTGGGCTTTTCGCGCATCATATTGTCGAGTCCCCCGCCCTGGATCATAAAACCCTTCACGACTCTGTGGAACAGAGTCCCAATATAGAAATTCTCGTCCACGTAACTTAAAAAATTGGCCACTGACAGCGGCGCCTTGTCCACGAACAACTCGACCAGGAATTCCCCCTTGGTCGTGTCCACCAGGACCACCGGATTGCTCATTCTTTCCTCCAGAAAATGGTCTCCATTAAAGGAGCATGAAAATATACGGCTCCGCCCGATTTGGCAAACTCTTTGCTGCACCCCGGCCAGATGGATGTTCAGGGATTGCCGTCCCTGTAAGGTCTACGAACCGCACGGCTCGTCAAATGTCCACAAGACTGGGCAACACCCGGGCATCATTCACCAATGTTAACTACAAATTTCAGCGGCCCGGCCACTTCCGCGCTCCATAGTCCTGTACACGCACCACGGACTCACACCATCCTTCGCTCTTGAATTCAACCCTTACCTTCCATGGGGCCGGCCGACTTGTCGCAGAGCCCCCCCACCTTGCAGCCATCAAAGGAAGTATGATCCTCGCGGGGCTCGACGTGAATGGTGGTCTGACTGCCGCGCAATCCGGCCTTTATGGCCTCCTCGATCTTGCAGCAGAGGTCGTGGGACTCCTGCACCGTCATGGACCCTGGCACGAGCAGATGAAAATCAACGAACCTGACGGTTCCTGATTTGCGCGTACGCAGGGCGTGAAACCCCGCGTCCTTTCCCCCGACGTCTTTGATGGCGTCCGTGATCTGGGTGATCTCATCTGCGGGCAGGCCAACGTCCATGAGGCCCGCCACGGAACGGCGCACCAGGCCCAGTCCGGTCCAGACGATGTTCACGGACATGAAGAGACCCAGGATCGGATCGAGGATCTGCCACGAAGGCGGCGCGAAGAGCATGACCGCCAGGGCGCAGACCAGCCCTGCCGATGTCCAGACGTCGGTCAGCAGGTGCCTGGCGTCCGCTTCGAGCACGATGCTGTCGTACTCTCGGGCGGCCCGGAGCATGATCCTGGCTACTGCGAAATTGACCGCCCCGGCCACGGCTGCCACCACAATGCCGATACCCAAAAATTGCAATTCCTGCGGATGCACAAAGCGATTCACCGATGCGTAGGCGATGCCCAAGGCCGCCAGAATGATCAGGATGCCTTCTATGCCACTGGAAAAATATTCAACCTTGCCGTGGCCGTAGGAATGGACGTTGTCCGCCGGCCGGTACGCCAGAATGATGGCCATGAGCGCGATCACCCCCGCCGTCAGATTGACCACGGACTCCACCGCATCGGAGAGAAGCCCCACCGATCCGGTCAGAAAGAACGCTCCAAACTTGAGCGCCATGGTCAGAATGGACGCGCCTATGGACAGATAGGCGTACTTCCGGGCGTGGGCCAACATGACGACCTCTTTTACTTACAACTAGTTACAACCGAAAAAAACGCTGGATCAGTAATTCCAGACATCAAAAAAATTGAATCCGATCAGCACATGCACATCCCGACGCGCAGAGAGAAAAACGCTGCCGCGCACTGCAGAATAGGAAAACTTGCCGTTGTCGAGCATCCAGAAATCGTCCTGCACGTCCTGGACAATGGCGAAGGAGTGCCTTCTGCCCGCGAACTCTACCGAAACCACGCCCAGGGCGTCGTCGGGGAAACCGGCGTCGCGCAAACGGTGCATGATGGCGATGGACTGGTCCAGACTGATCCCGCGCCCCTTGCTCATGGTCACCGACGACGGACGCCACAGGTCGCCCAGTTCGTGCTTGATTTCAAGCAGGGTACGGCGATGGATGCGACGCATGAGCGGCAGATCCACGGCGCCTTTGATCTCTTTGATCGGGCGGTCGTTTTCAAACGTCATGGATTCCATCTGAGTCTTCTGCCAGGCACAGACGTCGTCATAAAGAGGGCTGTTGCGAACCCGGTCGTTTCTGACCAACGTTCTTTTTGCAGGTCGCAGCGCGTAAAGCCGGGCGCGCAGGGTAGAAAGCACATATCCGGACCAGTATTTCAAGGCATTCATTCATCGCTCCTTGCCGACAGTGGCCGCTTCTTATTCAAGATCATGGCGTTGTTTGTCAATTTGCCCGAGCTGCCGCGTCGCGTTGACAAAAATTGAGACGTTGCATATTGATTGAGTATTCAATTTAAAGAGTTAGCGCATATTTGGCCAGCACCGTCTCCTGTTTTCAAAGGCGGACCTTTTCAGAACTCCGGGATAACCCGCAGAGCCACCCTTTTCATCCGACGCGCGAGAAAAACAATCATGGGCACGGGACCGACCAAAAAAGAGTTGCTGCTCAAGGCAGCCAAGGAACTGTTTAGCGAACACGGCTATTCGGAAACGACATTCAAAAAAATTTCAGAGCGGGCAGGCGTGGCTCTGGGACTATTGACTCATCACTTCGGCAACAAGGAGAAGCTCTTCCTCACGGCCGGACTCGACGTGGTGCATGAATTGGTGCAGGCCATCAGGACCAACCTCCAGGGCGTGCCCAACGGTCTTGAGGCGGTGCGGGTCTTCGCCAAAACCTATTTCGATTTTGCCCGCAATCCGCGCCAGGATTTCATGGTCCTGGTCCGCTGTTCCCCTTTCAGTGATCTGAAAACCATTGAAGACAAGGATGTCATGATCCGCAACTTCTCGGAACTTTATGACATCCTGGAAGAGTGCGTGGGCCGGGGAGTTGAGGACGGCAGCATCCGCAAGCTTGACCCTCACAGGACCTCCGTGGTCGTTTTCTGCAACCTGGTCGGCGGCATCAGGCACGGTCTGCTGACTCCCTACGGAGACGAGAGCCTGTTCGATGACATCGTCGAATTCGTGATCTACAGCCTTAAGGCCGACTAGAAAACAAAAAGCGGCTCGTTTTCAATTTTTGTCATTGGCCTTTTGCTCTCGACGGTTTAACGGGAAGATGGTTCCCGCACCTTTTTCAGTGCCGCACACGGCAATGAAGGAGCAAACCATGCTCGAGAAAAGAAAATGGCCCAGGTTCCCCTGTCTGGAACGCTGCGACATGCATACCCGCGCAGACAGCTCCCCGGCACGCCAGTCGCGAGTCCTGAACTACTGCTACAATGGCCTCCTGCTTGAAACGGACAGACCCCTCGGCCAAGGCCAATATGTCAAGATCAACGTCCACGGCAACGGTCTGGACAAGATGCTGACCGGCATTGGCAAACGGGTGGGAAGGGTGCGCTGGTGCTCATCCCGACCCGATCAGTTTTCCGACTGCTTCGAAATGGGCATTGAAATGCTCGGAGGCGTCAGCGAAGACACGCTCATCTGAAAAATGTCCAAATGCTTCTGTCCGCTGCGATCCGCCCGAGGCCCGGATAAAGAGTCCATGTTCCCCCACCGGCTGCGTAACACCGCCCGCCCCCAGCGCACATCCCCACGGGATATCTTCCTGCGGAAACAAATCCTTGAATTTGACGTCTTACGCGGCTATGAAGGGCGCATCGCTTCAGACGCAACGCCCCGCAGTGGACGCCCGGCCTAGAACCAGGCCTCGTCCGGGGCACAGTCAAACCAGCTCACCTACGTATGACAAAAAAGAATCGACACAATAATCGACGGACACCGAACCTGGCTGTGAAACGCAAGCCCGAACCTTCGCGGCTGACGTTTTCCTTTTTCGCTTTTCTGGCGATGGCAATCTTCGGGGCCGCCATTTTTTTCAACTTCCTGGCTCCTGACGAAACCCAATCAAGCATCGACTGGAGCGCCAAGGGCGTGTCGGCCCGGAACGCATATCATGCGGACAACGATCAGGACTTTACAGTTCAGGAAGATGAGCCCCTGCCTGAAGCGTGCGCTCCACTGGAACCGGAAATCACCCGCATGAGCGACACCATCAAAAGTGGGGATACGCCTTCAACACTTCTGGAAGGCCATCTCGGACTTTCTGAAATCTACTCCCTGTGCAACGAAAGCAAAGATCACTATCCCTTGGAGAATCTCAGGGCCGGACAGCCCTGGACCATGATCTACTCCAACACTGACTTGATCGGCCTGGAATATGAAATCGACGCCAACGAAAGGCTGATCGTTGCCCTGACCGACTCCGGATACGAATTCCGTCGCGAAGCCATACCTTATGATGTGGAAACAAAAACCGTCTCCGCAGTGATCCAAAGCAGCTTGTTCGGGGCGGTGACCCAGGCCGGAGAGAGCGAGGAACTGGCCCTGCGGCTGGGCAATGTTTTCGCCTATGACGTGGACTTCACCAGGGATCTGCGTGAGGGGGACTCGTTCACTGTCATCATTCAAAAAAAATACAGGGAAGGCAACTTCGTCGGATACGGACAGCTCTCGGCGGCCAGTTTCACCAACCAGGGGCAGACCTATTATGCCTATCAATACACGGACACCAAGGGCAATACCGCTTTCTACGATCAGAAAGGCCGCCCGTTGCGCAAGGCTTTCCTCAAATCGCCGCTGCCCTTCACGCGCATTTCCTCCGGCTATTCCATGAGCCGCATGCACCCCATCCTCAAATACAGACGCCCGCATCAGGCTATCGATTATTCGGCTCCTACGGGCACGCCCATCAGTACCGTGGCCGACGGAGTAATCGCCCAGGTCGGCTCCAACAACTCCCAGGGACGCTTCGTCCGCGTATCGCACAGCAACGGCTACGAAACCATCTACAACCACATGAGCAAGTTCGCCAAGGTTTCCAAGAAAGGGGCCAAAGTGAAACAGGGCCAGGTAATCGGCTATGTCGGCAGCACCGGTTACTCCACGGGCCCGCACCTCGATTTCCGCATGAGGCTCAACGGAAAGCTCATCAATCCGCTCAAGCTCAAGACCATACCCGCAGACCCCATCGCGGCAAAGGAAATGCCTTCCTTCAACTCCGCCGTGGCCGTATTCAAAGCTGAGCTGGAAAAGCCTGTTCAGGCCGCAATTGAACCGCAGAGCGCGTCCATTAACTGACCGAAGGCCCCCGCTGGGCGGCTGAAGCCAAAATCCGCCACTCCGGTCGGCACTTGGCCCGGCGCAATGGCCTATCCGGCGATTAGCCGACAGGCTCCAACTCGATACGCGCCAGACAGACCTCCTTGCCATCGTCACGGCGCAGCATCTGCAGCAGCACCTCCCCCTGATCCGTCACGGCGTGGCGAATCTCTACCCCATCTTTATCCCTGACCTCCCGGACATAGCGGATGACAACGCCGCACCACGGCCCTGTACCGGAACCCGCCAGATGATCCGCGGTCCAGTCCAGATAACGCAAATTGTTCATGTGCCCCAGGGCGTCCATATCGCTTGCGCGGACAGTGCGTACATCCGATTGGCATGCACCCTGCGGAGGTGACAGGACGGGCAGAGGCTGGTCAAAAACCGAGCCGGGCATGAGATGAGCCGGGAGATGGAAAAAGGAATCGGCCTTGCGCGGACGCCGGGTCGCAAGATCAAGCCCAAGCCAGGCGCTGGTCCCACGCGCCACGACAGCCCCGCCCTCATCGCAGATGGTGTAATCACGGTGACAGAGAATCCGCTCGGTCCGGGTGGGCCAGGTGACGATGCGCACCACCTCGCCCAGCAGCGGATAACGCAGCACGCGCACGGCCTGCTCGCGCAGCACCCAGGCGATGCCCTGCTTAGCCAGCCACTCCATGCCGAATCCGAGCTCTGCGGCGTGGCCCCCCGCGCTTTCCTGGGCAAACCGGCACAGAGCTGAAATTGTGGCCCGGCCAGCTGCGTCCGTATGAAAGAGATGAACTTTTTTGTGTTGCTCAAAAACCATTTTTTCACTGTCTTGCATGAAGCTTCCTTGTATCTTGGTCGAGGGCGGCGCCTGGGCGGAAAATCAATCGAGGCGAAGGGAAAATCCGACGGCACACCCATTCAGTTGACAATGTTTTTTTGGCGACCGCCACGGCTCTTTGTTGCATGATGGGCCGAAGACGCTTAGAATTAGGATTCGACCCTCGCCATAGGCCTGAACCGACAGTACACACCTGACATAAGCAACCTGGAGGAAAGACGATCTTGCCCCCTTTTCCGAGCAAAAACACCATCTTGATCGTTGATGACGAACCCGTCAACATCAAGGCCCTCGAAATCGTTCTGGGTGACGAGCACCACCTCACCTACGCCACCACTGGAGAAATGGCGCTGGAGATGGCCCATGAAGATCCGCAGCCGGACCTTATCCTCATGGACATCGTCATGCCCGGCCTTGACGGTTTCGAAGTCTGCGAGGCGCTTAAGAAGGATGACAAGACCCGGCACATCCCCATCGTCTTCCTGACTGCCAAATGGGAAACAAGCGAAGAGACCAAGGGACTCGAACTTGGCGCCGTGGACTATATCCGCAAGCCCTTCAGCCCCCCGATCATTCGCGCCAGGATCCGCAACCACCTGGAACTTAAACGAAACAGGGATCTGCTCGAAGATCTTTCCACCCTCGACGGGCTGACCAACATCCCCAACAGGCGCAGATTCGACGAGATATACATTAAGGAATGGAACAGGGCGCTGCGCACGAAATCGCCCCTCTCTTTGCTCTTTATCGACATCGACCATTTCAAGAATTACAATGACCTTTACGGACACATGGCCGGGGACGACTGCCTTAAGGCCGTGGCCAAGGTCCTGCAATCCTCTCTTGGCCGGACCGCCGACTTTCTGGCCCGATTCGGAGGAGAGGAATTCATCATTCTGCTCCCGGACACGACCGAGAATGGCTGCCTGCACCTTTCGGAAAACATCCGCATTGCGCTCAAGGATCTGCACATCGAGCACCTCGATTCCCCTGTCGCCGACCACCTCACCGTGTCCATCGGCGCGGTGACCTGCAACGATGTCTCCCAGTGCGATCGTTCCCGACTGCTGGAACAGGCGGACAGGCTACTCTACCAGGCGAAGCACGAAGGTCGTAACTGCGTCAGGTCGAAAAGCGTGCCCTAATAGGCCAGGAACCGATTGCCAATCCCCGCCTGCACGGGAATGGCTTGCCTTTGCTTCAGCTTTCCCCTCATTCCCGCGCCGGCGGGAATCCACGCACTAACACTCCCTGCTCTCGCAGGGCTTACACGCGTCGCGCAAAGCCGCACGGAGGACACTATGGAACTGACAGGCAAGAAATTCGTCATTCTGGTGGAAACGCAGTTTAACGACCATGAATTCTGGTACCCCTATTTCAGGCTCAAGGAAGCCGGGGCGAAGGTTGTGGTCGTGTCGGGCAAGGCCGGGCAGAGTTACGAGGGAAAATACGGGACTCCGGCTAAATCCGAGAAAACGCCCGGAGAGATCAATGTGAGCGAGTTCGCAGGGATCATCGTTCCCGGCGGATACGCTCCCGACCATATGCGCAGGGATCAGAACACGGTAAGTCTGGTCAGGGCCTTCGATCAGCAGGGCAAGATCGTCGCGGCCATCTGCCACGCCGGCTGGGTGCTCGTCTCGGCAGGAATCCTCAAAGGCCGCACGCTGACATCCTTTTTCGCAATCAAGGATGATCTGGTCAACGCCGGGGCCAAATGGCGCGACCAAGAGGTGGTCATCGACAACAACCTGATCACCAGTCGCGCGCCCGATGATCTTCCGGCCTTCATGCGGGCCATCATCGCGGCCTGCAAATCCTGACGCCGCGAGGCCACTGACGGCTCATCAAACGCGCTGCAGGACCTGGCGTGAAATCTCGTGAAAAAGCTCCTGCTCGCGCACCACGCCGACAATCCTGCCTTCCTGCGCAACGGCCACACGCCGGCGGTTTTCGGCGCACAGGAGATCAGCCACCTGCATCAGGGTGGCTTCGCAGTCCACCACCGGGGGCCTTGGGTTCATGATGTCGCGCACGCATTTGGACTCAAGGTCGCGCACCCGGGCATTGAACAGCCCCTGCCAGAACATGGAGGAAAACTTGACGCACGAAAACTGCGAACCGTGTTCAAAAGCAACGTAGTCCGGGCGGAGTGCCTCGATGAGATTGCGCATGTTCAGCACCCCCACCAGCTCCTCGCCTTCGAAGACCAGCACGGCACGATGTCCGCATTCCATGATCAGCCCGGTGGAGATGAAATTCTCCGACGCGACCTTGAGGCGCTCGATGCCCTCCCTGACCGTGCTTGACGCCTGCACGCAGGTGTATTCGTCGATGGCGATCATCAGCTCACCCACCGTTCTCTCCCGCTGGGACTTGTCGAAAATGATGTCTACGGCGTCATGGATGCGGGCCACCAGGACATCCACATCGCAGGGCTTGCACAGGTAGTCGAAAGCCCCGGCCGCTTGGGCTTTGCGCGCCGAGGACTCCTCGCCGTGCCCGGTGAGGACAATGACCCTGATCCCGGGTTTCATGGCCAGGATGCGCGGCAAGGCCTCATCTCCGTTCAGGCCGGACATGCGCAGGTCCAGCAAGAGGACATCGGGGTTGATGGTTTCCAAAAACTCCAGTGCCTGTTCGCCGCTTTCCACCAAACTTACCATGAACCCCTTGTGTTCAAGGATCTTCGCCATCGTATCCCGAAAACGCGCTTCGTCGTCGACAATCACAACATGAGGCCTTTTCACGCAGAAACTCCTTTTCTCCTGCCTCGCGAAAACATCAACTTTCCGGAGCCAGTTTCCACATCTCGTAAGCGGTCCTGATCCTGTCCATGAGGTGGCTCATCTCCACAGGTTTGATCAGAAAATCGAAGGCTCCGCTGGTCAGGCATACGGCAGCGTCGTCGGACGTGGCGTGTCCGGTGAGGATGATCACCTGGACGGCCGGCAGGCTGCCCTTGATTTCGCGCAACACTTCCTGCCCGGTCATGCCGGGCATCTTCAGGTCAAGCACGACCACCTGACATTTTTTTTCTTTGAGTATGGCAACCACATCCTTGCCGATGGAGCACAGCTCGACATCAACGCCCTTGCGCCGAAATATCTTGGCGGCGGTTTCCAGATAGCTCTCCTCGTCGTCTACAAGCAGAACCCGCAATGCATCATCCATGATCACCTCTTCGTAAGCTCGGACATCCAACGACAACCGCTCGCAAAAAATACGGCGGAAAGGCGGCCTGCCTCAAGTGCTCGAGGACGAAACCCTCGGCAGAATGAGAAAAAATGTCGATCCCTGCCCTTTGACGCTCGTGAAATCCAATACACCTTTCATGCTGTCCACAATCCCGTGGCATACGGACAGCCCTAGCCCCGTCCCGCTGCCTGCGGGCTTGGTGGTGAAGAAGGGCGTGAAAATCAGATGTTGCTGATCCTCGGCAATCCCCAAGCCGTTGTCGCGGATGGAGATGCGCACCTTGCCCGGGCTTTCGGCGGCGCAGGACAGTTCTATTTCTCCGGGTCTGGTCCCGGCAACCTCTCCGATGGCGTAGATGGCGTTGTTGAGCAGATTGAGCAGCACCTGCTGCAGACGCGCAGAATCGACGTTCACGACAAGGCGTGCAGAAGGAAAGTTGACCCGCATGCTTATGTTGCTGAGCTGAATCTTTTTTTGAATCATGGTCAGCACCTCGGGAACGAATTTGGCCAGATCGATGTTCTGTGCCTCAGCGTTCCCCGCCCGTCCGAAACTGAGAATGGAATGGGTAATGCGCGCGCAGCGGTCAATCTGCACCTTGATCTGATTGATGCTGGTGCCCATTTCGTTCACATCGCCAAGAAATTCTCCATCTTCACCGGCCCTTTCCCGGAAGTCTTGCAAGAGCATCTCGATGTAGGCCTGATCGCTCTTCATTATTTGCAGGGGGTTGTTGATCTCGTGGGCGAAACCGGCGGCCATTTCACCCAACTCGGCCAGGCGGCCAGCCCGGTAAAGCTGCTCGCGCAGCTTTTCACGCTCGTCGTCGCGCTGCTGGAGCATTTTTTCCACAAATCCGGTCAGGTAAAGGGAAGACAGTAAAACGATGATGCCCCCGCCAAGCACGGACAACCCCAGAAAAAGGAAGGCCGAATCCGTGGCCCGGAACAGGGTTGGGGAATGTTTGCGTGCAGCCAGTATCCAGCCCGCGTTCCGCATCACCCGGCTGGAATAGGCCGCGTTTGAAGTCGGATCCCAGAATGCGGTGCCGATGCGGCTTAAAAATACGGGATCGATGAGTTCACGCTCGCGGGTCAGAATCTGCCCGCCACTCCCGGCGATGACCTCGCCCTTGCGATTGATGAGAAAGACATCGACGCCGTCATCGCGCACGCCCATGAGCATGCGCGTAAACGCTTCCGGGTCCAGCGACATGCGCAGCACGAAGGTTTCCTCGGAGTGGGAAAATCTTTTGGCCATGACATAATGCGGCAGCCCCATCTGGCCGGCCACGACTCCGCTGATGCTGCTTCCACGCTCAAGGGCCTCATCCAGCCAACGTCCGGGCTCCACATGCGTGCCCTTGTACACAGAAGGTCCGGCGTAGGCATGCACCGCCCCGGACGCGTCCACGAGAGCCACATCCACGACTTCCTTGCGCTTGTCGGTCAACCTTTCAAGAATTTCTCGCAGGTCGGGCGACTGGGTATTAAGGGTCAGCCCGGCCCCGATCAGCGCCATATCACCAAGACAGTCATCCATGTAGCGATCGAGCAGGGACGCATAATGCGTCGAAAGCAGGGTCAACCGGTCCAGCACGCCTTGCTGGGCATGGTTCCAGAACAGATACCCGCCAGTGCCCAGCGCCATTACCACCGGAATGAAGGGGGCGAGCATCAGGGCAGCGAAAAAATTACGCTTTATGGTCTGTCTGGTGTGTTGTCGCATGCTGATCCGTTAACGGAGTCCGCCTTCTTCAAAAGCCATGTACGCCGTCTCCACCACGATCTTCAGGGACACGGGTTTGAGCAGGTAGGCATAGGCCCCGTAAGCCATGCCGCGCATACCCATCTCCTCTCCACCATGACCCGAGAGCAGGATGACCTGAATCTTGGGCCAGGCCAATTTGATCTCGCGCAAGGTTTCAATCCCGTCCATGCCGGGCATCATCACATCAAGGATAACCACGTCGAATTTGGTCTCTCCCAGCTTCAGCAATGCATCCTGGCCACTGCCGACTCCGGTAACCTTGAAGCCCCTGCGCTCCAGACGCTTGACCAGGGTTTCGACAAAATCCTGCTCGTCATCCACGACCAATACCGAAGGTCCCGTGTGCACGGGCGCAATCTGGCTGTTATTCTTTTCTGTCATGATGCTTCACCGGCAAATGAATTACAAATTCCGTACCCTGTCCTTCTTCACTCTCGAAACGGATACTGCCCCCCAATTTATTGATGATGGAGTAGCTTATGGACAGACCAAGGCCCGTACCCTCGCCCACCTTTTTCGTAGTGAAGAACGGATCGAAAATACGCTTCTGCACATCCTTGTCCATACCCGGTCCATCGTCGCGCAGACTGATGCTGACCATCTCCATCACCGCATCATACCCGGTGGTCACGGTGATGTGACCGTTGCGGTCTATGGCGTCGATGGCGTTGTTGAACAGGTTCAGAATGACCTGCTGGATCTGGGCGGCATCAGACTGGATGGTTGGCAGGTCCGAGGCAAGATTCCAGACAAGTTCGATGTTACGAAAGCGGATCTCGTTATCCAGGAAGGCGGTGGTCTGCTTGAGGATGTCGTTGACGTAAAGGTCGTTACAGACCGGCTCCATGCGCCGGGCAAAACCCAGCATGCGATGCACGACGTTTCCGGCCCGTTCCACATGCTGTTCGATCTTGTCCACAGCATCCTCGAATTCCTGGAAATTGGGACTCTTCCCGACATCCTCTTCTTCCAGGAGATCGCGCATCCAGCCCGCCTTTTCGCGGATGACGGCCAGGGGATTGTTGACTTCGTGAGCCACCCCGGCGGCAAGCTTGCCAAGCGCCGCCATCTTGCTGGACTGGATCAACTCTTCGTTGAGCTGCGCCTGCTCCCGGTTGCTGCGGTCCTGTTGCGCAACGATCATGCGCGTGATCAGGAGCGTGCCGATGATGATAAAGGCGATGCCGCTGCCCACCACGGCCCAGGTTGCGGCCTGGGTTTCAAAAAGAGGCTGCAGTTCGCCGCGCATGTCCTCTTCGATGACCAGCAGCCAGTCCTTCTGCTCCAGCCAGATCCCGCCGACGAAAATCTTCCTCTTCTGGGATTCGAATTCAGCGGTCCTGGCCCCGGAAAAAGGGGAGCCGAGAAACGAGGCGTAGACGTCCTTACTCTTGTTGCCAAACCGAGGCCGCGTCTGCAGATCTCCGGCCCGGTTGACCAGATAGGCATCCCCGCTGTCTCCGATTTGCAACCAGCGCACCAGGGAATCGAAAATATCGGAATCAATGGTCGCCCGCAGAATCCAGACCCGTCCTTTTTCCTGCTTCTTTATGGCAATGACCATGTGCGGAAAACCGCGAAAGCCCTCGAACACGTCAGACACGTAAATCTTGCGCACCATGACCTGGTTGAACCAGTCCTCGTTCTTGTAGTTAGCCTGGTAGAGGTTGTAGGGGCCGGAATAGCTGACGTGCATGCCCTCCTCGTTAATCAGTCCGACGTCGATGAATGTACGGGACCCAAGCTGCATGGTGGTCAGGATGGAGTCGAGCTTATCCTGGGAGGAAAGTTCGTCAACGGAATGGGAATAGGCGACGGTACGCAACTGCGCGACCTGCTCACGCAAAAAGAGATCGATGCCCTGGCGCTTGTTCTCGGCCAGGGTGATGAGGTTGGCGCGAACCTTGGTGTGGTATGCGGAGGCGAACATGGAGTACATGGTCACGCCAAGACCGATGAGCGGAATCAGGGAGAAGCACAGGGCCGTGATGGCGATCTTGGTGCCGAGATCTTTTAGCCCGAAAATTGACATAGTCCTTACCCCACGCAAAAAATCCAACCATCCTGTAAAACACGATTTTCATCCGAGCGGTCACTGCATATATGAGCACGGCACCGGAAGCAACAGCAGGATGACCTGCTCATGATTTCTAAACCGGCATCAGGCACAGGCGATCAAGCATTATCCTCCCGGGTGGGCCGCACGTAGCGGGTCGAGGGGCCACGCCCTTTCTTGACGAGCAGCCCCCGGTCGACCAGGCCTTGAATGTCATACCCGGCGGTTCGCTTGGAAATAGTGGCCTCCAAAAGATCGATGAGTTCCTTGCTCGTGATGCTGCCGTGCTCGCGCACATATTTACAAGCCAGTACCTGGCGGCGGTTCAAATCTTCCGGGAAGGCAGTTTCGACCTGACTCACTCCATTACCACTGATCTCTGACTGCTCTGCGACCCCTGCCTCCTGAACGGGAAACAGGGGGCTTTGCCCCTGTTCCAAAACCTGTACCATGTCTTCAGCGCTGACGGTTATTCCAAGCTGTTCGGCCTGGATCACGTTGCCCTCGGCCATGACGGCGGCCGTGATGATCAGATGCTTGAGTTCACGGATATTTCCCGGCCAGGAATAGGAAACAAGGGCTTTGAGGGCGCCGCGGGACAATGCCAGTCCGCTCCTGCCGGCCATGCGCTCCCCTTCCTTCAAAAAATACATGGCCAGGGCCGGAATGTTCTGGCGCTGATCACGCAGAGGCGGAGTCTGGATGGTGATGACTTTGAGCCGGTAGAAAAGGTCTTCGCGGAATTTTCCCGCACTGATCAATTTCTTGAGGTCCATGTTGGTAGCAGTGATCAGACGCACGTTGACGTCAATATCCTTGTCACTGCCCAGCGGCTTGATCTTGCGCAAAGACAGGGCGCGCAACAGGGCCTGCTGGACCTTGAGCGACGCCGACTGGATCTCGTCCAGAAAAAGGGTGCCCCCGTCAGCTTCCAGGAACGCGCCCCGTCGATCCCCCTTGCCATCGGTAAAAGCGCCTTTGACATGACCGAACAACGAATCCAGCAACAGATTCTCATCAAGTTCACCACAGTTTATTGAAATGAACGGCTTGTCGACTCGATGTGAAAGCCGATGCACGGCTTCGGCGGCTAGCTGCTTGCCGGTGCCGGTCTCACCCTCGATGAGCACGTCCACATCGACCAGGCTGGCTTTAGAGATATCGCGCTTCATCTGCTGCATAAAGGGTCCCGCGCCCACGAATTCCGGGAAGACGTCGTCGGCCAAGGGCGAGAGTCGCTCGATGCTCAGTTCAGCCGGCTCCTTGAGGGCAACTGACTCGATCTTCAGATCCTTGGATTTGATCTCCTCGAATTGTGTGCGCAGCGTCCGGATCATGGAATTGATGGATTCCTTTATCATCTCGGCTTCATAGCCGGTTTCATAAAGCTGCACCTCATGCCACTCGCCCTTTTCGTTCAGGTTTTTCACCGCGTAGGCCAATTCCACCAACCCCAGGGTGGTGCCCCTGGCCACCAGGGCGATGGCCAGTATCAGGAACACAACGGCGATGGCACTGATGCCCAGCATGACGTCGATATGCTTGTAGCCCGCATGCCCGATGAGCACACTCCTGTCCTCGTAGGCCACTCCGCCAATGACGGTCGCTGCGCCCTCGGCGCTCAGGTTTACACTGACCGGGGCATAGGCCAGGAAATGATCCCGGTAGTGCGAAGCAATCTCCGCACGGCCCACCGACCGCAAAATATTTTTTTTGCCAGCCTGCACATCTGCCACGATCTCCCAGTAGCCTTCTGTGTTTTCCAATGGCCGGAACGCTTCTGGAAACCCCGGCCTGCCAAGCGTTCCCTGAAATGTTGAACGGATTTCCAGGGTACGGAGCGGGCCGGAGGAGTACGGGTCTGACTCGGACTGGAATAAAACCCACCCATGGTAATCAAAAAAATACGTATACCGCTGGAATTTGGGATCACGGGCAAAAGCGAAGACCGGAGATTGACTGGAATCATACAAAGACAGAATGTTACGGACGGTTTGCGCGTCCACGGCCAGATACACAAACCCCGTGATCCTCCCTTCTGAGTCGGCATGCGGAGTTATCATGCGTAATGATTTCAAAGCCACTCGCGCGGCGGGATTGTCGATGGAGGGAAAGGGTGCCTCCACTTCACCAAAATCCGACACCCACACGTCACCGACCTTCAAGGCCCCGGCCTGTTCATGCAGGAGCGCCGGACCCGGACGAATATTCCCGACCTCAGCATCGCTTAAACGCCGAGTGACCCCTGCGCGAGAAACAAACACCATCGACTCGGACTGAATTCTGGGAATATACCCGAATTCCGGAAATTCGAGTCCCTCCAGATCCCGCAAATCGTTCAAAAACTTTTCCATTCCATTCCCGGTCAGGGGGTTGCGAGCCGTGAAAAGCAGATGCCTCTTGCACCTTTCAAGCAGGGACTCAATAGCATGGGCGGTGTTTACGGCATGGAGCTTGGAGTTGCGCTCCAGTGCAACGCCGATGAATTCTGAGGAAGCCCAGTAGGTTGCGTAGCCCATGAGGGCCAGCACGATGAGCGAAGTCGGGATGAGGGTGATGAGCAGCCGGGTCCGCAATTTTCGTCGCACGGAACGAGGCTGATCAGGCCTGATACGCGAGTTCCCCGAAATGAAAGAAAATTTGAACATCCACCCTCCCCAAGCGAAACCTTCGTTGCTTGCAAGATAACACCTGTCCGGCGCCATTCACAAGAAAAAATTACGCAAAAATTACAAAAATTCAGCATAATTTCAAGCAACATCGTTTCTTGTAGGAAATTTATCGTGCAAATTTAAATATTCGTGAAATTATTAACAAATATATAATAATTATATTTCGGATATTTAATTCAAAATTTTATACATCAAGCAAACACTTTGGCACGGAGATTGTTAAGCAGAAAATGATTATTGCGGATTAATCGGAACATTTTGAAACGGCAATCACAGCAGCCGGTCAGGAAGGTGGTGCACAACCTTCCAGACCTGCCCAACCCCAAGGAGCGAATACTCATGGAAGAACACGTAAAAGACTTCATGGTTCCCATCGCCAAATTCCCCAGAATTTCCGACACGGCGACATTCTCCGGGGCGGTCATGGCCCTGGAACGCGCCCAGGATGAATATGTGTCCGGCAAACGCGAGCAACGCATCCTCCTGGTCACCGACAGCGAAAACAAGGTCGTCGGCAAGCTCTCTCCCTTAGATGTGGTTCGCGGTTTGGAGCCGAATTACGAGAAGCTGGTGGACGAACAGAGCAGCGCCTATGTCGGCAACTTCGACTACGTCATCCAGCCCATGAAGGACCAGGCCGTGCTCTGGGCCAAGCCTCTGGACGACCTGTGCACCACGGCCAAGGACGTACTGGTCAAGGATTTCATCCAGGCGCCCAAGGCGCATCAGGTCATCGAACAGGAAGCGACCCTCAACAGCGCTTTTCACCGTTTTGTCATGTTCAAGCACGATTCCCTATTTGTCATGGACGGAAAGAAACTGGTCGGTCTGCTCCGTTTTTCCGATGTGTACCGGGAAATCGGACGCAAGATCAAAGATACCTGCCGCCTCTGATGCGGCGACATCAGCAACTGAAGCTCATCAAGATCAAACATTCTGACAGACAAGGAGAACTTCCATGAGTGCACAAGACGTGCGTGATACTTCCCCCGACGAGCTCCTCATGCATGAAGAAGAGCCCCAGGGTCCGACCCAGTCCGGCAAGGTCATGACCATCAAATTGCTCATCGCGCTCGGCATCGGCATCCTTATCATGATGTTGCCCACGCCTGAAAACCTTCCAATTGAAGGTCACCGCCTGGCCGCCATCCTGCTGCCCGTTGTTTTCCTCTGGGTATCCGAAGCCATTCCCATTGGCATCACCGCCCTGCTGGCCACGGCAGCCATGATCGCCTTCAAGGTCACCAATACGGCCGACGCCTGGTCGCCATACGCCAACCAGGCGGTCATGTTCGTCATGATGATCATCATGTTCGGCGTGGTCTTGAATGAAGTCGGCTTGGCCAAGCGCCTCTTGTACCTGATCCTCAAGGTCGCCGGTACCAACGTAAAAAAGCTGAGCTTCTTCATTGCAGTCAGCAGCACCATCTTGTCTTCGATTTTTCATGACGCGACCATTACCATCATCATGCTCTTCGCCATCCTGCCCATTTTCACCGCCATGGGCATCACCCCGAACAAGAGCAACAATCTGAGCAAATTCTTCATCATCCTGATCCCGCTGTCCGCATCAGCCGGCGGCTTCGGCACGCTGCTCGGCGGCGGTCGATGCCCTCTGGCTGTGGACATCACCTCCAAATATGTGCTGGAAACAACGGGCGTTGCCCTGGACATCGGCTTCCTGAAGTACATGATGATCAACTTCCCCCTTTGTCTCTTGACAGCTGTCGCCACCTGGGCGGTGTGCTACCTGATCTTCAGGCCCAAGGAAGTGTCCCTGCCCGCCGAAGCCAAGATCGAAGCAATGCCCAAGATGAGCACCGCCGAGATCGGCGTCTCTCTGGTATTTGGCGCAGCCTTCGTGCTCTGGTTCCTGGGCGACTTGACCGGTCTGCATCTGACCGTCGTCGCGGCTCTGGCCTTGGCCGGTTTCTGCGCGCCGGGATGGGTCTCCTTCAAGACCATCTGCGACAAGTTCCCCTGGGAATCCTGGATCGTCTTCGGTTCCGGCGTCTCCTTGGGCTCAGCCATGCTCAAGTCCGGCCTGGGACAGTATCTGGCTGAAGCCCTGCTGCCCATGCTGGAGGGCCACAATGCCTTCGTCACCTACTACGGCATGGGCCTGTTCGGCTCCTTTCTGTCCAGCATGATGAGCAACTCCGCCGCCGTGGCCTTAAGTCTGCCCATCACCCTGCCCATGGCAGGATTGATGAACATGAGTGTTGAAGCGGTGGGCATGCTCTCCCCCATCAGCACATCCTTCATCATGCTGGTCATCGGCTGCCCGCCGACAATCATCGCTTACAGCACGGGCTATTTCAACCAGGTGGAATTCTGCAAGGTCGCCATCCCCTGGTGTCTGATCTTGCTGGCAATTGCCGTAGCCAGCATGCTCATCTACTGGCCGATGATCGGGTTCGGGCAATAAATCACGGGGGGCCGCAAGGCCCCCTCCCAAAATCATTGAATTTTCGGCAACACCGATGTATGTTAATATATTAAATCACGAGTCACCCTGAACAGAGACTGCCCGCCACCGCAATTCAAAGGAGGATTTGATGGATAGCTTCCCCAAGTTACTGCTCGTTGACGACGAAGAGCCCTTTCGCAACACCCTGGCCAAGCGCCTGAGCGAGACCGGGTACGAAGTCGCTGAAGCTGGCTCGGGCATGGACGCTCTGGACACGCTGGCCGAAAAGACCATCGATGTCATCGTCCTGGACATCCAGATGCCGGGCATGAGCGGCCTGGAAACTCTTTCCGAAATCCGGGACAAGCATATCGGCACAGAAGTCATCATGCTGACTGGACACGGCGATGTGTCCTCAGCCGTGGAAGGCATGCGCCTGGGCGCCTATGATTATCTGATGAAACCATGTGAGTATGAGTACCTCGTGGTAAAAATTCAGGAGGCCTACAAGATCAAGAAAGAACGCGACGAAAGGTTGCGCAAGGCTGAAGAACGAGCACTGCTCGACAAGTTGCAAAAAAATTGGACTTAGGGCGACACACTCGCATAAGCTATCGTTGCGCTTATATATGAACCTTGGAACCTGATCAGACCGGCCGGGAAAGAGGCTCCTCCCCGGCCCTTTTCATTATTATCCTCAATCCCATGACGTCCAGAGGGGCAAAGCAGCACTTACGTACTCGAAACAGAGATACACGGACGAAAATCATTGCGTTAAAGCAGAGGCGTTCATCCCGTGTTGAGTCTCAAAGATTGCCAGCCCTTGACCTGACCCTCCTGGCATTCGCCCTTGGTGGAGTACTGATCTGCTGAACGCAGAAGCGTTTGGCGGCAGAGGAACCGAGGTCAAGGAGGATAAGCACACGGACCAAAAACATTGAACTTCAGGCGTCTTTGGTATAAAAAGAAATATGATATCATAAATCACCCTCAACCGAGACTGCTCGCCACTGCAGGTCAAAGGAGGATAAGATGGACAGCTTTCCCAAGTTACTGCTCGTTGACGACGAAGAACCATTCCGCAACACCCTGGCCAAACGCCTGAAAGAAACCGGGTATGAAGTCGCCGAGGCTGGTTCAGGCCTGGACGCTCTGGAAACACTGTCCGAGGGGGCGATAGATGTCGTCGTCCTGGACATCCAGATGCCAGGCATGAGCGGCCTTGAAACTCTTTCGGAAATCCGGGGCAGACATATCGGCACAGAGGTTATCATGCTCACCGGACATGGAGACGTGTCTTCCGCCGTGGAAGGCATGCGCCTTGGTGCCTACGACTATCTTATGAAACCCTGTGAGTACGAATACCTGGTGGTTAAGATTCAGGAGGCTTTCAAAGTCAAGAAAGAGCGTGACGAACGCTTGCGCAAGGCCGAGGAGCGCTCTCTTCTGGACAGGATGGAAAAGCAAATCCGGTTCTAATTTGTACCAATATGTTTCCAACACCGCTTCCCTGAGGTTATGCGCCGAAGGGAAGCGGTGTTGCTCAATTTCCGGCATTATACCATGCCCCCTCTGCCCCGACCCAGGATGAGCGCACCACTATTGCCGACGCCGAGACTAAGCCGTGAAGCACACGACTCTCGAACTCCGGCAGGCCTCCAGTAAGGAGAGTCCATGCTTCGCCAGCGACTCCAACAGACGCAAAAACGTCTGACTCGAACCATCATTCTGTCTTCAGCCATTCCGGCATTTCTGGTGGCCGCTGGAGCTTTATTCTTCGCTCTTGCAGGTGCCGAGCACGAATACCGCAGGGTCGCATCCGAAGAGATCCAGTTTCACGCCGAGGCGTACGCCCGCGAAGTGCAGTCCAGACTGCAATCCGCGCTGTCCACCCTCGACGCATTCGACACCATCCACGATTCCCAGAACTTCGATTCAATTGATTCATTTTTCGCAAAAACCAAGACTGCTCACGGCTGGATTGAGGGCATGGCCGTCGTCGATGAGAACGGCACGAACATCTTTTCCAGCGGCTCTCCAGCGGAACTTCCGGAGGAGGCGCTGTCCTCTGGTTTTGTGTCTGAAGGCCGACAGCGAAGCATCGTCATGACCGGAGTTCACACACCAGCAAACGGGCCTGCACACTTTTTCATAGTCGCCAAAACTGCGGGGACAGGACAAGCTGTTTACCTGTCGGCCAATGCGGTTGAATTCAGTTCCACCCTGGACAAGGTTCGTTTCGGACGCACTGGAGAGGTTTTCCTCGTCAATCGAAGCGGGGTATTGCAAACGAGGTCCGTCATGCATGGAGGCATCCTGGACGTGACGGATGAGCAATTGATTCTGGAACAGCCGGAAGCTGGCATCATCCGGACTCGTGAATGGAAAGGAACGCACATGTGGTATGCCGTGACGCCGATTACAGCCAACCCGGACTGGATTCTGGTCGCACAACGCGACGAGCGGGAGATACTGCAGGCCCACGAAACCTGGATCAAGCGCTTTGCAGTCTTTGGGATTGTCGGCCTGGCACTTCTAGCGGCTTCAGTGGCTCTTTCGGCCCGAAGAACCAGCCGCATCCAAACGCGGATCGAAGAAGAACGGACACTACTGGCTGACCACCAACTCCAGGTCCAGAAGCTCGACGCCATCAGCCAGCTTGGCGTAGGCATCGCCCATGAGGTTAACAACCCGCTGGCGATCATTGGAGAGGAGGCGGGGTGGATGCAGGACATCCTCAAGCGCGACGCCCTGCAGGATGTCCCCGGAAGCAATGAACTACGGGATTCACTGCGTCAGATCACGACACAGATCGGCCGTTGCCGGGAAATTACCCTCAAACTTCTGAGCTTTGGTGGCAAATCCGACGGCATCATCCGCGACGTGGACATAAACGCCCTGGTATCCGACACCATCACCCTGCGACGGCGCGAAGCTTCCAAGAAGAATATTGAAATCGAGGAAAAACCGGCCACGCATCTACCCGTAGTGCACACCGAACCGACGCTGCTGCGCCAATTGCTGCTGAACCTGATAAACAACTCCATGGACGCCATGCCCGAAGGAGGACGCATTACCATATCCACCCGCGAGGCCGAACAGGGAGGCGTGGTACTGACCATCCGGGATACGGGATTCGGCATCCCCGAAGAAAACATGCACCGCCTCTTTGAGCCGTTTTTCACCACCAAGCCTCCAGGCAAGGGTGCAGGCCTGGGACTTTCCATGTGTCATGGCATCCTGCAGCGAATCGGCGGCGAGATATTCGTGACGAGCAAGCCAGGCCAGGGCACATGTTTTACTGTTGAACTTCCCCTGACCCCACGTCCGAAAACGACTCCAATAGGCTAACCCGCAAATCTGCAAAGGCTTGATCGCTGCTCTTCAGGCATGAACGATTCCTGCATGGTCAGTACTTCAAGATCCGGCCTGGTCCAGCCAAGTCGCTTGCATGCAAGCATCCGACTCAGTTCCCGCTGAAAAAGTCCCAGATGAACGGATAGACGTACGCCAGCACTATGATAAAGGCCGCGCTGGCCGGCCAGAACCACCAGATTTTGAGAAACTCCGGATTCCAGGTATTCTTCCCCCTGGGCAGATTGTGCAGCGGTTTCTGATTTGCGTAGAGCCGATTAGCATCGCTATCTGCCTGTCCCGATGCAGCGTCCTCTTTTTCTCCTGACTGCCTGCTTTCCAGATTATTATTGTTGATCATGCAACCTCCCCGGCACGTTAGCGATCCGAAAACAGCGCGCAACGTATCTCGCCAAATCGAATCTATTTTGTAAAATCAAGCACTAAGACCTCGATTCCGGCTTTCACCGGTATGACAAACCTGGAAATGGCATTGTATGACGTCACTGCAAAAGTCGCCATCCCCTTGAAGAAGGGGAGCCATGCCTTTTTTAACTATCTGAAAAGAATGGATTTCGCGCCATTGCCCGACATGGCCCGCCTTCGCGGGAATGACACTCAGGTTCTTTCGCGACTTTTTGCAGTGGCGTCTTGTATGATGCATCATTTGCGGTGAAAGCTGACGAGTGCCCTCCAGGGTGGGTCCAGAGCAAAGCTCGCCATGCACAAAACATCCCCATCCCCAGACTTGGCAGCGCAAGGCCACGGAGGGGACAAAAAAGGGGGCCGCCAAGGGCCCCCGTAAGATTATTATTTCAATCGTGGCGTCAATCCGTAAAGCCGATCAGCGGCCAGTACACCATCATGCTGAGAACACAGACGAGCAGCAGGGTGATACACCACGGTACGGCGACCTTGATGAACTGTACCTGACTGAAGTAGCCCGTGCTGTAGGCGATGATTGTGGGCGGGCAACCAATGACCAGCATGATGAAGGACGTGGTCATGGGCGCGAGCATGGCCACAGTCTGCGGAGCCATGTTCATCATTTCTGCCATGGGCAGGGTGATGGGCAGCATCAGGGCCACTGCGGCCGAGTTGCTCATCATGCTCGACAGGAAAGACCCGAAAAAGCCCATGCCGAAATACACGACAAACTGATTCTGTCCATCCAGGAGAGGAAGCAGCACTTCGGCCAGATAACGGCCAGCGCCGCTGTCCAGCATGGCCACGCCCAGGGACACGCCGGCACCAAAGACGATCCAGGATTCCCAGGGGAATTTGTCGCAGATGGTTCTGAAGCTGATCCAACCGGGTGCGCAAAAGGCCAAAATGGCCATGGCCGCCGGAACACTGTAATGCCAGCCGGTCAGGTCTCCGGCAAACCAGAGCACAAACGTGATGATAAAAATAATCAGCACGCCCCGTTCCGCTGTGCTCATGGGACCGGGATCAGGCAGGTTGACACCCGACAGTTCTTTCTCCTTGGGTCGCACCAGCATCCACAGAATGGCCCAAGTCGTCACTGCCGTCAGGATGCAGATGGGGAACTGGATGATGATGTATTCCAAAAATCCGATCTTGAGCTGCCCGTCGCTGAATTTCTGCAGAATTTCCATCGCAAGCGGATTTCTGCCGCCGCCGAGCAGGGTACCGAAGCCTCCTGCCGAGGCAGCAAGTGGAATAAGTAGCATAAAAAACATGGGCAGACGATGCCCTTGGCCCGGCTTTAAGCCCATGCTCATGAACACCGGCACAAAGGCGAAAACCATGATAACCGTTATGGTTGCGTCGTGAAACACCGATGACGTGATGGTACAGCCAATAGCCAGTATGAGACTGAGTCGCTTGACCTTGGTTCCGGCGAACTTGAGCAGATAGTACATGATCCGACTGGCCAGTCCGACCTCGTTCAGGACCACACCGAACATGATGATCATGAGCACAAACATGACCGCTGGGCTCGCAAACGGGGCCCACGCACTGGTCGCATTGGTGATATTGAGCAATATCAGGGCAGCGCCAGCAAACAGAGCGGTTGTTCCGATGGGAACAGCCTCACTTACCCAAAGAAAAACCACGGTGACCAGCAATGCCAGCAGGCGATGCCCCTCGGGCGGCAGATTCTCCGGGGTTGGCAGCAACAGGATCAGCAGACCCAGCACCAGGGCGGCCGCCCCCTTGATAAGTATCATCTTGAGAGGTTGTGGTGCTTTTTCCTCTAATTCAGCCATAAAAAGTCCTCCTCGCGGAAAAAAATTTGTTGCTATTCTGGGCTCATGACGCACACGTCAATGATCTGCTTTGACACCGCGCGATAAACGTCCGAAAATTTGAGAACCCCAACCACCGTGTCACCATCAGAGACAAACAAGGAATCATGACGGTCAGACAGAAAATGATGAAAAGCCATGTCCATTGAGTCGGAGGCCTTGACCCTTGTGCTTTGAGACGGCCGACGCATGAAATCCTGAACCTTGCGGTTGCTGGCGGTGTGGCACAAGTCATCGAAAGGCTTGGCCCACAGCTTCATTTTATCCCTCATACTTTCGACCACATAGTTCACATCTTTGAACCGCAGTCCGCTGGAGTCGATCACGTTGACGTAACCGGGCTCCAGACACCGCAGAACGTCCATAGGGGATACTTTCCCTATGATCTGCCCTTTCTCGCCCTCCACCAGCAACGTGAATTGCTTGCCCCGGCCGGCCGAGAATTCTTCGCGGGCCTTTTCCAAAGCGGCTACAGCTTCCCTGAAGGTCGCATCCTGTGAGACGCGCGGAAATTCTTCAACCGGCTTCATAAACTCCCGGACGATCGTATTGGTCACCATTTAAGTCTCCCTCCTATGCTCTGGGTACATTTTATCTTCCTTTTAAAAGACAAGTCCTCCTAAACCATTTGTGAAAAATGTGTCAACTCGTTTTACGACAAGCTCTATAGCAAAATGAAACATAATGAAACGAAACAAAACGAAACGCGAAAACGCACGACATGATCACCCTCGACGACTTGTCATCGGGGCTCATAGCGAAAACGAGGTCTACGCAAAAAAAAACACCGCTATAATGTCCGGCGCGAAGAGGTCGCATCGGACATTATAGCGGTCAAAGTAATGAGCAGATACTGAACTTAAGATTCAGGAGATGGACGCAGTCCTGACTCCACATTTTTCAAAGCTGCGGAGGCTGATGCAGCAAGGACTGTAGATACAGGGCTATAGCCGATGTTTGGGAGATTTTTTAATCGCCATTCGTTCCCCTTGAATGCGGGCGCGATGCTGGCAAGAAAAAAAACTGAAAAAAGGCAGGCAAGCAACATGAATTGAAGAGAAGGATCCTGAATAGATGTTCGGATTGCGTTGTCCAGAAACATGAAGACAATGAAAAAAATGAACCAAAGGGCAGCGAATCGCCACAATCTGTTCGCAATGAACCAGACGATGCAACCCAGGCTGGACAAGAACACGCCCAGAAAAAAGGCGGGCCAGGAAAACCCTGTCTTCACGGCAACCCGGCCCTGCACAGGGTGTTCGAAAATCACGAATTGTTTCATTTTCACCACCTTGACCTTGAAACGCCGACACGTCGGCGAAAAGCATAGTTGACACCAAACGCGCCCGCGCCTGTCATGCCAGGAGCAGCCGCGAGGCGCACATGGAGATCATCGCTAGGCGGACAGACCCTGGACTGACTCGCCGCCACAGTGATCGAAAATATCCCCCGGTTGCAGACGCCCTTCTCTCCAGCGCCCCAAAACCCACTCCAGCGGACCGATGACATTGTCTATGACCCGCACCTTCTTCCACGTCAGATATTGATAATGCTCGTCCTCGATTCCGCCGCAAACCACTTCCGCAAGGTCGCTGCCTACAATAAGATGGCACAGCTTTTCTGCGGACGTCTGGCCCAGAATCAGGGTCTTCCCGCCTTCTGCCCCCTCCTGGACCAGATAAACCTCCATGGCCAGGTCGAATCGCGGCGCCACTCGTCGGTCCTGGACAACCACCAGCAATCGCTTGGCGCCGCCATTTCTCAGCAGATCAGGAGTCCAGCCCATAGTCCTTCATCTTCCTCCATAACGTACTTCTGCCCCAACCCAGAATTTCTGCGGCCCTGGCCCGTTTGCCCCTGGCCTGCGCCAATGCCTTGAGAATCATTTTCTTCTCCATATCCCGCCAAGTCATTTCCACGGATCTGTCTGACGCCGAAACGTTGACGGGAAGAACAGGCGGCACGCCCCACGGCAGGGTTTCCGGAGGAAGAGGCTCGTTCCCTTCGCGCACGTAGAGCGGCAAATGGACCGGAAGGACCTGATTTCCCTGACAGACGTTGGACACATACTCGACAATGTTGCGCAACTCTCTGACATTTCCGGGATATGAAAAGTCGAGCAGAATTCTCATCGTTTCGTCGGAATACCCCTCGATTTTTTTCCCGAAGAGTTGGGAAAAAGACCTTAAAAAATGCTGCAGAAGGAGCACGGTGTCCCCCTCGCGTTCTCGCAGGGGAGGGAGGTTGATACGGATTACATTCAGACGAAAAAACAGGTCGCTGCGAAAGGTGTCCTTTCGGACCATTTGCTCCAAATTTCTCAAGGTAGCCGCGACAACCCGCACATTGACGCGAATTCCTTCCGAGGAACCCAGAGGATAAACCGTCTTGTCGTCAAGAAACGACAACAGCTTGGTCTGGAGACTATAATTGAGATCTCCGACTTCCGCCAGAAACAGGGTCCCGTTGTTGGCCTGCCGAATTCTTCCGATCCGGTTCTCGGTGGCTCCGGTAAAGGCACCCTTGACGTGACCGAACAACTCCGACTCGAGCAGGGCGTCGGGCAAGGCGCCGCAGTTGATCTTGACGAATTGGCCGCGGGCGCGTTCCGATGCCCTGTGAATCGCTTCGGCCATGAGATCCTTTCCCGTCCCCGTCTCGCCAGTAATCAGGACGGATGAGTCGGACTGGCTGATAAGCGGCAGCATGTGAAAGACTTTCTGTATCTCTGGACTGTGCCCCACAAGATGACCAAACCGTTCAATGTGGACACTTTCCCAGTCCCAAGTTAGATTGACCCGCAGATCCTCGATTACCTCCAGAAAGCCCTGATGTTCGCCATCCGGGCCGATGAGCGCAGATACATTGATGCGCACCGGAATTTTTCGCCGATCCTTGGAAACGATGTCGCCGGTGCGACATTTATCCTGCAAGGCATCAGACTGCGGAAGCGCGGGACAGCGGTAATGACACACGGAACTTCTCGTAATTTCGGCACATTGTACGCCACAGGCATCCTTTCGAGAAAAACCCGTCAAGGCTTCGAATGCACTGTTTACAGCCACCACCCGGCGGTCACGATCCAAAACAAGAACGCAGCTCGGCATCTGGTCTAAAATATGAACAAAATCTGCGGGATCCTTGAAGAGCCCATGTACAACCAATCCTTGCCCAGCGTGATTCATGGAAATCCTTCAACTCCACCATTACAAGACGATACCCGCCCATGCCGGTCCGATTCCTGGCGCACTCGATGCCGTCACACCGGAAACCGGTCTCGGAGGTCTAAAATGTATGCTCATTTCGCCAGGGTTGCCCCGCATGGCTTCAATGGCATTTTTGCCATGATTGTCAACGACAAGGACCGGCTGCCTGGTTCAACGGGTCGGCCTGAAACGTGCGTTGCGACACAGGGACAGGAGACAACATGATGACGGCGGATAAACATTCGCGGCGTTCGAACCTTGCCCGCCAGCATGACCCGCTGATGAAATACCGTTTCTTCAAACGCCTGCTGGCCAGCAACAATGCTATCCTCGAAGAAATGGCCCTCCTTGAGCGCATGATCTATGAGGGACAATCCTTTACCCAGGAAGAAGCGCTGCGCCGCATGCAGAGGCTCGTCGACCATGGATGCTCATTGATCGAGGACCTCAATGCCCTGACCGGAGCCCAACACGCGGGGCTTTTCCCGCGACTCAGAAGCATTGCCAGGGGAGCCCTCGAAGCCGTCGCCCGCGAACGGACCTTTGATGGTCATGATATGGTGCTGCCCCTGGACTCGATCTCTCTGGAGAACCTGGACGAAGTGGGGGGGAAGGCCGCCAACCTCGGTGAAGTCCGCAATCAGGTCGGGCTTCCCACCCCATCGGGTTTTGCAGTAACCGCCTCCGCCGCAGCGCTGTTCCTGCGTCACCGCAAGCTTCTGGACACTTTCCGCCGCCAGTTGGCCGAGACAGACATCTCGGACATCGCTGCCCTGGAAAAACTGTGCGCCAAGGCGGCTGAAAAGATCATGACTGCCCCGCTTCCCGCCGCCCTGGAGATTGCCCTGCAGGAACAGGCCCAGAAAATTGCCTCGCATTTCGGCCCGGACGTTCGCTTGGCTGTACGGTCTTCAGCCGTCTGCGAAGATTCGGACGCATCCTTTGCCGGACAACATGCCACGGTACTTGGAGCGCCCCCATTCGCCCTGCCCAGAGCCTGGAGCGCCGTCGTTGCCAGCGCCTTCACCGCCCGAGCCGTCTTCTACCGCCGCTCCAAAGGATATTCTGAGCAGGATGTGATGATGAGCGTGCTGGTCCTGAACATGATCCAAGCCAAGGCCAGCGGAGTGTTGTATACTGTGGACCCCAACTCCTCGCGCAATGACGACCTCCTCTTGTCCGCTTCATGGGGGCTGGGTGTGAGTGTCGTCGACGGCTCTTCGAATGTGGATTTCTGGCGAATTCGGCGAGGGGACGGAAAAATTGTCAGCGCAAATTTCGGTCACAAAACCGAGGCATTCAGCATCCTGCCCCAGGGCGGCATCGTCTCCAGGCCCGTGCCCGAATCAGACCAGAACAGGGCCTGCCTGTCGGACGACCAGATTCGGACCCTGATCGAGTACGGACTCCGCCTTGAAGCGCATTATGGCATGCCCCAGGACGTGGAATGGTCTCTCGATAGCGACGACCGACTCTTCATCCTGCAGGCCCGGCCACTCATGCGCGCCGAAGGAAACAGCCAGCCCGAATGCTGCGGCTTCGTGCCGGGCAGCACTCCGCTCCTGTGCGGCGGTCAGGCGGCGGCACTGGGGGCGGCGTCCGGCATGGCCTATGTCCTGCGCTCCGACCATGCCCTTGACGCCATACCCAAAGGGGCCATCCTGGTCGCCAGCCAAACATCGCCCGCCTACGTGGCCGCAATGGGCAAAGTTGCCGGAATCATCACAGATATCGGCAGCACCACGGGACACATGGCTTCCGTGGCGCGGGAGTTCGGGATCCCAACCCTGGTAGGAGTTGGCCGCGCCACCCAGCTGCTGCCCCATGGCGCTGAGATCACCCTCGACGCCACCAATGGGGTGGTTTATGCTGGACGGATTCAGGAAATCATCTCCGAACGCAAGCCAGTAAATCTCATGAAGGGCAGTCCCGTCTTCAAATCTCTGCAAAACGCCCTGAAGCATATCATTCCGCTCAACCTCCTGGACCCCCAGGCTCCGGATTTTTCCATCAAAGGCTGCAAAACCCTGCACGACATGATCCGCTTCTGTCATGAAGTGGCCATGCACCAGATGTTCCTGCTCACCGACGATCTGGCCTCCACGAACCGCACAACCCACGAACTCAAAATCGGCCTTCCGTTCAGGATATTCCTCTTCGATCTGGGCAGAGGCATCGTTCACGGCACGGATGATGACGAACTGAGCGTCGATGATTTGCGCTGCAAGCCTCTTAAAGCCCTGCTGGAAGGGATGACCCACCCGGACGTGGCGACCGACTGGCCGATCCCCCAAAACAAATCGGCCAGCTATGCCATCATTTCCAGGAAATACATGAATTTCAGCGGCCGACTCGGCAACCACTTCGCCACCGTGGACGCGTTCGCCGGACCAGTCATTAACGACAACTACATCACCTTCTCCTTCAAAGGCGGCGCTGCCGAGTACACTCAACGCGTTCGCCGCGCCACGCTCCTGGCCGGAATCCTGCGACGACTCGGATTCCGTGCCATGCTGAACGGAGACGCCCTGAAGGCGGAGATCCGCAAGTACGATGAAACGCGTTTTCTGGATCGACTGACGGTTTTGGGCCGATTACTGACCTCAGTGCGCAATCTTGACCTGGATCTGGACGACGAAACAGACCTTTCCCGACGTGTAGACGAATTTTTCAATTACGGACACGCTTTCTCCAGATCCTGACTGCGACTTCTCCCCGGGCCCTCCCGCATGTGACCGCCCATAGTCATTGCGGGCTCGCGCCCTTTTATGTCAGAAACGAACAGATTTTGACAAAACGCCTTCCCAAGGTTTTTTTGCACACCCGGCACGGAGCATTCATGAATTTGGTGCAGCGCATCAGGAGCATTTTTTCCCACCCCCCGCAGACAATACAGCAGGATCACGGACAGGAAGACCTGTTCAAGGCCAGATACCAGGCCTTTCGCAGACTGTTGTCCGCAAACAACGGGGCCCTTGATTTCATGACGGAACTGGAGGAGGCGGCCCTGGGTCACCGCCATTTCGGCATGCATTTCGTCAGAACACGGGCCACGGGGGCCAGCACCAAGGTCTACAACATCGTCGAAAATCTGCTCTACCTCGCCCCGGGAAAATACTTGGGCCTGCGCGACTCCCTGCGCACGATCCAGGACCAGATCCAGATGGAACTCGCATCCAGGCAGGCCATCCACCGGTCCGAACTTGTCCTCGAGCTTGACCGGATCACGGCCCGGGATGTGGAAGATGTCGGCGGCAAAATGGCCAATCTGGGGGAACTGGGCAACAGCCTGCAGGTACCCGTGCCCTCGGGCTTCGCCATAACTGCCCAAGCGTACATGGCTTTCATGCGGCAAAGCAACCTGTGGGACGAAATCAACTGCCTCGTGCTCGGGCACCCCATGGCCTCCCATTTCGGTGCCTGCGCACCGGCCAGCCTTGATCCCGAAGACGAGGACGCAACCAACCAGCCCATCGCGCTGCTGGAAATGTGCGCCAAGATCCGAGGCATGATCCTGGCGGCCAAAATCCCGGCTGAACTGGAGGAAGCCATCCTCTGTGCCTACGACCGCCTCTGCGAACGCGAAGGCCGGCAGGTCCATGTCGCGCTGCGCTCCAGCGCCCTGGGCGAGGACAGCGAGGGCGCGTCCTTTGCCGGGCAACATCGGTCACTGCTCAATCTGGACCGCGAGAGCCTCCTGGACGGCTACAAGGAGGTCGTGGCCAGCAAATATTCGGCCCACGCCATGACCTACCGCTACATGCTCGGCATCCGGGACGACGACGTGCTCATGTGCGTCGGTTGCCTGAGCATGGTCACCTCCAGAGCTGGCGGCGTGGCGTACACGAGCAACCCCCTCAATACCGGGGACAACCGTATCCAGATCACTTCCGCCTGGGGCGTAGCCAAGGGCGTGGTCGACGGCACCGCCACTTCCGACCGTTTTCTGGTGGAAAAAGGGCCGCCGCCGCGCATCGTCGAACGCACGGTGCCGCGCAAGGAGTCAGCAATCGTCTGTTCGCAGACCGAAGGCGTCCGCAGAATCATGGTCGATCCTCTCCAGGCGGACCAGCCGACCCTGGACGACGGGCAGATCCTCGAATTGGCGACCATGGCTGCGCGCATCGAGGCGCATTACGGCACACCCCAGGACATTGAGTGGGCCTACACCCCCGAAGGACAGCTGTTCCTGCTGCAGACGCGGCCCCTTGACATCCGTCAGTCAGAGCCCGCGCGGGAACTGCTGCCCGATGTCGAGCCGCTGGTTCAGGGCGGACAGACCGCCAGCTCGGGCACGGCCCACGGGGTGGTCCACATCGTCAAAAAGGACGTGGACATCCTCGTGCTCCCCGACAAGGCGATCATGGTCTGCGTGGAGGCGGCCCCCAAATGGGCGGCCGTGTTGAACAGGTGCCAGGCCGTCATCGCCGAGCAGGGCAGCGTCGCCGGACACCTGGCCAATGTCGCGCGCGAATTCAACGTGCCCGCGCTTTTTGGCGTCCCCGCAGCCACGAATATTCTGGAGCCGGGCCGGGAAATCACCCTCGACGCCGACAACCGGGTCGTCTACGATGGGTTGCAGAGCGAGTTGCTGGACCGCCTCCCGCAGCGACCGAACATGATGGAGGGCAGCCCGGTTTTTCAGACCCTGCTCAACGTCAACCGACACATCACGCCGCTGCGGCTTCTCGATCCCGATGGCGTTGACTTCACCCCGGCCAATTGCAAAACGCTGCATGACATCACGCGCTTCTGCCACGAAAAGTCGGTACAGGAGATGTTCAGCTTCGGGCGGGACCACGATTTCTCACCCCGGTCGAGCAAACAGCTCAAGACCATCGTCCCCATGCAATGGTGGATCATCAACCTCGATGACGGATTTGTGGAAGAGCCCGGCGGGAAAATGATCGCCCTGGACAAGATCGCCTCCCTACCCATGCTCGCGTTGTGGCGGGGCATAGTGGCCTACTCCTGGGAAGGACCGCCGTGCGTTGACTGCAAGGGGTTCATGTCGGTTCTTTTCCAATCCGCGACCAACAGGAACCTTGAACCTGCTGCGGCGTCCCAGTTCTCGGAAAGAAATTATTTCATGATCTCAAAGCACTTTTGCAACCTGCAGTCCAGGTTCGGGTACCATTTCACCTCCGTGGAGGCCCTGGCAGGCCCCCGGCCACGGGAAAACTACATCCGATTCCAGTTCAAGGGCGGGGCCGCTGACCATCACCGCAAAGTCCGCCGGGCCCGGTTCGTTGGAGAAATCCTCGACGAATTCGGCTTTCAGACAAGAGTCAGGGAAGACGCCATGTTCGCCCGCCTGGACGATTGCGATCAGGAATTTATAGAGGATCGACTGGAGCTGCTGGGACACATTCTCATCCATACCCGGCAGCTGGACATGATCATGAACAAGGAAGACGTGGTCCAGTTTTACAAGAAACGCATCCTGCAGCAGCTTCAAGCCATGATGGATGCAAAAAACAAGGCCCGCAGCAGGGCGGCACACGAGGAAAAATGAGCGACAGATCAAATGAAAACACCCCAAGCCATGCCGTGATGCGCGGCGTCATCGTCGGCGGCTCCATCGGCATGATCGCGAGCTGGTTCGGCTATGAACCTGGAAAGGCTTTTTTCCTGGGGATCGTATGCGGCATTCTTGCAGCCTTCACTCGCATCATGGCCGACAGATTCCGCAAGAAATAGCCCTTGACTTTCACGTGGCTTGCCGTACTAAATTTAGGCAAGACCTTTTCCGCATGCGGAGTTTTGAAAGTTCTTGAAAAGGTTGAAATGTGACGTTCCAAAAAACCTGCAACCAAATCTGTACCGCAGAGGCGCGTTGGAAGGAAATCAGAAAAAAACCTCTATCACAGGCGTGTCGGCTGTAAACATCCCAAGGGACCATCTTTCATCGTAATGAAAGAGGCGCGTTGTTCAGAAACCAAAAACGAAAACTTGGTTAAAGGCGCGTTGGAAGGAAATTCCCTAGGTAACACAGGAAACAGACTGTAGAGGCGTTTATTCCGGTTACAATGGCAACACAATGACAACCGCCGGCCCAGAACCGGCCAGGCGCCAGGATCACATCGCATCTGGTTTTTAGTCATCTCGGTTTACACGAGGCGGGAAATGAAAGTTTCCCGCCTCAGCCTTTTCCGAAAGCAGCCACAGATTTTGCTCCGCAGGCCCTGTGAAAAGCAAACTGGACGCGGATGCTGCCGGGAGTGAAGAAGCTCTTTTTTCATTTTTCATCAATGCCCAGGCAGCTTGCATAAGAGACGTGTTTAGGTGTACACTGTTTTACGAAAACATAAACCACCGCCAATTCAGGACGCACTATGTACTGCAAAAAATGTAAATTTCATTCCTTCGACCATGTCAGCACATGCCCAAAATGCGGCGTGGACTGGGAAGAATCCCGCAAGAGCCTGTACCTGAACTGGCTATCCGCCAGCGGAGTCAACTGGTTAGAGCGAGATGCGACGCAGGCTGCTACGGTAGCTCCTGCGATGGCGATGGGCGCTGACAAAGAAGCGTCCCTGGCAAACGCGCATACGGACTACCTGTCTGCTCCCATGGCCGCTCCTGCGGCACACACTGCGAGGGCCCCCGTGGATACCGGAATCGACGTATCAAGTTTTCCGGAACTGGACTTCGCCATGCCCGAAGCTGAACCGGCCCCTGCGGCCTATACTCCGGCACCTGCACGAAGCGCTCCCAAACCCGAGGAGGACCTCTTTCTGGAAACGCTCCCCGCCGAAGACACGGTTGAGCTTGATTTCAGCGCGTCCTTCGACACTCCGGCCGATCCGCAACCGGCACAAACCAAGCCCAAACGCGAGGATCTGTTCATCCCGGAACTGGAAGAAATGCTTGCGCCCCTGGAAGACGAGCCGCGCGCCAAAACCGCCGCGCCCAAAAAGCCATCGTTTTCCGAGGAGCAGGAAATCCTTCTTGATTTCGGGACCGAGTCTTCTGGTAAAAAGTCACCTGATTCCAACGACGAATTATCCTTTCTGAGCCTCGAAGACCCCAAGAAGCCCTGAGCAAGGGCCGACGCACCACACGCGAGACCTTGAACCAGGGCGCTTTGAAGAGGCCCTGGTTTCTTCATGCCGACCCCGGACGCAGTCGCTGTCGGCATGCTAACGAAGCCTGGGACGCAGACGCTTGCATCTGCTGATCGGGGAAAAAAAGCTTGACTTTTACCTTTGATTCGAAAAATAAAGCGAGTTTCCGGTGAACAGCGCAAGAACGCTGTTTTCAACGGTCAAAGACGCGGCAGCATTTCAGGACAAAATTATGGAGGAGCCTCATGGCAGTAGATTTCAGTAATGCCGTCAAGACTGACGAAGGTGTTCAGGTCAACGGCGTTGTCATGCAACAGATTGTGGAACAGTGTGAAGGCTGCGAGCGGATCAAGGAATTCGAAGAAGCCAAGTACTGCGGCAGCTATCCCCAGCCCGCCTCCAAGTGGAGACTGGGAATCTGCAATTTCTCGACCCACACCAAGACCGCGCCCGCCAAGGGCAAGGCCAAGGTCAACCCGCTCAAGGCTTCCAAGCGCGCAGCCAAAGGCCGTTAAGCCTTTTACCACGCACAACGTACAAGGCAGGTTTTTCCTGCCTTTTTTTTCCGCCAAATTTCGGGCACAAGGGACTTCCCATAAACCTCCCGAAGGACGCCACCATGCTCAGCACCGTGCTTGAACTCCTTAAAGACAGCCGCGATGAGTTGCTGCGCCTGCAGACGGACCTCGTGGCCATCCCCGCCCTTGGACCGACCAATGCGGGCCAGGGCGAAAAGGCCAAGGTCGAGTACCTGGCCGAATATGCGGGCAGATTCAGCGGAGCCCGGACGCAAACGATCAGCGCCCCGGATGACAGGGTCGAATGCGGCTACCGCCCGAGTCTGATCATCAGAAGGCCGGGAAGTAGTCCCCGAACGCTCTGGCTCATCGCCCACACCGATGTGGTGCCCACCGGCGACGTGTCCCTGTGGCAAAGCGACCCGTTCGTTCTGCGCCAGGAGGGGGACCTCATCTACGGCCGTGGCGTGGAGGACAACCACCAGGGCATGGTCAGCGCCCTCATCCTGCTGCGCGCGCTGGAAAACGCGGGGGCACGGACGGACCTGTCCCTGGGCATTCTGCTCGCCGCCGATGAGGAAACGGGCAATGCGCTGGGCATCGAGTACATCATGGAGCGCCATCCCGACGTCTTCGCCCCGGATGACCTCATCGTCATCCCCGACTTCGGCACTCCGGAAGGCAACGCCATCGAGATCGCAGAAAAAAGCGTGCTCTGGCTCAGGTTCACGGTGCGGGGCAAACAGTGTCACGCCTCGACCCCCGAGGCTGGCGTCAATTCCCTGGTCGCCGCCGCGACCCTGATCCTCGCCCTGGACCGCCTGCACACCCTCTTCGACGCGAGCGACCCGCTTTTCGACCCGCCCGTCTCCACCTTCGTGCCGACCAAGATGGAGGCCAACGTCCCCAACGTGAACACCATCCCCGGCCAGGATGTCTTTCATCTCGATTGCCGCGTGCTGCCCTCCTATGCACTGGAAGAGATCGAGGATGAGGTACGGGAAATCTGCGACGAGGTGGAGGCTCAGCACGGAGTGTCCATCACCTTCTCGCCCGTGGTCAGGGAGCAGGCCGCTCCGGCCACCCCAGGCGACTGCGAAGCCGCCAGACGTCTGCAGGCCGCGCTGAAAGACGCCCGCGGGCTTGAGGCGCGCATGATCGGCATCGGTGGCGGCACGGTCGCCGCCTCGTTTCGCAAGCGTGGGCTTCCCGCCGTGTGCTGGTCCACCCTCATGCATACCGCGCACCAGCCCAACGAGCACGCGTCCATCTCGGCCACCATCGCCGACGCAGGTGTCTTCGCCCACCTCCTGTTCGAAAGGCAGGCGGCAGAATGACCGTGCCGACCGTGCCGGACACCTTCGACATCATTGTCGTGGGTGCGGGTCATGCCGGCTGCGAGGCGGCCATGGCCGCAGCACACATGGGCATGCAGACCCTTCTCTTGACCATCAACCCCGACCGCATCGGGCATCTGTCCTGCAATCCGGCCATCGGCGGTCTGGCCAAGGGGCACATGGTCAAGGAGATTGACGCGCTTGGCGGCATGATGGGCAAATGGGCCGACCAGGCCGGAATCCAGTTCCGCATATTGAACACCCGCAAGGGCCCGGCCGTGCGCTCCAGCCGAGCTCAGATCGACCGGACCGAATACGTGAAGGTCGTACAGCAGGATATCTTCACCTGTCCAAACCTCTTCGTGCGCCAAGAGACCGTGGCTTCGCTGAACGTGGAAGACGGCCGCGTGACGGGCGTGATCACCACCCTTGGCGAGACCATCCCCTGCCGGGCGGCGCTCTTGACCACAGGCACTTTCCTGCGGGGCCTTATCCATGTCGGCCTCAATAATTTCAGCGGCGGCCGCTACGGTGACCCGGCCAGCTCCGGTCTGTCACCACGTCTGCGCGAACTGGGTTTCGAGCTTGGGCGTCTCAAGACCGGCACCGTGCCCCGGCTGCTCAAGTCCTCCGTCGACTACTCGGTCATGGAGGAGCAGGCTGGCGACAATCCGCCCCGCCCGTTTAGCTTCGACTCTCCCGGCATCAGGCTTGAGCAACTGCCCTGCTTCGTGACCTACACCACGGAGCGTACTCACGAGATCATCCGCAGCGGATTCGATCGCTCGCCCATGTTCACGGGCGTCATCAAGGGCACCGGAGCGCGCTACTGCCCGTCCATCGAGGACAAGATCGCCCGCTTCCCGGAAAAGGACCGGCATCAGATCTTTGTCGAACCCGAAGGTTTGAGCAGCCATGAGGTCTATCCCAACGGCATTCCCACCAGCCTGCCGCTGGACATCCAGAAGGCGCTGGTGGCGTCCATTCCCGGCCTCGAAAATGCGCAGATCATCCGCCCCGGCTACGCCATCGAATATGATTACGCCCCCCCGACCCAACTGAGGCCCACCCTTGAAACCAAGCTCGTGCGCGGGCTGTACATGGCCGGGCAGATCAACGGCACCTCGGGCTACGAGGAGGCCGCAGGCCAGGGGCTGTGGGCGGCCATCAACGCGGCCCTCGCCCTGCGCGGCGAACCGGAAATGATCCTGACCCGCAGCCAGGCCTACATCGCCGTGCTCGTGGACGATCTGGTCACCAAGGGCACCCTCGAACCCTACCGCATGTTCACTTCCCGGGCCGAGCACCGGCTCCTCTTGCGCGAGGACAACGCCGACGAGCGACTGACAGGCATCGGCCGCGACCTTGGCCTGGTGGACGACAGCCGCTGGCGGCGCTTCACCCGCAAACAGACCGCGGTCAGCGAGATCATGGCAGGACTGGAAGCGGTGCGCGTGCGCCCCGACGCCGCGACCAGGGACACGGTCGAGGCCATGGGCGGCACGATCCCGCAAAAGGCAGTCAGCCTGAAGGAGCTCTTGCGCCAGCCTGAGCTGACCATAGGGGCGCTCGCGCCACTGTGGCCCGATCTTGCGAATTTTGACGGGGAAGCACTGGAAGAAGCCGAAATCAAGACCAAGTATGAGGGGTATCTGCGCCGCCAGCAGGAGCTGGTGGACCGTTTCGACAAAATGGAGCAGACGATCCTGCCCGACGACATGAGCTATACTGGAATTCCGGGCCTCTCGCGCGAGGTCACGGAAAAGCTGACCTGCATCCAGCCCCGCACCCTGGGCCAGGCCGGACGCATTTCCGGCGTCACGCCCGCGGCCCTGTCCTGCCTTGAGATCCAGCTCAAGAAGATGAGCCGGATCTGACCCGAACCAGCCCTGAGATCATTCCTCACGTTCCGAGGCGCAGTGGGCAAAAGACGGCATGTAGAATCCGTCCACCAACTCCTGGGCCAGGGCTTCGATCCGCTCCACGAACACATCATCCAAAACCGCCTCCAGGGTCTCGTCCGCAGGCATGACGTCTTCCTGGGGGCCACGCACTTTCAAGAGAATGACCCTGCCGTTGCTCATGACCTCATAGCCCACGACCTTGGACATTCCCCGCCCATGCAGATCCCGGACATGGTCCTGAATAATCTCGTAAAGTTCCAGTCCCGTATCCGGTCTGGTCACGATGGAAAAAACACGTTCAGCCACGTTCACCTCCTGCTTCCTGGCTTTCACGTTTGCCCCGGCTTGTAAACCATTCGCGCGGGTCTTCACAATCACGCAAAAGAAACATACCCTGGCTTTTTTGAACCAGCCATAGGAAATCACTCATGAAACAACTTGTCGCGATACGCATGGACCGGTGCATCGGCTGCCACTCATGCTCCCTGGCCTGCGCCCGCGTGGTCCACAAATGCCTGTCCTGGGAAAATGCAGGCATCCGCATCCTGTCCTCCGGAGGTCTGTCCACCGGATTTCTGGCCAAGGTCTGTCTGGCCTGCAACCCGGCCCCCTGCGCGGCGGCCTGCCCCACGGGCAGTCTTAAACAGCGAAAAGGCGGCGGAGTCACCCAGCTAAAGAAGCTCTGCATCCAATGCGGCAAATGCGTGGCCGCCTGCCCGGTGGACGCCATCGCCCAGGACCGCCAGGATCGGCCCTATGTCTGCATCCATTGCGGCAGCTGCGTGGAATTCTGTCCCCACGACTGCCTTGAGATGGTGGAGGTGCAAGCATGATCACCGAAACCTTCAGGATACTGGAAGTCAATCTGTCCTCGGGTCGCTCCACCATCCGCAGCATTCCCGGCGTCGCGACATATCTCGGCGGCTCAGGGCTGGCCGCGAAGCTTCACCTCGATTACGCCAAGCCGGAACTGGCATGGGACGATCCCGCGCAGCCCCTGATCTTCACCATCGGCCCCCTGACCGGCTATTTCCCGCTCATGAGCAAGACGGTCTGCGCCTTCACCTCGCCCCTGCACGGACAGTACGCCGAATCGCATGCCGGAGGCCGCAGCGCCCTGGCTTTGCGCTTCGCGGGGCTCGACGCGCTGGTGATCATCGGGCGCTCCGAGCGCCCCACGGTGCTGCATCTGGGTGCCAACATCATCGAGTTCATGGACGCCGGATATCTGTGGGGCAAGGACGCTTTGGCCACAGGCAAGCTGCTGCGCAGCATCCTCAAAGGCTCCGGGCACCGGACGATCATGCGCATCGGTGCGGCCGGAGAGAACAAGTCGGCCATGGCCTGCATCAACGTGGACACCTACCGCCACTTCGGGCGGCTCGGCGGCGGCGGGGTCATGGGTGCCAAACACCTCAAGGCCATTGTCGTCGAGGGCAACAACTCCCTGGACCAGCCCGAGGGCAAGCAGTACCCGGCCCTGTACAAGGACATCTTCCGCAGGCTCACAGACACGGACATGATGCGCAAGTACCACAACCTGGGCACGGCCTCGAACCTCGAAGCCCTGAACGAGCTCAAAGCCCTGCCCTGGCGCAACCTGCAGGCCACGTCAGATCCCGGCATAGAGGGCATCACGGGCGAGCGCTTCGCCGACGACACCCTGCTCAGGAACGCCGCCTGCGCCGGATGCCCGGTGGGTTGCATCCACATCGGCTTCGTGCGCGAGAAATTCCACCGCGACAACCGCTACGTCTACCGCCAGGTCGGCTACGACTACGAGCCCATCTTCGCCACGGGCTCCATGCTCGGCCTGACCCAGGCACCCCAAGTGCTGACGGTCATGGACGAAGTTGAGAAGGCAGGCCTTGATGTCATGAGCGGCGGCGTGGCCCTGGCCTGGGCCACGGAGGCGCTTGAAAAGGGCGTGGTCACGACGGAGCAGACCGGCATCGACCTGCGCTTTGGCGAAGTCCAGGGATACCTCAAAGCCGTGCACATGCTGGCCGGAGCGGAAAACGAGTTCTGGAAAATCCTGGCGGCCGGAACCATGGCCGCAGCCAATCATTACGGGGGAGCGGATTTTGCCTGCGTTCTGGGCCAGGAGATGGCCGGGTACGCCACGGGCGAGGTTTTCTACGTGGCACAATCCCTGGGCTTGCGTCACTCGCATCTGGACACGGGTGCCTATACCTATGACCAATCCAACGCCCCCAAGGACGTGGACAAGGCCCTGGCCTTCCTGCTGGAGGACGAACGCGACCGCGTCATCCTGACCTCCATGGTGGCCTGCCTCTTCGCCCGCAAGGTCTACGACCCAGAAACCCTGCGCCAGTGCCTGACCGTACTTGGCGGGAGCGAGCTGGCCGACAATCTGGACGAAGCCGGAACCTTCCTCCAGAAACTGCGCTGGCAGGCCCGCGCCGCAGGGGGCTTTGACCCCATGACGGTCAAGATCCCCAAACGCTTCATGGAAGTCAGCACTTGGAAGGGTCAGGCCGATCCTGAATACCTTGAAAACCTGCGGCTGGCGTATGCCAAGGCCATTATCGAGATGAGCCGCGGCGAGGATAAGAACTAGAACCAATGGGCCGGGACGATGTTCCCGGCCCATTTTTCAGAGGCAGCACATGAATATTCACGATGTCCGCTGGCGGCAGAGGTTCAGCGGCCCCCGGCTCAACCCGTTCTCGCGCTAAAGCGCCATCTCCCCCTCGCGCCCATCATACGCCTCAACCAGCTCCCACAACGTCCGCACCCCGAACCCCGTCCCGCCGGGCCTGAAGATGGACGCGTTTTCGTCGGTCCAGGCCGGTCCCGCAATATCAAGGTGGGCCCAGTCCACGCCTTCGGGCACGAAGTTCTTCAGGAACATGGCCGCGTAGATCGCACCCCCTTCCCGTGTGGCGATGTTCTTCAGATCCGCCACTTCTCCTTTCAGAGGCACGCCGTATTCCTTCCACAGCGGCATGGGCCAGAATCTTTCGCCCACCCGACTGCCGCCCTCGCGGATGCGCAGGTCGAGTTCCGCCGTGGTGGCGAAGACGGCGGCCACCTTGGTGCCCAGGGCCACGAGGCAGGCTCCGGTCAGGGTGGCCAGATCGACCAGGATCTGCGGCTCGAAGCGGGCGCTGTAGGCCAGGGCGTCGGCCAGGATGAGGCGGCCCTCGGCGTCGGTATTCAGGATCTCGATCGTCTTGCCGTTCATGGCCGTGACCACGTCGCCGGGTTTGGTGGCCCTGCTGCCCGGCACGTTTTCCGTGCAGGGCAAAAGCCCCACCACTCGCCGCACGCTCCCTCCCGCTTGCCCGAGAGCCTTAAAAAATCCGAGTACAGCGGCGGCTCCGGCCATGTCCCCTTTCATTTCATGCATCTTGGCCGGAGGCTTAAGCGAGATGCCCCCAGTGTCGAAAGTCACACCTTTGCCGACGAAGACCAGGGGTTTGTCCTCGCTGCCTGGAGCCGAATCAAGGACGATGAACCGTGCGGGGGTATCGCTGCCGCGAAAAACCGAGGCAAAGGAGCCCATGCCCATGCCCACGATCTCTTCGGGACCAAAAACCTGCACGCCAAAGCCGAACTCTGCGGCCAGGTCGCGGGCCACCCCGGCCAGGTATTCGGGAGTGGCCACGTTGGCCGGAGTGTTGACCAGGTCGCGGGCCAGTACGACCCCATCCGCCACGGCCAGGGCCCGGGCCACTTTTGCCTCCATGTCCGCGTCGTCACTCCTGATCAACAGGCTTGAAGGGCAATCCTCGTCCCCGGGATCGGACTTGAAGGCCACGAAACGGTACCCGGCCAAGCGCGCGGCCACCACGCATTCCAGCGTCAGGTCTTCGCCCAGTTCCAGACGATCCAGATGTGCGGAATCCACGGCCAGACAAGAAATCTCTTGCCCGGCCGCCGCGCGCACTGCCACGCCCACGGCGGCGCGGAATCCGTCCAGGTCGAGATCGTCGGCCTTGCCCAGGCCCACCAGCAGACACCTCCCGGCCGAACCGAAGCAGAGCCGGGTCCGCCCGGCCTTCCCGGAAAAGGGTATCTGCGCATCCGGACCGGCAATTCCCGCCACTAGCCGATCCTCCTCGCTCCAGGCCGCCCCTTCGGCGCGAAACATGAGCAAAACGGCATCTTTCGACTCGCCACTATCCCGTAATACATGTATATTCATGACAACCTCATTGGTGAAAACATTAAAAACGCATCACTTGAAACCATAAGTTGCTTGCTCGCGCGAGTAAAGACGGTTGCCAGACGCCATGAAAGAACTATTTTAATATCAAAAATTATGAGGAGTTGACGCATGGAGCATAACCGCACCGTGGCCGTGCTTGGAGCGACAGGGTACATCGGCGGCCGCTTGGTCTCGGCCCTGCTTGAAAAGGGCTGGAATGTACGCGCCGTGGGGCGCAATCCTGAGAAACTGCGCTGCAGGTCTTTCGCCGCCCACCCGAACGTGGAACCGGTCCAGGCGGACGCCCTGGACCAGGCGGCGCTGACCGAGGCCATGCGGGGATGCCACGCCGCATACTACCTGGTCCACTCCATGCACCCCGGGGTCAAGGATTTCGAGGAGCGCGACAAGCGCGCGGC
This sequence comes from Pseudomonadota bacterium, assembly GCA_018902545.1. Classification (GTDB taxonomy): domain Bacteria; phylum Desulfobacterota; class Desulfovibrionia; order Desulfovibrionales; family Desulfomicrobiaceae; genus Desulfomicrobium. The sequence continues at coordinate 60,051 of JAHIQM010000013.1, read as the reverse complement.
CCTGATCATGCGCGACGCTGCCCAGGAGGCAGGTCTTGAACGAATCCTCTATCTGGGCGGACTGGGTGACATGGACAAGGATTTGAGCGAGCATCTCAAATCGCGCATGGAGGTCGGTGAAATCCTGCGCAGCGGACCGGTCCCTCTGACCTGGCTGCGAGCGGCCATGATCATCGGGTCGGGCAGCGCGTCTTTTGAAATCCTGCGCTACCTCGTCGAGCGCCTACCGATCATGATCACCCCGGCATGGGTCAAATCCCTGTGCCAGCCCATCGCCGTGACCAATGTGCTCGAATACCTGGTCGGCTGCCTGGAACGGCCCGAAACATCCGGACGCACCATGGACATCGGCGGTCCGGACATCCTTAGCTATCGCGAACTTTTCGACGTCTATGCCCGCGTGGCGCACCTGCGGCCCCGCATCATCATCCCGGTGCCGGTGCTGACGCCCAAGCTCTCCTCCTACTGGATCCAGCTGGTCACTCCGGTTCCCTCCAGCCTGGCGCGGCCCCTGGCCGAGGGCCTGCGCAACAAGGTCGTGTGCCGCGAAAACAGCATCCGCGAGCTTGTCCAGGCCCGGCTGCTCACGGCCGAGGAGGCCATCACCAGGGCCCTGGACCGCACGGTGCGGCACGAGGCCCAGACCTGCTGGTCCGACGCGGGGGCGCAGCGAGTGCCCGAGTGGATCGACTGCGGAGACGCTCCCTATGCGGGCGGAACGGTGCTTGAATCGGCGCATACCCTGACCCTGGCCGCCACCCCGGCCCAGGTCTGGGCCGTGCTTGTGCGGCTTGGCGGAGATGAGGGCTGGCTGTATGGAAACCTGTTGTGGAAATTCAGGGGCATGGCTGACAAACTCATCGGCGGACCGGGACTGCGTCGCGGGCGGCGTCATCCCGATGAACTGCGCGTCGGGGACGCCCTGGATTTCTGGCGGGTGCTGGTGGTCGAAGAGCGCCGCCGCCTGCGCCTGCTGGCCGAGATGAAGCTGCCAGGCGAGGCGCTGCTGCAGTTCGACGTGGAGGAAGAAGGCCCGGGGCGCACAAGACTGACCCTGCGCGCCCGCTTCCTGCCCAGGGGACTGTGGGGCATTGTCTACTGGTATCCGCTCATACCCGTGCACGGTCCACTTTTCCGGGGCATGCTCACCGCCCTGGCCCGCAAAATCGGCGGAAAAATCCTGTCCGGACCCGTCACCCCACCTAAGGAGGGATCACAATGTCGAATCTGATGACCAAACCGCACTCAAAAGAAACCACCCTGGCCGACGCCGAGGCGCGCAAGACCTTGGAGACAATCCTGGGCGGACAGCGCGCAGGCGTGCTGTGCACCTCCTTCATGGACATTCCCCTCTGCAGCCAGATGGCTTTCGCGATCGCGCAAGACCTGCGCACCCTGATCGTGGTCACGCCCCGTCAGACCACGAAGTTCGACAACATGACCGCCAACCCCAACGTGTCCTTTCTGGTCAGCACGGCGCGCAACGAACCAACCGACCCAGTCAGTGCCCAGGCCGTGACCGTGACGGCGTTTGCCACGGAACTGGACGCAGAGCGCAAGCATCAGGCGGTGACCCTTTTTTCGCAGAGGCATCCAAACCTGAGCGCCTTCGCGGCCGCACCGGACAGCGCGGTCATGGAGCTTAAAGTCGACAGTTATCAGCTGGTCAATAATTTCCAGCAGCTGACCCACATCGGGCTGGGATGAGATTATTTTAAACCACCTCATCCTGGACAGAAGGGCGGTAATTGGAGAATATTTTACGAAAATCGAATCAAGGCTGGAGCGTCCTCGGGGTGAGGCAGCCGCCTCCAGCAAGGAGAATATCATGAACCGACCTATCCGCCTGGGAATAAGCCGCTGCCTGCTCGGGGACAAGGTCCGTTACGACGGGGGGCACAAGCACGACCCCTTTCTGACCCGGACCCTGGGCGAATACGTGGAGTACGTCCCGGTCTGTCCGGAGGTTGAGTGTGGCCTGCCCATTCCGCGCGAAGCCATGCGTCTGGTTGGCGACCCCGAATCCCCGCGCCTGCTGACCCAGAAAACCGGCATTGACCACACCCGGCGCATGCAGGAGTGGGCCGCCGCACGCCTGCCGGAACTGGAAAGCGAGGGGCTGTGCGGCTTCGTCTTCAAAAGCAAATCACCGTCCAGCGGCATGGAGCGGGTCAAGGTCTATTCGGAGTCGGGTAATCTGGCCGGCCAGTCTGTCGGCATCTTCGCGAGCATGTTCATGAAGCACTTCCCCCTTCTGCCCGTGGAGGAGGAGGGTCGCCTGCACGATGTGCTCCTGCGAGAAAATTTCATCGATCGCATCTTCGTGCTGCGCCGCTACCGCGACATGCTGAGGGGCGGCCAGAGCCTGGGCAATCTGGTCACCTTCCATACCCGCCACAAACTCCAGCTCCTGGCCCACAGCCCGGAAATCTACCGGGCCATGGGGCGGCTGGTGGCGGGTGGCAAGGCTATGCCCAAAGAGCAACTCTTCAAGAGTTACCACGAATACCTCATGAACGCCATGCGCATGAAGGCCACGCCGCCCAAGCACCGCAACGTGCTGCAGCACATCATGGGCTACTTCAAGAACGACCTTCTTCCGGATGAAAAGCAGGAATTGCTCGACCTGATCAACCAGTACGCCCACGGCGTGCTGCCGCTCATTGTCCCGGTGACCCTGCTCAATCATTATGTGCTCAAGTACGAGGAATTCTATCTGCAGGACCAGACCTACCTGAAGCCCCACCCCATTGAACTCAAATTGCGCAACCACGCCTAGGGCCGGACGCAGGAGGAAGGCATGCCCAACGCCTGACAAAGGTCACCCATCTTGCCAAAGACTGCACCTTCTGGGTGGTGCAATAACTTAAAGGAGAAAACATGCCCTGCCTTGAACTTACGACAAACGTGCGTGTGCTGGACAAAAGCAAGCTCATGCGCACCCTTTCCGACTGCGTCTGCACAGAGCTTGGCAAAGCCGAAACGTACATGATGGTGATGATCAGAGACGAAGCGCCCATGTTTTTCGGGGGCAACGACGAACCGGTGGCACACGTGGAGCTTCGCGCACTGGGCCTCAAGGACGACCTGGTCCGGAAGCTGGCCGAAGAATTGACGCTAATGATGCAGGTGGAACTTGGTATCGAAAGCCAACGCGTCTACATCGTCTTCATGGATGCGGACCTCGGAAAGTGGGCCTGGGACGGCCGGACCTTCGCCTGATCCGGCGTCTTGCCTGACGCAGTTGCCTCGTGTAAAGGAGCCGGGCGCCGGGACGTTTGGTGCCCGGCCCCATCCAACGCGAGGTATCCATGACTGAAAAGAACTACGCCCAGAGCATCGCCGGTGACCTGTTCCACATGATAAAATCCGCCCAGGAGCAGAGTGTAAGCGTGGACAGCGGCTTTCGCAACCAGGCCATGTCCAGCCCGAGCATGACCCTGACTTACATTTTTTTGTCCAAAAACGACCTGCTCAAGGTCCCGGCCCTGCCCGCCCAGGTCAAGAAGCAGGTCCGTCGCTCCAACGCCATGGCCGTCATCGAACTGGCCAACGCAAAAGGCGTGAAGCAGACTGCAGGCATCCACCTCATCTGGTCCAGCGCCAAGGAGTGCTCCAAGATCGAATCGGAATCCGAAATGCTCGACGGCATCCAGATCCAAGGCCTGGGGGCCTTCACCGCGCAGATCAAGGCCACGCTCAGAAGCGACATCCCCCGCACCATGGACCAGCAGGATCCATCCAGCGAGGAATAGGGACGCGCTACGCGCGCGGAGAAAAGAGTTCCCGAGCCGGAGATTTTCATGCTTTTAAAGCTGTGCTTTTCAGTCGTGATCTGCGCCTTTATCGGCTGGATCACCAATTTCATCGCCATCAAGATGCTCTTCCACCCACGCCGTCCGGTGCAGATCGGCAGCCTGACGGTGCAAGGCATCTTCCCCAAGCGCCAGAAAGCCCTGGCCATGAACCTGGCCGCCGTCATCGAAGGCGAACTGCTGTCCCACGACGACATCCAGAGCGTTATGCACCGCCCGGAATTCGCGGCCAAACTCAAGGACAAGATCCAGGAAGGGTTTACCGAATTCCTGTCCAAGCGACTTGGGGCCCTGAACCCCATGGTCGCCATGTTCCTGGACGGCCCCATGCTGAATAAGATCAAAGGCCTGCTGGACAAGGAGTTAGACCGCATCGTGCCGGGTCTGCTGGAAACAGCGGCCGGTGAACTGAAAAACACCCTGGATTTCAGGAAACTCCTTCAGGAGAAGATCGAAAACCTGTCCATGGAGCGACTTGAAGTCCTGCTCATGTCCATCATGGCCAGGGAATTCAGGTTTATCGAAGTGGTGGGAGCGGTGCTGGGAGCAACGATAGGACTTATCCAGGGGCTGATTTTCTTCTAGCCTCCCCACCTTGCCCTACTCTGCAATGGCCGCCTCGCGCGGCCATTCGCATTTCAAGGCCCAATCCGCTTACTCCGACCGATATAAATTTCAATCCCGCTTGCCTTGAGCCTTCAAAACACGATACGGGCAAAGAAAGTATTCCGTGAACTCGCACCCGGAAGACGTGCTGGCAGAAATGCAGACAGTGCTTCCCACGGCATCCGAAATTCACACAATTTGTCCGAAACGTCACCCACATCCGAGGTACAGCCATGAACAATTCTCCTCTGGAACCTTCGCGCGGTCTGAGTCGCCGAAAATTTCTGGCAGCCACTTCCAGCGCCGCCCTCCTCTTTACTCTGGGCGGGCTGCGCGGCCTCGCCTGGTCCGCGCCCATTGAACTCGGTGCCCTGCCCTATGCGGAAAATGCCCTTGAACCCGTCATTTCAGCCAAGACCATCGGCTTTCATTACGGCAAGCACCACAAGGGCTACCTAGACAACCTGAACAAACTCATCGCGGGCAGTGAATTCGCGGACATGCCGCTGGAAAAGATCATCACCGAAACCAGCGGCAAAGCGGACAAGACCGCCATCTTCAATAATGCCGCCCAGACCTGGAACCACTCCTTTTACTGGCAGAGCCTTTCCCCCAAGGGCGGAGGGACGCCACCCTCCGATCTGAAAAACAAGATCAACGATTCCTTCGGCGATCTGGACACGTGCATGAAGGAACTGAGCGCCGCCGCCGTCGGACGTTTCGCCAGCGGATGGGCCTGGCTGGTGTCTGATGGCGACAAACTCAAGGTCATGAACACCATGAACGCGGATACACCCATCACCAGCGGCCTAAAACCACTGCTGACCATCGATGTCTGGGAACACGCCTATTACCTGGACTACCAGAACCGCCGCGCCGACTACGTCAAGGCCGTGCAGGAGAAGCTGATCAACTGGGAGTTCGCGGCCAAAAACCTGGGCTGATTTTCACCCTCCGCAAACGACAGAACGCCTTCAGCATTGTGATGCGGAAGGCGTTTTGTGCTGCGCAAGCGCAATGCAGACTCATTCTCCGATGATCTTGACCAGCACGCGCTTCTTCCTGCGCCCGTCGAACTCCCCGTAGAATATCCGCTCCCAGGTCCCGAAATCGAGCCGCCCCCCGGTCACGGCCACAACCACCTCGCGGCCCATGATCTGGCGTTTCATGTGCGCATCGGCGTTGTCCTCGCCCACGTTGTGACGATACTGGGAGACAGGCTCGTGGGGCGCCAGCTTTTCCAGCCATTTTTCATAGTCGTGATGCAGGCCGGACTCGTCGTCGTTGATGAAAACCGAGGCGGTGATGTGCATGGCGTTGACAAGCACCAGCCCTTCACTGATCCCGCTTTCGGCCAGACATTGTTCGACATCGCCCGTGATGTTGATGAAGGCTCGGCGCGTGGGCACCTGGAACCAGAGTTCTTTACGATAGCTTTTCATGATTTCCTCCGTGTTGTTCGATCCGTTTCCGGCCACCGCCGCCATAATCCAGGCACGGCCGGGGCGAATACTGCGCTGAATATGAAAGAATCTTGCCAACTCCCTGGAAACACGCGTTCAGGAAGCCTGTCTTGCGGACCCGCGATCTTGCGGATCATCGTTGACCCAAAGCCTGCTCCCTGATATTGGTAGGACCAATTTCCATATAAACTAAGGAGCAGCCCATGACTTACGTTCCTGTCGGCGGATTGCACGTCGCAAAGCCTCTGTATGATCTGATACACGAAAAAGCCACGCCCGGAACCGGCGTGACGAATACGGCATTCTGGGCCGCCCTGGAAAAAATTCTGCACGACCTGTCACCGCGCAACCGCGAGTTGCTGGCCAAGCGCCAGTACATGCAGGACACCATCGATTCGTGGCACAAGCGGCACAAGGGCAGGCCTCATGACGCCGTCGCTTATGAGCAGTTTCTGCGGGAGATCGGTTATATCGTGCCCGTAGGCCTGCCCTTCTCCATCGAAACTTCCGGAGTTGATCCTGAGATCTCCTCCATCGCCGGGCCGCAACTGGTGGTCCCGGCCACCAACGCCCGCTACGCTCTGAACGCGGCCAACGCCCGCTGGGGCAGTCTTTACGACGCTCTGTACGGAACGGATGTGCTGCCCGAGGACGATGGTGCGACGCGGGACGGAGCATACAACCCCGTGCGCGGGGCCAGGGTCATGGAATTTGCATCCCGCTTCCTGGACAAGGCCTTGCCCCTGGCCAGGGGCAGCCACCGTGATGTGCAAGAGTACCGTCTGGTGCGCAAGGACAAGGGCGGGAGCGTCGAAATCCATCTTTCTGACGGCGTGACCGCGCTGCAACTCCCCGAAGCCTTTGCCGGTTTCTCCCCCGATGTTCTCCTGTTCAGAAACAACGGCTTGCATATCGAACTGCATTTCGACCGCACCCATCCTGTAGGCAAGGCCCATCCCGCAGGCGTCAAGGACGTGGTGCTGGAATCGGCCATGACGACCATCGTCGATTTCGAGGACTCCATCGCCGCCGTGGACGGGGAGGACAAGGCCCAGACCTACGCCAACTGGCTCGGACTCCTGCGCGGCGACCTGCGGGCCTCCTTTCCCAAAGGCGGAAAAACCGTCAGCCGCAGCCTGAATCAGGACCGCACCTACACCGCGCCCGACGGCTCCGTCCTTACCCTGCCGGGCCGCAGTCTGCTGCTGGTGCGCAACGTGGGGCATCTCATGACCACGGACGCGGTGCTGCTGGGCCACGACGAAGTCTTTGAAGGCATCCTCGACGCCATGGTCACCGGACTGGTGGCCATGCATGATCTCAAAGGACTCGGCTTCCTGCGCAACAGCCGCGCGGACAGCATCTACATCGTCAAACCCAAGATGCACGGTCCGGAGGAAGTCACCTTTGCCTGCGATCTCTTTGATCGCGTGGAGGACGCCCTGAACCTCCCCCGCCACACCATGAAGATCGGAATCATGGACGAGGAACGCCGCACTTCGGTCAATCTGGCCGAATGCATCCGCGTGGCCAAGGATCGCATCATCTTCATCAATACCGGCTTCCTGGACCGCACCGGCGACGAGATCCACACCAGCATGGAAGCGGGTCCCATGGTGCCCAAGGCGACCATGAAGAACGCCAGCTGGATTCTGTCCTATGAGGATTGGAACGTGGACACGGGCCTGGCCTGCGGATTTTCAGGCAAGGCCCAGATCGGCAAGGGCATGTGGGCCATGCCCGACCGCATGAGACAGATGGTCGAAACAAAGCAGGGGCACCCGCTGGCCGGGGCCAACTGCGCATGGGTGCCGTCGCCCACGGCGGCGACCCTGCACGCCATGCATTACCACGAGGTGGATGTCTTTGCCCGCCAGGCCGAACTGCAGGGCAGGAAGCGGGCCAATCTGGATGACCTCGTGACCCTGCCCCTGCTTGAACATTCCCTGTCGGCAGAGGAAATCCAGCGCGAACTGGACAACAACTGTCAGGGCATCCTCGGCTATGTGGTGCGCTGGATCGACCAGGGCATCGGCTGTTCCAAGGTGCCGGACGTAACGGATGTGGGGCTGATGGAAGATCGCGCCACCCTGCGCATCTCCAGCCAGTACATCGCCAATTGGCTGCACCATGGCCTGTGCACCATGGAGCAGATCCGGGCCACCCTGGAGCGCATGGCCGCAGTGGTGGATCGCCAGAACGAAGCAGACCCCTCCTATCGCCCCATGGCCCCGGATTTCGACGCCAGCATAGCATTCCAGGCCGCCTGCGACCTGATCTTCAAAGGCCGCGAGCAGCCGAGCGGCTACACTGAGCCCATCCTGCACGCCAAAAGAAGAGAGAGAAAGGCCAAATAACAAAACGGGCGGCATGGCGAATCACCGCCATGCCGCCCACTCTCTGAATCTTCGAACAGCCCTGGACTCGGCCTTCAGAACACCCGCCGCGCCTCCTGCACCAGAATCGAGCACCCGACCCCGCCAAAAATCACGCCCACGCCTCCGTCGATCCATCGCGCCACTCCCGCGTACATGCTGCGCATGCGACCCGTGGACAAAAAGAGGGCCAGGAGCACGAACCACACCGTGACGATGACAATGACCTCGGCCCCATAGACCCAGCGCAGGTAGCTCGGAGTATCGGGGGTCATGAACTGGGAAAAGATGCTCAGGAAAAAGAGGGCGGCCTTGGGGTTCAAGAGGTTGCACCAGAACCCTTCCCGCCAGCCGCGCAGGGGTGAGTCCGTTGCATCCATATGCCCGGCCTGAACGCACGTTTCCGGCATGGCCGCCTTTTTGCCGAACAGACACCGCGCCGCGATGGAGATCAGATACAGGGCTCCGCAGATGCGGATCAGTCCGAACACGGCCGGACTGGAAGCGATGACCAGCGCAAGACCGAGCACGGAATACAGCACATGCACGACCAGGGCGGACCCGATGCCAAGGGCGGTCATCACCCCGGCCAGACGCCCGCGGGACAGGCTGTTGCGCAGCACCATGAAAAAATCCGGCCCCGGCGCCACCGCCACGGCCACCCCCACCGCAAAAACCTGCAAAAAACCACTGTCCACGCGCATCCCCTGCTGTCTTTAAATTTCCTGATGGGCGAAAAATTTTTCGCCCCAACATCCATCGGCCTGGAATCAAATCATCGCATCAACGACACGTAGGGGCGGCCCTGCGTGCCCGCCCTTCTTCGGCCCAACGTGACCGCCCTGGCCAACCACCGAGATTGGGCAGGCACATAGGCCTGCCCCTACGGGACGTGACCGCCCCGGCCCCCCTGTCTTCAAGCAGACCGCACCAGCCGCACATGAAACCGGCAACTCCGATCCTGAGCCAGCACCGCGCCCCCTCCCACGTCGACGAACCAGGCCGATGTATAGCTGCGCCTGTCCCCTGTCCAGACCCACAAATACCTGTCTCCAAAGGGCTCGTGGCAGAATTCTCCCAACCCCTGCCCGGGTCGCAGCAAGGAGACAACCTCCTCCACCGTGGGCATCCGCCAATCATCGACCACGGAGGCCATGCCCTCGTCCCAGGTCATGGGCCAGGGTGAGACCGGGCCCCAGACCAGCCCGGAGCAGCGATCCAGCCAGCCGTCCGCGACCTCTTCGAGTTCGGTCTCATGAAATTTCAAAGGCCGGTACAGTTCGTCCAGAAAATCAAAAGGACGCGGCTTCACCCCTGTACGCACCGGCGTGGAGCGCAATGCGCCCATGACTGCGCACTCGGGTTCGACCAGCACGCAGTCATTGCTTGCCCCTTGCCGCAGCTCCGCTTCCACCTCTTCCAGAGCGTCGCGCATGCTCCCGGCGTTTTGATACCGCGCAGCCGGATCGACAGCCAGGGCCCGCCAAAAAAAAATCCGCCACGCTGTGGAAAAAAGAGGCGAATCAACCATCCCCTCCACGGGCAACAAACCCGTGACCAAACGGTGCAAAACCACTCCGGCAGCATACAGGTCGGCCCGCTCGTCGGCCTTCTCGGGGTTGGCCTCCTGTTCCGGGGAGGCGTAGTAGGGCGATCCGATTTTCAGCCCCCGGGGCTTGACCCACGCTTCACCGCTCAGCCGCGACAGTCCAAGATCGATGAGCTTGATGGTCCCGTCGCTTCCGAGCATGAGATTGCCGGGCTTCACGTCGAGATGAACGATGCCCCGGCCGTGCAAGTACTCCAGCCCGTCGAGAGTCTGGCGCACGAAATCGAGCGCAGTCAAAGGAGGCACGACACGCGTGGCGTTCTCCACCACGCGCCCCTCGCCGACAAGGGTCCCCACATTCATGCACAGATATTCAAGGACCATGAACGGCCGTCCCTGATCCTCGTCCAGGTCCCAGACCGCGGCGATGTTGCGGTGGTCGCAAGCGGCCATGAGTCGCGCCTCACGCAGAAAAGCCTCACGAACCTTATCCTCGCCCATAAGCTCACTCAAGAGCTCGTGAGGCTCAAGCAGCTTCAGGGCCATGACCCGGCCCAGAGCCCGGTGTCCGACCTTGTAGACCCCGCCCATGCCGCCCCGGCCAAGAGGGCCCAGGATATCATAACGTCCAATCTTCATGGTTACCAAAGCCTCGTGGCGTAATACTCGGGAAAGCCCCTCGCGCGGATCTTGGCGACGGTGCGTTCAATGTCGTAGGGAACGAAGCGGACCTCGATCAGACCCGTCTTGGTATCCCAGATCAGATACTTGGCGTTGTTGTTCCCGTCCCGGGGCTGCCCCACGCTGCCTGCGTTGACGAGGCAGGGGCTCCCGTCCAACAAAAAGCGTTCGCGGACGAGATCCCGACGCACCACTTCGGTCCCGTTCCAGCTGACCAGGCCCAGGTCATGGGTATGGCCGACAAAAGTCAGCGCCTCGCCCCGTCCGAACCAGGCCGCCAGCTCTTCCTCGTCGACATCGAAAAGGTACGTAGTCACACTGTCGGGGGGAAACCCATGCACGAACCTGGCCTCGGCCAGACACACGAAACGCGGCAGGGAAGCCATGTATTGAAAGCTCTCCGAAGACAACAGGCTCGCGGTCAGGCCCAGGCCCTTTTGTGCCGTGGTATTGAACCAGGCCCGCTCCGAAGCGTTGACGAGGCCCAGCTCATGGTTGCCCATGCAGCACAGCACGCCGCGCTCACGCACGGAGATGACGGCTTCTTCCGGATTGGGCCCGTAGCCGACCACATCCCCCAGGCAAACCACCCGTTCGACCTGCAGGGGGGCCATGTCAAGCCAGACGGCGTCCAGGGCCTCGATGTTGCCATGGATGTCCGAAAGAATCGCAACCAGCATGCAATCTCCGTTGAGGCAGCCCTCTTTTCATTTTGCGCGACCAATGTTAAGCACGCACTCAGCATTGATCGGGACACACCAATATACTCTCAGTATTTCAAGTAAATAACAGTAAAGGAACCACTCATGATCCGCAAATACATCTTCATCTGCTTCTTCACCCTGTGCCTGGCATCCCCTGCCTCAGGCGGCCGCATCGGAGATGTCACCCTGCCCGACCAGATCACTCTGGGTGAGTCCACCTTGAGCCTCAATGGCCTGGGCATGCGCACCTTCACCTTTTTCGACGTCTACGCCGCCGGACTCTATCTGGCCTCGCCTTCCACGGACGCCGGAGAAATCCTGGCCGCGGACGCCCCCCGGGCCATGACCATGCACTTCTTGCGCAAGGTCGAGGCCGAAAAAATTTCCGGGGCCTGGCTGGAAGGTCTCGCGGCCAACACCCCGGACGCCGACGCGTCCCTCAAAGAGCGCTTCGCCACCCTCGCGGGCATGATGGAAACCATGGACAAGGGCGAAACCCTGGACTGTCTGTACGACCCGGCGCAAGGGACCTCCGTCGTGGTGCGCGGCCAGGTCAAGGGCGTGATTGCGGGCAAGGACTTTAGCGACGCCCTGCTGGCCTGCTGGATCGGACCCAAGCCCGGGCCAGGCGAAAAATTCAAGGCCGGCGTACTTGGGGTACGCTGATCTCCGGGGCGCCTGCGGGCGCCTTTATTTTTTTTTGCGCCAGGGGAAATGGCAGCTTAAAGCCTCCCACGCATACCGGATTCCCCGCAGCACGAACAACCCGAGCACCGTGAGCAGCGCCGCATTGACCTTGACCGCCTGGACCGAAGACTCCTTGAAATAGGCCTTGGCATGCTCATACTCCTGCTCCACCGGAGTGGGGGAAGGCTCGTCCGTCTTTTCCACCGGCACCAGAGCGCCTTTGTTTTCTTCCATCAGAACGTTCTCCCCGTAAATTCTTCAATCAATCGTTTGAAAGCCGCCGGATCCCCACTGCCTCTGTAACGCAGGGCCACGTAGGCATCGATGACGTCCCGCGCTGCCTGCCCGAGATCAGGGCGCTGTCTGCCGATGCGTCCGGCATAGTCATGCGGCCCCTCGGCCGGTTTCCTGGCCAGGCCGATGGCGGCCAACTTTCGGCAAAAACGGCCGTAGAGAAGCGCAACCTGATCGCGCTCCCCCTGCCGCGATCGCAGCATGACCGCGAACGCCACACCAAGAGTCAGGCACAGCCCCGCAGCCAGGAAGGCCGCCAGTTTCCCGGCCCCGGCAATGGTGGTCGGGTCGATGCCCAGACGCTCCCACAGGCCCCGTTGCCGCTCGTGGCTGAATCCAAGTACCCACTGGTTCCAGGAATTGTTGGCCGCGTCCCAGCCGAGCTGGAAAAACCGCCCCACCTGGCGCAGGGCCCGGATCCCTTCAGGCAGCAGCACCCCCTGTCCCTGAGGCACAAAGGATTCCACCCCCGTCACCAGCCGCTGCGGCGCGACTACGGAGGTCGGGTCCACGCGCTGCCAGCGCCCGTCCACCCAGACCTCGACCCAGGCGTGGGCGTCGGACTGGCGAACGATGAGGTAGCCGCCCATGGGGTTTTCCTCCCCGCCCTGGTACCCGACCACGACCCGCACCGGCACCCCGGCCGCGCGCAGCAGAAAGGCCATGGCCGAGGAGTAATGTTCGCAGTATCCCTGCCGGGTTGCAAACAAAAACTGATCGACAATGTCCGCAGCCATGGCACCGGGACGCAGGGTGTAGACGAAACCGCCCTCGCGGAAAAGTTCAAGCGCTGCTGCGACCATCTCGGCCGGGGACAGGCCCGAATCCTTCCACTGCCTGGCCAGATCACGCGACCGGGGATTGCCGTCTTCGGGCAGGGCAATCCACGCCGGACCGGGGAGGGGTGTCTGCTCCGGCGCAGGATCCGACACGAGTTCAAAGCGCGACCGCGAACTGACCATGCGCATGCCGGCCAGGGTGCGGTCGGAACGCAGCACCGTGCCTCGGGGGGCGAAAACAGGCAGGTCGAGTGCGAAAATCCACTCCTTGTTGTGCGGCTCCAGGGTCAGAGTGTAGGGCACTGCCTGCTGTGAAAAATTCTCCGAACGTGACTGGGCAAGTTCGACAGGCAGGTCGCGAAACCATGTCAGGCCGTCAAAACTGTCCAGAACCAGTCCGCGCCAGTACAGACTGTCCCGATCGGGAATGGGCCCTGGAAAATCGACCCGAAAGGCCACCTCCCGTGACAGGGACAGATTGGCCACGGAGCCCGGCTCCAGAGTCTCGCTGAATCCGCTGACGCCCTCGTCGCGCTGGTCGTGTACGCCCCACAGGGCGCCCTGCAGGCGGGGAAAAAAGACAAAAAGGAGCAGGGCCAGGGGCAGGGCCTGCACCAGCAACAGCCCGCCGCGCCGCAGGTCCGGCAGCAGCCGTGATTCGCCGGAATGCAGGTGGACCAGGGCCGCGGTCACGGCCATGACGGAAAAAAACATGTAGGCGCTCATGACCAGGGTCTGGGAATAAAGGACGTTGGTCACGACCACAAAATAGGCCAGAAACAAAAGAGCGAGCATGTCGCGCACGGACTTGCTCTCCACGGCCTTGAGCCCGAGCATGAGGGAGAGCAGGGCCACCCCGGCGTCGCGCCCGAAGGAGCGCCCATACGTGAACAGAACCAGGGCCAGACAGCCCAAAGCCAGCACGACGCGCAGCCAGCGGGGCGGCACGGGCCAGCCCCGGTATTGCATGCCCAGGGCATAGCCCCAGGCCGCACAGACAAAAATACCGACAAAAATCGGAACGTGCGGCAGATGCGGGGCAAAGGCCAGGGCCAGGGCCAGCAGAGTGATGCTGAAGCGGCGCTTGTCGTGGATCATGACCCCTCCGGCATGAGGGCCAGGGCTTCCAGGCAGCGATGGGCCTGCGACATGCCGCTGCCCGGCGCGATGTCCAGGCCCGGTAGGCGCAGGCCATAGCTCAATCCCTGGCGCTCAGCCTCCCGCACCAGCCCGGCCAGCAGGCTGATGCGCTCCTCGTAGTCCGAAACCCGGATTTCGTACCAGTCAAAAACTACCGTTCGGGCCACCCCGGAGCGAAACTCCTTGGCGAACAGCCCGCCCCCCTTGGCCGAAGCTTTCCAGGACACTCTGGACAGACCGTCCTCGGGCCGATACGGCCGCACGCCGCCGAACTCGCCGGACTGGCTGACGGTTCCCAGCGCGCCCTCGTCCCCTTCCCCGTGCAGGCTGCGCCAATCCATCCTGTCCGCCGCAAGGGGGCAGGGATAGACCAGACCGGTTACCGGCAGGATGAGGGGGGACCAGGCACGGAACAAGCCCAGCGGATAGCGAGTGCTGATCACCACCTGCCCCAGCGGCCGAAGCCCGCGCCGTGAAGTGGGGATGCTCAGGTCCATTTCCCGCCCGGCCCTGGCCGGCATGGAAAAACTGTCCTCGGCGGTGCCGACACGCACTCCAAGACGCCTACGCTCCCGCCCCCCGGCACGGAAGAAGAGTTGCAGCCGCGCGTCATCGCCGCAATAGGCGGGGAACAGGCGGGCGGACTCCAGTTCCAATCCGGCCAGGTTGGCGTAGGCGTGAATGGCGGAGAGGATGGAGATGCTGCCCAGCAGGAAGGTCAGCAGAAAGGCGAGATTGTTGGTGTAATTGATGGCCGCGACCAGCATGGCCAGGAGAAAAAAGGCGAAGACCATCCCGGCCCTGGTGGGCAGGATGTAGATCCGCCGCCGGGTCAGGCGCAGAGGCAAGGGCGCGCGCTGCCGCGCCTGGATCAATGTGCGGATGAACCTGATCATGCTTCTTTTCCCCGCGCGATGCTCAGGGGATGGGCACCGCGTCCAGAATGGCGGCCGGATCGACGCCCGACCCGTCGGCTGAGCGCAGCCGGTGCCCGGCAAGGCTCGGGAAGACGGCCTGCACGTCCTCGGGCAGCACAAAGTCGCGGCCTTCGAGAAAGGCCCAGGCGCGAGAGGCGCGGACCAGGGCCTGGCCAGCACGGGGCGAAAGACCGTTGACGAACCGTCCGCCCGTCCTGGTCCAATCCAGCAGGTCGCGCACGTAGCGCAGCAGCGGACCGCTGGTGCGAACGTGATCAACCCGTTCCTGCAGATCGAGCACCTCGCCCGCGTTGCTGACCGCCTCGGGCAGGGTCGGACGGCCGGCGTTCTGACTGCGGCCCAGGAGTTCGAGCTCCGAATCAAGGTCCGGATAGCCAAGGCTGATGCGGAACAGGAAGCGGTCCAGCTGCGACTCCGGCAGGGGGTAGGTCCCGGCCTGGTCCAGGGCGTTCTGCGTGGCCAGCACGAAGAAAGGCCGGGGCAGCAGTCGGGTGCTGTTGTCCAGGCTGACCTGCTGCTCCTCCATGACCTCAAGCAATGCGCTCTGGGTGCGCGGAGTACCCCGGTTGATCTCGTCAGCCAGGAGCACGTTGGTGAAGACCGGTCCGGGATGGAAGACAAAGGTGGACTGCGCCGCGTCAAAGACCGAGACCCCCAGCACGTCTCCGGGCAGAAGATCGTTGGTGAACTGCACGCGCTTGAACTCAAGGCCCAGCACCACGGCCAGGGCCTTGGCCAGGGTCGTCTTGCCGATGCCGGGGATGTCCTCGATGAGAAGGTGCCCACGGGCCAGGAGGCAGGCCAGGGAGAGACGCAGCTGCGTGTCCTTGCCCAGGACCACGCCGCCGAGCAGATCCAGGGCCTGCCGCAGGGTGCTGACCATCTATTCTCCCAGGAGCTGGCCCATGGAATAGAGCCGGCCGGGTTTCTGGCCTGCCAGCCAGGCCGCGGCACGCAGGGCGCCGCGAGCGAAGTTTTCACGCGAATGGGCGCGATGGGTGACCTCGACGCGCTCACCGGGGCCGAAGAAATAGACCGTATGATCGCCGACTACATCGCCGCCGCGCAGGGCATGCACGCCCAGCTCCTTTTCCGGCCGCGCGCCGATAATCCCCTGACGGCCATAGTTGCCGACCTCATCCATGTTCCAGCCCCGCGACTGGGCCAGAACCTGGGCCAGCTTGACGGCCGTGCCGCTGGGCGCGTCCTTTTTGTGGTGATGGTGAATCTCGGTGATCTCCATGTCGTAGGCTTCGCCCAGGATGCGCTCCAGCATGGGCAGGATACGGACCAGGGCGTTGACGCCGATGGACATGTTCGGGGACCAGAAGACCGGGATGGTCGCGGCCAGGGTCTCAAGCTCAGCCAACTGGTCGGCAGACAGCCCGGTGGTGCCGATGACAATGGGATTGCCGGTTGCAGCGGCCTTGCGGGCGGAGCTCAGGCTCACTTCCGGAGCAGTGAAGTCGATGACCGTGGCACCGGGACAGGACGGCAGAAGATCTTTCAGCTCGTTCGCCACCGGGCAGCCCAGAAGTTCCAGCCCCTTGCTGAACTCGGCCCGCTCCACAACCCCCTGCAAGGTAAACTGGTCGGACTCCATGGCCAAACGGACCAGGGTCGAACCCATCCGCCCATTGGCGCCCATGATGATGACTGGAATGCTCATGTCAGACTCCTCGTGTTTTATTGCCCTTGTGCGCCAATGAGGCGCAGATATTCATCTTCCTGCAGGATCACCGTTCCGAACTGGCGGGCCTTGGCGAGCTTGGCCGCCCCGACGTTTTCGCCGCAGATCAGCAAATCGGTCTTGGAATTGACCGCGCTCTGCACCAGCGCCCCCTGGACGCGGGCCTGTTCCTGCATGTCCTCGCGGGAACCGTGCATCTTGCCGGTAAAAACCACATGCTTGCCGGCCAAGGGGCTGTCCGTGACCTTTTCGCGCGCCGCACCGGTGGGCATGATCCGAAAGCCCAGGTCCAGCAGATGGCGCAAGGTCGGGGCCACGCGCTCAAGTCCCCTGGCGATGGAGTCGGCCGTGATGGTGCCAAAACCGTGAACGGCCTCGATCTGCTCCCGGCTGACGGCCGGCAGGTCCTGCAGGCGGAACTGCTCCAACAGCTTGCGGCTGTCGCCCTTGCCCAGATCCTCAATGCCCAGGGCGGCCAGGAACCGCCAGTCCTCGACTTCGCGGGTGCGGCTCAGGTACACGGCTTCGGCCAGATTGCCCGACAGCACGGGGCCAAAACCCATGGCCCGAAATTCTTCTTCGCCCAGCTCGTACACCTTTTCAAGACTGTCATAACCTGAACGGACCAGCTTTTCCACGGTTTTGCGGCCGAACCAATCGGCATTGCCCAAGGTTTTGAACCAGTGTTCGATGGTCTGCACGACCTGATCCGGACAGTGTTCGTTGCGGCAGATCAGAAAATCGTTCTCGCGCACAAGAACCGTCCCGCAGGACGGACAGGCTGAAGGCAGCGCGGTCGCGGCCGGGACGAGCACGTTCTCGACCTTGGGGATGACCTCGCCGCTGCGGATGATCTCGATCTCTGCGCCCGGCCCCAGACCCTTCTTCTCCAGCAAACCGGCGTTGTGGGCCGTGACCCGGCGGATGGTCGCTCCGGACACGTTCACGGGCTCGACCATAAGGACAGGGGTGACCTTGCCGGTACGGCCGACCTGCCAGACCACCTCGCGCACCACGGTCAGGGCCGTTTCGCCCTTACGCTTGACTGCGATCTGCCAGCGGTAGTGGTGGCTGGTGGCGCCCATGGTCCGGCGCACGTCCTCGTCGACCACCTCCACCACCATCCCGTCCAGGGGGTAGTCCATCTGCGCCGAGAGCTCGTCCGTGAGGTCGTCCATGAGGGCCAGCAGCTCCGCCCCGCCGACCACCCGGCTCGGTAGCTCGGAATAGGGCACAAAATGCACGGCCTCGTCGGCCAGGGCTTTTTTCGCCAGTTCGTTGACCGTGTCCGAGGACACGATGCCGACCACCAGATTGCGCGGATGCTCGAAGGCGTCGGAAAGGTGCTCCTGAAAATAGCTCTGCAGAATGACCATCTCGCCCACGCCCTTGCCCCGGCCGCCGAGCGGGATCATGCCCTTGGCGAAAGCCGAACTGACCTCGTAGCCGCTCTCGCCGTTGCCGCGCGTGACAAAATAGGTTCCATCATCGCGGCCGGCCAGCCCGTCGAGCTTGGGCGTGACCCGGTAGCGCACTCCGCTCACCCCGATCTCGGCGGCTTCCTTTTCCACGCGGGCCACGAAGCGCTCCAGCTCCTGGGGAGTGTAGGCCTTGTCCGTGGAGAGCATGGGCACTGGATGGCGGATTTCGCGCTTGCCGGAAAACGTCTCGGGTTCGACCCGGTGCAGAAAAAGATTGTCTGGGTCGATCTCCCGCAACCGCGCGAGCAGCATGTCGTACTGGCCGTCGCTGACCAGAGGCGCGCCACGGCGGTAGGCCTCGTTGTACTCGGTCAGGCGTTCCACCAGCCGATGCGCTTCGGAAGGAAGGTTTAGAGGCAGAGTCATACGTGAAATCCGTCCTTGCTCAATCCATGTCTCCCGGGACTGCATGTCATCATCGCGTTGCCCTCGACTCATGCAGGTCGTAGCGTTTCTCCAGGGTCTTGATGCGGTCCCGGATACGGGCCGCCTCCTCGAATTCCAGCATTTCCGCCGCCTTGCGCATTTCACGCCCCAGGCGGGCCACTTCCTTGGCCGCGTTCTCGGGGCCGGGGTCGTAATCCGCACCGCGTTCAGCCGCCCTCTCCAGCTCCTTTATATCCTGGTGCAGGTCGTAAAGGACGTTTTCCGACGACTTGCGGATGGACTGCGGGGTGATGCCGTGCTCCTCGTTGTGGAGGGTCTGCCGCTCCCTGCGCCGCTGCGTCTCGCCCATGGCCTCGGCCATGGAGCGGGTCACGGTGTCGGCGTAGAGCAGCACCTTGCCCTTCACGTTGCGCGCGGCGCGGCCGAAGGTCTGGATCAGGGACCGGGCCGAGCGCAGAAAACCTTCCTTGTCCGCGTCGAGCATGGCTACCAGAGAGACTTCCGGTATATCAAGGCCCTCGCGCAGCAGGTTGATGCCGACCAGTACGTCGAACTCTCCGGCGCGCAGGGCCTGGATGATGGCCACCCGCTCCAGGGTGTCGATGTCCGAGTGCAGGTAGCGTGAACGCACGCCCCGGGCCTGCAGGAACTCGGTCAGGTCCTCGGCCATGCGCTTGGTCAGGGTCGTGACCATGACCCGTTCGTTGACGGCGATGCGCGCCAGGCACTGCTCCATGAGATGATCCATCTGCCCCGTCGTCGGCACGACCTCTATCTCGGGATCAACCAGGCCCGTGGGCCGGATGATCTGCTCCACCACCACGCCCTCGGCCCGCTCCAGCTCCCAGGGGGCGGGCGTGGCCGAGACAAAGACGGTGGTGCCGATGCGTTCCAGAAATTCGTCAAAGTTCAGGGGCCGGTTGTCCAGAGCCGAAGGCAGACGAAATCCGTAATCGACCAGGGTCTGCTTGCGCGAGCGGTCGCCCTTGAACATGGCCCCGACCTGCGACACGGAGATGTGCGATTCGTCCATGAAGAGCAGAAAATCTTTGGGAAAATAATCGATGAGCGTGGCCGGCGGCTGGCCGGTCCTGCGCCCATCAAGATGCAGGGAATAGTTCTCGACCCCGTTGCAGTATCCCATCTCCTCGATCATCTCGAGGTCAAGCTGGGTCTTTTGTTCCAGACGCTGCGCCTCAACCAGCATGTTCTTGCCCTGAAAATACTCCAGGCGCTGCCGCAACTCCTCGCGGATGTCGACCATGGCCCGCACCAGATTGTCCCGGTCCGAAACGTAATGGCTGGCCGGATAGATGACCGTCTTCTGAATGCGCGACAACACCTCGCCGGTAAGGGGATCAGTCTCGTAGATCCCGTCGATCTCGTCTCCGAAAAATTCCAGGCGCAGGGCCTGCTCGTGCTCGTAGGCCGGGATGATCTCCAGCACATCTCCGCGCACGCGGAAAGTGCCCCGGTGCAGATCGTAGTCGTTGCGCTCGTACTGCACGTCCACCAGTCGCCCGATGATCGTCTCCATGGCCACGTGCTGCCCGCATTCGACCGGAATGACCATCTTGGCGTAGTATTCAGGCGAGCCCAGACCATAGATGCAGGACACCGAGGCGATGATGACCACGTCGCGGCGGGTCAGCAGGGCATGGGTGGCGGCGTGGCGCAGCTTGTCGATGTCGTCGTTGATGGCCGAATCCTTCTCAATGTAGGTGTCGGAATGCGGCAGGTAGGCTTCGGGCTGGTAGTAGTCGTAATAACTGACGAAATATTCCACGGCATTGCGCGGGAAGAGGCCCTTGAACTCGTTGTAGAGCTGGGCGGCCAGGGTCTTGTTGGGGGCCATGATCAGGGCCGGACGATCCAGACGCGCGATGACGTGGGCCATGGTGAAGGTCTTGCCCGACCCGGTCACGCCGAGCAGCACCTGGTCGCGCACGCCTTGCAGGATGCCCGAGCAGAGGGCATCGATGGCCGCGGGCTGGTCGCCGCGCGGGACATATTCGGATTCAAGCTGAAAGAGGGACATGGATAACCTGCACGCCGGGCCGGGGCCCGGGGCCATGAGAGACTTACCTCGGCTGGACGCCCAACACGTTGGGCGCGGGCCAGAAATTTCTGTTGCTGCCTTGAAAAAAATCGGACCGGTACTCGCCTACGAAGCGTCCCACGTAGCCGTCCACGTCGATATACATGGCCGCGTCGGCCCCGCCTTCGACGTACATTGCTCCGATGAGGTCCAGGGGCAGATCAAGGAGGGCCTGGGCAAACTCGTACATGGACAGCCGGGGGCGGCAATGGATGAAGAGCAGACGCCCGTCCCGGTCCATGGCGATGGCTGCCCCGGAATGGCGGCTCGGGCTCTGTTCCCAGAGGTTCTCGCGCTCCCTGCTGATGAGGCGGTAGTTCTGGATGATCCCGTCGTAGTCCGCGAGAACGTCCTGCCAATCCGGATCGCTTTTGCGGTCCACCCAGCGCAGCGGGGGCAGGGACGATTTCCGTGGCTGGAAGGCCAGAAAAGCACCGTAGTTCGGATGAATGTAGGGATTGATCTCCACGCTCGCGTCGCGCATGTACCCTGTGCTGCGCATGCGGTCATCGGCCCGGAACATGCCCGCGTTGATGACCGCCACGAACCGCGAATGGAGGGACCATTCCTGCATGCTGCGCATGCGGCCGCTGTTCAGGGCCGAACCCAGACGCACGTGGTACATGTCGGGGTTTATGCGCAGGACCGCCATGCCGCCCTGCCGTCCCTCCAGGTCGCCGACCTGATCGGGAATCAGGAACTCGCGCAACTCCAGCCCGGACGCCAAAACCCGCCATTCCTCCGCGTGCGCGGGAGCAAGCGGAAGGCAGATGACCAGAAGGGCAAGGACGGCGCGAACAAGAAAGGCGGACATGCGTTGTGCTCCCAGGAGGCCCGAGGCCCCGGCTGGCAATTACATTTCACAGAAGCGGAATCATTTCAAGCAGAACGGGACAAGCGGCATTGAAGCCCGTCCCAAAACATGCTAGAAGCCTTCCAAAACCGGCGCTTACAACCCGTCCAGGGAGGATGGTTTCATGGATATTGTTCGGCAGGAATCACAAACCGCGCACCTCTGCCCGCGCGGACATGTCGCCACCATCTGCATCCGGACCTTCAAGGGCCGGCGCGATGTCCTTGTGCACCTCTTCCGCCCCGACTGGACTGCGGAGGCAGAGGGTTACCTGTGGCCCGAACTGGTACGGGAAGAACCTGTAAACGAACCCGGCGCGGGAAGAGGCAACAGCCGGGCCGTGGTGCTCGAATCCTTCACGCGGGAAGAGATGGATCAGATCGTAGCCTATCTCGCCACGCGCTACGCCGACCGCCTGACCCGCATCAGCGTCAATTCCCTCGAATTCCCCGTGCCCGGGGGGCTGCTCCCTTTAAGCTCCATGCCCGAAGGCAAGGACATCGGCCGCATCCGCTTTGAAATCGTGCCCCGTTATCCCCTGCCCTTCTCCGTGCACGGACTCTACGACCTGAGCCAGCACAAACCCATGGCTCCAGATTCTTCCCAGAGCTAGCAGGCTGCTAATTCCCGGCCTGCTCGCGCTCGAAACTCTGGCGCAGCATCCGGAACAGGGCGCGACCGTTCTTGGACGGTTTGCCTGCCGCCTTCTCCACCGCCGCCAACTTGGAAAGCTGGCGCAATTTCTGGGGATCGAGCCCAAAACGCCCGACCATCTCCGTCAGCACATCCCCGTCCCCGGCCCCGTCCACCAACGCGTCCCGCCATATCTCGAGCTGGTGAAAGGCCTCGGCCTGATGAAAGCGGAGCTGATCCAACTCATCGAGGGCCTCTCGCAGGGGCACGGGATCGATCTTGCGCATGACCGTGCCGATGAACTGCTGTTGCCGCCGCCGCGCCTCCTTGTCCTTCAGGGTATGGAAGAAACGGATGGCCTCCACCAGGTCCTCATGCAGATCGAGTCGTTCCAGCTGTTCCGGGGCCAGGGCGATGAGGCTTTCCCCGAGCTCCTGCAGGGCTACCATGTCCCGCTTGAGCTGCGACTTGCTCGGACGCCCTTCCCAATCTTCCTCATTTCCGTGCGCGAATTCAGTCATTGCTTGCTCCGTTACATGTATTAGGGTCCCGGGCGACCAGGGCGCCATCCCGCAGGCTCCAGGGTCCGCGTGGCGCGGGCAACCTCATGGCCCGCTCCAGGCGGGAAAGAAATTCAACTCGCCGCACTTCGAACCCGCCGAAGCGCAGCATGTGCGCGGTGGTCTGCTGGCAGTCGAAAAGCGCGAACCCGGCTCCATGCAGGGCCCGCATCAGGGTGACCAGCCCGGCCTTGGAGGCGTCGGGCTCGCGGTAGAACATGGACTCGCCGAAAAAGGCCCCGCCCAGGGCCACCCCGTACATGCCTCCGGCCAGTTTTCCGCCGGACCAGACCTCGATGCTGTGCGCGAAACCAAGCTCGTGCAGCCGGCAATATGCGGCCAGCATCTCCGGCACGATCCAGGTCCCGTGCGCTCCTTGGCGGGGCGTTTGGGCGCAGCCGCCAATGACCGTCTCGAAGGCCGTGTCCAGGGTGAAGACGAAACGTCCCTGCCGCAGGACACGCTCCAGGCGGGCGGGCACATGGATACGCCCGGGCTCCAGCACGAGCCGGGGGTCCGGGCTCCACCACAGGATGGGGGAATTCTCGCTGTACCAGGGAAAGATGCCCTGGGCGTAGGCCATGAGCAGCCGCTGCGGAGAAAGATCCCCGCCCACGGCCAGCAGCCCATCCTCGTCGGCGTGGGCCGGGTCAGGGAAGAGGGGCTGGGCGGGCAGGGCGAAGACGGTCATGTGCCTAGCGGGGCGAGTAGGTGAAATCCAGCTCCCCGGTCCCCGTGAGGCCGACATGCACCTTTCCGCCGGAGGCGAGAACCCCGAACAGGATCTTCTCGGCCAGAGGGTCCTTGATCTCCTTCTGGATCAGCCGCCCCAGGGGCCTGGCCCCGAAAGCCGGGTCAAAGCCCTTTTTGGCCAGCCAGGCGCGGGCCTCAAGCGAAAGGTCCAGCATGACGTTCTTGGCCGCGAGCTGGACGCCCAGTTCACCCATGAACTTGTCGACGATCTTTTCCATGATGTCCTGAGTCAGGGAATGGAACGGGATGATGGCGTCGAGGCGGTTGCGGAACTCGGGGCTGAACAGCTTCTCGATGGCGGCCAGGCCGCGCAGACCCCGGTCCTCCTCGGCCCCGGCCTTGAAACCGATGGCGTTGCCGCTCATCTCGCGGGCCCCGGCGTTGGAGGTCATGAGCAGCACCACGTTGCGGAAATCGGACTTGCGACCGTTGTTGTCCGTCAGAGTGGCGTGATCCATGACCTGCAGCAGGATGGAGAACATGTCCATGTGCGCCTTCTCGATTTCGTCGAGGAGCAGCACACAGTGCGGGGTCTTGCGGATGGCGTCGGTCAAGAGGCCGCCCTGCTCGAAGCCGACGTAGCCGGGAGGCGCGCCGATGAGCCGCGCCACGGCGTGCTTCTCCATGTACTCGCTCATGTCGAAGCGCACGAAGGCCACGCCCAGACAATCCGCCAGCTGCTTGGCCAGCTCGGTCTTGCCCACACCTGTGGGGCCGGTCAGCAGAAAGGAGCCCAGGGGGCGTTCGCCGTTGCCAAGGCCCGCGCGGGAGCGCTTGATGGCCTGGGCAAGCATCCCCACGGCCTCCTTCTGTCCGAAAACCTTGGACCCGAGGTCGTATTCGAGACTGGCCAGCCGTTCGCGGTCCGAGGCGGAGACGCGGGAACTGGGAATGCGCGCCATGCGTGCCACCACTTCCTCGATGTCCCGCCGGGTCACGGACTTGCGCCGGTTCTTCTCCCCGGAGAGGACAAAAATGGCCCCGGCCTCGTCAATGACGTCGATGGCCTTGTCCGGCAGAAAACGGTCGTTGATGTGCCGGGCCGAAAGCTCCACGGCAGCGGAAATGGCCGAAGATTGATACTTCACACCGTGAAATTCCTCGTAATAGGGCTTAAGGCCCATGAGGATCTTCTCGCTCTCGGCCACGGTGGGCTCGACGATGTCGATCTTCTGGAATCGCCGGGACAGGGCACGGTCCTTCTCGAAATGGTTCTTGTATTCCTCGTAGGTGGTGGAACCGATACAGCGCAGCTCGCCCGAGGCCAGCACGGGCTTCAAAATGTTGGAGGCGTCCATGGACCCGCCGCTGGTAGAGCCAGCGCCGACGATGGTATGGATCTCGTCGATGCAAAGGACGGCTCCGTCCATGGCTTTGAGCTCGGAAATCACACCTTTGAGCCGGGCCTCGAAATCGCCGCGGTACTTGGTCCCGGCCAGCAGGCTGCCCATGTCCAGAGCGAAGATACGAGTCTGGGCGAACTGCTCAGGTATCTCGCCGCGGGCGATCTTGAGCGCCAGCCCTTCGGCCACGGCGGTCTTGCCCACGCCGGGGTCGCCGACGAAGATGGGGTTGTTCTTCTTGCGCCGCGCCAGAACCTGCAGGGTGCGTTTGAGTTCCTCGTCACGTCCGACCAGCGGATCGATCTTGCCTGCCTCGGCCCTGGCGACCAGATCCACGGTGTATTTATCCAGGGCGCTCTGCTTGCCGCCCTCTTTGGTCTCGGTCTCCATCGCGCCGCCCGCGTCGGGGAGCTGGTGGGAGATGTATTCGAGCACGGCCAAGCGGGTCAGCCCCTGGGCCTTGAGGTAGTAGACGGCAAAGGCGTCCTCTTCTTCGAGCATGGCCGCCAGAAAGTCTCCCGCCTGGACCTGGGACTTGCCCGAGGACTGGATGTGCAGGATGGCGCGCTGCATGGCCCGCTGCACGCTGACCGTCTGCACGATCTCATGTTCGGGACGGGGGCTCACGTCGAGATGATCGATGAAAAACTGCGCCAGCTGCTTGCGCAGGCGTTCAAGGTCAATGCCGCAACCGGCCAACAGGCTCTGCCCGTGCACGTCGAGCGTATAGCTGTACAGCAGATGCTCCAGGGTCAAAAACTCGTGCTGACGCAGTTTGACCTCGCGCACAGCATTCCCAATGATTCTTTCCAGATCCTTACTCAGCATTTACACCTCTTCCATGGAACAGCGCAGGGGATAAGACCGCGCCTTGGCCATTTGATGCACAAGCTGCACCTTGGTTTCCGCGACCTCGGCCGTATAGATTCCGCACAAGCCGATCCCCTTCTCGTGAACACTCATCATGATGGAGAACGACTCGGCATCCGTCTTGCCGAACACGTTCATAAGTACTTCCACGACAAAGTCCATGGGCGTATAATCGTCATTATGCAGCAACACCTTGAACTGCCGGGGTTCCTGCAGCTGGTCCTCGACCAGCAATCCGGGGTCTGAACCCGGAGCCTCAAATGGTTCGGTCATGACGCACCCTGGCCCTACTCATCTTCACCGTACTCGTTTATCCAGGTCTGCAGAATTTCGACGACCTGCCGGGCCTGCTTGACCGAGGAAATATTGAACTTGGAATGCGGGGAAAATCGGCCGTTGCGTTTCTGGTAGCGCCCGACCCTGAACTTGACCGGCCCGAATTCCTCTTCGCCGCGCCCCACTTCCTGATAGGCGAACATCACCGTGGCCCAGGCACCGCGGGTCAGAACTTCCTTTTTGAGCTCCCGGACCTTCTGGACACCCTCTTCATCGGTCCAGTCTATGGAAATGTCGTCGATGGTTTCAGCCATTGTCACTCCTCGTAATTGGATGTTCCGGAAACCCGGTCGTGTCCGAAGCGGCAATTCACATCGACCGCCCCTTCGACCGGGAACTATTAATGCCACCCCGCTTAAAAGCAAGCCTCAAGAAGCAGGCCGCGCCGGCAGCGAAAAATGGGGAATGGACAACGGGGTGAAAACAACAGGAATCGATGACCTCAAATCCGACGGATGCTACGGAACCATTCTCAATGCGTTCCATTCCTGACGGATTCGGCGATGGGCAGGGTGACCACGATGCGGGCACCGTGTCCGGGCTTGGAGAAGGCGTGAATTGTGCCTTCGTAGTCGGTGACGATGTCGTAGCAGATGGACAGGCCCAGGCCCGTACCTCGTCCGACCTCCTTGGTGGAGAAAAACGGTTCGAAGATCCTGGCCACGACATCCTTGGGAATCCCGGGGCCCGTGTCCACGACCTCGGCGACGACGTGGCGGGTATTGGAGCGCGTGCGCATTGTAATGATGCGGTCCCGCGGGGTGCACTGCCGTTCCGAGCATTTGTCGTCGATGGCGTCCCGGGCGTTGACCAGGAGGTTGATGAACACCTGTTCGAGCCGGTTCGGATCCGCGAGCACAGGGGGCTGCTGCGCATCGAGCTCCCAGTTGATGACGATGTCCCGGATCTTGAGCTGTTCGCTGAAAAAATCACAGGCACGCTGCATGACCTCGTTGACCAGGACTTCTGTGCTCTGCAGGTTCGGCTTGCGCCCGAATTCCCGCATATGTTCGATTATCTTGGTCGCCCGATCCACGTTGCCCACGATCTTGTCGGTCATACGCTGCAGGTCTTCGGACTCCGGCAGTTCCCCTCTGCGCGCCTTGCGTACGAAAAAGTTGGCCACCATCTTGAGCACTGCCAGGGGCTGGTTCAGTTCGTGGGCCACTCCTGCGGCCATCTCGCCGAGGGTGGCCATCTTGCTGGACTGGATGACCTGTTGCTCGGCCCGGATGCGGTCGGTGACATCGGTTACCACCACGAGCATGATGTCGTCTCCGTTCAGGAGCGTGCGGGAGATGTCTATGGATACGAAAAATTCCTTATCTTCCTTGTCGATGTGGGTGGCCTGGGGGACCCTCTTCTGGACGCGGAATTCCTCAGGATGCAGACTTGTGCCCCGAGCGAACAGGTTGGCAAAGGATTTGCCGATGACCTCTCCCTTGCAGTAGCCGTAGAGTTGCGACATCTTGCGGTTGCAGTTGCGCACTTCAAGATTTTCGGCGTCGAGTTCGAAGACTGCCACAGGAATGTTATCGAATATCGTGGCATAGGTGCGTTCCGATTTCCTGAGCTTTTCCTCCAGCCTTTTGCGGTCCGTGATGTCCAGACACATCTCCATGACCGCAGTGATTTCCCCACGACTGTTCCGCACCGGGGCGGTACGAACTATCCAGTGGGCCGGCGAACCGTCCTTGTAGACGCCCCTCTCTTCAGTGGTATGCGATTTCCCGTCCTGGAAGGTCTTCTCCACGGGACAATTCAGGCACTTCGAGTCCCGGCCCTTGTAGACCTTGTAGCAGTGCTCCACGGGCCTGGCCCCGAAATGCTCCCCGAACAAGTTATTATACTTGAGCAGGCGCAGATTCCGGTCCTGAACCGTGATCAGGCACGGCACTCCTTCAAAGAGGCTCTGGTACATGGACAGGTTCTCATCCATCTCGTGCTGCCGCTGCCGAATCGAGTGGGCGATGGAATTGAAGAATTCAACCAGGTCGCGAAACTCCCCCGCCTTGTCAGGATCAAGATCGCGCCAGGGAGCCCCTGTGGATTTATTCCGCAGGGCGGTCTCCATCATGGCCTTGGGTCTGGCCAGACGCAGTGAGAACCAGAAGGCAAAGCCCGCCACGACGATCATAAGAGCAGGCAATGATTGCAGAAATCCCAACCGCAGGGGAGCGATCCAGTGTGCCGTCGCAGACGGGACAGAAAAGGTCAGGCTGATTGTGCCGAGCACCCGCGCACCCTGCTCCCGGGCGTGGCAGGATGCGGTGAAGCAGTCTTCGCGGGAGGGAACGGCGCGGATCAGAGTCAACGAGCCGGTGTCTGGATCTTCCAGCATGGCGAAATCCGGCGCTTCGCCGGGACGTGCGGGCATGCTCGCATCCTTGTGGCAGGCGACACATTCCCGCCCTGCTCCTGTCGTCACGCCCCCTTCCAGACCCCTCGGGGCAGCCAGGGTGGCCAGACCTTTTTTATTGCGCACAAGCACCGTCAGGTCAGCGTTTTCGCTGAAGTCATTCAGAAAACCCCGCACGGCTTCGCCCGGATCTTCCCGACCCGCGCCCTGTGTCATCATGCGTTCCATGCTGCGCACAAGAAAAACGGATGCCCGGTCTGCAGTGCGGACGGCGTCTTCGAGCGCCGCCTCGCGCATGTTGTCCCGGGACACGACGAAAAAAGCGCCCAGGCAGGTCAGGCCGAGGAACAGCGCCATGAGGCTGCATCTGATGGTAAGAGAGAGACGGGGACGAGGTGCGGGTGCCATGATGCCGCGCAATAATCCTAGGAACCGTCCACCAGAGGCAGGGAGACGCGAAAAGTCGTGCCCGCTCCGACGGCCGAATCCACTTCGATTGTTCCGCCATGGCCGCTGATGATCTGATGCGTGACGAACATGCCGATGCCTGTGCCCAGAGCTCCTTTGGAAGAAAAGAAAAGTGTGAACATCCTGTCCATGGTTTCGCGATCCATGCCCATGCCGTTGTCGCGCACCGTGATTATGGCGCGATCCCCGTCCACGGCTGCGGATAATTCTATGCGGTGCCCCTTCTTGCCGGTGTCAAGCCGGCAGGCGTCCAGGGCGTTCTCCAGGATGTTGGTCATGGCCGAGGAAAAGGCAATTTCATCGATGCTCACATGACCGTTCACGCCCAGATAGTCGCTGTGGAATGCGATGCCTGATTGACCGGCCTTGACGGCCACGGTCTCGGCCAGGTGGGCGACCACGGCTGCCAGGGAGTGCGGGGCAAGCTCCGGCTCGCGGGATTTGGAATAATAGAGAATGTCCATCACGGTCTTGCGCATGTGGATCAGCCGGTGGCGCACGGTTTTCCAACCGGCGGCGATACGCTCCAAGTCGCCCGTCTCGATGCCCTTGTCCACCCGATATGCGCCGCCGTCTATGGCCATGAGCATACCTTTGACGCCGTGGGACATGGAGCCGAGCATCATGCCCAGCGATGAGAGATGATCCTGCAGCTCACGGATCTGGGTGATATCAGTGGCCACCTCCAGAACCTGCTCCACTTCTCCACCGGCGCCGGTCAGGGGTGCGGTCCAGACCAGGATATTGCGCCGGCGGCCCGTGGTGGTGGTCACGACGGTCTCGAACTGATGCGCAGTCCCGTCACCGAAGGTTGCGAGCACCGGGCAGGTTTCGCAGGGGGTGTCGCTGCGCTTGTAGAGGTCGTGACAGGTGCGCCCCTCGGGCAAGCCGAAGTCACGGCGGAAAGTGGCGTTGGCTTCGACGATACGCAGGTTGCGGTCCTGCACGGTAATGGAGCAGGGCACGGTGTCGAAGAAGTGTTCGAACTTGCGCTGCGTGCGGGACAGTTCGTCCTGTAGGCGGCGCATCTCGGAGACATCCACGGCGACTTCCAGCAGCAGCTCGATCCCTCCCCCGGAACCGACCACGGGCGAGACATGGGAAAGCACGGGTACCCTTGTGCCGTCCTCGGCGATCATGATCTCGTCACGATGCACGCTGGACTGTTTTTCCGCAGCTTCGCGCACAGGGCTGACCCAATTCTCGCTTCCGCAGCGTTCGTACACGCTGCAGCTTCGGAGGCCGGCGCGACGACCAAAACGCGCCTGATAGACCTCGTTGACGGTGACCACGTTGCAGTTGCCGTCATGTATGGCCACAAAAAAAGGCAGTTCGAAAAAATAATTCCCCTCGGGCGCGGCCCCGGACAGAATGGTGAAAGCTTTCCCCATACTCTCCATCACTTGCGTGGCGGCCAGCCTGCGCTCCATTTCCACCAAGGCGGCGGATTTCTCCCGCACCAGCCGTTCGAGATTTCTTGTGTGCTCGCGGACCTGTTCCCGAAGCAATATCCGCTCCGAAACCTTGGCCAGGGCGATCTCAAGCAGCTCCTCGTCAATGGGCTTGGTGATGAAGTCCGCCGCGTCGTGCTTGAGGCTCTGAATGGCCAGCACCATATCGCCGTGACCGGAGATCATGATGACTTCCGCTTCGGCGTTCAGGCCCTTGATGTCCTTCAGGAGAGCGATCCCATCCTTGCCGGGCATCTTGATGTCGGTCAGCACTATGTGCGGGGAAGCGGATCGGAATTTTTCCAGGCCATCAAGCCCGTCATGGGCCGTGATGGTCGCGTATCCGAGATCCGCAATGAGCATGGAAAGAAGCTCGCGGATGTCCGGCTCGTCATCGACGATGAGCACCGTGAGCTTGGCGTGTGCCGGCGGGGTAGTATGTTCTGGCGGTGTCTGCATGGTGTATGAAGCACGACGGGCCGCCGTCGCAAATCGCCGGCGGCCCGTCGTGGGAATCATCATTAATTACTTCAGGACTTCATCGACCAGCTGCATCAGCTTGCCGTTATCGATGGGTTTGGAGACCACGGGCACACCTTTCTTCAACGCCGGTGGGCGTGGACCGACCCCGCTGACGACGATGACGGGGATCTCCCGCACACTCTCGTCCTGGCGCATGCC
Source organism: Pseudomonadota bacterium (assembly GCA_018902545.1). Classification (GTDB taxonomy): domain Bacteria; phylum Desulfobacterota; class Desulfovibrionia; order Desulfovibrionales; family Desulfomicrobiaceae; genus Desulfomicrobium. Next base: position 29,057 of record JAHIQM010000013.1, on the reverse strand, counting down.
TGCATAGAACAGGGTCCCGCCCTTTTCGGGCATATCCATGTCCAGGGTGATCAGGTCCGGCCGCTCGGCGCGAACCTTCTCCAGGCCCTGTACTCCGTTGGAAGCGGTGACAGTTTCGTACCCGTTGTCCTGGAAGAGTTCCTTCAGATACACCAGAATTTCGGGATCATCATCGATGATGAGAATCTTCTTTGACATTCCTGGATCCTCCCTAACCACGGGCGCTGACGCGTCCGGGTTTGTGTTCGCAAGTATCGGGAAGCCGCGAAGGCAGCCCCCCGTTTGAGATTCAGTTCAGCGCAGCTTGCCGAGAGTCTTGGTCATCTCGACCATGACGGCCAGGCCCTGCTTGGCCTCGGGGCTGGACATGGCCCGTATGAGGCCGATGGGTCCGCAGGGCTCCGCCTTGTCCAGATCCATGGTGGTGAAGGCATCGGAAGCCTTTTCGATCATCATGCGCACCTTGGGATCGGACAGCTTGCCCAGCATGCCGATGAGGAAGACGAAAGCGTCGCCCATCTCCTCGATCTGCTCGGGCCCGTATTCCTGGGCGACCTTGGCGCGCAGGTTGAGCATAGCCTCATACGTACGGAAGACGCCCTTCTGCTCCAGTTCGCCCAGATACGCGATGGCTTTGGGCACCGTGCTCTTCATCAGCGGTTCAGCGGTGTTCCACAGGTTGATGAGGGTTTCAAGCTGGTTGAGGGTGTAGGTCAGGTTGTTGACGCTGCGAAGAGAGGTCTTGAGCAGCACGAACAGGTCTTCCATCTGGAAACCCGTCTCGATGTCGCCGAGTTCGTGCAGCATGACCTTGAAGGCGTCGTTCATGACCGGCTGCATGTCGTGCCAGAAATTCTGGCTGACGACGGCGCGCTCATGCACCAATGCCAGTTTGGTCTCGATCTCCTCGAGACGCTGCAGTATGAGATCTTCTTTAGACATGTTCATGAATCACCCCGCTTAAGCTTTGGCCAAGTGACGCATTTTGCCGGCCATGAACATCTGCGGTTCGAGCGGCAGCTCGCTGCCCTTGAGCATCAGGTCGAAGTAAATCCACTTGAACATCATCTTGCCCCAGTAGTTCATGTGGGACTCGCCGAGCAGGGAGAAGGGTCCCATGCCGGGGAAGGGATATTTGCCGGGCAGGGGCTCGACCTCGTAGTTGAAGTCGATGAGGTAGGCCTGCTCGTAGCCGGAGACGATGAAGCAGGTGGAGTGGCCGTCGAAAGCCGGTTCCGGTTCTTCGCCTTCCATTTCGCGGACCAGGTTATCAACCACGATGTCGGACTGATAGTGCGCTACGCTGCCCGCCTTGGAGGTGGGTACGTTAGTGGCGTCTCCGATGACGTACATGTTTTCGAAGTTCTTGGCCTTCAAGGTGTGCTTGTCGGTTTCGACATAGCCCATGGCGTCACCCATACCGGAATCGATGATGACCTGCTGGCCGAAGTTCGGCGGAATGGCCACGAGCAGATCGTAGGGCACTTCTTCACCGGCCACGGATTCGAGGGTCTTGTTGCCGACGTTGACGCTGTCGACGACGAAGTTCGGAGTGATCTTGATGTTCTTGTCTTCGCAAACCTTGCCGAGGATTTTGGCGGCCACGGGCTTGGTGAAGGCGCCGGTCAGGGGGGTGACCAACTCGATCTCGATGTTCTGGCGCACGCCTTTGAGCGTGAAGAACCAGTCGGCCAGATAGACGAACTCAAGGGGAGCAACAGGGCACTTGATGGGCATCTCGGCAATGTGGTGAACGATGCGGCCTTCCTTCATGTTCTTCCACTTCTTGAACAGAGCCTCAGCGCCGTTGGGGGTGTAGAAATTATGGATGTTGCCACCCCAGTCGTCCATCATGCCGTCCACTTCCTCGGGGCAGATGCGGCAGCCGGTGGCCACGACGACCCAGTCGTAGGAATAGGAGCCGTTCTTGCACTTGACGACTTTCTTGGCCGGATCGATATTCTCGATGCTGTCCATGACCAGCTTCACGCCCTTGGGGATGAAGTCTGCCTTGGGCTTCATGCAATCCTTGAGAGTGTAAACTCCGAAAGGCACGAACAGCCAACCGGCCTGGTAGTGGTGCTGCCAGTCACGATCGATGACCGTGATCTCCCATTCGCTTTCTGGGAGCTTGTGGCGCATTTTTGTGGCGACCATGGTTCCACCGGAGCCGGAACCGAGAATGAGCAGTTTCTTCATAATGAGGCTCTCCTTGAATGAATAATATAATAAAACAAATCGGATTCCTGGTTCTCAAGCTTCGCGGGGGACCGAGACTCCCGAGTTCTTGGCGTGAAAAAGTCACTTTCGCGGCCGGAAGTACCGGCACGGCAACAACATGTAATCCAGACTAGTCTATACTTGATTAGATCAATTTAGACAAAGCCAGTCCGAATTAGAGGCAGTCCATTGTTCCTGTCAAGGCATTTTGTGGACTTTTTCACAAAAACTTCATCTCACCGTAACAAAAGGAAATCATGTTCAATTTCCCTACTCGAAAGGGTGTTTTCTACCCTTCAGTACCGGTCATGGCCATGTGCCAGCAGCCGGGCTTTCGACTGCCGAGCATGTCCGCCAGGGTGATGGAATCGAGTTCGCGTTCCAGTTTTTCGGTCACTCCGCGCCAGACCTCGCGGGTCTTGCATTCGTGGCAGGCATTGCAGTTGGCGTCGCTGCCGCTGCACTGCGACAGGCGGATGCCGCCATCCATGAGGCGCACCACGCTGCCCAGGGTGATGTCGTTGGGCTGGCAGTTCAGGGCGTGGCCTCCCATGGCCCCGCGGACGCTTCTGACGAAACCCGCCGCTTTAAGCGGCCTGACGATCTTCTCGACGAATTTGACGGGGATGCCGGTGTGCTCCGCCAGCTTGGAGGCGGGCACGGGCGCCGAATCAGCATGCAGGGCCAGATCCAGCAACAGTCGGGAGGCGTAATGAGTCGTAGTCGAAATGCGCATCGGATACTCCGCTGATCAGATTTGAGATGTTTCCCATGACTGTCTGAAGATGCCGCAATGGATTCGTATCGCCCGTCAGCGGTCTTGCCTCTTGGCTTTTGGCAATACTCAGGCGTTCCCGCAGACAAGTCCCGGCAACGGCTGAACCACCGACGACGCTTGAAAATCAGAGCGTCGAAGAGGTCATCGCCAGGCGTTGAAGGACTCCGCCGCGAAAGCTGGCAATTCCATTTCGGACATCTTCAATTTAGATAAAACAAGTCCGAATTAGTCGCAGGCCACTCTTCCTGTCAAGACAGGAGTGGAGGGACGAAAAGTCTGTGAGGCGGGAGATTGAAGGCGAAAACGGGCTGCAGGGTGATGGAGCTGCAGGAAACGGGCAGGTTTTACGGCGAACCCGGTCAGCGCGGGCGAAAGGGTGCGCGGAGAATCAGCACACCGTCCTGATATCGTCCAGGTCACCCTTGAGGCTCTCGCATTGCGGGGGGAGACCGTCAATGATATCGGACAGTTTGATCGAGTCGAGAGCGTTGGCCAGCACCGTGCTGATCCGCTTCCAGGCGTCGCGCGTGAGGCAGATGTCGGTACGCGAGCACAATTCGGCATCATCACAGCAATCCGTCAAGGAAAGAGAGCCTTCCATGGTGCGCACAATCTCGCCGAGGGATACTTCGCTTGCCGGTTTGTTCAGGTGATACCCGCCGGTAGCTCCGCGCTTGCTGACGACCAGTTCGGCCTGCCGCAACGGTTTGAGGATCTGCTCGATGAACTGAACTGTGATCCCCGTCCTCTCCGAAATGAAGGTGGTTCGAACCGGCGCGTCGTCGTCGTTCATGGCCAGATCGATGAGGATACGGGTGGCGTAGCGGGAACGGGCGGAAATTTTCATGAAAAAATACCTTTGCGGAGGTTATGGATTACTGGATTGAAGCTATGACAAGGATCGCATTACGTCAAACACGGTCCCGCAACTCGTGCATCTCCCCCCATTCGCTTGCCTATTAAAAACATACGGGCTAATAAACGGCAATTCTTTTCGCTGAAAATCTGGAACCGCAGAGCATGAACCCTTACCCTGTTTTTGCCGCTCAAAGCGTCGCAACCATACCTTCTTGCACATGAAAACCAAGACCAGCACGTATTTGGCGCGATTTTTCCGCCTTGGTTTCCTCGCGCTCGCCCTCGCGGTCGTCGTGCCGACAGCGGATTGCGTCGCGCAGCCTGTACTTCTGCTCGATCCGGCCTTCCAGGCGCCCCAGAGACCAGGAGTTCCCTTCGACCACGACCGGCACGCCGAAGACCTGGATTGCACCCTTTGCCACCACAGCTACGAAAACGGCCAGAACATCTGGGAACACGACATGCAGACTCGCTGTTCGGCCTGCCACGAAGCTGGGGACCGGGGCAGGCTCGGCCTGCGTCAAGCCTGGCACGGCCAGTGCGTCGGGTGTCATGAGCAAAGTCCGAAGGCCCCGGTGACCTGCGGGGAATGCCACGTCCGCGGACAAGAACGGCAACCCCGATGATCCGCGCCGTCTACGACTTCGCCACCGGCCCCATGCTCTGGTTTTCCAGCGCATTTTTCCTCTGCGGCCTCGCCTACAGGCTGGTGCGCTACCGGGTTCTCATGTCCAAAGCGCGCCAGGGCCTGCCGGCGGATTTCCGGCCCGGTTGGGCTCTGGCCTCCATCGTGCACTTTCTCCTGCCCCTGAACCGTACCGCCCGCAGCAGTCCCTGGTCCACCCTGGCCGGCTTCGGGCTGCACATCCCGCTGCTCGTCGTCGGACTCTTCTTTTCGGCGCACGTGGTCATGGTGGAGCAACGTTTCGGACTCTCATGGCCGACCATCCCCGACGCATGGGCCGACGGACTGACCGTTCTGGCCCTGGCCAGCCTGGCCTTCCTGGCTGGAAAACGACTGCTGCATCCGTCGCTCAAAGGCCTGACCGAAGGCAAGGACCTGGCGGTCCTGGGCCTCGTCGCCCTGCCGCTGCTCACGGGATTTGCGGCCCACCAGCAATGGGGCGAATCCCTGCTGATGCTGACCCTGCACGTTCTCAGCGCTCACGCGGTGCTCATCGTGGCCCCGTTCACCAAACTCACCCACATGGCCCTCTTCTTCGTTTCCCGCGCAGCCACCGGAAGCGATTTCGGCAAGCGCGAAGTGGGCCCCTGGTAATCGCATATCCAATTGGCGGATAAAACATGAATTTTGATGCGGACATTCTCGACAGGACCATGAAGGAAAAGGCCGGAGCCCGGCTTGAAATGTGGCTGTCCATCTGCTCCCGGTGCGGCATGTGCGCTGAGGGCTGCCATTACTATGCCTCCGATCCCAGACCGGAGCACGTGCCGTCCTACAGGATCAAGCCGCTTCTTGACCTGTACCGCAGGCGCGGCAAGGTGACCATGGAGATGCTGGAGACACTGCGCGACGTCTGCTACGGGACCTGCACCATGTGCCAGCGCTGCACCATGTACTGTCCTCACGGCATCGGCATCGCCGCCCTGGTCCACGCGGCCCGGGGAGTGGCCGCCGCCATGGGCATGACTCCGAGCGGACTGGCCAGCGGCCTGCAAAACGCATTGGAGTTCGGCAACAACCTTGCCGTGACGGAAGAAAATTTCGTAGACACCGTGGAGTGGCAGCTTGAGGAGTTGCAGCAGGAAATGCCTGATGCAGAGGCTCCCATGGACCGGGAAGGGGCCGAGTACCTGCTGACCTTTCATCCACGCGACATCAAATTCTACCCTCAGAACCTGTACAACTACCTGAAGCTGTACAACGCTGCTGGAGTCGATTTCACCCTGTCGACCCGGGCCTGGGACTCCACCAACCTCGGGCTCTTCGCCGGCGACGTCCCGGCAGCGTCCCGACTGGCTGGCAATGTCATCGCCGCGGCGGAAGCCCTCAAGGTCAGGGCGGTGATCACCGCCGAATGAGGCCACTCCATGAAGGCTCTCGGGTTCGAGGCGCCACTCTGGTTGAAAAGGACGCTTGGTTTCGAGGCCACTCCGCCCATCAAGGTCTGGGCGGACGGCCTAGCTACGGGCAGGCTGAAGCTGAAAAAGGGATTTCACACCGTGCCGGTAACCTTCCAGGACTCCTGCAACTTCATCCGCAACGCCGGCATGTATAGACAGTCCAGGCAGCTCATGGCCGCCGTGGCCACGGATTTCCGTGAAATGCACCCGGCCGGCAACGCCACGTACTGCTGCGGTAACGGTGGCGGACAGGGGCTTATGCCGGAATACAAGAAACGCAAGATCGCGGCCATGAAGGCCAAGGCCGAATGTATCAGGGCAACGGGCGCATCCCTGGTGGTGGTGGCCTGCCACAACTGCGAGGACGGCATCCAGGAAACGTGCAAGGCCTACGAGGTGGATGCTAAAATCGAGCTTTTCAGCGCTTACCTGGCCGAAGCCATCGATCTGGACGAGGCATGAGGCCGCAATGACGTCACACAGGGGCCGCACCGTGATTTTCCCGACATCCCGCCCAAAGCGGACCGGGCCTTTCCGCAGCCATGGGTACGGATGACCCCGGTCCTTTTCCAGGCCTTGCGCCATGCCCTGTTTTCCGGCGCAGACTGATGCGGCGAGAACGCTGCAGTCTTGTCATCTGTAATACATCAATTTTCCAAGGAGTTCCTTATGTCCCTCAAAGTCGTAGTCATCGGCGGTGTGGCGCTTGGCCCCAAGGCCGCATGCCGCCTGAAGAGAGTTGTCCCCGATGCCGAAGTGACCATGGTCGATGCCAGCAAGCTCATTTCCTACGGAGGATGCGGCATCCCCTACTACGTGTCCGGCGATGTCAGCGACCACAAACAGCTGCAGGAAACGAGCTTCCACATGGTCCGTGACGAGAAATTCTTCCAGTCATGCAAAGATTTCAAGGTAATGACCGAGACCCGCGCCCAGTCCATCGACCGAAAGGCTAAAACCGTCCTGGTCCAATCCAAGGACGGCGCCCAGTCCACGCTGCCTTACGACAAGCTGATTCTCGGAACGGGGAGCACCCCACGCAGGCTGCCCATCCCAGGGCGCGAGCTGGGCAACGTCTTTAACGTGGCCACCCTGGACGAGGCCATCCGCATCAAAGACCAGGTCGCCGCGGGGAGCGTCGGCTCGGCCGTCATCGTCGGCGGAGGCTTCATCGGCCTGGAAATGGCCGAATCATTCGCCGACATGTGGGGCATCGAGACCACTGTGGTCGAGGTGGCGGACCAGATCATGCCCGGGTTCCTGAGCCCGAGCATGGCCGCCATCGCCCGCAAGCACCTGGAGGAGCACGAAGTCACGGTCCACACGTCGGAAATGGTCCAGGCCATCGAGGGTGAGGACGGCAAGGTCGCCCGCGTGGTGACCAACAAGCGCACCATCAACGCCGACCTGGTCATCCTGGCCGTAGGCGTGATCCCCAATGACACCCTGGCCCGCGAGGCCGGCCTGCTCTGCTCCGACCGGGGCGGCATCATCGTCTCCAAGACCATGCAGACCTCGGACCCGGACATCTACGCTGGCGGCGACTGCGTGGTCATCGAAAACCTGGTCACGGGCAAGCTTGGCTACTATCCCCTGGGCTCCATGGCCAACCGCCAGGGCCGTGTCATCGGCACCAACGTCGCAGGGGGACGTGAAACCTTTGACGGAGCCCTGGGCACCTTTATCATCAAGCTCTTCGACTACGGCTTCGGCGGGACGGGCCTCTCCCTGCCCGTGGCCCTGCGCGAAGGCTTCGACGCCTTCAGCACCCAGGTCATCATGAGCGACCACTCCCACTTCTTCCCCAAACACGACATGGTCAGCCTTGAAATCGTGGTCGAACGCCCCTCCGGCCGAGTCCTGGGATTGCAGGGCGCCTGCCACAACGGGGACTCCCTCAAGGACCGCATCGACGCCATGGCCGCCATCCTCAAATACCGCCCCACCCTGCGTGATGTCGCCAACATGGAACTGGCCTACGCGCCGCCCTACGGCTCGGCCATGGATGTGCTGAACGCCGCGGCCAACGCCGCCGAGAACATCCTTACCGGGCTGTGCAGCCCCATTCCCCCGGACCAGTTCGCCCGCCTCTGGGAAAACCGGGCCAAGGAAAACCTGCTCTGCATCGACACTCGCGAGTGGGGGAACGCCGAGCCTTACGTCACCAGGCACCCCGATCACTGGAAGAACATCCCCCAGGGCCAGATCCGCCAGCGGCTGGGCGAGATCCCCAAGGACAGGAAGATTGTCCTCCTGTGTAACGCGGGCAACAGATCCTACGAGTCCCAGATCGCCTTGCGCCAAGCCGGGTTCACGGACCCGGTCAACCTGCAGGGCGGCATGGGCTTCATCAAGCAGACCGGATTCGATCCGGGCAAAGACGACTAACCAAAACGGCCGACCTCACATGTCGGCCGTTCTCGTCAGCAGGAGGACTTATGACCAGAATCTTGACCATGCTGATGCTCGTGCTCCCCGTTGGGGCCTGGGCCGCGCCGGTGCAGGTGACCCTTTTTCCGAACTCGGCCCAAGTCGAGGAAGTTACGGCAGTGACGCCGACACCTGGCGAAGAAGCGGGCCTCTCGACCAGCATCCTGATCCTGCCCGGCCAGGCTGATCCGGGCAGCCTGCGCTTCGGCCGACTGGCGGACAAAGCCACCATCGCCGACCTGAGTTGGAATACCCGCCGCGAACAGAACCAGAGCGCCATAGAGCCGCTCAACCGTCGCCTGGAGGAACTGAAGGCGCAGCGCAGCGCGGTCCTGTCAGAGCTCGAAGGCGTGCGCGGACGCATGGCCTTCTGGAAGGCCCAGACCCTGCCCGGCGAAAAGACCGTGGCCGCAATGCGTGAACTGGCCGAGGCGATGGGCACGGCCCTGCGCGAAGACACCGCCGCCGCACAGGCCCTGGAAACCCGCCTCGAAGAGCTGAACACGAAAATCGTCTGGGTGGAAAAAGAGATCGCCGACGCCGTGGGCCAGGGACGCACAGTCTGGGAGGTGAGCATCCTCGTTGCCGGACCTGCGCCCAAGGAACTGGCATACGCCTACACCCTGCGCGACTGCGGCTGGGCTCCGCTCTACCGTCTGGAGGCAGCCCCGGCCCGCAGCAACATCGACTTTTCCTGGCAGGCCAAGGTCTGGCAACGTTCGGGGCAGGACTGGAGTGATGTCAGGCTGCTTCTGGCCACCATGCAGCCCGAGACCCAGGCCGAACCGTCAAACCTGCCTCCTTGGGAAATAGGCCCCCTGCAGATCTTCGGCAAAGTCATGGCCGCACCGGCCATGATGGAGATGCGCGCCGGAGCCGCCGACGAGATGCTTGCCGCCGCCCCGCCCGAACCGGTGCAGGTTCGTCACACCACATACGCCGCCTGGGACATGGGCCAGAAATCACTTCCGGCCGGTGACACCCGCATATTCGAGATCGAGCGTGGGGCATGGCCCGCCAGCTTCACGCACCTGATCAGGCCCAGCCTTGACTCCAAGGCTTTCATCCAGGCCAGGGCCGAATTCACCGATCCCAAGGAACTGCCCCCCGGCACGGCCTTCTTCTTCATCGACGGAGCCATGGTCGACCAGCGCCAGTTCTCCCTCTCCGGACGTGAGGCGACCCTGTTCTTTGGTACGGACCCGCTCTTGACCTGCACCACGACCCTGAATGACAAAAAGACGGGTGAAAAAGGAATCTTCAGGCAAAAGCAAACCTTTGTACGCCAGTGGACCCTGACCGTGCGCAACGCCGCCGATCGCCCGGCGCAGGTGCGCATCGAGGAACCGCGCCCCCTGCCCCGCGACGAGCGCATCAACCTCACGTTCACGGCCAAGCCGGAACCGCTGAAGGAAGAAGATCCCCAAATTCTGGCCTGGAACAGCACCATCGCCGCTGGCGCGGAGACCGTCATCTCCCTGGACCTCAGGCTCGACGCCCCGGAAGACCTGCCCATCGACCCGGGCTGGAGGTGGTAAACCCACCGCCGCTCTCCTCAAACCAGAACGCGCCCTCCTCGCAAACGAAGAGGGCGCGTTCCCGCGTCAAAGCCCGGAACCCCGAACCGGGGCCTCAATCTCAGGTCTTCCGATCGGATTTAAATTTTGCGTCGCAGACCCGGCCACGGCTCATTTGAACGGCGGACAGTTCAGATGGCAGATTCCGGCCACGCCCTTGACCGGAAGGATAAAGGCGATGCCCGTGCCCGGCTTCTCAAGGTTGCCCGCATGAACAATGGCCTGCAGAACGTGCAGGCTCATCTCGGACTTGACCAGGGTCAGCACAATCTCCTTCTCAGGGTCGATGGCCAGGCCCAAAATGGATTTGACCTCACGGATGCCCGTGCCCCGACCGAAAATGATGGTTCCCCCCTCGGCGCCGGCCTTGCGGGAGGCGTCCACGATGGGCTCGCTGTGCCCTTTGTTGACGATGGTCACGATACAATCGAAATTTTCCAGTACGTTCATACGCCGCTCCTTTTGCGGGAATAGAGAATCCCGAGGGTCATCACGGAAAGAATGGGGGCCAGGGCGACCAGGGCGATGAGCCCGAACCCGTCGGCCACCGCATCCCGGCCTTCCAGGGCTCCGGCTGCGCCAAGAGCGATGGCCATGACAAAGGTCACGGTCATGGGGCCGGTGGCCACACCGCCTGCGTCAAACGCCGCGGAAATGAAAGACGGCGTGGAAAAACGGGTCATGATCAAGGCCAGGAGGTATCCTGGCACAACGAACCAGATAATGGAAATCCCGGCCAGGAGCTTGAACATGGCCAGGGCCACGAAAACTCCCACACCAAGGGAAAGGGTCACCAGCACAGGTTTCTGGCTGACCGACCCGCCCGACGCCTTTTCCATCTCGATGGCCAGGACGCGCACGGCCGGTTCCGCCGCCGTGGCCGCAAGGCCGAAAAAGAAGCCCAGCGGAACCAGCGCCCAGCGCCAGGGAGCCCCGCCAATGATGAGGCCAATCTCGGTGCCCGCCGGCAGGAATCCCTGGGTCACGCCCTGCAGAAACAGGACCAGCCCAAGATAGGACAAGGCCACCCCTTTCATCAGCCGCAGCGCGTAGGACCGGGGCAGGCGCAGCGAGCGGTGCTGCATGTAGGCGAAAAAGAGCACCAGAGGAGCAAAGGCCATGAGCAGCTCAAGGGCCACATGCCTGAAGTCCAGAAAATCCCAGAGTATGTTCATCCGTAGATCATCCCCAGGATCATGACCCCGATGACGGGACCGATGGAAGCCAGGCCCACGAGGCCGAAGCCGTCGCTGAAGGAATTTCTCCCGCGCAACACACCTACTGTCCCAAGTCCCAGGGCGATGATAAATGGCACCGTCACCGGCCCGGTGGTCACGCCTCCGGCATCGTAGGCGATGGGCAGAAAACTCTCCGGGGTGAAGAAGGACAGGATCAGAATGACGGCATACCCGGCCACCAGCACCTTGACGATGGGCACGCCCAGCACGATGCGCAGCACCGCACCGCCCACGCAGACCCCGACGCTCAGGGCGACCACGAAAATGAGGATATTGCGCGAAACCAGTCCGGCGGAAACGAAATCGATCTGATGCGCCAGCACGCGCACATCCGGCTCAGCCACCGTGATGGCCGTGCCCAGCACAAAGGACATGAACACAAGGTATTTCACGGAACCGCTCTTGGGCAGCTCCGCGCCGATCATTTCGCCCATGGGCAGCAGCCCCGTCCTGACCCCCAGAAGAAAGAAAAACAGGCCGCCGCCCACAAAGAGCGCACCCAGGGCAAAGCGGACAAAAACATCCCACGGCATGTGCAAAAGGGTCACTTGCAGGAGGCAGACGACCAGACTGATGGGCAGGATGCCCAGGGCGACCTCGCGCAGCAGATGGACGACTTCCTTGTTCATGGCACAACTCGATCAGGTTGTACGCGCCGCAGGCGCGTGGCGTGGTTGGAAAACAGACCTTCCTGATATGGAAACAAAGGCCCTGGCGCAACGTTTCTCAGTCTGGCTGGCTCCTTTGATCACCCTGGCCGATAAAAAGTCCGGCCTTTTCCGAGATCAGTTCCTGCTCCCCGAAAACGTGCACCCGATCCCCAGCCATGAACACGAGGCTGGGGTCGGGGTTGATTTGGGCCTTATCGTCGCGTTGCACAGCCACCACGGTCAGACCGTGTTCCTTGCGCAACCTCGATTCCACGAGACTTTTGCCCTCCACGTAGGCACCCGGAACAACCGTGAGCACCGTCGCACCAAAGGACGAGCAGGTTCCCCCCAGGCTGCAGACGTCGGCGGTGTTGAGCATGGCACGCCTGAGCATGCCGTAACCTTCGGCCCTGATCTCGCGCACAAAGCGCTCGATATCCCCCTTGGGCACCAGATAGGTGGACAGCACGCGGATGAACATCTCCACGGAGGTTTCATATTCCTCCGCCACGACCTCCTGCGCACCGAGTTGCATGAGCGGCTCGATTTCGCTGACAAAGCGGGTGCGCACCACGATGTGCAGGGCCGGGTTGTGGGCCCGGGCCGTGGCCACGATGCGGCCGATGGCGGCCGGGTCGGAGATGACCACGGCCAGGATGCGGGCTTTGGAAACATTGATGTGCTCCAGCACCGCGCCCTGGGAGGCGTCGCCGTACATGATGGGCTCTCCCTTGGTCCTTTCCCGTCGCACCGTGTCCGGGTTCATCTCCAGGATGACGTAGTTGATGCCCGCCGCCTTGGCCGCCCTTGCCAGATGGCGTCCGCCGAGGCCAAAACCCGCGATGATGAGGTGGTCGCGCTGGTCCGAATGCTCCTCCTTGAGGAGGGCGGTTTGCAAACCCGGAGGCATGAGTTTCAGCAGCCGCCCGGATATAGCCGGAACGGCGGCGATGAGAAAAGGCGTCACGGCCATTGTCATAATGGCCACGGCCAGAAAATATTGGTATTCCATGGGTGTTAGGAGATTATTGCTCATGCCCACGCCCGCCAGCACAAAGGAAAACTCGCCGATCTGGCACAGGCACAGCCCTCCGAGAATGGCCACGTGCCAGGGATACCCGAGCAGCCTCCCGGCCACGGCGGCCAAGGCTGTCTTGAGCACCAGGATGGCTCCGGCCAAACCGAGGACCTGGGGCAGATGCGTGATCACAAAGGCTGGATTGAGGAGCATGCCGATGGACACGAAGAAGATGCTCGTGAACACGTCGCGAAAGGGCAGCACCCCTTCCAGCGCGGAATGGCTGTATTCGGACTCGCTCATGATCAGCCCGGCCAAAAAAGCGCCCAGAGACAGGGACAGGCCCACGCTGGAGGTCAAAAGGGCGATGGCGAAGCACAGGCCAAGCGTGGTCATGAGAAAAAGCTCGCGGCTGCGCGTGCGGATGACCGCCTCCAGCACCCGAGGGATGACCTTCCTGGCCAGCACCAGCAGCACCACGCCAACCACAGCGGCCTTGACCAGCAACCCTCCGAGGGAAAACCAGGGATTGTCCGCCGTGCCGGCGAGCAGCGGGATGAGCAGCATCATGGGCACCACGGCCACGTCCTGGAAAATGAGCATGCCCAGGGAGATCCGGCCGTGCGGGGCTCCCAGCTGCGCCTTTTCTCCCAGCAGCTTGAGCACGATGGCCGTGCTCGAAAGGGCGCCCAGGAAGCCTATGAACAACGCCTTGCCCAGGCCCACGCCAAAAAGCACGAAAGGCAATTCCAGCACGGCGATGGTCAAAAGAACCTGCGCCGCCCCGCCCACAAAAACCGGTTTCTTGAGCCGTTGCAGTTCACCCAGGGACAGCTCCATGCCGATGACGAAAAGGAGCAGAATCACCCCTATCTCGGCGAATATCTCGACCTGGTGAGGATCATCGACAAGTCCAAGCCCATGCGGCCCCGCCAGCACGCCGGTCAGGAGAAACCCGATCACGGGAGGAATGCGCAAGCGGTGGCTGGCGACGATTACAGCACAGGACAGCCCGAAAATCATCACCACATCGGTCAATATGGGTATTTCGACGCTCATGCGATCCTCAAAAAATCTGTAATATCGGATGAATAAAACACAAAACTGTTCCGCACGAAAATTCCTTGCCTCATACGCAATCCAGAATTCGGGCAACAGGAAGAGAGGATAACTCGTTTTTAAGGTAAAACAGGGACATGGCGAAGTCTAGCCGAGAAGTTTATTGACGCGGCAAGGCGGGACACGTAATTACTGACATGTAAATACTATTTTTCGTGTCATTAAAACCTTGGCAGTCGGCACCATCGCAGGAGCCTGACCGGCGCACGAAACCGCCAACTTCAACCATAAGGAGTCCCCCCATGCTCTTTCCAGTCGCCGGAATTGAAGTCGCCCCCTGGATACCCTTTGCCGCCGGGTTCCTTGTGGCCTTTGTCTGCTCCATGGGCGGCGTGTCGGGAGCCAACCTGCTGCTGCCCTTCCAGATGAGCGTCCTCGGCTTCACGACGCCCGCCGTGAGTGCCACCAACCACCTCTTCAACATCGTCGCCATCCCCAGCGGGGTCTGTCGCTTCATCCGTGAAGGCCGGATGGTCTGGCCGCTGACATGGGTGGTCATCGCCGGGACCGTGCCGGGAGTGATCATCGGCGTACTCCTGCGCGTGCGCTATCTCCCGGACCCGGGCCATTTCAAGGCCTTTGCCGGCCTGGTCCTGCTCTACATCGGCTTCCTTATGGTCCGCTCACTGCTTGCAAAGCCTGTCCCGGGTACGGACAAGGCCGCATCGGAAAAACGCTTCCAGGAACTGGTCGCCCGATTCCGCAAAAAAGAAGCCGATTCCCGGGAACAGCTGCCCAGGATCGCGATCAACCATTTCGGACTGACAAAGATCGAATACTCATTTTACGGTGAGGTCATCACCGCTCCGACCATGGGAATCTTCTGGCTGAGCGCCATCGTCGGCGTGGTGGGAGGCATGTACGGAATCGGCGGCGGAGCGATCATCGCGCCCTTCTTTGTGGCCGTGTTTCACCTTCCGGTCTACACCATCGCGGGGGCGTGCCTGATGGGCACATTCCTGACCTCTGTGGTGGCTGCGGGATTCTATCAATTCCTTGCTCCCTGGTATCCCAGCATGTCGGTGGCCCCGGACTGGTTGCTGGGCGTGCTCATGGGCGTTGGAGGCATGATCGGCATGTATGCCGGGGCACGGATGCAAAAATTCGTCCCGGCCAAAGTCATCAAGTGGATTCTCGCCTTCATTTTGACTTTCACAGGCGGGCGCTACGTCATCGGTTTCCTTTTCTAGGCAAAAACAAATCACGATTCCCGCCAGGGACCTGGTGGGAATCGTGGAAAATGTTGACGCGGACATGCATCTGGGCTCATCTTCCGACAGGGAGGACAAACCATGCGCGGTTTGAGGGGTTCGCTGCAGTTCAAGTTCGTGTCGGCCATCATTTGTATCGTCGTGCCTCTCTTGGGCATCATCTTTCTGTGGCAGGGCGTATCCGAAGAGCGGCAGGCCTGGACCCAGGTAGTCAATCAGGCGCGGCTCCTGACCCGGCAGATCATCCTGACCCGGCAGTGGGTCTCCGACAGCCAGGGCATCTACCTGCGCACGGACACTCCCGGGGCGCAGGGAGGCGGAGGATTCTACTCCGATCTGCTGCCCACGGAACGCGGCATCATGCAGCGTTTCACCCCGTCCATGGTCACCAAGCAGCTCTCCCTCTACTCCTACCGCCAGAACCTGTACCGCTTCCGACTGGCGGGCATCGCGCCCATGAACCCCGAAAACAGGCCCAACGAGTTTGAACTGGCGGCCATCAACAGTTTTTCCCAGGACGGCAGAGCCGAATATTATGCGCTCGCCGATCACGACGGGGAAGCGGTGTTCCAGTATTCGGCGCCCCTCTACGTCGATGAGACCTGTCTGTCCTGCCACAAGAACTACACCAGCGGCACCGTCAGCGGCTGCCTGAGCATCCATCTACCCGTGCAGCACGTGCTCGATTCCTTGAAAAGCAGCAGGATGCAGCTCTTCACCTCGGCTTCGGCGCTCATCATCCTCACGGTACTGACCCTGTATTTCCTGGTCCGCCATTTGGTGCTAAAGCCCCTCGGCACCCTTGAGTCCGTGGCCGACGGCATCAGCAAGGGGCAATTCCCGGGACCGATCCGCATCGGCAGCAGCGTGGAAATGGACCGGGTCGGGCAGGCCCTCGGCACCATGAGCAGCAAGCTGGAGGAAGGGCGCAACCGCCTGGAGGAAGAAGTGCAGAGCGCCACCAGCGAACTGGCCCTGGCCAATGAGGAGCTCAAGACCCTGGACCGCCTGAAGAGTGACTTTCTGGCCACCATGTCGCACGAACTGCGCTCCCCCCTGACCTCCATCCGCGGCGGACTGGACTACCTTCGGCGCACGGAGACGGTCTCCGACAGGCAGGACTACCTGCACATCATGGACAAGAACCTGCGCCGCCTGGTGCACCTGGTCACAGACATCTTCGACATCACGCGCATCGAGGCGGACAAGGTCCGGTGGAACTTCGCCCCAGCGGACCTGTCCGAACTTGTGGGGGAAATTGTGGAGATCATGGCCCCGCTGGCGGAAGAGCACGAACTGCGACTGCACTTCCTCCCCCCCGGCCCCATGAAAGCCGATATCGATGTGGAGCGCATCGAGCAGGTCATCGTCAACCTGACGGACAACGCCATCAAGTATTCGCCCAAAGGTGGACTGGTCAGCTTCGCCGTCCTGCGCGGAAACGGGGAGATTCAAGTACAGGTCCGGGATCAGGGTCCCGGTATCCCCGCAGGCGACAGGGAGGCGATCTTCAAGAAATTCCACACCGCACCTTCTTCGGGACGCGCGGACAAACCCGGAGGCACGGGGCTTGGCCTGGCCATCTGCAACCAGATCGTGCGTGGCCACGGAGGAAGGATCTGGGTCGAGGACAACCCCGAAGGAGGAAGCGTCTTCACTTTCGCGCTGCCGGAAAAGAAAACGGCTGATTAAGAACAGGAACGCGCAGTGCCGGCAGTCCGGCATACTGAAATTTTAAAAATACTTAAAAAATAATTAGGTTATCTATTCAAGCCCATTAGATACAATTTCCAACAAAAAGCAGTGTTTTCGTGACAAGATAAAAATAATAAACGTTGACACCAAGTCCAGCCCCACCTAGTGACTACTGACTTTGGCGAAAATGAAAGCTTGAATTCACTCTTGGATCCTACTTCATTATTTCGCAAGCCTGTGGGTAGCTGTTTCCCGCAGGAGCAAAGTTTTTCTTTTTACTTTTTTTTCTTTGGAGTTACTGTCTTGTCTAAGAACATCTATGTTGGAAATTTGTCCTGGTCGACCACTGATGCAGATCTGCATGCCATGTTTTCTCAGTACGGTCAGGTCAGCTCGGCCCACGTAATTGAAGATCGCGAAACCGGCCGCTCCCGTGGCTTTGGATTCGTGGAAATGGACGACGAAGGCGCCCGCAAGTCCATTCAGGCGCTGAACGGAACCGACTGCCAGGGCCGCAACCTGAAGGTCAACGAAGCTCAGCCCCGTGAGAGCCGTCCCCGCTACTAAGCTGGACACTACGATCTCAATGAAGCCCGTCTCTGACGGGCTTTTTTTTGTCCAAAATTCCTGAAAAAGGGCCCGTTCTTACGCCCGAACCCCATAAAAGACATTGTTTTGCAGACAGGGATCGAAATCAGCGTCAGCCCGCAGTCATGGATTGAGATCAAACCTGTAGCCTACACCGGGCACGGTCAGGATGAAACGGGGTGCCTGCGGGCTCAGCTCGATCTTCTTGCGCAGACGCTGCACGTGCACGTCAACGGCCCGGCTGTGGGTGTAGAGTTGGGACTCTCCCCAGTTTTGGGCTTGGATGAAATCCCGGGACAGGGTCTCTCCGGCATGAGAGACGAAAAGTTCAAGCAATGAGAATTCGGTTCGAGTCAGCCCGACCTCGCGTCCGAGAACCGTAACCTGATGGGTCCGATAATCGAGAACAACGCTGCCGCGCCCATTGACCGGTTTGCTGCGCGTGACCCTGCGCAGCACGGTTCGTATCCTGGCTGAAAGCTCCAACGCATTGAAAGGTTTGACGAGGTAGTCGTCGGCCCCGCACTCGAGACCCAGAAGCTTGTCGGTCACCGTGTCGCGGGCCGAAAGCATGATCACCGGCACGTCATTGTCCCGGCGCAAAATCTGGCAGACCTTGATCCCATCGATGTCCGGCAGGTTCAGGTCCAAGAGCACGAGATCAGGCGCATGTTTCTGCACGGCGGTGAGCCCATCGTTTCCGCACCCGGCGCTGATCACGGAAAAACCATCCAGTTCAAGATTGGCGGACACGGTTTTAACAATGTCCGGGTCGTCATCAATTATGAGAATCCGTTGTTGCGCCATTCTTTCATCCCTTTAAAATTATTGAAGTTCATCCAAAATCAGGGCGATTGCCGAATTCAGTCTCCGGCCGCCGCTCACGGATGATGCAGATACACAGGTTTCAATCCTGTTACAACTTTTACTGCCCCTTTTCGGAGTTTTGTAATAGGCAACCTACATACATAAATGTTAGCGCCTGTTGGACCTGACGGTGTTCAGGCAAGGCAAACGGTTCCACTGTACACGAACAGGAGCAGGAGGAAGTATGAACCTAAAAAAAGATGCACCCAGCGGGCGGGGATGGCGGCTAGCCCTGGCTCCGGCCATCGCGGGCATCGTGGTCACGGTCGGGGTGGCCCTGGCAATGACGGCCACAGACCAGGCCAGCTTCTGCGGCAGCTGCCACTCCATGGCCGAGGCGGCCCTGACGCACAAGACTTCGGTCCATGCCAAACTGGCCTGCAACGATTGCCACGCCCCGCATAACCTGGCGGCCAAGATCCCCTTCAAGACCAAGGAGGGGGCGCGTGACATCCTGGCTACGGCGACCAAGAACATCCCGGACCTCATCCATCCGGGTGAAGAAACCAAGGATGTGACCCAGGCTAACTGTCAGCGTTGCCACGATGCGACCACGTCCACCGTGATCATGCAGAGCAAGCAGTTCTGCACTGATTGCCACCGCCACGTACCCCATTCCCCGAAAATCCCCGTAGCCAAAAGGAGCGCCGCCGATGCGTAGCACCAAGACCATTCTGACCACCCTGGCCCTGGGTCTGGCCCTGGCCCTGTCCGGCTGTTCCGATGTATCGGAGCCCAAGACCCCGGAATTCAAGACTAAACTTTCGTCGGAAGAAACCAAGAACTCCGCCTTCAAGGCCGAATTCCCGCTGCACTACGAAACATACCTGCGCAACAACGACGACAAGGCCATGACCGAGTACGGCGGGTCCGTCCCCCACAGCAAGAACGATGGAGTAAACCCCTTGCCCGAGGGCTACAAACACGCCCAGCCCTATCTGAAAAACCTGTGGCTCGGCTACCCCTTCAGCTACGAGTACCGCCGCGCCCGCGGACACACCTACGCGGTCAAGGACATCCTGCACATCGACCGCATCAACCGCTATGACGAGAAAGGTGGGCTCCCCGCGACCTGCTACAACTGCAAGGTCACCAACATGAACGACATGGTAAAAAATAACGGTGGCGACGATTTCTGGGCAAAGGATTTCAATTCTTTGCGCGAGAATATCGACATGGAGGACCTGACCATCGGCTGCGCCAACTGTCACGACCCGGCCAATATGGAGCTGCGCCTCTACTCCGTGCCCCTGCAGGACTATCTCAAAGCCGAGGGCAAGGATTTCAAGACCATGTCCCGCAATGAGCAGCGCGCCCTGGTCTGCGGCCAGTGCCACGTTGAATACTATTTTCAGGACAAGGGTTTCGGCGCGGCCAAAAAGCCCGTCTTCCCCTGGAGCTTGGGCAAAAACCCCGAAGAAATGTTCGAATACTACAAGACTCATGGCGACACGACCACGCCCGGTTTCGAAGGCAACTTCGTGGATTGGGTCCATCCCGTGTCCCAGACCCCCATGCTCAAGGCCCAACACCCCGAATACGAGATGTGGGAGGACGGTTCCCATGGAGCGGCCGGCGTGACCTGCGCCGACTGTCACATGAACTACCTGCGCCTCGACGGGAAAAAGAAAATCTCCAACCACCAGTGGACCTCGCCCCTCAAGGACGTGGACATGAAGGCCTGTCGCCAGTGCCATACCGACAAGACCCCTGACTACCTCAAGCAGCGCGTCATTTTCAGCCAGCAGAAGGTCTGGGACCAGCTCATGATCGCCCAGGAAATCTCCATCAAGGCGCACGAGGCCATCCGCATGGCCGCCGAGTTCCAGGGCGAAAAGCCTGCCAACTTCGACCAGCTCATGATCGACGCCCGGCAGATGTGCCGCAAGGGACAGTTCTTCTGGGACTACGTCTCCGCCGAGAACAGCGCCGGTTTCCACAATCCGACCAAGGCCCTGGACACCCTGGCCAAATCCCAGCAGTACAGCCAGAAGGCAGTGGACATCGCCGTCCAGGCGGCGGCCTTCACCACGGCCGAAGCTCTGTCTGGAGACATCAACGAACTGGTGCCCCCCATCCTCAATCACAGCCGCGAACTGCAGATGGACCCCGAGCACCTGGCCAGCCACAAATGGCTGCAGTACCTGAAACTCACCCCCAAGGCCGAGAAAGTCTGGGAAGGCAACAAACGCCTGCTCCCGGCTCCTGCCGCCAGCTAGACCTCGCATAGCCCGAATCATGACGGGGGCTTCGGCACAACGCCGAGGCCCCCGTTTTCAATTTCCTGTCTCGAACACCTAAAAAACAGATTGCCGCACTCGAACCCAACATTTGATCCAACCCAAACCCATCTTGTCCACTGCTTCCGGCAACACGCCCTCTCACAACCAAGCCCTGCGGGTTGATCCGGGCAAGGGGTGCCGGCTGTCTGACTGAGCCAGGCATCGTTTGTTGAATCGTTGCCAAGCGCCCGGCCCCAATCAACCGCCCGGCACGCAACGATTCAACTCTACGAGGCCGGAGAAGGAGTTCCGGCGGGCCTTGCCTGGATCAACCCGCAGGGCGACCGCCAACCCCAAAACCAAAAAACTCCAAACTCCATACTCCATACTCATTCCTGTACGAAATGCTTTGGAGCCAATTCATGCGGCACAGCTCCCGCCGTAAGATTTAAGGCGCTGATCACCCCGTGTATTGAGCGATGATACGGGCCAGGCAGTCCATATCCACAGGTTTGGAGAGATACGCCGTCATGCCCTGCTCCAGGAAATGTTCACGGTCGCCGGGCATGGCGTGACCGGTCAGGGCGATGATCGGGATGTCGGGTGAAACCCGTTCCAGCGTAGCCGCACGTATCCGGCGCGTGGCTTCGAGACCGTCCATGACCGGCATCTGGATATCCATGAGCACGCAGTCGAAATCCTCCAGCCCCAGCAGGTCGAGGGCCTCCTGGCCATTGCGGGCCAGCGTCGAAAAATGGCCAAGCTTCTTGAGCATGCGGGTCAAAGCCAGCTGGTTGACCGGGTCATCCTCCACCACCAGAATCCGCTTATCCCTGACCACGGGCAGAGGAAGCTCTTCACGCGCCAAGCATTCGGACTGACCGGGTAACAGCGGCACCTTCACGGTCATGGTCGTTCCCTGGCCGGGCTCGCTTGAAACGCAGATGGAACCCTCCAGCACGTCCACCAGACGCCTGACGATGGCCAGACCCAGGCCCACGCCGCCGTGCTGACGTACAGCCGAACCATCAACCTGGGTGAAGGCGTTGAAAATATCCTCCTGACGCTCTTTGGGGATGCCCAGGCCCGTGTCCGCCACCGAGAATTCCACATGCATCGCCTGACCTTCATCCACGCGGCGGGCCACAACGCGAACGCTTCCCTTCGGCGTGAACTTGGTGGCGTTGCCCACCAGATTGAAAAGAATCTGCCGCAGGCGCCCTTCGTCGCCGATCACGTGGGAAGGGATGGTTTCGTCGATCTCAAACGAAAGTTCGATTCCCTTGGCCTTGGACGGAATGGCGAAGAGGTCGCGCACGGAATCGCGCAGGTCGGAAAAATGAAATTCTCTGGCATCCACGCTCATCTTTCCCGCCTCGATGCGTGAAATTTCAAGAATATCGGTCAGAAGCTGGGTCAGTCTCTGCGAAGAACGGATGGCCGTGAAGACGCACTCCTTCTGCTCCGCATCGAGATAGGTGCGACCCAGGAGCTGCATCATGCCGACAATGCCGTTCAGCGGGGTGCGGATCTCGTGGCTCATGTTGGCCAGAAACTCCGACTTGGCGAGGCTGGAGGCTTCGGCGGCCAGTCGCGCCGCGGCGAGGTCGGAGACATCGGTCAGCACGTTTATGTACCCGGCCAGCTGTCCCTGCCGGGTATGGAAGGGGGCGCGGGAAGACAGCATGCGCCGCACGCAGCCGTCAGCCGAGCGGCATTCGAACTCTTCCGGTCCCAGACCTGCGCCTTCAGCGGGTTCCAGTATAAAAGCCCCTCCCAGCCGGGCCTCGTGCTCGCCGACAATCTCCCGCTCGGGCTTGCTGACCAGGGCGCTGAAGGCGTCGTTGCAGCGCAGGATGCGGCCGCTCACGTCCTGTACGGACACGGGGTTGGGCAGACTTGAAAGCAGCGAGGACAAAAAGGCGTGCTGTTCCTCCAGTCGATCACGCGTAGCCTGCAGTTCGGCGGTGCGCACCCGCACGGCCAGTTCCAGATCGCTGTACTGGTCAGCCTGGCGCATGATCAGGGCCAGAAGGGAGGACAGGCGGTCCAGGCTGTGCACGATGGTTTCGATGCCGCTCGTGTCCATGAGCCCCAGCAGGACCAGGGCCCCAATCATTTCAGGGCCGACACGCAGGGGCACGATGACCGAATCCGACAGTCCAAGAGAGCGCAGCAAGGCCCCTGGGTGGGTCTGATCCTGAGGGCTCACGGTCATGGCCAGGTGCGAGGCATGGCTCGCATGAATAAGCTGGTCGATCGCCGCCTCGCGCAACAATCTCTCCTGCCGCAGGGGACGCACGGCCAGAAGCCTGTGCGGGGCGTGATTTCCCTGGCAGGCGAAAACGGCCACGGCCTTCACGCCCAGCAACTCCCGCACCTGGGACGCCACATACTCGGCGCAACGCACCGGATCGGTCACATGCTCGAGGGTTCCCGATGCCAGATCGGCAAAAAGGTGGTAAAAAGCCCGCGAGTCGGCAGGAGGGCTAGCCATCGAGTCTCTCCTGTGCGGCTTCGACAGCCTGCTCCAGCTGGTTAAGCCCCGTCGGCAGGACGGTCACGGGCATCACAAGTTCCCGACTGATTTCCTGCAAAAGCGCCTGTGGCACAGGCATGACGCCGGTGTCCAAGTAAATGAGATGACTGTGCACTTCGCGCAGCATTTCTCCGGCTCCGCGTCCGCCGGCAAAGCCCAGCTCGCGCTCGAAGACCTGTCGCCAGCGCATGCTCCATTCGGGCAGGAAAAAAAATGCTCCGGCCTTGCGCAGTCGCCGGTATTCCTCACGGCCGAGCATGATTTCGCAGCAGTTGATTCCCGAGGTCTTGGCAAAACCGGGCTGCCGGCACAGCTCGACGATGCGCGGAGTGCAGTCGCCATAGATGAAGAGCACCTTGCCCGACGGATGCTCGGCGAGCAGATCATCGATGTGGGTCTGGAGCAGATCCGGGCGCATGTGCAGCATGGAATCGGCATGCACGAACCGAAGGCGGGGAAATCGGGGTGCAAGCGCGGCCATTTCTGCCTGGAAAATGCCGCAGGTTATGGCCAGGATATCTTTCATGCGACCGCTCCGGCATCTACCACCGCCCGGCGCACGGCCAGCAGCGTGTCAGGGTTGGTGTCGAAGGGGATATCCGCGTGCGCCGAGGCAAGCACGAAATTCCTGTCGCCGGCCCGGTTGGCCAGAATGGCCGAGACGGATGCGTAGGCATCGCCGGGCTGCATGCGCGCCAAGCCGGGGCCATTCACGTTGCCGAGCATGAGCCGCCCTAAGCCCAACGTCTCCCTGGCATGCGCGAGATCATCGCGAGGATCGAAGAGAAAACCTGCCACTCCCGGCAGATTCGAGTAAAGTCCAAGATGGTCGAGGATGCGGTTGCCGCCGTGATGGTAGACCAGCGGGCCCTTGGCCTGGCCAAAGGCCCGGGCCAGCTCGGGCAGGATGTTTTTTTCGAGCAGGGCCGGGGTGACCAGGCGCAGGTTGGCGAACATGACCGGAACGGCCACGAAGGAGGCCCCAGCGGCGAAACAGGCTCCGGTCAGGCGCAGGAAGTGCTCCGTGGCCAAGTCCATGAGGTGTGCGGCGCGCTCATGGTCAAAAAGCAGGGTCTCAAGCCAGGTCTCGATGCCCAGCAGCATGGCCGGCAGGTCCACGGGCGCGGTGACTACGGCGCAGACTGCCTTGTCCGGCCCGAACTCTTCGGCCAGCAGGCGGGTGGATTCGATCAGGTAAGCCACTCCGGGACTGCGCAGCAGGTCATCGCCCAAAGGTCGCACCTGGCCGTGCTCCCGAAATGGAGGCTTGCGGACGTTGGGCGGAAACCTGTCCAGCCAGATCCCTTCCCCGCCGTAAGCCAGGGCTTCGAAGGGCAGTGCAAAAGGGGCAAAGACTATGTCCGGGTCCATAAGACGCACGACCTCGCGCTGCCCTTCCAGATACCGCACAGGCTCGGAATAGTACTCGCGTGTCGGGCATCCGGAGAGCCTGGACCCGTAGAGGCTCAGGGCCAGAGTGAAGGCGCGGCGATCCGCTGGCTCACCGCGCAGGGCGCAGAGTACGCGCTCCATGCCGGTCATGCCCCTTCCGCCTCGAGGCTTTGGGCCCACAGCCGCTCGAAAAGCTCCGGAGCCTGGATGGCGCTGGAGGCGGTCCCGTCTCCGCCGACCTCCTGCATCAAATCCGGACGCAGCTTGAAGACCGCCCCTCCCACGGCCAGCTGAACTCTGCCGCCCATTCCGCGGGCATCGATCTCGGTGCGAAGGTGGCGGACGTTCTCGGCCGTAGTCAGCATCATGGCCGAGGCCCCGATGACCCGCGCTCCATGCTCCACGGCTGCGTCCACAAACTGACTCGGAGCAACGTCATTGCCAAGATCGATGACCTTCCACCCGGCGGCGCGCAAAAAAACCGCAACCATCTTGCGGCCCAGAGAGTGATAGTCGTCCTCCACATTGCCAATCACCACGGGCCCCTTCACGTCAAGCTTCAGGTCCCCGCCGATTTCGGCGGCGGCGACCAGGAGATCTTCGGCTATCTTCCCGGCCACATAGCCCTGGGCCAGAGACAAATTCTCCCGCAGCCAGGCTTCTCCGGCCCTCTCCAGCACAGGCTCGAGCACCTCGCTCACCGCCGACTGAAAGCCGTGCCGCCGCGCATGATCCAGCAGCATGGCCAGAGCCTTTTCGCGTTCCGCTTCAAGCATCAGTGCGTACAGGGCTTCCCTGTTCGCTTCCAGACCCATGGGAGTCTCTTCCGTCATGCCGGTTCCCCCGCAATGAAAAGCATTGAATACGTTGGAGAAGCTTTACACATTCCGTAACTCTTGGCAACGCAACTACCTACTGTGCGCAACTGTCATACATTTTTCCGTGCGCCTCAAGAAAGTCTGACATTCCTTTTTTGACTTCGCTGCTCATGAAGGCATGACGACAAAGGGGGCATTGGTTGGGGACAACATGGGCAAGGAGCAGTTCATGGAGATTCTACGCAAGCAAATCCGGTCCGTGGTCTTTGTGTCAGTCTTGCAGGTTAGTGACCTCGGACGGTTTTGGCAATCTGGCAAACGGAGTATTTTGAGCAGCTCTCGCAATTGCTCCGCATGGGGCTAATGAGGGATGGTCCGGAACAGCACAACCCGGTTCTCTGTTCCTTTGGCTTTGTACATTGCTGTATCGGCATTTTTGAAAAGAATGTCTGCCGTTTCTCCATCTTCAGGATACATGGCGATACCAATACTGCTTGTTATGGAAAGAACCGTCCCATCAAACTCGCAAGGTTCTGCAATCCGATTTACCAACTTCTCTGCAAGGCGAGTCACGTCCGCGTCTTGCTTGATTTCCAGCAGCAGACACACAAATTCATCGCCTCCCCAGCGACTGACCATGTCTCCACCGCGGACAAATGACTTTAAACGGTTTGCCACCGTCAGCAACGCCTGGTCTCCCATGCTGTGACCATAAGAGTCGTTGATAGTTTTAAATTTGTCGATATCAATAAAGAGGACGGCGAGTCTCCAACCGTGCCGTTTTGCCTGGGTCAGCCCGTGCTCGAGACCCTGTTCAAACGACGCACGATTCGGAAGGGCGGTGAGTACGTCCTGAAGCGCAAGCTGTTGTGCTATTTCGACGTCCACTTCGGCTTTTGATAAATCCTCGCGCACTTCGGCCAAGTCGGTCTTCGTAACGACCAGTTCGGATTCGATAACCATCCGCTCAGCCATTTCATTGGCGAGTTTCACGTTAACTATTCTCAAATCTTCTGCCGCTTTCGTAACCTTGTGTTCAACATCCTTATTCTGAGTGAGGGCCTGCTCCATAACCTCAACAGTGACCTTGTCCTGCTTGAGGACTTTATTAACCAAGGTGAGGTCACCGGCAGCCTTCTTGACCGATCTTTTGATTTTTTCATTCTTCTTCAGCACTTGTCCGAGCAAAATTTTCTTGTCGGAAGCGATTTTTTTCAAATCTTTTGATTTCATTAGTTTCACCCTATGCCTAGAGCAGGTTTATGTTGCAGACAATCAAGCAGGGCCGCCTCGTCCATGACCGGCGCCAGGGCATCGCCCTGGGCATATGTGCAGCCATGATCCTGCAGTGACTGCAAGCGCGTCGCGTCCTCGACGCAAGGGGCTACGAGAATCAGCCCCGTACCTCTCGCGATGGACGAGAGGCTTGCAAGCACGCTCGGATCGTTCTGCAGAGAAGTGTCCAGCTTGAGCCCGCTCAGCGGAAATCGATGCAGGTCCGCAAGCGAGATATGGGTCGCGTCGAAATGGTCCACGACGATGCCCACCCCGGCCTTGTTGACCTCCGCAAAAACATTTGAAAAGCGTTCCGCGAAATATTTCAGCCACTGCTCGCGCACTTCCAGAACAATGGATGCGGGACTGAGCTCATGCTCGAGAACAACCTCGATCAATTCTTCAAGAAAGCCGAGGCGCAGGGCATTTTTCAGAGAAATGTTGAGGCCCAGAAAGAACTTTTCCCCCATCACCTGCTGAAAACGCTTCAAGGCCGAGCAGGCCCTTCGAACCGCCCACGCTTCGAGTTCGAAAACAACGTCGCTGTGCTCCGCAAAAGGCAGGAACCATTCAGCCCGCAGCAGCCCCTTGCGTTTGTGATTCCAACGCATGAAGGCCTCGACTCCACTGATCGTCCCGGTCCCGAGATGCACTATCGGCTGATAGTGCATGCACACTTCATTATCGAGGAGCGCGCTGCGCAGACCGCTCTCGATCCGCAAAAACTGCACGGCCTGGCTGTTCTGCCGATCGTCAAAGATCACGATCTGCCGCTCGCCCCTCTGCATGGCCCGACTCAACGCGGTCTGCGCATCCTGCAGGATGTCTTTTTCGTCCGTATAATTCCCGGGAGCCATCACCACGCCAAAGCTGCACGTCACGCGCAGTTCGCTCTGGCCAAGCCTGAACGCCCTGGCTGTTTCCTCTTGAATGCGCTGGGCGACGCGGACGGCTCCGATGACATCCGTGACATTGTCCAGCAATATGAAAAATTGCTCGGAATCCATATATGCCGGAATATCGAGCGTGCGCAGACAGTTAACGGTCCTCTTTGCGAGCAGTTCAAAAAATGTCTTCTGATCCTCGATCTGGAGAAGAACCTGCGCCGCATTGTCAATCCCCATGACCAGCACGGCGAAAGCGTAGTCCGGGTGCCTGATCGACCGCTTCAGGGCGAGCAGAAGGCTGTCGGAAAAAATATGACTTGACGTTGCTTCCGAACGTATCGAGTCGGGAGAACTCGTTTCCGGATTGTAATGCGCGGAGAAATAAAGCGGGCGGCCTTTTTCATCCTTGTGCAAGAATACGCTGACATTGCAGGGCACACACGCCCCACTGAACGTCTGCAACTCAGTATGAAGTTCTTGCGTGCGGCCAGTGGCAAGGAGCGATGCGAAAACCTTTTCCTGTAAATCCTGAAAATCCAGGCTTGCAAGATCGATTGTCCAGTTCCGTGTCACAAGGTCGTATCGCGAATATCCGCAAAGATTGAGAAAAGCCTCGTTCCCACCCAGAATGCGCCCATCGGCGTATCCGCCCAATACCGGGGTTTCCAGATCGCTCAGAATTTCTTCCATGAAAACATTCTTCTGGGCCAATCGGTGATACTCGACAAACCAGTCTAGAACCGAATCGGCCGAGGGCGTTGCCTCGGGATGCCTGTTTGCTTCGGAGGATGAATCGGGTGGCAGGTAAAGATTGGAGTCAATGATCACGCCGGGAGATGTCAGCAGAGCGCCTAATGCTTCGGGTTGCAAGGGGGCACGGAAGAGCGTGAAGAATACCATGTTCAGGTTGTGCTCTGCGGCCTGCGCCGACATCTGACTTCCATGACCGACCTTAAGCAGTTGAGAAGAATGCAGCGCATGGACATGACAAACCTTGGACGCGTCGCCCACCGCTTCATCCCGAAAACGATCCAATGCCGAAGGATTGATCTTCCCCTCGGCAGTGAAAATTGTCTCTGCACGTACATAGTTTTTCGCCTGGGCCCAGCACTTCCAGTCTTCTTCCCCACCATCAAGCACAAGCCTATTGCCTGCACGGCGTGTCTGTTTTTCCAATGTGGCAAGAAAATTCCGGACGCTTTGGTCGGAAGTACAAATCACAACGCAAGAGTCAACAGGCAAGAGATGGAGAAAGTCATCCAGGTCGAAAGAGACGCGACGCAAAGGAAAATTTTCCAATTTTCCTGAGGCATTCAAGAAAGGAAATGAGAAAAAAACCAACTCTTCCGGAGACAGAAGATTATTATTCATGACACATTAAATCCTCAATAGGCACAGCCGGTAGTCTGAATGAGATCGCCGGAGTTCATCCCGGTCAGTCGGACCGCCTTGACCTGCCGGGAAACTTCGGACCACTCAATTCTTGAGGGTTTCCCCACGGTTCAAGTTTTTTCCATACTGCCGACAGAAGTGTTCGGGCGTCATGTTGTTCAGGCTTGAGTGCGGGCGAACGGAGTTGTAGTGCAGCCT
>JAHIQM010000012.1 GCA_018902545.1 Pseudomonadota bacterium | reverse complement strand
TTTGAACCCCTGTTATCGGCGTGAAAGGCCGGTGTCCTGGACCGAGCTAGACGATGGGGACAGGTGGCTGGGTGACTTAGATTCGAACTAAGATTGACGGAGTCAGAGTCCGCTGTCCTACCGTTGAACGATCACCCAACAGCGAAAAGTCTCATTAGGGAAAGAGCATCGGCCTGTCAAGGCAGGAGGCGGCAGCTCCTACCAGGAGCCGCCTGCAGAGAGTTTTGGGTCGTAGATGGTCCTGAGCACCAGGATGTCGGAGTCCGAAAACAGGCTGTTCTTGTTTTCCTGGGCCTGTCTGGAATTAAGGACCGTGTCGAAGGTATCTTTTGGATGGGTCATGACTCCCAGGGCGTGCATGAGCTCGTGGCGCACGATCCAGAGTTTCTGGCCGCCCGAGGTCTGGAAATTCAGGTGCAGCACGATGTCGGCCTTCTTGATGACCCCGTTGCTTGAGGCCAGCAGGGTGAACCCGCGGATGAGATCGCCCAGTTCCCGCCACCCGTCCATGCCCTGGGAACTTTTGGTCACCGCCTCCTGCCATTCCTGCTTGGAATCGGTCAGAAAGAAGCGCACGCCTGACTGGTTCATGGACGAGACCTGCCTGAACTGCACGTGGGGTATGATGCGCCGCAACTCGTTGATGACCGTGTCTACGTAAAACTGTCCCTCAAGGCGGTCCTTGCCTCCGATCCAGAAGCTGATTGGCCCTTCGAAGCGGGTGATTGTTCCGCTCGGGATGTAATCGCGCAGGAGCGCGTCCGTGTCGGCGCGGGCCGGCGCGGCCGGCAGCAGCAGGGTGGCGAGGAGCAGGAAGAGACCGAGCCCTTTCATTCGTTCTCCGGGATTACCAGTTCTGGATAAAAATGCTTCACATAGGCCCGGTAGCATGACGTCACCGGCGAGGACGGGTCCATGCAGGGCAGCAGATTGCCGAGGACTTCGGGCCTTGGTGCCGGGGGCCGGGAGGGGATGGGCGGCAGCAGTGACTGGTCCAGGGCGGGGCGTCCGGCCATGAGTTCGATCTGCACCTTCTGGAAATACGCGTTTCCGAGGAATGCGTTGGCTTTTTCGAGGATGTCCTGCGCAAAGAACGAGAACTCCTGCATGACCATGGAGTTGGTCGCGCCCAGGAGCATGGTGCTCTGGCGGTGCCCAAGGGGACGGATCATCGCGGCGATCTCGGGCCCCAGGATTTCGGGCCAGTGCCGCCACAGGCGGGCGATGGCCAGTTCCAGGGCAGCCTCGGGCGTGCCCAGGACGGTGCCCAGCGCTTCGGACACAGAGCGGACTTTCTTCTGGCGTTCTTTCATCCCTGCTGCCTAACCATCTTGTCCACGCCACGCAAGACTGGTTCTTGACCTTCGGGGCGGGGGCATGTAGGCGAGTCTATATCAGAATATCTTGATATAGAAAAATAAGCGGGTTACCACATCACATCCATGAAGCTTCTGACCCAGACCAAGGCCCTGGCCGATGAGACCAGGCTTCGCCTCATCGGCGTACTCGCCGTTCATGAACTGAATGTGGGCGAGATCGTGCAGGTTCTGGACATGGGCCAGTCGCGCATCTCAAGGCATCTGAAAATCCTCATGGACGCCGGACTGGTGGTCTGTCAGCGGCACGGCCTGTGGGCCTTTTATTCTTCCTCCTCGGCCAATGGCTCTCCCGCCCTGCTTGCGGCGGTGCTCGAAGGCCTGAAGGATCTGCCCGTCCACCGGCAGGATCTGGAGCGTGCAGCGCAGGTGCTGAACGACCGCCGCCTCTCCACGACCCGCTTTTTCGACTCCGTCGCCTCGGACTGGAACCGCCTGAGCCGCGAGATGCTGGGCGATTTCGTGCTGGGGCCGGTCATCATGAAGAGCCTGGCCACTTCCGAGACGCAAAAGGGTACCATCGTTGATCTGGGCTGCGGGCCGGGCCTTTTGCTGGGGCATCTGGCCGGAGCCGCCGGACGGGTCATCGGGGTGGACAACTCTCCGCGCATGCTCGATGCGGCGGCCAAGCTCCTGCCCGAAGGCCCGGAAGTGAGCCTGCGCATCGGCGACCTGGAGCATCTGCCCCTGCGCGATGGAGAGGCCGACGCGGCGATCATGTCCCTGGTGCTGCACCATCTTCCCGCCCCCCAGCAAGGCATCGCCGAGATGGGCAGGGTGGTGCGACCCGGAGGCCGGGCCGTGCTGGCGGATTTTCTGCTCCACGACAACGAGGCCCTGCGCACGAGCTATGGCGACCGCTGGCTCGGCTTCTCCCCGGGCGACCTGCGCATATGGCTTGAGCGGGCCGGATTTCAGGAGCTCGCCTGCGAGCGCCATCCCGTCAATCTGGGGCTCACCCTCATGGTCATCACCGCCCGCCGGGAAGAATTTTCAGTTTAAAATCAGGTGGCCACGGCCACATCACGTAAAGGAGAACATATGACGTTACCCATTGATCCAAAGCTTGACCACAAGGTCGCCGACATGAGTCTGGCCGATTGGGGCTCCAAGGAAATGCAGCTGTCCGAGCGCGAGATGCCCGGGCTCATGTCGCTTATCGAGAAGTACGGCAGCGAGAAGCCGCTTCAGGGGCTGCGCGTGACCGGCAGCCTGCACATGACCATCCAGACCGCCATGCTCATCAAGACCCTCACGGCTCTGGGCGCCGACGTGCGCTGGGCCTCCTGCAACATTTTTTCCACCCAGGACCATGCCGCAGCCGCCGTGGTGGCTGAAGGGCTGGCCAAGGTCTTCGCCTGGAAGGGCGAGACCCTGGAAGACTACTGGTGGTGTACGGAGATGGCCCTGACCTGGCCGGACGGCTCCGGCCCGGATCTCATCGTCGATGACGGTGGTGACGCGACCCTGCTGGTGCACGAAGGCGTGAAGGTCGAGAAGGACCAGGCGCTTCTTTCCCGCACCACGGACAATAAAGAATTCCGCTGCGTGCTCGATCGCCTGATCGTCAGCGCCAAGACCGATCCCCAGAAGTGGACCAAGATCGCCGCCCGTATCCGTGGCGTATCCGAAGAGACCACCACTGGCGTGCATCGCCTCTACCAGATGGCCAAGAACGGCGAGCTGCTCTTCCCGGCCTTCAACGTCAATGACTCCGTGACCAAATCCAAATTCGACAATCTTTACGGCTGCCGCGAGTCCCTGGCCGACGGCATCAAGCGGGCCACGGACATCATGGTCGCGGGCAAGGTCGTGCTGGTCTGCGGCTACGGCGACGTGGGCAAGGGCTGCGCCCAGTCCATGCGCGGCTTCGGCGCGCGCGTGCTGATCACCGAGATCGACCCCATCTGCGCCCTGCAGGCGGCCATGGAAGGCTACGAGGTCACGACCATGGCCAAGGGCTGCCAGGAGGCGGACATCTTTGTCTCGGCCACTGGCAACTATCACGTCATCAGGCCTGAGCACATGCTGGTCATGAAAGACGAGGCCATCATTTGCAACATCGGCCACTTCGACAACGAGATCGACATTGGCTTTTTGGAAGACACTCCCGGCTGCACCAAGATCACGGTCAAGCCGCAGGTTGACAAGTGGATTCTGCCGAGCGGCAAGAGCCTCATCGTGCTGGCCGAAGGACGCCTCGTGAACCTTGGCTGCGCAACGGGTCATCCGAGCTTTGTCATGTCCAACTCCTTCACCAACCAGGTACTGGCCCAGCTCGACCTGGCCAAAAACACGTATCCCCCGCAGGTCATGACCCTGCCCAAGATCCTGGACGAGGAAGTGGCCCGCCTGCATCTGGCGCGCCTGGGCGTTGAGCTCGAAACTCTGTCCAAGGAACAGGCCGACTATATAGGCGTGTCCGTGACCGGCCCGTTCAAGCCCGAGCATTATCGTTACTAATAACCTCCCTATGAAAGAAGGAGATTTTTCATGATTCTCAACGCCGATCATTACCTGTTCACTTCCGAATCCGTGACCGAGGGACACCCGGACAAAATCGCGGACCAGATCTCCGACGCCGTGCTCGACTGCCTCCTGGCCCAGGACCCCAGGTCCCGCGTGGCCTGCGAGACCCTGGTCACCACCGGCATGGCTGTCATCGCCGGTGAGATCACCACCGAGGCTTACGCCGACCTGCCCGAAATCGTGCGCTCCACGGTGCGCGAGATTGGCTACGTCAACTCCGACATGGGCTTTGACGCCAACACCTGCGCCGTGTTGTCTTCCATCGACAAGCAGTCCCCGGACATCGCCATGGGCGTTGACCGCGCGAGGCCCGAGGACCAGGGTGCCGGCGACCAGGGCATGATGTTCGGCTACGCCACGGTAGAGACGAGCTCGCTCATGCCTGCGCCCATCTACTACGCCCACGGCCTGAGCCGCCGTCTGGCGGAGGTGCGCAAGACCGGCGTGCTGAACTTCCTGCGCCCCGACGGCAAGACCCAGGTCTCCGTGGAATACCGCAAGGGCAAGCCCGTACGCATCGACAACGTGGTTGTGTCTTCCCAGCACACCCCCGAAGTGACCTATGACGAGATCGTCGACGGCATCAAGCGCGAGGTCATCGCCAAGGTCATGCCCGCGGACATGATGGACGAGAAGACCCGCATCTACATCAACACCACCGGCCGCTTCGTGGCTGGCGGGCCTCTGGCCGACTGCGGCCTGACCGGCCGCAAGATCATCAACGACACCTACGGCGGCATGGGCAACCACGGCGGCGGGGCCTTCTCCGGCAAGGATCCGTCCAAGGTCGACCGCAGTGGTGCCTACATGGCCCGTTACGTGGCCAAGAACATCGTCGCCGCCGGTCTGGCCGGAACCTGCGAAGTGCAGATCGCCTACGCCATCGGCGTGGCCGAGCCGGTCTCGGTGCTGGTCACCACCGGCGGCACGGGCCTGGTCCCGGACGAGGTGCTGACCAAGGCCGTGCGCGAGGTCTTCGACCTGCGCCCCTACTTCATCATCAAACGCCTGAACCTCATCCAGCCCATTTATAAAAAGAGCGCCTGCTACGGCCATTTCGGCCGCGAGGACTTCGTCTTCCCCTGGGAATTGACGGACGCCATCGATGACCTGAAGACAGCCGCCAAGATCTAGGGCAAATCCGAATCACCATGCGGGGCGGGAGGAAATACTTCTTCCGCCCCGTTTTGTTTGCGCGCCCTTGACCGGACTGACCGAGAGGAACAAGAAAAGACATGTCCTCGCCCTCAAAAACCGACCCAAGCACGCCCACGGCCGCAATCCTGGAGAGCATTTCCGACGGTGTGAAGCCGCGCTCATGGTTTGTGTCACTGCACGGGAGAAGGCGCCATCTCCTACCTGCGCGACCATCTGGACTGACCGGTACGCACGGGCTACAGTGGATTGCGCCTGGACGCATCCGAATTCTGATCCATATCCGTCTGTCCGGGGCATCCCATAATTTCACGGAGCATACGCATGACCTATCGCATCCACCCCATCGTCATGGGCACCAAAGTTTTCGACAAGGGTATGATGACCTACCAGCATGATTACGGCACCCCCTACACCATCCCCATCTATTGTTGGTATCTGGAGGGAGGGGACAAGAAAATCCTGGTCGATACCGGGGAAATGAACCCGGTGATTTCCGCAGAGCGCGAAAAGGCCATCGGTGGAAAGATTCATACTTTTGAATCGGGCCTGGCCAAGTATGGGCTAAAGCCCGAAGACATCGACATCATCCTGCACACCCATCTGCACAACGACCACTGCGAGAACGACTACAAGTGCGAAAACGCGAAGATCTATGTGCACGAAAAGGAGCTTGCGCGCATCCACGATCCGCACCCGCTGGATTTTCGATATCTTGAGGACTACATTGGGGATGTGGAGGAAAAGGGGCAGGTTGTGGCCCTGACCGGCGATACGGAGGTAGCGCCCGGCATCACCATGATCCACACCCCGGCGCACACCGAGGGCGGCATGTCCGTGCGCGTGGAGACTCAGAAGGGGAGCGCTCTTATCTGCGGATTCTGCACCATCCTTGAAAATCTTTATCCGCCCAAGGCCGTGCGGGCCATGGACATGGAGGTCATCCCGCCGGGCACCCATGTAGATGCATACCAGGCTTACGAAACCCTGGTCCGCGCCAAAACCCTGGCCGAGCACATCCTGCCCCTGCACGAGCCGAAATGGGCCGGGATGGAGAGCGTGCCGGAATAATGCTGGTCATCAAGTGCGCGGGCTGCCGCAAAAAATTGTGGCGCTACCGCAAGCTGGGGTCCGGAGAGGTGCTGCGGTGCCACCGCGAGCGGATCGAAAAGGTCTGGCTCATGGAAGAGCGCGACGGCAAGGTCTGGTGCGAGTGCGGCAAGGCAGTGGGTATCGACAAGGGGACGTTCATCAAGATGAACAAGAACGCGTTCACGTATTCGGGGACCAAGATCGATATCTAGACGGAAAAACCCCCGCGACGGAAAAGCTCCCGCGACGGAAAAGTCCCCGCCAGACGCACTGTCACAGCGTCATTCCCGCGAAGGCGGGAATCCATGCCTTTCAACTCCTTGAAAAAATAAAAGAACGGTCGGGTAGTGTCCGGGTGTGCTTCAGTGCGGCCGCGTACCGGGGCGTTTCAGGCGAGCCCCGCCGAAACTCCTTCTCCGGCCTCGTAGAGTTGAATCGTTGCGTGCAGGCCGAGAAGTTTGGGCAGAGCGC
>JAHIQM010000011.1 GCA_018902545.1 Pseudomonadota bacterium | reverse complement strand
GCCCGCGCTGCCGTCGGCAAAGGTTGTGGTGCTGCCCGTGTGCGTGGCAACCGCTTTCAGGTCTCCGGTGACGGTCTGCAACCCGCCACTGCCCAGGACGGCCTGCGTATCGTTGCTCACCACGCTGGTGGCAATCGCCCCGCCAATCCCCACGCCGCTGCCGCCCGTGGCCGCACCGCCCGCCTTGGCCTCAGTGATCACGCTGTTGTCCGAGGTCGCGCTCAAGGACAGATCCCTGGCGCCCGTCAGGACAGCGCCATCCGCCAAAGCCGCCACGGTTCGCGTGTTGGCGATGTTCAGCGCCACAGAGGCCCCTATTCCCACACTCCCGGCCACCGCACCCGCGTTGGCGGGCTGGGCTGTCGCCGTAGAAACCGTCGCGTTCTCGGCGGTCAACGTCGCGTCTTTCCCACCCGTGATCGCGACATCAGCACCGCTCTTGACCGCCGCCACACTCTGCGCATCCACAATGTTCAAAGCCAAGGCACCCGCCACACCAACAGACCCGCCGCTTGCCCCGGAAATGGCCTCGGCAGACAGGACGTGTCGTGAGGGGCTCTCACCGCTTTCGCTGGCGAAGCCCGCACGAACAACGGCGCCCTGAGCCGTGATGGTGCCGGTCCCACCGAGGTATGCCTGGTTGTCGATCTTGGCGATGTTGATGGCGACCCCGGCCCCAACGCCCACAGAGGCGGAACCCACGGAGCTTCCATCTGCCTTGGCCGAGGCATCGGAGTTGTCCAGCGACTCCACGCTCAGGCTACCGCTTGTGGTCACAGCCTGATTACTCGCGACGTAGGCCCAGGTGTGGCCATTCAGGTTGGTCACCGCCACTGCACCAGCAATGGTGACCGCCCCACTGCTGGTTTCCGCCTTGTACTCACTGAGGCGGCTCTTCGTCTCGGTCGATCCGGCTGCCTCTACAGCGCCGCCCGAGGTGGACTTGGCCGAAGTGGCGATGTTGTCCAGCTTCGAGGCGGAAATCGACAGGCTCCCCGCGCTGATCACCTTAGCGCTCTCACCGAGATACGCCTCGGTATCACCGGTGACCACGGCCACGGCCACGCTGCCCCCCGCAGCCGTGTCCCCGCCGGCCGATCCGTCGGCGGTTGTCGTCACGCTCCTGGTGTTCGAAGCACTGAGACTGAGGGCACCGGCCACGCTGAAGGCGGTGGTGCCGGTTACGCGGACTGCCGCTGATCCATCGACGACGGACGTCGCCACGGCGGCATCGGCCGTCACGGAACCGGCCAAGGAATTGGCCTTGGCCAGGGCGGTGGTTGCGGTCGTGGAGGTTGCGGTGATGGTGACGGCACCGGTACTGTTGATCTGAGAAGTGCCTGAAATGGAAACGATCGCGTTTGAATGGGTATTTATGAGCGCCACATCCAAGGGCAGACCCAGATCGAGCCCAGCGTCGGCCGTGACGCTCGTGGAGGCGGCGATACTGATGGTGCTGCCGCTCAGGGTTGCGCCATTGATGGTGATCGACGCCTGCGCATGACCGTCCCAACTATTGTCGACCGCGACCGCTTCAAATGTGATGGTGCCGGCGGCGGTCAGCGACGAGCCGGTGATGGTGATGGTTTCGGCTCCCCAGTCGATCTGGC
The DNA here is from genome assembly GCA_018902545.1 of Pseudomonadota bacterium. Taxonomy (GTDB): domain Bacteria; phylum Desulfobacterota; class Desulfovibrionia; order Desulfovibrionales; family Desulfomicrobiaceae; genus Desulfomicrobium. The sequence continues at coordinate 187,029 of JAHIQM010000011.1, read as the reverse complement.
CGGCGGTGATTGCCACGCCGGGATTGACGATGATGGTATCGTTTCCCCCGCCGCCAACAATTTGGAGCCGAGAGGAAAACGAGGTGTCGAAACCCAGGAAGACAACGGTGTCATCCCCTGCACCGAGGTCGATCAGCAGATCGCAGGCCAGGGTGTGCTGAGACCAACTGGCTCCGGAATTCCAACTGTACTGAATAATCCCGTCGGCTGCCGTGCCCCAACCGTCGAGCCACAGAGTGTCGCCCCCTGCGGTGCCGTTGAGATTGAACAGCAGGTGCGGGTAGGCAAAATCGGTCAGGGCGGTCGTGGCGATCTGACCGCTGCTCACTTCGAGGATCCAGTCACCGGAATGCAGCGCCGCGCCGGTGGCGTTGGAGGAAGCGGCGACATCAAGCCCGGTCAGGCTGGCCAGGGATTCGACAAAGTTGACCCCCGACTCGCCAGACGCGACATCGCACCCATAGAGCAAAATATCGGCGCCATGCTCAAAGCTCGCGCCCCAGGATCCCAGTTCATCTCCGTAACGGTCAAGGTCGGGCAGGCCGACAGTGGTCGCACCCAGGGTCAGACGGGCGGAACTCCCGTGGCTGAAGATATGCAGCGCATCCACGCCGCTGCGACCGTCAAGGATGTCGCCGATCTGGTCGAATCCATCCCTGTCGCCGTCCAGCTGGTGCACCTCGTAAGAAACATTGCCGGACGATGCCTCGCGCAGTCCGTCGAGCAGGCTCAGGTTGCCAGGCACGGAAGCGTCGAGGATGACCAGTTCGGTCCTGGACTCGAAGACACCCGTACCGCCCTGAACAGGAACGTCGCCCGCGTTGGAGGCCGCGGGATTCACGGCGTGGTCCAGAGGCTGCTCGATGGCCACCGTGGCATCCTGCCCCTGCGGCCCGGGATCGGGATTCTCCATGCCCAGATCCGCCGAAAGCAGGATGCGGGGCTCCAGGGTCTCAAACCTCATCTTTCGCCGGGATTCAACCGGAGAAGCGGAGCCACGGCTCATGGCGGCGAATCTTTCACGCAGATGCTTCAGCATTCCCATACCCTCCAAGTGGTCGACAGCGTGTACGATCCTATTTCACAAGCCAGTTATCCAGATCCTGCAGGTCCTGTTCGGTCAAGGTTCCAACAGCCTGCTTGAGCCGCAGACTGTTGAGAATGTAATCGTAGCGCGCCTGGGCATGGTCGATGCTGACCAATGCCAAGTCGCGCTCGGCGTCCAGGACGCTCAAACTCGTGAACAATCCAGACATGTAGCCGTCCTGCTTGGCCTCGACGGCCAGCCTGTTGGCGTCAAGGGATTGCGCGAGCGCGTCCACCCTTTTGAGTGAACTGTCGACGCCAAGAAAGGCCGAGCGGGTCTTGCGCTCCACCGACCGGGACTGCTTGACCAGATCCTGCCGGGCAATGCTGACCTCGTGCCGCGCGGAGCGGGCCTTGGAGGCGACTTCACCGCCCTGATACAAGGGCAAATTGAACTGCACCCCGATCTTGTACGTCTCGACCTCGCTGCTTCCACCGAAAAGCGAATCCTCGGTGTTTTCGTTGTCGAACGAACTGACCAAGTCTAGCGTGGGATAATGGGCGGCGTTCTGACGCTTCACTTCGAGTTCGGCCACTTCCACGGCCTTCTTGCTGAGCTCGATGGCCGGGTTGCCTTCGAGGGCGCCGGAGAGCCAGGAATCAAGGGTCGGCGGCTCAGGCCTCTTCAGTCTGATGCTTGGTGCCAGAGGGATGAGGTCATCCACGGGCGCGCCGGTGACTTCGCTCAAGGCTTGCAGGGCGTCGTCAAGCCTGTTGAGTGTCTCGATGGTCTGGGCCTCGGTGGCCGCAAGGCGCGCCTTGGCGTCATACAAATCAGTGATGGGGATGAGACCCATGTCCAAACGGCCCTGGGCCAGTTCGAAGTGTTTCTCAACGGCGGCCTGCTCGACAAGGGCGTAGTCGAGCCGATCCTTTGCGGCCAGTGCCTGGAAATAAAGGTCCGAGACCCGGGTGATCAACTCCTGGCCGGCCAAAACAAATTCCATCTCCGAGCGGACACGAACGATCTCGGCCTGTTTCCATCCGGTGTAAGAGGCCCAGTTGAACAACGGCTGAGTCAGGTTCACGCCATAGACGGTCGTTCCATACTCTGAACTACCGGAATCGTAGACCTCGTTGTCGGTGCTGACGATGTCCTGACTCTTGTGCACATAACTGCCCGTCGCCATCACCGTCGGGAGCATGGCGGCCAGAGCTTGCCGTTTTCCTTCCTGGGCTACGAAAGTTCGAAATTGATAACTTTGAAAAACAGGATCATTCTGGACGGCCTGCCTGTACACATCCAGCAATCCTGTTGCTGCCGCAGGCAGGGAAAACGAAAGGAAAGCAACGGAAATCAATAATTTTTTTGTGCAGCAAACCACAAAAGAGCTGCTCCAGAACGACACACTTCGCCTCATTGCTTCCTCCTGAAAAACTCAGATTAGCTCATTACATAAATATGTAGAAATTTTTGAATAACAAAATAAAATATGTTAACGTAATTTTAAAAAATGTATAAAAAAATCATTCATACCAGCGGCTGTGAATTCTGTGCGCAATCTCGACGGCCTTAACCCGCTCAAGACAAAATTTGCTGTGATTACTCCGAGACAATAGGTAGTTGCAAGTATATTTTGCAGTCTGAATATAATTAAAATCTCATATTTTTCCATTCCACATCATACATAAATAATCCTCGGCTTTCTCTGCGCGTATCTTGGTGCGGATTGCACAAATCATAACCCGAACACCCAGATCTTTCATAATAACAGGAAGCATCAGCGCCCTGATGCAAACCGTGCAGCTGACGCGCGCACCGACCCATTCAGCCCAATGCCAAATGGTTGTCATTCCCATTTTTTGGGAATAACACCCACCAAAAATATGGTTCGTCACCATTTCCGGGCGGAATTTTTCCCAACCCGATAATCGATTTTGGCCCCTTCCTTGCTTCTGCTTCCATCCCTGTCTGATTACAGGTCAGGCCCTGTTTTTTTATTCAAATTTGTCATTAATTACCTGATCACCCTGTGAAAATATGACAATTATGTCATATTTATTACGCAATCACCGGCGATCAGGAGCTGAACAGCAAAGGGAGTAGCGCGCTATGTGTCGATTGTTTGCGCTGACCAGCAGCGACCCCGTCTCCCCCATGGATGCCATCCGGGCCTTGGATGTCATGCGCGAGGGGCACGACGGATCAGGAGTCGGCCTTTATTTGTCGGATCTGGGCGGCCCGTTCGAGTCCATGAAGAGCAGCCCCATCCTGTCTGGAATCTTCACTGAAGCCGGAGTCCAGCGACTGGACGCCTTCATGAGCGGCAAGGGGTTCACCCTCAAGTACGACCTCGCCATCACCCCCAAGGGAGCCATGCCCACATGGACCCCAAAAAGGGAACGGTACATCGTGCGGGCCTATGACATTCCCGGCGCCTGGAGCGGCCTGAGCGACGAGGAAAAGGGGCTTGGATACCTGAAGATCCGTCTTGAACTCAAGCACATGGGCCTGGCAGAAGAGGACATCACCGTCTTCTCCTTCTGGCCGGACACGGTCATGATCAAGGAGATCGGCGATCCTCTGCAGGTCGGCGAATATCTGGGATTGGACCGGCCGGAGATCAAGAGCCGCCTCATCCTGGCCCAGGGTCGCCAGAACACCAACTACGCCATCAACCTGTACGCCTGTCACCCCTTCTTCATTGAGGGCTTAAGCACCATGACCAACGGCGAGAACACGGCCTTCGTGCCCATCCGCGACTACCTCATGGGCCAGGGCGTGCCCGGCTACGAAGGCTACAATTCCGATTCCGAAGTCTTCACCCATATCCTGCACTTCACGATCAAAAAGCTGGGCCTGCCCTTTGAAGCCTACAAGCACATCATCACGCCTTTGAAAGACCACGAAATGAAGGACCATCCGGACAGGGAGTATTTGTCCAAGCTGAAGCAGATCTGCCGTAGACTCATCATCGACGGCCCCAACTGCGTCATCGGCTGCCTGCCTGACAAGTCCATGTTCATGGTCCAGGACAGCAAGAAGCTGCGCCCCGGCGTAGTCGGCGGCCGCCCCGGTCTGTACGCGTTCTCCTCCGAGATCTGCGGCCTGGATCTGGCCATCCCCGATCGTGACAAGGCCCAGGATTTTCAACCCATGCATCTTGATTCGGCCATTGTCGGCCCGGACCGCCAGGAGATCAAAGTATGTCGGCAAACACAGCCATTAGCCCTTCCCAATTAAGCATCAAGGATCTGCCCTGGCAGATAGAGTGGAACAAGGATCGCTGCACCCTGTGCGGCCAGTGCTGCGCCGTGTGCCCCATGCAGTCGCTGGAGCTCGGAACCTTTCGCAAGCGCACGATCAAGGTTCCGTCCGGGTTCAAGAACAAACCCGAGAACGAGCACTCCATCTATTACGGCATCCGCCAGCGCACCGCCCCGCATCAGGCCTGTGTTGGCTGCGGCACGTGCAGCATGGTCTGTCCCAACGACGCCATCCTGCCCATGCACTCCGACGAAAAGGACAAACTGCGCTACCACGTCAATTTGGGCGGCCAGCCCCGCACTCGCGGAGGACGGCGCAACGACAACAATTCCCTGCTCGACCAGATCAAGTTCATCCGCATCTCCATGCTGACCGACCCGGCCCTGGATTCGGGACGCCACGAATTCGACCTGCGCACCCTCATCGGGCGCATCCAGAGCCCCATGGAGGGCCTCGCGACCATAAAGGAACATGGCTGGGCCCCGCCCGTGCGCGAGATCTATCCGCTCATGATTGGCAGCATGTCGTTCGGCGCGCTCTCGCCCAACATGTGGGAAGGCCTGCAGATGGGAGTCGCGTACCTGAACGAGGAACTGGGCATGCCCGTGCGCATGTGTACCGGCGAGGGCGGATGCCCGCCGCGCCTGCTCAGATCGCGTTTTCTCAAATATGTCATACTGCAGATCGCCTCGGGCTACTTTGGCTGGGATGAGATCATCCACGCCATCCCGCAGATGAAGGAAGACCCCTGCGCCATCGAGATCAAGTACGGCCAGGGCGCCAAGCCCGGCGACGGCGGCCTCCTCATGTGGCACAAGGTCAACAAGCTCATCGCGGCCATTCGCGGCGTGCCTCCGGGAGTGAGTCTGCCAAGCCCCCCCACGCATCAGACCCAGTATTCCATCGAGGAATCCGTGGCCAAGATGATCCAGTCCATGTCCATGGCCTGGGGCTTCCGCGTGCCGGTCTATCCGAAGATCTCGGCCACGACCACGACCAACGCGGTGCTGAACAACCTCTGCCGCAACCCCTACGCGGCCGGTCTGGCGGTTGACGGCGAGGACGGCGGCACGGGCGCGGCCTACAACGTGTCCATGAACCACATGGGCAGCCCCATCGCCTCCAACATTCGCGACGCGTATCTGACCCTGTGCAAGATCGGCATGCAGAACGAGGTGCCGCTCATCGCCGGCGGGGGCATCGGCAAGAATGGCAACCTCGCCGCCAACGCGGCCTCGCTCATCATGCTCGGCGCCTCGGCCGTGCAGATCGGCAAGTACGCCATGCAGGCGGCGGCCGGATGCGTGGGCTCGGAGTCGGACCGCTGCAACGTGTGCAACATCGGCGTCTGCCCCAAAGGCATCACCTCCCAGGACCCGCGCATCTACCGCAGGCTCGATCCGGAAAAGGTGGCCGAGAGGCTGGTCGAGCTCTACGTCAGCTTCGACATGGAAATGAAGAAGATCTTCGCCCCCCTGGGCAGGTCCACGTCTCTGCCCATCGGCATGTCCGATGCGCTGGGGATCGCCGACAAGAACGCGGCGGACAGACTGGCCATCAAATACGTGGTCTGATGAGGGAGAGATATGCAAAGCACCATTCATATTGACGGAAAGGAAAACGGCGTGCGTCTGGAGTCGCGCATCCTGGAGGAACGTATCCTGGACGCGGTCAAGGCCGGAGCCAGGGAACTGACGGTCGACGCCTGCGGCCAGCACGGTATCGGCGGGCGACTCTGGGTCTCAAAGGCGGAGCCGATCAGCGTCAAGGTCATCGGCGCGTCCGGACAGCGCCTGGGCTCCCTGGGCTTCCCCGGCACGACCATCGAGGTTATGGGCCCCGGTTCTGACGACATCGGCTGGCTGAACGCCGGAGCCGAGATCATCGTCCACGGCAACGCGGGCAACGGCATCTGCAACGCCATGGCCCAGGGCAAGGTCTTCATCGCGGGCAACGTCGGTTCGCGCTGCATGACCATGACCAAGCAGAACCCGCGTTTCCCCGCCCCGGAACTCTGGATCCTGGGGGACACGGGTGATTACTTCGCCGAATTCATGGCTGGCGGCACGGTCGTGGTTTGCGGCGTGGATGCCAAAGACCAGGCAAACGTGCTTGGCTACCGCCCCTGCGTAGGCATGGTCGGCGGGCGCATCTTCTATCGCGGGCAGGAGCAGGTTGTCAGTGCGGCCGATGCCAAGCACATGCCCATCTGTGACGAAGATTGGGCCTGGCTCCTGGAATACTTAAAGCAATACCTTCAGAAAATTGGCAAGGCCGACCTTCTGGACATTCTGGCCACCCGCGACCAGTGGCACCTGGTTACCTCCAAATCGCCGTATGAAAAGGTTACGAAAAAACGCAAGAACATGTCCGCCTTCCGCTCCCAGGTCTGGGACATGGAGCTTGGACGCGGCGGGCTGGTCGGCGACCTGACCTCCGTGGACCGCTCGCCCATCGGGCTGATCACTCACGGGGAGCTGCGCCGCTTCGTGCCGGTGTGGGAGAACTGCAAGTACATGCCGCCCTGCCAGGCCAGCTGTCCTTCGGGCATCCCGGTCCAGAAGCGCTGGCAGCTTGTGCGTGAAGGCCGCCTGGCCGAAGCCGTGGACCTGTCTTTGGAATACACGCCCTTCCCGGCCACCGTCTGCGGCTACCTTTGCCCCAACCTGTGCATGGAAGGCTGTACCCGAGGTCTGGACGATCTGCGGCCCGTGGATGCCAAGATGCTCGGCAAGGAAGGCATCAACGCCCATCCGCCCATGCTGCCTCTGTCCTCGGACAAGAAGGTCGCGGTCATCGGCGGCGGTCCGGCGGGCATCTCTGTTGCCTGGCAGTTGCGCCTCAAGGGCCACAAGGCCTCCGTGTTCGACATGGACGAGAAGCTCGGCGGCAAGCTGCAGGCCTCCATTCCGGCCAACCGCATCCCGCCCGAAGTGCTGGCGGCGGAATTGGATCGGGCGCGCGAGGTCATCCCGCATGTGCGCCTTGAGAAGAAGCTGACCCGCGAAGACTTCGAGGCCATCAAAAGCGATTACGACTTCATCGTCCTGGCCACCGGCGCCCAGCGCCCGCGCACCCTGCCTGTACCCGGCAACGAGCGCCTGGTCACGGCCCTGGATTTCCTGAAGGCCGCGAAGCATGGTGACGGCAAGGTCGGGGAGCGCGTAGTCATCATCGGCGCGGGCAACGTGGGCTGCGACGTGGCCACCGAGGCGGCGCGCCTGGGCGCGAAAAGTCTGACCCTCATCGACGTGCAGAAGCCCGCCTCTTTTGGCAAGGAGCGCGAAGAAGCCGAGAAGGCCGGGGCGCAGTTCCTCTGGCCCTGCTTCACCAAAGAGGTCACGGCCGAGGGCGTGGTCCTGACCGACGGGCGTCTGATCCCTGCGGACACTGTTATCATCTCCATCGGCGATACGCCGGACCTTGAGGCCTTCCCCGAGAACATCGCCCGTGAACGCGGCTTCATCACCGTCAACGACGTCAACCAGACCACGGACCCGCGCGTCTTCGCCATCGGCGACCTGGTCAAGCTGGGCCTTCTTACCCAGGCCATCGGCGATGGCCGTCGCGCGGCCCAGACCATTGACGAAATCATCATCGGTCGCCGGCCCCTGTCCGTCACCGAAGACATGCTCGAAGAACTCAAGACGCGCATCGAATACATGGACCCGGGCAACCACATGTCCGAGACCATCGATTACTCGCGCATGAACCTGGCGTACTTCGACCCACGCTTAAGCGGGTTCCAGAGCCTGGACCAGTGCGCCGAGGAGTGCTCGTCCTGCGGCGTGTGCCGCGACTGCGGCATCTGCGAGGCAATCTGCCCGCGCGGCGCCATCAGCCGCGAGGCCTTGCCGGACAACGAGTTCGCCATGGTCTGCGACAACGAGAAATGCATCGGCTGCGGCTTCTGCGCCGGAGCCTGCCCTTGCGGCATCTGGACGCTCATACCGAATACGCCGCTGGAATAGGCGGTTTTAAGAATTAGAGAAAACAAGGGGGAAGGCGACTTTCCCCCTTGTTTCATGTGCGGGAAGGAATGAAGGGAAGATCCCTGGACGTTGTTCCGTCCACGAGTTTGTAAACATAGATGGCGCGGCTCGTGCCGGATCATCTCTTTGCTTTGACAATCAGGATAGATACGGTTTCTCAACGATTGTAATATGCATTGAGCACATACTCCTGCACCATCCTCTGGGTGTTAAAGAAGGAGCCGTTGATGGCAATGGAGTAGGCCATCATGTCCATGAAGCGGCCCCGATCGCTGTAGAAAAGGGGGACAACGGTATGCTCCAGCTTGTCGTAAAGAGACGGGGCGTCCTGGGAGTGGTCCCGCTCCTCTCCCTTTCCATGAACCGGCTCCCCTATGGACCAGCCCGTCAAACCCTCAATGTGCCCCTCGATCCACCAGCCATCCAGCACGCTCAGGTTTGGAATACCGTTCAGGGACGCCTTCATCCCGCTGGTTCCGGAAGCCTCCATGGGCGGCTCGGGTGTGTTGAGCCAGATATCCACCCCGGCGGTCATGATCGCACCCAGCGTCATGTTGTAGTTTTCCAGATAAACAACTTTAATGTCATGCTTCAGGTCGTTTTTGGCCGAGAATATTCTTTTGATGAGTTCCTTGCCGCCAGAATCACGGGGATGGGCCTTGCCGCTATAGACGATCTGGATCTTGCCGACCTCATTGGAGATTCTCTTGAGCCTCTCCATGTCTCTGAACAGGAGATCCGCCCGCTTGTACGTGGCGGCGCGTCGGGCAAAGCCGATGGTCAGTATGTTTTCATCCATGCCCACCCCGGTTTCGTCGTTGACAAGGCCCATGAGCTGCTTCTTGCACTGCATGTGCGCGTCCCACAGTTCATTTCTGGGAATGCTCAAGGCGTAGCGCAGGCTGAAATTGTCCTGCCGCCATGAAGGAATCATACGGTCGAAAAGTTCTCGAAACGGCGCGCCGACCCAGGCGGCGGCATGGACCCCGTTGGTGATGGCGTCAATGGTATAGCCTGCGAACATGAGCCTTGAAATCTCGCCATGTTTTCGGGCCACACCGTTGACATAACGACTGAGGTTGAGCCCCAGATAGGTCATGTTCAGGGTGGTCCCTTCATAGAGAACGCCTTCGAGGCCAAAGAAATCATCCCGCTCGCCGATGACCTTGCGGGCCAGCTCCAGCGGAAACTTGTCGTGACCGGCCGGAACAGGGGTGTGGGTGGTAAAAACGCAATGGTCGCGGACCGTATCCAGGTCCTGCGCCATGATCGATTTCCTTCCGGCCTGTTTGGCCGCCTCGTCCAGCAGCGCCAGGGTCAAAAGGGCGGCATGGCCTTCGTTGAGATGGAATGTGCTGATTTCCTGATATCCCAGAGCCCGGAGCATCATGACGCCTCCGATGCCCAGAATCACTTCCTGTGAAATCCGGTAATGCTCATCCCCGCCGTACAAAGAGTGGGTCAGCCCCCTGTCCCAGTCCGAGTTTTCGAGAAGGTCCGCGTCCAGGAAATAGATGGGGACCACGTAGCCGCTCTCGCCCTGGACATCGTAACGCCAGGCCCGAAGGTGCACGGTCCGCCCTTCCACGGTGACCTGGGCGCGAGCGGACTCCTCCTGAAGCAACTCATCAAAAGCCCAGGAGGTGGGTTCCTCCCTCTGCCACCCGTCGGCTTCCAGTCGCTGCCGGAAATAGCCCTTGCGATAGAGCAGTGTGACCGCAACCATCGGCACCCGGAGGTCCGCTGCTGAACGGATCGTGTCTCCGGCCAGCACCCCAAGGCCGCCGCTATACGTGCGTATTTTTTCGTCAACGCCAATTTCCATGGAAAAATAGGCCACTGAGCGGCGATCTTTGATGTTTTGATTCATATTTTTACCTCATATAGAATGTGTTTCAGGCTTTGATAATTTTCATCGACAAGGCTTCCCGTCTGTCATCAGGAGATTCATCCTCAACCCAGACCAGACTTTCATCCTTCTCAACCATGCCGGTCGCAAGCAGCCACCGGACGGCCTTGTCGGCAAGACCGCTTGTTGCACCATCCAGATGAACAGGATGAACCCCATAAGAAAGGGCCAGGAAGTTGTTCGTTTTTTCATCACCGCCATGGGCCAGTATCCAGCATTCAGGCCTGAACCTGGAGATCAGGCACGGGGAGGTCCTGCCTTGCGCATGGGTCAGGATATAACGTGCATTCAATGCATCGGCCGACTCGACGGCATGCAGCGTGACCACATCTTCCACGGCAGCGTTGCCGGATTCTACAGCCGCCCGGAAGAAGACGGGCAAATCGGCCAGGGCCAGGATGGCATTTTTCTCCCGCTCGGCTGATATTGCGATCTTGCTGATCATTTCAACCGCTTCCAGGGGATAGCGCCCGATAGCAGTCTCTTCGGACAGCATCACCGCGTCCGTACCGTCCAGAATGGCATTGGCCACATCCGACACTTCGGCGCGGGTCGGGCGGATGTTCTCGGTCATGGAGACGAGCATCTGGGTCGCTGTTATCACGGGCCGACCCAAAAGATTCGCCTGATGGATAAGTCGTTTCTGAACGGCCGGCACGTCCTGCAAGGGAATTTGAACCCCAAGGTCCCCCCGGGCAATCATGATCGCATCCGCCGCGAAAAGGATTCCGTCGAAATTTGTGATGGCCTCGACCCGCTCGATCTTGGCGACGACATAGGCGGATTGCCCTTTTTCCAGGGCAAACCTTTTCACTTTCAGAATATCTTCCGCTGTCTCGGCAAAAGAAACACCGAAGGCCTCAACCCCCAGCTTAAGGGCAAATGCGACAAAATCGAGGTCTGTTTCCGATACTGCATCGGCGACGATCTGTACCCCGGGGATACTCAGTCCTTTGTGTGAAAGGAGCGGACCACCGATAACCGTCCGGCAGAAGACATCTGTACCGGTCACCTTCTCAACGCGGAGCTGTATGAAACCGTCATTGAGGAAAATCAGGTCTCCAGAGGTCACGCTCTGCGGCAGTCTTTTGTACTCGACTGGAATTTGGGTTGCGGTTCCAATGAGGTCTTTGACAGTCAAAACGACCTCATCCCCTTTTTCCAGCAAAAGCGGCTCTTCCAGAAGTTTGCCGATTCGTATCTTGGGGCCGGGGAGATCCGCCATAATCATGCAATGGTGCTGAAGCCGCGCAGCAACTGTTTGGATACGTTGAATATCCTCACTGTGCCTCTGCAGGGTTCCGTGGGCGAAATTGAGTCGCGCAACATTCATTCCCTGGAGCATCAGCCCTTCCAGTAAAGCTTCCGAACGGGAGGCAGGTCCGATGGTGCATACGATTTTGGTTTTGTGGGGTGGTAGTTTCATGGTCGTCGCCCCTCGCTGTTCATGAATGACGTCACTGCAAAAATGTCGCGAAAGAGCATGGGTGTCATTCCCGCGAAGGCGGGAATCCATTCTTTCATATAGCTAAAAGCATGGATCCCCTTTTTCAAGGGGATGACGACTTATTGCCGTGGCGTCAGTGAATACTGTTCTTCAAGTTCCTGAAACCATGCTCTCATATAACCTCTCGGCATCTTCCCGCCGACAAAGCTCCGATCCCGGCGTCATGACGGCTGCCGAACCGGCCGCCACTCCGAAAAGGACGGATTCCCTGAGCGGGTTCCCCCAGGCAAGGCTGAGGGCGATACCGGCCACCATGCTGTCCCCGGCCCCGACCTTGCTGACAATGGGCACGGTAGGCGGCAGGATGCGCTCGGCAAATTCCTCCGAAACCACCAGAGCGCCTGCCGCGCCCAGGGAAATCACCAGCACCTCGCACCGGCCGCTCTTGACCATTTTTTGGGCCTCGGCCTTGATCTGCGATTCTTCTTTGATGTCCTTGCCGACCATTTCCCTGAATTCACGGACATTGGGTTTGATCAAAAAAACCCCTTCCTCAAGTGCTTCCTTCAGGGCTGTACCCGAAACGTCCACAATCGTTTTTGCCCCCCTCTTCTTTCCGATACGCGCAACCTGCGCATAAAAGTCAGCGGGCACGCCCGGCGGAAGGCTTCCGCTTGCCACTACATAATCGGGCGCCGGGTCGATGGCTGCCAGTTTCAGAAGAAATTGCTCCCATTCGGTTTTCTGCAGCTCTGGTCCAGGCATTCCAAAGCGGTACTGCTGGCCGGTCGATTCATCCAAAATGACCAGACTCTCCCGGATCATTCCAGCGATGGGATATGGCTGATGGTTCAGGCCTTCTTCGTCCAGAAGTTCCTCAAGTCTCTTCCCTGTCATCCCCCCTGCAGGATAAAGGAGCAGGGATTTTCCTCCCAGTTTTTTGATGGCCCGGGAGACATTAACCCCTCCGCCTCCTGGCTCGAAGCGTGGCGGTTTGCAGTAGAGTTTCCGCTCTGCAACGACGTGCTCAACACTTGAGCTCTTGTCGATCGTCGGATTTAAAGTAATGGATACGATAGTTTTCATGAATTTACTCCCTTCAGTGACCGAAGCTGGGCTTTTCGTAAGTTTGAAACCGCTCATGCGGAATCTCATATCGTCAACACGGTGATCGACGAGATAAGCTTCGGTTTTTCAACAAATCTTTCTGAAGCCGAACCGATAGTATCTCATCTAGTAGCATAAAATCATGGTCCCGAAAAGCCCGATAGGCTGGAAAAAGGGTCTGTGGCGATTTTGGCACAAGCAGCTTTTCCATCCTCCAGCGCGGTGAAGTAAACTTCCCTCCTTTTTTCAAGAGCATTGTGAGATCGTGCGCAGCATGAAGGCGCAGGAAACGAGCGGGCGTTAGCCGGAGTTGCGCTTACTCATGCTATTTGGGAGCGGATAGGCTGGGTCGAGGAGGAATTGAAAAATAGATTGCGGAAGATGCGGGCGTGGAGTCTACAAATCAGTCAAAGTCGCCAGCTCATAGCTCGTGCTGCGGCCGCTGGCCGCGGATTTAGCCAACACGCCCCGAGCGAGCAGGTCGGTGATGTCGCGCAGGGCCGTGTCCTGCGAACATTTGGCGATGGCGGCCCATTTGCTGCTGGTCAGCTTTCCGTCAAAACCATCCAGCAGTTTGTTGAGAAGCTTGATCTGCCGCTCGTTCATGGACACCCCGGCCCAGCGATTCCAGAAACCGGCCTTGGCTAGCACGGCCGACAGCGTGCCCTCGGCCCCTTGAACGGCTCGCAGCAGGCATCCCAAGAACCACTCGAGCCAGTCCGTGACATCAAGCGTTCCCTTCTGGGATCGCTCCAACCAGTCGTAATAATCCTTGCGTTCACGCTGCAATTGCGCCGACAAGCTGTAGTAGCGCTGTTCGCAGTGGTCGACCCGTGCCAGGGCCATGTCACCCACGGCGCGGGCGATGCGACCATTGCCGTCCTCGAAGGGATGGATAGTCACAAACCAGAGGTGGGCGATCGCGGCCATAATGACGGGATCTTCATCGTGAGGGGCGTTGAACCACCGCAGAAATTCGGACACCTCAGCATCAAGCGTGGCCGCCGAAGGCGCTTCGTAGTGAACCCGGCGGCGCTGAACAGGCCCAGACACGACCTGCATCGGCCCCTGGCTGTCGTCGCGCAAAGCCCCAACCCGAATCTTGGCCAGACCGCTGTAACCCGTCGGGAACAAGGCCGCGTGCCAGCCGAACAACCGCTCGGCGGTCAGGCTCTCGGCGTGGCGCTGGGTCGCATCGAGCACCATATCTACGACCCCGTCGACATGGCGGTCTGATGACGCCAACGCACCGATATCCAGGCCCAAACGCCTGGCAATGGAAGATCGAACCGACTCAAGGTTGAGTTTCTCGCCCTCGATCTCACTGGTCTTGAGCACATCCATCGAAAGGACCCGAAGTGTGGCCTCGTCACGCAGACCCATGCCAACATCATGCATCCGCCCCAGCAAATGCCCCTGTGCCAAGTGCACCTGCGAAAGCAACGGCAAAAGCCGCTTCAGGTCGTAAACCCAATGCGGCCAGTCGTCCTGTTGCCAGATGTATTTTTTTTCTCCGCTTTTCATGCGGTGATTGTGAGTGGTATTCACCGCAGTGTCAAGGGAAAGGGATGTACGGGGCAATGACTGATTCGGGCAACATTGGTATGATCACGCCACGGCAAGCATCTACAAGCCATTTGCTTCACGTCACACTTGATCGCATTCTGTGGTCATAAAGATCCTCGCATGGGCATTTCGCTCAAGTCAGCGGCATGGGAATATGGGATGTTCGCTCCCGTGGCGCAACGCTGCCAGATTGGTTCGCGGTGCGAGGCATCGTAGATGCCCTTGTTGGTCGGAAAAGTTCGGGCGATAGCCGCGATGAGGGCCGTTTCAGACTTGCTGAGCGGAGGGGCGCTGGTCATGTCGGCTTTGAGTATCTCATCAATCAGGTCTCGATAATTGTTGAGCTGTGGCCCCATCGGCAAAGCTGCATAGGTTGCGCCTGTCATTCCGCGGCCCAGATCCCTGAAGGCGGCCATGTCGGCGTACCAGAGGTATTTCGCCGCATAGAGCATGCGGTCGTCTCTTTTCAGCAAAGGACGCTTCAGTTGACCCGCAAAGGCTTCGAGAACCAAACGGATGCGCGGGATGGAAAATTCACGATTTCCGGTGTGCTCACTGCATGGATTTGCCTGCAGAAAGGATCGTAGCAAGGTATCCATGGACTTGCTCTGAATGACGCCGGTTTCCCAGCGTTTGATGCTGGCCACACCGACCTCCAGGGCATCCGCTAGCCCCTGTTGCGACAATCCCTTTTCCTTACGCAGCCCACGGATATCTTCACTGCCGAGCAAACCCACGGCTTTGCGGTACGCATCGACAAGCCGCTCCTGCATGATCGCTGCTTCTTCAATGCCTGCCAGCTCAAGCCCGCATTTTGCACACTGATGCAACGTGGCGGTGTATGCAACCTCAACACCTCTAAAAAGGGCGTGCTCCTCAACTTCGACTTGCTTCACGCGCCCGTCGCAACCGGGGCAGGTTTTTGCCATAGTCTGAATCTTCATGGGGATCTCCCTTTAGTCCGCCGCGCTGGTACTGACATGCAGCGACACCAGATAAAAATAATCGTTCTTGAGCGAAAACTTGTAGTAGACACGCGGCTCAAATGTCGGACAGGTCACCGAAAAAGCCCATAAATCAAGAAGGTGGATGCGTGTTTCGTAGGACTTTTGCGGCGGACGCTGACCGGCGTAGTGTTCCGGACCTGTATGTTGTAAGAGCTCTAGCATAACTTGCTGCAATTCATGTTGAATCGAATAACCGAGTTCAACAGCATGAGCGACAATGATCCTGGGTTCAACAAGGATAATGCGATTCTCTTGAACACCGCTCATGGCCGCGTGCAGTTTGGTATTAAGTTCCTTGTGGCTCGGTCGCTCCACGATTCCCCCAAAACAAACCGAGGCGTGAAAGCACGAACCTCGGGTTAATAATGGTATCAATTGATACCGCTGTCAAGCCGACAAACTCACACTTGGCCAAAATGCCATCTCTTGCCAACGAGCCCTTGATGGGCATCTGCTCGATGCTGTGCCTCCAGCGCTATGTATTTTATGAAGTGCCCTAAACCACGTAAACGAACGGCTTCGGAAACGGCAAGCGCCTGGGACATTTGTTTTTTTGAAATACAGATGCACCCCCATCAACGCAAATTCCTACATACTCTCAAAGCAGTATTCACCATCCCCCTCGACCCCTCAGCCAAACGGAAAATCCGTCTCGAATCACCAGCGCCGAGGTTCGTTAACCTGCGCCGCCATTAGCCAGCTCCTCTCCACCCCTTGAAAACATTGACCAATGTTTTCCGCCAAGGCATCAGCACTAAAGCAGGAGTAAGTTCATGAAAGCAAGCACCCGGCTCATGCAGACACCGGATCTGGGCCTTCCGCCGACCAGAACCGTCAATCCGGAACTTCATCGCGGCTCGACCGTGTATTTCGATTCGTATGCGGACCTGCTCAGTGCCGGTCGCGGGGAATATAACGGGGTCACCTATGGCACCGACAGGCTGCCGCAGCAGCGCATTCTTGAAAAGGCCATAGGCGAACTCGAAGGCGCGGCCCTGACCCGTGTTTTTCCCTCAGGCATCAGCGCCATCAGCGAAACCCTTCTGGCTTTTGCGCAAGCGGGCGACCATCTGCTCGTCTGCGACAATGTCTATGGCCCGACCCTGCGCTTTTGCCGGGAGATCCTGGGCAAATTCGGCGTTCAGACCGATTCCGTGCCGGGCAATGTCGGGGCGGACATCATCGACTTCCTGCGCCCGAATACCCGGCTCATTTTCCTGGAATCGCCCGGCTCGAACACGTTCGAGATTCAGGACATACCGGCCATCACCCGCATCGCCCGCGAGCGCGGCATCGTCACGGTTCTCGACAACACCTGGGCCACGCCGCTGTACCTCAGTCCGTTCGCCCTGGGGGTGGACATCTCCATCCATTCGGTGACCAAATATCTTTCCGGCCACTCGGATGTCCTGATGGGCTCGGTCTCGACCACCGCCAAGCACGCCGAAACCCTGGCAAAAGCCTACGCCTGCCGGGAAATCTACGCCTCGCCGGACGACTGTCTGCTGACCCTGCGCGGCCTCAAAACCCTGCATGTCCGCATGAAAGAGCACTTCGCCTCGGCCCTGCAGGTGGCGCAGTGGCTGCAGAACCATCCGCTGGTCCGCGACGTGCTCTATCCGGCCCTGCCCTCGCACCCTGAGCATCATCTCTGGGAGCGCGATTTCAGCGGCGCGTCAGGTCTCTTTGGCATGACCTTGCGGCACGAATACGCACCGGAGGCTCTGGGCGTGTTTCTGGATTCTTTAAGTCTGTTCGGCATGGGATTCAGCTGGGGAGGATACAAGAGCCTGATCACAGCCGGAGTGCCCGGAAGAAACCTGGCTGGCCGCCATCAGGGACAGACGATCATCCGTCTGCATATAGGCCTTGAGGATCCGCAGGATCTGATGGAAGATTTAGGGCGCGGGCTGTCGCTGCTTGAAAAGCAGACGCCGCAAGGCGAGGCGCGCAACACGCGCTGAGCTTGCCGCTATTGCATCACTACAAGGGCGGCTCGTCGCGCGGACCTGGTTCGTTCATGAGCATTCATTCTTTTCAGAGCCCACAGGACCACCCTCGCCTTCCTTTCTGTGCAGCGGCAAGCGAATGTGGAATATCGTGCCCTTGCCCTTCTCGCTGTCAAAAGTCAGCTCGCCGCCGTGGCTTTCCACGAATTGTCTGGCAATGGCAAGGCCCAGGCCAAGTCCCTTGACCTTGCCCTTGGTCTGAAAAGGCTCGAAAATACGGTCCCGGATTTCATCGGGGATTCCCGGTCCAGTATCTCTGACATGGATTTGGACGCTGTCCGCGTCCGGCCGCTCAAGGTCGATGTCGATGCGGCCGCCGTCCTCGCCCATGGCGTCTGCGGCATTGTAGACGAGGTTCTGCAGGACTCGCTGCAGACGCCCCGGATCAGCTTCGATCATCCATGATTCCGGTATCGCCGCCGTCAGTTCAACGCCTTTGCCTTGCAGGAAGCGCTTGTTCAGTTCCACGAATCGACGCAGAAAGTGCCCCAGCTCAACCTTTTCCAGGCGCAGACTCGTCTTCCCCCGGGAATAGTCCAGCACTTCCTCGGCCATGGAGTTGACCCGCTCCACCTGCTCGACAATAAGGGCGCAGCACTCCTTCATTGAGTTCGAATCGGCAAGTCCGGACTGCATCAGTTCCGTGGCCATGAGGATCACGGAAAAAGGGCTGCGGAAATCATGCACAACCCCCAGCACCACCTGGCCAAGCAGCGATAATTTCTCCCGGCGCAACAGTTCGTCCACATGAAGGCGGTTGGACTGTCGCATTTTCCGGATTGTCCGGATCATCATCCTGATGGCCGGATTTTTATCGGTCCCTCCCAGTTCGTCGATAAGCACTTTGCTCGGAATCCGCATCAGCCGCACGCACCCGATTGCGCTGGCCTGTGCGCTGCGGGAGTCCCCGTCCAGCACACCGAACTCCCCAAAATATTCGTCCTCGCCAGCCACGGCAAGATATTCCTGACGGCCGGCGGCGCTGATGGTCAGGCTGACCTGACCTTGCAGCACGATGTAGAGCGCATCCGCAGGATCTCCTTCACTGAAAATGACGCTACCGTCCTCAAACTCCAATATGCGGCTATGCTCCAGCAGACGAGCCGCGGCGGCAGGCTCAAAAATCGTCAGGAAGTCGTGATCCGTCATGTCGCCTCCGGGGGACTTGTCCACTCGATGACCCTGTACAGCACGACGCTCACATCGTCGGTGCTGCCCGCCTGCCTGGCCTCGGCGACAAGAGCGTCCGCCATTTCTTCAAGACTCAAGGGTGAACTGAGCAGCTCGAGCATATCCCCGGGATTGACCGTGAAACTGCACTCATATCCTTGTCGTTTTTGCTCATGATCCACTTCATGAGGAGTCTTTACTCACAATTTTGTGTTTAAAAACCCTATCCCAGAAAAGTCGCTGAGGTCAACGCCGTTGGGGTCAACGCCGTAATCGTCGACCTTGATGATCAAAGGCTCAATTCTGGCAGTGACCTTGGCTCCGCTACAGGGTGCCCATACTTGCGAAAGGTGCCAAAGCGCCACCCCCTCTCCCGGATGACGAGGACGGCGTCTGCACCATGGCAGACAAATAGCATTTTGACGGATGTCGTGGCCGAATTAACCATGTGCATGGCGGTTCACAAAAAGGTGGACTTCCTGTCCGCCGGGATTACAGGTTGAATATTGACGATCGTCAGCCGTCTCAAATCCCATCGGAGAAAGACATGAAGATAAACCGAAGGCATTTTCTGGCCAGCGGCCTGATCGCGGCCGGAGGTATTGTGGCCGCCCCTTCGACGGCGCGGACCGGCGCGGAGGTATCGCCTGACAATGTTGTCTTGGCCACGCTCCTCGACATTTCCAAATGCATCGCCTGCGGGGCCTGTGTGGAGGCCTGCCGCGAGGTCAATGGACACAAGTTTCCGCGTCCCGAGAAGCCTTTCCCCATAATGTACCCGGCCAAGGTCAAGGTCGCCGACTGGAGTGAACGGCAGGATGTGGACGACCGCCTGACCCCGTACAACTGGCTCTACATCCAGACCGCCGAGGGTGAATACAACGGCCGGTCCTTCGAACTGCACATCCCCCGCCGCTGCCTGCATTGCCAGAATCCGCCCTGCGCCAACCTCTGCCCATGGGGCGCGGCTTATAAAGACAGCCGAGGCATCGTCGGCATCAACGACGAGATCTGCCTTGGCGGGGCAAAATGCAAGGATGTCTGCCCCTGGCATATCCCCGAACGCCAGACCGGCGTGGGTCTGTACTTGAAGCTTGCGCCGAGCTTTGCCGGCAACGGAGTCATGTACAAATGCGACCGCTGCCGGGACCGGGTGGCCCAGGGCGAAACCCCGGCGTGCATCGAAGTCTGTCCCGAAGGGGTGCAGAGCATCGGCCCGCGCGACGAAATCCTGGCCCAGGCGCGGGAGCTGGCCGCACGCACCGGCGGCTTTCTTTACGGAGACACGCAAAACGGTGGCACCAACACCTTCTACGTTTCGCCCGTGCCCTTCGACGTGCTCAATGCGGCAGTTGAACAGGGGCCGGGCAAGCCGCACCTGGCGTCGGTAGGCAATCCCTTCGTCAAAGAGGAGCTGCTGGCGCGCGCCGTGTACGCGGCCCCCCTGATCGGAGTCGTGGCCGGGGTGCTGCATCTGGTGCGTGGCGCGACCTCGGAGGACAACAATGAATAGCCTGACCCTTGTTTTCCGTCTGACCGTTTTCGCCCTAGCCTTCACCGGCTTCGCGCAGATGCCCATCTTCTCCCGCTATTACCTGGCCGACGTACCGGGCTTCGCCTGGACTGCGGATTATTACTTCAACCATGTGGCGCACTATATCCTGGCCATCGTGCTCCTTGCCATTCTCGGCTGGAGGCTGCCCCGCATCTTGCGCCGTCAGTCATGGTCGGCCATGGACGTGACCGTGGGCCTGTGCTGGATCGGCATCGTGCTGACCGGCATCGTCCGGGTCATGAAGAACCAGCCTGAAAGCTATTTCTCCCCGACGCTGGTCATGTGGGTCGATTGGGGGCACCTGATCTTCGTCGTACTGCTGGCTCCCCTTGCCCTGGCGCATTTCATGACCAGGCGGGCAAGAGCTTCCGCACGCAGACTCCATAACGCGAAATGAGGAAAAGCGCGGGCAGCCTCAAGTGGGGTCTGCCCTTAGACCGTAGAACATGGATAAAAGCGGGATACGAGCGATGACAAAAGGAAAAGCGATGGCGCGGGCTCTCCCGCGCCATCAGATGAGTTCCTTGACCTTGTTCATGAGTTCCGAACTGTCGTAGGATTTGACCACATAGGCGTCGGCGGCGATGGATTTGAGGTCGAGGCGGAAGCCTTCATATGCGGTGCAGAGAATAATGGGCAGCTTGGCGTGCTTGCAGCGAATGATCTGTAGCACGTCAAGCCCGGAGCGGCTCTGCAGCCTGATGTCCAGAATGATCAGATCGGGCTTGTGCTCGGCGACCAGGGCCAGGGGATCGTCGCTGCCATCCGAGACCACCACCTCATACCCCAGGGAACGAAGCTCCTCGGCGTAAAGCATGCGCACGTGTTCTTCATCGTCCATCACCAGAACAGTTTTCCGATCCATGAGTCCCTCCCGCATTGGTTTTCCCCTTCCTAACAGACTTTGACCGGCATTGGAAAGAAACTCCTGTCCGGCAAACCAGAATGTCAGCTTTCAAAGGGTACTGCTAAAAGCGCCCCGACTCACGTCATTTCGAGGATCTGCCCCAAGCCAGCCAGCGGGCAAAAAGCCACTTGACCAGCGGAGTCAGGCGCGTGCGGTTGAAGGCATCGGCCGTCTGGCGGATGGCCTCGGCCTGGGTGGGATACGGATGAATGGTGCTGGCTATGCTCCCTAGCCCGAGGCCGCTGGTCATGGCGAGGGTGATCTCCGAGATCATGTCCCCGGCGTGCGCGGCCACGATTGTCGCGCCGACGATCTTGTCCGTGCCCTTGCGCACGTGCACGCGCACCATGCCATCAGTGCGCCCTTCGAGAATAGCGCGGTCCACCTCGTGCAGTTCGCGGGTGAAGGTCTCTATGGCCACACCCTTCTCGGCGGCGTCACTGGCGGTCATGCCCACATGGGCTACCTCGGGGTCCGTGTAGGTGCACCAGGGAATGATCAGTTTCGAGACCTTGGCCCGACCCTTGAACAGGGCGTTGCGCAGCACCGTGCGGGCCATGAAGTCCGCCGCGTGGGTGAACTGATACGCGGAGCAAACGTCTCCGGCGGCGAAAATGTCGGGATTGGCGGTGCGCAAATACTCGTCAACCTGCACCCCTTTGCCGGAGTAGGCCACTCCCGCCTCTTCAAGACCCAGACCTTCGACATTGGGCTTGCGCCCGGCGGCGACCAGCAACTGATCGACCACCTCGTCACACTCCCCATCCGGACCCTTGGCTACAAGGCGGATGGCCCCCGCTGACCCGGAAACCTGCACGGACTTGCCGCAGGAAAGAATTTTCACCCCGTCCCTGAGCAGAGACTCACGCACAAAGGCGGCAGCGTCGCGGTCCTCCTTGGGCAGGATGCCGCGCGCGGACCCGATCAGGATCACTTCGCAGCCGAACCGGGCAAAAGCCTGGGCCATCTCGCAGCCGATAGGCCCTGCGCCCATCACCGCCAGACGCCGGGGCAGACTGGTCAGGGAAAAAACCGTCTCGTTGGTCAGGAACGGAACTGTTTCCAGGCCCTCGACGGGCGGCGCGGCAGCCCGGGCCCCCGTGGCGATGACCGCCTTGCTGAAAGCCAGTCGCGCGCCGTCCACCTCGACAGTCTGAGCGTCCGTGAATCTGGCTGTCCCTAAAAAGACATCGACCCCGAGGTCGCGAAAACGCACGGCCGAGTCATTGGGCGCGATGGTTGCGCGCAGCCTGCGCATGCGCTCCATGACCTGCGCGAAATCGACTCTGGTGCCCGGCGGCACATGCACGCCAAGCTCCCCCGCATCCCGCACGGCGGCTGCGGCCTTGGCGGTGGCCAGCAGGGCCTTGGAGGGCACGCATCCGAAATTGAGGCAATCGCCGCCAAGGTACGCACGCTCGACCAGGGCGACCTTTGCGCCGAGCCCGGCCGCACCCGCCGCGCACACCAGGCCCGCCGTGCCCGCGCCGATGACCACCAGATTGTAGCGGGGTTGCGGCCGTGGATTTTTCCAGTCTTCGGGGTGCACGAGGGAGGTCAGCCTCCGGTTGTGCTCGTCCCGGGGCTGAAGACCTGTGTGTGTTGTCATGACTGTGGTCCTTGTGTCGGTATCCGTTTGTTCAGCGCTTCCCGCGCCAGGCGGGTGATGAACACGGTCACGACGACCGTCGCCGCGAGCCCCACCCCGTACATGATCCATTCACCGAGGCTGCGCTCGTTGTTCCCGGCCCCCAGGCCAGCCAGATCACCGGCCAGGGAGCCGATATAGACGTACATGAACATGCCGGGGATCATGCCCACCCAGGAGGCAAAAAAATAGTGCTTGAGGCGCACCTTGGTCAGCCCGAAGGCGTAGTTGAGGATATTGAACGGAAAAGCGGGGGAAAGCCGGGTCAAAAAGACGATCTTCCACCCTTCCCGGGCCACGGCCTCGTCCACGGCCCGGAACCTGTCGTTGCCCGCGATGCGCCTGGCCACCCAGTCGCGGGCCAGGTAACGTCCGACCAGAAAAGCGCAGGTCGCCCCCAGGGTCGCGCCCACGGAGGCCGCCACAGCCCCCTGCACAAAGCCGAAGACCGCGCCCGCGCCGAGGGTCAGGATCGCGCCGGGCAGCAGGAAGACGCAGGCCAGAATGTACAGCCCGACAAAGATGACCGGCCCCAGAGGGCCAAGACCCGAAATCCAGGCCAGGGCGTCACGTAGAATCTGCTGCACGTCGAAAAAGCGGACCGCCGCAATCAGGGCGGCGACAATAATCAGGGCGAGGAGGACTTTGACGATGGTGCGCCTGCGGCCCGGGTCGGATATGTTCATTGCATGTTCCTGCTGCTTGCTGGTGGAGGGACGGAAATTTGTCCCGCACTCGTTAATAGCCTAGCACCGGGGCGAGGCGTTTACGTATCATGGAATTTTTGACGAGGTGGTTTACCCCTGGCCGATCCAGTCGGTATGAAAAAACTCGCCCCTGGGGCGGTCCACTCGTTCGTAGGTGTGTGCGCCAAAATAGTCGCGCTGGGCCTGCAGCAGGTTGGCCGGCAGGCGGGCCGAGCGGTAGCCGTCATAATAGGCCAGGGCCGCGCCCAATACGGGCATGGGGATGCCGTGCAGGGCGCTCGCGGCCATGACACGCCGCCATCCGTCCTGGGCGCTCTGCAGAGCCTCGGCAAAAAACGGGTCGAGGCAGAGGTTCGACAGACTCGGCGTGCGCGAGAAGGCGTCTCTGATGCGGTCCAGGAAGGCGGCGCGGATGATGCACCCCGCCCGCCACATGCGCGCGATGCCCCCGTAATTCAGATTCCAGCCCTCTGCCTGCGCCACGGAGCGCAGGATCTGGAACCCCTGGGCATAGGACATGATCTTGGACGCGTAGAGCGCCTGTTCGAGATCGTCTATCATGGCCGTCGCGTCCCCGCCAAAACGCGGCGCAGGGCCGTCCAGCACCACCGACGCGCAGAGCCGCTCCTCCTTCAATGACGAGAGGCTGCGCGCAAAAACAGCCTCGGCAATGAGACTCAAGGGCTGGCCCGCATCGAGTCCGGCCTGCACCGTCCACTTGCCAGTGCCCTTCTGACCGGCCGCGTCGAGCACAAGATCGAGTACCACGTCCCCGTCCTTGTCGCGATAGCCGAGAATGTCGGCGGTGATTTCGATGAGGTA
This sequence comes from Pseudomonadota bacterium, assembly GCA_018902545.1. Classification (GTDB taxonomy): domain Bacteria; phylum Desulfobacterota; class Desulfovibrionia; order Desulfovibrionales; family Desulfomicrobiaceae; genus Desulfomicrobium. The sequence continues at coordinate 162,889 of JAHIQM010000011.1, read as the reverse complement.
GGAGTCAAGCACGCCCCGGTTCCAGCCTGCAAAAACATCGCGCATCTCGTCGTTGGACAATCCCAGGCTGGTCTTCATCATGTCGTAGACTTCGCAGATGAGCTGCATGTCGGCGTACTCGATGCCGTTGTGCACCATCTTGACAAAGTGGCCGCTGCCGCCTTCCCCGACCCATTCGCAGCACGGCGCGCCGTCAGGGGTAAAGGCGCAGATCTTCTGCAGGATCGGACGCACGTGCTCCCAGGCCCCGTGCGCCCCGCCGGGCATGATGGAGGGGCCTTTAAGCGCGCCTTCCTCCCCGCCGGAAACCCCTGCGCCGACGTAAAGGATGCCGCGCCGCCCTGCTTCCTCGACCCGGCGCGCGGTGTCCTGAAAATGGGAATTACCGCCGTCGATGAAGATGTCGCCCGCATCCATGAGGGGCATGACCGCGGTGAGCAGATCGTCCACGGCCTGTCCGGCCTTGACCATGCACATGACCTTGCGCGGACTGGCCAGGCGTTGCACCAGCTCCTCAAGACTTTGGCAGCCGATGATGTTCTTGCCCTTGCCGCGTCCGCGGAGAAAGTCATCAACCCGGCTCACCGTGCGGTTGAAGCAGGCCACGGTGAAACCCTTTGACTCCATGTTGAGGATCAGGTTCTCGCCCATGACGGCCAGCCCCACGACACCGATGTCCGCCTTTTTCTTCATGTCAGTCACGCTCCGGTCAAACGTTGTTCTCCGTCCAGGCGAGGCCAGGCCTGCGCCGCATAACACAATGCCGCCCTGAGGCGGCATGCGGGTGGCGTCAAGCCTCCCCCTCTATTCCTGCATTTCAAATATCACGTCCAGATCGGAGGCGAAAGGCTTGACCACTTCCTGATCTTCCGGCGGTGCGTTCAGGGCCTTCTCAATTTCCGTCATGCTCGTGTGCATCTGCGCGATCATCTGCGACTTGTATTCGGCCGGGATGTCCTTGTTGCCCTCGATCTCCGCGACGGACTGCTGCATCTGGCCCATGATGTCCTGACCGTCCTTGCCGAGTCTGACCGCCATGAAGGCCTGCGTCACCTGCTGCGCGACTGTTGCCCAACTCTCGAAATCAAACCCGTGCTTACTGAGGATGGCTTCCACCTCGCCGCGCTCTTTGAGCCCACTGGCCCAGTCGGTCACGACCTGGGCGGTACTGGTCGCGTCGCCATCATCCTCGACATCTTCGGTGTACTGGTCATAATAGGGTTTGAGTTCCTGCATGGTCGCAATGAAGCCCTGCACGTCCCTGTCGGTCAAACCCGCAGACCATGCGGTGGAAGAAAAAAACAGCATCACCATCAAAAGTGCCGCCATACGCATAAATTTCATAACTTCCTCCTGAAAGAATATTCAGCAATGCATGATCTATTTTCAATGCCACTCATCTCTTTATTGCGCTTTTGTGGCAATATATTTATGTCAGCGCGAACTCAAGAGGCCGGAAAGGATTCGGCGCCTAATCTCCAAAAAATCACGCTGGAGGCTGTCATGAATACCAAAGCTCTTCTTTACGCAAAATCCCACGAGTGGGTCAAAATCGAAGGCGACGAGGCCGTGGTGGGCATTTCCCACTTCGCGCAGCAGCAGCTCGGCGACCTGACTTTCGTTGAATTGCCTCAGCCCGGCGACCAGGCCGTGGCCGGTTCCGAGATCGGCACCGTCGAATCGGTCAAGGCCGCAAGTGAAATCTACTCTCCGGTCAGCGGCGAAGTCACGGCGGTCAACACCGAACTGGAAAACGCCCCCGAACTGGTCAACAAGGACGCCTTTGGCGCGGGCTGGCTGTTCAAGGTCAAACTCTCCGCAGCACCCGCAGGGCTCCTCGACGCAGACGCCTACGCTGCTCTGTGCGCGGCCGAAGCCCACTAACCATCATCATCGGGCTGCTCTTCCGCTGCGCGAACGTTCACCACTTTTTAGTCTGAACTCATCGCCTCCGGTTGGATGGACGCAGCCCATCACCCGGAGGCAACATGCCCTTCATACCGCATACCCCTGACGAACAACGAGAAATGCTGGCCACCATCGGCGTGGACAGCATCGAGGCGCTGTTCGAAGACATTCCGAAAAAATTCCGTGCTGCGGAACTGAACCTGCCCGAAGGCCTGAGCGAGATGGAAGTCCGCCAGAAGCTCGAAAAGACGGCGGCCAAGAACCACACCGACCTGACCTCTTTTCTCGGCGCGGGCTTCTACGACCACTACATCCCCAGCGCCGTGGACGCCCTGTGCAGCCGCGGCGAGTTCTACACCGCCTACACGCCCTACCAGGCCGAAGCCTCCCAGGGCATGCTGCAAGCCATCTTCGAGTACCAGACCGCCGTGGCGCGCCTGCTGGACCTGCAGTACGCCAACGCCTCCCTCTACGACGGCGGCACGGCGCTCTATGAGGCCATCATGATGGCCGTGCGGCACACCAAGCGTTCGCGCATCGTCATCTCCGAGAGCCTCAACCCCATCTACCGGGTCATGCTCGACAGCTACACGACGAACCTCAAGCTCGATCTGGTCACCGTCCCGCACAAGGATTGCCACACCGACATGGAGGCCATGCTCGCCGCCCTGAACGGCGACACGGCAGCGGTCATCGTCCAGAATCCCAATTTCTTCGGCACCATCCAGGACTTCACCGCCCTCTTCGATAAGGCCCGTGAACTGGGCATCGTGTCCATCATCTCGACCTACCCCATCATGCAGGCGATCCTGAAAACGCCTGGCCGAATGGGCGCGGACATCGCCGTGGCCGAGGGCCAAAGCCTCGGGCTGCCCTTAAGCTTCGGCGGGCCGTATCTTGGCATCATGGCCTGCAACAAGCAGCTCATCCGCCAGATGCCCGGCCGCATCGCCGGACGCACCGTGGACAAGACCGGCCAGACCGGCTTCGTCTTGACCCTGCAGGCCCGCGAGCAGCACATCCGCCGCGAGAAGGCCACCTCCAACATCTGCTCCAACCAGGCCCTGTGCGCCCTGCGTGCGCTCATGTACATGAGCCTGCTGGGCCCAAAGGGCCTGAAGAAAACCGCCCAGACAGGCATCGAGCGCGCCCATTACGCCGCCAACCGGCTGGAGCGTCTGCCCGGCGTGCGCGTCATCAACCAGCCGTTTGGCAACGAATTCACGGTCAGACTGCCTGTGCGGGCCTACGAGGTCATCGACAAGCTCCTGGACCACAAATTCGTGCCCGGCTTCCCTCTGGGCCGCTACTACGAGGGCATGGACAACCACCTGCTGGTGGCCTGCACCGAAAAAACCACGAAGCAGTGCATCGGCATCATGGCCGAATTGATAGGAGGCGCCCTGTGAAAACCATCTTCCAAGATTCCGCCAAAGGCCGCGCCGGGGTATGGCCCAAAGAGCCCAGAGGCAACACCGAAGCGGACATCCCCGCCCACCTGCTGCGAAGCGACCCCCCGAGGCTGCCCGAGCTGTCCGAAATCGACGTCGTCCGCCATTTCACCAGGCTCTCGCGCCTGAACTACAGCGTGGACAGCAATTTCTATCCCCTCGGGTCATGTACCATGAAGTACAATCCGAAATTCACCGAGGCCGTGGCCGCCCAGCCAGGGTTCACCTCCGTGCACCCGCTCATTCCCCAGCTCAAAGGGGCAGGGAACATGACCCAGGGCGCGCTGGAAGTGCTCTACGAGACCGAACAGCTCCTGGGCGAGATCACCGGCATGAGCGCCTTCACCCTGCAGCCCATGGCCGGTGCCCACGGTGAACTGACCGGCGTCATGCTCATGGCCGCCTACCACAACGACAAGGGCAACAAGAAGACCAAGATCATCGTGCCCGACTCCGCCCACGGCACCAACCCGGCCTCGGCAGCCATCGCCGGTTACGATGTGGTCTCCATCGCCTCCAAGGACGGCATGATCGACCCGGACGAGCTGGAGAAGGTGCTGGACGACGAAGTGGCGGGCCTGATGATGACCTGCCCCAACACCCTTGGGCTCTTCGAATGCGGGCTGGAGCGCATCGTCAAGCTGATCCACGGCGTGGACGGGCTGCTCTACTACGACGGCGCGAATCTGAACGCCATCATGGGCAAGATGCGCGTCGGCGACGTGGGCTTCGACATCGTGCATCTGAACCTGCACAAGACCTTCGCCACCCCCCACGGCGGTGGCGGGCCGGGCTCCGGGCCGGTGGGCGTGAGCCAGCGTCTGGTCGACTACCTGCCCATATCGCGGGTCGTGAAACTGGAAGACGGGCAGTACTTCCTCGACTACGACTACCCCAAATCCATCGGCTACATCGCGCCCTTCTACGGCAACTTCGGCGTCATCTTGAAAGCCTACGCCTACATCCTGCGCCTGGGCCGGGAAGGCATCGTGCGCGCCTCGGAGAACGCGGTACTGGCCGCCAACTACCTCAGAAAACGCATCGAGAAGCACCTTGAGGTCCCCTACGACCGCATCTGCATGCATGAGTTCGTGGCTTCGGCCGCAAGACAGGCCGAGAAGGGCGTGCGCGCCCTGGACATCGCCAAGGCGCTGCTCGACAAGGGACACTACGCTCCGACAATCTACTTTCCGCTCATCGTCAAGGAATGCCTGATGTTCGAGCCGACCGAGACGGAAAGCAAGGAGACCCTGGACGGCTTTGTCGACGACCTTATTGAAATCCTCGGACGGGTCGAATCAGATGCGGCGTCGATTCAGAACGCGCCGGTGACCATGCCTGTGCAGCGCCTCGATGAGGTCCGCGCCGCCAGAAACATGGAACTTGTGGACGACGCCGGACTCTGATCAACCACTTCAGACCACGAAAAGAGCCTCCGCAAGCGGAGGCTCTTTTCGTGGTGCGCCCTATCGACGCATCTCCCCTTTTGCATCACATTCAAGCTGTTGATGATACATGGCAGAAATTCGTTGCGTTCACGCATCCCAACGCTTAAAGAGAGCGCAAACAATTCCTCTCTTTACGGGGTGCCCATGTCATACATTTTTGTCATACCGGTTTTGCTGACCCTTGCGGGACTGATGTATTTCTATGTTTCGCGCAAGCCGGAACTGGAACCCATTGTTGGAGAAGATCTCGCTCCGGTAAAGATACATGCCGACGTTCCGGAGCAAACTGCATTCACGGAGTGGGAATCGGTGCTGATCCGGGCGCTGGACCACATCTATTCCGGTGCGCCCTCCAGCACCGGCAACCAGATGACCCACGTCTACGAACCCCCGTCCGAACTGGCCCGGACCGCCATTGCGAGCCTGGTCAAAGCCTTCGACAAGGTCGGCACCCTGCATTCCTCCCTGGCCGCCATCGACAATCCGAACGTGAGCATGAAGGAACTGGGCGACTTGGTCACCCGCGACCCACTGCTTTCGTCCCGCGTGCTCAAAACCATCAATTCGCCTTTTTTCCGCGTGGCGACGGACGTCAAATCCATCCACACCGCCGTGAACATCCTGGGCCTGACCAACCTCAAGAACCTCATCGCTTTCGGGGTCATGCCCTATGCCCTGTACAAAGACCCCGAGCATCAGCGCATGTTCAAGACCATCTGGCAGCACATGAACTCCACCGCCATCACCGCCGCCCACATGGCCAGGGCCAGACAGGATCTGGACAGCGGCACCCTGTATACGGCGGGGCTCATGCACGACATCGGCAAACTCGTGCTCATCCTGCTGGTCAAAGAGCCGGAGGAAGGGGAACTCTATCCCCAAAACCTGGATCGGGAATACGAGCGCCTCATGGCCACGCACCTGCAGGCCGCCCAGATCATGGCCCAGAGCGGAGGCATCCCGGAACAGCTGCGCACCCTGGTCCTCAGCCATCACCTGCCCGCCCTGCTGCCCGTATCCCAGCTCGAGTGCGACGCCCAGCAAGCCAAGAGCCTGACCGTGCTTTTCCTGGCCAACCAGGTCGCCAAACTCATCTCGCCGCACGGCACCCTGCTCGACGACGTCCGCAAACTCGACCAGCTTGATCCCAGCTATCGCGAAGTGGTGTCCAAGCAGGAGGCCCGTGAAATCCTGCTGAGCCGGGGGCTCATCGACGATATCCTGGCCAACACACGATTAGTGCAGGCGGCCCTGAACTAGGCTTGGACTGCTTTTTTTGACTGCCGGGATCCTTGACGTCCGGCAGTCATTTTTTGTGATCCAGAGTCCGCACCAACTGCCAGGCCATGAATCCGAGCAGGATCACCCCCAGGCCAAGCACCGCCCAAAGCACAAGTCCGGCATGACCTGGATCCGGCAGCAGGCGATCCTCGCCGCCCAGAACAACCGGGGCCGCGATTTTTGCCGTGCCCAGCCGCAGCGTCCCGATCTTTTTGTCATCGAGCATGGCCGCGAGCATGTCGAGGCCGCGTTTTCCGGAATGACTGCCCAGGGCCAGCGTATACGGTCCGGGGCCTTGCGACATGAAGACAAGCTCATGAGGCAGCCACCCGACGCGCAAAGGCACCGGCGCGCCCTGCATCACGATCCGCAACCGCTCATGCGGGCCATGCAGCGCAAGGCCCGGACCGTCCAGCAACTGCCCGTCCACGGTCAGACGAAAAAGCGCCCCCTCTGCGACGGGGCGCCAGCCGTCTTTCAAAGGCGTAAGCACTTTCACGCCCAGCACCGCATTTTCCACATCCCCCAGATCCAGCACGTCCACCGGCAAGGCGGGCGGCAACACATACTCGTACGTACCGTCCTCGACCACCTCTCCGTGCAAGGGCAGGAAACGGCGGGTCAAGCCCGATTCACCGCTGACCTTCTGTGCATGGGCCTTAGCCAGAACCGAAAGGTCGGCCTGGCCCGTCAGCAGATAATATTTCCAACGCTTGCCGTGGATCATGATCCTGTCCTGCAGGATGCGTCCATTCTGGTGCTCCATGAAGGCCAGCACAGCGCTTCCGGCTTTACGCCAGGAATACAGGTCGTCACTGCCGCGCACTTCGACACGGATGAAGGCTGACGATGAGGACCCAGCCTCGAAACGCAGCGCGGCGATGTCTTCGGTGATTGCGGAAGCGTCAAGCAGCAGGGCCTGATCCGTCCCTGCGGGAAGCGCGGTCATCCGGGTCTCCAGCACGGCCCCCTGGTCCGAGGTGCGCACTTGCATGCGAAAGTCATAATCCTGGACACCTTCGGGCCCTCCTGAGACCCGAAAAAGAGGCAGAGGCACTTCCTGCGCGGCGACAGGCTGTGCTTCAATGCGGCGCAGGTGCATGGGCACCTCGGCACCCTCGGCGTTGAATACGCGCAGATCGCCCAGATCGGCGCGCACGCTGGCATTGTAGACCTCAAAGGGCAATTCCAGGCGTTGCAAGGCAAAATCGGCCTGCGTTTCCAGAAGGTAGCCCCGGGCAAAATCCATGGGCGAGGAGGCCTGGGCGGAAATTGGCGCAAGCAGAACCAGCAGAACGATGAAGATCATGATTTTTCCCCCTTGGGCGGCAGCGGACAGAAATAGCCGACCACAAGCATGAGCAATCCAACACCCAGAAACGAGACAATGCGCGCCACGGTGCCGCGCCCATCCAGATCGACCAGAAAAAGCTTGCCGACCACAACCGCCAGCAGCCCGGCCCCGGCCAGCCAGGCCTCCCGCTGAACGCGCCTGCGCCCAAGGAGCATGGCCCCAAGCGCGGCCAGGGACCAGAGCACCGAATAGGCTGCCTGCAACACGTCGGAGCGAAACATGGAGTGCAAGGCATAGGGCACATCAGCCATAAAATGAACCGTCCTGGCCACGACCACGTTCATCCAGACAAAGGCCCACGCGGCCAGGATGGCAGGCAGAAACCGCTCGACATGGGGGCCTCTGATCACCTCATGCGTCACCGCCTTGCGCGCCCAGACCACCAGGGTGACCAGCACCAGCGCCTGGGTCAGATCGAGGGGGTTCAGGACCGGGACATACGGCAATGGGCGAGGATTGCCACTGGCGAAGCAGGCCCCGATCCACCACAGGACAAGGACCACCGCAAGGGCGCCCCCGGCGCGAAGATACGCGGCGAAATGCCTGCGCAGAGGCCAGTCCAAGCGCGGGAACACGACGATAATGAGCAGCAGGACCCCGGCCACGGCCGCTGCGGCATCAGCCCAGCTTCCGCTTTGAATGATATGGAAGGCCTGCCAATGCGTTTCACGCATGACCAGCAATGCGACCAGGAGCGCACTGAGCGTATGCACCCAGCCGCGCACCCGTGCGTCCCAGCTCTCTTCCAGGGCAAAAAGCATCCAGAATTGTGCCAGCAAGGCCAGCGGCCAGCCAAGCCATCCCCAGTCCGCTCCGGGATGGCCGCTCCACAGGATGGCGCTGCAAAGCAGCAGCACGACCGTAAACTGCGCAAGATACCGGGGCATGGGCCAGCTGGTCCTCCTGTGCAGCACGGACCAGACGCCGAGGCCCGCCAGGATCGCCGCCAGGAAAATCGGATCCGAATGAACCTGCTCTGCGGCCCAGAAAAACCAGGTCCCGTACCACCACGCAGCGCCCCACAGCCCCATGACCAGCGGCAGCGGTTCCTCTCGGGACAGCCGCGCCGTTGGCAGAGCCCAGTAGGTCCAGCTCGAAAAAAAGCCCCCCAGACCCAAAAAGAGCCCGGCCAAGAGATGCCCGCTGTCCAGGTGAATGGACCACAGAGAGAGCGAGGCGGCAAAGGCCAGGGCCGCGCCGAGCTGCAGCAGCAGGCCGAAGACTCTGGTGACGAGCCGCTCCTGCCTGAGGCCCAGCCAGATCATCCCCGCGCCTTCAAGGGCCCAGGTTGACGCGGTCCATGACGCATCCAGGGCCATGGGCACGGCCAGGGAGAGAAAGATCACCCCCAGGGCGAGATGGGCCTCGGCCAGGAGTCGAAGACCGCCGCTCTTCTTCCAGAGCAGCTTGAGGGGCAGGATGTACCACAGCGCCAGGCCCAGACAGCTGAAAGCCCCGCCCATTTCCATGTCCCGCACCAGGCCCATTTGCAGCCCGAAAGCCGCCAGCGGCAGACCGAAGACCAGCGCACTGTCGAGCCGGGTTCGCCCGGACCCGCTGTTGGCGCGGGCGAAGAGGATGGAGACGGTCCCGTACATGAGGAAAAAGAGGATCAGGAAGGGCTCGGTGGTCGAGAAATATTCCGGGGAATAGAACCTGGCCCCCCATAGCGCCCCGATACCGAAAGTGCAGACGAACCCAAGCAGGTTGAGCACCCGCCACGTCCTGTACCAGGCGATGCCGAGCACGCCGAGGTTCAGCAAGGCGTAATAGCCGAAGAGCTGCACGTGGCTGCCCTGCCCCGTGGACAGCAGGATGGGGGCCAGAAAGCCCCCCGCCGCGCCGAATACGGCCAGGGCCGACGCGTTCTGCACCACGGCCAGGATTCCGGAAAAGACCACCACCGCACACATGAGCGCCAGCGCCCATGCCGACGGGATCATATCCAGAAAACGGGCCGCCGCGAAAATGGTCAGGTACAGCACGCCAACGCCCCCGCCCTGGACCAGCAGGGCGTAGACGGGATTGCCGTGCCGCAGCCGCCAGCCCAGAGCCAGCAAGGCAACGCCCAGCATTCCGGCCCCGGCCATGCGCAGCTCCACCGGCAGCAGGCTGTGTTCGGAAGCGTATTTGAGCAGAAAGGAGACACCAAAAAAGAGCACCACCAGCCCGACCTTGACCACGGGATTCCCGCCGGTGACCCAGGTCACGGCCTGTGACCAGGCGGTGGCGAGCCAGTCCGGAGCAATGCGCCCCGGTTTGGTGACGGGCGGCAATGAAGAAGGTCGCGGGGCCGCCTCCTCATGGGCGGAAAAGACGAAATCCTCGCCGGTGCCAGCACCCTTGTTCCAGCCGGAATCGGGCGTGAAGGCGCGGGATGCGTCCGCGCCCGAATCGGCCTCTCCTTGGGCGGAAGCAGTTGCCGCAGGCGCGGCTGCCGCCCGAGTTTCATGCGTTGCAGCCTCAGATGATTTTGCGCGAAGCAGGTTTTCGAGTTCCCGTATCTTTTTCTCCTGCGCCGCAATGCGCGACGCAAGAACCCAGCAGACCGCACCGAGGACAGGAAGAGCCAGGAGCGTCGGGCTCCGCCACCAGTCATCGACTGCACCGAGAAATGAAAACAGGATCAGGATGCCAAGGACAATACGCACAAACACCTCCATGCCGCAGCCGCTCTCATCCGATGTGTTGAGCGCGCGCTTCATGATCTGACATTGCAAATACTTATACGGCTTTGCCGAGTACGGGAGGTGATGGCAAGAAAAAACCTGCGCGCCTTGAAGACCGGCGCGGGTGGATACAGATGGTTCAAACGGATGCAGGCGATCGCAAAAAAACCCGGCCACCACCAGAGTAGAGGCCGGGCTGCATGAAAATGCAAGGAGTCTTGGCTATTTGCTCGTGATCTCCGAACCAATTCCGCCCTGAGTGAACATTTCAAGCAGGATGACGTTCTCCACCCTGCCGTCCAGGATGTGAGCCTTGGACACGCCGCCGTCCACGGCCTCCAGGCAGCATTTGATTTTCGGGATCATGCCGCCGGTGACCACACCCTGCTCCAGGGCGTGCGCGGCCTGATGCAGGGTCATGGTGGAGATGAGCTCGCCCTTCTTGTTCAGCACGCCCGGCACATCGGTCAGCAGGATGAGCTTCTTGGCGCCCACGGCCACGGCCACGGCGCTGGCCACGGAGTCGGCGTTGATGTTGTAGGTGTTGCCCTCTTCGTCCACGCCCACCGGGGCGATGACCGGAATGAAATTGGCGGCCTGCAGAGAAGTGATGACCGAAGTGTCCACGGCCACGACCTCGCCGACCTTGCCCAGGTCGATGATCTCGGGCGGGGCGTCGGCCCGCTCCACGGCCATCTCCAGCTTCTGGGCCCAGATCATCCGCCCGTCCTTGCCTGACAGGCCCACGGCTCGGCCGCCCTGGGTGTTGATCAGGTTGACGATCTCCTTGTTGACCTTGCCCACCAGCACCATCTCCACCACGTCCATGGTCGCGTCGTCGGTGACACGCAGGCCCTGGCGGAACTCGGAGGTGATACCGAGCTGTTTGAGCATGTTGCCAATCTGCGGCCCGCCGCCATGCACGATGACTGGATTGACGCCGATGTAGCGCAGAAGCTGGACATTGAGGGCGAAGCTCTTGCGCAGGGCCTCGTCCTTCATGGCATGACCGCCGTATTTAATGACGATGGTCTGGCCGTAAAACTCGCGGATATAAGGCAACGCCTCCAGAAGAAAGGCGGCTCTCAAAGCTTCTTGTGACATGGCTCCCTCGTGGACTTGAAAAGGTGGGGAAAGGGGCCGGTTTGACGGCGTGCGGGAGTACTTTGGCAAGGTGGGGGGAAAAGTTCAAGCACAATGATGGATGAGGTTTGGGGCGGTTGGGTTGATCCGCAAAGACAGGGTCTCTGCGCGGCCGCATCCCGGTTTGGTCCGGGCAAGGGCCGCCGAAACTCCATCGCGGGCCTCGTAGAGCTGATTCGGTGCGTGCAGGACGCAAAACCAGGACAGCGCGCCAGACACCGATTCAGCAAACGATGCCTGGCTCAGTCAGACAGTCGGCGGCCCTTGCCCGGACCAAATCGAGATGCTGGGGCGGTGCACGAAGCCAACTTTTGCGATTCTGGAACTGATGAAATGCATAAATCAGCGTCATCCCATAAATCAGCAGACGTCCAATTTTGCCGAATCTTACAGGATATAACGCGAAAGATCCCGATCCTCCTGCACGTCCTGCAGGGCCGCCGCAACGTAATCGCGGTCGATGGTCACGGTGGTCTGTTCCATGTCCGGGGCGTCGAAGGACAGGTCGGAGACGATCTTCTCCATAATGGTATAGAGCCTGCGCGCACCGATGTTCTCGGTCTCTTCGTTGATCTTCTGAGCGAAGCGGGCGATTTCGAGGAGTGCCTCGTCGGTGTAGGCGATGTCCACTTTTTCGGTACCCAGCAGGGCTTTGTACTGCAAGGTCAGGGCGTTTTTGGGTTCGGTCAGGATGCGGTAGAAATCCTCCTTGGTCAGAGCCGAAAGCTCCACGCGCAAGGGGAAGCGCCCCTGCAGCTCGGGCACCAGATCCGAGGGCTTGGACATGTGGAAGGCCCCGGCGGCGATGAAGAGGATGTGGTCGCTGCGGACCATGCCGTACTTGGTGTTGACCGTGCTGCCTTCGACGATGGGCAAGAGGTCGCGCTGCACGCCCTCGCGAGACACGTCGGCCTTGCCCGAACTGTTCGCGCCGCAGATCTTGTCGATCTCGTCCAGAAAGACGATGCCCGACTCCTGCACACGCTCACGGGCGGTCTCGTGCACCTTGTCCATGTCGATGAGGCGCTCGCATTCGGACTGGATGAGGATGTCGTAAGCATTGCGGACAGCCACCTTCTTGGTCTTCTTTTTCTTGGGAAAGACTTTGGAGAACATGTCCTGCATCTGCATTTCCATGCCTTCCATGCCCGGCACACCCATGACCTGCACGCCGCCCCCGGCGGAGACCTCTACTTCCACCAGACGATCGTCGAGCTTGCCCGCCCGCCACAGCTGCCGTAGCTTTTCGCGGGTCGAATCGGCGGCCTGGGATTCGGGACCGATGTAGTCGACCCCGACCGATTCCAGCGGCTTGGTGGGTAGCAGCAAGTCCAGCAGACGCTCTTCAGCCGAGACCTCGGCCTTTATGCGCACGCTCGCCTCCTCTTCCTGGCGGACCAGGTTGACGCCGATCTCCATCAGATCACGGATGATGGATTCCACGTCGCGGCCGACATAGCCCACCTCGGTAAACTTGGTGGCCTCGACCTTGATGAAAGGAGAACCGGCCAGTTTCGCCAGGCGACGGGCGATCTCGGTTTTACCCACGCCCGTGGGCCCGATCATGAGGATGTTCTTGGGCGCGATCTCTTCGGCCAGTTCAGGGTCGAGCTGGCGTCGGCGCCAGCGGTTCCTGAGCGCGATGGCAACCATGCGCTTGGCCTGATTCTGGCCGACAATGTATTTGTCCAGTTCGGACACGATCTCACGGGGAGTCAAGGTATTCATCAGGAGTTCCTGGTCACGGTTTCAAAGATGATGTGGTCATTGGTGTACACGCAGATCTCGGCGGCGATGGCCATGGATTTGCGCACGATGTCCTCGGCTGAAAGATCCGTGTGGCGTCGCAGAGCGCGGGCGGCGGACATGGCGTAGGCCCCGCCGGAACCGATGGCCGCGACCCCGTCATCAGGCTCGATGACGTCACCGGTGCCGCTGAGCATCAGGATATTCTCGGCGTCAGCCACCAGCAGCATGGCCTCCAGGCGGCGCAAGTACTTGTCACTCCGCCAATCCTTGGCCAACTCCACGCTGGCGCGGACCAGATTGCCGCCGAATTCTTCAAGTTTTGCTTCAAATTTTTCAAAGAGAGTGAAAGCGTCGGCCGTGGATCCGGCAAAGCCGCACACGATGCGGTCCCGGTAGAGACGGCGGACCTTGCGGGCCCCGTGCTTGATGGCGATGGCCTGACCCAGGGTGACCTGACCGTCGCCGGCCACGGACACGCCTTTGTCATCCTTGACCGCCAGGATTGTCGTTCCGCGCATTTCCTGCATGATGTCTTCCTTATTGAATGCGCCCGGAGGCGTGAATAAAGGAATATCAATGGGCACTCCCGCACCCTTGTCAAGGCAAGACCCCAGAATTGCCGGGAAATCGAAGCGTCGCGAGCACAACAAAAAAAGTTCACTTATGGCAAAAAAAACTCCTTGACGATCCGGCTTCATCTACATAGTAACCGACTTCTCGACGCGCCCGTAGCTCAGTTGGATAGAGTGCCTGACTACGAATCAGTAGGTCGCATGTTCGAATCATGCCGGGCGCACCACGAAATCAAGGGGTTGCTGATCAATCAGCAACCCCTTCATTTTTTATATCAGGCAGTCAGATATGCTCGGAAGTGCCTGTTCGGGATCTCTCCATCCTCCCCCAAAAACATGCGCGAACCTGAAATCTGCGCACGCAATAGCCCAAAAGCCTCACGGTATAAGTCACCAGCAATCACTCGCCTGCTCTCAGGGGCCTGTGACTGCTCCGCGCGGCGGCACCGTAAACCACCCCCCCACCCTCGGCAGGATGAAAAGCGACTCGTCCACCCCGCGCGTCCGCAAGGCTTCCTGCAAATCCCGGCGCGGATCTGCGTAAGCTTCGTCCGCCATGGCAAAGACCTCATGCTGGGTGCCCATGGCGTGGCCCTGCCCCAGATCCAGAAAGGTCTGCACCGCCTCGGCGAGATTCATGTGCGCTTGCTGCATGAACCACCTTGGCTCATATGCGCCGACGGGGAGCAGGCTCAGACGCGGGGTTCCGTGCCTGGCCACAAAGTCCTCGGACAAGTGTCGCGCATACCCCGCGTCGGCCAGAAAATAGATCGGCCCTCCCGGCGCTTCGATGACAAACGCTCCCCACAAGGCCTCACGGCGGTCAAAAAGCCCCCGCGCCGACCAGTGCTGCATGGGCTCAAGCGTCAGGCGCACCTGCTCGCTGTAAGAAAAGCCCTCTCCCCAATCCAGTGTTGTCAGGCGCATATCCGGCACGGCAGAGCGGATGACCGCGTCGTTGCCGAGCGGGGTGAGAACCAGAGGGTCAAAGGCCTGATGCAGGCGTTTGAGGGTCGGCAGGTCCAGGTGGTCATAGTGATTGTGGCTGACCAGGACCAGATCGATGGGCGGCAGGTCTTCAAAGCGCACTCCAGGCGCGGCCACGCGCTTGGGGCCCGTGAAACCGACCGGGCTGGCGCGCTCGGACCAGATGGGATCGGTCAGGATGTTCAATCCTGCGGTCTGCAGCAGCACCGTGGCATGGCCCACGTAGGTCACGCGCAACTCGTCCCCCGTGACCCGCTCCGGGGGCAGGGTCGGTTCTACGGGCACCGACTCGGGCCAGTACCCGCGATCGGCGGTCAGACGCCATTTCAGAAACTCTCCGAAACGGTTCGGCATGGGGGCCCAGGGGTTGTCAAACCTGCGGCCATCGAAATGCTCCGACACGGGGCCACGGTAATACCCGTTGCCGCATCCGGACAAAAATACCGGCACAAGCAGCAAGAGGAAAATGCCCGTGAAGGCGCGCTGCCTGAACCGGAGTTGGCACAATAGAACAGCTCGTATGAAAACCATGCGACCTCGCTTTTGTAGAATCATAGCTGATTCTTCATAAAATGCCCGAGATCGAGGCGAATTTCAATTCGACCGAGCGGGCATTAGCGAATTTTGCATGAAAGGACTTCGTGAAACTCGGATGCGGTCAAGGGAAGGATATGGTGGTGTCCTGAAGGAATATCGCGGTCGCAAGGGGCTTTTTCAACCCCGCATGGCCTGCCCGGCGACCTTCAGCATTTCGCGGATGTCCATGGGTTTGGCCACGTAGTTGTTCATGCCTGCGGCAAGAAAGCGCTCCCTGTCTCCGGCCATGGCGCAGGCGGTCAGGGCGATGACGGGGATGTTCCTGGCCTTCTGCCCTGCCTCGCCGGCGCGGATGCGTCTGGTGGCCTCTATGCCGTCCATGTCCTGCATCTGCACGTCCATGAGCACCAGGTCGAAGGACTGCCCGCGCAAGGCACCAAGAGCCTCCTGACCGCTGCGTGCGTGAACCACCTCCGCGCCGTGGCGACCAAGCAGCGCGACTCCGGCCACGGCGCTGACCTGATCGTCCTCCACCAGCAGGACGCGCGTGCCCGCGAGGCTGGCAGTTCCCCGTTCATCGACATTTTCGGGACAGGCATTGGCTGAATCAGACGCGAAGAGCAGGGAAAAGGCAAAGGTGGTGCCCCGCCCCGCTTCGCTGATCAGCGACATGCCGCCGCCCATGAGCTCCACCAGACGCTTGCAGATGGACAAGCCCAGCCCAACGCCTCTGCGGTTGCGAACATAGGTCTCGTTAAACTGGATGAACGGGTCGAACAGGCGGTTTTGCTCTTCATCAGGAATGCCGATGCCCGTGTCCGCGACTTCAAAGAATACCCGAACCGTGCCGGGGCACAGAGCGGGCAAGGCCCAGGCCTGCACAGAGATGTTCCCTGCGGAGGTGAACTTGCACGCGTTGTCCACGAGGTTGTTGAGAATCTGTTGCAGACGGAACGCATCGCCAATGACGCGATCGGACAGCGCCGGGTCGAGCGTGAAACTCAGGGCGAGGCCATTATCTCCGACAATGGGCGTAAAAAGTTCCTGAACCTGGGTGAAGACGCTCTCAAAGCTCATCGGGGCGGCCTGGATGGCCAGCTTTCCGGCCTCGATGCGCGAAAAATCCATAATGTCGGAGAGCAGGCGCACCAGACGGTCGCAGGAACGCACTGCCATATCCACGAATGAGGCCTGATCAGCATTCAGATTTGCGGTCTGCAGGAGTTGGAGCATGCCCATGATTCCGTTGATGGGCGTGCGGATCTCGTGGCTCATGGTGGCCAGGAATCCGGACTTGGCCCGGTTGGCCTCTTCTGCCTGTTCCTTGGCCATTTTCAGGGCCTCCTCCGATCTCCAGCGCTCGGTGATGTCTTCCCCTGAGCAGACCACGTACTCCACCGTTCCGTCAGGACGGAGCTTGGGAGATTTGAGAATGGAAACGAGCCTGTATTCCCCCGAAAAATGCGGCAACCACTCCTCGGTACGCATCTGGCGGCCCGTGGAAAATACCTTGCAGTTTCCGTGAAGGCAGATGTCGGCCACGTCTTTAGGAAAAATTTCGTAGATGCTGCGATAGGCCATGTCCCCGATTTTCAGTCCGTTGAAGACGGCGTGGGCTTCGTTTACGGCCCCGTAGGTCTGTTCGTCGATCAGATACCAGGTCTGGGTCTGGATGTAGTTGAGCAGGATGCGCTGCTCCTCGGCGGCCTTCTCGACGAGGCAGTGGGCAAGCTTGCGCTCCGTGATGTCCATGGCGATGTGGATTCGGGCTGGCCGCCCGTCGAGCCACGACACCGGGCGCTCAAAATGCAGGTTCCATTTTCCGGTGACGGCATCAAAGGCCTCCCAGGAAACCACTTCCTGCGCATGGCCATTTCTTTCGGTGATGGAGGACGGGCTGAAAAACTTCCGGCACGCCTCATCATCCACAAAACGCTCCCGCATGGAAGCGTTCAAGAACAGGACCTCGCCCTTGCTCAGGTCCATCACGCAAATGTCAGCCGGGATGCTGTCGAGAATTGCGCGTAGGGCGACGTTGCCAGTCTCCAATTCCCTCTCCATCCTCTTTTGTGCAGTCACGTCCCTGGCCGAGCCAACGGTCCCGATCATGATCCCGGCCTCGTCGAAGAGCGGAGCCTTGCGTACGTCGAGAAAAAGGAATTTTCCCTGCACGTTGCCGTATTCATCGAACTGCTGCGCGCTGCCTGCGTCGATGGTGATCTGGTCCGTATCGCGACAGATTTCACCAAAACTGTGCCAGTCCGGATTTTCGGGATGCCGGGCCCGCTCCCGCAGCGCAAAGAAAAGATCCGTCCTGCCGATGGGCTCGCCCGTGTCTTTGGCGCCAAGCAGCGTCTCGCAGACGGCCTTGTTGGCGAAAATGTACATTTTATCCAGATCCTTGGCCCAGATCATGTCCGGCACGTTATCGCAGATGAGCCGCAGCATGGTGTCGAGCTGCCTGCTTTTGCGCTCAAGGGCCTTGCGGGCCTCGATCTCCTGTTTCTGCTGCGTGATATCCGTGGCTACCCCGTGCACAACAAGCCGCCCACCCTCCTCCGTCATGACCGCCTTGTCATGCAGCCAGGTCAGGTTTCCGGACTTGTCCAATACGCGGTACTCGATATCAAGTACGCCTGAACGGGCCGCCTGGGCCACCGCCTCATGGTACGCGGAAGCATCCTCGGGATGGATGCGGTCGATCCAGAACCCCTTCGCGGCGTCGGCCGCCTCCGGGCTGTACCCGAGGACTTTAAGGGCCTGGGGCGAACAGTAATGCGCGGTGGAGCCGTCAAGACTGCGGGAATAGACGATGACCGGGATAGTCTGGATCAGGCGGCGCAGACTTTCATGAGCCTGCTGCGCCGAGCGTTCCGCCTCCTGGCGCAACTCCAACTCACGCTTTACATCCGCCACTGCGATGGTCAGAGCCGCCGTTCTGTCCCTGATGGTCTCGTTCAACTCCTGCCGGGTGTGATGAAACAGACGCCAGGTCTCAAGCCAGTCGGTCATGTCCCAGAAGACCATGCTCGCCATGTTCCCGAGGCTGTCGTCCGTGAACATTTCAGCCTGAACCTGCACCTTGCGGAGCACTCCATCCTTGCGAGTCACGTCGATGACAACCGGGTCCGGGCAAGAGCCTTCGAGTACCTGCGCAAAAAAAGTTTTGAAGATTTCGGCGCAATCGGCGCTCAGATGCCGAGAAAATTTGGCCAGGGAAGGAAAGCGGACAGAGGTGTAACCGAGCATCCTGCACAAGGCGGCGGACCAGACATTCCTCCCCGCAGGACTGGAAACCGTCCACAGGCCGCACCCGGCGAAGGGCTGGATGCCTCTGTCGGATTCGGCGTATGTCTGAACGCAGTCACCGCTTGAATCATGGCTGTTGCCAAGAAAAAAATTGGCGGCCTGGGTGTTCAGGGCAGTAGCGGCCTTGAACAGAAAATCAAGAGAAGGGTTGCACTGCCCGCGCTCGATCTGCCCCAGATGCTGCTTCGTGACGCCGATGGCTTCGGAAAGACTTTCCTGAGTCATATTGCGTAACTGTCGATACAGTCTAAGCCGCGCTCCGACGCCGTTACGTATCATGCCAAACCTCCTCCAATCCCGCCACAAGATGAAACCGAAAAAAGTGACGCCTCAGGGAAATCCCCCCAGCGCAACTTAACTTGTCGATATCGAGCCTAGCTCATAGCTGGCAGAATTTAAACAAGATTCCATCTTGTTTTCGCGTCATGACACGAAATTGCAACATGACCTACCAGACATGATGAAAATCGTAAATTTTGAGGAGTAAAATTGTCATACACTGCACTAGTGGGCGATGCACTGAATTGTATGAAATTGTCATACAGCGCCAAACAGTCGTGCATTTGCGACTTTTTATTATTTTCAAAGGGACTAGCCTGCCTCTCGTAACGGGATAGGACAGCTTGATAGGCTTGCATTAAGGGAAGCCAGGAAGGGGCACAAGGGCAACACCCCAAGGCAACACGATGATGGCACAGACAGGCGGGTGCGCAACGGATTATGAAATTTATTTTTTTTCAGATTGTTAAAAAGACATGGGCCACCTTCTTCAAGACGCCACTGCAATAAAAGTCGCGAAAAAATCTGGATGTCATTCCCGCGAACGTGTGCCCAGCATGGGTAGGCGGGCCATGTCGGGCAACGGCGCGAGATCCAATCTTTTCAGGAAGTTAAAAAGGCATGGATTCCTTCTTCAAGGGAATTCATGCCTTTTTGCAGTGACGTCGGCTGACCGCCCGCGACGGCCAGCCGGAAAAAAGCAGCTACTGCACGCCCTCATCCTTCAAGGCAGCCAGTCCTTCAAGGTCGATCCCTCTGGCGGCATTTTTGAGTATCCCGATATCCGGGGCGCTCCCGGTGACCGTCACGTTGAAACGCTCGCCCACGATAAGACTGTACTCACCCGACCCGGCTTGTCTGTCCCACTGCTCATGCACCAGCACCTGGCCGTCTTTGTAGGTTTTTTCATAGCCCGTCTCGGTTACGCGCTCCTGTTCGACGCCGACCCAACCCGCAAGACCCATGATCCCTTTTACCGCCGCCATGTCCGTGATCTCGACCTGAAGACCATTTCCGCTCTGATCCTCATAGGTGCCTTGTGCTGTTGAAATCTGGAGACCCATGGCGCCGCTGCGCTCGGCCGACAACTCGGAGCGGGTCAGATCGGCCAGTTTCTCCGGAAGAAAGGCCTTGATGCGTTCGGGTGCCAGGGATTCAACCGGCCCCGCATTGCCCGTGGCCGTGGATATCATTTTGTCCATGGCCTCGCTTTGCTGCTGTGCATCTCCGCTTTCCTGGGCCTTTTTCAACTCCTCACTGGCCGACTCCATCTTTTTGGCCCATTCTTCCATATTGCCGCCGGGGCTGTCCTTGTCAAAACCGCCCGGTGCGCTCTGATGCATGGTACCGCCACCCATCATGCCTCTAACCCCGGTAATCCCTCCGACCAGCAGCGAGATGGCGATGCCGACAACAAGGGCGACAACGATGCAGGCCGCCGCGTACTTCGCGGCCTTTTCCCGGGGGCAATGCATCATGACGGGCAGACCCAAATACAGGAGGTAGATGCTGTACACGGACCCCAGAATCAGTATCGCCATGCCGACCCATGGTACAATATGGCCCAAACCGGCAATCCAGGCGGCCGTGTAGGAGTATGCGACCGTTTTCAGGGCCTGCATGACGTCCTTCTGGCCGCCGAAGGTGGGTGCGAGATGATTGATGATAAGCGCGACCAGATAGACCCCCACGAGGGCCATGGCATAGCTGAAGACCATATTGCTCAAACCGGCCCCGAAGCCCATCCGGTATGTCCCCATGAACGGCACATCCATCCCGATGACCGTCATTTTGAAGAACCCGGCGACCGGTCCGATGGCTGCCAGGACCATGATGTAGCCGAGGTACAGCTCCTTGAGGGAGGATTGCTCGCCGGCAATCACCGGCCACTCCTGTTTCGGCCTGGTCAGGATCGCCTGCACACGCGCAATGATTTTGCTCAAATCCATGTTGACCTCCTTCACACCCTGTTAATTTGTCACACATCCATGATCGGCTCACGCTGGGCACGCAACTACGCTCCACTCCCAAACGTCGCGGTCGCGGCTCCGTCTTCGAGGGCCACTGCACCGATCGTGCGCCCCCACAGATTGACCTTTGCGGTCGTGCTCATGTTTCATCACCCCAATGCCACGGCTCTTCATTTGTGGACTTCCGCTTGCCGCTGGCCCGCTTCCGCGTTTTGCCTTTGAGCCTGACCATATCCATGGGACGCGGCCCGGCCTCGGGCACCAGTGATTCCAGCCGATCCAGGAGTTCCAAGGCACGCAGAAGGCGGATCAACGTCGACATTTGCGTCGTGGCCCCGGCCTCGATACGCTCCACCGTCCGCTTCGCTACACCAAGGATCAGAGTTGGCGGCAGGGTGCCGGGGTTCCTGACTTAAGAGACCAGTGTATCAGCCCCGTCATGAAAATATTTCCAGGCGACGTCGATCAACTCCGCGCTCAGGTCGCGGCCGGACCTGTGGGCGTATCGTTCGTGCAGCGGCGCGGCCATGGCGACGAAGGTGTTGACGATCTCGGGATCGAAATGCTTCCCGCGCCCGCGCATGAGGATGTCGAGGGCCTCTGCGCAGCTCAGTGCGTTTTTGTAGGGCCTGCGTGAGGTCAGGGCGTCGAAGACATCGGCCACGGTGAAGATCCGCGCCGTGAGGGGGATGTCCTTTCCGCTTATTCCGTTTGGATAACCTTTTCCGTCGAATTTTTCGTGGTGGCACCCGACCACGTCCTTCGCGTCGCGCAGCCAGGTCGAGCGGGCGACCACGTCGAGGCCGTGCCTGACGTGGGTCTTCATGATCTCGAATTCGTTCTCCGTGAGCTTGCCGGGCTTGAGCAGGATGCTATCCGTGATGGCGATCTTGCCGACATCGTGCAGAAACGCGCCCTTGGCGAGGGCGCGCATTCCAGCCGCGTCCAAGCCTATGGCCTCGGCTATACGCAAGGCGTAGAGGGTCACCCGGTAGTTGTGCTCGTCGGTGTTGCTGTCCCTCTTGGCGACGGCGCAGCCGAGCAGGGCCAGCGTTTCGAAGTTTGCCGCCTGCAGGTTGCGGGAGAAGGCGACGAGGCGGTTGGTCAGGCGCAGGATGACTGGATAAAGGAGCGCCGCCGTGGCCAGTGCGACAAACGCGACGGCTCCGACGGTGTAGAGTGTTTTCCGCTCCATGGCGGCCAGCACTGGCGGGGATGGGACAAAGACGATTTCGGCATATCCGGTATCACTCCGTCCGAGTTCATCGATGGGCAGGATGGCGTGGACGGAGAGGATGTCTGCGATATAGACCGTTTCCGACCAGGTCCCGGTCTCGGGTTCAGGGCTCTCGCCTGCATGGACGTGCGCGCGCACGGCGTCGTGCAACACGAAGGTCCGGTCCAGATACTCCTCCCCGCCGGAGATGCCCGGCTTGAAAAACCTGGCATAGACGACCTTGCCGCGCCTGCTTTTCCTGACACTGGAGGCTATTTTTTCCCCGACAGCCTGGCGGAAGGCGTCCAGGGGAGAGAGACCGTCATGGGAGATAATCTCGCGGGTGCGTTCCACCAGTTCCGCAAGATCATCCTGCGCCTCGGCCACCACCGCCTCCTCCAGCATGCGTTCTTCAGCCAGATAGGCCAGGGTGGCCAGGGTCAGGGCGATGACGGTAGCCATGAGCGCCAGTCTGGCGACCAGGATCTGGCGCACGTATGTCAAGAGCGGAACGTTTCGCGGAGAATGCATGCGTCTGTCCTGATGAGCGGTTCATGAAAGAGATTGGACGATTCGCGCTCAGGAATGTACCCGCTCTCCATCGCGTTGTCATGCACGGCTTTCCGTCTTGTGATCACACAGGTTTTGCGATTTGAGTCTCTTCAGGGCTTCATGTTGTTACACGCTAGATCAGCCTGGTGACCTAGGCCTCATGGCTTCGACGTGTCCGGTATAATCAAGAGCGCTCATGGTTGGCCACTCTCCTTGTCCAACTGCTCCAGCAACTCGCGTCCTTTTTCCGTGAGACGGTATTTCTGGAGGCGACTGGTGGGTTTTCCGGGGATGGTATATTCGATCATTTTACTATCGATCAGCTCCTGCAAAGTTCGCTTGAAAGCACCGGTTTTTGATTGAAGATCCAAAGCCACAGCGAGTTCAGCAGCCGACAAAGGCTCTTTTTCAAGATTTTTCAGAATCGCTTCTGACTGGGCCCCTGACTGGGCCCCTGACTGGGCCCCTGACTGGGCCCCTGACTGGGCCCCTGAATCATCTTTTTTCCGCCGGATCGTCAGCACGAAAAAACCACCGTCAATCCTGATTTCGGGCTCGGCAAGTCCGGCGGCCCTGCATCGCCGGATCATGTCTCGGATACCCGTGCCCATGCGCTCGATGTACTTAGTCAGGTACATGGGTTCGGCCAGAAGCGGATTATGCGGGACGGAGGCATGGGGCCCGCGCAGTTTTTCAAGGGTCAGAGTCGGCGGCAGGATGCCGGGATTCCAGACTTCGAGCCGGTCCTTGAAGAGCATGACCTGGACGCTGCCATTGCTGGTGTAATCGCGGTGCACGACGGCGTTGACGATGGCTTCGGCGACAACTTCCTGGGGAATTTCGTATTTCGTCGGTGCCTGTGTACTTTCCGCCCGTGTTCCCACCCAGAGGTCTATCTTGGAAAGCACAAAATCCTTGGCCTGATCCACGAGATCGAAAACATTGCCCTTGTATACCTGATACGAAGGAATGGGCTTTGCCACTTCATAGCCGTGGAAATGAGCGCATTTCACCTCAGAGGTGATCAGAAAACGTTGCGGCTGCCTGCCGAACAACAGGATGGCGGCATTGGTCGGACGACCCTTGTCGAGCAGGTTGAGATGCTCCAGCACCTCATGCGACGGCGTATCTGCCGGTAAGGGAAAATTGCGACCACGCCTGGCAAGGACAAGAAAACGGGTGACCTTATCGTCATCAAGGTCATCAAGCGTTGCGTTGCGGCAGAAGGAGGCATCGAACGGGCCGAAACGTATCAGCTCGCGCTCTTCGAGAATCCTGACGAGACTCGCGTACACTGCGAAGATAAGCTCCTCGGCGGAATTCACACGACGTCGGATAAGACTGCTGGCGGCATCGGAAATCAAAACGTTCATTTTCGAATGCCGAACGCTGTCATCGACTCCCTTGACATAGATCAGACGGGTCTTGCCTTTTTCGGTGGCCCTGTTGAACTCGCGGTGCGTCGGTGACAACCCCTCGGCATCTTCCGAACCATACTCATTGCCGAAAATGCCAAGATAGATGTCGCAACGATCCACCTCTTCGAGGTAGCAATGATCAGCTCGCTGATCGACCGCAGGCTGATCTTCGAACAGGAAGTAGTTGAAAAATCGGCGCAGCAGCGGATCGCCAGCAAGGTATCCAGCCAAGGCCTTGCGCTCGGCTGCGAGTTCCTTTTGAACACTGCTGATGAAGATCTTCATGCCCTGAATCCCTACTGTTTGAGGATGACCCGCAGGGCCTCGTCGGTTTGCATAGCCACCAGCTCAATGCCCTGCCCCGTCGGGAGAATAAAATTGTTCGGATAGATAGCGCGGACAAACTCGATTGTGAAGTGAAACCTGGGGCTTACAATCGGATTCGCATGTTTGGTAAAGGCGCGGGGTTGTGCCTCCAGCCGCCATGCCCGCCACTTGAAGTCACAATTTGCGACCTCAAGTTCATCCAGCAGCCCGCCTACTCGCCAATATCCGCATACACCACCGCCCGCGCCCTCGCAGCTGCGTCGAGCACGCCCACCTTTTCGTCCACGAAATCATAAACCTTTGGTTGAGCTTTTCCCTGCGCAGGACGCAGCACGCGGCCCAGGTACTGGATCAGGCGGCCGCTGAATTTGATGGGAGTGGCCAGAAACAGGGAGGTCAGGTTGCTGGCGTCGAAGCCCTCGCCGATGAGCTGGCCCGTGGCGAAGACCACATCCACCCGGCCCGACTGGATCTGGTCCACTAGGCGTTTGCGTTCGGGCAGAGGCGTGTCGCCGGTCAGGATCGCCCCGCAGATGCCGTGGCGCTGTTCCAAGAGCTCCTGAAGCATCCGACAGTGTATCTTGCGGTCGGACAGCACCAGCCCGACTCCCCGCCCAGACGCCACTTCCCGCGCCACTTCGTCAACGATCAGGCTGTTGCGATCCATGTCTTCGGTCAGATCGGCGATGATGAGGCCGTACTCCTCCGTGGGGTCGCGCTCGCACACGAACGCCGTAGGGCGGATGCAGATTTCCGGGCGCAGGATGGCCCCGCTCTCCATCAGGTCATCGCTGTCGATGCGGGCGTGCATTTCGCCCAGATGCCAGAATATGAGCGGAGTCAGGCCGTCGCGCCGGTACGGTGTGGCCGAGAGGCCAAGGGAATAGGCGCAGTCAAAGGCGGTCACGGCGGCGGTGAAGGTCCGGCTGGGGGCACGGTGGCATTCGTCGACGATGATGTGGCCGACGCGTTTTTTAAGGTCCTTGGCCCGGCTGTACACGGACTGCACGGTGGCCACGGTCACGGCCTCGCCCACCGTGCTTTTGCCGCTGCCGATCATGCCCACCTTGCGGGCGGGGATATTCAGAAATTGCTCGATGCGCTCCACCCACTGCATGGCCAGGTCACGGGTGTGGACGACGATCAGCGCAGGCTGGCGGCGCTGGGCGATAAGCGAGAGCCCGCACACGGTCTTGCCGGCTCCAGTGGGCGCGCACAGCGTCCCGAAGCGCCGCCGGAGCATGGCCTGACAGGCCGTCTCCTGATAGGGGCGCAGTTCACCGCAGAAGGTGAAGTCAACTTCCGGCAGGCTGCGCCGCGCGTCCTCGTATTCCACGGCCTCGCCATGCTCCGCGCAGATACTTGCGAGCCGCCCGCCATAACCGCGCGGCAGGATGAGACCGCCGTTCGTACGCGTGGAATAGAACTTCAGATGCCGGGAGATCTTGTAATTGGTGCGGCCCATCTTCAGGTTTTCGAGCCACTTGGGATTTTCAAGGGTCAGTTCGGCCATGATCTGGTCTTTGATGGGCTCCGGGACGTCGGTCAAAAAAAGCTTGTGAGCGATCTTGCACTGCATCAGGACACGCTTCCCAGACAGCCAAGCAATCCCTGCGGCAGGCGGGCGACCTTGCGTGCGGCGTAATCGAAGCAGACCATGCCGGTCTTGACCAGGGCGATTTCGGCCGCGCCGGCAGGACGGGTCAGCCGGTAGACAAGATCGAAACCCGACCGCCGTATCTCGGCCGCGCCCAGCTCCACTTCCAGTTCATCGCCCAGAAACGCCTCACCCCGGAAAACCAGAGCCGCATCAGCCATGATGAGCCCCACCCCGCCCACGTCCTTTTCTGACAGACCACAGGACGCCAGCCAGCGCACCCGCGCCTCGTGCGCAAGGCCCAGCACCCGGTCATTGCCCAGGTGCCCGCCATAATTCACATCGGTCACCCGCACGCCTAGCCGCGTCCGGAAAAGCCAGGACTGCGGTAACTCAATCTGCACACGCGCCATATCACCTGCCCATTAAGTCCATTCTGTTCATCGCATCCATCCTGTCCACCGCTTCCACCACCAGTACCCACTCCATCAGGGCTCCAGTTCCATAAGTTTCTCCCCACTGCCGATAACTGCCAGGACATCCCCTTTTTGCAAGGGCTTATCGGCCTTGGGCACGAACACGAACTGCTTCTCCTCAAGGCGCTTCACGGCCACCACCTGGATGTCGAAGTTATTGGTCAGGTCCAGATCACGCAGGGTCTTCCCCGCCCAGCTCTCAACGGTGAGCTCTTTGAGGATGATGTTGGTGCCGAGCGGCAGGTAGTCGATGAGACCCGGCACGGCCAGCTTGGCAGCCAGTTGCTCGGCGGCGTAGCGTTCCGGGAAGATGACCGCGTCGGCCCCGACCTTGGTCAGCACCTTCTCGTGATCACGGCTTAAGGCCTTGACCGTCACGTTTTTACAGCCCAGTTCCTTCAGAAAAAGTGTGATGAGAATGCTTGCCTCCATGTGACGTCCGGTGCTGACGATCACCTCCTGCAGTTCGCCGAATCCGAGCTGCTCCAGGGCGGTCTTGTCCACCGCTTCGGCCTGATACGCTTGGGTCAGGACCTCCGCCGCAGCCTTGACCTTGTCCGGATCGCTGTCGACCCCGACCACTTTCTGGCCGTGAGCCATCAAGGAACTGGCCAAGCTGAGGCCGAACTTGCCCAAACCCACGACACCGAATTCCTTGTGAGCCATAAAACCTCCTACCCAATGAGCATGCTCTTTTCGGCACGCCTGAAATGTTCCCGCGTCTGCCAGGACTGCAGCATGATCAGAAAGACGATGGGGCCTAGACGGCCAACAAACATAAGCATCATGATGATGAACTTTCCCGGGGTCGAAAGATGAGGGGTTAGGCCAGTACTCAGCCCAACAGTGCCGAACGCCGACGAGGCCTCGAAAAAGATTTCCATGAATTTGCCCCGCACCAGCTGATGCGGCTGATTGGCGCCTTCGGTCACGGTCAGGATGAAGACCGAGCCCAGGATGAGAACAAAGGCGAAAATGACAAGGATCATGGCTTTATTCACGGTGGGCGCATCCACGCCATAGCCTTCGACCACGACCTGCTCGCGCCCCTTGATCTGGGCAGCGGCGAACCCGAGAAGCACACGCAGGGTCGTGGTCTTGATGCCCCCCGCGCATGATCCGGGAGATCCGCCGATGATCATGAGCAGAATCAAGACAAAAAGCGACGTATCGGTCATGATGCCGATCTCCATGGTATTGAACCCGGCCGTGCGTGCCGTGACGGACTGAAAAAGGCTCTGCAGCAGCGCCGTGGCCATCCCGTCCTGCCGCTGTTCGATGAGGAAAAAAACCACCCACCCGATGAGAATCAGCCACAGACTGGTGCGCATGACCAGCGAACTCTGCCAGCTCAGCGTATCCCGCAGGCGACGTGCCTTGAAGACAGAGCGCAAAAATCCGGGAAGCTCGACGAGAACATAGAAGCCGATTCCACCCAAAAAAATGAGCACCATGAAAAGCAGGTTGATAGGCAGGTTTCCTGAAAATCGCGTCAGACTGTCGGGATACAGGCTGAACCCCGCATTGCAGAAGGCGGAAACGGAATGGAAAAAGGCGCTGAACCAGTCCATCTCGCCCAGACTGAAGAAATACATGGCCACGGCGCCCAGGGCCTCGATACCGAGGCAGACCAAAAAGAGCTGCACCAAAAAGCGGCCCAGTTTGAATGACGGGTCCCCCTGCAAGGATTGCCCCACGGCGATGCGGTCGGTCAGGCTAACGCGCCGCCGCCAGAGATAGAAGACCAGGCTCGTGTAGGTCATGACTCCCAGACCGCCGATCTGGATGAGTACGGCGATGACGGTCTGGCCGAAAGTCGAGAACACGGTCCCCGTGTCCACCACGATAAGTCCGGTCACGCAGGCGGCGGACACGGACGTGAACATGGCGTCGGTCCAGGTCAACTGTATCCCGTTAAGCGAGATCGGCAGGTGCAGCAACAGCCCTCCGATGAGTATGGTCGCCGCGAAAAAATAAACGGGGAGAACCGCCGGAGAGAGAACTTTATGGACGTGCGTCATGGCATTATTCCAGGGCGGCGGCCAACAGCGTGCGGGTGTATTCCTGGACCGGACTTGCGAAAATCGTATCCGTCCCCCCCTGCTCCACGATGCGCCCGTCCTTCATGATGACGATGCGGTGGCACAGGGCCCGGACCAGGGCCAGATCATGGGTGATGAACATGTAGGTCAGGCCGAAGCGGGCCTGCAGGCCGCGCAGCAGTTCCACGATCTGAAACTGCACCGTGCGGTCCAGGGCCGAGGTCGGTTCGTCCAGCACCACGAATTTGGGCCGCAGGATGAGCGCCCGGGCGATGGAGATGCGCTGGCGCTGGCCGCCGGAAAACTCGTGCGGGTAGCGATGCATGGCGGCCGGGTCGAGATCCACGGCCTCCAGGATCTCGGCGATGCGCTCTTCCCGCTCCGTGCCCGTGGCCAGACGGTGCGCGTCCAGACCCTCGGCCACGATCTGTCCGACGGTCATGCGCGGGCTGAGGCTGCCGTAGGGGTCCTGAAACACGATCTGAAAATTGCGCCGCAACTTCCTGACCTCCCCCTCGCCCATGGCGGAGAGAAGCTTGCCATCAAAGGTGATCTCCCCCTGGCAGGCCTGAAGGCGCAGCAAGGCCAGTCCCAGGGTCGTCTTGCCGGACCCGCTCTCCCCCACCACACCCAGGGATTCCCCCCGACGGATGAAAAGCTCTGCGTCGGTCACGGCCTTGATGTAGCTCTTGGCACGGCCAAAGAAATTCTTGCCCTGCGGAAACCAGACCCGGATATTGTTTGCCTCAAGCAGGGTTTGCGCGTCATCGGCCAGGGGACCCGGTCTGCCCGACGGGGTGCTGGCCAACAGGGTTTTTGTGTACGCGTGGCCCGGATTCCGGAAAATGTCGTCACGCGGGCCACTCTCCACAATCCGGCCCTCGCGCATGACATGCACCTCGTCGGCCATGTGCCGGACCACGCCCAGATCGTGGGAGATGAGCAGGATGGCCATGTTCAAACGCTTCTGCAGGTCTTTTAACAGAGCCAGCACCTGGGCCTGGATGGTCACATCGAGGGCCGTGGTCGGCTCGTCGGCAATGAGCAGGACCGGATCGTTGGCCAGCGCCATGGCGATGATGACCCGTTGCCGCTGCCCTCCGGAGAGCTGATGCGGAAAGCTGTTCAGGCGCGAAGCCGCGTCCGGGATGCCAACCAGGTCCAGAAGTTCCAGGGTGCGCGCCTTCGCATCGACTTCAGGCTGGTGCAGGAGCACGTTTTCAGCGATCTGGCGGCCGATGGGATGCAGCGGGTTCAAGGACGTCATGGGCTCCTGAAAGATCATGCCGATGCGCCCGCCACGGACTTCGCGCAGCGCCCCTTCGTCCAGGCGCAGCAGATCCCGGCCCTCGAATATAATTTCCCCGCTCGTACGCGCGACCTGCGCCGGAAGCAGACGCAGAACCGACAGGGCGGTCACGGACTTGCCTGAACCGCTCTCCCCCACCAGGGCGCAGGTCCGCCCCGGATACACGGACAGGCAGACGCCCTGCGCGGCGGTGACGGTGCGATCCTCCACGGAGAAATCAACGCCGAGATCGCGGATCGTCAGCAGTGCTTCACCCTGCGCGTTCGATTCCGGACCGGACGCGGCCTGCGCGGTGCTAGCTTCTGTGGCGGGGATCAAAGGCATCGCGCACTCCTTCTCCGATAAAGACCAGCAGACTCAGGATCGTGCCCAGGACCGCAAAGGCGGACAGGCCGAGCCACGGGGCCTGCAGGTTGTTCTTGCCTTGAGCCAGCAGCTCGCCGAGCGACGGCGAACCCGGCGGCAGGCCAAAACCCAGGAAGTCCAGCGAGGTCAGGGTGGTGATGGACCCGCTGACGATAAAGGGCATAAAGGTCACCGTGGCGATCATGGCGTTGGGCAGGATGTGCCGGAACATGATGACCCGGTCCGGCAGGCCCAGGGCCTTGGCGGCGCGCACGTATTCGAGGTTGCGGCCGCGCAGGAACTCGGCCCGGACCACATCGACCAGGCTCATCCACGAAAAGAGCATGGTCACGGCCAAAAGCCACCAGAAGCTGGGAGCGACCATGGAGGCCAGGATGATGAGGATAAAAAGCCCCGGCATGCCGGACCAGATCTCCAGAAAGCGTTGCCCGGCCAGATCGATGACCCCGCCGTAATAGCCCTGCACCGCGCCCACGCAGACCCCGACCACCGAGCTGCCGAGCGTCAGCATCAGCCCGAAGAGCACGGACAGACGTACCCCGTAGATGATCCGCGCCAGCACGTCACGGCCCTGGTCGTCGGTGCCGAGCAGGTTCTCCCGCGAGGGCGGGGCAGGCGCGGGCACAGGCAGGTCGTAGTTGATGGTCTTGTAGCTGTAGCGCACGGGGGGCCAGAGCATCCAGCCCTGTGCGTTTATGAGCTCCTCCACGAAGGGGTCGCGGTACACGGTCTCGGTCTCGAAATCACCGCCAAAAACGGTTTCCGGATAGCTTTTGAAAACCGGCGCGTAGAGGCCGCCGTCATAATAGACCATCAGAGGGCGGTCGTTGGCGATGAACTCCGCGCCCAGGCTGGCGACAAAGAGGACCAGGAATATCCACAAGGACCAGAACGCCCGCCCATTGGCCCGGAAGGCGCGCAGCCTGCGACGGGTAATGGGGTTCATCGCCCCCCCCGTGATCCAAAGTCGATGCGCGGATCCACCAGCACATAGGTCAGATCCGAGATGAGCTTGGTGACAAGGCCGATGAGGGTGAAGATGTAGAGAGACCCGAACATGACCGGATAGTCACGGCTGATGGTCGCTTCGAAGCCCAAAAGGCCCAGCCCGTCCAGGGAGAAGATGACCTCGATTAAAAGCGATCCCGTGAAGAACATGGAGATGAACGCCGCCGGAAACCCGGCGATGATGAGCAGCATGGCGTTGCGGAACACATGGCGGTACAGGATGCGCGCCTCGGTCTGTCCCTTGGCCCGGGCCGTGGTCACGTACTGCTTGCCGACCTCGTCCAGAAAGGAGTTCTTGGTCAGCATGGTCAGGGTCGCGAATCCGCCGATGACCATGGCCGTGACGGGCAGAGCCAGGTGCCAGAAGTAGTCCAGGATCTTGTGGACAAGGGAGAAATCCTCCCACCCTGGCGAGGTCAGGCCGCGCAGGGGGAACCAGTTGAAATAGCTGCCGCCCGCAAAAAGAACCACGAGCAGGATGGCGAACAGGAAGACCGGGATGGCGTTACCCACGATCATGACCGTGCTGGTCCAGACGTCAAAGCGCGAACCGTGACGCACGGCCTTCATGATGCCGAGCGGGATGGACAGGGTGTAGATGATGAGCGTGCTCCACAGCCCGAGCGACAGGGACACGGGGATCTTCTCGCCGATGAGCTCAAGCACGCCCTTGCTGCGGAAAAAGCTCTCGCCCAGATCGAAGGTGGCGTAATTTTTCAGCATCTGGACGTAGCGCTCCCACAGAGGCTTGTCGAAACCGTACATGCGCTCGATGCGCTGCACCACATCCGGGTCCAGGCCCTGGGCCCCGCGATAGGCCGATCTGGAGGATGCCTGAGCCGAGACGTTCGCCCCGGCCGTCTCCCCGCCCCCCGCCCCGCTGACCCGCGCCGCGGCAGCCACGTCGAGGCCCTGCAACTGGGCAATCATCTGCTCCACCGGCCCGCCGGGCGCGGCCTGGATGATGAAGAAATTGAGCGTCAGGACGCCCAGCAAAGTTGGAATGATGAGGGCCAGGCGGCGCAGGATGTAGGTGAGCATCGTTTCCAGATTTTATCGTTTCATTTCTGTTGCGCGTTGACATGAAGACATGGATTTCACGCGTTGCCTGACGTTGCCCGCCTTCGCGGGAATGACACCTCAACCCGTGCGGCAGACCGGTGTTTTTCTTCTGGCGGTAGCCGCCCAAACCGCCACGGTGAAGGCATGGATTCCCGCCTTCGCGGGAATGACACCTCAACCCGTGCGAAAGATCGGTGTTCTCTTCTGGCGGCAGTCGCCCACACCGCCACGGTGTCATCCTCGCGAAGGCGGGGATCCACGTCTTTCTCCCATCAAATCCATGACGGTACCGATGAAGACCGGATCAACGCTCCGGCCCTACTTCAACCCTACGCCCTTCCGCTTCCCAGCCATCTCCCGTTCCTTGTCCGTGTCGATCCACCAGGACTGAAAATCAAGCCCATAGTCCGCCAGCTTCTCCGGACGGCCGAACTTGTCCCAGAAGGCCACGCGCCAGTACGTGGAATGCCAGTGCGGGATGACGTACCAGCCCCACAAAAGTGCGCGGTCGAGGGCCTTGCAGCGCAGGATCAGCGCGTCGCGGTCCGGGGCGGCGATGACCAGATCGACCAGCGTGTCGATGGCCGGATTCTTGATGCCGCAGTAATTGCGCGAACCGGGCATGTCCGCCGAGGCCGAATGCCAGAATGAACGCTGCTCGTTGCCCGGGGACAGGGACTGGGGAAAGCTTGAGACGATCATGTCAAAATCGAATCCGCGCAGCCGCTCCAGATACTGGGACGTGTCCACCATGCGCACGCTCATGGTGATGCCAAGCCGCGCCAGGTTGCGCTGAAACGGCAGGACCACGCGCTCGAAATCGGGCTGCACCAGGAGCATCTCAAAGACGAAGGGCTGTCCGTCCTTGACCAGTTTGCCGCCCTCTACACTCCACCCGGCGCGGCGCAAAAGGTCCGCTGCCGCGCGCAGGTTCTCACGGATATTGCCGCTGCCGTCGGTGACCGGCAGAGAGATTTCCTGCATGGATACTTCGGCGGGCAGACCCAGCGGTTCAAGGATCGCCCTCTCTTCTTCCGAAGGCGGGCCGGATGAGGCCATGTCCGAGTTGGAAAAAAAGCTCGTGGAGCGGGCGTACTGACCGTAAAAAAGGTTCTTGTTGCTCCACTCGAAGTCAAAGGCGAAATTAAGCGCCTGGCGCACCAAGGGGTCCGCGAAAATGGCGCGGCGGGTATTGAAGACAAAGGCCTGCATGCCCTGGGAGAGCTTGTGCGGGACGCTCTCGGTACGGATCATCCCGGCGTTCACGGCGGGGCCGGTGTAGCCTGTGGCCCACTGCTTGGAATTGTATTCCTGGCGGAAATCGTATTCCCCGGCCTTGAAGGCTTCAAGGGTAACGGTCAGGTCGCGGTAATAGTCATAGATGATGGTGTCGAAGTTGTGGCGGCCCCTGTTCACGGGCAGGTCACGCCCCCAGTAGCCGGGGTCGCGCACGAAAGTCAGGCGCTGACCGGCCTTGAACTCGCCGATGCGGTACGGCCCGCTGCCCATGGGCACGTCCAGGCCGGAAGCCGAAAAATCGCGCCCCTGCCAGGATGCTTCGGACAGGACCGGCAACTGCCCCAGGATGAGCGGCAGCTCCTGGCTGCTGTTTGGCTTGAAGACAAAGGTCACGGTCTGCGCATCGACCACGTCGATCCGCTCCACATCGGCGTAATACTGGGCGTAATGGGGATTGCCGAGCTCAACGAGGGTCCTGAAGGTGAAGGCCACGTCGGCGGCGGTGACGGGACTGCCGTCATGGAAGCGGGCCTCTTCGCGCAGGTGAAAGGTCATGAAGGAACGATCCGGGGCGAGCTCGATGCGGTCGGCCAACAGGCCGTATTCGGTGAAGGGCTCGTCCAGGGACTGCTCGGTCAGGGTGTCGAAAAGAAGGCCCAGACCGTCGGCGGAGTTGCCTTTGACGATGAAGGGATTGAAGCTGTCAAAGGTGCCGATGGCGGCCAGCCGCACCGTCCCGCCCTTGGGGGCGTCTGGGAAGGCGTAGTCGAAGTGGGTGAAGTCCGGGCCGTATTTCGGCTGACCGTTCATGGCCAGGGCGTGGAAAGATTCCGCTGCCGTGGCAGGCAGGGTGACGCCGAGGAGAAGGACGAGAAGGAGAATGTGCTTCATGGTGGACCTGGGTGAACCTGCTGGAGTTGGCGAATCCGCCCCCTTTTAGCTGGCCCGGTGCGGAGCGTCAAACAAACCCCTGCGTAACGCCCCGTGCGTGGCGTGGCATGGAGGAGCGAAAGTTTTCGAAAATCGATTTTATTAGATCTCCGTATTGACGCTGTACCTCTTTAGACCATATCCCTCGAAGGCCATGCGGCGCGGCAGGCCAGGTCCAGCCGCCCTTCAACATCATTTCCAGGACGGCCCATGAAAGCTCGACTTCGTGTTGAAAAAATCGGCGGGACATCCATGTCCCGGTTTCCGCAGATCATCGACAACGTCATCCTGCGCAATCCCGACGACATTTATGGCAGGGTCTACATAGTCTCCGCATACGGGGGTGTCACCAACGAACTGCTGGAGCACAAGAAAACCGGCCAGGCGGGCATTTACCAGCTCTTCCGCGAACAGGAAAACTATCCCAAAAAGCTGCTGGCCCTGCGTGAACACCTCTGCGAACTGAACAAGACCTTTGTGCCCGCCGGACTCGACCTGCACGCCGCCAACGAATTTGTCGAGGACCACATCGATCTGGCCATCAACATCCTGCGCAGTATGGATAACGTGCTGGCTTCGGGATATGTCACGCGGTCGGCGTTGCTGCTGGCCGCGCGGGAGCTGCTGGCGTCGCTGGGCGAAATGCACAGCGCCTTCAACTCCGCCAATATCCTGCAGAATCGGGGCTACAACGCCACCTTCGTGGATCTGAGCGGCTGGGAGGACAGCAGGCAGCTGACCATCGACGAGCGCATCAAGGACAGCTTCGAAGGCATCGACCCCTTCTCGACCATCTGTTTCGCCACGGGCTACACCAAGGGCACCGAGGGCATCATGCGCGAGTTCGACCGGGGCTATTCGGAAGTGACCTTTTCCAAGGTCGCGGTGATTCTGGGTGCGAGCGAAGCCATCATCCACAAGGAATATCACCTCTGCTCCGGCGACCCGATACTCATCGGCGAGGACAACATCCACCCCGTCTGCAGCACCAATTTCGACGTGGCCGACCAGTTGGCGGACGTGGGCATGGAGGCCATCCATCCCAAGGCCTCAAAGCCTCTGGAGATCAACAACATCCCCATTCGCATCAAGAACGCCTTCGACCCAGACCACAGCGGCACGCTCATCACCAAAGATTTCATCGCGCCCAAGTCCATGGTCGAGATCGTCACCGGCTCGGACAAGGTCACCTGTCTTGAAGTCCACGATACGCGCATGGTCGGCGAGGTGGGCTTTGACCTGCGCATCCTGCAGGTGCTGGCCAAATACGATATTTCCTACATCAGCAAGGCCACCAACGCCAACACTATCGGCATGATCATCAATGACCGCGACTGCCGCCCCGAGATGATCGCCGAACTGCAGAACAGGTTCGAACAGATCACCCTGCAAAAAGTGGCCATCGTCTGCGCCATCGGCTCCAATATCGGGCAGCCCGGCATTCTGGCCAAGGCCGCCGGGGCTCTGGCTGCGGACGGGATCAACATCCTGGCCGTGTCCCAGACCGCGCGGCAGACCAACATGCAGTTCGTGGTCGAACGCGCCCATTTCGCCAAGGCCCAGATTGCCCTGCACGCGGCCCTGTGCATGACGGGCCCCCGCACCTGCGCAGGTTGACCGCCGCCGCATTCCATATCCCGGCCGCAGAATGAGAAATCCCCCGGACAGCCCGCTGTCAGGGGGATTACTTTTACTGATGCCTGGCGATCACAAATCCTGCTTCAGCAAAAACCGCAACTCGCTACTCGTCAGAATTTCCGTGCAACTCGGCTGGGAGCCCCGGCCTATTTTCCGCTGCGCAGCCCGACCCTGCTTCTCCAGCGCCTGCTTCTCCAGCGCCTGCTTCTCCAGCGCCTGCTTCTCCAGCGCCTGCTTCTCCAGCGCCTGCTTCTCCAGCGCCTGCTTCTCCAGCGCATGCTTCTCCAGCGCCTGCTTCTCCAGCGCCTGCTGAACCGCGTCGTGAAAAAGATCGCGCCGGACCTGCTCCTCATCCGAGGCGTTCATGCCTTCGTCTCGATTTGATGAGAGGGGTGGCTCATCTTGGCAAGCCCCCTGCGCATCCCGCCCTGGCTCCTGATTCGCGCTCATGACAACCCCTGCTTGTAGTTTCAATGAGCAACTCTATCAAATACTTGAGCCAAGAAAATAATCACTTCTCCCTGATTTCAAGCCCATTATACCCACTTAGTTGTCCTCAATAATCCCATCCGATCCGTCGATGCATCCATCGCATGATGTCGCTGCAAACGTCTTGATCCCATGAAAAAAGGGGAGCCATCACTTTTTAACCAATCGAAAAAAAAGACATTTTGCCTGACGGACAAGGCCAGATTTTGAGGGAATGACTCTTGACAGCACTTTGTAATTTTTTGCGGCGAATTCTCAAATTAATACTTACGTACTTTTCAATTCATCTTATCTTCATAAAATTAAATATTTACAAATTTTTACATACTAGTATTTACTTTATACAAGTTAATAATACATATTAATGTGTATAAATTATGAGCAATAAAAAGAAGTTCACGACAATTTTATTAAAAAATTCAAAATGTTATTTAATTTAGCAATTATTTCTCAACATAATATTTTTTATATCCGTAAATTATTCATATCCGATGTCGATTATATAAATATAAATGAGTATGCACAATAAATTTCGACACACTTTGGCCGTGACCCTCAGCGCAAAATCAAAAAGTACGTACATATGTGAGGAGGCAAGATGAAAAACTTCAGTATATTAATCCATCTGTTCCTGATCGCCAGCGTCCTATGCTTCTTTCCCGCCAGCGGCATGGCCGAAAGCCAAGATTTCAGCGGCCCAGGTGAACAGTCAAAGACGTTTGAAAATCAGCATATTGCGTCCATGGAAGCAAAACAACACTTGGAAGGCGGCCGCAGACTGGAGCGGGAGCGCAATCTGCCGGGAGCGATTGCCTCGTATTCCAAAGCCGCCAGCATCGCTCCGAATTTGGCGGAAGCCCATTTCGCCCTCGGCGAAGCCCTGGCCAAGGCCGATCGCTTCCAGGAAGCCCTGGTCCGGTACACCCTGACCGTAACCATCGCCCCTGGGCACCGGGAAGCACTCTATGCCCGCTCACAACTTTGCCTGCGCATGAATCTATACGCCCAGGCCTACAAGGACTTGAGCCAGCTCATTGGCCTCATGCCGGGAGTCGCGGACTATCATTACCAGCGCGCAACAACGCTTTTAAAAATGAAGAGCATCACCGAAGCCTACCACGACTTCCTGCGCGCCCACGAACTCGACAAGAAATACCCGCGTCCGAGCCTGATTTGGAAACAGGAATCCGTCGCCACAAAAATTGCCTGAATGGCACCCATCACTTCAGATACAAGTCCTGCAGCGTATCCAGCAGCGCATGAAACTCTTCGTGTTTTTCTGCTCCGATCATCTCACGCTCGAGCTTCTCGAAATTTTCGCAAAGCTTGGCGACCGCGCCTGCATCCAGCATCCTGTCGGCCACGGGAAAAACATCCGTGTTTTCCGTGGTGATATGCTGAACCATCAACTCCACATAGTCCGCGGCGGCAGCCTGCACTTCTGCCATGTCTGGCACGCCTGAGGTCCCCGCCAGTCCTTTTTTGATCCGGGCGATATGGATACGGCCCTGTTCGTGCTCATAGATCAAGACACCGATGTGCCCGGTAATGTGATCCACTCCGGCGGCTTCCATCGCCCGAAACAGATATTTCTCTTCCTTGCCGTGGTGGCACTTGTCGACGAAAACCGTCAAAAAATCGAGGATGCCTTCAATGTGTTCGGGCGGGACCGCACCTCCATCGAGCAGTCGCGTTGACACGGTTTTCAGGATTTCCAGCATGAGCTCGATGTCCTGATGTTCCAGTATAAGTTCGTTTGTCGCTTGCATGGTCAATCTCCTTTTTTAAGAGGCACGTGCCTCAGCTCTTGATCCCTCTACTTCCAGAGTTCATGAGGCAAGGCTCGTGCCGGACCGGAACTGTGAGCATATCTCACTGCAACAGATCGATTTTATGATAAAAATTAGCGTGAGAAAGCGACTGCAACAATGAATACTCGCCAACAGATTCCGCGATATCTAACGATTACGCGGAATCTCGAGGATTCTTTCAAAGGGGTGGCTCCGTGTAATTATGGGATAGAATTGAGAAGCCCCCACACATTTTTAAAAAGGTGGGGGTTTCTCAATTTTCCTTAAGGCTGAGGAGGTTTGTGGTCATGGTGAATTTTGAGGTTAATATAATACTCTTAATTTGATTACGCAAATCTCAAGAACAGTACGCAGAAAAGTGCTCATGGCCTTTCACAACATCTTGCAGTTGCGCCATATGTGGCGGGCTCACCCACCCTTCTTTTTTTCCTTCCACTCGAAGAACTTTATTTTTTTCTTTATAATCATTGCGTTACAACTAAAAAATATTCTGCAAAGTCTGGCACGTTCGTTGCGGAGTACTTCATGCCCTCGAAAATCACGTATCCCTCATTTCAGAGGGCACTGCAAAAAACCGATCGGTACCATCTAAAGTCATTCCCACAAACTTGTGCCCAGTTTGGGAAGGAGGAGATGCATTGTTCTCGAATGGTAAAAAAAGGATGAATCCCCTTATTTAAGAGGATGGCTACTTATTGCAGTGGTTATATTTCATAAAAATGAAGGGTTGTGAAAAAGTGGGAAGAATTTGAAGTCTTTTACATAAACAAGGAGAACTGTATGAAGTCCAGCACAAAAAACAAGACGAAGGGTGTTTACCATGAAAGCAAAGGCAAGATCAAGGAAACCGTCGGAAAGGTCACCGATGACTCCTCCCTGGAAGCGGAAGGACGCGCGGAAAAGGTAGGGGGCAAGGTGCAGAAAAAAGTCGGCCAGGTGGAAAAGGTTTTGGAAAAATAGCTAAGCGCAAAATTTCCTTTCGTCCCTCATGCGGCCACCACGAATCCGCGACATGACGAGATGCGATCAAAGCCCCGGAGAGCGAACGTGCTCTTCGGGCAACATTCTCACTTAATATAAGAGGCTATATCTCTTTTCATAATTTACTATAAAAATTTG
Organism: Pseudomonadota bacterium; assembly: GCA_018902545.1. Lineage (GTDB taxonomy): Bacteria > Desulfobacterota > Desulfovibrionia > Desulfovibrionales > Desulfomicrobiaceae > Desulfomicrobium. The sequence continues at coordinate 123,633 of JAHIQM010000011.1, read as the reverse complement.
TCATCCCTTGAAAAAAGGGAATGACAAATTGTACAGAACAACAAATAACACATAAATGGAGAATAAAATGTTATACACTATAGCCGGAGTTCTTGTGATTTTGTGGTTACTAGGTATAGTTAGTGGTTACACAATGGGTTCTTTTATACACATACTCCTTGTTGTTGCCGTCATAGTCATCCTCGTAAATTTATTTCAGGGAAGACGAGCACTTTAACAATGAATATTTTGAACATAATTTGCAGGCTGCACGTCCGCCACGGAGTCTGCAGAGTACAACAAAAGCTCAGTGAACTGCAGGGCAAAGCGGTCAAGGATCACTTCATAAATGAAGGTATCATCACCGAGGACCGCCTTTCCATCGTTTGCTACGGGGAGACGCGCCCTGCAGAACATTAAGCTCAGATTTATTCTGAACGATGACTAAAGGTAAAGGTCGGAAATACGAGTATGCCAAACAACTCAACAACTCAGACAAAACGACACTCCGTTTCTTATCATATTATTCTTGGAGCAGCGTTATTCGCCTTCATTAATACGTTCACGCTGCTCTCTCACATTTTACTGTCCTTTCTGCTTGTCTTGCTGATTTCATTCGCGCTTAATCCCGTGATTTTATGGATGCGCACTTTTACCGGTGGCAGAGCGCTCCCAACAGGGCTGGTCGTGGGAGGATTCATTTCAATCCTGGTTTTGACTGGGTGGGCCTTCCTCGGACCAATGCAGGATTCGATCACAAATATCTCAAAGCAATTGCCCGGCTACTGGGAACGCCTCCAAAAACCCTTGATCATGATGGAGCAACGGGCCGCAATCTCGGAGAAAAAACTCCAGGCGGAAGTCAGTACTGAAATCGCCCGAACCGATCTACTGGCAGGGGAACCCGGGGTTCAGCCCGCCCCCGTCACGCGCCCCAAAGCCAATGCACCGGAAGATTCCGGCTCTATTCGTTCCAGCTTGAGCGAAATGTTCGGGGGGGTGGTCAGCAGCTTCACCAGCGTGGCCTTTAGCGGAACTCAGTTTTTGATCGTGATGGTGACCGTCTTCTTCGGCGTATCCTTCACGCTCCTGAATCCCCGTCCTATCGTGGGCGCCCTGTTCGCCGTCGTGCCCTTGCGTCACCACGACAAGGCACTGGTCGTGGTGCAACGCATCGGAATGTTCGCGCCAAGGTGGGCCGGGGCCATGCTGGTGGGCATGGTGGCGATAGGCCTGCTTGTCTTCCTGGCCATGTGGCCGATCTTCGGTTTCACGGACGCGCTGGTCCTGGGACTGATCGCAGGCATGCTGGAAGCGATTCCCTTCCTGGGTCCGATACTCAGCTCCGTTCCAGCCCTGCTGCTCGCGTTCAGTATGGGAGGCATGACTCCACTGTGGGTCGCGATCATCTATGTCGCGGTCCAGATCTTCGAAAATAACATCCTCGTCCCATATGTCATGGCCGACAGCATGAACCTGCACCCGACGGCGGTGATATTCTCAATGCTCCTGTGCGTGGGTGCCTTCGGCGTGCTCGGTGTTCTGGTTGCGGCCCCGCTTGTTGCCATCGCGGTCATCCTGCATGAGGAACTGTATCAAAAGCAATTTCTTCATACGGTTACCGATGAATACATACATGAAAAGACGCGGCAAGCCCTCCACGAAAAATGAGATTTCCCAAAGAGTGCTGGTAGTTTGAAAGACCCCGTGGCCCGGTGGATACGCCCCTCTCCGTGCTGATTTTTCCCGGCCCGATCGGCGTGTTTTTGCCGCAGCAATAAAGCCTCCCGCGACAATCTTTCAACAGATTAAATCTATAATATGGAAAGGAGATGTGTATGTCTAACAAAGCATTATTTTTTACGGGCCTGCTCGCATCGGTCGTATTTCTCGGCGGGATGACTATTTCAGAAACCTGTTTAGCACAGTCCCATGCCAGTAATAATACGAAAACCAATAAACAGGACATGTCGCCCGGCGGAGTCAATGCTGAGCAGTATAACAATACCAATCAGAATAAACGACACATGTCGCCCGGCGGAGTCAATGCTGAGCAGTATAACAATACCAACCAGAATAAACGACACATGTCGCCCGGCGGAGTCAATGCTGAGCAGTATAACAATACCAACCAGAATAAACGACACATGTCGCCCGGCGGAGTCACTGCTGAGCAGCAGGGCGAGAGCAAACAGGATCTTGAGCTCACTCAAAAAATCCGTCAAGCCGTCGTGAAGAACAAGGATCTCTCGATGAACGCCCACAATGTAAAAATCATTACGATTGACGGAGTGGTTACCTTAAAAGGCCCCGTGGCATCCGATCAAGAAAAAAAGGCCGTAGAGGAATTGGCCGCCCAGGTAGCAGGAGATGGTAACATTAAGAGCGAAATTACTATCGCTCCTTAGTGACAGCAACTTCAAGAGGCGTTAATTGCTGCGGCAACAACACGCCGATCGGACCGGGAAAAATCATTATGGATATTGGCGAAATATCAATATAAAATGATTCGAGTCCCATCAACCCAGCCCAATCAATCAGGGGTTTAAGATCAAAAGACTTAAGCCCCTTTTCATTTTGTGGACTCCAGTGTGGGTTTATGCTTAAGTCAATGGCGGACTTGACCCACGTTCCCCTCTTGGAGGCCGTGACCGCCGAATACCCCGGCGACGGATACCGGCCATCACGCCGAAGAAAAAAGAGCCGACGCCGCACCAACGGATGATGGAAGCGATGAGTGCGTGACGACTGAAACGCGCCGACATCTCTGGCGTGGGGTCCTGGTAAGGGATGCCTGCAAATATTACGTCGTAGACGAAACCGCCGAGCAGCAGAAAGAGACCCGCGACGATAAAGAGACGTGGCCAGAATCGTTTCATACTGTGATGTCCTTAACGCTCCGCATTATTCACGGCAAGATGCTTCATGACCCTGGTGGATGCCGCGTCAGGGCACGGATCTCCTCGCGCAAGGCGATCACCTCGTCGCGGAGTGCGGCCAATTGTTTGCCCCCGGCCAACTCGGCCTCGTCATTCTCCGCGTCGCGGCCGACGAAAAAGGTGGCGAGCGCCGCTGTCACGTAGCCGAAGACGCCGAAGGCATACAGCGCCAAAAAAAAGCAGAGCACCCGCCCCTCGGCCGTCTCCGGCCAGTACTGCGAACCCATCGTCGTCATGATCATGGCGGTCCACCACAGCGCCTCGCCGTAGCTGTTTGGGCCGCCTAGTGCCTCATTCTCGAAAGTGTATATTCCGGCCGCGCCGGCGAGCGTGACCAGCACCGTGAGGGCAATCACGTAGCCGAAGCCCCGTCGGCTCAGGCTCGCGCTTAGCGCCTTCATGCTGCGATTCAGCGAACTGATGACGCGGAGCAAACGCAGACCTCGCCCCGCGCGAGCCAGTCGAAGCAGTCGAAACATCCGAAATATGCGAAATAAACGCAGCGCCGGGAGCAGCAACGAAATGGCGGTCAGCCAGTGCCGCTTGAGGAATACAAACTTCTGCGGAGCCAGGGCGAATTTCACCGCGAAGTCGAGGATGAAGACAACCCAGATGATCGTCCCGATAGTGTAGAATAACCGGCTCTCGCCCCAAAGCAACTCCACGATCAGCAGCGCCAGCCACACGAATGCGAGGACCAGCATCGGCGTTTCGAGCCAGTCCTCAAGCTGTTCGAGCAGCTCGTATCGTTCCGCTCTCAGAGCCTCTTTATCCGTGGCCATCGGATCAGGCTTCTCACTGGTGTCCACTTCGCTCATCGGTCGTCCCCGCGTCCGGCCTACAGCCAAGCCCCATGCCGCCGAACAGTGTTATTATCCAGACTGTACCAAAATGGCAGACCTCTGATTTTATGAAAATTGTTACTCATCCGGCCTTTCCCGTCACATTGCAAACTTGGCTGCCTCTCGTACGGCTGTGATATCTTCGGAAATCTTCAGTGCGTGTTCGGCGCGAACTACCGCGAGACGGGCGTGCCGCAGCGCGTTGTCGCGCATCGTAACGTCCCCGGCTACTGCAAGCGTTTCGAGGGCCTTGAGCAGCCACACGACGACTTCGACATTGCCCGCTCCGTCTCGGGCGATCCCTGTAAAAGCATCGTCGAACATGTCTACCACGGACAATTCCGGCACCGCAACGCGGTCGAACTGCACAGGGGAAACGTCATCCGCCTTGCCACAATCGTTCCACATCACGAACAGGCGAACAAGTGTGCCCGTGACGCCGATGGCGGTCCCCGGATCATTGACCGCAGGCGAAAGCGCACGGCTGGCGATCTCCGAAAGGACCAGCAGTCCGAACCGCGGATCCTGATCAAAGACTCTCGAGCTGCCAATCGCGAACGTGTCAGCAATTGCTTTGGCGTCCTCGTCGGACACACTGCCCGTCGCCTCCCGGCTGACCCATGCGACAGGGCGGTTTGGCGCGCAAAAAGCCCCAGGCAACACCGCCAGAACAATTCTCAGTTGCGACTGCACCGCCCTCTTTTGCAACGCGGCGAGGTCAACACGCTGTACGTAACCGATGGATCCGAAGACCGCCCGGCCCACATCCGGGGGACCGAACGCCTCGACGCCGCCAAGGCGTGGCGCCGACTGTCGCTTCCGAATCGCCTCTGTGGCCGCAACCTCCACCTTGGTGATCGTGTGTCCCAGGCGGCCGAGCCGGGCGATATTATCGACCCACCGAATGAAGGTGACAATGACGATTGCGAGCACAACTATTGTCAGGGAGAACAGGATAAAGTGACTGCCCCTTCCGACATAAAGCCCGTTCATCATCGCAACAAGCGCGACCACGCTGAAGATAAACGCGCCGATGAACACCGAGAGCGCATTCTGCGAAACGTCATCGGCGATGATCAACGGAAAAGAGCGGGGCGTCGCGGACCTGCTTGCCGACGAATACGCGGCCACCATCGAGGCCACGGCGAACGTGGCCATCATCAACATGCTCGACGCCATGATCCTCAGCAAAGTATCGGTCGATTCTTTTGTGATCTTCGGCAGGAAACGGCCGATTTCAGTCATGTCCATGAGATTGGCAAGAAAAACTGCGGCAATGGACAACGCGCATACGATGAGCGGCTTGATCCATAATCGCTCACGGAAATGCTTGATGATGAAACTCAGGTGATCCCACATTTTCAATTCTCCCGGCACAGGAGCCGCTGCGTCGCTGCAAGCAGACTTCATCGATTCCCATACGGATTTTACACCCTCTTTGATCGACTCCCACGCGCCTTCAACTGCTATCCACAGACGACGATGGCGTTAAGAGATTCTCCCCAGGGGTCCACGATTTACGCGCCTGTTCTTTGATTTCCCCGGCCTCGCTTTGCAGGCTGGCTTCCGCTTTGGTCGCGACTGTTTCGGGCTCGGTGGCCGGCTTCTTCAGGACGGGCTTGGCTGGTTCCGCAGCTCCTTGGCTTTCTATCATGCGTACAGGAACCCCGTTAGGGAAGGTGACTTCGCGCGCCTCGTCCGGCAGCGAGATTCCCGACTGCTGGAAGGCCCGTTTTACGTGCCGAATGACGGACGATTTCACTTTCGCCCAGCTGTGTAGGGTGCCGTCGAGCCAGAAATAAACACGCAGGTTTACCGTGGACGCTCCAAGATTTTCCACGAGCACCAAGGGTTCGGGCTCATTCAAAATGGCCGGATGTTCTGCGAGCACCTTCAAAGCGACTTCCTGGGCCAAAGTTATGGAATCGTCGTAGCCGATACCCACCATGAAATCTTCGCGGCGATTGGGATTGCTTGTGAAGTTCCGGATCGTGCTTTTGAAGACGGTCGAATTGGGAATTTGCACTTGATTGCCGTCGAGTGTCATCAGAACAGTCGTGCGCGAGGTCAGCCGCTGAACGTAACCTGTGACGCCCGCTACTTCTACCAGATCGCCTTCACGAAACGGTTGCTGCAAGCTCAGAAAGACACTGGCCAGAAAATTCTCGGTGATGTCGCGGAATGCGATGCCCAGCACCAAACCAATCAGGCCAGTGCCGCCCACCAACGTAAGCGCGAGTTGCGTGAGCCCGGCGATACGGAGCACAAGGTATAGACCGACAAGCATTACAAGTATCCCGCCAGCCCGGGCCATTACCTCACGCAAAAGGTGGCTGAGGGATCGACCCAGAAGGCCGCGACGCAAGAGGTACACCGTCAGCTTGGCGAAGATCCATGAAATAACGATTACGACCAGCGCCACCACGATCAGGGGCAGCAATCGAAGGAATCTGCGTGTAAGATCATTCAGTATCTGAAAGGTTGGCTCGAAATCCCAAACCGTGGTGGGGACCACTTCGATTTGATTGACGACGGCAACCACGCCCTCCGTATTTTTCGCCAAATCTCCGGCCCATTGCTTGGATTCATCGTTTTCCGTTGTTCCTTTCAGGAAAACGATTCCTTCCTGGACAGTGACCTTGGGCTCGCTGAACCAGCTTGTCGTTTTAAGAATATTCGAGATTCGATGCCTGATCTGGTCATCCTTGGCGACGGGCTCAACTTCGACTTTACCTGGTTGCTCGAGTTTGCCGTCAGATACTTTCGCCGGCAGCGATTTGCCCTCGTTACCGTCTGTCTGTTGGGCAGCGAGTGAGGTGAACGTCAAGACGGCGCAGCACAGGACTGTGGCGCAGAGGAGTCGGGCTGGTCGAGCCCAGGCTAGGCCCCAAGTCAGAGCCAGAAACTGCCCCCGATGTCGAGGTTTTCCTCCGTGATCGTTCGACGTATCCGCGCTGCTGTCTGGGATCATTGTGCGCCCCCCCGAGATCGTGCAGCCATATCCCGTGTATCGTCCATGCCATGTGGATCATCGCGAAACGCTGAGCCCGGGCAAGGAATCGTGAGATCTGCGATCAGCGGAAGATGATCAGAGGCGACCTTGGCCAGTTCCGAGCACGGCACCGTGATGCCGGTCACCCGGATGCCGGGTTGGATGAACACATGGTCTATCCGGAAGCTCGGCAGGCGGCTGTAAAACGTGCAGGTTGGCCGATGCTCTTTGAGTTCCGCCTGCGCGTCGAGGAATCTGCTGCACAGCAGCCTGTAGCCCTTCGATGACGGCACGCAGTTGAAGTCGCCGCACAGGATCACCGGCTGGTCTGCGTTCAGTCGGCCCAGCCATTCATCGCCCAGCAAGGCCTTGATCTGGAGCATGCGTTCACGTGACGAAAGTCCCAGATGCGTGTTGATGATATTCACCTCAGTGCCGTGCAGATCGATCGCAACCCAGAGCGCGCCGCGCGGTTCCAGCTTCCCACCCGGCAGATGTCCAGGCAATGTCCCGGTCTTGATGACGCGCATCGGCAGGTGCGTCAGGATCGCATCGCCGTATTTTTCATCCTCAGCATGAATATGGGGATAAAAGTGGTACTGCATCTCCAGATAGTCCGCGATCCGTTTCGCCTGATCTTCGCCGCCCGTGCGCTTGCGGCCTGCATCGAGCTCCTGCAGGGCCACCACATCCGGTTTGGCACGGGCGATGACACGCGCAATGCGTTCCAAGGCAAGCTTGCCGTCGACGCCGACACAGCTATGCACGTTGTACGTCATCACGCGCAATTGTTCCGGATGAGGAGCCGGACTGTCGCCCCTGGCCCGCGTCCGTCTCGCGAGAGTCGCCGGTGCCGGGCGGCCGAGGTGGTGCAGTGCCGCTTCGCGCAGCTCGGATGGCCGGTAATAACCACGCGTGCTGTCCGGTAGCGGCGCATCAATGGGCAGCAGGCTGAAGGCCCGCGTTTCCTCAGGCGTCAGCCCCGCATGCGAGCCGTTTTCATCGGTGAAGGTGATCGGCGCAACGCCCTTGCACCAACCGAGCAGGGTCAGATCTCCCGCATGCCGATGACGACACAGTCTTTCCAGATCTTCACCGATGACATCGATGAATGGATGATCCTCGCCGAACAGCTCAGCGGTCTGTTGCGGCAGCAGGAACTCCCCGGCTGCGGTCCAGACTCGCAATTGCTCTTCCCCGCCGCTGGTGACGACCACGGGCACTTTGTGCCGGGTGACGAGGGCTTGCGCTGCACGGCCCAGTTCGGCCTGCTCCAGCGGTTCGGGAAAATAGACAAAGCCTACGGGACCAAGCCCGACGACTTGCACCTTCTCGTGGCTCTCGCCGCTGCCGTTCTCCGCTGAGAACAGCTGTTCGACCTTGCGGCCGCCGAGCAACCTGGCTCGCTGTGCTTCTTCACTGAGCCCGCGTTTCCTGTCTGCGACAATCGGCACGCTTTCATCGAGGCCAGCATACACCGCACTGGCTGCCTCCAGGATATCGTAGCCCTGCAGCTTGAAATAGGATGTGGCCCGGCTCTGGCCGTGATCGGAATAGACCCACACTTCATAATCCCGTCTGTGCGCATGGGCGGCCTCGTGCCACAGTCGTTTCACGGCGTTGTCGATGCCCTTGAGGGTCCAGTGGGCAAATTTTGAGTCGGGCCCGCGGCGGTGAGACTGTTCGTCATAGCCCAGAAAATTGATGTGCACGATCGGCAGACCGCGCTGTATGTCCATCTTGCCGCCGATCACACACAGTTCGCGCAGCAAGACACAGACCGCAACCCGGGCTGGGATGAATTTGAGTTCGCGGATGTAATTGCGGCCGTCGTACAGGCCACGAACCAAATCGACCAGCGCTATCACCAGTTCCACGACCAGCAGAATCAGGATCCTGAGCACACTATTTATGTTGGTGACAAGCATGAACAGCAGCGCGAAGGGGTTGGCGGCCCGCAGCGCGGAACCCCAGCCCAATGAAGAGGCGCAGAAATGCGCTTCATCCGGGTCCACACCGCCACCGAAAATATTCGAGTACGAACTGCCGCCCGTGCAAAGCGAATCGACGCCGTCCCTGGCCAGTTGCTTGTGCAGTTCTTCTTCCATCTGTTGCGCCGTCGTCGGTTCGATCATGCGGACCATTTGACCGTTCTCGCGGTCCAGGAACGAAAAAGCCGGCACGACGGTTTTTATCCCGTAGAAAATTTCTCCCTGCACGGCGGGAGTCGAAGACGGCAAGCCTGAATACTGCGTATGCACCTGGTAGTGTTCCCGTTTGATCAGGCGCTTCAGGAAGGGGAGCTTACCCTTGTCCAAGGCGTGGTTGAACTGGTCCAGAGACAGGCCGTCGATCTGCACCATCACCAGGCCGGGCCGATTCGCAGGCCCCTCGGACACCGACAGATGCAGGAAGCGCAGCAGCCAGTGCGTACGGCTGAACTTGCGGCGCAGCAGGCGCAGACGCGCCTCGATCCTGCCGATCATGCAGTGGCTCTCTTGCCGCCACAGACTCGCCCTGAAATGGCAGTGCCACGTTCATCCGGACGCATCATTCCTTCACCTCCTCATCGGAGACGGAGAAGCTCTCGCTTAGGGCTTCATCGCCAGCCTGCGCAACCGTCTTCAGAATATCCCACTCGGCATAGATGCGGGCCCTGATCTGGTCCCAGCCGAGTTCATCCTCATGATGCCGGGTGGCCGGATCGGGCTGCAGGTTTTCATACGCCGCAAGCGCCTTGCGCGCGGAGGCGGCCATGGAAAAGGCTTCGGCCGTGGTGCGTGCGGCAGCGATCAGAGCGGCTCTCTCGTCGCTTGAGCGCGCATGCACCCACTGAAGGGCTGCGGCGAAGGTTTCCTCCGTTTCCACCCTGAGCAACCGCCCGTTGCTCGCGTCCACGAGGACTTCCCTGACGCCTGGCGCATCGAGCGCAACTACCGGCAGGCCTGCAGCCATCGCTTCGGTCAGGACCATGCCCTGGGTTTCGCTTTTCGACGCAAACGCGAACACGCTCATCGCATTGAGCGCATCTGCGAGGTCGTCCTTCTCCAGCACGCCGCACATGTACAGGCGGTCGCTCATGCCCGCTTCGGCAAAGAGCTGCTCAATCGTCTCCTGCGACGGTCCGGCGCCGACCAGCAGGAACACCGCCTCGCCATGCTCTTTCATGAAGGCCAAAACCGACCTGGCGAGAAATTCCAGGTTCTTCTCAGGGGCCAGCCGTCCCATATGCCCGACCACGAACGCATCTTCGGGAATCTGCTTTTTCATCAGGAAGTCTGAGCCCTTGCCATATGCAAAACGCTCCACGCTGACGCCTGTCGGGACCACCAACACCGGTGAGGTGACACCACGCTCGATCAGCATGTCACGAAGACTCTCGCTGGGCGCAAACACCTGATCGGCGAGATTCGCATAGCGGGTGGACAGCTCGATGATGAAACGCTTCATCGTCGGCGAATCGCCCGGAACATAATGCGTGTACTGCTCGTAAAGCGTGTGGTGGGTGAACACCAGCGGCAGGTCGAGCGTTCGCGCAATCCGCACCGCAGTCATGCCCAGCAGGAAGGGATGCTGTGAGTGGATGATGTCGGGATTGAATTCGTCCATTTTGTCGTACAGTCCACTCGGTATCGGCAGCACCACCGAAAAGTCACTGCCGTTGAAATGCTGGATCGCGGGAATGCGGAAGACATCGGTTTCGTGCTCCGGCGCATCCTCGAATTCCGGCGCCACAACCAGTACACGATGACCGAGCTCCTGGTACGCCTTTGCGAACGCTTCCACCGAGCGCGCCACGCCCCCCACATGCGGCGTAAAGGTATTGGTGAGTATAGCGATGTTCATGCAGGGATTTCCTCTTTTGTCAGAATCACGTTGGTAGCATTGCGTTCAAGGGTGACAGGCTCATAGCCGGGAAGACGCACGTCGATGGCGGGTTCCTGGGCGTGCCATGCCGTCTGCAGAACGATTTGAATGCTGGTATCCGAGAGCGGACTTAAGGTAATCGACACCGGACCAAAGCTGGTGGGAGCGGGCCCGAATACCACGGGACTGCCCTGCAGCCAGCGCTCGCCAATACCTGCGCACAGAATCAGGCGGTCGCCCTCTTCGCGTACAAAGCAGTTGCGCACCATGAGGACCCACTCGGCCGCTGCCCACACATGGTGGCCATCGCCCATGCACCCTCCTCCGGTTCGCGGATGAATCGCTTCAGGCCATTGGCCCGTCGGCGTCGCGAGGTCGGCCACCGCGTCCATCAGCTCCTCATACCGGGGGTCGCCAGCACGCAGCAACACCTGCGCCACATGCAAGGTCAGATACGCGTTCAGACCGGAATGGATCATGTCCTGGAAAAATGCGCCATCGATGAAGCTGTCTTTGAGCAGATATTCCGCGCAGTCGAGCAGCCGTAGGTCATCCGCAACAAGCTGCTGCAAGGGGTAGCCGGACACGAGTGAACCAATGGCACCGGAATCGAGCCGCCGGTAAGGCGAAGCCGGCATGCCCGGGCGTCCCAGCCGCTGCGCGCAGGAGGCCAGGCTGCGGTCCACCGCCGCAGTGAAATCTTCGGCGGCGTGCGTGAACTCGGCTGCCATTTCGGCATCCTGGCTGCGGACCATGTCGCTGGCGCAATGCAGCCCGGCGATGCCCCAGAAGTCGTCCCAGTAGTAATAATCGTTTGGACCGAGGTGCTCGGCACTGAACCCGGCTGGCAGCAAGCCTGCATGTGGCGCATCGAGCGTGCCGGAAAGCCGCTTGCGCATGATCCAGCGCGCGCCGCGGGCAATCACGTTGTGCCAGTCAGCAGCCAGTTTCTTGCCGGTGAGCTGCTGGTAGCGATGCAAAATCCACAGGACCTCGCCGTTGGAATCCCACTCGCCTTCCTGCGAACGAAAATAGCCAAGTTGGGTTTGCCGTTCAGGAAAGCGGTTCAGCGCGCGTTTGGCACGCGCTTCCAGACCCACGGACAGCAGGGCGTGAATGATGTAGGCGGCATCGCGAAACCAGAAACGCCTGTAGGTCGATGGTCCCGGATACACATCACCCGGCGAGTGCAGAATCAGCGACGTGATCGCCGCGTCGTAGAGCTCCTGATACTTGCGATCGGGGCATTGCAGCGTGCACGCGCTTGCGCGCAGGTCCGGCCAGGCATTTTCCGCCAGCACGGGTGCCTTGTGCGACAGTGGAATACGGGCAGTCAAAATCCTTTCGCTGCCTTCGGGTATCGCGAACAGCGCGGCCGCCGTCACCATGCCACGGTTGCAGTTGCCCTCGCTGCTCTCATCGAGCGCGTCGAGGGCAGGCGCCTGCTTCAAATGAAGGGCGACATCGCCATGGCCATAGTCGGATACCAGGTGGCGCTCCGCCGGCGCACTGAACGCTACGGTCTGTTTGTCGTTCACGACCCAGGTCTTGCGATCAGGGGAAAGAACCACATCATTGATAAAGCTGACGCCTTCCGAATTGGCCGGGCGCAAGGCGAGCACCAGCCAGGCGGGACTGTCGGCGCGCGCCGTCAGCGTAAGCACGCAGACTGGCATGCCGTCTTCGAGTTCAACGCTCGCCGTGCTGTTCAAAAGCAGGCCACTCTGCTGGACCCGTGTCGTGATCGCCAGGCCGCTGGACATGTCCTGCTGCTGGGTGCCGGCCATGGTACGCGACGGAAACAGGTTGCCGCCCTCTTCCGAACAGACCCAGCCATCGAGCGACCAGCCGTCCAGGCAGGGCGTCAGGAGGCCGCGCGGATCGACCAACGGAAATTCCTCACAGTCGGGATAGCCAAGCGCGGTCCAGTTGCGATGGGTGAGATTGATATGCGAAACTGAAAATGCGCGTGGGATGAATGATTCGTCATGCGGGTTGTACTGGCGCTCGACCCAGTAGGGCCACACCCAGTCGAGGTTGTACTGGATCACGCGGCTATTGATCAGGCCGCGCGCATGGAACACGACGCCGGCACGCAAGAGTTCGACCGGTTCGCCCACCTCGGAGGGCTGCGCGAAACTGCGCAGGCGCGCGAGCAGTTCGATCGGATCCAGGAAGCCCTGGCGGCGCGCGGCGCGGGTGATGATGTATTGCAAAAAGGACCATTTCGAAAATTTCATGAGCTGTCCTTGACGGCTTCTGCCCCTGCTTCAGGCACGGGCTTGCCGCCTTGCACACTGCCGCTTTCCTGCGAATACTTTGCCAGAGCCTGTCGCGCCAGATTGTTGAAATAAAGCAGCGCAACGATCGTCGCGACGAGCCCAAGGCCATAGAGCGTCCACTGCAGCAGCGAACGCTCCACCTCGCCCCGGCTCAGGCTTGCCAGGTCGGCGGTGATCGAGCCCAGGTAGACATTGTGCAGTGAAAACGGAATGAAACCGATCAGCGAGCCGAGCACGAAACCCTTGAAGGTGAACTTTGTCAGGCCGAAGAAATAATTGGAAATCTTGCCCGGGAAGAACGGGATCAGCCGGGTGAGCATTACGATTCTGAGGTCGTGACGCGCCATTTCGTCACTGACAACCTGCAGATTGCTGCGGCTGACGATGAACTTCGAGGCACGTTCGCCGAACAGGTGGCGTGCGATCAGGAAGGCCAGGGACGCACCAATGACGGTGCCCGCAACGACCAGCACGGTTCCTTCGAGGACGCCGAACACAAAGCCTGCACCAGTGGTAAGGAAGAAGCCCGGCAGCAGCAGTACCACCACCGCCGCCATCAGCAGGATGAAGTAGACCCCTGCCATCGCACCCTGCGCGTCGATCCACTCCAGCAACACGACCAACTGCTCGTGGAGATCGAAATAGACGAGCACTAAGAGGATCAGGCCAACCAAAGCAATTCCTGCCGCGATCCTCAGCAAGTGTGTTTTCAAGCTTGTGTCAGAGGAGGAAGCGGAAGCACTGGAGGCGGATCTGGTCATTATCGTTTTTATCTGCATTGTGAACCTGTTGCAAATGGAGAGACAAGGGGCCATCGCCCAGACGCGCCGATGAGCCACATCTTCCGGGACGCCGCGATCATCATAGCCGCTTCAATGTGTTCGGCCTAACGTTTCTGTTTCTCATTATACGTGATTAATCACTTTGTGGCATCTCTTAATCCCCTTGCAGTGTTTTTTTTCGCTCAACCTCCTATTTTTCTTTCGCACTCTCAAGGTCACTGTTCGCTGGCCCGGTAATGACCTGGCCATAGCAGTCGAATTGTGAACCGTGACACGGACAATCCCAGGTCTTCTCCGAAGTATTCCAACCGATGATACACCCGAGGTGTGGGCACACGGCCGAACGTTCATGCAAGGTTCCATCTTCATCACGGTAAACAGCGACCTTCGCAATCCCGCGACGAACGATTGCGCCTTCTCCGGAAGCAATCTCTTCGAGCGAGTCAACGTCACCGCCGCTCAAATAGCCCTCAACATACTGCACGGCGACATTGAAATTCTCCCGGGCATATTGAAGCGAAGCGCGAAGGGTTATTCGTGAAGGATCGTAAAGCGACTCCCAAGGGCATGGGCCCCCCACGATTAATTGCGTGATAAGGATTCCGCCAATGGTGCCATGCGTCATGCCCATCCCCGAATCACCCGTTATGATATAGACGTTTGGCGGATCTCCGGGGTTGCGCCCGATGAAAGCCAGGCCGTCAACAGGCTCCATGACCTGACCAGACCAACGCATTTCTATACGCTCAATCATCGGGAATCGTTCCCGTGCCCACTCTTCAAGATTTGCGTAGCGCAGATCACCGTCGTCTGCCTGTCCCGATTTGTGATCTTCGCCGCCGACGATCAGAAGATCGTACTCGTCACCATCTTGGGCGGAAACACTCTGCACTCTGACGTAGTGATACGGATCGTCCGTATCCCAGTAGAGCGCTCTTGTAACTGAACCACGTGGAGTCCGCGCGGCGATAACATAGGTGGTATAAGAATACTGCTTGGTGTGAATGGTAACGATATCGTTGACTGGAGTGTTGGTAGCTATCACGATAGCATCGGCAGTCACCGCGAAGCCAGTGTCTGTTTCGACCCGCGCATTGGCGCCGCCTTCTATTTCACCGGCATGTGTTCCCGTGAAGATGCGACCACCGTTGCGTTCAATAGCGTGCTTTAGTCCGTCCAGATACTTCATGGGATGAAACTGGGCCTGCCGCGGAAAGCGCAAACACATACCGGTGTCGAAGCCATCGATTGGTGCCCGCCCGACGTGGTCAACATCCGTGAGTCCGGCGCGATGTGCTGCTTTAAGCTCACGTTCGAGCACATCTTTAGAGTCATCTGGCGGGACAAAGAGGTAGCCATCGAGGCGCTCGAATTCACAGGCAATTCCTTCTTCAACGACAATGGCCTCAATGCGATCAATCGCCGCCGTGTGGCTCTCGGCCGCGAGCATCGCCCCCTTTTCGCCGTGAAGATGCTCGATCTTAAAATAGCGGTCGTCAATCGCATTGCAAAGATGCGCCGTCGTACGCGCTGTCATCCCTCCCCCAATGTGCCCATCATCCAAGACAATCACAGCCTTGCCCGCGCGCGACAGGAAATATGCGGTTGTCATACCCGCTATCCCGGCGCCAACAATACACACATCAGCATGCATATTCTCGCTAAGCGGAGCGGATTCAGGCTTTTGCGCTGTTGCCATCCAGATCGATGTGGTTTGTCCGGAATTGCTGTCCATGTTTTGTAATCCTCTTGTCCGTCTTGACCTTGTCAATAACGATGGTCTGCAAAAGCTTCGCCTCCACTAGCCGACACTCGGCGCCCTCGGCCTTCACGCGTTTTTAGAGTTTCCAGCAGCAGCGCGAAAGCCATCTTATATGGGGCAAGATAATAGGCTTTTATCGAAGTAAATCGCGTCAATGTCCGACGCATCAACCTCGCCGAGCCGTTTTCTCACCCCGCCTGGCTATTTCAAGGTCTTTTTGATTTTTTGCTTTTCCTGGTCAAACTTGGCCATGATGGCTTGAAACTCGTCTGGGTCCAGTGCCTTTTCCGCGCTCTTGAATACCTTGCTCTCCTCGTCCTTGATATGGTGCTCCACGAGTTCTTTGAATACGCCCATCTTCGCGCCCCATTTTTCCTCACCCTTCGGCATCTTCTCCAGTTCTTTAAGGACGAGATCGGAAACGTGATGCTCCTCTACCCCTTCCATAACATCTTCGCGTGCCTCTTTCTTCTTCATCAAGGGTGGATAGAAGGTGCTTTCCTCGGCTTTCATGTGAGGCACCAGCTCTTCTCTAAGCTTTTGGAACAACTCCTCACGCTTCTTCGGTTCTTTAGCTTCTACAAGCTGTCCAAGAATCCCCTTAAGTTCAACATGATCTTTTTTAAGCATCTGAAAAAATTCATTCATCTTCCATCTCCTTTCGTTCTGTGTGAATATTCGCATCCTGAGTCTGTGTCTGTATAAGCAAAATAGAGCGTAACAAAAATGGGGCCGCGATGAAGGGACCATCCGACCCCTATTTAAACAGCGCACCTACCTCTTACAACGCCAGTTTTAGCGGATAAACTCGCGTGCAATTTCGGAAAGTGCGTTGACTACGGGTTGGGCGATCCGGCCGGTACGTGACCGGTGAGAGGAGCTCGCACTCAAGAGTAGCCCGATTCCTATTCCTATCCCTAATGCGATAAGAATTGTCTTATCCGGATTTTCGGCACTATAGCTCTTAGCCTTTCCATACGTTTCTTTAACTTTCTGCGTCGTTTTATCATACGCCTCACCTACAACCTGCTCGGCTTTATCGTAAGCCTCGGTGCCTTGATCCAGGATGTTCTGCACTGTCTCAGTTGCACTGCCGGAATCTGCTGCCATTTCCTTTTTGGGGGTCTGGTATTTATTCGTTTCGTTATCCATGGTATTCTCCCAATATAATGATGTGTTAGTGGTTTTTACTGTAGATATGGGGTTAATTGCCCAATCATGTTCTGCCTATAATGGAGGTCTAACGCTATCGCTTGCCCCGCTGGTCGAGCTTGCATGCTTTATCCACTCGGCGGCGAGCTTCGTTCCGATTCCAAGCAGAGTCACCTGTGCCAGGCTCGGTCCAGCGGATCCAACATGCAAACCGCCGAGCGAATCGCGAACTTCCTCGGCAAGAGACCCCATAATTCGCTCCATTGGAGTAGTACGTGTCTGCAACATCTTGGAGGCAAAAAAACCAATGCCGACGGCAATTCCCAGCGCCCAGTATGGAGAGTCCTTCACATATTCACTCCAATCCATTTTTTCCTTGATGCGATCACCAATTTGTTGAGCGGTTCTGGAAATGTTTTCCTCTTCTCTAGCAATATCTCGACGTATATCTTCGGTACTGCGCCATCTTTCATTCATTATTTTCCCCCTCCTTTTGTATTTGGGTTGCCCCTGATGTACGGACATACTTATTCAATTTTTTGTAGCCAATAAGTGCAATGACAAAACCGAATAAAGAAAAAACAACTCCAGTGACAAGCAAAGAAATGATTGGTGGCATATAATAAGTAAGTGTAATTATCAAAGCTGCAGAAAAAAACATAAAAGCAGCAAAAATAATCATCGCACCAGTCACGATTATCAAGACTCCACTGAGAGTAGAATTCATCATCTCGTTAATTCGTTGAATTACGAGCTCAATTTCATTGTGCACTACAGCGGCTGAGTTCTTGGCAAGCTGTCCCAGAAGTTCACTGAGGGATTCGCGTTGTGTTGTGGGGTCCACTTTGTTGTTCATGGGGGAAATCGCCTCCTTACCTGCGCCGCAAAATAGATCCAATAATCAGGCCTACGGCTCCTGCTATGATGAGGCTGCGCCCAGGGCTCTGCGTGACGTATTCTCGGATAGTTGAATCTGCCTGCGTACAATCGAATTCCCGAACGTACTCGGCTGAATGTTCTAACCACTCAGATGCCTGCTTCCCATATGTTGCCATTACGCTTTCCCCGTCCAGGTCTGCCCCATTTCCGCCTAGACCTTCGGCCGCACTATGCAGTCTGTCAGCAATGATATTTTTAACATGCTCAAAGGCGGTTGACTTACCTGTACCGTGGAATCCTGTTTCGTTTTTATCCATTTTATCTACTTCAAAGTTGTTTGTTTCCATGTTCACCTCCTCAAAGTATTGATGAAATCCATTCACAAACACTCTAGCCAGGAAGAAAGATGTGGTCCTGACTCATGTGCTTGTCCGCGTCGAACATTCTTGCGGAATGAGCCCTGCGGGTCCCATATTTCGTGCGCCTTGACCCGCTTCAGATCCACTCAGGGTTGATAAGGCCTGTCGCTCATGTCCTGGTCTGCGCTGGATTCTCCTTTAGAACCAATATCTTCTGCCCCTGTACGTTCCAGTATTTCCTTGCCTTTATTTTTCCAATCTGCATCGTCGGCGTGGACAGAAAGCAGAATTCCCCCATCCTTGATACGCCCTTCATAAAGGTTGGCCTCATACTCGGGGATACCAAGGCCAATCAGCGCTCCGGCTATCCCGCCGACCACTCCGCCAGCGCCGGCTCCAGCAAGGGTAGCCATGATCGGACCTGCCGCGATGAAGGGGCCAAGACCCGGAATGGCCAATGTGCCAATACCCACCAGCCAGCCTAAAGAGCCGCCAATCAACGCACCGGTCCCCGCTCCTGTTGCTGCTCCTTCGGGCGCCTTGGTCTCTTTCTCGACCGCGAATTCCTTGGTGTCTCCACCTGAAGGGAACAACACGGAGATGTCCGAGTGCCGGAAACCTGCATCTTTTAATTCTTCGACTGCATTTTCGACCTTCGGACGATTCGGATAGATTCCATAAACTGCAATGTTTTTAGCCATAACGTAGCCTCCTGTTTTAATACTTGATTTGACGTCGCGATTTTTAGATTTCGCTCTTTTACCTTTCCAACTCGTTGGCCACTTTCTTCAATGATGGTCAGGCCAATGTCCGTACAGACTTTTCCCGGTCCCATTGGCGAGTCTTGGCCATGGTGATGAAGGCGTCTTTGTCGCTGGCATCAACGACACCAGCGTCTGGCTCGATATTCGCTGTTTTCAATAGAGCGCGACCGCCTTTGTCGACGGCGATTGCCTTGAGATGTCCGAAAGCATCGCGCACGAAATCGATCGCGGCGCTTTCCTTCGACAGTGCCTGTGCACCTTCGCCAGAGAGGATCACGGCGACTGTGTCGAACAGCACGGAAGGAGTGCCGGCCAGTTGTCCGTCAGCCGCCAACATCGAGCCATCGGCAAGCTTCGCCCCTCCGACCTTGGGGGCGATGATCTTCACGGCGGCACCCGCATCGGTTGCGGCCTTTTTAATAGTATTGATGACTGCGCCGTCAGAACCATCGGCGATCAGTATGCCGATCGCGCGCCCCATGAGCGTGTTTTTCATCTTGCCGATGATCTGCAGCGCGGGTGACAGCTTCATCTCCTGCACGGGCGCTGCGGCTGGCGGCGCTACGGGCATTTTGTCGAGCGCAAGTCCTGCGGCGACCCGCTTGGCGAGGTCTTCTTCAATATGTCGCAGATGGCCGACCATCGCCTCGCGCACGTGCAGATGTTCGACTTTGGAAAGCTCGAACACGAGCGCCGAAGCGATATGCGCCTGCTCATACGCACTTTGGCTGAGATAGAACTGCCGCGCCTGGCTGTAGTGGTCGGCGAAGCTTTCGGCACGGATACGGCCTTTAACGCCGGTTTCAGTGACCGCAGCGCTGCGAAAGCCCTTGGCCGGGTTCTCGCGCGGGGAGTTTGCAGACAGGGAATTGGGTTCATATGCAACACGGCCCGACTGTGGGGCCATCTGCATGTGTCCGTCGCGTTGAAGATTGCCGAACGGGCACTTGGGCGCATTGATCGGGATCTGGTGGAAATTGGGTGAACCCAGGCGCGACAGTTGCGTGTCGATATAGGAAAACAAACGACCTTGCAGCAGCGGATCATTGGAGAAATCGATGCCTGGCACGATATTGCCTGGGCAGTAAGCAACCTGTTCAGTTTCAGCGAAGAAGTTGTCCGGCCAGCGATCGAGCACCATCCGGCCGATCACTTTCAAGGGCACCAGTTCTTCGGGGATCAGCTTGGTCGGGTCCAGATGGTCGAACGGAAACTTATCCGCCTCGTCCTGCGTGAACAGCTGAACCGCGAATTCCCACTCGGGGAAGCTGCCTGCCGCGATGGCTTCGAACATGTCACGGCGATGGAAGTCCGGATCAGCCCCGGCAATCTTGACGGCCTCGTCCCATATGGTGGACTGCAAGCCGAGCTTGGGGCGCCAGTGAAATTTGACGAAGGTCGATTCACCCGCATCGTTAATGAGCCGGAAACTATGCACCCCGAAGCCTTCGATCATCCGCAGCGAACGCGGTATGGTGCGATCGGACATGATCCACATCACCATATGCATGGATTCCGGCGTGAGCGAAATATAATCCCAGAAAGTATCGTGGGCGCTTGCTGCCTGAGGAAAGCCACGGTCGGGTTCCATTTTGACGGCATGGATGAGGTCGGGAAATTTGATGGCATCCTGGATGAAAAATACCGGAACGTTGTTGCCAACCAGGTCCCAGTTGCCTTCCTTGGTATAGAACTTGACGGCAAAGCCGCGCACGTCGCGCGGGGTGTCGATCGAACCCGCGCCGCCGGCGACGGTCGATATGCGGGTAAAGAGTGGTGTCTTCTCACCTACTTCGGTGAGTATCCTGGCGGTGGTGTACTGCTTGAGCGAGGCGGTCAGTTCGAAAAATCCATGCGCGCCCGTGCCTCGGGCGTGAACGATACGTTCGGGGATCCGTTCGTGATCGAAGTGGGTGATTTTTTCGCGGAGGATGAAATCCTCCAGAAGCGTCGGGCCGCTCGGATGGGCCCTGAGCGAATTTTGATTATCGGACAGTGCAACGCCCTGGTTCGTGGTAAGCGCGGAGTGCTCTCCTCCGGCGATCTGGTGCAGCTCGCCGCTGGCAGCCAATTGTGAGTCTGCGCTGGGAGCCGAACCCTTTTCCCGAGTGCTTTTTTCTGAGTAATCCTTTTTCATTTCTTTGCTCATGATCTGTCTCCATTATGAGTTACGCTGGACTGTCGGCCACTGTCGTCAGCGGGTATTTTGCGCAACAAATTCTCCTCAAGTGCACCCGCGCAGAAGATACAGTGCCACTAGGATCGGGATCGGAATTCCCAGGGCCCAAAGTAAAACCCATCCAATCTTCCCTTCTTCCGAGTGACGCATACCAATCATCTTTTTTTCTGATGGTGCTTGCCAACTGCATGCTATTATTTCGACTTTTACCTTGCCCTCCAGCTCTTGATCGGTGATATTTCCGGCCACTTCATTAAACTTGTCCTTTCCCTGGTGCAGCGGTCCTTCCGCCTTGCCCCTGATGCTAGATTTCATGACTTCCTCCAGTCAGTGGTGATGGATGTTATTTTCCCTGCCAAATGGCAGGGAAAAGACCATTGTCGACTTCGCAGAAAGCGCGAAAGTGTTAGTACATGTTTCAGCGAGTAAACTATGTCGCAACTAGCGTGCCATCGCAGGCCTGCGACCGCTCTCGCGCAACATGCTGATTATAAAGAATTAATAAAAATAGAGCGGGCAGGGGAAGAAGAAAGCCGTCAGCAGCATCCGACATATATAACGAAGTAGCCATATATAACGGAACACGTTGCGGTACCATTTGTGTGCACTGGACGAGACGGTGGGGTTCCTTGATCTGGCCCTGGATGTGGCCGGCAGGAGAGCGATGTCGTCATATAGGGCGATTATGTTGAATTTGGCGGCACGGTTGATGGATTCCTTGCGCCGGGCGGCTCCCATATTTCAATTAATCCAGTATAATCACCAAGGTACACTGGGCATCATCCGGCACGGGAGTTGCCATGGAGATTGCGTGGGCACTCCCCGCGCGTGTGGAGTCGACTTCCGCGCGGGGTGGATTGTTTCGATTTGCCCAGTTTTTTGTGGGATGGAACGAAGACGGATGGACAAACTCGGTCTGGGTCGTGTGGCTACTCGTCCCGACGAAGGAAAAAGATAGCTTCGCAAGCAAAGATTGACTCGAAACAGTACCTCCATGGCCTGAATAAAGGAAAAATCAAATCATGCAGACAAAGGCTCTTTCCCCGGAACTCCTTGCAACGATGGACGCCTACTGGCGCGCCGCCAACTACCTGTCGGTCGGCCAAATTTATCTCTACGACAACCCGCTACTTAAAAAACCGCTCACGTTGAAACACATCAAGCCGCGCCTGCTCGGTCACTGGGGCACGGTGCCGGGGCTGAACTTAATCTATGTGCACCTGAACCGCGTCATCAACGTGTACGATCTGAACGTCATCAATATCACCGGACCGGGACATGGCGGGCCGGGACTTGTTGCCAACGCGTATCTCGAAGGGACCTACAGCGAGGTCTACCCCCACATTTCGCAGGACGAAGACGGCCTGACACGGCTCTTCAAGCAATTCTCCTTCCCCGGCGGCATCCCGAGCCACGTCTCGCCGGAGACGCCGGGCTCGATCAACGAGGGCGGAGAGCTTGGCTATGCGCTGTCGCATGCGTTCGGAGCGGCCTTCGACAACCCGGACCTTCTTGTCGCCTGCGTCATCGGCGATGGCGAAGCGGAGACTGGCCCCATGGCCACGAGCTGGCACTCGAACAAGTTTCTGAACCCGGTCCATGACGGCGCCGTGCTGCCGATCCTGCACCTGAACGGCTACAAGATCGCCGGTCCCACCGTGCTCGCGCGCATTCCCCATGACGAACTGGAGGCGCTCTTTCACGGCTACGGCTACACCCCACATTTCGTCGAGGGTGACGACCCCATGGAGATGCACGCCCTCATGGCTACTACTCTCGACCGGGTGGTGAGCGAAATCCGGCGCATCCAGCGGGACGCCCGCGAACAGGGTTTTACGGAACGGCCGCGCTGGCCGATGATAATCCTGCGCACGCCCAAGGGCTGGACCTGCCCGCAGGAAGTGGACGGAAAGCCCACGGAAGGCACGTGGCGCGCGCATCAGGTGCCCATGGGCGACATGGGCCATCCGGGCCATGTGAAGCTCTTGGAGACGTGGATGAAGAGCTACCGGCCGCAGGAACTGTTCGACAAGGCTGGGCGCCTGCGCCCCGAACTGGCCGGGCTCGCACCCGTAGGAGAGCGCCGCATGAGCGCCAATCCCCACGCCAACGGCGGCCTGTTCCTGCGCGACCTGCGCCTACCGGATTATGGCAACTACGCGGTCAAGGTCCCGAAACCCGGCGCGGTGGATGCCGAGGCCACCCGCGTGCAGGGCGAATTTATCCGCGACGTGATTACGCGCAACCCCTCCACCTTCCGCGTCTTCAGCCCGGACGAGACGAGCTCGAACCGCTGGGGCGCGGTGTTCGAGGTTACAAACCGCTGCTCGACGGCGGCCATCGTCCCCGGCGACGAGCACGTCGCGCCCGATGGCCGAGTCATGGAGATGCTGAGCGAGCACCAATGCGAGGGCTGGCTCGAAGGGTATCTCTTGACTGGCCGCCACGGTTTTTTTTCCTGCTATGAAGCGTTCATCCACATCGTGGACTCGATGTTCAACCAGCACGCCAAGTGGCTGGACGTCACGCGCGGAATTCCCTGGCGCCGACCCATCGCCTCCCTCAACTACCTGCTCTCGTCACATGTGTGGCGGCAGGACCACAATGGCTTCAGCCATCAGGACCCAGGTTTCATCGATGTCGCGGCCAACAAGAAGTCCGAGGTCATCCGCGTCTACCTCCCGCCCGACGCGAACACCCTGCTCTGCGTGACGGATCAATGCCTGCGCAGCCGCAACTGCGTGAACGTGGTCGTGGCCGGAAAGCAGCCTGGGCCCCAGTGGCTGGACATGGACGCCGCCGTCAAGCACTGCGCCGCAGGGATCGGCATCTGGCCTTGGGCCAGCAACGACCAGGGCTGCGAGCCGGATGTCGTCATGGCCTGCTGCGGCGACGTGCCCACCCTCGAAACCCTGGCGGCCGTGCAGCTCCTGCGAGAAAATTTCCCGGCTTTGAAAATCCGGGTGGTGAACGTGGTCAATCTGATGAAACTCCAGCATCACCGCGAGCATCCTCACGGCTTGAGCGACAGCGATTTCGACACGCTGTTCACCACCGACAAGCCGGTCATCTTTGCCTATCACGGCTATCCGTGGCTGATCCATCGGCTGACCTATCGCCGCACCAACCACGGGAACCTGCACGTGCGCGGCTTCAAGGAGGAGGGGTCGACCACGACGCCGTTCGACATGGTGGTCGTAAACGACCTCGACCGCTTTCACCTCATGGCCGACGTCATCGACCGCGTGCCGCAGCTCGGTGCCACAGCCGCGTATGCCAAGCAGGCCATCCGCGACAAACTCATCGAGCACCGGCAGTACATCGAGCGCCACGGCGAAGATCTGCCGGAGATTCGGAACTGGCGTTGGGGCCGGAGCGAAAAGGATAATCCGATTTCTTTACAGTCGTGCGGTGCATAATGAACATTTTCGCCAGGATCCACGATGTTATCCGACATGTTCTATCGTCTCATGACGGCGAAAAAAAATGGTGATTAGACTGTATCCCTGGGATCAAACGCGTAGGTCATAGCTGAGAACCGAGAAGCGATGCAGCATTCTCCCATAATTTTTCAAAAAGCGGCCGGTCCTTCCACTCCTGGAATGTTACCTGTCGCGAAAGCGCCAAGTCTTCTTGAAAAATTTCGATCTGACGCAGGGCAAAATCGCGGTCGTAATAGTTTACATTCGCCTCGTCATTCAGGCTGAAGGAACGGGGGTCGAAATTTGTCGAGCCCACCGATGTCCACAGCCCATCTACGATCATCACTTTGCAATGGTACAGGGTCGGCTGATATTCATGTATTTCAATCCCCGCTTCGAGTAAGTCGCCCCAGCGTGCCCGGGATGCACGCCTTACCGTCTCACTGTCTGCGTGTTCGCCGACTGTTATGATCTGGATGGTCACGCCGCGCTTTGCGGCATCGGTGAGTGTTTGGATCGTCAATGCGTCGGGAATGAAGTACGGAGTGGAAAGGTGAATGGTGCGGCTCGCGGCGGTGATTGCAAGCAGGTACATGAGTCGCATGCTTTCGCTTCCCCCTGACGGAGAGCTGCTGAACACGTGCGCCTTGCCGGAGCCGACGGGCTGCAACGCAGGGAAATACGCGGGGCCGTGCAGTACATCACCGCTGACTTTGATCCAGTTGTCCATAAAGACAGCTTGCATCTGCCCCACCACGGGGCCTTGGAACCGATAGTGCGAATCGCGCCAATGTTCAGGGTCTTGCGCATGCCCAGACCATTGATCTCCGATTCCAACACCACCCGTAAAACCGATCTGTCCGTCGACAACCAGCAGCTTGCGGTGTGTGCGATTGTTCAATCGACCTAACTGATACCAGTGCGGTTTATTAAATTTCTTCACCTCGACACCGGCCTGCTCCATCAATTCGAGCTGAGATGCGTCCATCTTGTAACTGCCGATCCAATCCAGCAGGACATGAACCTTGACGCCTGCGCGAGCACGTTCGGCCAGGGCGTTCGAAAAATCACTGCCGATCGAGCCGGACCAATAGATGAAGGTTTCGAAGGTGATGGTTGTTTTGGCGCTACGGATTGCTTGCAGCATGGCGGGAAAGATCTCGTCACCGTTCAACAGCACCTCAACTCGATTACCATCGAGGATGTCCGAGCCGAGCAATGTCCCCATCGTACGGGAAAATTGCGGGTCTTCCGTCCCGTAAAGACGAGGAATAGGGTGTTCAACAACCTTTTCACGGTACGACATGCCGCATCCCGTTGTAATCAAAACGAGCAGATATATGCACGAATGCCACAGACGAATCGATCGGAAAGCAGCCATTTCGGACTCCTTCTAAAGCCTTTATGATCAAGATCTTGACTGCGTTAACGGCCGGGGATGGGCGACAAAGTTTTTCCTCCCTGCTATCTCCCCATAAACTTTATTTGAATGCTATGGAACCCGGTTGCAGCATCATCTTCAGAAAGGCCAGATAATGGGAACGAGCCCTGCCACAATAGCCAGGGTGATAGCCACCAGCCCGGCCCCGAACTTGAGATAATCGCTGGTCTCATAAGACCCGGGACTCTGTACCATCAGGGGCGCCGGATGTCCTTCCGGCAGCAGGTATGTGGCCGCGGCCCCCACAATAACGGCGACTGCAAACGCGGTCGGCTCGATCTCTAGCAGGCTGGCTGTATCCAATGCTACAGGAGTCATGATCACAGCTACAGCTGCCCCGTGCAGGGCCTGCGTCAGGAGCAGGGCGATCAACGTGATCCCGATCATGGTGATATGCGGACCAAGTGTACCCAAAGTATCTGCTATAAGGCTTGAAACCAGTCCAGCCGCTCCGCTTTTCTCCATCGCAAGTCCCAACGGGTACATACCCCCGACGAGTACAATCGTACGCCACTCCACATGTTCATATAACTGCCGCAAGGGCAGAATGCCAATCAGAACCATTAAGGCTGCGCCTCCCAGCGCCGCCACGGCAATAGGCAGCAGATTGAAAGCTGCCAAAGCAACCACCCCGGCCATAATCAAGGCGGCCCACTTGCCGAGGTGGCGCAGCCTACGGGGAGCTTCCTCCGGATGTGGCTTATGCAACCACAAGAAACCCGGCCTGGGATCATAGCTGCGCGTCTGATCGCCCGGGCCATAAAGCAGCAGTGCGTCTCCTTCTTGCAGGGGAGTGGTTCCCACATCGGTACGAATGGGTTTATCCGCACGCCAGATCGCTACGCCCGTGAGGCAGGTTTCAGTGCGAAAATTCAAATCAGTCATGGTCTTGCCGACCATAGGTGAGCGCGGTGGAACAACCACTTCGATCAACTCTCCACTGGACGACGGAAATTTTTCAGGCTGGCTGGGATGCCCCAAAACTTTGAGTCCGGGATATTCCTGCACCAGTTTATCGACCCTTGTCCTGCGCCCGCTCACCAGCAGCACGTCCTGCTTCTCCAGTACAAAATCCACTCGATTATGAAGCTGGGGTTCGTCATGGCGTACAACAGACAAGACCGTAAGTCCGTGCCCACCACCGAGTGCGATTTCTTGCAACGTCTTCCCCACCCAGGAAGAATCGTCCAGGAGCAGAACCTCCCAAAGACGATCTTCCAGATGGTATGTCCGCATTAAACCGGAGCTATCTTCCCGGCTTTTGACGACGCCCTTTTCATTTTCGCCCGGCAACAGGCGTTGCCCCAGAACCAAGGTGTAGACAGCGAAAGAAATGATCAGAGCAATACCTACCGGCGCAATTTCGAAAAATCCAAGTGCAGGCTGACCCGATGATCGAAGCAAATCGTTTACCACAAGGTTATGCGAGGCCCCGATCATGGTCAGGTTTCCACCTGCCAGAGCAGACATGGCGATGGGCAGGAGCAGCTTTGAGCGGTGGATATCGTTCTTGCGTGCCAGCCGGAGGACCACCGGAATGAATAACGAAACGGTGGCTATATCGCTCACAAAGCCTGACAGGACGCCTGGGACCAGGGAGCTCGTCAAGGTCAACCGTTTGCGACTCCCTCGGGCAATGTTGTTCAGCCGCTCCGCGATCCAGCGGACCACCCCGCTGCGCACCAATCCGGCGCTCAATATCAACAAGCCGGCGATGGCGATGACGGCTTCGCTGCTAAAGCCCTTCAGAACCTCCTCCACCTCCAACAGGCCGGTAGCTGCCAGCGAAACGAGCACCAATACCGCAACGATATCCGCACGGATCCAACCGGTTATAAACAGCAGCATGGAGATTCCCAGTATGGCAAAAACCAGCCCGATTTCCATTGTCATAGTATCTCTTCTCCGATCCTTCCATGGGCAAAGATCAAGCAGGAGTTATTCTTTTCCTTGTAAAGTGATATCACCCAACTTGGGCGAACTGACCGTACCCATCCTGGCAAAAGCCTTTTCAACCAATTCGTTGACCTGAAGATCGTGGATCACCACATCCTGGCCTTTTGTAAAAGCTGTATACCGGTGCAGCCCACGCGCCATACCGGCATTGGTGCCGATGATATAACTTTTGTCTTTTAGGAGAGCCTCGTTTCGAACGTAAACAGCCGACACCCGGCTGCCCGAAGGTTGAGCAAAATCCACGCTCCAGCGTAAACCGGCAGTTTGAACCAGGCCGCCCACGATCAGGCGAGGATCGCCCGGAGCCTGATTGGTGGCGCATTGCTCGAGGATTTCAAGGACACGATCACCGGTCAATTGCATCGTCACCAACTTGGCAGGATGAGGAATAAGGGTGTAGAGTGCTTCGCGCGTGATCGCTCCGGGATGCAGCGTCACCCCGTAGCCCACGCCCGGCATAAAGGCGATTTCAGCCCCGGTCTCGGCGCATATGATCTCTCCTACCAGCTTATCAAAGGGACTTTCCGAACGGTAATGTCGGCCAATCGGCTCTGCGGCGATTGCGATGACCTCTTCCAGGGTATCTTGATATGGCGCGCGCAACGCAGCGACCTGCCGGACGATCTCTTCATCTTCCGGGAACTCGTCGAGCCATAACGTATGCAGGCGGCTTTCCACCTTGGTGATCTGCGTTCCATGGAGGCTGACCTCAATCTCCCCCAGGACCGAGTTGTCTGAAACAGCCTGCACGAGGGTAATATCCCCGATCCGCTCGTTAGAGATGCGGTCGTGAGAGTGCGCGCCGATGATGATGTCCATCTCGGGCACTTCACGCGCCAGAACACGGTCCATTGCTGAACCGAGGTGGGAAAGCACAACCACCAAGTCAGAGCGCTCGCGCAGATCAGGCAGGTATCGGCGGACCGCTTCGATCCCGTCCTTGAACTCCAATCCTTCGTAGTTCTTCGGATTTCCTGTAAATCCGGTATTGTGATACGTCAGGGTGAGAAAGCCGACCCGGATGCCTGCCGCCTGGAAGACAATGGTAGGATCTCCCAGAAATGGCTGGCCCGTCTTTACTTCAACCACGTTTGCGGCCCGCATGGGGAAATTCGCGATCTCATCGAGTTCGCGAGTCCGCTCGCTTCCAAAGTCATAGTCGTGGTTGCCCAAAGCCATTAACTGATAGCCCACGGAATTCATCAGCCTGATCACGGCCTCGCCGCGGGTCAAATTTCCCAGCAGATCATCGCTGAATGTATCCCCTCCGTCCACGAGCAGGACATTATCCGCCCCCCGTTCCAGTCGAATACGCTTCAAAGCCGTTGCCAGAGCTGCGAAACCACCGGCGGTGCCTTCCCGGTCAAACTCATCCCAGCTCCGCCCCGGATCGCCGGTTTGGGAGGTGGCGCTGCCTTTAATGACTGTGATGGGCCGGTAACGGCCGTGCATATCGTTGGTGTGCAAGATCGTTAAGCTGGTTTTTGTTTTGTCGCCCATTTCACTTCTCCTCTTGGCTATTCTAAATTCCGATGGTCAGTAAGACTCCGAGTACGAAGATAAAGGCGATAATGAACCAGCGGAATAACTCTCGCGGCATGATAGCGAACAGCTTGATGCCAAGCCAGGCCCCTAAAAACGCTGCCGGAACAATTGCCAGCGCCTCGACCGCAATCGCGGTCGTCATCTTTCCCATGGAGGTCAACACAACTATCCGGTAAAGCAGGTTGGCAGCAAAAAATGAAGTAAAGATGGCCTTCATCTGCTTCGCAGTCCAGTAATCGGTCTCCATCAAAAACGCCCCATATATGATCATCGGAGGCCCGGGAATCGATACTGCACCACCAAAGATGCCCGACAGAAATCCAGCCACCACGCCGCTGATCCATCCAGGCTGCCATCCGGTGCCCTTTATCCATTCTCGAATCGACTTAATCTGACGCAGCAGCAAAAGTACCACGGCGCTAATGATCATTACGATGCCTATGGCCATGCGGAGCTGAGCTTCATCCCAGGCTCCAAACAGGTAAATTCCTATGGGAAGGCCTGCTGCCAGTCCTGCTACTGGAATAAGCCAGTCCTTCCAATTAAACTCGTCCCGTACGCTCCAAAAGACACGCACATTCGTGATGAAAACGATAATGGAGACAACAATGGAAGCTGAACCCGCATCGCGGAAGAACGGAAGCACTCCCATTGTGATTTGGCCTGTACCGAAACCGGTAATGCCGTGCACTGTAGTCGCAACCAGAACAACAAGAGCCGACCACAACGTTACAATCCAATCAATGTTCATGTGATTTCCTTCCTATACCGCGACGAACGTGCCGCGAATTTCTGCGCGTAGCGGGCGGTGCCGGGTCAGATATGCCTTCAGCGCATCTATGCTCCGCTCAGTGTGCTGTTGGTGGTTGCGCCCGTACTTGTGTGCGACGCCCTGCTGAGTAACATACGTCGTGGGGTAATAGCGCCCTGGTTGCAGCTCTTCATTGCCGACAAAAACTTGCTGCACGCGCTGTCCGGGAGGATTCTCGATCTTGATGCAGGCCTTGAGGCCAAGGCTGCGTTTAACGTAACCACCCATCTGGTCGTACGGATCGCGGGCAAACGTCCGTTCCAGATTTTCCTCCAGCATCGCGACAATTTCCTCGCCCAGCAGTTCGACCGTTGAGACCGGCGGGTTCATCGGAATGATGTTATAGAGGTCATTTAGCGTTACCTCCCCCGGAATGACCGGTGCGCCGTAGCGCCAACCGTTGGAAAATGCCAATTGCGCGCCCGTACTTTCCTGCAGCGCCTGCAGCAGGAAATTGTCCATCGTGGTTTCCAGCGTGGTGCCTCGATTGAGCGCCGTAGCCGTTTCACCCACAATCATTGATAATTCTTCCTGATGCGGCGTGAGGGCCTGGCGGACGAGGTCATCCACTGCGGGATCGGGGGTTATCGTGGATTCCACCTCTATCAGTTGGTGCCGGTAATCAACGACGCGGCCGCCATCAATTTCCAGATCCAGGCGCCCCAGGAAAGAACCGTGGCAGCCCGATTGGATGACGAGCGTTTTCCCCTGAACAGCCGGTTTATAGAGGCGGTTATGGGTATGCCCGCTTAAGCACACATCAATTCCCCCCACCTCCGATACCAGCTTCATGTCCTGGGGAAATCCGAGATGGGAGATGAGGACGACCAGGTCCACCTTCTCGCTGGTGCGCAGATCATTGATGATGGAAGGAAGTTCTTCTCGACCGAGAGTGAATTCCAGACCTTCGCTGAAGGAAGGCGGCATGGTTTTGTCTATAATGTTGCAGGCAACGCCTACCAGACCGATCCGTAATCCGCCGATCTCCTTCACGCTGTACGGTGGGAAAAACCGCTCTTTTGTCGCCTGATCGTATATATTGATCGCCAGCATCGGATAACTGAGCTCCGCTGCGAGCTGTTTGAAGGCCGCGGGGCCGTAGGCAAATTCCCAATGGGCCGTCATCGCGTCGAGACCCAATGAATTCAACACAGGGATCATTGCCTGGCCCTGCGTACTCTGGGCGGGATAGGTGCCGTGGAGAGTATCGCCGCAGTCGCAAAAGAGGACACGCTCCTGGTTCGCGGCTCGAATCTGCTTTACGATGGTGGCAATGCGGGCATATCCTCCCGCGAGACGATAGACTGCCTGACCTCCCTGCCAGAACATCTCCTGGTGGAGATCAAAATAGGCATGGCTGTCGTTGAGTTGAATAACAGTGAGAGACGTTCTATTTGCCATTATCTAAACCCTCATTGCCGCTAGGCGGATCTCCGAAAGAGGCCATGCGAAGAAGTCTGTTCAATCGTCCGCGACAATACCGAACTCGCGCAACAGTGCGCCGATCTGGGTTTTGTCGAGCTTCTTCATCAGCAGATTGCGCACGAATGCAGGACCCGGGATGTCGATCTCCTTGCCGTCGCGCAGGCGACCGGTCGCGGACAGGAGCGTACGAATGTCGTAGGTGGAGTTGAATACCTCCGGCACGCCGCGCTCGACGTCGAGCAGTGTGTAGACAGCCTCCATCGGTGTTCGTACGGAATACTCGGTGGTGAAGATGCAGTCGCGCTCTCTCGATTCCGCGAACTGCCCAATGAAGGCGAAATTGACAGCGCCCTCGGGCACCACGTCCGGGCGATCACCGGCCTGGCGTGGCATGAAGAAGGCGGTCACGTACGGCATCATCACCGGCACGGTTATCGCACCCGTTGACGCCAGTTCGGGGATGTCCTCGACCGGCACGCCCATGTGGTAGAGCCATTCCTGGGTGATCTCCTCGCCGCTGCAGTCCTGCATGGGCTTCTTCACGTAATCGCCGGGTTGCTCGACGAACAGCGCGTAGACCCAAGCCACGATCTGGCCCTTGGGCTGCTCTTTGAAATGCGGTTGCCGGTTCACCGTCCAACTGAGCAGCCAGGATGAGTCCTTCGCGGTCACGATGCCGCCTGTCACCACCTTGCCGCTGAACGGATCACGCTTGGCGATCTTCTGGATGTACTTCGGGATACGCTCATCGAGCGTAGTGACGGTGGCCGACTCCCATTTGGTCTCGGAGATGTGCGAGCCGAACACGTCCGGGCGGCCAAACGCCGGATCCTTTGCGGCGATGCGTCGCCACAGATCCCATGCCGGCGCAGGCCCTACATTGAGATTTGCCGGCGTGTGGTGGTCGCCGTTGTCGGAGTTCTCGGTGAGCGAGCCGATGGTCATGAACACCAGGTCGTCGGGGCCGAGATTGACGCCGCCTTCGACTGCGTCCCTGCGCCAGTGGATGCGGGTAGCCTGTTTGCGTCCGGGTGCGATGGTGAAATCGACATCGGTGACCTCGGTACCGTACTCGAACACCACGCCATGTTCCTGCAGCCACTTCACCAGCGGCAGCACCAGCGATTCGTACTGGTTGAATTTGGTGAACTTCAGCGTGGAAAAGTCCGGCATGCCTTTGATCTGGTGGATGAAACGGTGCAGATACCGCTTCATCTCCAGCGCCGAATGCCACTCCTCGAAAGCAAACATCGTGCGCCAATACAGCCAGAAATTGCTGTCCAGGAATTCCTTGCCGAATACCTCGTTGATGCGCTTGTTCTCCATCTCTTCGCCGGTGGCGAGGAAGAGCTTGACGATCTCCTTCTGCGCCTGCTCGCTGAGGGTGAACAGGCCGTCGGTATGCGCGTCCTCGCCTCGATTCACAGTGGCGCGCTGCAAAGAGGAGTTCGGATCGTCCTTGTCGAGCCAATAGAACTCGTCGAGCACGCTGGCGCCCTCGATCTCCAGCGACGGGATCGAGCGGTACAGATCCCACAGGCACTCGAAGTGCTCTTCCATCTCGCGCCCGCCGCGGATCACGAAGCCCTTGTTCGGCTCCTTGATGCCGTCCAGCGCGCCACCGGGCAACTGTTGCTGCTCCAGGATGGTGATCCGGTTGCCCGGCATCTGGCCGTCGCGGATCAGGAAGGCCGCGCCCGCCAATGCCGCCAGGCCCGCGCCGACAAACCAGGCCGTTTTGTTCTCTACCCCCTTGGGTTTGCGCGGGCGGGCGAAAGCTTCATAGTTGCCATTGCTGTAATACATAACTCTCTCTTTTTGTTTGCCTAACGGGGTTGGACATGACCGGTCGGTCGGTTTTTTTCCAGGTCATAGTCGAAGGGCCTCTCACCGTTCAACGGAACGATAGCCACGACTTTCATCACAAAAAGGACCTCCAACCAGGTTCTTCCATCATTGGCTTGAAAAACATGATGTATGGACCGCGGATAAGATGGGCCATAACGCCATCATCGTGTATTTTTCTGATGGTATGGTTCACCAGAACTTTTGCAAAACCCATCTGGGCCATTTCCGTCGCGTCCCATTCGCTGTGAATGAGATATTCGGGCGGGCTTGGCACGGCATCCAATGTTTTAAAGAGCGGTCTTGGGTTTTTTGGAGGATTGGCTCCGAGTGTCTGCAGTGTTTCTGCCATTGACGTCGGGTCCAGCATGAAGCTGCCTAATGCACAGACCCCGATTTGCTTCAAAATCATATACCCGAGAAAACCGGTTGAGTCCGACAAGGCTTCCATCGTCTCGATGGCACCTTTTTCAAATGCCTCTTCCCGCCCCGGAGCCACCGTATGTTCGCCGATGGCGACACAGCGCTGTGGCGTGGCAAAGCGGATAAAATCTTTTTGCTTTATGAAATCTTTACCGAGATCGGCGATTTGCCCCATAGATCGAACAGTCGGCATTTTTGCGTAGACAACGCTGTAAACTGGTTCCCAAGGACCTTCTACCACCATCTCCAGACAACTGGTACACAGCTCAAAAATCCTGTTGAATTGTTTTTCATGGAATTCGTCATGATCTTTCCAATGTTTCCACATGGTATACTGATAGTTGCGGACAGGGTTCAGTGTATTTTCCATGTGAATACTACCGCCCCCAAATCTGCCTGCAAGAGGTAAAATGCCTGTTTGGATGTTGGCCATAAAACCGACAAATCCCGGGTGGGTTGCAGTGGTGATACATACCCGTGGCCCCACTTTGTGCATCAGATCGAAACTTTCTTCATTGTTCACAACTTTTGACATATTCAGGGCAACGTAAATGGGAGTATCCGTCATATTTTCGGCCGTCATACTATACCTCCTTAGTAATTTACCATACGCTCTAATTTCAATCTTTGCGGTCTTCTCACAATGTAGACGGCTAAGACCTGATGCGAGTTTTTCGTTGACTAATCATCGATATCCTTGATCAGGACTTCCATCTCCTCAATCTCTCGGCGCTGGGCTTCAATGATGTCGTCCGCAAGCTTTCTGACACGAAAATCACTAATATTGGCGCGCTCACTTGTGAGTATTGCTATCGAATGGTGAGGAATCATCGCCTTCATCCAAGCGACATCTCCTACAGTTGCCTGACTGCGAACCAAAAAAAAGCCTAAGCCCATAAGTGCAACGCTTCCAATAACAATTGCTATATTTGCCTTCTTGTCTTTGTACATATGGCGCATGAAGAAGAGCATGACGAGCGCCATGGAGCCAGCCATGATGAAGGTCATGAAAAATCGAGTTTGGCTAAACCACACATGGCTAAACTGGTAATTGTTCAGGTACATCAAGAAAAACATCAGTGTTGCAGACACAGTGATCATCAAAATGAAATTTCTGTACGGATGCATTGATATCTCCTATGACATTCAAATATTATCTATGATTTTTGCATAACTGTACATTTAAAGTGCATTCTTTTCAGTCTTTCTGCAAAGCAATTTTGTTGTCATCGGATTGTGAATTGCTGTAAAATCATAAGTATTGCGCTGAGCGCCAATGCAAAACCAACCACAAACACGCCGCGCGGCACTGGCAACAGATCGGAAAGCAACACTTTGCCAAGGTCGCCCCATTTCTCTATTGTTCGTTTGGTCAATCCCGAAAATTCGGCAAAAATCCACGAACCGACGATAAGCCCGGCCATGCCAAAGAGCGCGTCCCAACTTCCCTGACCCAGCGCAGCTGCAGCAGTTCCAGGGCAATAGCCCACCAACGCAAAACCAGCGCCGAACACAAGCCCACCAATGATGTTGGCACCGATCCTGGTCGGCTTGATATGCAGGTTCACTTTGGCGAAATGGTGCAACGGGAATACGCCGATCATGCCGACGACAATTGCGGTGAGCATGATCTTCACGACGGTCCAGTCCTGAAGAAGCAGTTGGCCGATGAGCACATTATATTTTCCAACGCCCCCTTTCTGCAGAAGGAAGCCAAACACCAGACCAAACATCGCGCCGGCAATCAGTGTGGGAGCCGCGGCCACACGTGGGGCGGACTTTTCCGTCGATTGCTTTACGGCTTTGCCGGGATCAATCATACGCACCTCACAGTTTAAAAAGCGGCAGGGCCACGGCGACACCACCAACGAAAATGCAAATCACTGCAATCCACGAAGCCATGTTGAGCTGAAGGGTTCCGCTGATGCCGTGGCCGCTGGTGCAACCTCCGGCCAGACGCGCCCCAAAGGCCATCAGCATACCGCCGGGAAAGGCGATGGCCGCACGCAATGCAACACTGTCGCCGAAGCGTGCCTCCCATATGGGCGGCAGCCATTCATTGGCGAACTCGCCGCCCGTCAGGGCGGCAATGGCGCCGCCCACAATGGTTGCGACCACGAAGACGAATCCCCAACTCACGCGCGGCGGGTTGTCTTTGAAATATGTGAGCGAGGCCATGTGGCGGGGCGCGATGAGTTTACCGAGAAAACCCGCGAGCTGCGCGTAAAAGGAGGAGGCCCCAATGGTCTTGTTGGAAAAGTAAAAGGTTAGCCAGGAAAGCACTCCAATGGCAGCGCCGACAAGATAGGGTGACCAGGCCGGTCCCGGATAATCAAGCGCATCCACGCTCGCCCCCGCATCGGCTGCGACGCCTATGAACAGGAGGCTGCCGATGAAATACGCGGCGCACCTTGAAATCAAGTGACCGGGAGAAAGCATGTTCGTGTTCACGATTATTTCTTCTCCTTCTCGATCTCTTTTTCGACCGGGTATCCCGCATTTTCCCATGCTTGCCAGCTTCCGGGAATGTTGCAGACGCCGCCGAACCCGTGCTGCTGCAAAATGCTCGTCGCGATGCTCGCACGATACCCGCTGTCGCAATAGACGGCGGTCGGCTTGGCCTTGTCCAACGTGCCGAGTTGTTCGCGCAATTCGCCCAGGAAAATATGGCGGGCATTGGGGATGTGGCCTTCTTTCCATTCGCTCGGTGCGCGTACATCGAGAACCTGCAGTTCTTGGCCTTCGTTTTTGATTTCGTGGACTGTCGTTTGCCCGACCGATTCCAGCGGCAGTCCGGCGTTGTTCCATGCAGTCATGCCGCCGACAAGGTAGCCGGCGAACTTGGTGTAGCCCGTACGGACAAAATAGCGGACGATTGTTTCGAGCATATCATCGGAATCGAGGACGAGCAGGATGGGTTGGTCGGGGTCCAGCAACCAGCCGGCCCAGATGGAGAGTACGGGCAAGCCGCCGATGCTGAGCGCTCCCTTGATATGCCCTCCACCAAATCCGAGCATCATGCGGGTATCGATGAGAACGTTGTCGTTGCCCTCAATGGCTTCCTGAAAGAATTTGGGAGGAAGTCCGGGCACTGGCGGCAGGTTGCCGAGCACCATGGGCCCCTTGGTGTTCAGAGTCTCCATCAACGGATAATAGGTAGGGATCGGCGCCGCGTCGGTGAGCGTGTGCTCGGTGAAACTTGTGGCATTGTTAAACTGGAGGAACGCATTGAAGCGCCGTTCATAACCAATGGTGCTGCTGAGCCGGTCGCCGATGTCCTCCCCGCAGGGCGATCCCTGACCATGCGTCGGGTAGATAATGACGCCATCGTTGAGCTTCAGGTAAAAATCGTTCAGCGTATGGAACAGTTTTTCGGCCAGCTCTTTAGCCTGGCTACTGCCGAGGAGGTCGGAGCGCCCGGCGGAATTGACAAAGAGCGAGTCCCCGGTGAGTACCCCCCACGGTGCGTCCGGATGCTCCTTTTCCGATAGCAGATATGCCATGTGCTCTGGCGAGTGGCCGGGCGTGTGTCGAGCGGTAATGAGAGCGGAACCAAGTTCAAAGACATCTCCATCTGTGACCCCCTCATGGTCGAAGCCGTAGCGCGCGCCTCCTTCGTGACTGAGGTATATTTTCGCTGACTTGAGACGCGCACATAGTTCTCGCGCACCGCTGACGAAATCGACATGGATGTGTGTTTCAAAAATGTGCGTAATTGATACCTTTTTCTCGCGGGCGAGCTGCAGGTAGCAGTCAACATCCGGACGTGGATCGAACACTGCGGCTACGCCTTTGGAATCATCGCCGACCAGATAGGAAAGCTCGGCAATTCCATCGGTGTGTATGCGTTCAAAAATGAGTGCCATAAGGATTCCTGTTCTTATGATTCATGTTGAATGATCATTTTTATATCAGTTCATCTTACCTTCTTCTTTTGTGGCCGTGTGAAGGTCAGCAGCCGAGATTCTCCGCCACAAATTCCCAATTGATCAACGTGTCCAGCACAGCCTTCACATAGTCCGCGCGCAGGTTCTGGTAATCCAGATAGTAGGCGTGCTCCCACACATCGATGGTCAACAGCGGCTTCATGCTCATGGTCATGGGCACCCCCGCGTTTGCGGTCTTGACAACCTTGAGCATGTCACTGTCCAGCACAAGCCATACCCACCCGCTGCCGAATTGCGCCATGGCCGCGGTCGCAAGTTCTTTCTT
The DNA here is from genome assembly GCA_018902545.1 of Pseudomonadota bacterium. Taxonomy (GTDB): domain Bacteria; phylum Desulfobacterota; class Desulfovibrionia; order Desulfovibrionales; family Desulfomicrobiaceae; genus Desulfomicrobium. Next base: position 85,775 of record JAHIQM010000011.1, on the reverse strand, counting down.
GCAGGCATCGAGGGAACCGAAGGATACCTCGATCTTCTTCTGCAACACATCGGTCGGCTCGCTGCCACCCTTCGGTCTCAGGCTTTGCCAGTAGAAGGTGTGGTTCCATGCTTGCGCCGCGTTATTGAAGATGGCGGTGCTGTCGCTCTTGCCGTCTGTCTCGCTCATGATCTTCTCCAAGGGCATGTCCTCAAACCGCGTTCCGGCCACCAACTTTTTGAGGGTGTCGACATAGCCCTTGTGATGCTTGCCGTAATGAAAACTGATCGTCTTCGCGGAAATTACGGGCTCCAACGCGTTTTCCGCGTAGGGCAAAAAAGGCAAAACCTGTAGAAATTCACAATTCAAGCTGTCGTAGTTCATGATTATTCTCCCTTGTTGTTGTCGTTGGACGTCGGATTTCATGCATGCCGAACGCCCCGCATCAGTACATCAACCCGCCTCGCCTCATGCATAAGTCCGAACGGATTATCCCCTGTCCCACTGCCGTGTCTGCGCCGCGGCGATAAAAGCCACATGATCTTTGGCGTCCACGCTGCCCGCATCTCTTCCTTTCGATTCATGACATGCCACTTCTCTGGTCGGCATCACGCCTTCAAAAATGCCAGCAGGTCGGCATTGAGTCGGTCTTTGTGCGTGTAGGCGAGACCATGGGGAGCGCCCTCGTAAATTTTCAGGACAGATCCCTTGACCAGGGTCGAAGCACGGATAGCCGCTGCTCCGATTGGCACGATCTGGTCGTCGTCGCCGTGCACGATGAGCGTCGGCACATCAAATTTCTTGAGATCTTCGGTGAAGTCGGTTTCGGAGAACGCCTTGATGCAGTCGAAAGTATTCTTGTGCCCAGCCAGCATTCCCTGCAGCCAGAACGAATCGATCATGCCTTGCGAAACACTGGCGCCAGGCCTGTTGGCTCCGAAAAAAGGACCACCGGCAAGTTCCTTGTAAAACTGCGAGCGGTCGACAATGGATCCCTTGCGAACCTCGTCGAACGTCTCCATCGGCAACCCCTCCGGATTGGCCGAAGTTTTCAGCATAAGTGGCGGGACGGCGGCAATCAAAGCGGCCTTGGACACACGCTGCGTGCTATAACGGCCAATGTAGCGAGTTATCTCTCCCCCGCCTGCCGAAAAACCGATAAGGGCGGCTGACTCCAGATCAAGCGACTCCATCAGTTCCGCGAGGTCGTCGGCATAGGTGTTCATGTCATTTCCACCCCACGGCTGGCTCGAGCGCCCATGGCCGCGCCGGTCATGGGCGATGCACCTAAAACCGTGGGAGGCCAGAAACAACATCTGCGCTTCCCAACTATCGGAATTGAGGGGCCAACCGTGGCTGAACACCACAGGCTGTCCGGCACCCCAGTCTTTGTAGTAGATTTCTGTTCCGTCTTTGGTGCTCAACATACTCATGGCTATCTCCATTGTTCTCTGTTTCTTCAATCCACGGGAAACCCATGCGATAACGTAACGTTATTTGGCAGAGTCTACGGGATCATCATGAACACGATGCAGTCTTGACGTGAATCGCCCCAGCGATCTTGATCTTCCTCTTTGTCAGGAGTTCATACCGCAAAGTGCGTGCCGAATGGGAAAATTGAGCAGTTCTGTGTGCAACAGACCGACTCCATGATGAAAATGCGTGGGAGAAAGCGACGGCGAGGAGGAATAACTGTCAACAGAATCTTCAACATCTAAAGGTTACGCGGAATATCGCGGATTTTTTCAAGGCATGAGGTGGCGCCGAGATCTGCGAGAGGGATTCGAGGCTCACGAACAAGAGACGAGGTCTTAAAAGGCGACTGGCCGGGTTAATCTGACCTGCCACTTGATTGAGACCTTGTGTTCGCGGTCGATCATCATTTTATGATCATCAATCCTGCCTTGCCGCGTGCGCTTTCTGAAAATCGTCAAATAGAATAATCAAATATTAACGATCTAACCATTTATTTTTTCTTATCGCACCTAAAAAATAAAGTGATATCACTTGCCAAGAACAATTTCAGACGGACCGTTAATTTCTTCTGCTATTTTTCTGAAATGAAATCCATAAATTGAATATGTGACTGCCAAAGGAAATAGTTTTGGTTTCTTCATTATTGTCCAAAAAATGAGTTTCCAATAATAATATCTTTCTTTTCCTAGTATACCAAGATACAAAATTGATTTGAAAAAAGCTCCAATATAGCCATATTGATAATGAAATTTTCCAAAATACAGTGGATCATAAATTTTCATGAATCTGAGTGCGCGCTGATAAAAATTTTTGGGTGAATATATGGTATTCAGGATCGACTGGTAGCCGCTGATGAGTGCTGCAGCATCCATATGGGGCGTGAAATTGAGGGCGATAGCCGTGTTGTTTCCGCTCGGCTCTCCAACCAATCGTCCTTCCCGGTTCAGGCGCTGGTAAAGCCGGGTACCTCGCAAGGCGGTCAGGAGTCCGACCATCGCTGTCACGATGCCGCTCTCTTCAATAAATTTGATCTGCATTTCAAAAATTGCGGGCGGGTCGCTGTCGAACCCAACGATGAAGCCGCCCTGCACCTGCAGTCCGGCCAGTTGAATCCGATGAACCGAGGCAAGCAGATCGCGGTGCCTGTTTTGGACTTTGCCGCTCTCGGCCAAACCCTCCTCATTGGGAGTTTCAATGCCAATGAAGACCTCTTTGAAGCCGGCCCTGACCATGAGTTCCATCAATTGGCTGTCATCGGCAAGATTGATGGACGCCTCGGTATAGAAATTAAACGGATATTCATGCTCATCCATCCATTTTATCAGCGCCGGCAGGATTATCTGCTTCAATTTGACGCGATCGCCGATGAAATTGTCATCAACCACAAAGACCGCCCCGCGCCATCCCTGAACACGGAGGCGTTCAAGTTCGTCGAGGAGCTGCTGCACCTCTTTGGATCGGGATATGCGCCCGAACAAGGCGGTGATGTCACAAAACTCGCAGTCAAAAGGACAACCTCGTGAATACTGGATATTCATGGACGCATAATTTTTGACGTCGATCAACTCCCAGAGCGGCAAAGGAGTCGAGCTCAAGTTTGCCCTTTGCTCGTTCATGTAAAGGTGGCGGGCAGAGTCTGTTTGCAGATCATGGATAAATTGAGCCAGAGTGACTTCCGCTTCACCCAACACTAGGTGGTCAACTTCCGGAAAATCGTCTGGGGCACTGGTAAACAATGGGCCACCGGCGACGGTTTTGACTCCGAGCGAACGGCATCGGGAGAGGACCTCCAGAACCGATTCCCGCTGGATGGTCATGGCGCTGATGAAGACGTAATCCGCCCATTCCAGATCATCATCGGACAGGGACCGGACATTCATATCGACGAGCTTTTTTTCCCATTCGGCAGGGAGCATTGCAGCCACGGTCAGCAGGCCCAAGGGCGGGAAACTTGCCTTTCTCCCGATAAATTTCATGGCGTACCGGAAGCTCCAGAACGTGTCTGGATAGTGCGGATAGAGAAGAAGAATCTTCATGAAAGTGCTCCGGAAAAGCTGTGTATAGACACGCGGAGCTTCGCAATGAGCGTGCCAGCAGCATAAGGATGCTGCCTAGCAGAAATTAACACGCTGATTATACGGATAAAATAAATATTAATCCGGAGGAGATACGAAAGAAGCCGTCAATGAAGGCCGTCAGATTATATGTAATTGTTAAATATGACGATCTGGATGCTCGAATTCACGTAGTCCTAGACAGGCATTCAGGATGACTATTTTGCCGCACCGTCGTCAGGCTTGTAGAATATATGCCTCCCGATAACGACCGTCCTTAAGTATTCTGCAGACCATTGGGGCGTAACGTCTTTTCGATGGAAATATAAGGCACCACCAGTTCTGTCCTGCAATTGTTTGTTAAGGGTTTTTCGGGCTATTTCCTTGGCCAGAAAGTAGGCTTCTTCCTCCTGCGCGTCATCGGAGAGGCCATCGCACCACCATGAAAACTGACAAGCGCCTTGCTCCGAGCCTTGCATCACAACTTCGCAGATCGTGTCGGGAAAGCCTTCGTGGCCAAGGCGGTTCATGACAACATGGGCTATCGCTTCGATGCCCGCAGTCTCTTCGCCTCGGGCCTCCCAATAGATGGTTCGTGCAAGACAGGTCAGCGCGTCGTCCAGAGGCATTTCCCCGGCCGGGTCCACCGCCTGTGCTTCGGGTTTGGTAATAACCCCGGAAGGAGATGGGTGAGTCTGGTCGCCCTCGGACGATGAGCTTTGCTCGAGCGCCTCCGCTTTTACTTCTGCCGATTCAGCCCGCTGCGATTGGCTCCATGCGAGGCCCGACCCCACGAAAAGAATCGTTGCAATGCAGATCGCAAACCCTGTGGTGCGTATCATCGTGAACCTCCTGGATGAATGAAAGGCGCCTCACGTTTCGACTATACGGGAACAGACAAAAAAAACCGCATGAAGCCCACACAGAAAGCTCGAGCAATTATGTGCGGAAAGCTTTGAGCACCTGCACCCGTGCGGGGGGGATGTTGCGCCAGACATATTCATACGCATGTTCGTAAAAACCATACTTGAGAAACTTGTCGGAACCATTCAACGCGTACGTGAATTGGACCACTATTCCCTGGGGAGCAAGCACGGAATGCCACTGCCGTGTGATACAGAGAATCTCTCTTTCGGAAAACGAACGGAACGGCAGGCATGAAATAATAATATCAACCGGACGCGCGGGAATAAGGACAGATAAATCGGAAGCGTCTCCACACACGATGTTCGCTTCAGGAAATTTAATTTTTAGATGGATGGCAAAATCCGTCGAGCGCTCCACAACCCACAGCTGTTCCACTTTGTTCATTCGTGCATGCAACGCTTGCGTGACGATTCCGGTTCCTGCGCCCAATTCGACGACCAGACCTTCTCCCGGCGGCAACCACGCCGCCATCCGTTGTGCGAGTTTTTGCGCGCTCGGCAAGATAGCTCCCACCGCATGCGGATTTTTGAATAATTCCCGGAAAAACAAGAGAAGTGGCGCAGTTTGTTTGGACATGTTTGCTCGTTTCTTCAGTGTAATAATTTCCACTTATCGCACCTGCCCTTCTCACTGCCAACACTTTTTCGGCCTAAAACTCGTCAGGCTTTTTTTGCCCCGCCGTGAATGACGTCACTGCAAAAAGTCGTCATCCCCTTGAAGAAGGGGATCCATGCCTTTTTTAACTATCTGAAAAGAACGGATTCCCGCCTTCGCGGGAATGACATTCAGGTTCTTTCGCGACTTTTTGCAGTGGCGTCATGAATGTGGCTGCTGATGGTTGTACCATTCTATGTCACATAGTCGGCCGGTACCACTCACAGTGTCGAAGACGTGCAGATACGCTCATTCGCATTTTGCCGACTTCCGTTGGCGTTTGCTTAATAAAATCGTCGTGCCCATCTTCATCATGCAAGAAAAGAGGACGGTTGACTCAAGTCATCCGCCCTCATTATTTGTATTAATGATGTCACTGCAAAAAAATCGTCTCCCCTTGGAGAAGGGGGTCCATGTATTTTTAACTACCTGTAAAAAATGGATCAACCTCGCAGGCACAAGCCCGCCTACCCATGCTGGGCACACGTTGGCGGGGATGACGCGCAGACTCTCTCGCGACTTTTTGCAGTGACATCATTAATTTTAAAAATTACTGCTTGACCATGGGCTGGTCGCAACACACAAGTTCGCCCTCCCCACCTTCCTTCACAAGCACTACGGAACCGCATGCTTCACATTTGTAAACTTCACCTTTTTCAGAAGCCATAGGTTTCTCCTGGTTGAATGTTAGAGTTGGTCATGATTCACCGCAAAGACCATGCCGGGCGAAAAGCACAAGCGACGAAAAACATAACTACTTGATTTTATATCAAAAACGAAGAGGCAAAAGCGAACGATGAGTGGGCATAGCAGTGTAACCTGCCATCACATGCGATAGATATGTGGGATTCTGCGGTTAAAGGCATAGGGCAACTTCAACTGGTGACAATCTGTCGTCACTCCTTGAAGTCAAGTCGCACTTTCCCTTGACCTGAATCCTGCGAATGAGCGAAACAGATTTCGCATATTTCACCATCATAACTTCAGGCGTGTGCCTGACGAACAGGAAGAGCATGTCCACCAGCGGCCTGCCTTTGACGCAGCACAGAGCGATACCGACGCAGAACCGCATGCGCATGCTGCGGGCTACGCAGTGCGCGCGGCACGGGAACGATGTGTTCCACTTTCCGGACCACCTCATTGGCGATGCGGTGCTGGCGATTCTTCTTGCAATCGCTTTTACCCTGCTCTCCGCCGCACCGCTCATGGCGGAAGATGTCCAATCGATGGACGATCAGCAGCGGACAGAGCTGATGCTGGCCAGCATCCTCAAGAGCGCTCCCACCGGCATCGGCGTGGTGGAGCATCGGGTCATCGTTCAGGTCAATGACTACATCCTCGACTTGACCGGGTACACCCGGGACGAACTCCTCGGCCAAAACGCCCGGATGCTGTATCCTACACAGGATGAGTTCGAGTTCGTGGGCCGGGAAAAGTACCGGCAAATTTCAGTGAAGGGCACCGGATCGGTGGAAACCCGCTGGCTGCGCAAGGACGGATCAATCCGGCACGTCATCTTGTCCTCCACCCCCCTTGATCCTGACGATTTTTCGGTCGGCGTTACCTTTACGGTACTTGACATCACGGCCCGTAAGGAGGCCGAGACCCAGCAGGCGGTCATGTTCTCCGCCCTGCGAGAGAGCGAGGAGCGTTTCAGGACCCTCTTTGTGAACCATGGCGCCGTCTCGCTGCTCGTTGAACCGGTGTCCGGCCTGATCATCGACGCCAATCCGGCTGCGATCAGCTACTACGGGTGGAGCCTGGAAGAACTGACCGGGATGCGCATCGAGGACATCAACATCCTCTCCTCCGAGGAAGTGGCGGAGGAGATGCGGCAGGCCAAGGCGGGCAACCGTTCGCATTTTGAATTTCGCCACCGTCTGGCCGACGGGTCGATCCGTGATGTCGCCGTGTTCAGCGCGGGCATCACCACCGAAGGGCGCACCATTCTCTATTCCATTGTTCACGACATCACAGCGGACAAGCAGTCCGAGACCGCCTTGAGGGAACGCACCCGCGCGTTCTTGCTGCTGCTGGGCGGGTTGTCCGTGGTGCTGCTCGGCCTGGTCGTCAGGCTGGTCGTGGGTGTCCGGCAACGCAACGCAGCCGTGGCCGACTCGCGCCGCAGCGAAAAAAAGATCCGTTCCCTTTTTGAATCCATGACCGATGTGGTTCTGGTCCTGGACCGTGAAGGACGTTATCTGGAGATCGCTCCCACCAACACAAATCTGTTTTACCGTCCGCCGCAAACATTGCTTGGCAAGACCGTGGACGAAGTCATTTCTCCCGAGATGTCGAAAGGTGTACTGGAAGTCATCCACGCCGCGCTCGAGTCAAACACAAAGGCGAGCCTCGATTACCAGCTCGAAATCAACGGCGCGCCGACCTGGTTTTTCGGCGTTGCGACCCCCCTTACGCAGGACACCGTTGTCTGGGTGGCCCGCGACATCACCGATCGAAAGCTGGCCGAAGAGGCGCTGATTGAGAGCGAACGCAGCAAGTCCGTGTTGCTCAGAAACCTGCCCGGCATGGCTTACCGATGCTGTTACGACGAGCAATGGACGATGGAATTCATCTCCGAGGGCTGCACAGAGCTGACCGGGTACGAAATCAAGGATCTGCTGCACAACAGTCGCCTGTCCTTCAATGACCTCATTCTGCCCGAATACCGCCAGATGCTCAGGGACACTTGGGAAGGACGCATCGCACAACGCCTGCCCGTGCATGTCGAGTACGAAATCCGCACCGCCCAGGGGCAGACCAAGTGGGTCTGGGAGCAGGGTCAGGCCATTTTTTCCGCCAAGGGCGAGGTTCTGGGCCTGGAAGGACTGATCCTTGATATCAGCGACCGTAAACAGGCCGAGAACGCTCTTCGTGAGGCGAAGGCTGCGGCGGAAGCCGCAAACAGCGCAAAATCAGCATTTCTGGCCAATATGAGCCATGAGATCCGCACCCCCATCAACGGGGTCATGGGCATGCTGCAGCTCCTGCAGACCACACCCCTTGACGAAGAGCAGTCAGGCTTCACCGCCACCGCCATCCAATCCTGCACACGGCTGGTCCGCCTGCTTTCGGACATACTGGACTTGTCGCGCATCGAAGCAGGCAAGCTCTCCATCCAGTCTGGATCCATGAACGTTTTGGAGCTGCTGCACCACACGATTGACCTCTTTTCGCCCACCGCCAGGGAGTGCGGGGTTGACTTGTGCGTTGAGTCGGACCCGGCCATTCCCCCCAAGGTGCTGGGCGACGCCGCCCGGTTGCAGCAGGTGCTGGTCAACCTGGTGGGCAATGCCTGCAAGTTCACCCCGTCAGGCCGGGTTATGATTGAAGCCGTGGCCCTGTCACCGCTGATAGCCGGGCATTGCCGTGTGTATTTCTCTGTTTCCGACACGGGCATAGGAATCGCCGACGAGCATCTCATCGACCTCTTCCAGCCTTTTTCGCAGGTCGATAACGGATATGCCCGGACCCATCAGGGGGCCGGGCTTGGTCTGTCCATCTGCAAGCGCCTCGTGGAGCTCATGGGCGGAGGCCTGGCCGTGATCAGCGAACCTGGCGTGGGCACGACAGTGTCTTTTGCACTGAGCTTCGCCGTGGACTACGGCCTGCAACGTCACGCCCCCTCCCCAGACCAGGACGCTCCATTCAGCCTGGAGGACATGCGGATTCTGCTGGCCGAGGACGACCCGGTCAGCGCCCTGGCCGCAGCGGCTATCCTGGGCAAGGCCGGAGCCCAGGTAACACGCGTGGAGGACGGACAGGGGGCCCTCGACATGCTCGCGAGCAACCGCTTCGATCTGGTGCTCATGGACGTGCAGATGCCAGGCGTGGACGGAGTCGAGGCTACCAGCCGCATCCGCGCGGGCCAGGCCGGAGAGGAGTCCAGGAACGTCCCGATCATCGCCATGACGGCCTATGCCATGAACGGCGACAGAGATGCGTTCCTGAAGTCCGGAATGGACGACTACGTGGCCAAGCCCGTGAGCATAAAGGAACTGCGGCAGGCCATTGGCCGGGTCATGAGCAGGACGAACAGGTAGCCGTTCAAAGGCGGGAATACCTGTCAACGACGACTTGAGATTTTTTGCGGGAATTTAAGAAAAGGAAAGGTCTTATTGGAAAAGTTTGCAATACTCGTCATCGGCCGCGGAAAGCTGGCCACGGAGCTTTTAAGCGGGCTGCAAAGCCCGGCAATTTCCGGTGTCACTCCGTGGGACAGACGGGACACGGTGCAGGATGGTCGATGCATTGTCGTGCACGCCGGTTCCGGACGTGAACTGGGTGATGCCGTCGCGTTCTGTTCGGACACCGGGTCCATGCTCTTCGACCTGTCCACGGGCGGCTCACCCCTTCCAGCGGACCCGGACTTTCCGCTCATCATCTGCCCAAACGTGAACATGCTGATGCTCAGCTTCATGGCCATGATCAAACAGGCGTCCGGAAATTTCCGGGGGCATGACATCCGCATCACCGAGTCCCACCAGTCATCAAAAAGCACCAAACCCGGCACCGCCGTCCATCTGGCACAGTCGCTGGGCGTGCCGGAAGCCGAAATCCACTCAGAACGGAACCCGAAGGCGCAAAACGAGGTGCTTGGAATCCCGCACGACTATCTGGACCGTCATGCCTACCACGAGATCGTGATCAGCGATCCGGAAGTTCAAATCCGGCTGCAAACGCGGGTGCTTGGCAAAGCGGCCTACGCTTCGGGCCTGGCCAGACTCATCGAGATGGCGTTGAATAAAAAACCTGATCCCGGTTGCCACGATGTCGTTGACCTCATTGTGAGCGACGTCCAGTCGCAAAGCCGCCTTCCCCACGAAGAAAAGACCCCGACTCATCCCTGACGCCTGAGGCACACGGCTGCGTCTTGTCCCCATGTCACGCCAGACGGACTGTTCCAGGGCGTGATGATGGCTCCAGCCGGACGCAGCGCATGAAAAAGGCCCGGAAAAACCTTCCTGGGCCGACAGAAAACTGATCGCGAGTGGCCCGGGAAAATTCCCGGGCCTTTTTTTCTAGATCTTGAACTGACCAACCAACCCCTTGAGCTGCTCGGCGAGCTTGGAGAGTTCTTCCGCGCTGGCCTCGACCTGCTCGCCGCCGGAGCGGATGTCACCGGTGATGGAATCAACGGCCGTGATGTCCTGGGCGATATCCCTGGACACTCCGGACATTTCCGATGCACGCACCGAGGCGTCTTGCACGCCGGTGGTGGCCTGGTTGATGTTGGTAGCCACTTCACGGGTCACGGCGGACTGTTCCTCGATGGCGGCGGCGATGGTGGTCACGATATCATTCACATCGCCGATGACCTTCACTATCTGGCCGATATCGGTCACGGCGCTGCCGGAGGCGGTCTGGATGCCGTTGATCTTGGTTCTGATATCGTTGGTGGCCTCGGCGGTTTTCAAGGCAAGCTCCTTGATCTCGTTGGCCACGACGGCAAAGCCACGCCCCGCGTCACCGGCCCTTGCCGCCTCGATGGTGGCATTGAGGGCCAGCAGGTTGGTCTGCGAGGAGATGGCGGAGATGGTGTCCGTGACCTTGCCGATTTCCTGAGCCGAAGCGCCAAGATCGCGCAGGATGCCTGCGAAATTGTCCACCTGGCGCGCGGCGCTGTCGGTGGTGCCCCGGGCGCGCTCGGTGTTGACGGAGATTTCGCCAATGGTCGAGGTCATTTCTTCCGTGGCTGCGGCCACCGAGGACAGATTGGTGGTGGTTTCTTCCATGCCTGCGGCGACGGAGGTGATGTTGGCGCTCATCTCCTCTGCGGCGGTGGCCACGGTGGAAGTCTTGGAGGAAAGGGACTGCACGCTCTGCGTCGTCTGCTTGCTCACAGCCGAAAGCTGGGTGGCCGAGGAAGCCACGGTCTGAGCGTTGCCGCTTATTTCCGCGATGATGCGTTGCAGCTTTTCGACAAACGTATTGAAATACAGCCCCAACTGGCCGATCTCGTCCTTGCTATCCACCGGCAGTCGCTTGGTCAGGTCACCTTCGCCCTCGGAAATGTCTTTAAGCAGATTCACGCAGTTCCGTACCGGGAGCAGGATGGCGCGGCTGATCATAAGGGCGATGATGATGCCAACGACGAAAAAGGCCAGGGAGGCCAGGCCGATCATCCAGCGCATCTGGTATATGTCGTCGAGCACGTCGTCCTGCATGGCACCCACAGCTATGGACCAACCGGAGCCCTCGATGGGCGCGAAGCCGAAGAAACGGTCGGAACCCATAAACGGGTACTGGTCAAAGCCTATCTCGCCTTTGATCATGCGCTGGAACATGATGGAAAGTCTGGCGAACTGGGCATCCTTCTTGCCCTCTTCGAGGAAGTTGCGCTGATCCAGCACGAACTGCCGGTTGCTGTGGGCGATGAGCACGCCTTTGTCGTCGATTATGTATGAATAGCCAGACTGCCCGTACTTGATGTTGTCCGTGGTCTCACTGAGCATGGTGGCGTCAAGGCGGGCCAGCAGCACGGCCTTCACGTCCCCCGCGAACCCCTTGATTGGGGTTGCAAGAATAATGACCGGCGAGTTGGTGACCCGGCTGATGATCACATTAGAGAGCACGGACTTTCCGGCCATGGCCTCCTTGAAGTACTCCCTGTCGCTCAGGTCAGCGGTTGTTCCGTCGGGGTACTTGGCCTGGCCGCTTGCATCGATGACGCCCATGCCCAGATAGTTCATCCGTTCGGTCTCTCGCTCCATGGCCATCATTTGGCGGTCCCAGTTCATCGAACGGATCACATCCCGATTGGCGATCCCTTCCAGGCCCAGAATGTAGAAATCAAGCTTGCTCCGGACCAGCCTTGCCCCGTCCTGCGCCATGAGCTGGATATTCTCCTGCACCTGGTTCAAGGATGCGTTTTTGGCCCGATCGTAGGCGATAAAACCGAGACCCGAGCAAACCAGGATCAACAGGGCCAGAAAGCCACCGATCAATTTCATGCGAATGGGGATGTTCTTCATCGTTTTCTCCGAACCTTTGAGGTTGTTCCATGATTGACCGAAGACGCCATGCCTGTGAAAAAACTTTTTGGTCGGCTGTCGGAGGTTTGTGGTCTTGCTGCGGGCTCAGATCGATCACGCCTCATGACCTGTCCTGTGTACACAAACATCATGTTTGAGAATTACCTCAATTTCCGATTAAAATAAAGAACTGCTTTGCCGAAAAGGGTAAAACAAGACCTAAAAGGGAAAAAAGGGGCACCATGTACACCCTTTCTGCCATGAACAGGAGAAATGCGATCGTACGCAATTGGTTCCCCAGACATTCGAAGCTTTCGCTTCGCAAAGCGATGGGCTAGAATCCTGGTTTACAGGCCCATAGACTGGGCAGAACCGTAGTCAGGGAGAAACATGGAAGAGGCCAAAACATTCATCGCGGCGGACGGTGTCACCATCGCCTACCGCATCATGCGGCGCAGCGAGGCGCATAGCCCTGCGCCGCGGCGCACCCTCGTCCTGCTGCACGGACTGGCCAGCAACATGACCCGCTGGTCGGAATTCACGGCGACCACACGTCTTGCGCAGGATTGCGACCTGCTGCGCCTGGACCTGCGCGGCCATGGCGGCTCTCTGAATCGGGGCCGCGTCGGCATGGAGGTCTGGTGCGCAGATCTGGCCGCGCTGCTGCACGCCGAACACGTGGACAGGGCGGAACTGGTCGGACACTGCCTCGGTGCGAACATCGCCCTGTGGTTCGCCCGTCGCCACCCGGACATGGTCTCCGGGCTGGTGCTCATCGAGCCCATGTTCCGGGCCGCGCTCTCCGGAAGCATGGCGACGGTGGCCAACCTGCGCCCGCTCATCGCCATGCTGATCCCGCCTCTTATGGCCCTGGCCGCCCTAGGAGTGCACCGCAGGCGGCTCGCCACCCTGGATCTGGCCGAACTGGACCGCACCACCCGGGAAGCGATGACGGCAGCAGGAGGCGTCTTTCCCACAGGCCGCTATGCTTCGCCCGCAAAGGACTTGCGCCTGCTGCCGCTCGTGGTCTACCTGCAGGACCTTCTCGCCGTCACTGGTCCGCTTCCGGATCTAGCGCGCATAAAGGCTCCGGTGCTGTCCCTGCTGTCCACCGGAGGGGCGTTTGGCGATCCGCAGATCACGGTCCGGCTGCTCGCCGAGCTTGCGCACGGACACATCGAACACCTCGACGCGCTGCACTGGATACCCACGGAACAGCCAAAGGCCATGCGCGAGGCCATTGAACGCTGGTGTGACAGAAGCGGCTGAACTTTCGAATCCGGATAGCCAAGCGCCATGCAATCGGGCGACATCGTAGATTTGGCGCAGGCGAGGATTGGCGTGTGCAAAACGACCGACATCGCCCTTTTTCGGTGCTGGCGACGGTCGTCGGTCATCAGCGGGAAAAGGGCTGGTAACAAAGAATTTCGCCAATATTGAGGACATAAAATGTTTAGCATCCGTCCCATCTACGACACCACAGTCCCTGTCGACAGCCAGTGCGTGGAACAGGTGCAGACCATTCTGACCGAACGGTTTCCGTTCATCGCCCAGAAAGAGGTGGCTAATCTGCCCGCCACTCTCAAAAACCCCATGGCCAAAGGCTACCGGACCATCGTCTTCGTGGCCGAAGGGCAGCGCAGGATTGTGCAGGGATTTGCCCTGCTCTGCCACTTCTCCGACCTGCGCTTCTGCTATCTGGATTTTCTTTCCGTCAGTCTGCGCCATGGCGGAGGCGGCGTGGGGTCGGCCCTGTACGAGAGGGTGCGGGAGGAAGCCCGGGCCCTTGGCGATACGGCCCTGTTTTTTGAATGCCTGCCCGACGATCCCACCCTTTGCCGCGACGAAGCCCTGCTGCGGGAAAACATCGCCCGCCTGCGCTTTTACGAACGCTACGGCGCACGGCCCATTGTGGACACGGCCTACGAGACGCCCCTCTCGGCCGAGGATGACTGCGCTCCCTATCTGGTGGCGGATCCTCTGGACAAGCCGTTCCAGGTGCCCAGACCCCGCGCACGCAACATCATCCGCGCCATTCTCGAAAGAAAATACAAGGAAAAGTGTTCGCCTGAGTACGTGAACATGGTTCTCGACTCGCTTCCGCCGCATCCGCCGACCCTGCGCGAGCCACGCTACTTCAAAGAAACTGTTTCCGTGAAAAAGCCCGCCATCAGCAGGGATCGCAAAATCGCCCTGTACAGCAATGACAACCATCGCATCCATCACGTCCGGGAACGTGGCTATGTGGAAGCTCCGGTGCGTATCGACTCGATCCTCAAAGAGATCAAAAAGACGGATCTCTTCGAACAAAAACAAACCCGACATTTTTCCGAAAAATACATCACTGCGGTTCACGACAAGAAATTCGTGAACTATCTCAAAAGGGTCTGCTCCACCCTTCCGGAAAACAAATCCGTGTACCCCTACGTCTTTCCGATCAGAAATGCGGCCCGCCCGCCCAAGGAACTGGCTGTGCGCGCCGGATACTACTGCATAGATACGTTCACGCCCATAAACGGCAATGCCTATGCCGCCGCGCGCGGGGCGGTGGATTGCGGCATGACCGCGGCGCTTGAAGTGCTTGCGGGACGTCGCCTGGCCTATGCGCTGGTGCGTCCTCCCGGCCATCATGCCGAGCACCGGGCTTTCGGGGGGTTCTGCTATTTCAACACCGCTGCGGTGGTCGCCCAGCACCTGAGCGCCGAGGGCCGCGTGGCCGTGCTCGACATCGACTACCATCACGGCAACGGAACCCAGAACATCTTCTATGAGCGAAGCGACGTGTTGACCGTTTCCATCCACGGTCACCCCAGGTTCGCCTATCCGTATTTCAGCGGGTTCGCCGAAGAAAAAGGGGAGGGACCGGGTCTTGGTTTCAATTTCAACTACGCCCTGCCGGAAAAAATGGACGGAGAAGGCCATGCGGAGGTTTTACGCCGGGCTCTGCGTGTCATTTCCGACTTCGAGCCGGCATTTCTGGTGCTCGGACTCGGCCTCGACCCGGCCAAAGGCGACCCCACGGGCACATGGCTGCTGCAGGCCAGGGATTTCTTTCAGAACGGAAAATTGATCGGGGCGCTGGGCAGACACACCGTGGTGGTGCAGGAGGGCGGATACCGCATTCGCTCCCTGGGAGTGAATGCGGCCAATTTCTTTCAGGGTCTCTTCGAGGGATCGCTTCTGGCGCGCCGCTGACGCGGACAGGGCAAATCGCCCTGCCCGCCAAGGGAAGGCCGAGGCCGCGCGCTTCGTTGCCCCGGCAGACGGCGTCAGGCAGCGGCCGAGGTTGCCGGGCCATTCCCGTTCTTTTCCGCCTCGATCTCCTTTGCCTGGGCCGGGCTGCGAAGCAGGCGATCGCCCTTGACCAGTTGCTCCACGGCCCGCCGCGTGGCGCTGAGCAGATCGAGCATGCCGTCCGTGAGTTCAACGGAAAGCTCCCCGTTAACGGCGGCGTCGAGCAGGGTCTGTTTGGTCCGGCCGTACAATTCCTGGAATTTCTTCAGCGCCAGGGTGCGCTCCGCATCGTCTTTGGCGGGCTCCTGCGCGTGGGACGCAAGGGAAACGCATCCAAGGGCGGCGGTCATGATCTCCTCCAGGCTGGCGCGAGGGGCGGCTTGCGGTAGGCGCCATTCCTGACGGCGCAGACGCAGCATGCGCGGAGACAGTCGCGCCGCCTCCTGCAGGTAGCGGACGGTGAACAGGGCGTGGGCCAATTCGTCGGCAACACTCCTGGGCATGGCCTCGGTGCGCACCATGCCCACAAAACCGTTCACGGCCTCGGCGAGGGAATGCACAGCCTGGGATCGTTTTTCCACCTCCTCCGTCGGCAGGGCCCCGGACAAGGCGGCGCGCATCATCTCCGCAACCATGGCCCGCAGTCGCAAAAGCTCCTGATTGAGGGCCGACACGGCCAGGGCCGGTGTCGCGGGCAAGGTCAGGTCGAGATGGCGGGGCCTGCCCATGTCTTCCTCCGCGCTGCGGAACAAGTGACCGAGCAACGTCTCCAGCCGTCCCGCCAAAGGCAGCATGATGACCACACCAAGGACGTTGAAGACGCTGTGAAAAAGAGCCAGGATGGCCGCCGGACTGCCTTCGATATCCAGGGCGTCGCCAAGCTGGGCCACCAGCCACAACAGGACGGGCAGCAGCGCCAGGGCGACAATGCCGGTCAGGACGTTGAAGACGATATGCCCAAGGGCGAGACGCTTGGCGTTGGAAGTGGCTTTGAGCACGGCGATGAGCGCCGTGGAGGTCGTGCCCAGATTGGCCCCGATGACCGCAGCGGCCGCGTTTTCGATGCCCAGCATGCCGCTTGCCGCAGCAGTGAGGACAATGGCGATGGCCGCACTGGAGGACTGGGTCAGCACGGTGGCCACAAACCCCACCAGCAGAAAAGTCCCCAGGTTGCCGCTGATGTTCCCCTGGGCCACGCCGGCCCCGTATGCCGCAGCCAGCCCGCCGGTGGCGTCTTTTAAAAACGCAAGACCCAGAAAAAACAGGCCGAACCCGGCCAAGGCCATTCCCAGGCCGTTGCAGCGCTTGGAAGAGCAGCCCAGACGCAGCATCACGCCCAAAGTGAGGATGGGCAGCGCGAAGGCCTCGATCTTGAAACCAAACCCCACCAGGGAGACCAGCCAGCCGGTCATGGTCGTGCCCACGTTGGTGCCGAAGATAACACCCAGGGCCTGTCGCAGGGTAAGAACGCCCGCGTTGACGAAACCGATGGTGGCCACAGTCACCGCGCTGGAGGACTGCACCACGCCGGTGACCAGAATGCCAGCAAAAACCCCGCGCAGAGGGGTCGAGGTCCAGCGCCCGAGCAACTGCTTGAGCCCGCCTCCGGCAAATACATTGAGGCCCTCGGTCATGAGCAGCATGGCCAAAAGAAACAGCGCCAGCCCGCCCAAGGCATTGGTCAATATCTCAAAATCCATCGATGCTCCTTAAGCGCTCAGCTTATCAATCCAGGAAACGCATCAGCTCCATGGGATGTTCAATGATCGCCGCCGCACCCGCCGCACGCAACTCATCTTCCTCTCTGAAGCCCCACAGGACGCCCACGGGAAACATGCCGGCATTTACGGCCGTGTGCATGTCCACGTCCGTGTCCCCGAGGTAAAGAATTTCCCCAGGCAGCACGCCCAGATGGCTGATGACCTGCCGTGGTCCCGCAGGATCGGGCTTGACCGGCACGCCGGGCATCTGCCCCAGGGTCAGACTGAAATCCCAGCGGCCAAGGAATTCGCTCATGCAGAGCTCGGCAAAGGCCTGAGGCTTGTTGGTCAGCACGGCCATGGGGATGCCGCGCGCGACCAGAGCGTCAAGCAGCTCGGGCACGCCATCGTAGAGCCCGGTCCGCATTTTCCATCCGGCCTCGTATTCACGCAAAAAGTCCTGCAGGCAACGCGCGCGCAGGGCTTCGTCGGCGCGAACATGCGCTGGCAGGGCCCGGGCCACGAGCTGACCGGCTCCGCTGCCTACGTGGTGACGGTATGCGTCCAGGGGCTGAAGCGGAAAACCGTGCTGCACGAGCACCCTGTTCATGGCCTCCCCGAGGTCGGCCAGAGTGTCGAGCAGCGTTCCGTCCATGTCAAAAACAACAGCCTTGAAGTTCACGATGATACCCTTCTCGTTTCAAATATGATAAAGGAAAAACAGTCTGCACCAACAGGCCAGATATATGCATCCACGAGCGCTTTCCGGCGCGCTAACCTGCTCAAAGTGATTTGGAAAATTAAATTAGACAAGGTAAATTTTTCTTGACCTCGGAATCAAGTAGTAATAATTCCTGATTAACAACTTGCGTGAAACAAATAATCACAAGGAGAATATCATGAGCGTACTCGTAACCAGACAGGCCCCCGACTTCACCGCCCCGTCCGTAACCCCCGGTGGAAGCGTGGATGACTTCACTCTCTCCTCCCTGCGCGGAAAATATGTGGTCCTTTTCTTCTGGCCCCTCGACTTCACCTTTGTCTGCCCCACGGAGATCATCGCCCACGACAAGCGCCTCAAGGAATTTCGCGACCGGGGAGTGGAAATTGTGGGCGTGTCCATAGACTCCCAGTTCACTCACTTTGCCTGGCGCAACACGCCCGTGGACCAGGGCGGCATCGGCCCTGTGGGCTTCCGCATGGTCGCCGACGTGAAGCACGAGATCACCCGGGCCTACGGAATCGAACACCCGGAAGCCGGAGTGGCCCTGCGCGCGTCCTTCCTCATCGACCGCGACGGCGTGGTCCAGCACCAGCAGGTCAACAATCTTCCCCTGGGACGCAACGTGGACGAAATGCTGCGACTCGTGGATGCCCTGCAGTTCACGGAAGAGCACGGCGAAGTCTGCCCGGCCGGATGGCGGAAGGGCGACACCGGCATGAAGCCCGACGCGGGTGGAGTGGCCGACTTTTTGTCCAAGAACGTCGAAAAACTTTAACCCGCACATCGCACTGATCAGGGCCGCCCGGAAACGCA
The DNA here is from genome assembly GCA_018902545.1 of Pseudomonadota bacterium. Taxonomy (GTDB): domain Bacteria; phylum Desulfobacterota; class Desulfovibrionia; order Desulfovibrionales; family Desulfomicrobiaceae; genus Desulfomicrobium. Next base: position 67,240 of record JAHIQM010000011.1, on the reverse strand, counting down.
ATTTTCGGGCGGCCTTTTAATTTTAGGTGACGCCGCTGACGGAAAATGGCGGATAATACATATTCAGACAAATCGCATCCGATTGACACTTCGGCAATCCGATGAATAAGAAACGGCCTGTACAATTGGGGGTACGCAAAAAATCCGCTTTGATTTTAACTGCCCGCGTGTTTGTTTCTGTCAGATCCCCTTAAATTTGAAGAGAAGATCATGCTCATTATTCTGGTAAGCTTTGCCTTCGGTTTCGGTCTGGCCCTGACTCGAATTGGCCTGCCGCCCATGGTCGGGTTTCTGGTGGCCGGTTTCGCATACAACATGGCCGGGCTGACCCCGCCTCCGGGCCTGGATTTTGTGGCTGACCTCGGCATCACCCTGCTGCTCTTCTCCATCGGTCTCAAACTGGACGTGCGCGGTCTGCTTAAAGCCGAGATCTGGGCCAGTTCCACGATCCAGATGATCGTCACCACCGCCTTCATGTACCTCATGCTCCTGCTCGGGCAGCACCTCTTTCCCTCGCCGCTCATGAACATGTCTTGGCAGGCCATGCTTATTTTGGCTTTTGCCCTGTCCTTTTCGAGCACGGTCTTCGCGGTCAAGGTGCTGGAGGAGAAAGGGGATCTGACGGCCTTCTACGGCAAGATCGCCATCGGCATCCTGATCATGCAGGACGTCTTTGCCGTACTTTACTTAAGCGTTTCCTCCGGCAAAATCCCAAGCATCTGGGCCTTTAGCGTGCTGGCGCTGCCCCTGCTGCGGCCCGCCCTCTACAAGCTCCTCGACTTGGCCGGACGCGGGGAACTTTTCATCCTCTGCGGGCTCTTCATCGCCCTTGGCGTTGGCGCGGAAGGCTTCTCCCTGGTCGGCCTGAAGCCAGACCTTGGCGCGCTGGTCATCGGTGTGCTCATCGCCGGGCATCCCAGGGCCTCGGAACTGTCCAAGGCATTGTTCGGCTTCAAGGAACTGATGCTGGTTGGCTTCTTCCTGTCCATCGGCATGGAGGGCCTGCCCACCACTGAAATGCTTGGCGCTGCCCTGCTTCTGTGCCTGCTGCTGCCCTTCAAGACCGGCATTTACCACTTCATCGTCAGCCGATTCGGCCTGCGCTCCCGCAGCAGCCTGTTCTCCGCCCTGTCCCTGACCAACTACTCCGAATTCGGGCTGATCGTCGCGGCCATCGCCGCCACCCAGGGACTCATCTCCGCAGACTGGCTGCTGGTCATCGCCATGACCGTAAGCGTAAGCTTCGCCGTGTCGGCCCCCTTAAGCACTCACTCCGAGGCCGTGTACCGGACCATGAACGAGTGGCTCAAAAAATTCGAAATCGATTTCTGCCATCCTCACGATGCACCCATCGACCTGACCTCCGTGCGCGCCGTCATTTTCGGCATGGGTCGTATCGGCTCGGGAGCCTATGACGAGCTGCAAAAGAGCTTCGGCCGCGAGATCTGCGGAGTGGAACACGCCCCCGACCGGGTGGATTTCAACCGCGCCCAGGGCCGCAACGTCATCCTTGGCGACGCCTGCGACACGGAATTCTGGCTCAAGCTGCAAAAGGACGACCGCCTGGAAATGGTCATTCTGGCCATGCCCAACCACCAGGGCAACATGTACGCGGCCCAGCAGCTGCGCAATCTGGGCTTCTCCTGCTCCGTGGCGGCCATTGCCCGCTTTCCTGAGGAAGTGGAGGAACTTTCGGCCATCGGGGTCTGCACGGCCCTGAACATGTACGAACAGGCCGGAGCGGGTCTGGCCCGCAACGCCCTGCAGAGCTGCGCGCTGAGACCATAATCACCAAGAAAATCAATTCACTGCCCACCCTTTTACCGCTTATCTATCCATGCCGACCGCTTATCGTGGTCGGCATGTTTTTTTTCACGGTATTACGTACATCTACCCGATTGATTCAGCGCATCCATACTCATTTTTAATTAGAGCATATTGCGCGGCCAAGCCCAGCCGGGAGCCCTGCCCACTGCGCAGAAACATGTATTGACGTTCCTGTCTGGAGGATGCGCCGCACGGGCTGATAAATTTCAGCTGGCCCCCAAATATCAGAGACTTTTTTCTATGATTTTTCTTGCCAAACTCGAAGTCCTTTGATTTCATTAAGTGGTTACTCAGTCAGTCTCGCGCAGTACGGCTTGACTCGTAATCGATAATCTATCAAAAAGCGTGCTCCCACATTCCACAACTCATGTTCTCAGAGCAGCAAGACCATACATCGTGTTTATGGATGTTACTGAAAAAAAGTCGTCATCCTCTGGAAGAAGGGATCCATACCTTTTTAATTATATGGATTTTCTCTGACAGGTGAATTACGATCAGACTCTGACGACTTTTTACAGCGACATCTTTATGGGTTTTTTCTGATTTGACCGGATCGTTTGGAGCCTGAAGCGTCTCTTGAATACTCTTGATGGTCGAAGAAAAGGCAATCCAAAAACGTCTTTTCTCTGGAATGAAACGTATTACTGTAAATAGGACAAGCACTTTAAAGGAGAATATCTATGCCTAGTATTCAAAATCCTGCGCCATCTATTCGAGGAAAAGTTCTGCTCAATTTCGGACTATTTTTTATATTTTTCTTTTTCTATCTTTTTGCTGCAGTGCTCCAAACTCCAACGTTCAAAAATATTGCTGAATTACCTGTCTTTGGGATTCCGCTGGGATTTTTACTATCCTTGATGATTTTTCCTCTATCATGGATCATTATGATCATTTGGTTCTGGAGGTCAAAATGAGTTGCAAAAGTTTTTTTCTTTTTATGCTTTATCTGCTCACCCCTGCTTTCGCCTTTGCGTCTGAGGGCAATCAGAGAGAAGTTTCGGAATTGAACATACCCATTGTCGTTGGTTTCATTCTTTTCTTTGTCTTCGCCAGTATTTTCATTACGTGGTGGACCAGCAGATCAACCAAATCTGCCAGTGATTTCTATGTCGCCGGAAAGGGTGTGCCGTGGGCCCAGGTTGGCATCGCCATGACCGGCAGTTATCTGTCCGCCGCCAGTTTCCTGGGTTGCCCCGGTGACATCGGTGTATTCGGGATCGATTCCATCTGGCTGTCCATCGGTTTTTTTGGCGGATACATGGCGGTGCTGCTGCTCATTGCCGGCCCGCTCCGCAATATCGGCTCCTACACTGTGGCTGGCGCCCTGTTCAGCCGCTTTCCGGATGACCGCATCAAACTTGTGGTCATGCTGTGTACGGTGGTCATCTCCACCTTCTACCTGGTTCCGCAGATGCTTGGTGCCGGCCTGCTGTTCGAAATGTTGCTCAAATGGAATTTCGTGTGGGTGACCATTGGCCTGGGCATTCTGATGAGCATTTACATCATTTTCGGCGGAATGAAGGCCACGCTCTACAATCAGGTCATTCAGGGTCTTTTCCTCTGGGGCACCATGGTCATATTGGTCACCTTGGCCTTTTTCATGGTCGGCAACGGGTCGATTTATGAAATTCTGGCCATCGCTGACCGAACCGTGCCGCCGCTTATCGCAGCTTCCGACCCGGCCGTGGTCGAAGCCATCAAAGCATTGCCAGCCGATCAGGCAATCGCAACCGCACGACAGATGTTGCCGGAAGCCGACACGACCATGACCATCGGAGTCAAAACCGCCAGCACCTTGGCCATGGTCAGCACAGTCATTGCCCTTGTTTTCGGTACTGCCGGTCTGCCGCACATTCTGATCATGTTCTTCACTGTCCCCAGCGCAAGGGCGGCCAAAAAAAGCGTGGCCCTGTGCATCGTCGCATTGGGCATTTTTTATCTTGGTGCGATCATACTTGGCTTTCTGCTCTTTCCCGGAATCTACCCGCAACTGGTGACATGGATCTCCCAGGGTCCGGTGGGAGTTGGACTGGCCAAGAACATGGCCGTGCTGGAGATGAGCTTCCGTGTTGGCGGTACCTGGCTGATGGCCATAGGCGCAGCCGGGGCGGTCGCAGCCATTCTCTCGACCTCGGCAGGGCTCATGATAACCGTGGCATCGTCGGTCAGCCACGATTTGTACAAAGTCTACATCAACCCCAACGCCACGGAAAAGCAGGAACTGGGCATCGCCAAGATCACCACGCTGCTCATGTCCACCATCGCTGTATCACTGGCGGTCCTGCTCAAGGATGAAAACATCGCCTGGCTGGTCATGCTCGCGTTTGGCATCGCGGCCAGCGCAATCTTCCCGGCCATGCTCGCCACGCTGTGGTGGAAGCGCGCAACCCGTCAGGGCATAATCGCCAGTATCCTCACAGGGCTTGGCGTTTCGGTGGTCTTTATCGTCCTACTTTTCGCCAAGGGACCCGCATTTACCATTCTCGGATTGCCCGTGGGCGGCGGTCCCGGCCTTTTCGGTGTGGTCGCATCCTCTCTGATGCTGCTGGTGGTGACCATGATGACCTCCGACACCGGAAGAAATGCCGAAGAATTCCTGGCCCAGGCCCACAGGCCGGACACCGACTGACATCGAGTTTGAGAATCAACCCGAACGCCGACCTTTCTTGTCAAGGTCGGCGTTTTTTTTGTATCCAACCCAATCTGTGCGAAAGCTCTATGCTTCCGTTCCCATGATTGGTAGGCAGAGGCAACAATGCCTTGCAACCCAGGCACTCAGCCGCAACGTTTAACCTGCGAGACGTCAGCCACCGAGCCATGACCACGAGCATTCGCGTCAACCTGCATTGTCATTCGCATTTCAGCGACGGAGAACTGAGCCCCGAAGTTCTGGCCGACCGTCTGGCCACGGCCGGTGTGGTTTATGCCTCCTTGACCGACCACGATTCCATAGAAGGTCTGAACCGGTTTCACACGGCGCTGAAACGACGCAACATCGGCTTCCTGTCCGGTACGGAAATCTCTACGCAATTCCACGGCCGCGAAATACATATTCTGGCCTATGGCTTCGATCCACAGCACTTGGAATTCCGCACAACATTGCAGGTCTTGCGCCACGACCGCATCTCCAGGCATCAGGGCCCCCTGCGGCGCATGCCCTCCCAGCTCCAGGCCCCGAAGCTGCTGGCCGATCCCGCACCTGGGGTGGCGGAAACAGGCAAGATCGATACACAGGACGCCATCGCCTTGGTGCATCGCGCTGGCGGACTGGCGTTTTTGGCCCATCCCCTGGCATATGAGACTGAGCCCAACGATCTGCGCGCCCTCGTCACCGATCTGCAACGCCTGAGGCTGGACGGCATCGAAGTGACCGGTCCCCACGGCGCGGCCGGTGAAAATGGGATGCTCCGGGAATTGGCTGTCGATCTTGGACTGCTGGCCTGCGCGGGCACTGATTTCCACGGTGTGGAAGCCGACACGGCCGTACTTGGCGTTGATATGCCTCTTGACGATTGGAAACGCCTGGTGCGGGCCATGGGGGCTTCAGGCGGACAGGCGGCTCCGCTCCTTGATGACATCAGCGACGAGGAGGATCTTGAAAGCGTAGATACACAGCGGCGCTGGTCGTCGTTTCCTCCCCGGATCATTCTGCCCTCCTTGCTGGCCATTGTGCTGTTCATCGTGTCGATATGGGGCATGCTGCTCCCGACCATCGAACTGACACTGGTGGACCGCAAACGGGACATGATCCGGGAATTGACCAACACCGCGCTCAGCCTGCTCGCAACGGCAGAGCGGGAAGAACGGGCAGGACTGCTCAGCCGCGAACAAGCCCAGCAAAAGGCCAAGGAAAATATCCAGTCCCTGCGCTACGGGAAAGACGGTAAAGATTATTTCTGGATTCAGGATCTGCAACCGCAGATGCTCATGCATCCCTACAGGCCGGATTTGGACGGCAAAGACGTGTCCGACTTCACCGATCCGCGCGGGGTCAGAATTTTTGTCCAGTTTGCACAGATCGTTCGCCAGCAGGACGAGGGTTTCGTCGAGTATGTCTGGCAGTGGAAGGACGACCCGGAGAGAATGGCTGCCAAAGAGTCCTATGTCCGTGGTTTCAAGCCTTGGAGCTGGGTGATCGGCACCGGCATGTACATCGATGATGTCGAGCTGGAAATAAAGCGGATCGAACAGAACATAGTGTATCTTCTGGTGGGTATTGTCGCGCTGGTCTTCGCCGTGCTGCTCTCAAATGTCCGGCAGGTCTTGTCCATGGAGAGAAAACGCCGGGACATGCAGACCAACCTGCAGCAGGCCGAACAGCGTTACCGCACGCTCATTGAGGCTACTACCGAAGGATCCCTTCTGGTCCTCGGCGGACGGTGCCGTTACGGCAACCCCACCGCCCTGAACCTGACGGGCTACACCGCCGACAGGCTCGAATTGCTGGAACTGGCGGATCTCATTCCTCACGAGCCATTCAACGCGCAGGTTTGGGCGCATATTGAAAGCCTGCAGACCGGCGCCGCCGGGTCGAAAAGTTTTGAAGCCATGCTTGAACGGGCAGACGGAGAGAAACGGGAGTGCCTTGTCACCCTGAACCCCATGATCCTGGCCGGACTGCCCGGTCTCATCGTCCTGCTCAAGGACATTCACCCCTCGGTGCTGGAAGCCGGGTCCATCATCAAGCTTGGCCAGGCGGCACAGGCTGCTGCCATTGGCATTTTTTTGGCCAAGGCCGAGCGACGGGGAGTGATCATGGCCATGAACGCCCCTGCCCTGCAGCTGCTCCAGAGCATATCCCCGACCAAGGACGACCGGTTTGCTCTCGAGGATCTGTTTGATGATGGCGAAGAGTTCAACCTGTTCAACAAAGATCTGCGGCGGACCGAAACGCCTTTGGAACGGATGATCCAAAAACTCGGAAACGACGGGATCATGCGCACCTTTTCGTTGTCGGCGGTCCTTGCTCCCGAACAACTTGGCGAACCGGCCACCGTCAATTGCGTCATTTCCGATGTCACTGACCGTGTGCGGCGGGAACGCGAACGGGAGACGCTGATCGAAAAACTGCGGGTATCCCTGCTCTTTCTCCAGGAGCCCGTCGGGCAACTGGGAAGCGAGCCCGTATCCTGCCATCTGGACACGCCTGTCCATGAGGCCGCATCCCTTATGGTAGAACGCGACACAACGTCCATTGTGGTCAAAAACGATGCGGGAGAAGGGGCCGGGTTTCTGACCGACCGTGATTTCCGCAAAAGGCTGGCCGGAAAGCCGGAGGCGGATATGCAGGTCCCTGTCAGAACCTTTATGAGCCAGCCCCTTGTGACCATCTCCGAACATGCCATGATCTATGAAGCCCTGATGCTCATGGAGGAAAAAAAGGTCCAGCACCTGGTGGTGCACGATGGCGGAGGACAGATCAAAAGTGTGGTTCGAGCAAAGAATTTACTGCAATTTCACCGTTACGGCCCGGAAGTATTGCCCCGTGAAATCGCCCGGGCGACTTCCGTGGAACAGGTGCTGCAATGTTGCCATCGTACTACAGCCCTGGTCCGGGCACTGATCGAAGCCGGAGCCCGTCCGCGTACCGTGGCCTATATGACCACCGCCGTGTGCGACGCGGCGACGATCCGATTCATCGAATTTGCCGTGGAGGAAATCGGCCCGCCGCCAACGGCTTTTGCATTTATCGCCATGGGCAGCCAGGGGCGTCAGGAACAGACCCTGCTGACCGATCAGGACAACGCCATCATCTACGAGCAGAGTGATGCCTCCGCGGAACTGCTCAAAGAGTATTTTCTCTCCATGGGCCAGCGGGTCTGCCACTGGCTGGACCAGGCCGGCTATGCCCTGTGCGATGGTCTGGTCATGGCCAACAACCCTGAATGGTGCCATTCCTTACCGAAATGGAAAGAAAAATTCACGGCCTGGATCACGAAAGCCGAACCCAAGGAAATCCTGGATTTCAGCATCTGTCTTGATTTCAGGGCCGTATACGGCGACGCCGAGTTGGCCGATAAGCTCCGCATACACATATACAAGGAGTTGCAGGGTCGCCCCAGCTTTTTTCCTCATCTGGCGCAGAACGTACTGCTCTTCAAGCCGCCATTCAGGCTTTTGGGCAGAATCATCAAAAGCAGCGGTTCTGCGCAGGATGCCGGGCGTCTGAACATGAAGGAAACGCTGATGCCCCTCATCAGTTTCGGCAGGCTGTATGCACTCAAACACAAACTCCCGTATACCCATTCCATGGAACGCATAGAGGCTTTGGTCTGGAAAAAAGTATTGCAGCCTGCCGCTTGTGACGCAGTGTCTGCCTCGTATGATTTTATGATGCGGCTGCGCTTTCAGGCGCAATTGAATGCCATCCAGGAAGACCGACCACTCGATAACAGCATTGTGCTGAACGAACTCGGAAATATGGATGAAGCCATGCTCAAACAGGCTTTTCTTCAGATCGAATCGCTGCAAAGAAAAGTCGGTTATGACTTTCTGGGTGGCGCTGAATGGCCGGGGCATTAGTCCTTTTTTGACAACTCCTCGCCCGGAATCCTTGCCGGTGAAGGCTGAGGGCGACATACAGACCCGTGACAGGAGGCAATATGTACACGTCCACCATCATTTTTCGCACCCTGCTCATTCATGCCGCCGCCCTGATGCTGATCCTTGCGGCCGCGCCCGCATCGGCCCGAGAATTCGCATCCAAAGAGCACACGATGCGCCTGACCGTCGTGGCCAACGGGCTGGAAAATCCGTGGGCCCTCGCCTTTCTTCCCGGCGGCGACATCCTGGTCAGCGAACGGCCGGGGCGACTGCGCATAATCCGCGACGGGGTTCTGCTGCCAGGCTCCGTGCAGGGGCTGCCCCAGATCAGGGCCCTGGGCCAGGGCGGACTGCTCGATCTCTTGCCGCATCCGGACTTTGCAGCCAATCGGCTCCTGTACTTCAGCTACGCCGCCAACTTCGGCTCCGGGGTGACCACGCATGTGGCCCGTGGCAGGTTTGAAGGCGACGCGCTCAAGGACGTGGAAGTGCTTTTCAAGGCCGAACCCGCTTCTTCAGGCCGGGTGCATTTTGGATCCAGGCTGGCGTTTGACGGTCAGGGATTCCTGTACATCAGCGTAGGCGACCGGGGGGAAATGGGGCGCGCCCAGAAGCTTGATGACCACGCCGGAAAAATCATCCGCATCCATGATGACGGCCGCATCCCCGAAGACAACCCCTTTGTGGGCGAGTCAGGCGCGTGGAGCGAAATCTTCAGCTACGGACACCGCAACTCCCAGGGCATGGCCGTGCATCCGCAAAACGGGGAAGTCTGGACTCACGAACACGGCCCCCGTGGCGGCGACGAAATCAACATCATCCGCCCCGGTGCCAACTATGGCTGGCCCGTGGTGACCCTGGGCATCGATTACACAGGCTTCACCATCGGCGACGGACTCAAACACATGCCGGGCATGGATGACCCGCTGCACTCTTGGACTCCGTCCATCGCCCCCTCGGGCATGGCCTTCTACATCGGCGATGCTTTTCCGCGCTGGAAAGGAGATCTCTTTGTCGGCGCCCTCGCCCACCGCCATCTGGCCCGCCTGAAACTGTCCGGAGACGTGGTTGTCGAGGAAGAGCTACTGCTGGAGAGCCTCAGGCTGCGCATCCGCGACGTACGGGTCGGTCCCAACGGGAACCTCTGGCTGCTGACGGACCACGATCCGGGCCAGCTTCTGCGTCTGGAACCTGCGGACTAGAAGCGAAAACGGCCGACGAGGTCCTGCAGGCGCGAGGACAGCTCGGCCAGCCCCTGCGCTCGGTCCAGCACCACCTTGCTCTCCTTTTGCATGACCGTGGAAGCGTTCAGCACGCCCTCGATCTCGTCGCTGATCTCGCGGGTCATGACGGTGCCCGAGGTGACGTTGGTGTTGATCTCACAGATGCCCTGCGCGGCCTGTCTCACGTTCTCCGAAATATCCCGGGTCATGACGGTCTGTTCTTCCATGGCTTCAGAGATGGAGATGACGATGTCATTCACCTCCTCGATGACGTTGATGGTCTCGGCAATCTCCCTGGCGGTGACGTCGGTCACGTTCTGGATGGCGAGGACCATGCGGCGGATGTTTTCCGTGGCGGCGGAGGTCTGCTGGGACAATTCCTTGATCTCTCCTGCGACCACGGCGAAGCCCCGGCCGGCGGTTCCCGCCCTGGCGGCTTCGATGGTCGCATTCAAGGCCAGAAGGTTGGTCTGGGAGGAGATGGCCGAAATGACTGCGGTCACGGAACTTATCTCCTTGGCGGCCCGGCTTAGCTGCTCCATGTGGCGCGTGGTCTCCCCGGCCTTGATCACGGCGTCCGAGGTTGTTCGTTTGGCGAGGCCCGCACTCTGAGCCACGCCCTCGATGGTCGCTGCCAGTTCCGACGCGGATGCGGCCACACTGCCGACGCTGAGCGTGGTCTGCTCCATTGCCGCCGACACGGAATGCATGTTCCCGCTCACCGACCTGGCCGACTCATGCACGGCCTCGGCCCTGCGGGCTGTCCCGGCGGAGTTGTCGGACAAGGCGTGCGAAATGGTGCCAAGCTCTGAAGATGCCCCGGACAGGGATTTGGTCGCCAGGGCGATTTCCGAGAGCACTTCCCTGCTACCGGCAACCATGGAGTTCAGGGATTCGGCCAAATGTCCGATTTCGTCACGGGCCGGGTAAACGATGGTCGCGGTGTAGTTCCCTGCGGCCACCTCGTCGGCCAATCCGGCCATACGGCGCACTGGGGCCATGAGAACGCGCCCGGCCACACCGATGAGGATCACCGACAAGGCCAGCGGAAGGATCGTGCTCAGGAGCGAATTTCTGACCAGCCTTTCCCTGACCCCGGCCATGAGGTCCTCGGTGGCGACCCAGGTGGCAAAAGTCATGTTCCACGGTTCAAAGGTGTGCAGGGACACCTCCAGATGCCTGCCGTCTGGGGTCAGAAGAGTCCTGTGCCTGACGCCATTGCCGGCCTGAACAATGGTGTCCGCTTCTTCGCGGACTTCAGGCAGATCGACGATCTGTCTGCCCTGGGCATCGAAAGCCAGAGTTCCGCCGTGGTCGCCGATGCGCACATTGCGTACGAAATCCGAAAATGCATCGCTGATCAGCGGATGGGCAATTTCCAGTGCCCCGATGATCCTGCCGTCGTTGAGCTCCGTGAACGGAACATAGGCCGTCATGCGCCACGCGCCCCCCAGCCACTGCATCCCCTCCCAAGTCTGTCCGGACAGCACGGCGGCCAGCACCGGCGAATCAGGCCCGATATATGAACCTTTGCCCCAGGCCGGCTGCGGCGTTTCCAGCGAGGTCGATATGCGCACGAGCCTGTCCTCGTAAACCTGAAGCACCGAGGCCACGCCGCCGGTCAGCTCGGCAACCTTGCGCATGACCGAATTGCCTTCGTGCAAGTAGGCGACACCGTGCTTGATAGCCGAGATGACGCGCACCTCCGCTTCGCCGCCGTCCTGATCAAAAATCTCCATGTCCAATTCCATGAGCACTTCGGGCACGGGAAATCCGCTCAGCTCGAACTGGGTTTTCATGATGTCCCGGTCAATGCGGATCTTGTTCAGCATCAGCGAGTGCTGCAAGGCCACGGACTCGGCCAGCGTGGCTGAAATACTGCTCAGCCCATCCCTTCCCTGGCGCAGGGCGTCCTTGTTGGCCATATAGAACTGCGAAACCGTGAGACACAGAACCGTCACCAGGACGATGGCGATAGTGACAACGGAGAGTTTGGTCTGAAATCCGAGAGTATTTCCCATGAGCATCAGCACCTTGCGTCAGAGATTTGTGGATGACAGGCGAAGTTGTTCTACAGCGCCGTAGACGCCTTTTGCGCGGAAAATGTCGAGAAATGATGACGGGAACGTGACAGAATGGATACGCCGCACCCGGATTCTTTCCGCCAAGGTACTGGCGCAAAACGCAGGTCGCTGGGGGAGCGCTGAAAAGGACAAAAAAAGGGGTGCCAAAAGGCACCCCGATCAAAGCGAAAAACCGAACCGGCTCAGAGCCAGTCGAAATACTGCTTTAATTTGCTCGGATGCCGCTTGCTGTCGTTGTCGGCTTCCTGGGCATAGAAATAGGCCACCTTGGCTTTGGACTCGGCAAGCTTCACGATTTCGTCGAGCTCCGGGAAGTTATCGACGATATACGTATAGCGAGTCCATGCGGCCCGGTATGATTGGGACTTGAAATAGAAATCGGCCACGAACATCTCGTGTTCGGCCATGAGTGTTCTGCACTTGACGATGTATTCAAGAGACTGCTCGCGATACACACTCTGCGGATACCCGCTGACAAGTCTCCTGAAAGATTCAACCGCCTCGGCCAGCTGCGTTTGCGGCAAGTCGATGGAACGGTGCGAATCGAACTTGTTGACCCCGATCTGGAACAAAACGTAGTCAATGGACTCATGACGGGGATGCATGTTCAAAAATTCCTCGTATGCATCCACAGCTTCGAGATACTGCCTGTCGAGGGCGTAGGCATCGCCAAGCATGAGTCGCGCCTCGGTTGCATACGGACTGAACGGATACCTGTCGTTGAGCTTGGTCAGGGAGTCAATGGCGTCAGGGTAATCCTTGTCCTGCATGAACCCTCGCGCATTTTCGAAAAGCTCCTGCGCGGTGTCTTCAGGCGGAGTCAAGAAGTAGTAATCAATGGCCCCGCATCCGTTCAAAAGCAGGACAAAAGAAAAAAGAATCAAATATTTGCGCATTACAATTACCTGGCTCGCGGCAAATGGAAGTGATGGGCCGAGTGACCCCGAATCCGGGCGCTTCATCCGGAGGGTTGCTCCAGATTCTCAAAAATAAAAAGGGGTGACCGCCACGGGTTTGCAGCCACCCTCGTCAGTCGCTCAAGGATAAACGACGATCAGACCTTGTCGCTGAGCATCTGCTTGAGACTGGCCTTGGAGACCGCTCCGGTGACCTGCTCCACAACCTCGCCATTCTTGAACAGAATCAGGGTGGGGATGGCGCGAATACCGAATTTGCTTGGCGTGCCGGGATTCTCATCGACATTCATCTTCAAGATCTTGACTTTGCCCTCGAATTCCAGGGCCAGTTCTTCGATAACGGGAGCAATAGCCCTGCACGGTCCGCACCACGGTGCCCAAAAATCCACCAATACAGGAAGGTCGTCCTTCAAAACTTCTGCTTCAAATCCGGCATCGTTCACTTGAGCAGCCATTATTCACTCCTTGAAGAGAGGGTTGACAATAAAATCATCGGGAACATTTCTTCCCCTGGGCACGGCTTCGAAATCCATCGGACTCATAAGGCCTTTCTGTGCCCACGTAACTCCTGCGTACGCTATCATAGCCGCATTATCACCACAATAGTTTTGAGCGGGAGCTAAAAATTTGAGGCCCTGGTCCTCGGCGAACGCAGAGAATTTTCGGCGTAAATGGCTGTTGGCCGCCACCCCCCCCGCAAGGCACAATGTTTTAACTCCGGGGCAGAGTCGCAAGGCCCGCCTGGTCTTTTCGAGCAGCGTCTCGACAATGGTGTCATTCACCGTGGCACAGAGGTCTTTAATTTCCTGGGCAATGGTATCGACGTTGAAATCGGTGTAATCGATGGCAGCGAAAGATTTCTTTTGCACGTACAAGGCCACCGCCGTCTTCAGGCCACTGAAGCTGAAATCACAGTTGTCGTTGTGCAGATACGGCTTGGAAAAAAGTCTGGGATCGGCAGTGCCGTGTCTGGCCAAAATATCAATGTATTTTCCCCCCGGGTAAGGCAGATTCAGGAGTTTCGCAATCTTGTCGAAGGCTTCGCCTGCCGCGTCGTCCAGCGTTCTGCCAAGCAGTCTGAATTCGCAGGGTCGAGGCATATCGTAGAGGTGCGTGTGTCCGCCGGAAACCAGAACGCCCAAGGCCGGATACTCGATGGGCGCGGTGAAGTCGCAGGCCAGCAGATGCGCGTGCAGGTGATTGACACCGATGACAGGAGCTTTGAGCGCCAGAGAGAACGACTTGGCATAGGCGATACCCACCAGTAGCGCGCCGAGCAGACCCGGACCGCGCGTCACCGCGACAAGATCAATGCCTTGCCCTGAAGGGCGGCCCGCAGCTTCCAGCGCGGAGCAAACAAGGCTGTCCAGCAGGCGCAGGTGTTCACGCGACGCGAGCTCGGGCACAACGCCTCCGAAAACCGAATGCATGGGAATCTGCGAGTGTACGAGATCGCTGAGAAAACGCCCATCCTGCCAAAGGGCGACGGAGGTTTCATCACACGACGTTTCGATGCCAAGACAAATCATCTGCACACGTCTTTGAAGAATGCCGAAGACAAAACGGCGGTCCTAGCTTTTGGCCGCATCGGCGTAGAACTTGAGAACAACTTCCACATCGTTCTTGGACCCGATGAACAAGGGCACTCGCTGATGCAGTTCCTGCGGCTCGATGTCCATAATCCGCTGGGTACCGTCCGTGGCAAGGCCCCCCGCCTGTTCAGCGATCATGGCCATGGGCGCGGCCTCGCACATCAGGCGTAGCTTTCCGGACGGCTTGCGTGCATCCCGCGAGTCGGCCGGATACATGAAGATGCCGCCGTAAATCAGGTTGCGATGAAAATCGGAAACCAGGGAACCTATGTACCGCGTGCTGTACGGACGGCCCGTGGCGTTGTCGCTTGCTTTGAAATAGTTGACGATGTTACGCGTCGGCTCGTCCCAGTAGGAGGAATACCCTTCGTTGACGGAATAGATCCGGCCGCGCTCCGGAATTTTTATGTCCGGATGCGAGAGAAGAAACTCGCCGACGCTTGGATCCAGGGTGAAGCCGTGCACGCCGTTGCCGGCGGTGTAGACCATCATGGTCGAGGACCCGTAAATGATATAGCCTGCGGCAACCTGCATGGAGCCTTTCTGGAGCAGATCGCCAACGCTGACGGCCTGCTGTTCGAAGGAGGTGCGGCGATAGATGCTGAAAATGGTGCCGATGCTCACATTGGCGTCGATGTTGGCCGAACCGTCGAGGGGGTCGAAGATCAGAATGTAGTCCCCAACTGGAAACTGGCGGGGAATTTCGATGAAGTCGGCGTTCTCCTCCGAAACCATGGCGCAAAGCACACCGGCCCGTTCCATCCTGCGGATGATTACCTGGTTGGCAAAGTCGTCGAGTTTCTGCACGACCTCACCCTGGATGTTAACTTCGCCAGTGGCCCCGAGCACATCGAGGAGTCCGGCCTTGGAAACCTCGCGGTCAATGATTTTGGCGGACAGGATGAGTTCGGTCAGCAGTCTGGTGAAGCGACCGGAAGCCATGGGCCGCTCTTTCTGACGAAGAAGCAGATGCTCTACAACTGTTACTTGGCGCATAAATATTACTCTTGATTCAGATGGAGATATACGAGGTTGTCAGAGCCCATGCTTCTGATCCAGTACCATTTACCGGCGTCAATTTTAATGCTGCCGGAATATTTCTTCGATTTCTGCACTCGGATGCATGCATCCGACAGATTGGGAATTACCGGTCCGCAGATTTGATCATCGATGGCAATGATTGTGCGGTTGTTCGGAATTTCTGCGGTAAGAGCAGTCAAATCGACTTCAACGACGGTCGCCTTGTACTGCTCATCGGAAGCAAATGTATAGTGAATAAAAAACGCCCTGTCATTTTTGAACAGGAAATACCTGCTCTTCCCGGAACTCAAGTCGAGCAACCCGGTGCGCACCTCCGGATCAAAGCCAAGGGCGTCGTCACCAGAGACAAAAAGCTGATTCTGATCAAGGATGGCTATGTATTTGATCCACGGGTGAACGGACTTTTGAAAATCGATCCATGATGAATCAACGCGTGCATCCAGAAGATCAAGCTGATCGGCGAGGCGTACAATTTTGCTGTCAATCGTGTAGTAGTCATCCAAAAATTCAGCAGGGACATTCGCAGAAACACTGTCTTCATAATCGATGCTTGCTACAGGATTTACGTACTCGTTGTAGTAGTCCTGCGTAGTTCTCACTGGCCGGCATGCTGCGAGCAACACTAATGCGAGGATTGGAATCAATAATTTCATAGAGTCTCTCTGGATCGATTGGAATTGAATAAGAAAGAACCGAAAAATAACACACGTATATGAAAATTCATGAAAATTGGATTCGAATTATAGTCGTGCAGAAAAAGAATCAAGGATAATTTCTGCGAGCAGATTTCAATCGGAATTTGGTGTCTCAGGTGTGAATTTCTGCTCCAGACGGTCGGCCAGCGTGTTCAAGACATAGTAGAGCTTGTTGTTCTTTTCCGATTCCGGGTCCGGCTGACTGCCCAACTCCTGATGCGCCTGCGACCGTAGGGTACTCAATTCCTTGCGCTCGTCCTCACCAACCACGGCTTCAAGCAGGTCGTCGTATATCTTGATGGCCTGTGTGTACTCACCCTGAGCTGCCAGGAGTTTGGCCATGGTTTTGGTTTTTATGCCGGAGTTGATGCAGATCTGGGCAACTTCTTCGGCGTCAAGATCCTGCTCCGGTTCAACACAGGGGGAATCGGTGGAAATAAGCTCAGCATAATGCGAGATGCCGAAATTGAGAACCTTGAGCAGATCGACGTCTTCACCGTGCGCGCTGCGCTCGACAAGAAACGACGCCAGGGCAAGGTCAGCCTGGTGCGTTTTGGCATAATGAGCGCGCAGGCAGACCCAGAATTTCTCGTAGGAGAGAAGCTTGGAAAACACCGCAAAAGCCTTGTTTTCCGCTGCCGCCGTGTCTCCCACCTCGCTCAGCAGTTCAATCAGATAAAGCTGGGCCTCAAGATAATCGGGATGATGTTCAATCCCCTTTTGCACGATCTCAATGGCCCTGTTCGTATGACCCTGCTTGCGATACAGCCGGGCCAAGGGAAAAAAAATCTTCGAGCCGGAATCGTGTTCCAGCAATTCGTCGAAAAGATGTAGTGTATCGTTCATATTATTTCATGATGTACATCAGTTCATTGTCGGCAACATAGAAAAGTTCACGTTTAATAAGTCTCTCCACGTAGCGATCATTTTTCTTAAGAATGCGGATCTCGGAACTGATTTGTCTGTTATGAAGCTCGACGTCGTTGATCTTCTCCTGAACACTCTCGATCTTGAGCTTAAGGTCTTTGTAGACAGGCAGCCCGCTCTCATCATCAAAAATCTTGAAAACCAAAAAAATATTAAGGATACATAAGATGAAAAGAAAGATCCGCTTCTTGCCATGAATCATGATTTACCCTTTCAAATGAAGCCGTTGCGATGCGACAGCCCAAGGTTCCATGTAGCTTTTGAATTCGCCCAAGGCAAGGTCCAGAATGTTTTCGATCCGCTCGGAATCCTTTGCGCCGATAACGGCGTTAACCCCTCTGAAAAAAGCCTCGTTGGCATGCAGGCTCTTGCAGTCGGTCTCCACCAGAATGATATTGACGTCCCGGCGACGCAGTCCGTTCCACTTTCTGACAACAGCCAGGATGGATTTGGAATGCTCCGATTCTTCGAGGATGATGATATTGTAGTAGTTGATGCGCACCTTATCGAGCGCGTCATGGATGAGCCCAGCTTCGGAAACAAAAATGCCCCGCGATTTCAGGAATACGCTGATCCTGTCAGCCAGCGCCCGGTTCTTGACGAAGAGCAGCGCCACCGTGGCATCATGGGGAAAGTGTTCAGGAGCGACAATCTTGTCGCCCTCGTTTTCCTTATCTATAATTATGGGCTCTCTGCATTTGGGGCAATTGAGCTTGAATTTTTTGGTTTCGGGAATACGGTCATCCGGCAGCACAAAACTGGATTTACAATGAGTGCAGTTAATATCCATCGGTCACCTCTTTAGAAAAAAGAGCTCTTGCGTTCATACTCATGGTCAAGTTCAAGACCTTCGATGTCCGTAACCTTCTCTCCACGGGCTGTTTTGATTTTGTCGATCATCTGGGCGAGGCGCGACTTGTCGGAACCATACAACATGGCCACTTCCTCGGAGATGACATTCTCGTAAAACAAATCAGCGATGTACTTGTCGAAGGTGACCATGCCGTAGGCGTCACCGGACTCGACGATGGTGTAGAAGGTCTTCTCTTCGCTTTCGCCGTTGTAAATGACTTCTTTGACTCGCAAATTGGACTTTAAAACTTCAAAGGCGGGCACGCGACCTCCGCCAATTCGCGGCATCAGTCGCTGGGAAACGACGAACTTCAGGCTCTCGGCCAGACGCGACCTGATCAGCCGCTCTTCCGCCAGCTCAAACATGCCGATGATGCGGTTGATGGTCTGTCCGGTATCGCTGGTGTGCAGGGTGCCGAGCACGAGGTGGCCCGTCTCGGCAGCTTCCAGGGCGATGGTGATGGTTTCACGGTCGCGAATTTCACCCACCAGGATGACCTTGGGAGCCTGGCGCAAAGCGGCGCGCAATCCCGAGGCAAAAGAGTCGAAGTCAAGACCGAGTTCGCGCTGGTTCACGGTGCCGAGCTTATGCTCGTGAACGTATTCGATGGGATCTTCGAGGGTGACGATGTGTTTGCGGTGCATCTGATTGATGTTGTCAATGAGGGCCGCAAGAGAGGTGGTTTTACCGGTTCCGGTGGCGCCGGTGACCAGGATGAGGCCGAACTTCTCCTTGGACATTTCATAGAAGACTTCCGGCAGTACTAACTCCTTGATCGTCGGCACCACGGATGTCAATTTGCGCATGACGATGGCCAGCGAACCCTTCTGCCCCAGGACGTTGACCCTGAAGCGGCAGCGTCCGGGGAGCTCGTAGGAAAGATCGCAGGACCCGCTGCGCAGCTGGTCCTGGTAGAGCCTTACGTTGCGGCCCATGAGGCACATGGCGATGGCTTCGACCTGAATAGGGAGAAGCGGGCCCGGATTCGGCTCTATCTTCGCGTTGATCAACTCACCGTGCACCTCGGCCTGCACCTGTTTGTTCACGGTAAAGAGGATGTCCGAGGTATCCGGAGCAAAATCCAGTACCTGATGCAAAATATGGTCAAGATGCGCTCGCTGCATATTACACCTCGGTGAAATCTTGGGGCGGATTGGTCAGAAATTCCCTGAATTTCGACTTCGTGGCCGCCTTGTTGTAAGCCTGTTCGGCATCGATGATCCCGGCGGTCAAAAGCTTCATGATGGCGTCATCGATGCTCTGCATGCCAAACTTGCGTCCGGTCTCGATCACGGAGTTGATCTGGAATATCTTGTTTTCACGAATGAGGTTGCGCACGGCCGGAGTGGCGATGAGCACCTCGATGCCGGCCACCCGACCGGGCTTGTCGATGCGCTTGAAGAGGTTCTGCGCGATGATGGCGCGCAGGGAATCGGCCAGGCCGGAACGAATCTGGCCCTGCAGATCGCCGGGGAAGACCTCGATGATGCGGTCGATGGTTTTCGATGCCGAGATGGTGTGCAGGGTCGCGAAAACCAGATGCCCCGTCTCCGCCGCCTCCAGGGCCAGCTGAATGGTCTCCAGATCGCGCATTTCGCCGACCAGGATGATGTCAGGATCTTCGCGCAGCGCTCCGCGCAACGCCGCGCTGAAGCTCATGGTGTCGCGCCCGACCTCGCGCTGGTTGACCAGGCAGTTCTGGGGTTCGTGCACGAATTCGATGGGATCTTCGATGGTCAGGATGTGATCCTTGCGGATCTTGTTCACGTAATCGACGATGGCGGCCAAGGTGGTGGACTTACCGCTGCCTGTGGGGCCGGTAACCAGAACGAGCCCTTTCGGCAGCAGGGCCAGATTCTTGAGGATGCCGGGCAGCCCCAAATCGTCGATGGTCAGGATTTTCTGGGGAATTTCACGGAAAACCGCGCCGATTCCACGTTTCTGCATAAAGAAGTTGGCGCGGTAGCGAGCCAGATGCGGCACTTCGTAGGAAAAATCCACATCGCCGCTTTCTTCGAAGGTCTTGATCTTGTTTTCGGGTGTGATTTCGTAGAGCATCTTCTTGAGTTCTTCGTGCTCAAGAAATTTATACTTGATGCGTTGCATTTCGCCGTGAAGGCGGATGATTGGTTGCGAACCGGATGAGAGATGAAGATCCGAGGCCCCAAGTTCATGCATCATCTTAAAAAAAGCATCTATTTGAGCCATTTATACCGTCCTCCAAAGGAGCTGTTCGCAAAATCGAGATAGGGAAATGGGAAAGCTGTTTCTTGTCGCACCTTTCAATTCGATTCTTCGGAGCAATGCATACACGAAATTCAAAAGAAACAAAACGCAAACTTCAGTCTGCCCAAATCCGGTAAAAGCTGTAAAGATAGTTCCATCCCGAGTACAAGGTGAGTGCAACGGCGACAAGCAGCAACAGAAAACCCACCTGGGCCACGTCAATGCCGAACAATGGGTAATGATAAATGAGCGGAATCATCGCGACGCTCTGCATGATTGTCTTCATCTTGCCATAGTTGTCCGCTGCGATGACCTGCCCCTTGTCCGCGGCAATGGCCCGCAGTCCTGTAACAAGCAATTCCCGGACTATGACAATGATGGCGATCCATGCCGGAATCCAGTTCAATGCGGTAAGCATGATCATGACCGAGGCAATGAGTACCTTGTCCGCCAGAGGGTCGAGAAATTTCCCGAAATTGGTGACCTGGTTGTATTTTCTGGCCCAGAACCCGTCGGCCAGATCGGTGAGGATGGCGACAATAAAAAAAATTGTGGCCAGCAGACAGGTGGTCCGTGAGGGAAAATACAGCAGCGCGACAATGAAGGGCGCGGCCATGATTCGAAACACGGTCAGAGCGTTTGGTACGTTGATTTTCATATTTTATTCGTAGTTTTGCAGTCGCGCCCAAACTTTTTCGACATAGTTCTGAGTTTCGGCGTACGGAGGAATTCCCCCGTATTTTTTTACGGCGTTTGGCCCGGCATTGTATGCCGCCACGGCAAGACGCCTGTCCGGAAACGTATCGAGAAGATAGCGCAGGTACCGGATGCCCGCGTCTATATTCTCTGAAGGATCAAAGGGGTCAACCAGATCGAGATCACGGCCGGTGGCAGGCATGATCTGCATCAACCCCTGGGCGCCGGCAGTGGAAACAGCGGCCGCGTTGAAGCCGGACTCGACATCGATCACCGCCATGACGAGCTTCTTGTCCACGCCGTATTTGGCGCATAAACCCGAAACTATGGCATTGACTTCCTCAACGCTCCGGTGGTCTCGCTTGAAGGCGACCACCGCGTTTCGAATGTAATTGATCGTTCTTTCAAACTTGTACGGCTTGTACTTTCTCGAGGTCGGAATGTCTGTGATGCACAAGGACCCATCCTCTTTGACCATATAGTAGATTCCTTTGGCCTGGGACTCATGTCCGGCCAAAAGAAACACCTGAACGGCAACCAGAAGAAAAAGTACGCATTTCAATTGTGCCACCTGTCACCTACACATGGCTGCTCGACACGGCTTCCAGACTGTTTTCTGCGGCCGCCACGACCTTGTCCGCCAACTCCAAGAGAGCCATCTTGGCCGGACAATCGACATCGAGCATGACAACGGGTCTGCCCAGATCTCCGGCGACCACAGTAGCCGGATCAAGGGGGATGGCTCCGAGAAAGGCCAGCGAGTACTTCCTGGCCAACTCCTCTCCCCCGCCCTTCTTGAACAGATCGATCTTCTGGGCGCAGTGCGGACAGATAAGCCCGCTCATGTTTTCAACGACGCCGAGAATGTTCGCCTTCACATACTGCAGAAAGTTAATCGATTTTCGCACGTCTGCCAAAGAAATTTCTTGGGGTGTCGTGATAACGATGCTGAGGGCGTCGGGAACCGTTTTCAGCACGGCCATGGGCTCGTCGCCCGTACCCGGAGGTGAGTCGATGACCAGGAAATCGAGTTCGCCCCAATCCACGTCGGACACGAACTGGCGGATGGCCGAAGTTTTCATGGGCCCTTTCCAGAGCACGGCCTGATCCGGGTCCTTGAGCAGAGACTCCACGGACACCACCGCCAGGTTGTCGCTGTAGCGCTTGGGCTGGATGCCTTTCTGCGGGTCGATGTCCAGCAGGCCGGTGAGGCCGAGCAGGTGCGGGACGCTGGGACCGTGGATGTCAACGTCCAGAAGCCCGACTTTGTACCCCTTGAGGGCCAGTGCGGCGGCCAGATTGGTGGATACGGAGCTCTTGCCCACACCGCCCTTGCCGCTCATGACGAAAAGCTTGTACTTGATCTTGGACAGGGTGCTCGCGATGACGCGGTCCTGGCGTTCCATTTGCGTTTCCGGGCTGTCCTTTATGGTGCCCGGAGCGTTCTTGCCCGAGCAGCTTGAGCAGGATGACGTGGCGTCTGACATTATTCCTCCAGAGATATGGCTGCCCGCGGGTGGTCTTGTCGTTTGTCGCCGCGGATGTGTTTTCGTATTCAACCCTGAACGGGTGCCGTTTCTATCCCCGCGATACGGGGCTCACCAGCCGTGGGAGCCCACCAGATCGACAAAAGCCACGGAGCCGTGGTCTTCCTGATGGATCCGCCCTTCCTTCTTGAAAATCCGAAGCAGCCGCTGATCCCTTTTGGTTCCCCCCACGGGGATGAGCATGATTCCGGGGTCGGTGAGCTGTTCGAGCAAAGGTTTGGGCACTTCGGGCCCTCCGGCGGTGACAATGATACGATCAAAGGGACCAAGCTCGGGCCACCCCAGAGTGCCGTCATCGAGTTTGACCCGCACGTTGAAGTATTTCATCTGCAAAAGGCGGCTGCGCGAAGTCAGGTAGAGTTGTTTGATCCGCTCCACGGTGAAGACCTCTGCCCCCATGGCCGCAAGGATGGCGGCCTGATACCCTGAGCCCGTGCCTATTTCAAGGATGCGCATGTGCGGCCTGACGACGAGAAGCGAGGTCATCAGGGCGACGATATAGGGTTGGGAAAGGGTCTGCCCAAGACCGATGGGCACGGGATGGTCGCCGTAGGCCTGCTCCTGGAGCGCTTCGTCGACAAAGAGATGGCGTGGAATCTGGCGCATCACGGACAGCACGCGCTCGTCGGCGATCCCTCTGGCCTCGATCTGCTCGCGCACCATCCTGTCTCTATTACGAAGAAATGCCTTCAACGTGAAGCTCTCCCGCCTGCCCGATTCATTGGAAATTATTACCAGAAAGAAGGTTGCAAACCAGATTTCACCACCCAAGTCAACACGGACCTCGACTTACGCATGTTTCAAACCATCTGGTCGAACCTTTTTCTTGCCCGCAATGCTGGAATCGGAAAGAATACTCAAAAAAGGAGAATGCCATGTTCCAGGTAAAAAATATCATGACCAAAGACGTGTTCACCCTCAACCACAACGAAAGCCTGAGCGCAGCCAAGGATCTGATGGACATGGCCCGCATCCGCCACATTCCCATCGTCGACAGCCAGGGCGCATTCGCGGGTCTGCTGACGCACCGCGACATCCTGGCCGCGACCATCTCCGAACTGGCCGGCATCGACCGCGAGACCCAGGACGAGATCGAGTCCGGAATTCCCATCCGCGAGATCATGCAGACCGATGTGGTCACGGTCAGTGCGGACCTGTCCCTCAAGGAGGCGGCCAGATTGCTGCTGGAAGAGAAATACGGATGCCTGCCCGTGATCTGCGAGGGCAAGCTGTGCGGAATTATCACCGAGGCGGATTTCCTGCGGCTGACCATCGACCTCATGGAGGCCGTGGAACCGGAGGACTAGCGCGGCCTGGCAGACCGCCCAAAATGGCGATCTGCCTTGCCACTGCAAAAAGTCGTCACCCCTTGAAGGTCAGGGGATTCATGGCTTTTTAACGAATTGGAAACACTGGATTTACCCTGACTGGCAAATGACTATTAACCGTGCCTCGCGACTTTTTTGCAGGAAATTCTAGAACAGAAACAGCGCAGCCAGGCCCAGAAAGGTTAAAAAGCCAAAGCTGTCGGTTACAGTTGTCAGAAAGATGCTCGAAGCCTGGGCCGGGTCGCGGCCGAGTTCCTTGAGCACCAGAGGAATGGACGCGCCGGCCACGGCGCCGATGACCATGTCGATCCCCAAGGCCACGGCCATGACCACGGCCAGCCCCAGATTATGCGTCCAGGCGAAGAGGCCGCAAAATACCAGCGCGCCAACAATGAACCCGTTGGCGGCCCCGATCTTGGCCTCGCGCAGCACCGCTATCCAGCTTTTCTTGCGGTTGAACCGCTCCATGGCCAATTGCCGGATCATGACCGCCAGAGCCTGCTGGCCCGTGTTTCCGGCCTGATTGGCGACAATGGGCATGAGCGCGGCCAGGATGGCCATCTGGGCGATGGTGCCCTCGAAGAGATGGACTACATAGGCGGACACCGCTGAATTGAGCACGTTCAAAACCAGCCAGGGCAAACGCTTCTGCAGGGAATAGGTCCACGGCGAGTCGACAGTCTCGTCCCGGCCCGCGCCGACCATGGACTGCATGTCTTCGCTGGCCTCTTCCTGGATGATGTCGATGACGTCATCGACGGTGACCATGCCCAGCAGTCGCTGCTCGTGGTCCACGACGGGCAGGGCCAGAAAATTGTAACGGCTGATGAGCCTGGCGACCTCTTCCTTGTCCACGTCGAAGGACACGTAGATGAGGTTCTGATCGTGCAACAGGTCCTTGAGCAGAGTACGGCCGGGGCTCACGAGCAGGTCGCGCAGGGACACGACACCTCTGAGGTGCCGAAATTCGTCAACTATGTAGGCATAGTAAGGAATCTCGGTTTCCTCGACCCGATCGCGGATCAGGTTGATGGCCTGCTGGGCGTTCATGGAGTGATCGAGGGCCAGGATCTCCGTGTTCATGACGCCGCCGGCGGAGTCGGGGTCGAACTGCAGCAGGTCCGAAATTTCCTCGGCGTCCGCGCGCTCCAGTTTCTTGAAGATGCGGGCCCGGATCGATTCGTCGAGATCTTCGAGCACGTCGGCCGCGTCATCCGGTGACATGGCTTCGAGAATGGCGGCCGCAAAAGACGGGGAGAGCTGGGTCATGAGCGCGTTGCGATCGTGACGCTCCATTTCAGTGATCGATTCGGAGGCGTCCTCTACATCCATTTCCTGAATGTATTCAAGCTGTTCTGCAAGGGATAGATTTTCCAGCTCATCGGCGGTATCGGCCGGATGCTGGCTATCCAGGGAGGTATGCAACCACTGCACGGAAGCGTGGTCCAGAGGTGTGGGTTCGGAATTTTTCTTTGCATTCATGTCTCGTGGTCGGTAGCCTAATCGGGTTGTGAGGTCAAAAGACTGTTCCCGCTGACACCAAAAAAACACATCCGGATTTGACAACTGCTCCGGCCCGCGATTAATGCGCCTCGCACAGGAAATCCATGCTGCACCCACTGATCACAAGTCTTTCCCGCCTGGTCCTAGACGGCGCGTCCCTGACCGAAGAACAGGGCCTGCTCCTTGCCGGACTGGACAGCGAGCACACCACCGAGCTGCTGTTCGCGGCCAATACCATCACCAGGGCCATGGGGCACAGGCCCTTCACCTGCTCCATCACGAGCGCCAAGTCCGGGACCTGCTCCCAGGACTGCACGTTCTGCGCCCAGAGCGGCCATTACGACACCGGCAGCCCCACGCATCCCCTGCTGCCGCTGGAAGAACTGATCGAGCGGGGCCTTTCCATGCAAAAGGCCGGGGCGAAGTGCTATTCACTGGTCACCAGCGGTCTGCGGCTTTCAAGTGCGGAGATCGACCGCATCTGCCACTGCGCCGTGGAGCTTAAATCGCGCACAAGCCTTGAACTGAGCGCCTCTCTCGGGCTTTTGAGCGACGACTATGCCGACCGCCTGACACGCGCCGGGCTGACCCGTTACCACCACAACCTCGAAACGGCCCGCTCCCATTTTCCGTCCATCTGCACGACCCACGACTACGACGAGGATATCGGCACCATCCGCCTGGCCCGGAAGCATGGGCTCAGGATCTGCAGCGGCGGCATCCTGGGCCTTGGCGAAACCTGGGCGCAGCGCGTCGAACTGGCCTCAACCCTGGCGGGGCTTAGCGTTGACACGGTGCCGCTCAATTTCCTGTGCCCCATCCCGGGCACGCCCCTGCAAGATAGTCCCTTGCTGTCCCCGCACGACGCCCTCAAATCCGTGGCCCTGTTCCGCTTCATGCTGCCGCGGGCGAGCATCACCATCGCCGGAGGACGGGAACGGGTCCTGGGCGATTATCAGTCATGGCTGCCTCTGGCCGGGGCCAACGGCATGATGATCGGTAACTACCTGACCACCCAGGGTCGAAACCTGGATGCGGACCTGCGCATGCTGGAGCAGGGACGATGGATTTGACCCTTGTCTCCCGCACTCCGCTGCGCCTTTGCGTGCGTTTCGAGCCCGGCGACGCATGCTTTCGCGAGCACTTCCCGGGCAATCCTGTGGTGCCCGGCTCCCTGATCGCGGGCCTGTGCATGCAGGCCATGCGGGAGCATCTCGGATGCACGGGGCGGCTCGTCGTTGAGCGTTTTTCCTTTTCGCGCTTCGCCCCTCCCGGCGCATACATGCTGGGCATCGATGAGTTGGACGGCGGCTGTCTGTGCACTTTAAGCCGCGACGAAACAATTTTCGCGCGGGGCAGGATAACGGCATGAAGCTCGACTTTCGCGGCAAGACCGCACTCATCCTCGGCGGCAGCAGCGCCATCGGCCTGGCCCTGACCACCCTGCTGCTGGAGGAAGGACTGCACGTCATCCCCACCCATTCCTCCGCACAGGGCAGGGACGCCATAAAGCAATTCTTTCCGAACCTTGCGACCGCAAGCCCCCGGCTGGATCTGAGCGACAAAACGAATCCGGCGGGCATGGAAAAGATTCTCGAAACCCCGGTGGACTATCTGGTCGATCTGGCCCAGGCCGACCACGAAGTGCTCCTGGCGGCAGCCGGGGAGGCCGACATGGACGCCTATTTCCAGGCTCACATCACTCACCGCCTCATGCTGCTCAAGGCCGTGACCCGCTCCATGCTGACCCGCCGCTTCGGCCGTCTGCTGCACGTGTCCTCCGCCGCCGCCGCCCTGCCCGCTCCCGGCCAGGGCCTCTACGGAGCGGCCAAGCGGGCGGCCGAAGGCCTGTACCAGAGCCTGGGCCTGGAGCTTGGCGCACGCGGCATCACCAGCCTGAGCCTGCGCCTGGGGCTGGTGGACGCCGGACGCGGCGCGCGCTTTCTGGACCGGGACGACAAGCGGCAGACGCTGGCGGACAAAATCGTGACCGTGGACCAGGCGGCCGGAACCCTGCTTTTCCTGCTCTGCGACCAGGCCTTGGCCCTGACCTGCACAACCATCACCATGGACGCCGGACTGACGGCGCAGAAATACGCATGAATCTCTTTGCGACCATCTCTTCCATCCTGGCCGAGATCCTGGACCTGGACCCGGCCGACATCACCCCCGAGACTTACGTCATCCGTACGCTCGAAGCCGAATCCATCGACCTGCTCGAAATCGGGGTCGCCATGCAGCACAGGCTGGACATCGCCGTGGACGATGACCTGCTCTTCCTAAAAAACGTGCGCATGATCCTGAACCGGGCCCAACATGACGGCGCCGACGCGCTGAAGGCCCTCAGATCCGCATACCCCCACCTGTCCGAAGATCGGCTGCGGGAAATTTTAAGCGACCTGCCCGCCGGACCGGTGCTGCGGGTGGGCGACCTCGTGGCCTACGCCCTGGCCGCCAACCGGGCCGGGAGCTGAGATGAGCCGCCGGGTGGTCATCACGGGCAGCGGTTTCGTCCTGCCCCTTGGCAACAACAGGCCGGACGTGCTCTCCGCCCTGCTGGAGTCCCACGGCCCCTTCCTGCGCTCCGAAGTCGATCCGCACGTAGCCGTCTGCCCGGTGCCTGATTTTGACCTGAAATCCCATGTGGGCCGCTGCAAGAACGCCCGTTACCTGACCAGGGGCCAACAGCTTTGCCTGGCCGCCGCCGTGCGCGCTGTGGACGACGCCGGCCTTGACGGGCGAAATCTGGACCGGGCCGGGCTGTTCCTGGGCCTTGGCCCCAACCTGCAGGCCAGCCCCCGTGACGACCGCGCCCTGTGGCTGCTGGACTACCTGCCCAACACCGTGACCTCAGTCATGGCCGAGATCCTGGGCGCGCACGGCGAGAACCTGACCATCCTCACCGCCTGCGCAGCCTCGACCCAAGCGTTGGGGCAGGCCTATCGGACGGTGGCCTCGGGCCTGGCTGATGTGGCTCTAGCCGGGGGCGGCGATTCCCGCCTCTCTTTCGAGGGAGTCCGCGCCTACAAGCAGGCGGGCGTCCTGGCCTCGGGATTCGAGCGCCCGGAACTGGCGTGCAGGCCCTTTGACCGGGCCCGCTGCGGTTTCGCCATCGGCGAAGGCGGGGCGGTCTTCGCCCTGGAGAGCCTTGAGCATGCCGAGGGGCGCGGGGCGCGCATCCTGGCCGAAATCGTCAGCGCCTCTTCATCCCTGGACGGATTCAGCCTGACCGGGCCCGACCCCTCGGGAATGGCCGCCTCCATGGCGGTGCAAAGCTGCCTGGAATACCTGCCAAGCGATGGCCTCTGTGTCCTGGCCCACGGCACCGGAACGGTTTTAAACGATGCGATGGAAGGCGAAATCCTGGCCGCTACCGTCCCGCACGCCCTCGCCATCATCGCTTTCAAATCCAGGATCGGACACCTGGCGGCGGCCTGCGGCAGTGCCGAGTTGGCCCTGGGCCTCATTTGCGTCGCGCAAGGACAATTTCCGGGCATCGCCGGCCTTGAAAACCCCTGCCGTGAGGACCTGCCTCTCTTGCGCGAGCGCACACTCCTGCGACCCGGCAGCCTCCTGCTGCAGAGCTTCGGCTTCGGCGGGCAGAATGCCTGCCTGGGGGTGCGGCCGTGGATCTAGATTTCTCCTTCTTCGATCCATCCAGGGCGCTGGAGGCCATCCTGCATTGCGACGCGCGCCAAATCACGACCCGCACCGCAAAATCCCTGCCCGCCTATCTGGCCCTGGAGGCCATGGCCCAGACCTGCGGGCTGCACCTGCGCCAGCGGCACGATTTCAGGGTGCAGGCCTACCTTGTGTCCATGACCGACCTGCCCTATGTTCCGGGACTCGGAGACGAGCCCCTGACCATCAGCGCCACCCTCGACGCGGAAACCAGGGCCGGGGCCAGCTACTCCCTGACCGTCAACGACGACCCGGCAGGCCGCATCGTCATGGGCCGCCACGGCTTTACCGACGCACCCGACACCCTCTTCCGGAACAGGTTCGCATGTCTGAGCTCTACCTTCGCCTGAACGCCGAACTGAAGGCCCGACACCAGGCCGGTCTGGGCCGCGAATTGCTGCCGATGACCGAACGCCACGGCGCGAGGGTGGTGCTGGACGGGCGGGAGCTGCTCAATTTTTCTTCCAACGATTTTCTGGGGCTGGCCCAGGACAAAGAGATGTCCGAGATCCTGGCCGGGCTCTGCAGGCGCTACGGCTGCGGCGCGGGGGCCTCGCGCCTGGTCACGGGCACCAGCCGCTCCACCCTGGAGGCGGAACAGGCCCTGGCCGATCATTTCGGATACGAGTCCGGCCTGATCCTGAGCAGCGGCTTTCTGGCCAACCTGACCCTCATCGCCACCCTTTTTACTGAAAAAGACACGCTCCTGCTCGACAAGCGCGCCCACACCAGCACCATGGCCGGAGTCCGGCACAGCCGCGCCCGCTTCCACACCTTTCGCCACAACCGGTTGAGCCACCTGCGCACACTCCTTGAATCCCACCCGACCCAGGCCGTGCTGACTGAATCCCTGTTCAGCATGGACGGGGACAGCCCGGATTTTCAGACCCTGAAAAACCTCAAGCAAGAGTTTAAGTTTTTATGCGTCGTGGACGAGGCCCACGCCTACGGCGTGATGGGCGACGGGGGAAAGGGCTTGGGACGCGAGGCGGCGGACGTGGCCGTAGGCACCCTGGGCAAGGCTTTCGGCATGTTCGGGGCCTTCATCCTCTGTCCCGCGGTCGTGCGCGAGCACCTGATCCATTTCGGCCAAGGCTTCATCTACACCACGTCCCTGCCGCCCTGGCACGGGGATCTGGTGCTGGCCATGCTTCACCGCGTGCGGCGGTCGGAGGATCGGCGCGCACACCTGCGTCAGCTCGGAGATCTGGCCCGGCGGGAGCTGGCCGAAAGCGGATTGCAGATCGGAGGGGAGGCGCACATTCTGGCCGTGGAAGTCGGCGACGAGGACCGGTGCCGTCGCCTGGCCACAAGATTGCGGGAGAAGGGAATTCTGGTCTTTGCAGCCCGCTACCCCACCGTGCCCCTGGGCCGGGCCATCCTGCGCGTCTGCTTGACCTGTGAGCATAACGCGACCGACATCGAACTGCTGCGCGACGCCCTCTCGGCGGCGGGCAAGGAGGAAACTGTATGACTCCAGGCTCAATACTCTTCATCACCGGCACGGATACGGATGTGGGCAAGACCGTGGTCAGTCTGCTCATCATGCGCGCCTTGGCAGGCCGCAACGCTGTGTACCTCAAGCCCGTGCAAACCGGCTGTCTGCATCCGGACCACGACTCGGACGCGGCCTTCGTGCACCGCCACCTGCCCAAAGGGCTGCCCCGGGGCATGACGCCGGGGGATTGCGTCCACTCCTGCCGCCTGCTGCCCAAAGCGCCCCTGTTCGCGGGCGATGCCGTGGATTTCGCGGCCATCGAAGCCTTCATCGCCGATCACGCCCGACAAAGCGAAATCGTCGTCATGGAAGGAGCGGGGGGCATCCTCGTGCCCATCACGGCGCAACGGACCATGCTCGACCTCGCCTGCGCGGTCGGCGCTTCCATCCTGGTCGTGGGCAGGGCGGGGCTTGGCACCATCAACCACACCCTGCTGACCCTGGAGGCCATCAAATCCCGCAAGGCAAACTGCCTCGGCGTAATCCTGACCGACCCGGCCAGCGCCACCGCGGAACTGGACCGCAGGGAAAACAGCGAGGCCATCGAAAACTACTCCGGCCTGCCCGTGCACGGGTTCATCGGACGTATCGCGAATCTGAGTTCCCCACCGCAATCAGCCATGGCCGTGATTGAGACAGCGATAGGTCATCTGGCCTCAGCGAAAATCTGACAAGGCAGAAGCCACGAAATGAACACCGGACGGGAGAACGAATGCTGACCCTCGTCACCTACACATACAACGATCACGACTTTGCGCGGGCGCAGCTTGATCGGCTTGGGTCCTTCGGAAACCTGGTCCAGGCTGTCATTGTCGTCGACGATGGATCAGAAGAAGCTTTCATCCCGCCACCCGTGCCAGGCTTTCCCGGCGGCGTGACAGTTCTCCGTCATCCGACGAATCTGGGTCCAGCCGCAGCCAAACGTACAGGTTTGGGCCATGCGGACACGGAATTTATCTTTTCCATCGACAGCGATATCGTCTGCGACCGGATCTGGCTGCCGAGCGCCTTGTCGGTCATGGCCGAACACCCCAATGTCGCCTTGGTGGGAGCGCAGCCCTTGGCTTCCGATCTTGGCGACATTCTGTCTCGCGCCCTGCATCTCAGATCCCGGTATCAGTCTGTTCCGGCACGTCCGCTCTTCGCATCCGGTGAAATATGGCTCATGCGGAAAAAAATTTACACGAAGGTGAACGGTCTTGAAGGGTACGAACAACGAACCCATGAAGATTGGCATCTTTGCCGCAAAATCACACAAGCCGGTCATGATATTGTGCTTCACCAAACCGGCACTGTCCGTCAAACGCGCAAGATCCGTCGCGCGGCGCAGGTTCGGCGCGATGCCGTCTACTACTTCAAATCCTACAGAAGCATTCTCGAATCCCGAGGTCCAGAGGCTATCCTTCGCGTCTTCACCGACGAGCTGCTTCATGCTGTTCGGCTCGCCGACACACACGATGCCCACATTTTGGTATATATCGAGTTGGCCAAAATCCTGCTCGTGCTGGCGGAATTGCATCAGGGTGACGGACACGACGCCATTTTTGCCGAAGTCATCCATTCTTTTTCCTCGGTTTTCGGACGATATCCATCCATCATGTCGGCCGTCGAACAGGATCTTCCACCGCAATCACTTACGGCGACCAGCAAACCCGGGCCTGCAATCCATGCCGAGTTATTCACCTATCTGTTCAATATTATAGGAACAGATCGACTTGAGCGCATTGACACCGTGACATTGCCACGCTCCTTTTCGGAAGAATCCGAATCACAATTCGACTTCCATTACCTGCAGTAAACCCTGAACTGGTGATCGTTTTCGCGGTCCGGACATGGCAGAAGACACTATCCCCTTTTCCGGACCGCCCCACGCCAACCTTATGCGACCCGCTATAGCGGCCCGCTCCGTCGGAAATTCGGTTCCCGCGACGACATTCTTGACCGCGACAGCCCCAACCTGTACGAAATCGCAGTTTTGGGGTCTGCATGGCGGACCCCGTGCGGCGTGTGCGAGGGACGGGCCCATTTGGCCTTGCAACACATCATTTTTTTAAGAGAGAAACGCATGAGCAGAAGAATCATTCAAGTCGATGAAAAGGTTCCCTTACTCCAGGGCTTCCCCTTGAGCCTGCAGCACCTGTTTGCCATGTTCGGCGCCTCGGTGCTGGTGCCCACTCTGTTCAAGATCGATCCGGCCATCGTGCTGCTCATGAACGGCATCGGCACGCTCCTGTACCTCTTCATCTGCAAGGGCAAGGCGCCTGCGTTCCTGGGTTCGAGCTTCGCGTTTCTGTCGCCGGTCTTCGTGGTTCTCGGCGCGGACCAGTCCCTGTGGGGCGGAAACTATTCCTACGCCTTGGGCGGATTCATCGCCTCGGGCCTGATTTTCTGCACTGTGGCGCTCATCATCGGCCGCTTCGGTTCCGACTGGATCAAGGTCGTGCTGCCCCCGGCGACCATGGGCCCCATCGTCGCTCTCATCGGGCTTGAACTGGCCGGAGTGGCCACGGGCATGGCCGGCATCATGCCGGACGAGTCCGGAGCCTATAATTTCGACGCCATCGTCGTCTCCATGGTCACCCTACTGGTGGTCGCCTTCGGGTCCATCGTCTTTCGCGGCTTCATGGCGGTCATCCCGGTCCTGGTGGGCATCATCGTCGGCTACCTGGTGTCCATCGGCATGGGCATGGTCAACTTCGAGACCATCTCCACGGCGGCCGTTCTCTCTTTTCCCACCGTGTACCTGCCCAAGTTCGACATCAACGTGATCCTGATCATCATCCCGGCCTCCCTGGTGGTCATCTCCGAACACATTGGACATCTGGTCGTCACCGGCAACATCGTTGGCCGCGACCTGATCAAGGACCCTGGCCTGCACCGCTCCCTGCTCGGTGACGGCATCTCCACCACCCTGTCGGGCTTTTTCGGCTCCGTCCCGGTCACGACCTACGGCGAGAACATTGGCGTCATGGCCATAACCCGCGTCTATTCGGTATGGGTCATCGGCGGGGCGGCGGTCATCTCCATCGGCCTGGCCTTTATCGGCAAGCTCTCGGCCTTCATCCAGTCCATCCCCACTCCGGTCATGGGCGGCATCTGCATCCTGCTTTTTGGCGTCATCGCCGCCTCGGGCATCCGCATGCTGGTGGAGGCCAAGGTCGACTACTCCAAGCCCGCCAACCTGATCCTCACCGCCGTGGTCCTCATCGTGGGCCTGAGCGGCGCGGCCCTGCACGTCGGCACGGTGCAACTCAAGGGCATGGCCCTTGGCACGGTGGTGGGCATGCTCATGTCCATCATCTTCTATCTCCTCGAACGCTTCGGCCTGACTAACCAGCCTGCGGAACATTAGACTGGACTGGGCGGATCACTGCGGTGGTCCGCCATTTTTCAATCCGGAGGGCGAAATGAAAAAACAAACCATCCTGCTGTGGACCGGCGGCGTGGTCGCGGTGCTGACCATGGGCACCCTGCGCTTCATCGGCAAAAACTCGGACATCTACGGCCTGATGGCGGCCATGGTCGTGGTCATCGCCATCCTGGCCTTTTTCGTCATCCGCTACGTAAATCGCAAATGGTGAGGGGCTCCCTCTAACTCGTAATGCATCCATCTCCCGAACTTCTGCACGACATACTGAGCTGCTGGGGCCTAACTTTCGAGGACATCCATCCCGACATTCCCCTCCAAGGCAGCCCGGAGCGCTGCCTGTACCGGGTGGTCGTAGACGCAGACGGTTCGCGCCATGTCCTCGAAGAACTGGACTCCCGCACCCTGACGCGCAAAATACGCATCGCCGGACGCATCGCCCACCTGGCGACCAGTGGCCTGCCCGTGGCCGCGCCTCGGACCGGACTTGACGGAAACTTTGCGCAGCGTGCCGGAGATCGGATCTGGCAGCTGACCCCATTTCTGGACGGGGTCGCACCGGACCCGGAAAACTTTTGGCGGGACGCATGGCGCGGAGAGGCTCTGGCCCGGTTTCTGCGGGACTTGCGACATGCCGCCCAGGGCCTTGACGCCGGGGAGGAAACCTTTGACCTGCGCGCCTATGCCGCGAGAATCGCAGGCGACGCCCAAAAACGCCACCCGGACGTCTTTGCACGGCTCAGCCCCATCTTCTCCCTCATCGACCGGCAGCTTGCCGCGTGTCCAAGCCTGCCCGTGGTCTTCTGCCACGGCGACCCGCATCCGCTGAACATGATCTGGGGCGCGGACCGCATCCTTGGTGCCATTGACTGGGAATTCTGCGGCCCCAAGTGCGTGCTGCACGACATGGCGCTGATCCTCGGCTGCGTGGGCAGCGATGATGAGGCCGCGCTAAGCGGCCCCCTGGTCACGGCCTTCATGAAAACCTTGCGATCCTGCGACCTGCTGGACAGCAACCTGGAGGCGCACCTGCCAACCTGGACCCTGGCCCTGCGCACCGCCTGGCTGGCGGAATGGTTGCGCCGGGAGGATGCGGACATGATCGAATTCGAGATTTTCTACATGACGACCCTGGCAGACCGGTTCTTTGGAGGCAACGCGGCATTTTAGAGCGCGCGCCTATGCCTCTTTGCTCGACGCGAAAAATGGGATTTACGAAGAAAGCAGGGGCCAGGCCTTTTTTGGCCGTTCAATCCAAGCAGTTTGATCCGCACAGGATATCAGAAATGCTGGATCATGTGGAAAATTGCCTGAAGATCATTGACCACTCCGCCAGACCTGTGGGAATGCAGGACATTGAAATTCTGACACTTCATGTACGCATCAAGTAGTAACTTCGTTCCATATTTCCATCCCTTATCAAGGCAGCACTGATGCTTTTTCGCGCAGCGCACCGTGGTCAGGAGGAATATTCACAAAGGAGACGTTATGGGATTGCAGGAAATTTCGGCTCTCGCTGCCGCAAAGGCGGATGCCCAACAAACTATTTTTGTCGATGTGCGCACGTCGGCGGAGTTTGCCAACAAACGCCTGGCGCGGTCGCTGGCCTTTGCCCCGCTGTCAGACCTGATCCCTGAGGATTTTGCCATGCGACGCGGCATCCTGCCGGACACTCCGCTCATCCTTCTTTGCACCAGCGGTGGCAGGGCCCAGAAGGCAGCGCAGAAATTCATGCAAGCCGGCTTCAGCAACGTGCAGGTCTTGCAAGGCGGTATCGACGCCTGGGAACGTGAGGGACTGCCTTTGATCGGCGCAAACACCGCTCCCAACATCGGTGGCCCCATCTCCCTGGACAGGCAGGTGCGCATTGCGGCCGGAAGCCTGGTGCTGCTGTTCGGGCTGCTGGGGTATTTCGCGACGCCAGGCTTTATCTGGGGTGCGCTTTTTGTGGGCGCGGGACTTGTCTTTGCCGGCATCACCAACACCTGCGGCATGGCCATGCTGCTGACGCGGGCACCGTGGAACAAAACCGGCTGCACGGGCGGTGTGTGCCCAATCGACGGCAAGCCCAAAGGCAGCCCCGGCGCCAGCTGCAAATAGACGAAAAGGAGAAATTCCATGCATAAGCCCACAGTACGAGCTTTTTTTGACGAGGACACGGCCACCTGGTCGTATGTGGTCTGGTCTGCGACAGATGCGCAGAAGCGCTGCGCCATAATCGACAGCGTGCTCAATTTTGATCTTCCGTCCTGTTCCTCCAGCACGCGTTCAGCAGATGTCATCATCGACTTTATCAAAGAGAAACAGCTTGTCGTGGAATGGATACTCGAAACACATATCCATGCCGACCATCTGACCGCCGCCCATTATCTGCAAGAGAAACTGGGAGGGAAAATCGCCATAAGTAAGCATATCCTGACCATCATCGCCACCTGGGTGCCCATTTTCCAGACCAAGGACGATACAAAGCTGGATGGGTCCCAGTTCGACCATCTGTTTGACAACGACGAAAAATTTACCGTCGGCGACATGCCAGCCACCATTTTACATACGCCTGGGCACACTCCCGCAGACACGACCTACGTCATCGGCGACGCCGTCTTTGTTGGCGACACGATCTTTCTGCCGGACGTAGGCTCTGGAAGGTGCGACTTTCCCGGTGGCAGCGCGGAGCATTCCTACGACTCCTCGCGGCGTCTTTTTGCCTTGCCTGATGACCACCGCGTCTACGTGGGTCACGACTACCCGCCGGAGTTCAGACGCGGTCCGCAGTGCATGACCACCATCAGCGAACAGAAACAGTCCAATGTGCTCCTGCATCTGGGCATCAGCAAGGAAGAGTTTGTCCAGCAAAGACAGCGCGACGACAAGGGCAAAGCCGTGCCGCCACTGCTCTTGCCGTCCATTCAGGCCAACCTGCGCAACGGACAGTTCGGCAAAGAGGTTGAAGGAACGCAATTCATCAAGCTTCCGGTCAACAAATTTTAGTCGTCCCCACCAGGCAGCACATGACAGGTCAGCCATGAAAGCATGGTTTGACCCGCAAAAAAGGGATTTCAGCGTTTAAACTGAGATCCCTTATCTTTTTTTGGAGATCGCCTTGCCAATGCCCTGTGCGCCACTCGTAACGACAGCAACTTTCGGTTTGTTCGGCATCGATTCTCCCTGCAAAAAACAGACTACTCTCCGCCTTTCCAGCGCAGCTCGTAGAGGTCAGTCCTGCGGCTTTTGACGTTGCGCACGCTGCCCAGGGTGCGCAGTTCCTTGAGCAGATCGAGATCGAGATCGGTGATCAGCGTGGTCTCGATGCCCGGGGTCACCTCCGAGGCAATGGCGTCATGGGGGAAGGGGAAGTCCGACGGGGTGAAGATGGCGGATTGTGAGTACTGAATGCCCATGGTTTCCACCTTGGGGATGTTGCCCACGCTGCCGGAGATGGCCACGAAGCATTCGTTCTCGATGGCCCGGGCCTGGGCGCAGCGGCGAACGCGCAGATACCCGTTCTTCGTGTCGGTCCAGAACGGGACCAGCAGCATTTTCATTCCCTTCATGGTCTGCAGCCTGGCCAGTTCAGGAAATTCCACGTCGTAGCAGATGAGGATGCCAATCTTGCCCACGTCGGTTTCAAAGACCTTGAGTTTGTGTCCGCCTGTGAAGCCCCAGTGCGCGTCCTCGTCCGGGGTGATGTGCAGCTTGGCCTGGCTGTCCCAGGTGCCGTCGCGCCTGCACAGGAAGCTGACATTTTGCAGGGTGCCATCCTCCTGGACCTGGGGCACGCTGCCGGTGACGATGTTGATGTTGCAGCTCAGGGCCATCTCGGTCATGGCCTGGCGCATGGGCTCAGTGTATTCCGAAAGCTGGCGCATTGCATCGATGGGACGCATGTCATCATACATGCGGATGAGCGGCGCGTTGAGCAGCTCGGGAAAGAGGATGATGTCCGCCTTGTAGGCGCTGACCGTGTTCACGAAGAACTCCACCTGCTGCATAAAGTCGTCAAAGGACTCGAAGCGACGCATTTCCCACTGGACCACGCCGAGACGGACGATGGACTTGGTGCGCCCCACCAGTCGCGTCTTTTTCTGATAATAGATGTTGATCCATTCCAGGAGCACCGCATTGCCCCGGGATTCGTGGTCGCCCGGCCAGTAGTCGTCGAGGAGATTGCGGACGTGGAAATCGTTGGACATCTGGAAGGTGAGCACCGGGTCGTACAGTTCGCGGTTCTTGACCTTGAGGATGTACTCCTGGGGCGTCATCTCCTTTGAGACCGTATGATAG
Source organism: Pseudomonadota bacterium (assembly GCA_018902545.1). GTDB lineage: Bacteria > Desulfobacterota > Desulfovibrionia > Desulfovibrionales > Desulfomicrobiaceae > Desulfomicrobium. The sequence continues at coordinate 29,411 of JAHIQM010000011.1, read as the reverse complement.
CCGGGAATGCGCCCGCCCAGCAGGATGCCCTTGAGATTGAGATTCTCGCCGATCTCCTTGCGGGCGTCATACAGACGCCGTCCCAGTCGCATGCCCCGGTATTCCGGGTCCACGAAAACCTCGATGCCGTAGAGGTAGTCCCCCTCCGGGTCGTGGGATTTGAAGGTGCCTTTGCCAACGATCTGGTCATAGGTGTGCTGGTCGCCGAACAGGCTGAAGTCGATGATGACGGACAGGGCGATGCCCACGATTTTCCCATTGTCCTCGATGCAAACCTGCCCTTCGGGAAAGATGGTGGTCAGCAGGGCGATCTGCTTTTGCGTCCACGGGGTATCGAGGCTTTTGTAGACCCGCTTATGGAGGTCTCGCAAAGCTTCGAAGTCGTCTATGGAAAGATGTCGCGTCTGTAATTTATGTTCAATTTCTTTTTCCATGCATTCCGTCCTTGTGTATTGATTCTGTTCGTAAAAATATAGAACTTGTTGTTTTATAAGATAATTTACAAAAATATATAAGAAAACGGAAAAATTGCAAGGGCAATATATCCTGTGATTGCGGAGTTCACCAACATTCCTCGGACTGTGCTGGAAAATTTAGTGGAGTTATCCGGGACAGACCCAGGTTCTTGGATGCAGCTACGGATGCTTCGTGCGGTTTTGATGGCAGAATAGTCAAAAGCAACCTCGACCCATTTTTCGCCCCCTTTTCTTTCGGGAAAAGATTTGACAGGCCTTAAGGGGATGGTAGGCATCTCGTTACAGGTGAACTGTTCCCTCTAAGCCCATCATCCGTTAACACACCGGAGTTCAAAATGAAATTAAAAGACCAGAAAGTCCTGATGTTTGTGGATCACATCTTTGAAGACATGGAGCTTCTCTACCCATACTACCGCCTGATCGAAGAAGGCGCCGAAGTGGTCGTCGCCGGGCCTCAGGCGGGAGTCGTCTACACAGGCAAAAACGGGTATCCCTTCAAATCCACTGCCGCCATTGCGGACCAGCAGGCGAGGGACTTCGACCTGCTGGTCGTTCCCGGCGGGTTCGCCCCCGACAAGCTCAGACGTGACCCCAAGGTCCTGGAACTCACCCGCGAAATGCACGAAGCTGGGAAAATAGTCGCCCACATCTGCCACGGCGGATGGATTCCGATCTCCGCGGGGATCGTTAAAGGCTTCACCTGCACGTCCACCCCCGGCATCAAGGATGACCTGGTAAACGCTGGCGCTACGTGGGTCGATAAGGAAGTTGTCGTGGACCGGAACCAGATAACCGCGCGAAAGCCTGATGATCTGCCTGCATTTTGCCGCGCCATCATAGCACAGGCCGCGAAATAGGCCTGACAATGGCATACGGGAACAGGTACTGGAATATAATGGGGATATCAGGAGCGTTCAGTTGAACCCGGACTGAGAAACTGGCGTCGCCACATCTTGGTGGCAGAAAAGTCAAAAGAAGACTGCCCCTTTTCGGGGCGTGACGCCCCTGGCAGAACGTTTGTTCGGGGGTAGCGCGGCGTTTTAAGTGCGCGCCTATGCTTCTTTGCACCACGCAAAAAATTGTAAAAATAGGGTCCGATAGGAATGGACTTTATGGACTGGGTGGACGTTATGGACCGCATGGACGACGGGTGGCCGGGTGACATTCATCATTGCATGCGGGGTGTGCGTTGGAGTCGATCATTGCCAAACATGGCGGATACCGGAGGCTGAAGACATTTCAGCTGGCGCGGCTGTGTTACGATGTGACGGTGCGGTTTTGCGAGCGTTATGTCGCCTCGGGCAGCCGTACCCGGGACCAGATGGTTCAGGCAGCGCGCAGCGGGGTGCAGAACATCGCCGAAGGCAGCGAGGCCAGCGGCACTTCAAAAAAAACTGAACTGAAGCTTACCAGTGTGGCCAGGGCCAGTCTGGAAGAACTGCTCCTCGACTACGAGGATTTCCTGCGCCAGCGCAGCCTGCCCGAGTGGCCTGCAAGCGACCCGCGCCGCGCCTCCCTGGTTGCCAGACGCTGCGAAACCGCTGACGAAGTGGCCGCCTGGGTGCGCGATGTCAGGAACCAAGCGCTACGGAATGGAAGAGACATACAGGCAGCCCCCGGCTACCAGGAGATTTCCGCCAACGCGGCCCTGACCCTCATCGGAGTCACCTGCATCCTGCTGGACCGCCAGCTATCCGCCCTGGCCCGGGCTTTCACGGACGAAGGCGGGTTTACAGAGCGCCTCTACCGCGTACGCTCGGCACGCCGGGGGAAATGACACTTGGGGAAAATGGACGAAATGGACGGCATGGCCCAGATGGACAAGAAACCATCACATGCCCTGGCCTGTTCCCAGGCGGGGTCCATAAAGTCCATACCGTCCATTTTGTCCATTTCAGTCCATAATCACCGCCCCCCACCCGTCAAAAGAAAAAGGGTTTACGCTTTCACGTAAACCCTTGATTTCTTTGACGGGGCCGATGGGGCTCGAACCCACGGCCTTCGGCGTGACAGGAGGATGGGGGCTGACGGCGCTATAGGTGCGCTTCAGCCGAATCACCGCCCCCATAGAGTAGACAGCGGCGCGGCCAGGAGGTCTGGCCCCAGTGAGAATGTTTCCGCACCGTCGTAAAGAATCACTCCAAGGCGCATTTTGTCGCCCGCCGCTTCCGCAAAGCGTCGTATCCCCCGTAGGTCGCGCTCGTTGACCGAAGCCGCAGCTTTCACCTCCACCCCGACAAGTTGCCCCTGGGCATTCTCAATGACCAAATCCACTTCATACTTGGCACGGTCCCGGTAATGGAACATCCGATATTCGTTATCGGTCGTGGCGGCATGTTTAAGCAATTCCGCATGGACAAAGGTCTCAAGAACGTGTCCAAAACGGTTTCGCCCAGGCAGGCCCGCCGAGGGTGTCAGCCCAAGCAGGGTCGAGAGCAGGCCGGAATCCAGAAAGTGCAATTTAGGCGTCTTGACCAGCCCGCCGATTCGGCTGCGACTCCAGGCTTCGACGCGGGTCAGCAGAAACATCTGTTCAAGGATGCCCACATAGCGGGCCGTGGTCTTATGATCGAGACCAAGCTGTCCTCCCAATTGCGAATAGTTGCACATCTGCCCGGACATTTCCGCCAGCACGCGCACAAGACGCGGAAAAAGATCAAGATTGCCGACGGAGGCGATATCCCTCACGTCGCGCTGGAGCAGGGCGTTCAGATACTGCCTCGCCCATGCCGCCCGTCGCCGATGCGTCGAGCGCAGCACTGACTCGGGATACCCGCCGCGCAGAACGATCTCCTCCAAGTCCGACCCCACCATGCACGAATCCACTACGGGAACGGTGCCTGCAAAAACGCTGTCCAGCCAGTTTACCGTCGACCCGCATATTTCGGCCTGTGACAAGGGCAGGAGCGTCACGGTTTCCATGCGCCCGGCCAAAGAGTCCGCGACAGTCGGAAGAGTCATCAGATTGGCCGATCCTGTCAGGAGAAATCGTCCGGGCCGCCGGTCCTCGTCTAGGCTCTTCTTGATGGCGATAAGCAGGCCTGGTGCACGCTGGATCTCGTCGATGACAACCCTGTCCGCGTCACGGACAAGCGCCACGGGATCTTCCTTGGCGGCCAGCAGTACGGTCTCGTCGTCAAGAGTCAGGTAACGCATCTCCTGTCCTGCGATCCGACGTGCCAGCGTTGTTTTGCCAGCCTGCCTCGGACCGCTGATAAGAACTGCCGGCGTATCCTGCATCGCGTCATCAATTCGCTCAGTCAGAAATCGATGATAAGTTTCTGTATTCATGCTTGAATTGATATCTAAAATTGGGATTTTGTCAATTGCAAATTGGGATTTATCATCGAACAAATTGGGATTTTAAGCTATAACAATTGGGATTTAATAGGCACCGCCACACGGGTCCCACATCGCTTCGATGCGTTCATGGCGTCTGGCGCCAACCACGTCCACGCATGCAACCACCACCAAACCCAATCCGATCCCCACCCCAAGAAACAACTCAAGGGCAGCCGTTGCCGGACCGCCTTGTCGTTTGTTAGAAGTTCATCCCAATAAAGAAGATATTTTCTAAGGTCACCAGTATCAATGCCGCCGAACTTTAATCCCTGAGGAAGACTCTCAAACTTTGGGCTACTTACAATACCTTTTCATGGCGTCTCAGAATTAAAAGTCTAACGCCGCCCACAACTGGCGGCTGAAAGCGTAGCGACGAAGGAGCGTAGCGTTTGGTTGTCCGCGTTCATGCGATTGTAAGCTCTATGCTTTGACGTAGCGGAAGTTGAATGCGCGGGCGTTCTCATCGACCGGCTTAATCTGACCACTTGCTCGCAGCCTCTGAAGAGCGGACTTCACCTTTTGCATGTCGTCTTCACCGCTAAGCTGGCGGACAAGTTTGTTGGTTATTTCCGCTCCCGGATTGTCTTGCAGATAACCCAATACCACTTCTTCAACAGAAGCAATTCTTTGGTGTTTAATGGTTACTACGAAGGCGTTTTCTTTCTCTTCGAAAATAGGCTCAATCAAGCCCGCCTTCTTGAGCTCGTTTTTCGCAGTATCCAAGCCTTCGCCTATGTCATGATTTACAGGATCCGGAAGATTGTGAAGCATCCGCACAAGATTGGGGTTTCGCGAGAATCGCTCTTGGTAGAGGTTGTCTAAATTCATGTAGCCTGGCAATTTGCCTGGACTTTGCACCTCTACGCGGTTGTCGAACACGCGAACATGAATATCGTCGTTTAAGCTGTAATCACGATGAATAACCGCATTGACCAAGATTTCCTTTAGGGCTTCGGATGGGTAGCTGAGCTTAACGAGGCGTCCCCCGTCTTGAAACGCAGCGCCATCAATGTATTTCGCAACTTGGTCGATGGTTTTGTGAATTACTTCTTCAACACCTCCGTTAATTGTGATTGGCATTTCTTCTAGTTGCTCTCTTTTATATTCCTTTTCTGTAGTGCGAAGCCTATACACTTTGACAGCGCATCGTGTATCCAAAGTGGCCTGTGGTTCTCCATCAAACAGAAGAACACAACCGACGTTTGGGATTCTTCGTTCATTCTGTAAAGTTAACAGCCTTTGCTTCCTCAAAAATACAACAGGCTCTAAATGAGTGCCCACTCGACGCATATAGTTAGCAAGCAAATCATTCCCTGCAATTTCATCTACATCGACGTCATTAACAGGTTTCCGTTCATATAGCTCCGCACCCTTCGAGTACCCGAGCTGAGTGATCCGCTCACCCTTTATTTTTCGCTTTGCGGCGTTAACACGGATAAAGCAATCGCCTGAGGCCGTGTAGTGAACCTTGGGGCTTTTCGGTATAGCAAAATGGAGAATCAACCCTTTTCCATTGGTGTCCAGAAACTCTACAAAAACATTCTCAACAGCCGGCAGTGTTTCTTCTAGAAGGGTCGCAATTATCGCGTTCGCCTCCTCCTGTTCGGCAAAACCAGCAATGCGTTCGCCCTTGGTAGATTTGTCCTCAATGCCGACGTACAAATCGCCACCATCAGAGTTCGCAAACGCGACGAAAGTCTCCTGAAGTTTTGCCGGAGCAATTCTCTTACTTTTGACATCATTGAAGTGATCTTCATTCAGTGCCAAAAGTGTTTCGATGTCGTCTTTCTGGATGCTGATAATTTCCATTGGCTCCCCAATATCTTCGATAGCTAGCAAGTAATTATAAAGTTTCTCACTCAGATCAACGGGAGAATTTATGTTTCACGTTTTTGTTTATATATGCATTTAATCCTTCTCCGGCCAAGGCAAGTCGCTTCATTTGCTCTATGTGGTGTTGTCCCGCTGACTGGTAGCTATACGTATATGTTTTTCGGGAGCCAGAAAAAATTATGATAATTGATGTGTCATGTATTTCGAATTCACGTACTCCAGAATCTCTGTCGATATCCGAATATCTTTGCATCAATTGGCTCCTTTTATGTGTAAAGACAAAGGGTAAAGCGCGGGGTCATCAAGCGCGGGGCCAGGTCTTCCGTTAACCATTCTTTGGCTTTAATGTGAATGAATCTTGTCGGAGCAAGGGGATATCTTGAATCTTGAATTTCGCAATCATCCGGCACATTCTCCGAGCCGGAAATTATTCGCACATCGCTACAAGAAAACTTGCGGTAACGGCAAGTGCTTACTTTGCCATACGTACTCGTGTTTATGTCTTTTCGGCAATGTTCTGTTAAGTACGTAATCCCCACCGAGACAACGGTTGCCTACAGACTCCCATAAATGTCTCGCCTTCAAATCATCACCATCAACTTCATCCGTCCGCAAGCCCCATGATACGACAAAAGTCACCCGCAACCGGATGGCCCTGTATTTTCACTTCGAAGAGTACCCCTGCAAACCCACACGGGAATCCACAAAGAAAAAAGGGACTTCAGCATTTAATCTGAAATCCCTTATCTTCTATTGGCGGGGCCGATGGGACTCGAACCCACGGCCTCCGGCGTGACAGGCCGGCGTTATAACCGACTTAACTACGACCCCGCATTTCTGTCTTCGTGGTGGGCGGTACAGGGATCGAACCTATGACCCTCGGCTTGTAAGGCCGACGCTCTCCCAGCTGAGCTAACCGCCCCGTCCCGTCCAACGAGAAACAGTCTTTATAGGGACCAATGCCCACTGTCAAAGACTTTTTTTCGGAGAATTTCAAATTGAAATTTAAACTAATTATTTCAAACTATTAAAGCTCAATCAAGCATCGTGAGCAGGGGCGTTCTCGCCAACAGCAATCCGCAATACCCTTGAATCAGACAACATATTCTTCCCAGCGTCACGATGCCCTGTCAAACACGGCCTGTTTTTCCGAGCGATTGGAGGTCACAGGCATTTAAAACCCGCCTTCACACTCCTGCACTTCCAGGGGCGCAACCCCGGAGCGCTTCCTGATCCAGTTGATGCCACGCAGTAGTGGCCCGCGCGAGATGATGTATCTCTCCAGCCGATATTTCCCGGGAAAATCCATGAGCATGATGCCAAGGAAAATTGTCAGCAGGCCCTGGCCGGGAAGAAAGAGCATGAGCACCCCGGCCAGGAAGAGGACCAGGCCCAATATGTTCTTGAGGATCAGCACTATCATTCGAAGACCCGGACGCCGCCTGCGCCATAGGGTCTTGCCCCGCCTGTCCGCGCAAAAGTAGTCGGCGGGAATGCGTGCCGCCACCAGGGGGATAACCACCAGCGATCCAACGAACATCAAAGCGGAAATGGCGGCCAGCCAACCCAGCACCTCTCCCCACTCTCCAGGCCCCGCGAGCATGGCGTGCTACCGGGCCCGGAATTCGGCCAGGGCCTGAGTATACTGCTCGGGCCTCAGCCGGGGGCCGAAGGATTGAACCACCTTGGATGCGGCCAGGCTCGCGAACTCACCGGCCTGGACGTAATTCATGTCATGGGTGATTCCATACAGGAAGGCTCCGGCGAACATGTCACCGGCCCCGTTGGTGTCCAAGGGCGTGACCGGGCAGGGAGCGATCTCGTGTACGGCGTATCCGTCGAAGATCAGAGCCCCCTCACCGCCCATGGTAACCACGAAGGCCCCGGCTTTTTGCCGCAGCACATCCACGGCCTTGGCCAGGGTGCGGCATTCGCCCCACAGCAGCGCTTCCTCGCGATTGCAGAACAGCAGGTCCACCCCTTCGCCGACGATCTCCTCCAGGCCAAGGCGGAAATACTTGACCATGGACGGGTCGGAAAAACTTAAAGCCGTCCTGACCCCTGCGGCGCGTGCAATGTTCATGGCCTCGACCACGGCGGGCCGGGCCGAGGGCGAAGTGACCAGATACCCTTCCACGTACAGGAACTCGGACTCGCGCAGCTCGTCGGGGCACAGCTGCGCCACGGACAGGGATTCGGAGATGCCCAGATAGGTGTTCATGGTCCGCTCGGCGTCGGGGGTAATCATGACCAGGCATTTGCCCGTGACACCGGCGGCGCGGCGTTCGGCCAGGTTGGTGTCCACCCCGGCGTGAGCCAGTTCCTGGGCGTAGAAATCGCCCATTTCGTCATTACTGACCAGACAGGTGTAAAAGGACTTTCCGCCCAAAAAGGCGTTGGCCACCACCGTGTTGGCCGCCGATCCTCCGCCCGAACGCACGCTGCGCTCGCTACGCAGATATTCGAGCAGCTCGAACTGTCGCTCTTCATCGACCAGGGTCATGAATCCCTTTTCCACGCCCATGGTCTCCAGAAAGGCTTCGGGCACCTCGAATTCCATATCCACCAGGGCGTTGCCCATTCCGTAGACGTCGTATTTATTCATCGAATCTTCCTGTAAGGTCATTTTGGAGTCGCGCACGATGCACGTAAACAAAACTTAAAAAACGTGGTGTAGCCCCGCTCGCAATTGGACGAAAGATCTGCATGCAGCAAATATATCTAGACACACGGACCCGCTCCGTCAACACGACGCAAAAAGGCCGCCCGGAGGCGGCCTGAAAAAATCCGTGAACCGGCCGGTATTCGGCTAAAACCTGGCGAGGGGAGGATGCGCTTCGACAGGCCGGTTCGGCGGAAAAGGGTTAGCGGATAAAAAGCATCTCCTGGTAGCTGGGCAGGGTCCAGAGGTCGTCGGCGACCAGGGTCTCCAGCAGGTCGGCATGCTTCCTGACCTCGTTCATGGCGGGCAGGATGGTCTTGCAGAAGTAGTTGGCGTGTTCCAAAGTGCTCGCGCCCTTGTCGGCTTGCAGCAAAGTCTCCAGCTCGTAGGTGACCTTCTGCATGGCGCGCAGGTTCGTGGTCAGCTGATCCAGGGTCGTTGTGCCAAACTCCTTGCCGATGGCCTGGAGACTGGCGCAGGCCGTGGCCAACTCGCTCTGGTAGCGGAAAGAGGCCGGGAAGATGACAGTCGTGGACATGCGCAGCACAAGGTTGGCTTCGGTCTCGACGGTCTTGCAGTACTGCTCAAGGTAAATCTCTTCGCGGGAACGCAGTTCGGCCTCGGTGAGCACGCCGTACTTGGTGAAGAGCTCGATGGTCGAAGGAGCGGACAGCATGGGCAGGGCGTCGGGGGTGGACTTCAGGTTGGGCAGGCCGCGCTGCTCGGCTTCCTTGTGCCATTCCTCGGAATAGCCGTCGCCGTTGAAGATGACCTTCTCGTGCTCGATCATGATCTTCTGCAAGAGGCCCTGGACGGCTTCGTTGAACTTGGCCTTCTTCCCGCCGGTGGCCTTTTCCAGCTCCGTGGCGATGAAATCCAGGGATTCGGCCATCATGGTGTTCAGGGCCACCTGGGAACCGGCGATAGACATGGAGGAGCCCACGGCGCGGAACTCGAAGCGGTTGCCGGTGAAGGCGAAGGGGCTGGTGCGGTTGCGGTCGCCCGGATCCATGGGCAGGGGCGGCAGGACATCAACGCCGATGTTCATGATGCCCTTCTGCTTGGAGCCCTTGACCTCGCCCCTCTTGAACTGCTCGAAGACGTCAGTCAGCTGCTCGCCAAGATACACGGACATGATGGCCGGCGGGGCCTCGTTGGCGCCGAGACGGTGGTCATTGGAGGCGCTGGCCACGGTGGCGCGCAACAGGGCCCCGTACTTGTGCACGGCGCGGATGGCGGCGGCGCAGAAGACCAGGAACTGGGCGTTATCATGCGGGGTGTCGCCGGGATCGTACAGGCACCCGACTTCGTCGTTGCCGATGGAATAGTTGAGGTGCTTGCCCGAACCGTTGATGCCGGCAAAGGGTTTCTCATGCAGCAGGCAGACCATGCCATAGCGTTTGGCCACGCTGCGCAGCACGGTCATGACCAGCTGGTTGTGGTCCGTGGCCAGGTTGCCCTGTTCGTAAACGGGAGCAATCTCGAACTGGCTGGGGGCCACCTCGTTGTGGCGGGTCTTGACCGGAACGCCGAGCTTGAAGAGCTCGCGGTCCACTTCCATCATAAAGGACATGACCCTGCGCGGGGTAACTCCGAAATACTGATCCTCGAACTGCTGACCCTTGGGGGGCTTGGCGCCGAACAGGCTGCGGCCAGCGATGAGCAGGTCGGGACGGGCGAATACGAAGTTGCGATCAATGAGAAAATACTCCTGCTCGGGACCGGCGTAGCAGGTGATGGGCAGCTTGGTCTCGACGCCGAAAAGCTTCAGCACGCGCTTGGCCTGCTTGTTCAGCGCCTGCAGGGATCTGAGCAGCGGGGTCTTCTTGTCCAGAGCCTCTCCGGTCCAGGATACAAAAACCGTGGGGATGCACAGGAAAGCGCCATTGGGGTTCTCAAGGATAAAAGCCGGGCTGGTAACGTCCCAGGCGGTGTAGCCGCGGGCTTCGAAGGTTGCGCGCAGGCCGCCGGAAGGAAAACTGGAGGCGTCGGGCTCGCCCTGGATGAGCATCTTGCCGCTGAACTCGGCCACGGCCCCGCCCTTGCCGTCCGGAGACAGGAAGGAATCGTGCTTCTCGGCGGTCAGGCCGGTCAGGGGATAGAAAACGTGCGTGAAGTGAGTGGCGCCTTTCTCGATGGCCCAATCCTTCATAGTGTTAGCCACGACATCGGCCACGGACGGATCCAGCTTTTCGCCCAGCTCGATGGTCTTCTTCAGGGACTTGTAGACAGTCTTGGGCAGACGTTCGCGCATGACCTGGTCATTGAACACGTTGGAGCCGAACATCTCGGTGAGTGAAGCCTCGCTGAAATTAAGGGGGGCGTGCATGGGTTTATAATCGGTGATGGCCTTGATGGCGTCCCGACGGGCCGAAATTCCGTTCATGTTATCCTCCAGGACAAGTTAATGTATGCTTTTGAACATTGATCCATGATTACATCTGCACAGATACAAGCAATTCAGATGCCACACCCATAACTACCTGAAATATTGAAATGGGCTCGACATGAGAACTAAATAGATTACATTTTTGAAATATGCAATCCCGTCCATGGCGATTATATCGGGAATTAAATTACAATTTTGTTAACCATTGTCCAATATGAACCACCCGGCGCGAGCCGCGTCATGACTCGGGATGCGTGAAAAACAGTGATGGCGAAACAATCCGGCCCGCAATGGGCCCACGAATCATGCACATAAATGTTAACAAAGAGAAAAGTACCGTAAATAAAAGTTCAAAAATGGGCACGAAACTGCTAGAAGCGCTGTACACCACCACACCAACCCGGAGCCGACCATGCCTGCAGTTGAATCGAGTCCAACCAACCTGCATCTGCTGACCCGAAACCCGATTTTCACTGCGGCCAAGACAGTGTGGGGCTACGAAATCCAGACCACCGCGAGCCTGACCTCTGGTCCGCACCCAGACGTGCCACAGACGAACGTAGGGGCGGCGGTCATTTCCGGCGACTACATCGGCCTGAACACCATCCTGGCCCGCAACAAGAAAATTCTGCTCTCCTATACTCGGGAGCAGCTGTACAAGCAGGTTCCCTACGCCTTCCCCTCCCAGTCCTCGGCCATCCTCATCAGCGCTGAACAGCAGAACGACCCCGGCCTGCTACCGGCCTTGGAACAGATGGCGGCCGACGGGCACACCATCGCCCTGGAATGGAACTCACGCCTCACGCCCGCGTCTGAGGTCATGGACATGGCCGCCGTGCTCTGCCTGTCCTCCCCGGAACTTGGCGCAGAGCTTGGCGCAATCCCCGGCGGCAAGACCGTCATCGCGCGCAACGTGACCTCCAGAGAGGAACTGGAGAGCTTGCAACGCCTCGGCGTCACCCTGTTTCAGGGGCGTTTCTTCAAAACCCCGGAGATCATTCCCGGCAAGAAGCTGTCCTCGCACCAGAATTCGCGCCTGCAGATCCTGCGCGTCATCGAAGACGAGTCGCCCGATCTCGACCTCCTGGCCCGGACCATCCAGGCCGACGTCAGCCTTTCCTACCGCCTGCTGACCTATCTGAACTCCCCGACCTTCGGGTTCATGCGCAAGATCGACTCCATCCGCCAGGCCATCACCCTCCTCGGCTGGATCAACGTGCGCAACTGGCTGCGCGCCGTGCTGCTGGCGGACATAGCCCAGGGCGAGGTGCAGACGGAACTGCTTCACCTGTCGCTGTGGAGGGGTAAATTCCTGGAACAGACCGTGGCCAGGCACGACTACTGGGATTTCAAGCCTGACGAGATGTTTCTGCTGGGCATGTTTTCGCTCCTCGACGCCATCCTGGGTATCCCCATGACTGATGCTCTGGCCTTTCTGCCGCTGAACGACGCGCAGAAGAAGGCTCTGCGAGGCGAAAACACCACGGAATACATGCCGCTCATCGCGCTCATGCTCGCCTTTGAGGACCACGACGAAGAAAGCCTGGACAAGGTACTGCAGGAGCTGAATCTGGAGCAGGGGACCATGCGCCGGATGCACTGCGAGGCAGGCGCCTGGGCCGCGTCCATACTGGACGTGGGCCAAGGCGCCTGAGCTGCGCAATCAGGTCAGGGGGGAAACTTTCCAGATGTTTTTGGCGTACTCCATGATGGAGCGGTCGCTGGAGAATTTCCCCATGTTGGCGGTGTTCAGGATGGACATGCGCGTCCACCGACGGATGTCCTCGTAGGCGGTGCAGACGCGTGCCTGAGCCTCCATGTAGTGCTCGTAGTCGGACAGGACCAGATAATAGTCGCCGTGGGCCAGGAGCGAATCCACGATGGGCCTGAACAGGTCCGGGGCCTCCGGCGAGAAATGCCCGGTGGCGATCATGTCCAGGGCCTTCTTGAGCTCGATGTTGTTCTCGTAGATGCGCACGGGGTCGTACCCATTGGCGTGCAACTTCTGCACTTCCTCCTCCGTGTGGCCGAAGAGGAAGAAATTGTCCTCTCCCACCACTTCCCTGATTTCAATGTTCGCACCGTCCAGGGTGCCAATGGTCAGCGCCCCGTTGAGGGCGAACTTCATGTTGCCCGTGCCGGAAGCTTCCATGCCTGCCGTGGAGATCTGCTCGGACAGGTCCGCCGCCGGGATGAGGGTTTCCGCCTGCGAAACGCAGTAGTTGGGCAAAAAGGCGACCCGCAGAAGATTGCCCACGGCCGAATCTGCGTTGACGGCCTGCCCCACCGAATTGATGAGTTTTATGATCAGCTTGGCCAGAACGTAGCCCGGAGCGGCCTTGCCGGCGAAGAATACCGTACGCGGAACATGGTGCTCGCGACTCTCCGAACGGATGCGGTTGTAGAGGGTGATGACGTGCAGGACATTGAGCACCTGCCGCTTGTACTCGTGGATGCGCTTGATGTGCATGTCGAAAAGCGTTGACGGGTTGATGCCGACCCCAAGTTTACGAAGCACGTAGCGGGCCAGGAGCTTTTTGTTGCGCCTGCGCACCTCCTGCCAGCGCTGCTGGAATTCCGTATCGTCGGCGTAGGCGGTCAGGTCCGTGAGCCTTGAGAGGTCGTGCGTCCACTCGTCGCCGATAACCGAGGTGATGAGCTCCGACAGGGACGGGTTGGCCTGCATCAGCCAACGCCTGGGGGTGATTCCGTTGGTGACGTTGGTGAACTTGCCCGGATAGAGATGGTGGAAATCCTTGAACAACCGGGTCTGCAGAATCTGCGAATGCAGTTCCGCCACGCCGTTGACGGTATGGCTGCCGACAATGGCCAGGTGGGCCATGCGCACCTGTTTCTCGCCGCCTTCGGCGATGAGCGAAAGGGTGCGCTGCAGATCCACGCGGCCGGGAAAGCGCTTGCCCACATCGTCGAGGAAGCGGCGGTTGATCTCGAAAATGATCTGCAGATGCCGGGGCAACATGCGTCCGATGAGCTCCACGGACCAGGTTTCCAGGGCTTCGGGCAGTACGGTGTGATTGGTGTAGGAAAAGGTCTTCTGGCAGATGGACCACGCGGACTCCCAGGTCAGGGCCTCCTCGTCGACCAGGATGCGCATCAGTTCGGCGATGCTGATGGCCGGGTGAGTATCGTTGAGTTGCACCGAAACCTGGTCCGGAAAGCAGTCAAACGAGGAGTAGTTGTTCTTGCGGAACCGGCGCAGGATGTCCTGAAAAGTCGCGGCCACAAAGAAATACTGCTGCCGAAGCCGCAGCTCCTTGCCGCGCGGGCTCTGGTCGTTGGGATAGAGGACCTTGGAGATGTTCTCGCTCTCGACTTTGGATTGAACCGCGCCGATGTAATCTCCACGATTGAAATGCTCCAGTTCGAAATCGCGGGTGGAGATGGCCTTCCACAGGCGCATATTGACCACATGGGCATTTTTGTAGCCGGGCACCATGATGTCACAGGCCATGGCCATGACCGACTCCGTATCCACCCAGCGGAACCGTTCGTGGCCGGCGCTGTCCTCGTAGGCTTCGCTGCGTCCGTAGAAATTGATTCGGAACATGAAGTGCCCACGTCTGAGTACCCACGGCGATTCCTGCCGCAGCCAGTTGTCGCAGCCCTCATGCTGGTAGCCGTTGACAATGGTTTGGTAGAAGATGCCGTAATCGTAGAGGATTCCGTAACCGTAACCGGGAATTTTGCAGGTTGCCATGGAATCCATGTAGCAAGAGGCCAACCGGCCCAGGCCGCCATTGCCCAGACCCGGATTCCATTCCTCTTCCAGCAGTTCGTCCAGGTCCAGACCGAAATCGCGCACCGCCTCGCGGCATTCCTCCTCCAGTCCCAGCGCCTGGATGTAATTCATCAGGAAACGTCCGGGCAGAAATTCCAAGGACATGTAATAGACACGCTTGGTGATGGAGTCGTAATATGAGCGCTGGGTTTCCAGCCATTTTTCGAGCAGGCGGTCACGCACGCTGTAGCACAGGCCGAGATAATAGCGCTCCTTGCGCGGAGGAAAGGGGTCGCTGCCCAGGGTCAGGGCCACATGCCGCTGTATGTCGTCTTTCAGGGAATTCACGTGCTGAGAGCTGTCCGGATTCGTCATCATGCCTCCTCAAAACTCTTATATCTGTGTCGTTGGGTTGATGAAAGCTAGCATAAAAGATCGTCGAGTGAAACCAGCTCCTTTACAGCTTCCGCACAGGCCTTACCTGCCTGGAAAAGGAGAGAAAGCATGCACTATCGCACAACAATCCGTTCGCTTCTGATCCTGGCCCTGATCCTGATGTGGCCGATGGGAGGACAATCCATGGAAAAAATAATCAAGACCGATGCCCAGTGGCGCGAAATCCTGAGCCCCGAACAATATAAGGTGCTGCGCCAAAAAGGCACCGAGCCCGCTTTCAGCGGAGAATACAACGACCATCACCACAACGGAACCTATGTCTGCGCCGGCTGCGACAACCCGCTTTTCAGCTCCGACGCGAAATTCGATTCCGGGACGGGCTGGCCCAGCTTCTTCCAGCCGGTGGGTGAAACGCATATCGCAACGCATGAGGACAGATCGTGGTTCATGGTCCGCACGGAGGTGCTCTGCGCCGTGTGTGACGGCCACCTGGGACATGTATTTCCCGATGGACCAGCCCCCACTGGATTGCGTTACTGCATCAATTCTCTGGCTCTGCGGTTTACGACCCAGGCGCCCGAATGACAATGCAATGCCCCGGAATAAAATAATATTTATTCCGGGACACCTCTGCCGGACAGACAAGGCGATCAGGGGTTGCATCCTTGGCCCTCATCAGGTAGAGACCTCAACTGTTATGAACTCTTTTATCCATGCGGCCGGCATTATCCCGTTCCATTCTCTTCGGCTCACCCTCCCCTCTCCCGTCGCCGGCAGCATCACCCCAAACAGCATGAGGTACGCACATGAATAGTCATGGTGCATTTGTCGTCACCTCGCTTTTTTTCGCCATGCTCTCCGTCCTTGTGGGCTTCGCCGCCCACAACGGAACCAGGATGGAGGCAAGCGGATACTACGGCGCCAAACTAACGGCGCTCGACGAGGAACGACTGGAACTGGCCCGCCAGGTGGCGGAGCTCAGGAATATGTGGGTCAAGGAAGTGACCGTCACGGCCTACAGCCCGACCATCGAGGAATGCGGCCCAGACCCGTTTACCACGGCCAGCATGGGCAAGGTCCGGCCCGGCATAGTCGCCGTCAGCCGCGACCTGTTCGATGAAGGATGGGTCTTCGGCAAAAAGGTCTACGTCAAGGGTCACGGGATCTTTGAGATCGCCGACCTGATGAGCAAGCGCTACACCCAGCGCATGGACATCTTCTTCCCGGACACGGACCAGGCCAGGCAGTTCGGCAAGAAGCAAATCACGGTAGCCCTGCTCGCCAGCTAGGCGCCCAACGAAAAACCCCCGCTCTGAGCGGGGGTTTTTCGTTGGGCGGAGCCTTGAACGGCCTCAGAAAATGTAGTCCACCACGCGTCTCTCGGCGGCCACGGCGGAAACAAAGGTTACGCACTTCTTATGCTCCGGATGGACCTGGTAGACCTGCAGGTCTTCGGGAGAATCGAAGACCGTATACAGAACCACCTCGGTCTCCGGCGCGGAGGCAAAAATGTCCGTGCTGACCACCAGGGTGCGCAGCTCGGGAATGAGCCCCGGCAACGCCCCGAGCATGTCTTTCATGATCTTCGCATTTTCCGCCGCGCTGCGGCCTTCGGCGCTTTCCTTGAGTTTCCACATCACGATATGTCCAACCATGTTTCCTCCTTTTAAGATGACAGGTTCCAGCAGTCCCTAAACACATGGGGCTCGGCCCGCATCCGCTCCCGGACCGCGTCGGGCACAAGGCCGCTGATTTCAAGCCCCGCGCAGAATTTTTCGCGCACCAGACTCGCGCTGACATCCAGGCGGGCCATGGTCGCCAGCACGACCCTGTGGCCCCCGGCAATGCGCCGCACTCCCGGTCCTTCCTCTCGCCAGTCCCAGTGCATGTCCAGAAAACGGTCCACCGCGTCCTGCGCAAGGCCAAGGCGGTCCACCACGGCAATGTCGCTCAGGAGCGGCAACTCAAGTCCTTTTCGCCAATCAGGCAACGTCAAAAAATCCGGGCTGCCGAGGACAAAAACGAAATCCGTGGACGGAAACAACTCGTGCAGGCGCGTCAAAGTCGCATGGGAATAGGACGGCACGGGCATCTCGCCCTCCAGGGCGCACACGTCAAGCCCGGCCACCCCTTCAACTGCCAGTCGCAGAAGGGTCAGGCGCCGCCCGAAATCGAGCAGGCCAGCCTTGCCCTTGTGCGGCGGGACCTTGGCGGGCAGCAGGTCGACCCGCGCAAGGTCAAGCGCCTCCCGGGCCTCGATGGCCATGCGCAGATGGCCGTTGTGCACAGGGTTGAAAGACCCCCCGAGAATGCCCACCATCCCCGAAAACGGGCTAGCCACGCACCTGCCCTTCGCCGAAGACGATGAACTTGAGGCTGGTCAGCTCCTTGACGCCCATGGGGCCGTAGGAGTGGATCTTCGAGGTGCTGATGCCGATCTCGGCTCCCAGGCCCAGCTCCCCGCCGTCGTTGAACCGGGTGGAGGCGTTGATGAGCACGCAGGAGGCGTCCACGGTGCGCAAAAACCGCATGGCGCGTTCATGGGTACGGGTCAGAATGGCTTCGGAATGTCCCGATCCATAGCGCGCGATATGCTCCTCGGCTTCAGCCTGAGTGGATACGACCTTCACCGCCAGAATAAGGGACAGGAATTCGCGCCCGAAATCATCGCTCTCGGCGGGCGCGGCCGCAGCGCCCAGGAGCGGCAGGGAACGGGGGCAGGCACGGAAAGTCACGCCCAGAGGGGCCAGACTGTCTGCCAGGCGGGGCAGGAATTCCCGCGCCGCTCCCTCGTGAACGAGCAGGCACTCCAGGGCGTTGCAGACGCCGGGACGCTGCACCTTGGCATTCTCGATGATGGCCAGGGCCTGTTGCTGGTCGGCATCCTTGTGGACGTAAATGTGGCAGACCCCCTTGTAGTGCTTGAGGACTGGCATGGTCGCATCCTTGACTACGGCGCGGATGAGCCCCTCACCGCCGCGCGGGATGACCACGTCGATGAATTCGTCCAGGGCCAGCAGGTGCTTGACCGCAGCGCGATCCGTGGTCGGGACGACCTGCACACAGCCTTCGGGCAGTCCGGCCGCGTCCAGGGCCCGGCGCAGCAGGCCGCCCAGGATTTGGTTGGAATGATGGGCCTCGGACCCGCCGCGCAGGATGACGCTGTTGCCGGCCTTGAGGCAGAGAATGGCCGCGTCGATGGTCACGTTGGGCCGGGATTCATAAATAATTGCAATGACGCCCAGAGGGATGCGCATACGCCCGACCAGCAGGCCGTTGGGACGCTTGATCATGCCCTCGACCTCCCCCACCGGGTCGGACAGCGCGGCTACGTGCCTGCAAGCCCCGGCCATGGAATCGATGCCGTCGTCGGTGATGCGCAGGCGATCGATGCGTGCCTCGTCCAGTCCACCCGCGCGGGCGGCGTCCAGGTCGCGGGCATTGGCCTCAAAAATCTCCCGGCGCGACTCGTGAAGCAGGTCGGCCAGCACCAGAAGTGCCTTGTTGCGCTCAAGTCCCGTGGCCGTGGCCAGTTTCCTTGAAGCGCTCTTCGCCGAGGCGGCCAGATCGCGCATATCTGATTCCAGGTTCATCGTTGGCTCCTGTCTGCGGTTGAAAGAAATCCAAAGGCGAAAAATTATATTTTCAAAGATTATACCAATGGCGCGATGCAGGCAAGAATACTTCCTCCAAGTCCCTTTTTTCGGTTTTAAAATCCTTTTATTCCGGCATGTTTTCCTTCCCCGCATTCCCTTTGACCTTTTTCGCGATTGCCTATACACAGACGTGGCTTTTACAATAATGGCAATTCGAATCAAAGGAGCCCTTCAATGGAAGAACGCAAGCCGACAAATGATATTTTGAGCACCCTCGAACAGCAAATGGACTCAGACGTCCATCCCGTGCTGAAAAAAATTCTCGACAATTTAAAACCCATCGGCATCGCAGTCGGCGGTATTGTCGCGGCGGTAGCGGTGTACACCGGGGTGAACTCCTACCAGGAATCACAACACGAAAAGGCCGTCAGTGAACTTGGCGTCATCATGACCACGGATGACTTAAGCGCCCGCGCCGAAAGATTGCAGGCCTTCGCCCAGTCCGGTCCCAAGACCCTGCGCACTGCGGCCCAACTCGAACTCGCCCGGATCCACATGGATCAAAACAAATTTGCTGAAGCTGCGGAGGCCTGGCGCTCCGTGGGGCAGAACGCCGACACCCGCATCATCGCGGGCCTGGGCGAGGCCAAGGCGCTCATCCTCGGCGGCGAACCTGCCAAGGCTGTGGAAATCCTGAGTGCTCTCAAGAAGGATGCCGGCGAGGAATTCGCGGCGGCCATTTCCGCCAACCTGGCTTTCGCTGCGGAGCAGGCCGGGCAGATCGAGCTGGCCATCTCCGAGTACGAAGCCCTCAAATCTGTGGAAAGTGGCAACGAGGCCTTTCTTGATTACAAGATCGGCTCCCTGAAATCCAAATCCTAGGCAGACGTTGGCCTGACGCGGCCCTGTGCGCAGGGACACGTCAGGCATCACAGTCCCGACTGCAAGCCCCGGGCGAACGGTTCGCCCAAGCCTCGAAACGATTTGGGAACAAACCATGCTGACCGACGAATTCCTGCATTATCTGAACACGCTGCAAACCACGTTACAGCACCTCGACCCCTTGAGCCCGCTGCAATCGAGCCTGGACAACCTTCTGGGCATGACCGCCGAGGCCATGAAGTACAAGCGCATGGCCCTGGCCATCTTCGACCCCAAAGCGAACACCATCCGCTTCGACCTCACCTACGGACACAAGGGGCCCGTCAAGGCCACATACATGCCGGGCCAGGGAGTGACCGGACAGGTTCTCGACAGCGGCAAGTCCATTATCGTCGCAGCCATGGAGCACGATGAGCGGTTCCTGAACAAGGCCATGGGCCGGACCCAAAAAGAGCTCGCCGAACTGTCCTTCATCTGCGTGCCAGTCACCAGGATCAACCCGGACGGAGCCCAGGAAGCCCTTGGTGTTCTGAGCGCGGACATCCCCTGCCAACCCACCGAGGTGCTGCAGGTCCACTGTTCCTTTCTGGAGGTTCTGGCCGCTGTCATCGCCAGACAGACCGCATATCTGCAGGAAAACATGGCCCAGAAGGAGCTGTGGGCGTCCATGGGTTTTCTGGGCGAGAGTCTGGATCGCGACACCGCCATGGCCCAGGCCAAGATTGTGGCCACGTCCAAGGCCATGGCCTTTGTCATGGGCCAGATCATGCAGGTCGCCTCAAGCAAGGCCTCGGTCCTGCTGCGCGGCGAGTCGGGCACAGGCAAGGAGCTTCTGGCCGAGGCCATCCACAACGCCAGTTCCCGGCGCTCCAAGACCCTCATCCGCCTCAACTGCGCCGCCCTGCCGTCGGAACTGCTGGAAAGCGAACTCTTCGGCCACGAACGCGGGGCCTTTACCGGCGCGGTGGGCACCAAGAAGGGTCGCTTCGAGCTGGCCCATGGTGGCACCCTGTTCCTGGACGAAATCGGGGAACTGAGCCCCGAGGCCCAGTCCAAGCTGCTGCGCGCCCTGCAGGAAGGGGAAATTCAGCGCCTAGGCAGCGAAAAGATCATCAAGGTCGACGTGCGCATCATCTGCGCCACTCACCAGCCCCTGGAAAACCTGATCAAATCCGGTCAGTTTCGCGAAGACCTCTATTACCGCATCAACGTCTTCCCCATCTTCATCCCGCCCCTGCGGGAACGCCGGGAAGACATCCTGCCCCTGGCCGAATATTTCCTGGAATTCTTCGCCAAGGAGTACTCGAAAAACATCAAGCGCATCTCCATGCCCGCCATCGACCTCTTGACCCAGTATCAGTGGCCCGGAAACGTGCGTGAACTGCGCAATTGCATGGAACGCGCCGCGCTCATCTGCAATGAGGAAGCCATCCGCACCTATCACCTGCCCCCGACCCTGCAGACGGCGGAAAGCTCGGCCACGGACAACCAGCTCTCCTTTGGCGAGGCCGTGGGCAAGTTCGAGCAGGAAATCCTGGTCGAAGCGCTGCAGAAATGCGGCGGCAACATGCTGCAGGTGGCCAGGGAGCTGAGAGCCAGCTACCGGATCATCAATTACAAGATCAAGAAGTACAACCTCGATCCCAAAAAATACGACGGGCGGACCAAACCGCGCAAACCCTGATTGCAGGAGGGTTCATCCTGGGCTATGCGGGAGTGAAATACACCGACCCAGGATGAACCATGCCCCCCCCGCCCCACGACCGAAAGCATCTCAAAGCCCACCTTCTCGAACGCTTGGCCTCTGCCCACGGCGACGACCACACGATGCGCAGTACCGCGCTGACCCTTCTTTATGAAACAGGCCTTGAATTCGAGTCGCTGCGCGACCTCAAATCGCTGTGCGTGCTTGTGCCCGACGTCTGCCTGGGCACTGCCGCGTCCCTGTACATGCGCGGCCCCAAGGGCACGCTGCGACTGCGGCGGACCACCAATATCCAGGGCAACGCGCTGCTCACCTTTCCCGAACCGGTCTGCCCGGCCCCCGAATCCGTGATCCGTCTTCAAGGCGCAAGCGCTGTTTTTATCTGCGAACCTGGTCCGGAGCCCAAGCTGCTGGGTGTCCTCTGTCTACACAAGGACTTGGATCCCGCCGAGGAAACCTTCTACCTGCGATACGCCCACAGCGCCGCCCGGCTCATGGCCGTAAAACAGATCGCCATCAGCAACCGCCAGCGCCTGACCTTCATCAACTCCCTGGTGCGCGACATCGGCCACAACGTCATCGTGCCGAACATGCATTTCAAGCTGCTGTTCCTGCAAATGGAAAAGCATATCGAACGCTTGGCGCACAAGCTCGAAGCACTGGTCCCCGTGCGCGGCGACTCTCCCGATCGGGATATACGCCGTGAACTTCCGGAACTGGTCAAGGAACTGGGCTCAAAGCAGAAAAGCATCTCCCGGCGCTTCCAGCTCTCAAGCCTCTTTCTGGAAAGTCTGCTGCGGCGCAGCCACTTCGAAAAGGGCAGGTATGAACTGCAACTGCGTCCCTGCAAATTCAAGAGCGAAGTCTTCGAGCCGCAACTGGAGCGCTTCCGGCCGCTGCTAAGCACCCATGGCATCACCATCCGCGTCGCACCGGACGTACGCATCGACGAGGACGTCACCCTTGAAGCCGATCTCGGGCTCATCTCCCAGGTCTTCGCCAACCTGCTGGCCAACGCGGTCAAATACACCGTGGCCATGCCGGGGGAATCGGGCCGGACCCAGAAGCTGGTCCAGTACGGATGGGAATCCGCCCCCCAGGCTTTTGGTCCCGGACAACCGGGGATCAAACTCTTCGTCTCGACCACGGGCCACGAGATTCCCCGGCAGGATTGGCCGCAGCTTTTCGATGCGGATTTCCGCTGCAGCGCAACGGAAAATGTCGAAGGATCCGGGCATGGCCTGTTCTTCGTCAAGCAGATCGTGGAACTGCACAACGGCCGCGTGGGCTACACCTACGCCGCGCCCTTGAATATCTTCCACATCACCCTGCCCTGCCCCAAAAATCCTGCATCGACGGAGCCGGGATCATGCCCCAGTCCATCCTGATCATCGAAGACGACGAGCCCCTGCGGGCGGATCTGGCCCGAAACCTTGAGGCGGCGAATTTCAAGGTCATCGAGGCGGCCGACGCCGATCTGGCCATACGCCTTTTCCGGAATCAGGCTCCGGATCTGGTGCTCCTTGATCTCGGGATTCCCGGCGACAACGGCATGGAACTTTTGCGCGACATGAAGATGGAACGACCGTCCATACCGGTGATCATCGTATCGTCGCACACGCACATCAGCTTTGCCATCGACGCCTTCAAATCCGGGGCATGGGACTATGTGACCAAGCCCATCGCAAGCATGGACGTATTTATAAACGGACTGCGCAACTGCCTGTCCCAGTCCCTCCTGCAGCGGCACGTCCGCAACACCCAGGACCACCTCTTGCGGCTGGTACAGAAACTGCCGGTCATCATCTTCATCATCAACTCCGATCTGCAGTTCGAGTTCCTGAACCAGACCACGGAACAGATCCTGGGGTACACCCCGCAGGAAATCCTTTCATCGCCGCGCTCCTTCCTGCGCCGCATCGTACCCGAAGACCGCAGACGTTTCCTGGATGCGCTGAAAAATAGCCTCGGACCCGAAGCTGCCGAGCTTCATTTCGGGTTCCGGTTTCTGCACAAGAAGGGCTATCCCGTTTCCCTGTCGGCCCAGTCCATCGCCGCTTCCAAGGCACAAAACGGATTGCCTGCCCGGGTGGAGGGCATGATCACGGACATGACCCGCAACTCCTATATTGACAGCCTCCTGCTGCAGAACGAAAAACTCAGCATGCTGCGCGCCATGACCGAAGAGGTGGCGCACGAGATCCGCAACCCTCTGGTCGCTCTGGGCGGCTTCGCCCGGCAGTTGCGCAGCCGCTACCCCGAAGCCACGGAAACCAGAATCATGCTGGAGGAATGCAACCGTCTCGAACGACTGCTCGAGCGGATCGACGCCTACCTCGAACCAATCGGCCTCACCCTCGTCTGCTGCCATCTGTCGCCCACCGTGAATTTCGTCATGCAGCTCCTGTCAAGTCGTCTGGCGCGCAAATCGATCACCTGCCGCATCGACTTGAGCGACAGTCTCGAACCGATACTGGCCGACCAGGAATTCCTTTACCGCATCTTTATCTATCTCATCGGGCATGGGGCCGACCTCGTCGAAGAATCCGGTATTCTCCACGTCACAGCCTCGGAATCAGGCTCCCTAGTCCATGTCAACGTATCCATGTCACCCGTATGCACGCCGCCCGCCGACCATGACCGCCTCATCATGCCCTTCGAAGACACGGAGATGAACCTGGCCATGTGCCTGCGCATGGTCGAACGCATCGGAGGACACCTGCGCATGGAACAGTCCGCCTCTCTGTTGAGACTGGCCATTTCCATGCCCAAATGCGGCGGGGCGTTCGAAGCCGACAAAGACGGGCGTGGCGGGCACGCGAGCGACCCTCTGTAGACTTTCGAAAATATTTCCTCATACGGTCCACGCTATTATGGACGAATTGAGCCACATGCACTATGCTTCTTACTCAACCGCGACCAATCCCTCGCGGCAAGCATTTGCGATCACGAACCCAAGCCTAACAAGGAGCCTCCATGGCCCAGGATATCAGTTGCGTCAGCGTCGACGACCCCAGGTTGTCCAATCTCTTCCGTCCCTTCGCCCTGAAGATGGAGCAGCAGGGCCTGCCGCCCATCGTCATCAATACCTTCAAATGCTACTTCAACCAATTTCTCTACGGCGCCCAGGGCAAGCTCTCGGACCGGGACGTTCTGGCGATGAACGACGAGGAACTGGCCGACTATGATTCCATGGACCAGTTCAAGGATAAAGGAGAACAGGCCCTGGACAAGACCGCAGTCATCAAGCTCAACGGCGGCCTGGGCACCAGCATGGGCCTGGAGTCCGCCAAATCCCTGATTCCGGTCAAGGATGGGCTGAGCTTTCTGGATCTGATCCTGCTGCAGGCCAAGACCGTGCGCACCCACTACGGGGTCGAGTTTCCGCAGGTGTTCATGAACAGCTTCAAGACGCACATGGACACCATGCTCAAAGTCGGAGATTTCCATAACGGCACCACCGGCATCGACCTGGCCTTTCTGCAGCACCGCTACCCCAAGATCATGGCCACGGACCATACCCCGGCCTCCTGGCCGCAGAACCCGGAACTGGAATGGAACCCGCCCGGCCACGGGGACATCTATACTGCCATGATCACCTCGGGCATTCTCGACGCCTTGCTGGAAAAGGGCTACAATTACGCATTCATCTCCAATTCCGACAATCTCGGGGCGATCATGAACCGCCGTTTGCTGGGCTACATGGTCCACCACAAGCTGCCCTTTTTGATGGAAGTGGCCCGGCGCACGGAGCAGGACAAGAAAGGCGGACACCTCTGCCGCCTCAAGCAAAAGAAACAGCTCGCCCTGCGCGAGGTGGCCCAGTGCCCGGACAACGAGATGGAATCCTTCTGCGACATCGAAAAATACAAGTTCTTCAACACCAACTCCATCTGGATCGACCTGCGCGTTCTGCAGTCCGTATTCGTGTCGCACCGCATGATGCCACTGGACCTGATCATCAACCCCAAGAATCTGGACCCGCGCGACCCGTCCTCCCCCAAGGTCTTTCAGCTGGAAACGGCCATGGGCTCGGCGATCACCAATTTCCTCAATGCCCAGGCGGTGATCGTGCCCAGAAAACGCTTCGCCCCGGTCAAGACCACAAACGACCTGCTGCTGGTCATGTCCGACTGCTTCGTGCGTACGGAGCGCGAAACTATCGTGCCCAACCCGGTGCGCACCACAACCATGCCGTCCATCTCGCTGGACGGAAATTTCTACAAGAAGATCGACATGTTTCTGGATCGCTTCCCCACCCCGCCGTCCCTGATCAAATGCGACAGCCTCGTCATCGAGGGTGATGTCCGTTTCGAGGATAACGTGGGCTGCCTGGGCGACGTGCGCCTAGTCAACAACGGCTCCAGCCAGGCCGTGATTCCGTCCGGTTCAGTACTGCGGGGAGAAACCGTTTTTGCGTGACACGGGCCGCAATCTTCTTCGCCGCCAGTGGACACTGCCCGCGTTCCTCGCCGGGCTCCTGCTGCTGGTCTTCGCCCCGGCAAGCGCCCTGGCGGCCAAACAGATTTTCATCCTCAACTCCTACCATCCGGACTACAAATGGTCCGCGGACATCATGCACGGACTTGAGGCGACCCTGCATCAGTACGACCCCGAAGTGCTCATCCATGTCGAACACATGGACACCAAACGCAATCTCGATCCCGCCTATCTCGAAAATCTTCCGAAATTCATGGAACTCAAGTACGCCTTCCTGCGGCCCGAACTGGTCATCGCGGTGGACGAAAGCGCCTTTTTCTTCATGCTCGAACACGGGCAGCGCATCTTCCCGGACACGCCCACCGTCTTCTGCGGCGTGAACACCAATCCCCTGCCTGCCCTGCCCAGAAACATGACCGGCGTGCGCGAATACGCGGAACTGAGCGCCACGGTTCAACTCATGCGCAGCCTGCAGCCTGCGATGCGCGAGCTGATGGTCATCGCGGACAAAACCCCCACGGGCGTCGCGGCCGTGGCCGAGCTGCACAAGAGTATTCCGGAGGACCTGCCCGTGCGGGTACTCGATGACCTGCCCCTGTCCCGGCTGATGGAAACGGTTCAGGAAATCGGCCCTCAAACCGGCCTTCTTTTTCTGCTGTACTTCAAGGATCAAAGCGGAAACGTCTACGAGGCAACGGAAGCCATCGCGGCCATTTCACAGGCCAGCCCGGTGCCAGTTTACGGAGTGTGGAACTTTCTCATGGGCCATGGTCTGTTCGGCGGCTTTCTGACCAACGGATACGAACAGGGCCGGGTCGCGGGCAATATGGCGGGCCGGATCCTGGCCGGGGCCAATCCTGCGGACCTGCCCGTGACCTACGATGACGGGATTCAGCTGGAAGTGGACGTGCTCCAGATGGAGCGCTTCGGGATCACACCCGACCGGTTGCCTTTCGATACCCGCTTTTTCAATGCCAAATCGGAAACCGAACATGAAATCCTGATCCTGCATTCCTATCACACAGGATTCAAATGGACCGACGACATCCAGGCCGGAATCCTGGAAAGCCTCGGCAAAACGGGAACATCCGTGGAGTTTCATGTCGAGTACATGGACACCAAACGGCACCCCGAGCCCGAATTCACCTATCTCAATTACCTTCTGATGCGCGAGAAATACCGGTCCGCCGATTTCACGGTCGTGCTGACCTCCGATGACAACGCCTTCAACTTTGCCCGCCAGTACCGCCAGACCCTGTTCAACAATGCGCCCATAGTCTTTTGCGGCGTAAACTATCTTTCCGATCCTGAGTCCGTGTCCGTCCAGGGCATCACTGGCGTGCTCGAATCCTATGACATCGTCAGCACCGTGCAGGCCGCCGCCCGCCTCCTGCCCAAGGCCACGAAGCTCTTTGTCATCAACGACGCCACGCCGACCGGACTCGGCAACCACAACCGTTTCGAAGAGGTCCGCCACCTTTTGCCGGGCGCTCTGGAAGTCGAACTCCTCGACAACATGTCCATGACCCGACTGCTTGAACGCCTGCCCACCCTGCCGCCGGACAGCTTCATCCTGCTCATGAGCTTCAACCGGGACAGGGACGGCAATACTTTCTCCTATGAGGAAAGCGGCAGAAGGATCGTGGATGCCAGCCCCGTGCCCGTCTTTTCGTTCTGGGACTTTTACCTTGGCTCTGGCACCGTCGGCGGCATGATCACCAGCGGACGTCATCAGGGGCTTGAGGCGGGCCGTCTGACCGGGAACATCCTGCGCGGGGCGCAGGCCGCAGAACTGCCCATCGTCACGATAAGCCCCAACGCGTATATTTTCGACGCCAGAGCCATGAAAAAGCACGGCCTCGACCCGAAATTGCTTCCCGCCGATGCGACACTCATCAACGATGAACCGGACGGGTCCGGACACACCCGCCTGATATGGGCGATCACAGGCCTGACCCTGACCATCGCCCTATTGCTTTGCGTCTTTATCCTGGTCTGGCGCTGGCAGCATCGCAAACGCCGGGCCCTGGAACAATTCGTGCGCTTCGACCCGCTGACCGGAGCCTGCACCCGCGGCGCGTTCGAATCCGAAGCGCCGCAGCTCATCAAGGCCGCTCTTGAAAAAAATGAGAAGTTCATGCTCTGCTATGTGGATGTGGACAAGCTCAAACTGGTCAACGACACTTATGGACATATCCACGGTGACACCTACCTGAAGGAGGCGGTTTCCGCCATCCGCTGCTCCGTTCGCGCCGACGACGAGATCTATCGCATCGGCGGAGACGAATTCGTGCTGATCTTTCCGGGCTGCGGCCCGGACGAGGTACGCCGGGTCTGGGCCGAGGTCCACGCCCGTCTCGACGCCATCAACGCCTCCGGAAAAATCCCCTACGTCATGGGCCTCACCCACGGCTGTACGGCCTTCAATCCGCAGCAGCCCGAGGATATCGCGACCCTGCTCAAAAAAGCCGACCAGTCCATGTACTCGCGAAAGCACACCCACGCGTCCTGATCATTGTCCCGACCCACGTCCGCCCTAACGGGTCGCTTGATGAACTTAGGTGCAAAAAGTCGCCAGAAAGCCTGACATTCCCGCGTAGGCGGGACGTGTCAGGGCACGCATGAAATTCATCTATTTCAGCTAGTTGAAAACCCCCTGACATCTTCAAAGGGTAGATAGCTTTCTGCTGTGACATCTCCCGATCAGAATCCCCGATAATTTCTCCCCAAAGCCATTCATACAAAAGAATCCACTACCCTGCAATAAAACACGATTTCTCTCTGTGAAATATTGCACTTTCGATTTGTCATACAAAACCTTGCGCCGATTTATTTAATGATGATAATGTATGACAAATCCCAAAAAATTTATCCGGGAGCGACGTTATGAGCATGCGCTTGGGAATCCGAAACAGGTTGCTTTTGCTGGTTGGTGTAATGCTTGTCTTCATCGGTGCCGTTGTCGCATTTTTCGTCTTTCAGGGGGCGGGCACCAAAAATCAGATGATCGATCGCGTGGGCGTGATCATGACCGACGAGGCCAAAGACAAGATCATGGTCTTGACCCAGGCGATCACGAAAAGTGTTGCCGCGGGCATCAAGGATATCCGGGACGAGGATGAACAAATCAGGGTCATCAAAAATCTCATCTACGATATCATTTTTGAAGAAGACCAATCAGGATATATCTTTGTCTACCAGGAAACCACCAACAGGGTCATGCCGCCGAAACCCTCACTTGAAGGCACCGACCTGAAGGATCTCAAGGACCCCAATGGGCTGTACCTCATCCGCGAATTACACGAGACGGCCAAAAAAGGCGGTGGATTCGTCGAGTATATTTTTGACAAGCCAGGCAAAGGTGACCAGCCAAAGGTCAGCTATGCGAACATGATCCCTGGCACTGACTTGTGGATCGGCACCGGGGTCTACATCGACAACATCGCCGAAGCCCAGGCCTCAGTGGCCGCCGACCTCGAAAGCGCCGCCGCCCGTTCCCTGACCATCGCCCTGTCCTTCATCGGCGCGGGGTTCGGCATTCTTGTCCTGCCCCTGACCATCTTCCTCATCCGCTCCATCATCACCCCGCTGAAGCGCATGATCGGCATGCTCAAGGACATCGCCCAGGGCGAGGGCGACCTCACCGCCCGCCTCAAGGACAACTCCGGCACCGAGACCCAGGAACTGGCCGAGTGGTTCAACAGGTTTGTGGAGCAGGTCCACGGAATCATCCGCGAAGTGGCGGGCAATTCCTCGCAGGTCAACCAGGCCTCGGCAGGACTCTTGAACCTGGCCACCAACCTGCGCGCTGCCTCCGGCGACATGACCGCCAAGTCCACCAACGTGGCCGCCGCCACGGAGGAGATGAGCTCGAACATGAACTCCGTGGCCTCGGCCATGGAGGAATTCTCCATCAACATCGGCACGGTGGCCACGGCCTCGGAAGAGATG
>JAHIQM010000010.1 GCA_018902545.1 Pseudomonadota bacterium | reverse complement strand
GGCATCGTTTGTTGAATCGTTGCCTGACGTGCTGCCTGGACTTTTCCACTCCCACACGCAACGATTCAACTCTACGAGGCCGGAGAAGGAGTTCCGGCGGGCCTCAAGGCCATGGCGACAGCGGGCCGCTTATCGCGACAGAGCTCCTTCTTTTTATCTTCCAATTTTTCCTTGACGACAAAGTGAACGATCGTTAACTAACCCCTCCATGGCAAAACGACTTACCACCACCATCCGCCGCGAGCAGATCGCCGAAGCGGCCCTATCCCTGGTTGCCGACCAGGGTGTCGGAGCACTGACCGCACGCAACGTGGCCCGCGCCGTGGGCGTGACCGCTCCGGCCCTGTACAAGCATTTCCCGGGCGGCAAGGCCGATATCCTGGCCAGCGTCCTTGATCTGCTCGATGACGTCAAAACCGAGGGTCTGCGCCAGGCCATCAAGGAACCAGGCTCGGCCCTGACCAAGCTGCGCCGATGCTTCGACCTGCACATCAGCGTAGTAGAACGCTACCGGGCCCTGCCCACCCTCCTGCTCTCCGACGCATTGTGGTGCGAAGAAACCCACCTGCGGGACCGGCTGCTTGCCAATCACCAGCGTCACCAGTCCGAGGTCGCCGAGATCATCCGTCAGGGCCAGGCGGCCGGAGAAATCCGCGCCGACATCGATGCCGACCAGATCTTTGTCCAGTTTCTGGGGCAGTTCCTGACCATTGCCATCCTCTATAGCAGACGCGGCGATATGGTCGACCCCAAAACGCAGGCCGATGCCAACTGGAAAATGTTCGCCCGCGCCGTTTCGCCGTAATTTTTTTTGCCGTCAAAGTGAACAATTGTTCACCTTCTCTTTTTCACAACACAAATTCTGGAAGGACAAAATGAAGAAAATACTTGTTTCCGCTGTCGTCGTGATCGCCGTGGGTCTTGGCTATCTCGCCTGGCACCAGCCGTCCCGGGCCGATCAGCCCGCGCCTGCCAGGGTTGCGCCCGCACCGGAAGTGGCTGTGGTGACCATGCAGGAAAAGGAAGTCCACCTGACGTCCGAACTGCCCGGACGCACCGCCGTGTACCAGGTTGCCGAAATCCGGCCTCAGGTCGGCGGGATCATCCGCACGCGAGCCTTTGCCGAAGGGACCGAGGTCAAATCCGGGGATCTGCTCTATCAGATCGACCCATCCACCTATGAAGTGGCCGTGGCCCGCGCCAAGGCCGCCGTGGCCAGGGCCAAGGCCGAGCTTGAACCCGCGCGCCTCAAGGCCACGCGCTACCGCGACCTGATCCGCACCAAGGCCGTGAGCCAGCAGGATCACGACGAAGTGCAGGCCGCGCGGGCCCTGGCTGAAGCCAATGTCTCCTCGGCCCAGGCCGAACTCAAAGCCGCGCAAATTGATCTTGAACGCACCCGGGTCAGCTCGCCCATCAGCGGCCGCATCGGCCGTTCGTCCATCACTCCCGGCGCCCTGGTCACGGCCAACCAGGCCCAGGCCATGGCCACGGTGCAGCAGCTCGATCCCATCTATGTCGACCTGACCCAGTCCAACATCGAACTCCTGCGCTTGAAGCGCGCCCTGGCAAGCGGGACTATCCAGTCCGCAGGCAAAGCATCGACCTGAGTGCGCCTCATCCTCGAAGATGGCACCGCCTATGCCCATGAAGGCGTCTTGCAGTTGGCCGAGGCCAGCGTGGACCAGGGCACGGGCTCCGTCACCCTGCGCGCCGTGTTCCCTAACCCGGAGCGCGACCTGTTGCCGGGCATGTATGTCCGCGCCAGGATCGAGGAAGGGGTGCTGGCCGCCACGCTACTCATCCCGCAGCAGGCCGTGGTCCGCGACGCCCAGGGGCAACCCATGGCCATGATCGTGGACGCGGAGGAGAAAGTCGCGCCGCGCCCTCTGGAACTTGACCGGGCCGTGGGCGGCGACTGGATCGTGCGCCAGGGTCTGGCCGCCGGAGACCGCGTCATTGTCGAAGGTTTGCAGAAGGCCCGTCCCGGGGTTCAGGTCCGTATTGCCCAGGACGCGATGTAAGGAGTCATCATGGCACATTTTTTCATAAATCGCCCGGTCTTCGCCTGGGTTCTGGCCATCGCCACCATGCTCGGCGGCGTGCTGGCCATCACTGCCCTGCCCATCTCACAGTATCCGCCCATTGCCCCGCCTTCCGTGGCCATCACCGCGGCCTATCCCGGCGCGTCGGCCAAGACCCTTGAAGACGCGGTGACCCAGGTCATCGAACAGAAGATGAAGGGCATCGACAAACTGGACTACATGTCCTCGACCAGCCAGTCCTCGGGCCAGGCCGAAATCACCCTGACCTTCAAAGCCGGCACCAACCCCGACATCGCCCAGGTCCAGGTCCAGAACAAGCTGCAGCTGGCCATGGCCCTGTTGCCTCAGGAAGTGCAGGCCCAGGGCGTGCAGGTCACCAAGGCGGTCAGGAACTTCGTACAGGTGCTCGGATTTGTGTCCGAGGACGGGTCCATGTCCAGGGCGCAGCTGGCCGACTACGTGGCCACCAACGTCCTCGACGGCCTGAGCCGCGTGGAAGGCGTGGGCGAGGTCACCCTTTTTGGTGCCCAGCACGCCATGCGCATCTGGCTGAACCCCGACAAGCTGCACACCTACAGCCTGACCCCTGCCGATGTGGCCGTCGCCATCAGGGCCCAGAACGCCCAGATCTCGGCCGGACAGCTCGGCGGGCTGCCATCGGTGGAGGACCAGCGCATCAACTTTACGGTCAGCATCCAGGATCGCCTGCAGACCCCCGAACAATTCCGGAACATCCTTTTGAAGGTCAACACCGACGGGTCCACCGTACGTCTTAATGACGTGGCCACGGTGGAACTGGGCGCGGAAAATTCCCAGGTCGTGTCCCGCTTCAACGCCCAGGCCGCAGCAGCCACAGCCATCAAGCTGGCCACCGGGGCCAACGCCCTCAAAACGGTGCAGGCCATAGACGACTACGTAAAAAGCATCAGCCCGACCCTGCCCGCCGGAATGAAGGTGGTGGTCGCCTTCGACACCACGCCCTTTGTACGCATCTCCATCGAGGAGGTGGTCCGCACCCTGCTCGAAGCCGTGGTCTTGGTCTTTCTGGTCATGTACCTCTTTCTGCAGAACCTGCGCGCCACGCTCATCCCGACCATCGCCGTGCCCGTGGTTCTGCTCGGCACCTTTGGGGTGCTGGCGGCCTTTGGCTACTCCATCAACACCCTGACCATGTTCGCCATGGTCCTGGCCATCGGCCTGCTGGTGGACGACGCCATCGTCGTGGTCGAGAACGTGGAGCGCATCATGCACGAGGACGGCCTCTCGGCCAGGGACGCGACCCACCTGTCCATGACCCAGATCTCCGGCGCCCTGGTCGGAATCGCCCTGGTCCTGTCCGCCGTGTTCGTGCCCATGGCCTTCTTCGGCGGCTCCACGGGCGTCATCTACCGCCAGTTCTCCATCACCATCGTCTCGGCCATGGTCCTGTCCGTCCTGGTGGCGCTCATTCTCACACCGGCCCTGTGCGCGACCATGCTCAAACCGGCCAAACCCGGGCACGGCAGGCGCGGCTTTTTTGGCCTGTTCAACCGTGGCTTCGACCGCACCGCAAATGGATACAAGACCCTGGTCGGTGGCATGACCCGGCGCTGGGGACGCTCCCTGATCCTTTACGCCCTCATCCTCGGGGGCATGGTCTTCATGTTCCAGCGCCTGCCCACGGGCTTCCTGCCGGATGAGGACCAGGGCATCCTCTTCGTGCAGGTCCAGTTGCCCATCGGGTCGACCCAGGAGCGCGCCCTCGGTGTGCTGGAGCGCATCGAACGGCACTTCCTGGAAACCGAAAAGGATGCCGTGGAATCGCTCATGGCCGTGGCCGGATTCAGCTTTGCCGGCAGCGGCCAGAACACGGCCATGTGCTTTGTCCGCCTCAAAGACTGGAGCCAGCGCAAGGACCCCGGCCTCAAGGTCAAGGCCGTCGCGGGCCGGGCCATGGCCGCATTCTCGCAGTACCGCGACGCGCAGGTCTTCGCCTTTTCACCGCCTGCGGTCATGGAGCTTGGCAACGCGGTGGGCTTTGACTTCGAATTGCAGGACATGGCCGGTCTTGGCCACGAAAAGCTCACCGCCGCGCGCAACCAGCTTCTCGGCATGGCAAGCGGGCACCCGGATCTGGCCATGGTCCGGCCCAACGGCCTGGACGACACGCCGCAGTACCGCATCGACATCGATTGGGACAAGGCTGGCGCCCTGGGCCTGGCCGTGTCCGACGTGACCAGCGTCATCGCCACGGCCTGGGGCAGCTCGTACGTCAACGACTTCCTGGACAAGGGCCGCGTCAAAAAAGTCATCATGCAGGGCGATGCCCCGTACCGCATGATGCCCGAGGACCTCGCCCGCTGGCACGTGCGCGGCAAATCTGGCCAGATGGTGCCCATGTCCAGCTTCGCCACCGCGCACTGGACTTCGGGCTCGCCGCGTCTTGAGCGCTACAACGGCGTCCCGGCGATGCAGATCCTTGGTGCGCCCGCACCGGGAAAAAGCTCGGGCCAAGCCATGGCGACCATGGAAACCCTGGCCAAAGAGTTGCCCGAAGGCATCGGCTATTCCTGGACAGGTCTGTCCTTTCAGGAGCGCCAGGCCGGATCGCAGACGATCCTGCTCTACTCGCTGTCCATTATCGTGGTCTTTTTGTGCCTGGCGGCCCTGTACGAGAGTTGGAGCCTGCCCGCATCGGTCATCCTGGTCATCCCCATCGGCATCGCCGGAGCCCTGGCCGCCGTCAGTCTGCGAGGTCTGACCAATGACGTGTACTTCCAGGTCGGTCTGCTGACGACCATGGGCCTGGCGGCCAAGAACGCCATCCTCATCGTCGAGTTCGCCAAGAGCCTGGCCGAATCCGGCATGGATCTCATGCAGGCCGTGACCGAGGCGGCCCGGCAGCGCCTGCGGCCGATCCTCATGACCTCCCTGGCCTTTGGACTGGGCGTGTTGCCGCTGGCCTTAAGCTCCGGCGCAGGCTCGGGAGGTCAGAACTCCATCGGCACGGGCGTCATCGGCGGCACCATCGCATCCACCATTCTTGGGTCCCTGCTCATTCCGGTCTTTTTTGTCATCGTGGCCAGGCTCGGGCTGTCCCGCAAGAAACCCAAAAACTCCACGAGCCGCGTCATCATCCCCGGAGGCCACCCATGCGAAGACTGATACTGATCATTGCGCTCGTAGCGCTTGGCGGCTGCGCCACCATGGCTCCCGAACGGGAACGCCCGGCCATGCCCGTGCCCGGTGCCTGGACTGTGCCTGCGGAGGGACCTACCGCCGAACACAACCAGAATGTTGATGAACTCGGTTGGCGGGACGTGTTCGCGGACCCGGCCTTGCAGGAGCTCATCGAAACGGCCCTGGGTCAAAACAGAAGCCTGCGCCAGGCCGTGCTGGCCATGGACAAGGCCCGCGCACAGCACGGCATCGCGCGGGCCGACCGCTTGCCGGGTGTGGACGCGTCGGGTCGCAACTCGAACACCAGGTCGCCCGGCGACTTGCGCGGCGGCACCGAGGGCATCGACCGACAATGGGCGGCAGGTCTGGGTGTCACATCTTTTGAGCTGGATTTCTTCGGGCGGGTCCGCAGCCTGGAGGAGTCGGCCCTGGAACAGTACCTGACCACGGAAGAGGCGCGCCGTGCCGCGCACATCGCGCTGGTTTCCCAGGTGGCCCGCACTTACCTGACCCTGGCCGGGGACCGCGAGGCGCTGGCCTTGGCCAGGGAAACGCTCACCAGCCGCCAGGCGACCCTGGAACTGACCCGGGCCAGGGTCGCCAGTGGCCTGACCACGGACCTGGAACTCCACCAGGCCGAAGAGGCCGTGGCCGTGACCCAGTCCGAGGAGGCCCGCCTCACGGCTCAGGTGGCCATGGACGAAAACGCCCTGGCCGTGCTGGCGGGCCGCCCCGTGGCGGAGCTGAACCTGCCGGCCTGGGCCATCCGTGACATCAGGCTCCGCGAGTCCGTCTCCCCCGGCCTGCCTTCAGACCTGCTGACCCGCAGACCCGACATTCTGGAGGCCGAGCATCGGCTCTGGGCCGCCGGGGCGCAGATCGGGGCGGCCCGCGCAGCCTTCTTTCCGCGCATCACCCTGACGGGCAGCATGGGGTACGCAAGCCTTGAATTGGGTGACCTCTTCGACGCGACGTCCCGGACCTGGAGCTTTTTGCCGAGCATGTCCTTGCCCATCTTCGACGCGGGCCGGAACTCGGCCAATCTGAAGATGGCCGAGGCCGAACGGGAGATCCGCATCGCCTCCTACGAACTGGCCGTGCAGAATGCCTTTCGTGAAGTTTCCGACGCCCTAGTCAAAAGCCGGGGCTATGACGGACAGGTTCAGGCCCAGGCCCGGCGCGTGGCCAGCGCGGGGCAAAGCCGCATCCTCGTGGAACAACGCTATGAGGCAGGTCTTGAAAGTGCCTTTGCCCTGCACGACGCCGAGCGCACCCTCTTCTCGGCCCGCCAGGATCTTCTCGCCGTGCGCCTGGCTCGGCAACTGACCACCGTGGAACTCTTCGCCGCCCTGGGCGGCGGCTGGCAGGAACACGGCGCGGATCTGTAGCGAACGGCATCCAAATGGGATCAAACACAAAAGGCGACCATTTGGTCGCCTTTTGTGTTTGATCCCGAAAAACTTCGCCCGATCACGATTGGCTGAGAAAACCCAGATGCTCCTCGGCCAAAGTCAGGACGCGTCTGCGACTGGCCGAAGAACAGTCATGATTGGAAAGATGAACGGCAGCGTAGCCGCTTAACGGCCGCAGGGCTAATGACGTCACATCCCACTCTCGCACCAGGCGGTCGGGATCACTGGCCGCGCTTGCCAGGCGGAAGAACCGCAAGGCCCCTGCCGCCAGGCTTTCCGCCAGCCCCTCATGGGCTTCGCGCAACACCCTGGCCGCCGCCAGACAATCGCCCCGCGAACCCAGACCAAAGGCGTGGAGCCAGAAAGCCTGCCAATATGCGCCCAGTTTGCGTCCCGCCTTGGGATGGACGCAAATGGGGTGCAAGTCGTACAGCCCGCCCTTGCGGCCCGTAGCAAAAATCTCGAGCCTGGGAAGCCGCAGGCCGGACATCTTGCCTTTGCGGCCAAGCATGGCTTCGAGCACCCGCACCACCCGCACGGGCTCGAAGCCGTCATGGCAACGCGGCCGCTCAAAGCGACACCGCCAGCAACCCACGCAATCCCGTGCGCTGCGCAGCACCACATGCCCGGGCTGATACGGCCCGGTCTCGAAGGCATGCACCGGGCCCATGGACAGGTTGAGCACCATGAGCCCCGACCAGGCCGCCAGGTGCATGGGGCCCGTGTCAGGGGTGATCATGGCCGCCAGATTCTGGCCGAACATGGCGAAGCGGTCCAGCCCCAGGGAGCCGCAGGCGCTGGCCACCGGGCGCGCGGCAAGGCGCTGCACCTCACGGCACAACGCGATCTCCGCCGGCCCTCCGAGCAGAACGGGAACCAACGCGCGTCGCTCAAGCTCTTTCACAAGTGCGGCCCAAAACAGGGCAGTCGGCCGCTTGTCCGGTTCGCTTGCGCCCAGAAACAATCCGACCCGGCGGACTTCGCGCGGCATAACCCGCGGCTCGGGCCAGCGCGTCGCGGCCATGGTCTGCAGCGGCACCACGTCGAGGGCGTTCAGGTCGGCCCAGTGAAAATGGTTGTGCCGGTTGTTGTTCGTCAGGGACAGGCGGTATTCCTGCCAATCGCCCGCGATACGGGTCACTCCGTCGCGGATATATCCGCCGACCAATTTCTCGCTGCGCAGGCTCCCGGCCAGTGTCATGCTTTCGGGCCGATGGCTCAGATTGATGACCAGATGAAACGCTTCGGCGCGCAACTCGTCGCCGTGCGCATAATCAAGATAGCGCACCTGCGGACTCAGACGCATGAGCGGCCGGGCAAAAGCCGGTTCGGCCATGACCCAGACCGGATGGCCGGGAAAAACACGCTCCAGCCACAAAAAAAGGGGAAAGGACAGGATCAGATCCCCCATGCGCTGCATCTGGATGACCAGAATGGGCTTGTTCACGGGCTATCCGTAGATGGCGCGCATCGTGCCCACCAGGGACTTTAAGCGCAGGTCGTAGGTGTGTTCGGCCAGGATGCGCAAGCGCGCCGCCGCCGTGATTGTGGCCCGCTCGCCGTCATGCCGGAGATAGTGACGGACAAGGCCTGGAATTTCACCGGGCTCCTGATAGCAGACGATCTCCCGTCCGGGCTCGAAAAGCGATTCCATTTGACGGCGATGATCGGTCAACAGAAAGCCGCCGCAGACCGGCACGTCGAAGACGCGCTGGTTGACCGCCCCCTTCATCTGTTGGCTGGTGCAGTTGAAATTGATGCGCGTGGCCGGATAAAACGCGGGCAGATCGGCGTAATAATTGAGTTCGCGGTGATAGGTCCATCCGCCCTCGGGCAGAATTTCGTGCCAGCCGGGATCGCCGACGATCAGGGGGTTGAAGGGCAACAGCTCCCCGACCCGCCGCAGGCGGTACAAGAGGGTCGCCTGCCAGGTGATCAGGGTCTCGAAGGCGAGGCGGGTGTCCACGTCAGGCAGGGCCCTGAAGGCCTCAAGGTACTGGGGGCGTTCCTCCTCAAGAAAGCGGGCCACGGACAGGCTTCCACTGGCCATGAAGTCACGCCCGATGCCCTCCAGATCATCCAGCAGCAGGGCCGGAAAATCGTAGTGCCGCAGCTTGGCGCGCACCTTGTGAACCATGGAATTGCCGACGAAGGCCACATCGCGCACCGGGGACGCGCCGGGCGCATGGGCGAAACGATGCGGGTCCGTGGCCAGGGGCAGATAGTGGACGCGGGAAAAACCCTGCGCCTTGAGGGACTCGATGTTGTCCGCGTCCCAGGTGAAGAGCGTGACCCAGTCCGAGGCCAGATTTTCGTAGACATAGAGAATCAGGTGCGGGTTGTCGACGAACCAGGACGCCAGGGGGAGTTCCATGCGCGCCAAAAGGCCGGTCAGGATGCCTTCCCTGTCCACCCCGAGGTGGTTGATGGTCAGCACGAAATCAGGGCGAAAAGCCAGAATTTCCGAAAGGATGGACTCTACGAACTCCTGGCTGCCCACCTCCTGGCTGGGCAGCTGCACCAGGGAGGTTTCGTAGCCCAGGCGGGCGAAGGCCGCTTCGAGTTCGCCCATCAGGAAATAGGAGCTGGTCAGCAGGAGCACGCGCGGAATGTGGGAGCGGAACTTGGGATACCGCGCCTGGCTCCAGAAATCGACCTTCAGACTGATCTCCAGGCGGTCGGCCAGCACGCGGTACAGCTCCGGGCGCAGCCTCGCGTAGAAGGGGTCCAGCACCGGCGCGAAGGGCAACCCGCCGTGCCGGAGCTGCCAGCGGGTCAGTTGGGTCAACGCCGCCTCGGGATCTTCCTCGGTGACCCAGAATACACGGGGCTCATCGCGCCATTTTTCAGGCACTCCGGTCAACTCGCCAATGGGAGTTTCGGCATCGACCACAGCCACCGGGCCCGCAACCTTGGCCAGCACATCGTCCAGGCCCACGCCCAGGCCCGCGCCCAGAAAAACAGGCAAAACGCCACCAGCGGGAATTTGGGCCACACGGCGCAGCTCGTTTTCGGCCCCGCGCCTGCCGCCCAGATGCTGGACGCGGCCGTCACGCAGAATGCGCACGTCGAGGGACCCGTCAGCAGAGTGGACAGGTTTGGCGGTGTAATCGATGGCTACGGCCATGGCTTCACCGCGCCGTGCGCTGCTGACGGAAGGAGGAAAACCCGGATGACGACATGCATGCTGTATCCTGTCAAAAAATGAACGTTCGCAAACATGCTAGCAACATGCCTGCCAAGTAGAGACTAGAGTTCGTCGCTGTCCAGCCAGATGGTGACCGGCCCCCAGTTGACCAGTGACACGTCCATGTCCGCGCCGAATTCGCCTTCGGCCACCTGCGGCCACTGCCGGCGCAAGTCGGCCACGAAGGAGTGGTACAGGGACAGGGCGGCCTCGGGCGGAGCGGCCTTTGAAAAGGAGGGGCGGCGGCCTTTTTTGACATCGGCATACAGGGTGAACTGCGAGACCACGAGGATCTCCCCGCCGTGCTCGGCCAGGCTCGCGTTGATGGGCCCGCCCGCATCGGGAAAAAGCCGCAGGCCCAGAAGTTTGTGCGTGAATTTGGTCCACAGGGGACCGCCGACCATGCCGGGCTCGTCACTGCCCCCGAAACCGACCAGCACGACCAGCCCATGCCCTATCTCGCCCGCGATGCGGCCCTGAATGGAGACGGACGCTCGGCGCACCCTTTGCAGGACCGCGCGCATCAGGCCGGGCCTTCGGAGTAGTAGGCCCTTGAGCTCTCTTTCTCCGAAACCATGACCTCGGACAGCGTGACCGGGTACGCAGCCAGCAAGTCCTTCAGACGCCGAAAAACATGCTGCGCCAGCAGTTCGGAAGACGGATTTTTATCGGCAAAGTCAGGCAGGTCGTTCAGATGTCTGTGATCGAGTTCGTCGGTCACTGCTTTGAGCAGGCGCTTGAGCTCCTTGAAGTCCATGAGAATGCCCAGTTTCGGGTCAAGACTCCCACCGACCACGTCGGCCTCCACCGTGAAATTGTGGCCGTGCATGTTCTCGCACTTGCCCTCGTAATGCCGCAGCTGATGTGATGAGCTGAAATCCGAACTCACCCGCAGCCGCCACCTGCCTTGCGTCATGCTCTCTCCTTTGTTCATGCCTGTCGCCATTGTTCAAAATCCCTCCAGAATTCAGGGCACGGCGCGACCAGAAAATCCGGCCCGAATTGCAGGCGGCAGACATACTCTTCGCGGGCCAGATCGACCTGCACCGGAGCCTGTCCCGGATAACGCCGCACGATCTCGCCAAGGCCCTCCCAGTCGGGCTCGTGTCCATTCGCCCGCACAAGAAGCACCACCGGCTCGTTGCCCAAGCCAACCACCTCCGAGAGAAGCTTGAAGGACTCGGCCAGAACCTTGGCTTTCTTGGGACCGTCATCGTTCTCCTCGCCGTTCATCTCGCGCTTGGCCACCACGCCGATCATGAGCAGCGGTTCCTCGCAGGCGAGCAAGTCCCGACTGGCGACATAGGGCTCGGAAAACACGATGGCCTCGCCTGAACCGCTAAGGTCCTCGATGCCGCAAAAAGCCATGCGGTCGCCCTTCTTGGTGTTGATGGTCTTGGTGGAGGTGACCAGCACCGGCACCTGCACCGGGGTCTTCTCCGGCAGGTCCGCGCACTGGGCCAGCGAGGTGAAACCCAGCCGCCGGATCTCTTGCCGGAAAGGCTGCAACGGGTGGCCGATGAGGAAGAACCCGAAGGCTTCCTTTTCCATGCGGCATTTCTCGTCGTCACCGAATTCTGGAAGAGCGGCATCTTCACTCTCGATGCCAAGGCCCGTCAGATTGCAGGTGTTCTCCTCGACCAGACCCATAAAGGTAAGCTGGCCGGAGGTTTTGCGCTTGGCCCGCTTCTGGGCCATGGCCTGGACCTTGTCGAGCCCTTCCAAAAGCGCCCGCCGCGAACAGCCGAAACGATCCATGGCCCCGGATTTGATCAGCGACTCCAGCACCTTCTTGTTGACCTTGCGCAAATTCACGCGCTGGCAAAAATCAAGCAGGCTGGTGAAATCCCCGCCCTTTTCCCGCTCCTCGACAATGGACTCCACCGCCCCCTCGCCCACGCCCTTGATGCCCGAGAGGCCGTAGCGAATGGATTCGCCCTCGACGGTGAACACGTTGAAGCTCCTGTTCACGTCCGGGGGCAGGACCTCGATGTCCATGTCCCGGCAGGCGCTGACGTGGGCCAGGATCTTGTCGGTGTTGGACACTTCCGAGGTGACGATGGCGGCCATGAACTCCGCCGGGTAATGAGCCTTCACATAGGCGGTCTGGTACGAAATGACGGCGTAGGCCGCGCTGTGCGACTTGTTGAAGCCGTAGCCCGCAAATTTTTCCATCAGGTCGAAGATGTACTCCGCGGCCTCCTGGGAAATGTTGTTCTCGCGCGCCCCGTCCAGAAAGCGGACCCGCTGCTTGGCCATTTCCGCCGGGTCCTTTTTGCCCATGGCCCGGCGCAGGTTGTCACCCTCGCCCAGGGAATACTTGGCCAGGTCCGAGGCGATCTTCATGACCTGTTCCTGATACAGGATGACTCCGTAGGTGTCCTCCAGGATGGGATGGACCACGGGGGCAAGCTCGGGAAATTCGTATTCGACCTTGCGCAGGCCGTGCTTGCGGCCGATGAAGTCATCGACCATGCCGGATTCCAGCGGCCCAGGACGGTACAGGGCCAGCAGCGCGATGATGTCCTCAAAGCAGGAGGGTTTCAGGCCACGCAGAACCCGCCGCATGCCGTCGGATTCCAGCTGGAACACGCCGTCTGTCTCGCCCCGGCACAAAAGCTCGTAGGTCTGCGGGTCGTCAAAGGGGAGCTTGTCCAGAATCGGCACGGGCTTGTTGTTCTTGCGGATGAGTTTCAGGGCATCGTCGATGACGGTCAGGGTCTTGAGGCCCAGAAAGTCGAACTTGATGAGGCCGATGAGCTCGACCTTCTTCATGTCCAGCTGGGTCACGACCTCCCCGTTCTTGCCCTTGTGCAGGGGCAGGTACTCGACCATGGGCTTCTGGGAGATGACCAGCCCCGCGGCGTGGATGGACGAATGCCGCGCCAGACCTTCCAGGCGCCGGGCCACGTCGTAGAGCTTCCGGTACTGCGGATCGCTGTCGATGAGCCTCCTGAGTTCCGGCTCCTCGTCCAGGGCCTTGGTCAGGGTCATCTTCAGTTCTTCGGGGATGAGCTTGGCGATGCGGTCGGCATCCTTCAGACTGATATCAAGGGCCCTGGCCACGTCGCGGATGGCGCCCTTGGCCTTCATGGTCCCGAAGGCCACGATTTGGGCCACGTGGTCGGCCCCGTATTTATCCGAGACGTAACGAATGACCTCGTCGCGGCGGTTGTAGCAGAAATCCACGTCGATATCAGGCATGGACGCACGTTCCACATTCAAAAACCGTTCAAAGAAGAGTGCGTAGCGAATGGGGTCCAGGTCCGTAATCTTAAGCGCGTACGAGACCAGCGATCCGGCGGCCGAACCACGGCCAGGACCGACTGGAATATTCTTTGACTTCGCCCAGTTGATAAAGTCCTGCACGATCATAAAATAGGCCGGAAAGCCCTTCTCGATGATGATGCTGAGTTCGAGTTCGAGGCGTTCACGGTAAACGGACTCGTCCACCTCGTAAGGCAGGGCGTCGATGCGTTCCTTAAGTCCCTCTTCGGACAGTCGGCGGAATTCCTGGTCCAGGGTCATACCCTCGGGCACGTCGTAGACCGGAAAAAAATGCTGATTGAGCTTGAGCTCCACCTCGCACATGTCCGCGATTCGGCCTGCGTTTTCCACGGCTTCGGGACAATGGGAGAAAGCGGCCTCCATCTCTTCGGGGGCTTTGTAGTAAAACTCGTTGGTGTCAAACCGCAGGCGCTGCTTTTCCGAGGCGATCTTGCCCGTTCCCACGCACAGGAGGATATCGTGGGCCTCGTGATCATCCTTGCCCAGATAGTGGCAATCGTTGGTGGCCACCAGAGGCAGGCCCGTCTCCTTGGCCAGCTCCATGAGCCGGTCGTTGACGACCTCCTGCTCTTTGAGGCCATTGGACTGCAACTCCAGATAAAAGCGGTCCGGAAAGATCTCCATGTATTCTTTGGCTTTGAGCAGGGCACTGTCGAAAGTGCCGTGACGCAGGGCGTAGGGCACCTCGCCCTGCAGACAGGCCGAAAGGCAGATGAGGCCCTCGGAATGAGCGCGCAGGTATTTCTTGTCCACCCGAGGCTTGTAATAAAACCCTTCCAGGAACCCGGCGGACACGATCTTGACCAGATTGTGGTAGCCAATGAGATTCTGGGCCAAAAGAACCAGGTGAAAGCGTTTCTTGTTCTCCCGCTCGAACATGTCATCGGCGATATAAACCTCGCTGCCGATGATGGGCTTTATGCCGTGCTTCTTGGCCTCAAGGTAGAAAGGCACGGAACCGAAAAGATTGCCATGATCGGTGACCGCGGCCGAAGAAAAGCCGAAATCAACGGCCCGGGCGCACAGGTCCTTGAGGCGAATGGCGCCGTCAAGAAGGCTGTACTCGGAATGGCAATGCAGATGGGTAAAACCGCTCATGGTACTCTCGGGGAAAAGTAAATTTCTGAACAGGTGAAGACTAGAAAAGGCGGAGCGGAATTGCAAGCCGAGCTTCAAAGCAGAACGCCCGGACTGGCCGGGCGTTCTGGAATTGCAGCAGAATTAAGGTATTACAGCTTAGCCCCCACCATCTTGGCCAAGCGCAGGAGCTGGTTGGTGAAACCGGCCTCGTTGTCGTACCAGACGATGATCTTGACCATGGTGCCGTTTATGACCGAGGTGCACAGGCCATCGACCACGCCGCCGTAGATGCTGCCGATGTAGTCCGTGGAAACGAGCGGCACCTCCGTGTAGTCCATGGCTCCGCCTTCGGGCCCGCTG
Source organism: Pseudomonadota bacterium (assembly GCA_018902545.1). Lineage (GTDB taxonomy): Bacteria > Desulfobacterota > Desulfovibrionia > Desulfovibrionales > Desulfomicrobiaceae > Desulfomicrobium. Next base: position 135,857 of record JAHIQM010000010.1, on the reverse strand, counting down.
GCTGCGGCCTTGAGCACGGCGTTGACTTCGGCCACGGTGGTCGGCTTATCCACTTCCACCACCAGGTCCACGAGCGACACGTTGGGCGTGGGCACGCGTACGGCCATGCCGTCGAGCTTGCCCGCCAGGGCCGGGATGACCAGGCTCACGGCCTTGGCCGCGCCCGTGGTCGTGGGCAACATATTTATGGCCCCGGCCCGGCCGCGCCGGATGTCCTTGTGGGTGCCGTCGAGCATGCGCTGGCTCATGGTGTAGGAATGGATGGTGGTCATCAGGCCATGCTTGATGCCGAAAGTGTCGTTCAGCGCCTTGGCCGCTGGAGCCAGACAGTTGGTAGTGCAGGAGGCGTTGGAGAGGATCTTGTGCTCGGATGGATTGTAGAGTCCGTCATTGACGCCCATGACCACGGTCAGGTCGGCGTCTTTGCAGGGGGCGGAAAGGAGCACCTTTTTCGCGCCCGCCGCCAGATGCTTCTCGCAATTTAGACGATCATTAAACTTTCCCGTGGACTCGATGAGAATGTCGATGCCCTTCCAGTCCCAGGCGTCGGGGGCGTTGCGGGTAACCAGCACCTGTTTGCCGTTCAGCAGAAAGCCCTGTTCGTTGGGCTCGACGTCACCGGCAAAGGTGCCGTGGACCGAGTCGTATTTGAGCAGGTACGCCAGGGATGCGTTGTCGCCGCGAGCGTTGACGCAGACCAGCTGGACATCCTCGTTTCCGGCCACGATGCGGGCCAGGTAGCGCCCGATGCGTCCAAAGCCGTTGAGTGCGATTTTAACAGCCATGTTCTCTTCCTCTTCCGCTAGATTTTGTTGGATGAACCAAGCACGTTTTTGATCTTGCGCGCCACCATGTCCCGCACCGCATCCCTGGCCACCAGCAGATACTGGCGGGGATCGAAATGGGAAGGATTTTCAGCCATGTACTTACGGATAGTGGCGGTCATGGCCAGACGGATGTCCGTGTCGATGTTGATCTTGCACACGGCCGAGGCGGCCGCCTTGCGCAGGAGATCCTCGGGCACGCCCTTGGCCCCGGAGATCTTGGCGCCGTACTGGTTGGCCATGTCCACAAAATCCTGGGGCACGGATGACGCGCCGTGCAGCACGATGGGGTAGCCTGGCAAGAGGGCCTTTATCTTCTCCAGGCGATCGAAGTCGAGCTTGGCCTCGCCCGCGAACTTGTAAGCGCCGTGGCTGGTCCCGATGGCGATGGCCAGGGAATCACAGCCCGTGCGGCCGACAAACTCGGCGGCCTGATCCGGGTTGGTGTACACGCTGTGCTCCACGTCCACGTCGTCCTCGACGCCCGCCAACTGGCCGAGTTCGGCCTCGACCCACACGCCGCGATCATGTGCGTAGGCCACGACCTGTTTGGTCAGGGCGATGTTTTCCTCGAAGGACAGATGCGAACCGTCGATCATGACGGAGGTGAAGCCGCCGTCGATGACTTCCTTGCAGATCTCGAAATTCTGGCCATGGTCGAGGTGCAGACAGACCGGCAGATCGTTCTCTGCCAGGGCGGCCTCCATAAGCTTGATGATGTACCCCTGCCCCGCATAGCGGCGCGCGCCGGCGGAAACCTGCAAAATGAGAGGGGATTTTTCGAGGTTTCCGGCCTCCATGATGCCCTGGATGATTTCCATGTTGTTCACGTTGAAACCGCCGACGGCAAAACCTTCGGCGTAGCCTCGGGCAAACATTTCCTTGGGCGTGGTCAGGGGCATGATCTTCTCCTTGAAATTCGATTTTTGTTCTACGCCAATTGCCGGCTCAGAGTTTCCATATACACTGCATGAGTCAAGTCAAAGGTCAGGGGCGTGACGGTGATATAACCTCGACTCAGCAGGCCCCGGTCGGAATCCGGATCGACATTTTCAGGCGGAATGACGCCGCAAAGCCAATAATACGGGTTTCCGCGCGGGTCGTTCCTCTCGTCGTACCAGTCCCGGTAGGTCGAACTGGTCTGGCGGCAGACCCTCAGACCCTTGGCGTCGGCCAGGGGGCCGGACGGAAAGTTGACGTTCAGCACGCAGTGGCGCGGAAAACCGGACCAAAAATCCTTCCCCAGCATGTCCACGGCGTACTCAGCCTGGGCGGAAAGCTCCTCGGGATGGTAGTCATCGACGGACACGGCCATGGCCGGAATGCCGTCCAGGGCCCCTTCCGTGGCCGCCGACACCGTGCCCGAATAGAGCACGTCCACGCCCACGTTGGCACCCGCATTGATGCCGGACACGATCATGTCCGGTTTTTTGGGCAAAAGGTGGCTCAGCGCCAGTTTGACGCAGTCCGCCGGGGTGCCGGAAATGCCCAGGCCGGAAAACCCTGATTCCTCCACCTGCTTGACCCGCAGGGGTGAAAACAGGGTCACCGAATGCCCCACCGCGCTCTGTTCGGTCATGGGTGCGGCCACGTGTACGCGGTGTCCGGCCTTGGTCAATGCGGCATAAAGGGCTCTTAAGCCTACTGCTCTGATTCCATCGTCGTTGGTGAGAAGAATGTCCATTTGTCGGTTGCGTCCGGATAAAGTTTCTTGGCCTGGCTGTGTCCCAGGGTCAGGGCCTTGATGTTCACGTCCAGTATCTTGGCCGGCAGGACCGTGGCCAGGGCCTTTTTCACGTTGGCGAAGTTCATGAACGGCAGAAAATGACTCAGCGCCCCCAGGCAGATGATGTTGGTAGCCTGAGGCATGCCGATCTTGTCCCTGGCCATTTTCGTAAACGGCAGACCCCAGAATATGTTCGACGGGGTCTGGGTCACGAGCGAGGTGTCCACAAGCAGAAAGCCGCTGGGCTTTAAGTTACGAAAGTACAGGTTGCAGGCCTCCTGACTGAGAGCCACGAGCATGTCAAGATTCACGGGCTTTGGATAGCTGATCCGGTGTGAACTGATGACCAAGTCGGCGCGGCTGGCCCCGCCCCGGGCCTCAGGCCCATAGCTTTGGGTCTGGGTGCAGTAAAAACCGTGATCGAGGGCCAATACCTGGCCCATGATCTTGCCCAAGGTCAGGATGCCCTGACCGCCCGTTCCGGAAAGGCGTATCTCGAATCGATCCAGTTCGTGCTGCTTAGGCATTTGGCTGCTCCTGAAGCTTGTTGCGCAGTGTCGCGTATTTCACTTCCAAGCCGGGGCGCATTTCGTCCCGGAACACGCCGATGGGCGTAAACTTCGCCTGCTCTTCCGGAGCGAGTTGCCGGTAGCGTTCCAGCTTCGCGGTGTTCTTCTTGTACCACTGGTACATGTCCACCACGGTCTTGAACTTGTTCTTGCGGCCGTACTGGGTGTGGCAGGGAGTCAGTATCTCCACCAGATTGAAGCCCGGCTTCTCCAAGGCTTCGGAAATGAGCGAATCGAGCATGTTGGCGTGCAGCACCGTGCCCCTGGCCACGTAACTCGCGCCGCTGGCCATGGCCATTTCCACAATGTCGAAGCTGCTTTCGAGCTGGCCGAAGGGCGAAGTGGCCGATATGGTTCCCTCGGGACTGGTGGGCGAGGCCTGGCCGCCGGTCATGCCGTAGATGTTGTTGTTCAGAACCAGGGCGGTGAGGCCAATGTTGCGCCGGGCCGCGTGGATGAGGTGATTGCCGCCGATGGACATGGCGTCGCCGTCGCCCATGACCACAATGACCTTGAGGTTCGGATTGGCCATCTTGATACCTGTGGCAAAGGTCAGGGCCCGGCCATGGGTGGTGTGCACGGTGTTGAAGTCAACGTACACGGCCATGCGCCCGGAACAGCCGATGCCCGCCACAAGGACGACTTCGTCCTTGGAATAACCCAGGCTGTGCACGCTGCGGATGAGGGAACCGAGCACAATGCCGTGTCCGCAACCCGCGCAGTAGACATGGGGGAACTTCTTGTTGTGCCGCAGATAGTCGTGAATGAGTTGTGTTACCTGTGCCATGGTCACGCCTGCATGATGTTTTTGAAGATTTCCGAGGGAGTGATGATCTGGCCGTCGACGCGGTTGTTGGTGATGATATGGGTCAATCCGTTATTGACCCGCTTCACCTCGCGCGAGATCTGGCCCATGTTCAGCTCCGGCACGATCAGCGCCTTGCACTGCCGGGCCAGGGCCTGCACTGCGGTCTTGGGGAAGGGGAAGAGGGTCTTGAGTTTCAAAAGCCCCGCCTTGACCCCGCGCTCCCGGGCCATGTGCACGGCAAGCTCTGCCGAGCGGGCCACGCAACCGTAGGCCACGACGACCACTTCTGCATCCTCGCAGCTGACCTCGTCGAAAAGCTGAATGTCGTAGAAAAACTGGTCGATCTTGCGGAACTGACGATGCATCAGCGCCTTGACCTCGTCGGGCTTGGATGTCGGAAAGCCGTTCTGGTCGTGGGTCAGGCCCGTGACGTGGAAGCGGTATCCGGACCCCAGCGGCGGCAGGGCCGGGACCCCGCGCATGGTCTCCTCATAGGACACGTACCATTCCGGCGGCATGGCCGGGGTGACCCGCGCCAGGATCTCAAAGTCCTCGGGCTCGGGAATGGAGATCTTCTCTCTGGTGTGGGCCGTGATCTCATCTAAGAGCAAAATGACTGGTGTGCGGTATTTCTCGGCGAAATTGAAGGCCACCACGGTCATTTCCAGACACTCCTGCACATCGCTGGCCGACAGGACGATGATCGGGTGGTCGCCGTGACAGCCCCAGCGGGCCTGCTGCACATCGCCCTGGGCGGGGCTCGTCGGCAGACCGGTACTGGGTCCCCCGCGCATGACGTTGACCACAACCAAGGGTACCTCGGTCATGCAGGCGTAACCCAGGTTCTCCTGCATCAGGGAAAAGCCCGGGCCGGAGGTGGCAGTCATGGTCTTGCGGCCGGCCAGGGATGCGCCGATGATGGCACCCATGCTGGCGATCTCGTCTTCCATCTGAATGAAAACCCCGTCCTTGACGAAGGGCAGTCTTGCGGACATGACCTCGGCGATCTCCGTGGAGGGCGTGATGGGATAGCCCGCATAAAAGCTGCAACCGGCCAGCAATGCGCCCTCGACCACAGCCTCGTTGCCGAGGGCAAAAATTTCCTTTCTCTTACGCTTTTTTGTGGCCATTTTCGTCTTCCCGGTTAGGTGTTCCAACATTTTCCTCCGGACCCGGGTCGGTGCCTGCGGACGGGTCAAGAGGCCCGCCTGTTGAGGCATCAAGCGTGTCGGTCTTTCTGCGGCTGACCTCCTTGGGGGTCACGGAGATCGCGAAATCCGGGCAATGCAGCTCACAGAATCCGCAATTCACGCAGTCTTCCTCGCGCACCACATGTGCTTTGCCATCCGGCCAGAGTTCGAGCACTTTGGATGGACAAAAAGCCGCGCATATTCCACAGCCTTTACACCAATCCGGATAAATCGTCACCTTTGCTTGACCTTTCTTTTTGGACATAACCACTCGATAAAATGTTTCTGGTTTCTTTCGAGGTATGAAAAAAGACACGCCGAATGGAATCGTCAATGCGACCGGACACGTCCGGCCTCTTGCCAAAGCTGAAAACTTGCCTGTAGACGAAACGGGAAACACTCAGGCAAAAACCTTTGAAATACTGTGCAACCGCCCAATTATCTTAGAAAATATTGATTTCGCCCCTGTGGGTGCCATTACCTCATGCATGCAGGAATAGCAACTTAATGAAGCACAAAAAAACCTACGTTCGCGATTTAGCCGAAGGAAATTCGATTTCCGAGGTATTCGCCCTGTCCCAGGTCCAGCGCAAGGAAGCCAAGAATGGACCCTACTGGCAACTGACCCTGACCGACTCCACCGGCAGCATCGAAGCCCGCGTATGGTTTCCGCAGAGCCAGCAATACGAGGGTCTGCAGGCCGAACAATTCGTGGCCGTGAGCGGGCAGGTGGCCTCCTTCAAAGACCAGCTGCAGATGAACATCACCGACATGACCGTCATCGACCCGCGCGAGGCGGGACTGGACCTGACCGACTTCCTGCCCTCATCCGCCATCCCGCCGGAAGAGCTCCTGCGCGAAATGGAAGAACTCCTGAACACCGAGTTGACCTTCAAGCCCTGGTCGGCCCTGTGCAAGAGCGTGCTCCGCGACGAGCATATCCGCGCATCCCTCCTGAGCGCGCCGGGGGCCAAGGCCATCCACCACGCTTATGCCGGGGGGCTGCTGGAGCACACCCTGGCCATTATGCGCATCTGCAAGGCCCTGTCCCTGCTCTACCCGCAGGTTGACAAGGAGATTTTGCTCGTGGCCGCCCTGTTTCACGACCTGGGCAAGGCTTTCGAACTCTCCCACGGCATCAGCCGCGAGTACACCGACGCCGGGCGCCTGCTCGGACATATCCAGATCGGTCTGGAGGTTCTGGAACCTTATCTGCGCAAGACAAAAGACCTGCCCGAAGCGATGGCCATGCATTTAAAGCACCTCATCGTCGCGCACCACGGCGAGCTGGCATTCGGCTCGCCCTGTCTGCCCCAGACCATGGAAGCCTTCATCCTGCATTACGCGGACAACCTGGACGCCAAGATCAACACCGTGCATGGAGCCCTGAAGGCGCCAGACGGAGAGCAGATCAGCGGATGGAGCGATTACCACCGCACCCTGGGGCGCTACCTGTACCAGCCCATGCGCACCCCGGCCCCGGCCAAGTCCTCGGAACCCCAGCCCAGGATACCCAGGAAAGTGCAGCCCAAATCCGAGGACTCGCCTCTTTTAAAGGCCATGGGCATCACCGCAACATCCGGCAACTCGTAAGGAGTGGACATGTTTCTCACTTTTGAAGGCATGGAGGGCTGCGGCAAGTCCACGCAGTGCAAGAAGCTCATCGAATATTTCGTACGTCAAGGGCACGATGTCCTGCATACTCTGGAACCCGGCGGCAGCCGCCTGGGGAAAGAACTCAGGCGCATCCTGCTCGATCCCAAAAACAGCGACCTGTCCTCCACCAGCGAGCTCTTCCTGTACCTGGCCGACCGTGCCCAGCACGTATCCTCGATCATCCGCCCGGCCATGGAAGACGGGCGCACCGTGATCTGCGACCGCTTCGCCGACTCCACCGTGGTCTACCAGGGCTATGGACGCGGCCTTGACCCGGCGCTGTTGCACCACCTGAACGACGTGGCCGTGCAGGGGCTGTGGCCGGACGTGACCATCCTGCTGGACATCGAACCGGAGATCGGACTTAAGCGCGCCCTGACCCGCAACATGCAGGACAACAAGGCCGCCACCGAAGGCCGCTTCGAGGCCGAGAGCATCGCCTTCCACACCCGCATCCGCGAAGGCTACCTGACCTGGGCCGCTCTGCACCGCAGCCGCTTTCTGGTCGTGGACGCGGGCCGGGACCCGGACGCCGTCTTCAACTCCATCCTGCGTGGTCTGGAGGAAAAAGGGCTTGGCTAAATCTGAAGTCACCGGGCTGATCCTGACCTTGAATGGGGCAAAACATCTGGACGCGTGCCTGGCATCCCTTGATTTCTGTGACCAGCTCCTGGTCGTGGATTCCGTGAGCACCGACGCCACGGCGGAGATCGCCGCCGCCCACGGGGCGCGCGTCCTGGTCAACCCATGGCCCGGGCCCAAGAAGCAGTTCGAATTCGCCTTCGAGCACATTACCACTGCCTGGGTGGTCTCTCTCGACCAGGACGAGATCCTGTCCGATGAGCTGCGAGCGGCCGTCATCCGCGCCTTGCAGGACCCGCAGGACATGAGCGCCTTTCTCTGCCCCCGGACTTCCTACTACTTCGACCGCTTCCTGCGCCACAGCGGATGGTATCCGGACCTGCTTCCCCGCGTCTTCAAGCTGGGGGACACGGGAGTGCATGTGTCGGGGCCGCATTACGGGTTTGAAACAAAAGGAAAAACGCGCCGCCTGACGGGAGACATCATCCACTACCCGTATGCGAACCTCAAGCAGCACGTAGAAAAGATGAATTATTACACGCAGATCGCCGCCGAGGAAATGCACTCCAACGGCAAACGTTCGGGCGTAGCCAAGGCTCTTGGACACGGACTGGCCAGGTTCATGAAGATTTATTTCTTCCGGCGCGGATTTCTGGACGGCAAGGCCGGGTTCGTGCTGGCGGTCAATTCCTTTTTTTACGCCTTCCAGAAATACATCCGGCTTGCGGAGCTCGGCTCCAAAAAATCAGATGCATCCTGAACAACCCGCAGGTCCGCTCTGAACCGACTTCGTGGCCCAGTCTCCCGCATTGAATGAACGGCGCGCAGGAATCAACCGGCGCCGTGCGGCTTGGCCATGGCCAGAGGCCGGACCAGGGCGTCAAACGCATCCCCGTCCAGATAACCAAGGCTCAGGCAAGCCTCTTTCAGACTTGTCCCCTGGGCATGCGCCTTGTGCGCAACCTCGGCGGCCCGGTCGTAGCCGATGACCGGCGAGAGGGCCGTGACCAGCATGAGCGAATTTCCCACATGCCGGGAAATGACCGCCTTGTCCGGCGCGAGCCCTGTCAGGGCGTGGGCCGTGAAGCTTGCGCAGGCGTCGGCCAGCAGACGCATGCCGGTTAGCAGATTGAAGATCATCACGGGTTTGAAGACATTGAGCTCAAAGTTGCCCTGGGATCCCGCGAACCCGATGGCCGCGTCCAGGCCCATGACCTGCACACAGACCATGGTCATGGCCTCGGACTGGGTCGGATTGACCTTGCCGGGCATGATGGACGATCCGGGCTCGTTGGCGGGCAAGACGAGCTCGCCAAGTCCCGCGCGCGGACCGGAGGCCAGCCAGCGGATATCGTTGGCGATCTTCATGAGCGAGCAGGCAGAAGTCTTCAAGGCCCCCGAAGCCATGACCATGGCGTCATGGGCCGAGAGGGCGGCGTAGAAATTAGGAGCCGGAACGAACGGCAAGCCCGTGAATTCGGCGATCCGGCCCGTGGCTAAACGGGCGAAATCCGGATGCGTCCCCAGGCCCGTACCCACGGCCGTCCCGCCCAGCGCCAGCCGGTACAGATGCGGCAGGCAGCCCCGCAGCCGCTCAATGTTATCCGCAAGCAGGGCCGCGTAGCCGGAAAACTCCTGCCCCAGGGTCATGGGCACGGCGTCCTGCAGATGGGTGCGGCCAATCTTGACGATGTCGTCCCACTCCACGGCCTTGCGTTCAAGCTCCGCATGCATGGCCTCCGCGGCCGGGATCAGCGCCCCTGTGAGCATGCGCACGGCCGCAATGTGCATGGCCGCCGGGAATGTGTCGTTGGATGACTGGGACATGTTGACGTGGTCGTTGGGATGCACGGGCCTCTTGCTGCCAAGCACCCCGCCGAGGAGTTCGATGGCCCGGTTGGCCACGACCTCGTTCACGTTCATGTTGGTCTGGGTGCCACTGCCCGTCTGCCAGACATGCAAGGGGAAATGCCCGGCAAGCTTCCCGTCCATGACTTCCCGGCAAGCCTCCATGATCGGCTCGGCCAACTCGGCGGACAGCTTGCCCAGTTCCAGATTGGCCTGCGCCGCAGCGAGTTTCAGGATGCCGAAGGCATGGATGACCTCCTGCGGCATGCGCTCCTGGCCGATGGCGAAATATTTCAGGGAACGCTGGGTCTGCGCGCCCCAATAGCGATCCGCCGGAACTTCCACCGCGCCCATGCTGTCGGTCTCCACCCGTGTCTGCGTCATGCGCCCTCCGCCGGTCAGGGTTTTAAGATCTTCTTGATCACGTTCTGCAGGGGTTTCTTGTTCGGCCCCTGGGTAGGCCGCAGGGGATGGCCCACAGGAACCACGGCCATGAACTCGCCTTTGGGCTCCTGCAGAAAAGTCAGGATCTCATCCTTGATGAGGTAAAGAATGCCGAGCCACACAGCGCCAAGTCCGAGCGATGTGGCGGCCAGAAGCAGGTTCTCCACGGCCGCCGCCGAACTCTGAATCTCCATGGTGCGAAAAAAATCAAAACCCATCTCGCGGTCCACATGGAAAAGCTCCGTGCCGTGGCTGATCAGGTCCCCGGTGTTGACCACGGCGACCGTCACCGGGGCCGAGGCGATGCTGCGCGCGGCCATGCGCAACAGCGACGAGGCCGGCTTCTGAAATGTCTTTGATGCCGAGGATACCAGCTCGGCCAGATCGTTCCTGGCCGTCCCCTCCAGAATGACGAACCTCCAGGACTGGCGATTGTGAGCCGAGGGGGCCTGATTGGCTGCATCGAGCATGGCCATGAGCAGATCCTCGGACAATTCGCGAGGTTCGAACTGACGGATGCTGTGCCGGGCATGGATGGTGGCCAGGGTTTCATTAAGGGGATGATTCATGTATTGGTCCTTTGTTTTAAACGATCGCGGGCGCATTGACTTTGGCATGACGTCGGCGCACAAGCGGTGGCCGGGCGTCACGTCCCCTGCTTGAAATCCAGTAGCTCCAAAATGACACGCAGCACAACCTCTTCCCGCACCCGGCGTACGCAACCGCGACCGGCTTCGAAAAACCGCACGGCGCCCCGCCCCGGGCCGCTCCGGCGCATCCTGCGCGTGGCCGCGTGGATATTGCCGGGAATTGTGGCTATAATCTTCCTCCTGCGCTTCGTCCCGCCACCCACCAGCGCGTTCATGCTCACCCGTCATGTGGAACGGCTGACGGGATCGGCTCCCGGCCCGGCGGTGATGTACAGGTGGACATCCATGCACAACATCCCCAGGCACATGGCTCTGGCCGTAGTCGCGGCGGAAGATCAGAATTTTCCACATCATTTCGGGTTTGATGTGGACGCCATAGCCCGCGCCATGGAGCATAACGAGAAGGGCCGCACCGTCCGAGGTGCGAGCACCATCTCGCAGCAGGTGGCCAAAAACCTTTTTTTGTGGTCGGGGCGCAGCTATGTGCGCAAGGGGCTGGAAGCGGGCCTGACCGTGCTGATCGAACTTCTGTGGCCCAAGAAGAGAATTCTGGAAGTGTACCTCAATATCGCCGAATTCGGCGATGGCACCTACGGAGTGAACGCCGCGGCCAGACGCTTCTTCAACAAGCCCCCGGATAGGCTGACCGCTCACGAGGCGGCGCTGCTGGCCTCGGTGCTGCCGAGCCCAGGAAGGTCGTCCGCGACACACCCTTCCGCCTATGTGCGGCAACGCGCGCAGTGGATTCAAACCCAGATGCGCCAACTGGGACCGGACCACATCGACTGGCACTAAGCGGCGCAAAGGCCAGGATTGCCCGCCAAACGTTTCGTACAGGATAACGCTTCATGAACACAGGGATTCTCGCCGCAATCGGGGCCTATGTCAGCTGGGGCCTTCTGCCCATCTACTGGAAGCTCCTGGGCCATGTGCCCACAGCGCAACTGCTGAGCCACCGCATCGCCTGGTCCTTTGCATTCCTGGCCATTTTTCTGGTCCTGACCAGGCGCGTCGCAAAACTGCGCAGCGACCTTTGTCCCACGGTCTGGGGCAGCTATGTCCTGGCCAGCCTGCTCATCGGCGTGAACTGGTTCATCTATGTCTGGAGCGTCAACGCGGGCTATATCGTGGAGGCGAGCCTGGGATATTTCATAAACCCCCTGCTCTCCGTACTGCTTGGCGTCTTCTTCATGCGTGAAAGGCTGCGGCGTCTGCAATGGATTCCCCTGGGTCTGGCCGCAGCGGGGGTAATCTACCTGACCGTCCAATACGGGCGCCTGCCATGGATCGCCCTGACCCTGGCCGTAACCTTCAGCCTCTACGGGCTGGTCAAAAAAAAGGCGCCCCTTGGCGCTTTCGAAGGTCTGACCCTTGAGACAGGTTTGCTTCTCCTCCCCGCCCTGCTCTGGCTCGGCTGGAGCGAGCATGCGGGCGTCGGAGCCTTTTTGCACGCAGGAATCGGCTCGGACCTGATGCTCGCAGGCGCGGGACTGGTCACCACCGCGCCCCTGGTCCTGTTCGCCGCCGCCGCGCACCGCATCCCACTGTCCATGATCGGCATCCTGCAGTACATCGCGCCGACCATCCAATTCCTCATCGGCGTCTTCGTGTACCACGAACCATTCTCGCGCAATCAGCTCACAGGTTTCGGCATGGTCTGGATCGCGGTGCTCCTGTTCTGGCTGGAGCGCTGGAAATTCGGACGCAGCCTGCGACAGCCCTCATAAAAAAAGCGCTGAAGACACCGGTCCACCCGGCTTTTCAGCGCCTTCATCAAGTCAATCAGGGGAGGCTGGCTCAGGATCTGGCCAGAACCTGGCGAACGGCCGTAATCACATCATCCACATCCGCATCGGTCAGCTTGGCCGAAATGGGAAGACTCACGGTCTGGCGGCCGATGTCACGCGCATGGGGATAGTCCTGCGGCGACCACCCGAAACGCTCCTGATAGTACGGATGCTCGGGGACGGAGAGATAGTGTACGCCGACCCCGATCTTGCGCCCCGTCATGGCGGTCAAAAAGGCGTCGCGACTGATCCCGGTCCGTTTCTCATCCACCATCACGGAGTAAAGATGGTACGCGTGACGGGTGCCCACCTCTACAGGCGCGGGCAAAGTCAACGGCAGATCGGCCAGAGCGTCCATGTAGCGGGTCCAAATCTCCCCCCGCCGCTGCCAGTACGCTTCGACCTTGTCGAGTTGACGCAGGCCAAGGGACGCCTGCAAATCCATCATGTTGTACTTGAAGCCGGCCTCGGTCACGAGATAGTGCTTGTAGCCAGAGTCTCCAAAACGGTTCCAGGCGTCGCTGGACATGCCGTGCAAGGCCAGGACCTTGAGCCGGGCCGCATGCTCCGGTTTTTTGGCCAGAATGAGGCCGCCCTCGCCGGTGATGATGTTTTTGGTCACGTAAAAGCTGAAGCAGCCGAAATCCCCAAAACATCCGGCCTTGCGGCCATGGTATTCGGTCTCGATGGCGTGGGCACAATCTTCGATGATCGAGAGCCCATGCTCCCCGGCCAGGGCACAGATCGGGTCCATATCACAGGCGCGACCCGCGAAATGCACGGGCAGGATTGCCTTGGTGCGGGAGGTGATCTTTTCCTTCACACGTTCGGGATCGATATTCATGCTGCGCGGGTCCACATCAGCAAGAACCGGAGTGGCACCAGCGTGGATAATGGCATTGACCGAAGCACAGAAAGTCAGAGGAGTGGTGATGACCTCGTCGCCGGGGCCGACGCCTGCGGCCAGGATGCTCAGATGCAGTGCGGCTGTGCAGGAGTTGACGGCCACGGCATGCTCTGCGTCCTTGTATTCCGCAAAACGCCGCTCGAATTCCGCAACCCGGGGGCCAGTGCCAATCCACCCGCTGCGCAGGCAGGACACGACTTCCTCGATCTCATCTTCGGCGATACGCGGCGACCCGAAAACCAGAAATTTTTCGCGCATGTTGCTCTCCATCGATATGCCCCCATCCGGGCGTGGACGGCGGGGCGATTAATCTTTATAGCTTCGCAAGACTCTTTAAGACGGCCAAGGGCTATCCCAACGCCCACGACATAGCAAGGAGGATCCATGCCCGAAAAGTCCATCACACTCTACGCTTTAACCACCTGTGTTCACTGCAAAAAAACCAAGGAATACCTTGACGATTGCGGCGTTAAATATGACTGCATCTTTGTGGACAAGCTTGAAGGCGAAGAGCGCAAGCAGATGATCGAAACCATCAAGAAAGTAAATCCCAACCTGTCCTTCCCCACCTTGCTCGTGGACGAAGAGGCCATTGTCGGCTTCAAGAAGGACCAGATCAAAGACGCACTGGAGAGATGATGACCCCTGAAGAATTGTACGAAAAACTGCGCCCGTTGCAGGAAGCAAAAGGTTATTTTTTCAACAAGGACAAGGAGTTCGTCCTCGAACTCATGGAGAGCCTGCTGATCAACCGCGACCGCTACGGCTACATGGTCTGCCCCTGCCGTCTGGGCTCGGGCAACCGCGAACTGGACAAGGACATCTTCTGTCCCTGTGTATACCGCGAACCGGACGTGGCCGAATTCGGGAGGTGCTACTGCGGCCTCTACGCCTCAAAGGAATTCAACGAGGGCGCCATAACCGAACAAACTGTTCCTGAACGGCGAGACCCGGAAAAACTGATGGCAGGCCTTCTTTTCGAGGAATGATAGCAATCGCCCGGCGCACCGACAGCGGTGCCGGGTCTGGAGCTTGCCATGCGCGAACAGGTCGAAAAGGCGCTTGACACCGTGCGCCCCATTCTGCAGGCCGACGGCGGGTACGTTGAACTGGTGGACATCCTGCCAAGCGGCATCGTGCAGGTGCGCATGACCGGCGCCTGTAAGGGCTGTCCCATGGCGCAGATGACGCTCAAGAGCAGCATCGAGCGTGCCGTCAAGAAAATGGTCCCGGGCGTCAAGGCCGTCGAAGCCGTTTAGTCGGACGATCCGCACGGCCGGATCATCACGGCTGCATATTTATATCACAACATACATCCCGCACCCGGTCCCAAGCGGACCGAGCTGCAGAGTCAACCGGCGCCCTGCGCCGTTTTTTCGGAAAAAGTACACCATGACACAGCTCGTGACCCGATTTCCCCCCAGTCCCACGGGGTATCTGCATATCGGAGGCGCCCGTACGGCGCTCTTCAACTATCTCTACGCCCGCCGCAGCGGCGGCAAGTTCATCCTGCGCATCGAGGACACGGACCAGGCCCGCTCCACGCAGGAAATGACCGACGCCATCATCGACGCCATGCACTGGCTGGGCCTTGATTTCGACGAGGGCCCCTACTTCCAGAGCCAGCGCGGCGACCTCTACAACAGCTATGTGGACAAACTCCTCGATACCGGCGGGGCCTACTACTGCTCCTGCACATCTGAAGAAGTGGAGGCCATGCGTGAGACTGCGCGCGCGACGGGGCTCAAACCCAAGTACAACGGCAAGTGCCGCGAGCTTGGGCTCGGGCCCGGACCTGGCCGGGTGGTCCGCTTCAAGACCCCGCTCACCGGCAAGGTGGTCTTCGACGACATCATCAAGGGCCCCATCGCCTGGGACGTGCAGGAAATGGACGACTTCGTCATCCGCCGGGCCGACGGCTCCGCCATCTACCAGATGGCCGTGGTCGTGGACGACGCGGAGATGGGCGTGACCCACGTCATCCGCGGCGACGACCATCAGAACAACACCCCCAAGCAGATCCTCATCTACGAGGCCCTGGGCTGCCCTCTGCCCAAGTTCGGCCACGTGCCCATGATCCTTGGGCCCGACAAAAAGAAGATGAGCAAGCGCCACGGCGCGACCTCGGTCATGATGTACAAAGATCTCGGATACCTGCCCGAGGCCATGCTCAGCTATCTGGTGCGCCTGGGCTGGTCCCACGGTGACGATGAACTCTTCACCATGGACGAGCTGCTGGAAAAATTCTCCCTCGATGGCCTCGGCAAATCGGCCTCGGTCTTCGACATGGACAAGCTCAACTGGACCAACAGCCACTTCATCAAGACCGGAGACGTGCCGAGACTGGCAAACCTGCTGGGCGAAATGATCCGTCAGAACACGGATTTCAAACCAGCCTCGGATTACCTTGAAGCCATCGTGCCCCTCTTCCAGCCCCGGGCCAAGACCATAAAGGAAATGGAAGAGCAGGCGGCCTTCTTTCTGCACGACGCCGACACCCTGCCCTACGACGAGGCGGCCGTGGGCAAGTTCCTCGCGCCTGAAATCCGCGAGCATCTGAAGGTTCTGGCGCAGCGCATGGAAGCTCTTGAAACCTTTGACCACAAGAGCCTGGAAGAGATGGCACACGCCTACCTCGAAGAAACCGGCCTCAAGTTCAAGGCGCTGGCCCAGCCCATCCGCGTGGCCATCACCGGCACGACCATGAGCCCGGGCCTGTTCGAGACCATGGAAGTCCTTGGGCGCGAGCGCACCCTGGAACGCTTCCGCAAGGCTCTGGCCCTGTAATCACCGGCCCGGGAAACCGGGCCTTTCCTGACCTGTCGGACGAGCCCATTTGGTCCATCTCGTCCATCTCGTCCATAAGGTCCACCCCATGTACGACTACCAACAAAACCACACTTACATCGCCCAAGTGGCCGACGGCATCGAAGATCTGGCCCAAACCGAGCTGCTGGAACTCGGGGCCACGGACAGCGTGTGCGGCTTCCGCCACGTGCATTTCAAAGCTACTCCCGAGGTCATGTACCGCATCGTCTACCGTGCGCGGCTGATTTCACGCGTACTGGCTCCGCTGACTCGCTTCCCCTGCCCCACGGATCAGGCCCTGTACAAGGCGGGCACGAGCCTGCGCTGGTCGGACTTCCTGACCCCGGACCAGACCTTTGCCGTCTTCGCCAATGTCTCCAAAAGCGCCATTGGCCATTCGCAGTATGCGGGACTCAAACTCAAGGATGCCGTGGCGGACTGGTTCCGCGAGCGCAAGGGAATCCGCCCCAGCATAGACCCGCGCGACCCGGACCTGTGGCTGCATCTGCACATCCACGAAGACGTGGCCACCATCAGCGTGGATGCATCCGGCGGTTCCATGCACCGACGCGGCTACCGTGTACAGGGCGTGGAAGCGCCCATGAACGAGACCGTGGCGGCGGCGGTGATCCGCATGAGCGGCTGGGACGGCACATCGCCCCTCGTGGACCCGCTTTGCGGCTCGGGCACCATCCTGTGCGAAGCGCTCATGCATGCCACCGGACTTCCGGCCGGGCTCTTGCGCCAGAAATTCGGGTTCCTGCGGCTACCCGACTTCAAACCCCGGATCTGGGAGCAGGAACTCGCCGCCGACAGCGCAACCAGCATTGAGCCCGACCTGCGCGGCAGCGACAACGACCCGGCTGCGGTGGAAGCCACACGCCTCAACCTGTCGCGACTGCCCGGTGGAGACGACGTGATCGTCGGACGCAGGGATTTTTTTGAACGGGGAGACATGACCGGCACGACCATCATCTGCAACCCGCCCTACGGCATCCGCCTGGGCAATAGCGAAGACATGGCTCCGTGGTTCAAGAGGTTCGGCGATCACCTGAAGAGAAACTGCGCGGGCTCGACGGCCTACGTCTATTTCGGGGACCGGCAGTGGCTCAAGTGCATCGGCCTTAAGCCCGAATGGAAAAAACCGCTCAAGAACGGCGGTCTCGACGGCCGCCTGGCCAAGTTCGTCCTGTATTGACCCAGCGGCAAGTGAGCACAGATTTTTGGCTCCTCCTGTTGACAGATTACTTTCATTGATTCACTTTGAGCTATCTTCCAATTTCTTCGCTCGACTGGCTTTTAAAGGCCGGATGCGCACACGAATTGGCAACCATGTTCAATACATTAAAAGAGGAGGCTTGTATGATCTTCGTGCTCCCGGATCTTCCTTACTCCAAGGACGCTTTAAGCCCGTGCATCAGCGCCAAGACCTTTGACTTTCATCACGGCAAACATCACCAGCTCTATATCGACAATACCAACAAGCTGATCGCGGGCACAGACCTATACGGAAAAACGCTACGGGAAATAGTCCTGGCCGCGGCGGGCGACCCGTCCAAGGCAGGCATTTTCAACAATGCGGCCCAGGTATGGAACCACTCCTTTTTCTGGCGGTGCATGAAAGCGGGCGGTGGCGGAGCACCCACCGGAGCCGTGGCAGCAGGCATCAACAAGGCGTTTGGCAGCTACGAAAATTTCGCCAAGGCCTTCAAGGAAGCCGGAATGACCCAGTTCGGAAGCGGATGGGCCTGGCTGGTGGAAAAGGACGGGACGCTTGAGATCATGAAGACCGCCAACGCCGACACGCCCATGGCCCACGGTGCCAAGGCCCTGCTCACAGCGGACGTATGGGAGCATGCCTATTACCTGGATTATCAGAACCGACGCGCCGATTTTCTGCAGGATTTTCTGGACAAGCTCGTCAACTGGGACTTCGTCAACCAGCAACTGTCCAAAAAATAGGACGTCAGGCAACAAAAAAGGCGACCAAGGTCGCCTTTTTTGTTGGAAAACGGGGAAGTCTAGTTGACCGTGGGTTTGGTCACCGATCCGGAACGAATGCACTGGGTGCAGACTTTCATCCGCTTCACTTCGCCGGACTTCAACTGGGCACGAACGGCCTGGAGATTGGGCATGAAGCGCCGTTTGGTCTTGTTGTTGGCATGGCTGACATGGTTGCCAACCTGGGGGCCCTTCCCGCAAATATCGCAAACTCTTGACATAACGTCCTCCTAAATAGTGCTTGAATATCCTAAGCTGTCATGGCCTGGCAGCTCCGAGACTTCCGGCCGGCCATGAACTTGATTTGCCGCCAGAGGAATTTGGACCCATATATCCGGACGCCCGGGATGGCAAGTAAAAATCCTTGACAGGAAAAAGAATCGCCATATACACGTTCCGATTCGAGGTGCACACATGGTTGAACATTGGATTGGACTGGCAAATCTCCCGGCACAAGGTCGGGAATTTTCATTTGACGACCAGGATGTCTGGCGGAAACTCTGGCAGGAGTTCCACTATGACATGGAGATCGTCGTTCCGATTTCGGCCAGACTGAACATCGTCCCCCAGCAGGACGGGTATCTGATCCATGGCCGTCTTCACGGCGCGATCAAAACCATGTGTCATCGCTGCCTGGAAGAGGCCGAAGTGACCCTGGACCACGACTTCGACGGATTCGAGGCCCACGAGGACGAGGACCTGGTCGAAGGCGAACCCAACCACCTGCGCAATTGCGACACCGGCTGGGAGTTGGACGTAGCGGGTCTTTTGTGGGAGGAATTCCTCCTGGCCCTGCCCGAAAAAATGCTTTGCGCCGACACGTGTTTGGGGCTATGCCCGCAATGCGGAAAAAACAGGAACCTGGAACCATGCGCCTGCAGCAGCCCCGGCAGCCAGTCACCACTGGCCAGAGCGTTGCAAGGTATTAAAATCAAAACCAATTAGATCGCTGTCAAGATAGAGGTGCCATCATGCCATTGCCAAAGAAGAAAACATCCAAGTCCAGAAGAAACATGCGCCGTTCCCACGACCATGTCGCAATTCCCAACGTCGTGTACTGCGAATGCGGCGAAGCCAGCCTGTCCCATTGCATCTGCCCCGGTTGCGGCAAATACAAGGGACGCCAGTACACCAAGGCAGCAGATGCCTAAAGACATCTGTCTCGCCGTGGACGCCATGGGGGGAGACTTCGGCCCGGAAGTGAACGTTCCGGGCTCCCTCGCGGCTGCCCGAGAGACTGGTGCCCGCCTTATCCTGGTGGGCGACGAGTCGTCCATCCGCAAGGAACTGGACAGACATACCCACACGGATGTGCGCTTTGAAATCGTGCACACCACCCAGGTGGCCGGCATGGCGGAGAAGCCGTCGGACGTCCTGCGTCGCAAAAAGGACAGCTCCATGCAGGTCGCCTTTCGCCTCGTACGCGAAGGCCGGGCACATGGCGTGGTCACCGCCGGAAATTCCGGGGCGGCCCTGGCCTGCGGCATGTTCATACTGGGGCGCATAAATGGAGTGGACCGGCCGGCGCTGGCCTCCATCATGCCGACCCTCAAGAAGCCCATCGTGCTCATCGACGTGGGCGCCAACGCGGATTGCAAGCCGTACAATCTGGTCCAGTTCGGCCTCATGGCCGAAGTGCTGGCTCGTTGCGTGCTGGACATCGCCAATCCCAAGGTCGGCATTCTGAGCATCGGCGAAGAAGAGGGCAAGGGCAACAGCCTTACCAAGGACGCCTTCACCCTGCTCAAAGGTTCTTCCCTCAATTTCGTCGGCAACGTTGAAGGCAGGGATGTCTTCACGGGCGATACTGACGTCATCGTCTGCGACGGTTTCGTTGGCAACGTGGCCCTGAAACTGAGCGAAGGCCTGGGCTCCGCCCTGGCGTCCATGCTCAAGACGGAACTTAAGAAATCCATCTGGTCACGACTGGGCACGCTCATCGCCCTGCCCGCCTTCAAGCGCTTCGCCAAAAAAATCGACTACGCCGAGTACGGAGGCGCGCCCATTCTTGGCTTGAACGGCATCGCCATTGTCTGCCACGGCAAATCAAATGCGCGGGCCATCACCACTGCGCTGCAGCAAGCGGCCATTTTCGTGAAAAAAAAGGCCAACGACCACCTCGTCGAAGGCCTGCACGCCAACACGGAACTGAGCCTTTTCTCACGGACCGGAAAGGCCTCCGCCCTCAGGCAGGACGCCTCGGCCCTCTAGCTTCGCAGCGTGACGCAGCGCCCCTCAAGGGAATGTAGGAATCCTCTCATGTCTTCACCGTGCTTCATTTCGGGACTGGGCTTGCACCTGCCCAGGACCCTCGTAACAAATTCGGATATGGAAAAAATCGTCGAGACTTCCGACGAATGGATTCGTACGCGCACCGGCATCTCCTCCAGATATTTCGCCCAGGACGACGAACCCTGCTCCGTCCTTGCCTACCATGCCGCATGCAAAGCCCTGGATAACGCGGGGATGTCCGCCCAGGATCTTACCCATATTTTTGTCGGAACCTTTTCCGGAGACTACAATATGCCTTCCACGTCCTGCCTGCTGCAGGACTTGCTGGGCCTCAAAGGCTTGCCGGCCTTCGACCTGGCTGCGGCCTGCTCCGGTTTTCTGTATTGTCTGGAGACTGCCCGGGCGTATGCCTGCATGTATCCGGACGCCAAAATCCTGATCGTCGGCAGCGAGGTGACCACCTCGCGCATCAACTTTGAAGACCGCACCACCTGCGTCCTCTTCGGCGACGGCGCGGGCGCGGCCGTGGTGACCGGACAGGCCAATCCCGGCAGGATCAGGGTTGTTGACGCCATGCTCAAGGCCGACGGCTCCGTGGGGGGACTTTTGACCATCCACGGCGGCGGCTCGGCCTGCAAGCCGGTGCTTGGCCAGACCATCGGACCGGAATACTTCGTCGAAATGAACGGACGCGACGTGTTCAAGCACGCGGTGCGCTTCATGGCCGACATTTCCGGGAACCTGCTCGAACGCAACGGCCTGACCACAAACGACATCGATCTCATCATCCCCCATCAGGCCAACATGCGCATCATCGAGGCCATCAGCAAAAAAATGAGTGTGGACATGGACAAGATCTATGTCAACGTGGACCGCGTCGGCAACACGTCGGCGGCGTCCATACCCATCGCGCTGACCGAGGCCGAGGCCTCCGGGCGCATCCAGCCCGGAATGAAAGTCCTGCTCACGGCCTTTGGCGGCGGGTTCACCTGGGCATCGGCCTTGTTGCAATTTTAACGGCCATTGAGTAACCACTCAATTCGCTGTTTTCAAGCATACCCACGAGGTCAATCATGAGCGAACTGATCAAGACCGCCCTGGTCACCGGCGGCACACGCGGGATCGGCAAGGCGATCGTAAAAAAACTTGCAGGCTTGGGGTACCAGGTTTATTTCACCTACGTCAGCAGGCCGGAACTGGCCGAAGCAGTGTGCGCCGAAGTAGCGGCAGATGGCGGCGCAGCCCGGTCTTTTTTGCTTGACGCCAGCGACTGGGACGCCGTGGACGATTTTTTCGCGGTGCAAATCAAGGACAAGGTCAGCCTTGATCTGCTGGTCAACAACGCAGGTATCACCAAGGACGGGCTGATCATGCGCATGAAGCGCGAGCAGTGGGAGCAGGTGATCCAGATCAACCTGACCGGAGCCTTCGTCTGCCTGCAGCAGGCGGCCAAGATCATGCTCAAGCAGCGCAAGGGGCGCATCGTCAATATTTCCTCCGTCGTGGGGCAGATGGGCAATGCCGGGCAATCCAACTACAGCGCGTCCAAGGCCGGCCTCATCGGGCTGACCAAGTCCGCAGCCCTGGAACTTGGATCACGCGGCATCACTGTCAACGCCATCGCGCCGGGGTTCATCGAGACCGACATGACTGAAACTCTCCCCAAGGATGTGCGGGACAAGTACCTTGAACGCATTCCTCTGGGACGCCTCGGATCGGCGCAGGCCATCGCCGATGCCGTGGCCTATCTTGCATCCGACCAGGCTGATTACATCACCGGTCAGGTGCTCGGAATCAACGGCGGCATGTACCAGTAGCCGGATTCCACATTACGTACGAATACACACTTTGGAGGATGAAAATGTCTATTGAAGAAAAAGTCAAAGAACTGGTGGTTGAGCAGCTGGGCGTTTCCGCGGACGAAGTGAAGCCTGAGTCCTCCTTTGTGGAGTCCCTGGGCGCCGACTCCCTGGACCTGACCGAACTGATCATGGCCATGGAAGAGGAATTCGACATCGAGATCGACGACGAAGATGCCCAGAAGATCGCCACAGTCCAGGACGCCATCAACTACATCAAGTCCAAGTCCTAGGACACGTTACGTCGCCATGACACGGTACCCCGGGCCGTCTGGGGTACCTTTTTTTTCATGCACCGCCGGTCGGATTTTCCCGCCCGGCAAGTCCTACTTTCGAGAAGACCATGATTGGAAAACGCGTTGTCGTTACCGGGCTTGCGGCCCTGACCCCCATTGGCAATTCCCTGCAGGACAGCTGGGCCAACCTGGTCGCCGGGGTATCCGGCATCGGGCCCATCACCCTCTTTGATGCTTCCGAGTTCGACGCCAAGATTGCGGGCGAACTGAAAAATTTCGAACCCACGGATTACGTCGGGGTCAAGGAAGCCAAACGCATGGACCGTTTTGTCCAGATCGCCGTGGCCGCGGGCAAACAGCTCATGGAAGACTGCGGCATGGTCATGGACGAGGCCACGGCCCCGGAAGTGGGCGTGCTGCTCGGCTGCGGCCTGGGCGGGTTGTCCACCATCGAGGAATTTCACTCGAAGCTGCTCAAATCCGGCCCAGGAAGGATCTCGCCCTTCTATATTCCCATGCTCATCGCCAACATGGCCTCGGGTCAGATTTCCATCCAGACCGGGGCCAAAGGCCCGAATCTGGTCACCACGTCGGCCTGCGCCTCGGCCACACACGCCATCGGCTATGCGTTCTCCGACATCAAACTCGGACGCATCAAGGCCTGCATCACCGGCGGTGTCGAGTCGACCATCACGCCCATGGGCGTGTCCGGCTTCACAGCCATGAAGGCCCTGTCCACCCGCAACGACGATCCGCAGAAGGCCAGCCGTCCCTTTGACGCCGACCGCACCGGGTTCATCATCGGCGAGGGTGCGGGCCTACTCATGCTTGAAGAGCTTGAGCACGCCCTGGCCCGCGGGGCCAAAATCTACGGTGAGGTCGTTGGCTACGGAGCATCCGGCGATGCGTACCACATCGCCGCCCCCGAAGAGTCGGGCACGGGCATGGCTCAGGCCATGAAATTCGCCCTGCGCGACGCGCAGCTGGCTCCCGAACAAATCAGTTTTATCAACGCCCACGGCACGTCCACCAAGCTCAACGACAAGACCGAAACCAAGGCCATCAAGGCCGTGTTCGGCGATCACGCGTACAAGATGCCCATCACCGCCAACAAGAGCATGATCGGGCACCTGCTCGGGGCGGCCGGCGGCGCCGAGGCCGTCTTCACGATCATGAGCCTGACGACCGGCATCGTGCCCGGCACCATCAACCAGGACACCCCGGACCCGGATTGCGATCTGGACTACACGCCAAACGGCAGCCGGGAAATGGAACTGGAATACGGCATCAGCAACTCGTTCGGATTCGGCGGCACCAACGCGTCCATTATCCTGCGCAGTTTCAAATAACGATTCGCCGCACACGCGGCTCAACAGTTGGAGACACCATGGACGAACTCACCCGCCAGGATCCGCAGATCGCAAAAGCGATCCAGCTGGAGACCAACCGCCAGATCACCAAACTCGAACTCATCGCCTCGGAGAACTTCACCTCCCTTGCGGTCCGCGCCGCCATGGGCAGCGTCATGACCCACAAGTACGCCGAAGGCTACCCGGGCAAGCGCTACTATGGCGGGTGCGAGTTTGTGGACATGGCCGAAAACCTGGCCATGGAGCGGGCCCGCCAGCTTTTTGGGGCCGAGTACGCCAACGTCCAGCCCCACTCCGGCTCCCAGGCCAACATGGGCGCGTATTTTGCGGCCATCCAGCCCGGCGACACCATCCTCGGCATGAACCTGTCCCACGGTGGGCACCTGACCCACGGCAGCCCGGTCAACTTCTCGGGTCGCCTGTTCAAGACCGCCTTTTACGGCGTGGAAAAGGAAACAGGCCAGATCAACTACGACGAGATCGAAGCTCTGGCTCTGGAACACAAGCCCCAGATGATCATCGCCGGAGCCAGTGCCTATCCGCGCACCCTTGATTTCGAACGCTTCCGGGCCATCGCCGACAAAGTGGAGGCCAAACTGCTGGTGGACATGGCGCACATCGCCGGTCTGGTAGCCACGGGTCTGCACCCCTCGCCCATCAAGCACGCGCACTACACCACTACGACCACGCACAAAACCCTACGCGGCCCTCGCGGCGGCATGATCTTAAGCTCTGAAGAATTCGGCAAAAGCCTCAATTCCCAGATTTTCCCCGGCATCCAGGGCGGGCCGCTCATGCACGTCATCGCAGCCAAGGCCGTGGCTTTTGCCGAGGCGCTGCGTCCGGAATTCAAGGGTTACCAGCAGCAGGTTATCATCAACGCCCAGACCCTGGCCGCCGAACTGACGGCCGCCGGGTATCACCTGGTCTCCGGCGGCACGGACAACCACCTCATGCTCGTGGATCTCACCGCTCAGGACATCACCGGCAAGGATGCCGAGATCGGCCTGGACAAGGGCGGCATCACCGTGAACAAGAACACGGTGCCTTTCGAGACCCGCTCGCCCTTTGTCACCTCCGGAGTACGCTTGGGCACTCCGGCGCTAACCACCCGGGGCATG
This sequence comes from Pseudomonadota bacterium, assembly GCA_018902545.1. GTDB lineage: Bacteria > Desulfobacterota > Desulfovibrionia > Desulfovibrionales > Desulfomicrobiaceae > Desulfomicrobium. The sequence goes on along the minus strand of JAHIQM010000010.1, from coordinate 111,239 downwards.
AAGACCGATGACATGCGCAAGGTGGCCAAATGGATTGTCGCCATCCTCGAGAACCTGGACAACGACTCCAGACTGACCGAGATTCGGCTTGAAGTGGAGAAATTCGCGGGCCAGTTCCCGCTTTTCGCCTGGTAGACCACCCTTTTTTCACCGCCTTTCTCCAACCACAGGGCCGATTAAAGGGCCCTGTGGTTGATTCGTTTCCAAAGAGGTGACCATGGACAACCGCATCCCCTGGCCGCAATATTTCATGGACATCGCCTATCTGGTGGCCGAGCGCTCCACCTGTTTGCGGCGCAAGGTCGGTTCTCTGGCCGTGAAGGACAAACGCATCCTGGCCACAGGGTACAACGGCGCGCCCGCCGGGCTGACCCACTGCCTTGAGCTCGGATGTCTGCGCGAAAAGCTGGGCATCCCCTCGGGTCAGCGCCACGAGCTATGCCGCGCCCTGCACGCCGAGCAGAACGTCATCATCCAGGCCGCCATCCATGGAGTAAGCATCGAGGGCGCGGATATTTTCTGCACGACCCAACCGTGCATCCTGTGCGCCAAGATGCTCATCAACTGCCGGGTCCGGGCCATCTTCTTCGCCGAGGGCTACCCCGACGAAATGTCCCGGCAGATGCTCGACGAAGCAAGAATTCCCTATTCGCGCCTGGAGAAACCTGACGATGCCTGACGATCACCAGTTCATGGAGCAGGCCATCCGCCTGGCCGAGCAGGGCCGTGGGCACACCGCGCCCAATCCCTGTGTGGGCGCGGTACTGGTGCACGAAGGCACTGTGGTGGCCAAGGGCTGGCACACGGCGTGCGGAAAACCCCACGCCGAGGTCGAGGCCCTGCACGACGCCAAAGCCAAGGGAATCGATCCGCGCCGGTGCATCCTCTACGTCACACTGGAGCCATGCAACCACCACGGCAAAACCCCGCCGTGCACCCAGGCCATCCTTATGGCGGGAATTCCCGAAGTGGTCATCGGCTGCCCCGATCCCAACCGGTCCGTAGCCGGGGGCGGGGCGGCGCATCTGCAGAGCATGGGAGTCACCGTGCGCATGGGCCTGATGGAAAAGGAATGCAGGGATCTCATCGCCGACTTTCTGATCTGGCAGACCACGGCTCGCCCGTATTCCATCCTCAAGCTGGCCACCACGCTGGACGGCAAGATCGCCACCCGCGACGGGCAGGCGGCCTGGATCTCCGGCGAAGCGTCGCGCCGCGAAGTACACAGACTGCGAAGCTTGTGCGGGGCCGTCATCGTCGGCGGCGGCACATTCCGCGCGGACAACCCGACCCTGACCTGCCGGATGCCAGGCTACGAAGGGCCGCAGCCCCTGGCCGTGATCGTATCGAGGACCCTGCCCGATCCTGCCCGCAGTTCGAATCTTTTGTCCTCAAGGCCAGAGAAGTCCATCTTCTGGACCACGGAGGCCGAAAGCCGGTCCGCGCGCGCCACGCGACTGACCGATCTGGGAGTGACGGTCTGGGGCTTGCCGAACGTAAAGTCCGCGCCCGAAACCCTTGACCTGGGCGAGGGACTGCGCCTGCTGCGCACGGATCGCGGCTGCCATCACACCCTGACCGAAGGCGGCGGGCATCTGGCTGGCTCCATGCAAAGTCAGGGACTGGTCGATGAACTGCGCATCTTCCAGGCCATGAAGGTTCTGGGTGACGAGGAAGGCCGGTCAGCCTTTGCCGGACGCAAGGCCCTGTCCATGCAGGACTGCTGGGAATTTCGAACCGTGGAGCAGGGATTTTTCGAAACCGACCTTTATCTCAGGCTGCGCGCAAAGGAGTAGGCATGTTCACAGGAATCATCCAGGGACTGGGCCGGATCGCGGCCATGGACCGGCGCGGCGGCGAAACCCGCTTCACCGTACGCCCGGAATTTACCCTGACCGACTACGCCCTTGGCGAATCCATCGCCGTGAACGGAGTCTGCCTGACGGTTGAAACTTTCGGCGCGGGCTGGTTCACGGCCTACGCATCGATGGAAACCATGTCCGTGACCAACCTGGGGGACCTGCGCGTGTCCTCGGCGGTCAATCTGGAGCGCGCCCTGGCCCTGGGTGACCGGCTCGGCGGACACATCGTCTCGGGGCATGTCGATTGCCTGGCCGAGGTCGAGTCCATTCGCCAGGCCGGACAGTCCCGGATCTACCGGCTGGGCTTCCCGGCTGCGCAGTCGCCACAGGTCATTGCCAAGGGCTCCGTGGCCCTGGACGGGATCAGCCTGACAGTCAACGATTGCGGTCAGGGGTATTTGGAAGTAAACATCATCCCGGCCACGCAGCGGGAAACTACCATTTCGGGATGGGAACAGGGACGGCACGTCAACATGGAGACCGACGTCATCGGCAAGTACGTGCAGCGCATGCTCGGCCCCTGGAACGAGGGCCGCACCCAGGCCGCTTCCGCCATCACCCCCGATTTTCTGAAAGAACACGGATTTTGAGAGCTCTCCCAAGTCCGAAAAGCCCATAAAGAGGATACCATGCAAAAATGTTCGGCCGAAGAGGCCATCAAGGAAATAAAGGCCGGGAACATGATCATCCTGGTCGACGACGAGGACCGTGAAAACGAGGGCGACCTGACCATCGCCGCCGAAAAGGTCACGCCGGACGCCATCAATTTCATGGCCAAGTTCGGCCGCGGCCTCATCTGCCTCGCCCTGGAACCGGCCCTGGTGGACAAGCTGGAATTGCCGCTCATGGCGCGGCGCAATACCTCCAAATTCGGCACCAACTTCACCGTTTCCATTGAGGCCAAACAGGGCGTGACCACGGGCATCTCCGCCCACGACCGGGCCCTGACCATCCAGACCGCAGTGGCCGACGAGACCACGCCCGCCGACCTGGCCACCCCCGGGCACATCTTTCCCCTGCGCGCCAAGCCTGGAGGGGTGCTGGTCCGCGCCGGACAGACCGAAGGCTCCGTGGACCTGTCCCGCCTGGCCGGGCTCAAGGGCGCGGCCGTCATCTGCGAGATCATGAACGACGACGGCACCATGTCGCGCATGCCCGACCTGCGCAAATTTGCTGAAGAGCACAACATGAAGATCGCCACCATCGCCGATCTCATCGCCTACCGCTCGCGCAAGGACTCCCTGGTGCGCCGCGTGGCCGAGGCGCGCATGCCCACCTGCTACGGCGAATTCACCATTGTGGCCTATGAAAACGATATCGACAGCCACACCCATCTCGCGTTGATCAAGGGCGAGATCAACGAAGAGACTCCCGTGCTGGTGCGCGTACACAGCGAATGCCTGACCGGCGACGTGTTCGGGTCCATGCGCTGCGACTGCGGTAGCCAACTGCAGCGGGCCATGCAGGTGGTCAACGACGAGGGATCGGGCGTCATCCTGTACATGCGCCAGGAAGGCCGGGGCATCGGCCTTGGCAACAAGATCAAGGCCTACCACCTGCAGGACGAGGGCCGCGACACCGTGGAGGCCAACATCGAACTGGGCTTCGCGCCGGACCTGCGCGATTACGGCCTGGGCGCGCAGATCCTGGTCGACCTTGGCGTGAAGCGCATGCGCCTGCTGACCAACAATCCCAAGAAGATCATTGGGCTCGAAGGCTACGGCCTGAAAGTCGTGGAGCGGATGCCCATCGAAATCCCGGTCTGCGACGACAACAAGTGCTACCTGCACACCAAGTATTCCAAGCTCGGCCACCTGCTGCATCTGGAAGCCGAAAACAAATAATTTTCAAGGAGTAGACATGCTGCACGTCAAAACCATCGAAGGCCAAATGCAGGCCAACGACCAGAAATTCACCATCATCGCCAGCCGCTTCAACGATTTCATCGTCGACCGCCTCATCGGCGGGGCTGTGGACTATCTGCTCCGTCACGGCGCGGATCGCGAAAACATCACCCTCATCCGCGTGCCCGGCGCCTTCGAGATGCCGCTCGTGGCCCAGAAAGTCGCCAGGAGCGGCAAAGCCGACGCCATCATTTGCGTAGGCGCGGTCATCCGCGGCGCGACCCCCCATTTCGACTATGTGTGCAGCGAAGCGACCAAGGGCATCGCGCATGTGTCCATGGACACCGGCGTGCCCATCGGCTTTGGCCTCCTGACCACGGACACCCTGGAACAGTCCATCGAACGGGCTGGCAGCAAAGGCGGCAACAAGGGTGTGGATGCCGCAGCCGCGGTCCTCGAGACCTTGCGCGTGCTGCAGCAGATCTAGGGGATTTTTGTGACGCACAACCGTCGGCATCAACGCCGCTTCGCCTTTCAGGTCATCTATTCGCTGGTTTTCGGCCGGGACATGTCCAAGGACGCCCTGATCAAGTCCTTCGACAATTTCTGGACCGAAGAGGAATTCGACATCGAGCGCCAGGATTCATACGCCTGGACTCTGGTCGAAGGAGTGTTCGACAACCACGACAGCATCGACGAGATCATCACCCTGCATTCGCAGCACTGGAAACTCAACCGCATCGCCAAAGTTGAGCTGACCATCCTGCGGCTCTGTCTCTTCGAGATGCTCTTCTGCCCCGACATCCCGCTCAAGGTGGCCATGAACGAGGCCATCGAACTGGCCAAGGATTTCGGGGATGACAACTCCAAGACCTTTGTCAACGGGGTGCTCGACGCCGCCGCCAAAGGTGCCGAGCGCGACATACGCAAGACAATTCAGTCCGAAAAAACGGAATCTTGAGGACAGCATGAGGCATTACGATTTCAAGCAGATCGAGGAAAAATGGCAGAAAGCCTGGGACGACCAGGCCTGTTTTCGGACCGACATGTCCAAGGATGGCGAGAAATACTATGTCCTTGAAATGTTCCCCTACCCGTCTGGGCGCATCCACATGGGGCATGTGCGCAACTACTCCATCGGCGACGTGGTCGCCCGCTACAAGCGCATGCGGGGCTTCAACGTGCTGCATCCCATGGGCTGGGACGCCTTTGGCCTGCCTGCCGAAAATGCGGCCATAAAGAACAACACCCACCCCGCCAAGTGGACCTACGAAAACATCGCCAACATGCGCACGCAACTGAAGCGCCTTGGCTATTCCTACGACTGGGACCGCGAAATCGCCACCTGCCATCCGAAATACTACCGCTTCGAACAGGAATTCTTCCTCAAATTCCTGGAAAAGGGGCTGGTGTACCGCAAGAAGGCCCCGGTCAACTGGTGCCCGAGCTGCCACACCGTCCTGGCCAACGAACAGGTCGAGGAAGGTCTGTGCTGGCGCTGTGACTCCGATGTACAGCAGAAAGAGCTGTCCCAGTGGTTCCTGCGCATCACCGACTACGCCGAGGAGCTGCTCTCAGCCCTGGACACCCTCAAAGATGGCTGGCCTGAGCGCGTTCTGACCATGCAGCGCAACTGGATCGGCAAGAGCGTGGGGGCCCAGATTTCCTTCAAAATCAAGGAACTGGACGAGCAAATTCCCGTGTTCACGACCCGGCCCGACACGCTTTTTGGCGCGACCTTCATGAGCCTGGCCCCGGAACATCCGCTGGTGGAGAAGCTCATCCCCGGCACGGGCCGGGAAACCGAAGTCCGCGCCTTTGTCGAGCGCGTCTCCAAAATGGACCGCATCGTGCGCACCGCCGAAGACTTGGAAAAGGAAGGCGTGTTCACCGGCAGGTACTGCATCAACCCCCTCACCGGCAGTGAGATGCCCATCTACGTAGCCAACTTCGTGCTCATGGGCTACGGCACGGGCGCGGTCATGGCTGTTCCGGCCCACGACCAGCGCGATTTCGAATTCGCGGCCAAATACGAGCTGCCCAGGCAGGTCGTCATCATGCCAAGGGATGGCGGACTCGATCCCTTGACCATGACCGAGGCCTACACCGACCCCGGCGTCATGGCCAACTCCGGCAAATTCGACGGCATGGACAGCGAGGCAGCCAAGCAGGCCATCATCGACCACCTCGCCGCCGAGAATATGGGCAAACCAACGGTCAACTACCGCCTGCGCGACTGGAACATCTCCCGCCAGCGTTACTGGGGCGCGCCCATCCCGGTCATCTATTGCGACGAGTGCGGCATCGTGCCCGTGCCCGCAAGCCAATTGCCGGTGGAACTGCCTCTGGACGTCAAGGTCAACCCCGACGGACGCTCGCCCCTGCCCGCGTGTGAGAGCTTCGTCAACGTGGCCTGCCCGGCCTGCGGCAAGGCCGCCCGGCGCGAGACGGACACCATGGACACCTTCGTGGAGTCCTCCTGGTATTTCGCCCGTTACACCTCGGCTCGCAACGAGGACGCGGCCTTCGACCCGGCCGAGGTCGCCTACTGGTTGCCCGTAGACCAGTACATTGGCGGTATCGAGCACGCCATCCTGCATCTTCTGTATTCCCGATTCTTCGTCAAAGCCTTGCGCGACGAAGGATACCTGACCCATGACGAGCCCTTCAAGAACCTCCTGACCCAGGGCATGGTCCTGCTGCATGGCTCGAAAATGTCCAAGTCCAAGGGCAACGTGGTCGACCCCGACGAGATGATCGCCAAATATGGGGCCGACACGGTGCGCCTGTTCTGCCTGTTTGCCGCCCCGCCGGAAAAGGATCTGGAATGGAACGACAAGGGCATCGAGGGCGCAAGCCGATTCCTGAACCGCCTCTGGCGGCTGGTGGATGAACTGGAGGATGTTCTTTCGTCTGTGGGCGCATGCGTGCGTGTGAAAGGAACGCTGAGCCAGGCCGAAGCCGAATTGCGGCGCAAGGAGCACGACACCGTGCGCCGGGTCGAACGCGACATCGAGAACAAGTTCCAGTTCAACACGGCCATCGCCGCCATGATGGAACTGGTCAACACCCTCTACGCGACCAAGGACGATTTGCGCGGCAGCGCCCACGGACCACGCCTCTTGTCATCGGCCATCTCCTCCCTGCTGGTGACTCTTTCGCCCATCGCCCCCCATGTCTGCGAGGAAATCTGGGATCGCATGGGATACACCCGCAATCTGGCCGCCGAACCCTGGCCCGCTTACGACCTGGACGCCCTGAAGACCGACGAGGTGACCGTGGTCCTGCAGGTCAACGGCAAGCTTCGCAGCCAGATCACCGTAGCCGCCAACGCGTCCCAGGAAGACATTCAAAGCCAGGCCATGAACGATCAAAACGTGTCACGACACATCGAGGGCAAAACAATTGTCAAAACAATCGTCATTCCCGGAAAACTGGTCAACGTGGTGGTCAGGTAGGCTCCTGTGGGCGGTGCTGTGCATCGCCCTCTTTCTGCCCGCCTGCGGGTATCAGCTTACCGCCCGGGCACCCATCCAGTTGCCCGATGACAGCACGCGTCTCTATCTGAACAAGGTCACCAATCCGACCACCGAGACATGGCTCGAACCCATGCTCAGGAGCAGTCTGCGCGACGAACTGACCCGGCGCGGCAATGTCACCTGGGTGGACCGGGAACAGGCCGAGGCCACGGTCAACATAGACGTGCGCTCCTACAGCACCTCTGATGCCCTCAAAGGGCGAGACGACGTGACCCTCAAGTCCTCGGCGAGCATCCATATGGTGGTCACTTTTTACAGCGCCAAGACCAACGCCCTGATCTGGACCTCCGGGCCCGTCACGGCCTCCGAATCCTATCGCGGAAGCGGCGGAACCAGATCGAGTACTGGCGAGCTGCAGTACAACAACGCCAAACGCGAAGCGACCCAGAACGCCATCGATCTCGCCGTGCGCATGGTGGCGGACAATCTGGGTCAAAAATTCTGATCCGGACATGACCAGGCAAGGATTCTCCTTTCTCGTCTGCGCAGACCCCGAACTCCTGAAGGACCGGGTGGGGGAGTTGCTGGAAGGCCAGGGCTTCGCCGTCAGAACATTCTGGGGCGACGAGGAACTCCCGGCCAGGTACTGGCAAACCCTGACAGTACCCTCAATGATGGGCCCGCCCAACGCGGTGGTTCTGCGCCGCGCCCAGGACCAGAACGACGAGTTCTGGTCGCGCATGGAGCCCTTGCTGGCCATGGCCCGTCCCTCTGTCTGGCCCATGTTCTGCCTTGAAGGCGAATGGAAATCCGGCAAACCGAACCCGCCCAAGACCGTGACCAAGGGCAAATACTGGACCGCCGCGCAAAAACGGGGCTGGATCTGGGAGCATCCCGGCCTGTCCCGCTCAACCATTGGCCGGGAACTGGACCGCTTCGCCGCCCGCCACGGTCTGTCCTTCGCCCCAGGCGTCAAAAAAATCCTGGCTGAATCCCTGCCGCTCAGCACCATCGCCCTGCGCGGCGAACTGGAGAAGATCCTGCTCCTGGCAGGGGCGGAAAAAACCATCCAACCAGAGCACCTCGTGGCCCTGGACGCCGAAGAAGCCTTCGACCTCTTCGCCTTTCTGCGCTCCCTGCAGACTCCTGCCGGCCGAAGGCAGGCCTGGGACCGGCTGCTCAACGATCCTGCCATGGCCGGCGGGGACATGCTTTTTCCGGTCTCGTCCCTCATGCTGCGCGAAGCACGCCAGCTTTGGCAGCTCCTGCACGGCGAAGATTCCAGTGTTCAGCTCTACCCCGGTCTGAAGGCGGAAAAAAAGCGCCTGGCCCAGCGCTTGGGGGCCGCGCGAGTGAGCCGTTTCTGGGACATCGTGCTGCAGGCCGACACCGACATCAAGACCGGACGCCTCAAACCCGCCCAGGCCATGGAAAATCTGGTCAAGGAAGCGGCGCGCCTGTGGTGAAAGAGGATCAGGCCCACTATCTCGGCCATCGCGCGCGCCTGCGCGAGCGGCTTGATCATGATCCCCGGGCCCTGTCTGACCACGAAGTGCTGGAACTTTTGCTGACCTACGCCCTGCCCCGCAAAGACACCAAACCCATCGCCAAGGAGATGATTTCACGGTTCGGATCCCTGGGGCAGGCCCTGCTGGCCGATCCCCGCCGGGTCGAGGAGATACCGGGTCTGGGTGAAGGCGCAGCCACGTTCTGGCTGACCCTGCACGAATGCCGCGCCCGAGCCGCCTGCGGGTCCGTCGCTCGCCGGGAGAAATTTTCCTCCCCCGAACAGGTCCGGGACATGGTCTGCTCCCGCCTGGGACATCTGACCAAAGAGGAGTTCTGGGTCATTCTGGTGGACAACCAGAACCGCCTTATCTCCTTCGAACGCGTCTTCCAGGGCACCGTGGACCAGACTGCAGCCTACCCCCGAGAAATCCTCGAACTGGCGCTGCGCCGCCACGCCAGCGGCCTGATCCTGGTCCATAATCACCCCGGCGGGAATCCGACTCCGTCCACCCAGGACCAGACCCTGACCGATACCATCGCCCGCCTCGCCTCCGACCTTGGCCTGCGGCTTCTTGACCACATCATCGTCACCGCCGCGACCTGTTCCAGCTTCCGCGCCTTGGGCCTGCTCTGATTTTACCCCCAAAAGAGACTTTTTTCATTTTTTTTCTTGCCTGAGGCTCCGTGAGCCTTATAATTGACTGAATTCGCTTTTCGCGGCTTATAATCACGCGAATACACCATCATGAGGAGACCTCCATGAACGATGAAAAATCGTTTTCCCCCGAAAAAAACGAACTTCAGGTTGAAAATTCAGATACAGCCAGCGCCGACAACTCACAATCAGAAGCGGAAATCCCGACCACCATGCCTCTTTTGGCGGTCAGGGATATTGTCGTCTTCAATTACATGATTTTGCCCCTCTTCGTAGGACGCGAAAAAAGTGTGCAGGCCGTGGACGCGGCCCTGAACGGAAGCCGTTACATTTTCATCAGCACGCAGAAAGACGAGAGCGTGGACGATCCCACCCCTGATGATCTCTACCAGACCGGAACCGTGGCCATGATCATGCGCATGCTCAAGATGCCCGACGGCCGACTCAAGGTGCTGGTCCAGGGTCTGACCCGCGCCCGGATCGTTGATTTCGTGCAGCACGATCCCTTCGACTTGGTCAGAATCGAAACCATTGACGAACTCGTGGTCGAAAACCCCGGCCCCGAGGAAGAGGCGCTACTGCGCTCGGTCAAGGAACAGAGCGAGAAAATCCTGACGCTGCGCGGCATTGACGCTGGCGAGATCATGAACGTGCTCAATTCGGTCAACGAACATGGGCGCCTGGCCGATCTCGTGGCCTCGAACCTGCGCATGAAATCCTCCGAAGCCCAGCGCATCCTTGAGAGCCACGACCCCATCGAGCGTCTGAATCTGGTCAACTCGCAACTGGTCAAAGAGGTCGAAGTGGCCTCCATGCAGGCCAAGATCCAGAGCATGGCCAAGGAAGGCATGGACAAGGCCCAGCGCGAGTATTTCCTGCGCGAACAACTCAAAGCCATCCGCCGCGAACTTGGCGACAAAGGCGGCGAAGGTGAGGAGATGGAGGAGCTCAGAAAGACGCTCAACTCCATCGGGCTGCCCAAGAAAGTCAAGAAGGAGGCGGACAAACAGCTCTCGCGCCTGGAGTCCATGCATCCGGACAGCTCCGAAGCGACCATCCTGCGCACCTACATCGACTGGCTCATCGAACTGCCCTGGAAAAAGTCGTCCAAAGACCGGCTCGACATCAAGGAAGCCGCCAGAATCCTGCATGAGGACCACTACAACCTGGAGAAGGTCAAGGAACGCATCCTGGAATACTTGAGCGTGCGCAAGCTCAACCCTTCCATGAAGGGCCCCATCCTGTGTTTCGTCGGCCCTCCCGGCGTGGGCAAGACGTCGCTTGGCAAATCCATCGCCCGGTCCCTGGGACGCAAGTTCGTGCGCATGTCCCTGGGCGGCATGCGCGACGAGGCCGAGATCCGCGGACATCGCCGGACCTATATTGGGGCCATGCCCGGCCGCATCATCCAGTCCATGAAGGACGCAGGCACGGTCAACCCGGTCATCATGCTCGACGAGATCGACAAGCTCGGAAACGATTTCAGGGGCGATCCGTCATCGGCCCTGCTCGAAGTACTCGACCCGGAACAGAACAACTCCTTTACGGATCATTACCTGAACGTGCCCTACGATCTTTCCAAGGTCATGTTCATCTGCACGGCCAATATGCTCGACACCATCCCGTCAGCTCTGCTTGACCGCATGGAGGTCATCCGCATCCCCGGCTACACGGAGCAGGAAAAAATCACCATCGCCAGGCGCTACCTGCTGGCCCGCCAGATCAAGGAGAACGGGCTCACCGAAGAGACCCTGGTCGTCTCCGACGCCGTGCTGTCAGAGATCATCCGGGGCTACACGCGCGAGGCGGGCCTGCGCAATCTGGAGCGAGAGATCGGCTCGGTGTGCCGCAAATACGCGCGCAAGGTGGCCGAAGGAAAGAAGGGCCCCTTCCGGGTGACCAACGCGGCCCTGGTCAAGCTGCTCGGGCAGCCCAAGTTTGTGGATGAGGAGCGGGAAAGTTCCATGCCTCCCGGCGTTGCCCTGGGCCTGGCCTGGACCCCGTACGGCGGGGAAATACTGCACATCGAGTGCAGCCTGCTGCCGGGCAAGGGCAAGCTCATCCTGACCGGCAAACTGGGCGAGGTCATGAAGGAAAGCGCCCAGGCGGCGCTGAGTTATGCCCGCACCAAGAGCGCAAGTCTTGGATTGGCCGATGACTACTTTGAAACCCACGACATCCACATCCACGTCCCGGCCGGAGCCACTCCCAAGGACGGGCCGTCGGCTGGAGTGACCCTGGTCACGGCGCTCATGTCGGCCATCAGCAACGAACCCGTCGCCTCGGACGTGGCCATGACCGGCGAAATCACCCTGCGCGGCCGAGTCATGCCTGTGGGCGGCATCAAGGAAAAAATCCTGGCGGCGGTCAGTCACGGGGTCAAAAAAGTGCTTATCCCGGCTCGCAACGCGCACGACCTGGACGAGATCCCCAAGGAACTCAGAAAGCGCATCACGGTCAAAACAGTCGAGGCCATCGACGAAATCTGGCCGGAAGTACGCTCCCGGAAAAGCGAATAACCCTCCCGGTGATCACGAAGAGAGCCCCCGCGACACAGCTGTATCGCGGGGGCTCTCTTCGTGGCAGACCGACAAGAAAAAAATCACTCGGGGACGACGTCCGGTTCCTTTTCGCCTTGCGCCTCGGTCACGGGCAATTCCATGATGAATCTGGCCCCGGCGCCGGGAGTCGACTCGACCCACATTTTCCCGCCATGACCGCGGGTCACGATGAAGTAGGACACGGAAAGCCCCAGCCCGGTCCCGATCCCGGGAGGCTTGGTGGTGTAGAAGGGCTCGAAGACCCTGCGCCTGATCTCGGCCGGCATGCCCGGGCCGTTGTCCTCGACCTCGCAGCGAACGCCGAAGGGCGAATTCAACAAGCGAATGACGATCGTCGGGTCGCCCTGGGGAGGCTCGACCAGGCTCATGGCCTGAGCCGCGTTGCGCAGCAGATTCAAAAACACCTGCTCCAGCTCCGTCTCCGTGCACTCGATGGAGGTAAGATCCGAGGCATACTTCTTGACGATACCGATCCGTTTGAAATCGAAACTCTTCTTCAGGTCATAGTCGCTTTGCGCCAAGGTCAGGGCACGGTCCACAATGACCGGAAGCGCACAGACGGCACGCCGAGATTCGCTGCGGCGGCTGAAATCGAGCATATGGCGGATGATGTCCGCCGCACGCACGGCCGCGGCCTGCATGTCCTGGACAAAGGGCAGGATCTTGCGCGCCTGCATGTATTTTTCAAGCAAGGTCATATCGAGCCCGATGCTCTCGGCAACCTCGATATTCCTGCTGAAATCGGGCCGGGTGCGCTGCACCAGGGTCTGCGCCGTCTGCACGATGATCCCCAGCGGATTGTTGATCTCGTGGGCGATGCCGGCGGCGATCCCGCCAACGGAGACCATCTTCTCGCTCTGGACCATCATCTCCTGCATGCGTTTGAATTCCGTCACATCCCGCATCACGGCCAGCAGAAAACGTTCCTGCCCGATGGTTATGAACTGGCACGAAACGCTGCACTGCACATGAGCGCCATCCTTGCGCCTGAATTCGACCTCCATGTTGGTGACCTGACCAGCGGTCTTCAAGCGTTCGACCACCCGCCTGCGACCATCGGGATTGACGAAGAGGCCCAGTTCCAGGGAAGATCTGCCCACAAGCTCAGACTGCTCGTACCCGGTAAGCTTGGCGTAGGCGTCATTGACCTCCACGAGCAGTCCGGAGTCGGGTTCCGAGAGGGAGATGGCGTCGGGGGAAAGCTTGAACAGCCGGGAAAACTTTTCCTCTGACTGACGCAGCCGCTCCTCGGCCTCTTTGCGTTCGGAGATGTCCCGGCCCACACCGACAATGGCCTCGATTTCCCCGCCGGGCCCCAGGATGGCCGAATCGTTCCAGGCCAACCAGCGCCAACCGTCCACGGTCATGGCGCGCTGTTCCATGTGCGCCGTATGCGGCGGCGCGAAGAGGGCCTGCATGGCCTCTTCGGTGGAGGCCAGGTCGTCCGGGTGGATGAGCGGCATGAACGCGGAGTTCAGTAGCTCCCCTTCCGCCTTGCCGAAAACGCGGCAATAGGCCGGGCTGACGTACAGAAACTGCCCCGCCAGATCGACCTTGACCACCAGATCGCTCTGGTGCTCGATCAGGAGGCGATACTTCTCTGCGCTGTCGCGCACCCCCTGCACGGAAGCCTCCAGTTCTGCGGTTTTCTCCCGGACGCGGCGACGCAGGGAAAAATTCCACAGGAAAACACCCAGCAGGGCCAGGCTCAAAAATCCAAACCCGGATGCGATCAGACTCCACGGCATGGAAACAACCACCGGACGCGCGGACCAGTCGTCCACGATGGCTGTTGTTTCAGCATCCGAGATCCGGCTGAACCCGTCCTGTACGACGGCCAGAGCCTCGGCGTTGCCTTTGTAGACAGCGCCGTGCCCGACCAGCTTCGCGGGTACCGCGGACACCCCTGCGGCAGGAAGCACCGCGAGAAAGAGGAAAAATACGGAACACGCCAGGCTGAGGGCTGCATGTTTTCCGTCTATTTTGATACGACTCATGGAAGGCTCGTTATCGAAGGCGAGCACCAGAAGCGGGACACGGCGCAAGATCCTTCGGCGGATGGAGGTCGCGGGGACCTGGCCGCAGCCGGCACCCCGCGTGACGTTTACGGCATCAGCGAATCGCCGATTTCCTTGAACAGGTCGGCCACGCAGACCACGCCGATGATCCGGCCGCCCTCTTCGACCACGGCCCGGCCACGACGGTAGTCGAGAAACACCTCAAGCACCCTGGCGAGGGGATCGTTAGGCTTCAGCATGGGGATGTCGTGTTGCAGGCATTCGGAAATGCGCACCTGCGAGCAACTGCGGCAGGCCGTGGCGAAAGCACTGTCCCAGTCGACCTCTTTGCCGTCAAGAACCGAGCCCTTGAGCATACAGGGGCCGATGCCCTGGATCAGGTTCCACATGGACAGGACGCCCATGAATTTATCGCTCTTGGAGAAGACCAGCACGAAACTGGTGTCTGCCTGCCTGACGCGGATTTCGCGCAAGGCGGTGATCGCATCGGAAAGAGTCGCGTCTTCGCGGACAGATGCGAAATCCTCGCGCATGATGTCCCAGACCCGCTTGCGTAACAGCATGACTATTCCCCCGTTTTTAATGATATGATGTTCAGGGCCAAGCCCTGAAATTTTCCCACTAATCGAAATCCGCCAAAAGCGCACCTATATGCAGCTCGTCGGTCAGGGCTTGATTCTGATACAGGGTCCGGATCCGCCACGAGGCCTGCTGCAGATGCGCGTTGGTGATGCCGTTGGACAAGGCGGTGTAAGCTTCAAGAAAGGCGGCCAGGTGATCGCAAATCTTGAGCATGCGTCCATCCTTGGGAAAAAACTCATCCCGGTTGTACTGCCCCTGCAACTGGTCCCAGCTGACGATTTTCGGCCCGCCGTCCTGGATGATGGTGGCCTCGAACTCCGAACCGACCTTGATGCCCAGAAAATATTCCAGCCTGTCCACAAGTCCCCCATACACCGACCGATCAAGAACTGAGAAGAGGCGGCGCTCGATTTCCCTGCCTTCATATTCCCGAATCAGATCACCGATACCCTGGACCGAACTCTTGACCGGAGAAATGATGTCTCTGGTCAGAAGCTCCGGGATATCGTGAAAAAGACCGGCGTAGAAATTGTTCTGCCTGCGCACCGGGCAAGCCCCTACCGCGATGCTGAAAAAATAGGCCAGGCAGGCTACGATGAACATGTGTCCGAGCACGGAGGTCTCGGGGATGCGCGGAGTCTGAGACCAGCGTTTCTGAAATCTGAGCTGCCCGCACATGAAGGCGAACTTGCCAAGCCTGGTGTCCGGGCCCTCGATGAGCTGGCGCACCCCGGACAGATCGAGGTGCGCTTCCAGCCCGCGCCTGAAATTGTCCTCGATGTCATCCATCTCCTCGTCCCAGCTGTTCATGTCCCGGATAAGATGAAACTCCCACCTGCTGGCAAACAGGTGCGCGGCGTCGAGGATGCGCGACGCCAGGCTCGTGTCGCCGCTGACCTGCCGCTCGAAATGATCCTTCATGCCGTCCCAGAATTCTTTGCCCAGGGGCTGCACGCGGGGCTGCAATTCATTGAGAACCCAGGCCGTAAGCTTCTGGTAATGGGCTGGATTGGACTTGATCTGGTAGAAGATGGGCGGTTTGATGTCGGTGATGATCAGACGGTAGAGGTAGTCGAAGATCCCGCCGCGCACGATGTCCTCGCCAAGGGCGGCCTTGTCTTCCTGGGAAAGATGCTGGGAATTGAGCTCAAAAAGCAGCCAGGCGACGATCATTTTGTGGGCCTGCTTGTCCACCTCCACGAGTTCCATGGGACGCATCTTGTCATTCCAGCGTTTCATGAAACTTCCGGAAAAAACGAGTTGAAGCAGGCCCTTGCGAATACTGGCCACGTGCGACCTCCGGGTCGTGCCGGACAACGCCGACAGGTGAAATTTTTTTCTTCGAAATCCGCTAAAAATACTTTACAAGTCGGCGCAGGACAGATAGCTGTTTCTTCCCTTATCCCACACGCATTGTTTCGTTACGTTGTAGCGGTTACGGCGGTAAAGCACAAGCATTTGTGCATGTTACCTCCGATCTCAAGGATGAAAGCACCCGCAACGACACGGGTTTATCAGGCAGGAGCCACAGAAATGAAGACGTACAGTCCCAAAGCAAGCGAACTGACCCACAAATGGTACCTTGTCGACGCCAAGGACAAGGTTTTGGGCCGACTTGCAACGGAAATAGCAACCCGCCTCCGGGGAAAGCACAAGGCCGAATTTGCCCCGCACATGGACAACGGTGATTTCATCATCGTTATCAATGCGGACAAGATCAAGGTGACCGGTCAGAAGGCCACCAAGAAAATCTACTACCGCTACACCGGTTACGTAGGCGGCCTGCGGGAGACCACCCTGGAAGAAATGATGACCAAAAGTCCGGAAACGGTCATCACCAAAGCGGTCAAGGGCATGCTGCCCAAGAGCGCACTGGGCTACCAGCTGATCAAGAAATTGAAAGTATACACCGGCACGGAACATCCTCACCAGGCGCAGCAGCCTGAAGTGCTGGACATCTAATCAGGGATGGAGAAGATTATGAGTCAAGATTTCTTCTACGGTACCGGCAAGAGAAAGACATCCGTTTCCCGGACCAGACTGTATAAAGGCACGGGCAGCATCACCGTCAACGGCCGCGAATTGGGCGACTACTTTCCCCGGGCCACGCTGCAGATGATCATTCGTCAGCCCCTGAAGCTGACCAAAACCCTCGAAAAGTTCAACATCGCCTGCCGAGTCACCGGCGGCGGTCTTTCCGGACAGGCTCAGGCAGTGCGCCACGGCATCAGCCGCGCCCTGCTCGAATTCGATCCGGAAATGCGCGGCGTGCTGAAGCGCGCCGGTTTCCTGACCCGCGATTCCCGCGTCAAGGAAAGAAAGAAGTACGGCCAGCGCGGAGCCCGCGCCCGGTTCCAGTACTCCAAGCGTTAATCGCCTCTGGTTTTCGGACACATTGGGGCAGAGGTGCATACGCACCTCTGCCCTCTTTTTTTCCAAGGAGAGTCCTTTGAGCAGCAAAAAAATCCAGCCCGTCATGGTTTTCGCGGACGAAGACGGCAATATCTACGACCACCCCGACCTGCTCATGCTCGTGCGCCGGGGGCGCGAACTGACCCTGCCGCGGCCGGACGAACTCATCCCCCTGCCGGAAGGCAGCGACCTGTATCTGCTGCCCGGCCGTCACGCGCTAGGACTGGACCCGCAGACCGGCAAGGCCGAGGCGCTGGAAGAACGGGCCGTTGCCGCCTTTGTCTGCCCATCCTACACCCTCTCCGCCACAGCGGCCTATCTCAAAGACGAAGGTTCCCCCAACCTGCCCCTGTTCGCTTACGGAGCCGTCGGCTTCGCCAATGACAGGTTCTGGGTCGCGGCCACCCAGGTCGACAAGGACCGCCGTCAGGTCTTCACCCAGGTCGCCCCGGAACGGATCACCAAAGGTGCCCAGGACCTGCTAAGGCGCTATCCCGAAAACAGGCTCATCGGACATCTGGCCCGCTGCGCCCTGACTTTTTGCTGTCCGGCCGCCAAGAATCTGGCCCTGGGCCGCTTCGAGGCCCCACTGCCGACATCAAAGGCCTGCAACGCCCGCTGCTACGGGTGCATCTCCCACCAGCCTCTCGAATCGGGCTTTCCGGCCTCGCAAAACCGCATCGACTTCAGGCCCAAGGCCAGGGAAATTGTCGAGATCATGCACCTGCACTCCAAGCGGGCCAAAAACCCTGTCCTGTCCTTCGGACAGGGCTGCGAAGGCGAACCCCTTACTGAAGCCTCGCTCTTGACCGAGGCGGTCGCCATTTTCCGCAGCGAGGGCGGTCGGGGCACGGTCAACATCAACACCAACGCGAGCCTTCCGGACACCATCCCGGACCTGGCCAAGGCCGGGCTCGACTCCATCCGCGTGAGCATGAACAGCGCCAGAGAGACGGTATACAACAGCTACTACCGTCCCCACGGCTACACCTTCGCCGACGTCTGCCGCACTATCGCCACGGCCAGGGAGCACGAACTTTTCATCTCCATCAACTACCTGTTCTTTCCCGGGATCAATGACACGGAGAGCGAACTGGCGGCCTTGACGGACCTCGTCACCCAGACCAGGCCAAACTACATTCAGATGCGCAACTTAAGCCTCGACCCCGAACTCTACCTGGGCTGCGTAGGCGAACCGACCGAGTCGTCCATGGGGCTTGGCAACTTCATGAAACGCCTGAAAAAAGCCTGTCCCTGGATCAACTACGGATATTTCAACCCCTACCTCGAAGGCCGCTCGCCCTTGCTCTGGACATAGACGGACGCTTGCGGCCCGGGCAGTCCTGCCCGCCTGCGAAAAAAAAACCCGCCTGGACAGCCGGGCGGGGTGAATCAAAAAAAAGGGACTGCATGGGCAGCCCCGGTCGTCTCTAGCCACATGCATTCGTGGACGGAAAGTCGATGCGGACCTGCTCTTCGCCGTCGACGCGCTCGACGATCTCGCCGATGATCCAGGCATCCTGCTTGAGGGCTCCCAGACGATGCACCACATCCCTGGCCACGTCCTTTTTGACGACCATGATATAGCCGATGCCGCTGTTGAATATCTGCAGCATCTCCTCCCAGGAGAGATTCCCCTGGGCGCGCAGCCAATCGAACACCGGGGGGATGCTCCAGGAACCGAAACGGATCTGAGCCGTCACGCCCTTGGGCAGGATGCGCACAATGTTGTCGTAAAAGCCGCCGCCGGTAATATGGACCATGCCATGAATCTCCCAGTCCCGTATGACGTTGCGCACGGCCTCGACATAAATGCGGGTCGGAGTAAGCAGGACCTCGGCCACGGTCTGCTCCGTTCCGGGAAAAATGTCTGCGGGGCCCAGGCCGGACTGAGTGTAGAGCTTGCGCACCAGGGAGTATCCGTTGGAATGCACGCCCGAGGAGGACAGACCGACGATCAGGTCACCCACGCCGATGCTCGACCCGTCCACGATCTTGTCGTTGTCGACCATGCCGACGCAGAACCCGGACAGGTCGTATTCGCCGTCGGCATAAAAATCGGGCATCTCGGCCGTCTCGCCGCCGATGAGGGCGCACTGGGCTTCTTTGCACCCCTCGACAATGCCCTTTATGACCGCCTCGGCCTTGTCGATATCGAGCTTGCCCGTGGCAAAATAATCAAGAAAGAACAGAGGCTTCGCACCCTGGACAATAATATCGTTGACACTCATGGCCACCAGGTCGATGCCTACGGTGTCATGCCTGTCGAACATGAACGCGAGCTTGAGCTTGGTACCCACTCCGTCGGTGGAAGCCACCAGCACGGGCTCGTTGACCATGGCCATGGACGGTTTGAAAAGGCCGCCGAACCCGCCGATATCGTTGACAACGCCCTTGGTGTAGGTCGAAGCCACCAGGGATTTGATCCGGGACACGAACGTGTTGCCCGCCTCGATATCAACCCCGGCATCCTTATAGGCCTTGTCTCGCTGGGACATGTGCAACTCCTTGTTTCTTCGCCTTCAACCAGCTACATTACTGCAAATCATTCTCCATGCGGAGGCCAAGTTGCATAAACTCACGACTGAACCAAGTAAAGCAAAAAACCTCGCGTTGGCAAGGATGGCCCTTGTGTCGGCCTGCCTTCTGCTCTTCGCCGCCCTGCCCGTCCGGGCGGACATCGTCATCGATTCCGGGGCGGACAAGGACACCGTCATTTGGGTCGCGCCCGGCGTGGGAAACGAAAACGGGTTCGGGGAAATGATCATCGAGCCCGATGCAGACAACGCCTCGCTGATCCACGTGTCCCCGCCGACGAAGCATCCGCAGGAGGATACGCAGGTTCCGCTCATCATCGTACCCGAAATCCGCATCAGGAAGTGACCCATGAACACGCCCGCGCTGCTCTGGCGCCCTTTGGAAAAAAACACTGTGCAATGCCTGCTCTGCGCCCATTTCTGCCGCATCGACGACGGAGATCGGGGCCAGTGCGGGGTGCGCGAAAACAGGGCGGGCAGCCTCTTTTCCCTGTCCTACGACAAGGTCGCGGCGCTGAACCTCGACCCGGTGGAAAAAAAGCCCCTCTTTCATTTCCTGCCCGGTACCACGACCCTGTCCCTTGGCACCCCCGGCTGCAACCTGGCCTGCCTGTTCTGTCAGAACGACAGCCTCTCCCTGCCGCCGAGGCTTGGCGGGCAGATCAAGGGCGAAAGCATCCCGCCCCGGGACATCGTCCGCATGGCGCAGACGTCAGGAGCCGCGTCCGTAGCCTACACCTATTCGGAACCCACGGTCTTTTTCGAACTCATGCTCGAAACAGCGACCCTGGCGAAAGAGGTTGGGCTTAAGAACATCATGGTCAGCAACGGCTTCCAGAGCCCGCAGTGCCTTGATGAACTCGGGACGGTGATCCAGGCCGCCAACATCGATCTCAAATCCTTCCGTGACGACTTTTACCGCGACGTCTGCTCCGCCCGCCTGGACCCGGTGCTCAAAAACCTGGCACACATGAAACGGCTGGGCTGGCACCTGGAGGTGACCACCCTGGTCATCCCGGAACTGAACGATTCGGATCGGGAGCTGACGAACATCGCCCGCTTCGTATGCGATGAACTGGGCGCGGACACGCCCTGGCACGTCTCGCGCTTCCATCCCTGCCACCACATGCGCGAGCATCCGCCAACCCCGCTGGACACCCTGAAGCGGGCCTACGACATCGGCCGGGCCGCTAGCCTGCATCACGTCTTTGTGGGCAACGTGCCGGGGTCGGGCCTGGAGGACACCCTCTGCCCGGGCTGCGGGCTGCGGGTGGTGGAGCGCAGCGGTTTCACGATCCTGCGCGACAGGCTGCGCCGGGGAGTGTGTGCGGGTTGCGGGGAGATCGTCATCCGGCAGGAAAATCTGGAAAAAAACGTTTAATGTCCGTCAGGCGGGAGCCCGTCAGAATTCAATCCCCCGCCGGGCCTTTGAGCCCTGGGCGTAAACGTGCTTGACCTCGGTGATGTCCGAGACGATGTCGGCCAGCTCGACCATCCAGGCCGGAGCCCCGCGCCCGGACAGGACCAGGTGCCTGTCTTCGTCCCGGCAGCGCTCGATGAGCCCGCGCACCTCGCCTTCCAGCAGCAGCCCATGATTGAGGGCATAGATGGCCTCGTCCAGGATCAGCATGTCCACGCCGTGGTCCAGACGCTCCCCCGCCCACTGCAGCAGCTCTTCGGCCTTCTCGCGATGCCTGTCGTAATCGGTATCGCGATAGAATCCCGCTCCCGAAGCCAGAAAATCCTCGCCGAGCAGATCGCTGAGGATTTTCTGTTCACCGGCCTGATCGCCTCTCTTCATGAACTGCCCAAAGGCCACGCTGAGCGTCTGTCCCATGGCGCGGATGGCTTGCCCGACACAGGCCGAGGTCTTGCCCTTGCCGTTGCCCGTATAAATCAGGAGCATGCGTCCCCCACCGCTTCATGCGGTGCGGCCAGGCGGGCCAGAGTGGCGCGGACCTGGGCCAGAATCTCCTCCTCGCCTTCGACCTTGCCACCGAGCATGAGCACGCGGCCGTCGCAAATGGTCGTGTCCACGCAGGAACTGTTCGCGCTGTAGACCAGGTTGGAGACAAGATGATGACCCGGCACCATGCGCACGTGATTCAGGTCAACGAGGATGCAGTCCGCGAGCTTGCCCGTGGCGATGCGCCCGCTGTCGAGCCCGTACATGCGCGCGCCGCCCACCGTGGCCATATCCAGGGCCTCCTGGGCAGGCAGCGCGGTAGGGTCCATGGACGTGACCTTGGCCAAAAGAGAGGCGATCTTCATCTCCTCCATCATGTCCAGATTGTTGTTGGAAGAACAGCCGTCCGTGCCCAGGGCCACGGCCACTCCCCGAACCTTCATGGCGGCGTAGTCGAACCGCCCGGAGCAAAGCTTCATGTTGGAGACCGGGCAGTGCACAACCTGCACCCCGTGCCGGGCCAGAAGATCCATCTCCTCGCCGGTCATCCACACGGCGTGGACCAGGATCAGGTTCGGGGCCAAAAGCCCAAGCCCGTGCAGGTACTCCACCGGCCGCTGGCCGTGTTTGGCCAGGCAATCATCGACCTCTTTTTGCGTCTCCGAGAGGTGCAGATGCACGAGCAGCCCGTGCCTGGCCGCGTAATCCCCCAGCCAGCACAGGGAGTCCGAGGACACGGTGTAGATGGCGTGAGGGCCGAGGATGAACTGGATGCGGTCCGGATAGGTGGAGCTGGCGTCATGCAGGTCCATGACCTGGCGTTTCATGGTCTCGGCGCGGGCCGGATCGTCAAAATCAAAAAAAGCGGCAGACAGGGCCGCACGCATGCCCATCTCCGTCACGGCCCGGGCCGTGCCCTTCCAGTGCCAGTACATGTCGGCGAAAAAAGTCGTCCCGGACTTGATCATCTCCAGGCAGGCGAGCCTGGCTCCCCAATAGATGTCGTCCTCGGTCAACCGGGCCTCGAAAGGCCAGATGTGCTCGGACAGCCAGGTATGCAGATCCATGTCGTCGGCGTAGCCGCGCAGCAGGGTCATGGAGGCGTGGGTGTGGGCGTTATGAAAGGAAGGAAGGATGGCCTTGCCACTCCCGTCGATGACCACGTCGGCGGACGAGTCCACATCGGTGCCGATGGAATCGAAGCGGTTGCCCCGGATGAGCACGTCGACCACCTCGCCGTACAGGCGGACTTTCCGAATGAGAATACTCAAGGGGCACCTCCATTGTTTGGAGGTACCTGATAACGGCAACGCCCCGGAGTTGTCCATAGAAAGGACTTTTGCTCAAAAGGCTGCCATGGCGCGGCATTTTTTCGCGGCCGCATCCTTCTCTTTTTCCGTAGGCTCGTTTATACGCGATTGCACGCAATTCGCGAATAAGAGGTATGTCATGAATAAAATCGACCCGACTTCCGGAAGTGGCATGTTTTCTACCCTCGGAGGCAAGATCACGGCGACGGTCCTGATCCTGCTCGCCCTCAATGCCGCAGGCCTGCTCTGGATCATCCTGACCGCAGGGTCCGCCGTCCCGGCTCAATCATGGGGCGTGGCCGTGATCCTTTTGCTGCTGACCGCAGGCGTGGGGGCCGTCGCCATCAGGATCCTGCATCGTGAAGCGAGCCGGGGCATCGCCGACATAAACACCGTGTTCCAGAACATCCAGGGCCAGGAGGCCGATCTTTCCTGCACCATGCAGGATCTCGACAACCCCGATCTCAAACACATCTCCGCATGCTACAACAGCTTTCTGACCAGCGTGCGGGAACTGGTGGAAAAAATCCGCAAAATGGGCATCGACATCGCCCTCGACAGCACCCGCATGGCCAAGTCCGTGTTCGACACCAGGAACAAGACTGCGGCCCAGGGAGCCATCGCCGAAGAGGTGGCCGTGGCCAGCAACCAGGCCAATGCAGCCATCGCCGAGATCGCGCAGAACACCCAGTATGTGGCCGAAAAGACCACCAGCAATCTGAACACGGCCCACAGGTCGCACACCGAATTGCAGGACGTCACCGACAAGATCCACAAGATAAACGCCATCGTCGAGTCCTTCCGCAACACCGTGGATGATCTGGGCGCGAGTTCCGCCAACATCCTGAGCATCGTGACCATCATCAACGGCATTTCCGAGCAGACCAACCTGCTGTCCCTGAACGCCACCATCGAGGCGGCTCGGGCCGGGGAACACGGCAAGGGCTTTGCCGTGGTGGCCGAAGAAGTGCGCGAACTCTCGCGCAGAATCAAACCGGCCACCGAAGAGATCTCCAACAACATCGGGGCCATGGTCAAAATCGTGGAGCGCACCCAGACCGAAACCGCGCAGATCCTGGATTACGCCCGCGACACGAACCAGGTCGTCTCCGCCGCCACGGTCAATTTCGAGCGCATGATCCAGGACTTCGAAACCGCCAACGACCAGCTGATCAAGATCGCGGCCGCCATCGAGGAGCTGTCCACCAACAACAACGATGTCACCGACAAGGTCAACACCATCAACTCCCTCAGTCAGGAGATCGCCAGGGACATGAACTCCTCCGCCACTTCCGTGGACGCCCTGAACACCGTCACCGAGCAGATGCTCGAAATGGTAGCGCGGTTCAAGACCGGAGAGGGGAAGTTCGATACCGTCATCACCACGGCCAGGGAGATCCGCGACGACTACCAGGGCCGCATCCAGAGCATGAAGGATCGCGGGATCAACGTCTTCGACACGCAGTACAGGTCAGTGCCAAGCACCACCCCGCAAAAATACGTCACCGCCTTCAGCGATGCCTTTGTCAAGGAAATGCAGAGTGTGGTGGACGAGGCACAGAAAAGAATTCCGGGCGTCATCTACTGCCTGCCCATCGACCGCAAAGGCTACCTGCCCATCCATCATGGAGCCGTGTCCAAAGCCATGACCGGAGATCCGGCCAAAGACCTGCTCTACAGTCGGCATCAGCGCATCTACCAGAACAACCGCACCGAGCAGCGCCGGTGTTCGCACACCGACCCGCTGCTGCTGCAGACCTACATGCGCGACACCGGCGAGATACTCAACGACCTGTCCATGCCCGTGTACATCGACGGCAAGCACTGGGGATCGTTTATCATGGGCTTTGACCCGCGCACCATGTTCGGCGGCTCGTAAAACCCCTCGTCGCAGAAGAAAGGCCGGTCCGCCCGGCCTTCCTTCACTCCTGCGCCGCGAACGCCCCGCCGCCTGCCTCCGCCCTTCCTTTCGCGCACACGTCCAAAAACAGTCCATGCACGCGCCCGTCGCCAGTCAGCTCCGGGTGAAAGGACGTGGCCAAAAGACACCCCTGGCGCAGAAACACCGGAGCCCCATTCTGGCGGGCCAGGATTTCCACCTTTGGCCCTGTCTCAAGCACGCGCGGGGCGCGGATAAAGACCCCGGAAAAATGGGGCACAAGCCCCTCGATACGCAGGTCATGCACAAAGCTTTCCCGCTGGCGGCCGTAGGCGTTGCGCGCCACGCACATGTCCATGAGGCCCAGAAAAGGCTCCTCGCCCTCGACTTTGGCCGCCAGAAGGATGAGCCCCGCGCACACGCCCCAGACCGGACGAATTTTCCCGAAATCGCGCAGGGCAATGTCGAGCCCGTTTTGCCCTGCCAGCCGCCGCATGCTCGTGCTCTCCCCGCCGGGCAGGATGAGGCCGTCCAGGCCATCCAGATGGGCAGGGCTGCGCACCAGCTCGGGCCGCGTCCCAAGGGCCGAAAGCATCTGAGCATGCTCGGCAAAGGCCCCTTGCAGGGCCAGGATGCCGATGCGCATCACCAGCCCCGGCCCGCGAATTGCTGGGCGCTATCCAGAGAACGGACCGCGACGCCGGACATGGCCTCGCCGAGGTTTTCGCTGACCTGGGCCAGAACCTGCGGATCGTCGAAATGGGTCACGGCCTGCACGATGGCTCTGGCGCGCCTGGCGGGATCGCCGCTCTTGAAGATGCCCGAGCCCACGAACACCCCGTCCATGCCGAGCTGCATCATGAGCGCCGCGTCGGCCGGGGTAGCCACCCCGCCAGCCGCGAAGTTGACCACTGGCAGTCGCCCAAGCTCGCGCACCTGGCGCAGAAGCTCCACGGGCGCGCCGATTTCGCGCGCAAAGGCGACCAGTGCTTCGCCGGGCATGTGCTGCACGCGCCTGATGCCTTCCTGCACGGCGCGGGCATGGCGCACGGCCTCGACCACATCCCCCGTGCCCGCCTCGCCCTTGGTGCGGATCATGGCCGCGCCCTCGGCAATGCGGCGCAGGGCCTCGCCCAGATTGCGGCATCCGCACACAAACGGCACCTTGAACTGCTGCTTGTCGATGTGAAATTCCTCGTCGGCCGGGGTCAGGACCTCGCTCTCGTCAATGTAGTCCACGCCCACGGCTTCAAGAATGCGGGCCTCCATGAAGTGGCCGATGCGGCATTTGGCCATGACCGGTATGGACACCGCGGCCATGATCTCGCGGATCATGCCCGGGTCGGACATGCGCGCCACACCCCCGCAGGCCCGGATATCGGCGGGCACCCGCTCCAGGGCCATGACCGCGCAGGCCCCGGCCTCCTCGGCGATACGAGCCTGCTCCGCGTTGACCACATCCATGATCACACCGCCCTTGAACATGCGGGCCAGCCCCGTGTTCAACACTGTCTTTTCATCGCTCCCTTGCGTCTGTTTCATGCCGTCCTCCTCGCTTTTGGTTGGAGAATCGTTCAAACAGCCGGGCCGCAAAATGACAATAGCGGTTTATTGCGGAGATAATGTGGAGTTTTTATCCATATCAGGCCGATTCCAGGGCAAGCAGATAAGCGCGCAGGCTGTTTTTGCGGTCTTTAAGCCCGAGCTTGCGGCGGATGTGGTTGCGGTGGGTGTCGATGGTCGAGGAGCCGACCCCGAGGCGGGCGGCGATCTCCTTGGTGCCGAGTCCTTCGCGGATCAGTTCCGCGACCTGCATCTCGGCCGGAGTCAGACCCTGGCAGACCGTGGCCAGGCGATAGCAGAAAGGTTTTGTCAATTCCTGCAAGCCCCGGCGAAGCTGGTCGACCAGGATGCCGGCCTCGGCTCCGGGGCAAAGCCCTTCCAGACGATCCAGGGTCGGGGCGATGCGGCGACGCACATTGGCCAGCACGGCCTGCTCCAGCTCTTCGCGGTCTTCCTCGCGCTGCCGCAGGAGAACCTTGAGAGCCGAGTTCATCTCGCCCAGCCGGTCGGTCTGGGCCAGGAGTTCGGCCGTGCGCTCGCGCACCCGTTCCTCCAGCATTGCGCTGTGACGACTCCGCAGCGCCTCCTCTTCTTTGCGCAGGCTGATCTCGGCCACCGTTCCAACGTACCCGAGCAGCTTCCCGTCTGGATCGTGGACGGGCCGGGTCTGCTCCTCCACCCAGCCGGTGCGCCCGCTAGGGCAGACATAGCGGTATTCGGCGCGAAAAAGGGAGGCGCCACCGGCCACGGAGCGGGCCCGCTCGCGCGTCAGCTCAGGCAGATCTTCGGGATGCACGGTCCTGGCCCAGCCGTCGCCGAGGGCCTCGGCCTCGGTCAGCTCCATCATGTCGCAAAAGGTGGTGTTGACGAAAACGCACTGATCGCCCGCGTCGTCAAAGAAAATACCCAGAGGCGAACCATCGACGAGAACCCGCAAGCGGGCCTGCAATACTCCGAGTTCGGCCTGAAGGTCGCAAAGCTGTTGTTGTGAATCAGAGGACATGGACAATTCAGATAAAGACTCATCGCCCTTATGGGAATACATCTTTTGCTGCTCTGCCACCGCGCCCTGCAGCCCGGCCAAAACCATCCCGCCCCTTGATCACGGCTCCTGCACGGCGTACGTATCCCGGAACACACTCGTCCTGGAGAAATTTTCATGAAAAAAAACATTCTTTTGCTGAGTTTTTTGTTGTGCATTCTGTCGGCCGCCCCGGTCATGGCCGGGCCCTGGAAAGCCATGGACCCGATCCAGCTCTCCGCACAGGACACTTCGGCGACCCTCCCGGTGGGCGAAAAGCTTGGCAAGATCGATAAGCTGCGCTTCAACATCGAGGGCGCGACGGTGCAGTTCGAAAGCCTGACCCTCATCCCGGTCAAAGGCGACCCCATTGACCTGCGCACCCCCGTGCAGCTCAAATCCGGAGAATCCTCGGGGCTCGTGAACATCCCGGGAACGGGCGTGACCGTAGACCAGTTCAGGCTCAAATACCGCATCACGGGCGACAAACCGGCAACGCTCACCCTGCGGCTGAAGCTGGACTGAAAAGCGCAGGACTTAAAATTAGTTCTTGCGGATTGACGAAGCGGGCCAGGTGATCCGTCCCTCGTCCGCGTCCCCTTCGACCAGCGGACGCGAAATTCTAAGATTTGCAGTTTGCGGAATCAATCGGTAGGTCCGGCGGATACAATGCCCGCGACAATGGCGTCGCAGGGCACCAATTTTGTTGCGTGGAGGCGCGGTTATGCTCATGGAAGACGATGATGTGCTGTTTTCGGACATCAAACTGGACCCGGACACCTTTTATTTCCTCTATATCGGCGAAATCAAGACGGACTGCCTGAATCAATTTTTCAAGGAGACCCTCTCCAAAATTCACGGACAAAAATTCGACTTCATTTCCATCCTGCCGGATGTCCTCGAATCCTACCCGCACAAGAACACCCTGGTCATCAATCCCATGGCCCGTGAACTGTTCCGGGAAAAAGGCCGCAAGGTCAGCTTCCGCATCCCGCCGCGCACCTTCGCATCCCTGGTCTCCGCATCGGACACGATCAACGAACTCATCCGCCAGCTTCTCGACAAGCAGGGACATGTCTTCATCCATGTCTTCGAGTCCGTGCCGGAGCTGACCCTGGCGCTCATCCCCGGCGTGCGCATCCTCGGGCCCAGCGGTCACATCGCCAACATCTGGAACAACAAGCTTTACCAGCTGCAGCGCCTTAAAGACGTCGCGCCGGTCATCAGCTACAGGGTCTGCCAGGACGCCCAGCACATGCTGGAGACGGCCAAAGAGCTCTGGGCAGAGTGGCCCGACGGTCTCTTTGTCAGCCAGCCCTATTCGGCGGCCGGGGTGAACAGCTTCGTGACCCATTCCCAAGAGGAGATCGAGGCCAAGACCGCGCACCTGCGGGGCAAGTTCTTCATCAGCCGCTACATCCCCCACGTGGCCGACCCCACGGTGCTCGGCATCGTGGCCAACGGCCAGGACGTGTTCATCGCCGCCACGGCGGACCAGGAGATCCAGGACGGCAACAAGTTTCGCGGCTCGACCTTCCCTTCGGAGCAGCCCCAGGCCATTCAGCAACAGCTGCGCGAGATCACGCGCAGGATCGGCCAGATCATGGGCCGCAGCGGCTATCGCGGCATCTTCGGCTGCGACTACATCGTCGACGCAGAAGGCCGGATCTTTTTCGTGGAGGTCAACGCCCGCAAGCAGGGCACGACCATGGAGATGTGTTGCACCCTCGAAAACGCCCTGCCGCCGGAAACACCGGGCCTGCTTGAGCTGGAGTATCACGCGGTGATGTTCGATCGTTTTCCGGACAACAAGATGGAGATGAAGGACGCCCTGGACGGGATCTGCTGGCGGACCTACAACTTCAAGCTCGAACACGAGGCCGAGACCGACCACTTCGTCCCCGTGGACGAGGATGAGCGCACTCTTTTCCGCCAGGTCGTGTGCCACGGTCAGGAGCACGGCGTCATCGTCGTCGAGCACGTCGGCGGCAGACAGGCCGTCATGCCCGGTACCTTTCTGGGCCGGGTCGTGGCCGTGGCTCGCGACCGCTGCATGCTCGAAGAGGACATCCGCCAAGGCATCGAACAACTGAACGGCTCCATCCGCAAACACGCGCAAACAAAGGCAGCTAGCGAGGACAACACGAAATGAGCACCACCGCTTCGTACACTATGGACACGTTCACGGCGGATCTTTTTGCCGCATTGTTCACGGTGAAAAAAGACGGCGCCCCCTCGGACGAAGATCGCGGGGCAGCTGCCGAACTCTTCAGGCAGGCCGAAACCGGGAACCTCACCGGTTCCATCGTCGATCTTTTTGCCGCGCTGGCGAGATTTCATGAAATCCAGGGCTGGACGCCGGAACAGCTGGGCTTGTCCCGGCAGAGCCTGGAAGCCCTGGCCGCCAAACACGAACGGCTCGACGAGCACCGGGTCACCGTGGGCGGCCGCGTGGGGCAGGCCCGGCCCATTGTCGATGCGGCCCGCAGCCGGGTCGCCGAGTACCTGGACCGCCATCCCCTGGAAGCGCCCAGCGGCATCGAGGTCTGGGACCGGATGCTTGAAAACCAGCAACGCATAAAAAATGTCCTGGGCATGAGCGAGGACGACTGGAATTCCTATTCCGGCCAGCTGCGCCACGCCATCGAAGACGTCGAGACCCTGGCCAAGGTCGTGGATCTGCCCGAAAGGGCCGTTGAGGATGTGCTGCGGGTCACCAAAACCTACCGCATGCGTCTGACCCCATACTACGCAAGCCTCATCCTGCCGGGTCAGATCAATGACCCTGTCCTGTTGCAGTCCGTGCCCACCGGCGAGATGGTCGACAACGCCGGCGTCGAGATCCCCCCCGTGGCCGCGGACCATTCCCCGGCCCGGCTCATCGACCAGTTCTACCCACGGGTGGTGACCATCAAAGCCACGAACATGTGCGCCATGTACTGCACCCACTGCCTGCGCCTGGCGCACATCGGGGCCAAGGACCGCATCTACAGCAAGGAGGCCTACGGCGAGGCCCTGGACTACATCCGCGCGAACCCGGAGATCCGCGACGTGCTCGTGACCGGCGGCGACAGCTTGGTCCTGCCCAATTCCATGCTCCAGTGGCTCCTTTGCGAGCTCGACTCCATCGAACATGTGCGCATGAAGCGTCTGGGCACGCGCATCCCCGTGACCACACCGCAACGCATCGACAATGAGCTCCTCGACATCCTGGAGGCCAGCAGCGACAAAAAACCCCTGCGCGTAGTCACACAGATCAACACCGCCCAGGAGATCACGCCGGTTTCCAAGGCCGCGTTCCGGGCCATCTCCAAGCGCGTGGCCGCAGTCATGAACCAGGCCGTGCTCCTCAAAGGCATCAACGATTCGAGCGTGAAGATGTGGAAGCTGTGCGAGACCATCCAGGAAGCCTGCGTAAGGCCCTACTATGTGTTCAACTGCAGCTACCGCAACCCGCAGTTCAAGCACCTGCGCGTGCCCGTGGCCGTGGGGCAGAGCATCGTCGAGAGCATGTACGGCAACATCTCCGGTGACGCCATCCCGCGCTACATCGCCACGGCCGGAGGCAAGATTCCGCTGCACCGCACCAACGTGCTTGAACACGGCCACGGTCACGTGAAGATGCAAAAACCCTGGAGCGGGGAGCAGGTCACCTATCCCGACCCCGAACCGCAGGAATATGCCCGGCAGGATTTCGGGTTCGCCAAGTACGAAAAGTGATTCCGACCATGCACGACACGATCCTGTCATATCTCCAACCACTCCGCCGGGAAGCCCTCGGCCTGTTGCGGCGTCTGGTGGAGATCCAGAGCGGCAGCCGCAACAAGCCGGGCCTCGACCGCATGGCCGGGGAAATGGCAGGCGTCCTTGGCGGCTTCCTGCCCGAGGTGCGCATTCTGCCCTTCGCGGACAACGGGAACATGGTCCAGGCCATGACCCTCCCGGCTGCGGAGGGGCGCAAGGGCATCGTGCTGGTGGGGCACATGGACACGGTCTTTCCGGCGGACACCAGCTTCACCGCGTTCCGGGAAGACCCGGAGCGCTGCTTTGGACCGGGTGTCTACGACATGAAGGGCGGCCTCGTGGTCGCGGTCTACGCATTGAAAGCCCTGGCGCACCTGGGTCTGTTAAAAGAGATCCCGGTCACCGTGCTGTGCAATTCGGACGAGGAGATCGGCTCGCACGCGTCCCGGCCATGGATCGAGGAGATGTGTGACGGCGCACTGGCCGCCCTGGTTTTCGAGGGAGGCGGGGCGAACAAGGACGTGGTCACCGGTCGCAAGGGAAGGCTCGGCCTGGAGCTTACGGTGCGCGGCCGGGCCGGGCATGCGGCCAAGGGCGGGGCCAAGGCCAGCGCCATTCTCGAACTGGCGCACAAGATCATCGCTCTGGAAGCACTGAACGACGGCCGCGAGATCACCCTCAATGTCGGCCAGGTGGAGGGCGGCATCGGCCCCAACACCGTTCCGGAACTGGCTACGGCGGCCCTCGACGCCCGCTTCCTGAATCCTGCGGGCCAAGAGCGGTTGGAGCGGGACTTGGCCCGGGTTGTCGCCGAACCCCTGATTCCCGGCACATCCGCGACCCTGACCGTCAAATCCGGACGGCCAGCCATGCCGCAGTCGCAAGCAAACCGTCACCTGTACGCCATCGCCCGCGCCCAAGCGCAAATCTTTGGCTACGATCTACCCGAGGAACTGCGTTCCGGCGTGTCCGACGCCAATTTCATCGCCGGACTCGGCGTTGCTGTCCTGGACGGACTGGGTCCCGTGGGCGACCTTGATCACAGCGATCTGGAGTTTATTCTCAAGGACTCGCTCATGGAACGGGCCGCCCTCACCGCAGCGACCATCGCAGCCCTCTGGAATCACGGAACAAGGCTTGAAAATCCATCATCGTGCGCAATTTGACAGAGCGAATGTTCTTCAGCATATAAGGCGGATACAGTTCGTGGAGTTTTCATTTCCTCAATCGTAACAATTCTTTGTTGGAGGTGCTCATGGTTGGAAGAAAATGGTTTTTCGCCCTCGTCGTTGTCCTCGGACTTGCAGTGTCCGCTCCCCAGGCCATGGCCAAGCAGGACATCCTGTTCGGCGGAGCCGCCATCACCGGCGTGTACTACCAGGTCGCCCTGCAGATCAGCAACATGATGAACAAGCACGCAAGCGACAAGTACAACTATATCGGCAGGCCCACGGGCGGTTCGGTGTTCAACATCAACGCCATTGACCGCGGCGCGTTCGATTTCGCCGTGGCTCAGTCCGACCGCAACTGGCAGGGCTTCAACGGCGCGGCTGACTGGGAAGGCAAACCGCTCGCGGGTCTGCGCAGCGTTTTCAGCATGCATCCAGAAACCGTTATGCTGGTCACCAACAAGGCCGCCGGCATCAAGACCGTAGCCGACCTGAAGGGCAAGCGGGTCAACATCGGCAACCCCGGCTCCGGACAGCGCGGCAACGCCGAAGACGTCCTGCGCATCTACGGCCTGGACTTCAACAAGGACTTCAGCTCCGAGGCCCTGCAGCAGGCCGAAGCCTCCCGCGCCCTGGTTGACCAGAAGATCGACGCGTTCTTCTACACCGTCGGCAACCCCAGCGCAGCCATCGAAGAGCCGGCCCAGTCCGTCGACCTGGACATGATCCCGCTCAATTCCGACGCCCTCAAGGCTTTCGTGGCTGAGCACCCCTACTACATCATGACCTCGATTCCGGCTGGCACCTACAAGGGCATCGACAAAGACGTCGAGACCTACGCCGTGACCGCCACCGTCATCACCAACGAAGCCGTGGCCGAAGAAGTGGTCTACGACATGGTCAAGACCGTGTTCGAGAACCTCGATGAGCTTAAAGGCTCCCACGCCGCGTTCCGCGTCCTCGACCCCAAGGAAATGCTGCAGGGCCTCTCCGCCCCGCTGCATCCTGGCGCCGAGAAGTACTACAAGGAAAAAGGCTGGATGTAGATTGAAGATCGCAAAGGGGCCATCCGGCCCCTTTGTCTTGTTTGACGTGAAAGACTGCTTTTCCCACCCATAGACTCTTAAGGATTTTTCATGGCAGAACAGGATCCCCGCAAACAGTCCGGCGACGAGCAAGCCCCCGCCGACACCAGCATGCGCAAGGCGGCCGAAGATATGGTCGCCATGGTCGAGGCCGGAGCAAGGGAACCGTCCAACCGCTTCGCCGCCGGAACAATCACCTTTCTTTGCCTGGCCTGGTCCTTGTTTCAACTGTACGTGGCCTACCAGCCCATGGATTCGCACATCGCCCGTGCCTGGCACCTCGCCTTTGCCGTATGTCTGGCCTTTTTGGCCTACCCGGCCTACAAGCAGCACAGCCAGCCAATGTGGGTCAAATGGACCAAGATGGTCCTGCCAAATTTCGCCCGCCGCTCCATCCGTACCTACATCCCGTATTACGACATGGTGCTTGCGGCCCTGGCCACGGCCGGAGCCCTGTACATCTGGTGGGATTACGATCAACTCATCACCAGGCAGGGCCTGCCCAATCAGCTGGACATCTGGATGGGCATCATCACCATTGCTCTCTTGCTGGAGGCGGCCAGACGCTCGCTGGGCCCGGCCCTGACCATCCTGGGCGGCATTTTCCTGGCCTACACGATATTTGGCCCCTACCTGCCCGAAGTGCTGCGCCATCGCGGCGTGCCGCTGGATTTCATCATCAGCGACATGTACCTGACCACCACCGGCATCTTCGGCGTGCCGCTCGGCGTATCCACGGATTTCGTCTTTCTCTTCGTACTGTTCGGCGCCATGCTGGATCGCGCCGGCGGCGGCAAATATTTCATCGATGTGGCCTTCTCGGCGCTCGGCACCTTTCGCGGTGGTCCGGCCAAGGCCGCAGTCCTGGCCTCGGGCCTGACCGGACTGGTCTCGGGCTCGTCCATCGCCAACACGGTGACCACGGGCACCTTCACCATTCCCCTGATGAAAAAAGTCGGATTTCCCGGCTACAAGGCCGCAGCCGTCGAGGTCGCCGCCTCCACCAACGGTCAGCTCATGCCTCCGGTCATGGGTGCCGCCGCCTTCATCATGGCCGAGATCGTGGGCATCCCCTATCTGGACGTAGTTCGCGCCGCCGTCCTGCCAGCGGTCATCTCGTACATGGCCCTTTTCTGGGTGGTGCACATCGAATCCATGAAAATGGGCATCAAGGCCATCCCACGCAGCCAGCTGCCGCCCTTCTTCCGAACTCTCCTGCGCGGGTGCCATTTCATCATCCCGCTTGGCGTGCTGCTCTTCTTCCTGGTCGTCCTGCGCCGCTCGCCCGTGACCTCGGCCCTGCTGGCCATCGAGAGCCTGGCTGTGATCATGTTCGTGCAGCGCCCGATTGTCGCCTTTTTGACCCTGGGCGTCCATCGCCGCGCCGGGACCCTTGATCCAAATGTGGACATACCGCGTTTCATCGCCCTGGCTGCCTGGGAAGGACTCAAAGATGTCTGGAACGGTCTGATCATGGGCGCGCGCAACATGATCTCCGTCGGCGTGGCCACGGCCACAGCCGGAATCATTGTCGGCGTGGTGACCATCACCGGCCTGGTCGGCCGGTTCATCACCCTCATCGACACCATCTCCATGGGCAACGTGGTGCTGATGCTCATCTTTACCGCCATGACCTGCCTGATCCTGGGCATGGGTATGCCGACCACCGCCAACTATATCATCATGGCCACGCTGACGGCCCCGGTCATCGTACAGCTCGGCGCCGACGCTGGACTCGTCTTCCCCCTCATCGCGGCGCACCTGTTCGTCTTCTACTTTGGCATTCTCGCGGACGACACCCCGCCCGTTGGGCTCGCCGCTTACGCCGGGGCGGCCATCGCTCGCGCCGACCCGATCAAAACCGGCCTGCAGGGTTTCTCGTACGACATGCGCACGGCCATCCTGCCCTTTATTTTCCTCTTCAACACCGACCTGTTGATGATTGCAGGGGTAACCAGCACGGGCGGCATCATCTGGCTGGACGACTACGTACACATCGCCTGGATCTTCTTTGCCGGGCTGACCGCCATGTTCGCCTTCGCTTCGGCCGTCCAGGGCTGGCTGGTCCGCAGCTGTAACTGGATCGAGCGCCTCTTCCTGCTGCTGGTTTCGGCCTCGACCTTCCGGCCCGGTTTTTTCGCGGAGCACATCCCCCTGGACCGCCATGAAACGCAGGTACTTGGTGTCGTGATCTTTTACTCGCTGGTAGCCTGGCAGAAACTGGACACAAAAAAGCGAAAGCAAATTTTCCAGAAATATTTCAAGCATGAACAATAAACGCGAGGGCATCTATGTACAAAAGGATACTCGTTCCCATTGATCTTCAGGAAACCGATGACAGAGCCCGGTGCATGGGCCTGGAAAAGGCCATTGAGCTTTGCCGCCTGTACCATGCATCGCTCTACGTGCTGACTGTCGTGCCCGACATGGGCATGCCCATCGTGGCCAATTATTTTCCGCCGGACGCCGGAGACAAGATCGTCGTGGAGGCCGAAAACATGCTGCACGAACTGGTCGGAGTCTATGTCCCCGAGGATATCGACGTCCACTACCTGGTCGGCCAGGGCTCCATCTACAGAAGGATTCTGCGCATGGCGGAAAAAACAAACGTGGATCTCATCATCATGCCCGCCCATCGCCTGAAGCTTCAAGACTACCTCCTGGGCACGAACACGGCCAAGGTAGTCCGTCACGCACAATGCTCCGTGCTCGTGGTACGCTACGACGATGATGACTCCTGCGTTTTCTTCGACAACAAGGTCGCAAGACCCGACAATTGATTCTTCCCAGTGAGTCGCCCGCCCGTTTTTCGGGCGGGCCCTTCCTTAAAATTCACGGTGCAGACGGCCAAAAGCTCCCGCGCGCCTTTACATCCGGCCTCATACCCTTCAGAATGTGCTTTTTGAAGGAACCCCATGAACCATAATGTCATCGTCATCGGCGGCGGACCTGCCGGACTCCTGGCCGCGGCCACAGCTGCGTCCAGGGGCGCACGCGTCACCCTGCTCGAACGCATGGACCGCCCGGCCCGCAAGCTCCGCATCTGCGGCAAAGGTCGGGGCAACATTGGCAACACCGCGCCGCTGGACGATTTTTTGTCTCATTTCGGTAAAAACTTCCGCTTCCTGCGCCCGGCCCTGTCCCATTTTTTCACCCGGGAAACAATCGATCTGCTCGAGAGTCTGGGCATTGCGGTCAAGGAAGAACGCGGGGGGCGCCTGTTTCCCGTCAGCGACAACGCCCAGGATCTGGTGGACGCGTTCGTCCGTCATGCCCGCGACAAGGGAGTGACTATTCGCACCGGTTGCCGAGTACGCGGCATTTCGCGTGCGGACGACGGCTTCGAGGTGGCCTTCGGCTCGCAGACACTCAAGGCGGACCGGATCATCCTGGCCACGGGGGGGGCCTCGTACCCGGCGACAGGCTCCACCGGCGACGGCTATGGACTGGCCAAAAGCCTGGGGCACGCCATCGCGCCCATCGCCCCGGCGCTCATTCCCCTGGTCACTGCCGGGGACACCGCGCAAAGGCTGCAGGGCCTTTCGCTCAAAAACGTGCGAGTCGAATTGCGCGTTGACGGCAAAAAGGCCGGGGAGGACATGGGCGAAATGCTGTTCACCCATTTCGGCCTGTCCGGCCCCCTCATCCTGACCCTGAGCAAGGCCGCCGTGCGCGCTGTGGACCAGGGCAAGAAAACGGAAATCCTCATCGATCTGAAACCCGCCCTGGACCCGGCCAAACTCGACGCGCGCCTGCTGCGCGATCTGGGCGAGCACGGCAAGATGCATCTGGAAAATCTGTTGCGCGGTCTGATGCCCCCCAAGCTCATCCCCGTCTGTCTGGAACAGACCCGGCTGGCCGGCGACAAGCCCGCGCACCAGATCTCGGCCGAGGAACGCAAACGACTGCGTCTGTGGCTCAAGGAACTGCGATTCACGGTCAGCGGATACCGCCCTCTGCGTGAGGCCATCATTACTTCCGGCGGCGTGGAACTGTCCGAGGTGAATCCCAAATCCATGCAGTCAAAGGTCTGCCCGGGCCTGTTCCTGGCTGGCGAAGTGCTGGACATGGACGCCGACACGGGCGGCTTCAACCTGCAGGCAGCCCTGTCCTCCGGCTACCTGGCAGGACGTGGCGCCTCCGAGCCGTCCTGACCTTGCACCCATGTTTCCGATGCGCTAGGAGCCATAAAGGTTTTTCTTTCCCAAGGAGCTGAGCATGACCGATTTCAAAATTTCTGTACCCATCGACGTCGCCCCGCGTTTCTGCCTTGGGAGCCTTTCCGGCTTCGAGGTCATGATGGCTGGGCTTGCGGCGCAGGTGCTGGCCGTCCTGCAAGGGCTGGTCTGAGCCTTAAGCCATGCCGCGCGGACAGAATATACTTCTGGCGGAGCTCAAGCAGCTAGCCGCCACCATCGAAGCCAGCGCACGCGCAGGCGATCCGGTCACGCTCAGAGCCCGGCTCAAGGAGCTGCTGGCCTGGGGCCGGCAGGTCATCCTGCGCACCCCGGCAGCTCCCTCGGCCCTGGTTGAGGACAACGAGGCCCTGCGCCGCAGGCTGCGCACCTCAAAGGCCAGCTTCGACTCCATGATAACGGCCTACAAGGCCATCCTCGACGCGTTCGAAACTTTTCGTGGCACCGTTGATCTCGTCCATCAGACAAAACGCCTGGAAGAACTCCCACATACCCTGGAGGCCATCCGCAAACTGCGCAACCTGCACACCATGCACGTCATTCTGGACCAGGATCTTTTTGAACACCGCATTCCCGCCGGGGTCGGCCGGGCCGGTGCCGCAGTGATCCGGACGCGCCTGCGGCAGTTTTCACCGAGCCCGCACGCCCCGCGCCTCTTTCTCGGAGAAGTCGGCCATATCGAGAACCCCGGCTTCTTTCTCGGCCTGGACAAAGACCCGCTGTCGGGATCGTGCTTCATCTTCGCCCTGGGCCACAAATATGTGCATTCGAAGATCATCGGCGTCGTGGCGGCCTATGATCCCGATCCGCAGCGCTACGCCCCGGACAAGGCCACGGATTTCTTGAGCCATTTCTGCGACATTCTGGCCTGCACCCTGATCACCGCCCTGGAACACGCCCAGCTTGAGGAACTGACCGTACGCGACGCCCTGACCGGGGTGAACAACCGCACCTACCTGGAGCGTCATGCCGGGCGCATTCTCGCTTTTGCGGCGCGCAAGAAGCTTCCGGTGCATCTGCTGTTCATCGACTTGAACGGGTTCAAGGCGGTCAACGATACCCTCGGACACGAGGCCGGGGACGCGATCCTGGTGGCCGTGGCCCGGTCCATCCAGGCCATGATCCGCAAGTACGACATCTTCGTGCGCCTGGGCGGGGACGAATTCGTACTCCTGCTCCCGGACACGGACGAGCTCATGGCCCGCTCTTTTGTGGCCCGCCTGCGCCAGACCCTGGCCTCTCTTAATGTGGGCAAGGCCTGCTGCCTGGACACGGATCTGCGGGTGTCCGCATCCGTGGGCATCAGCCGCCACGACCCGCCCCAGAGTCTGGAAGATCTGATCAGGGCTGCCGATCAGCACATGTACGAGGATAAAACGCTCTCCAAAAAAGGTCCGGCAGGCAGGCATGACGCGACTCCACCTCAAACAGCCTCTCCTCAGGCAAGGACCGCGCCACACCATGATTGAAATCGACATTTCCGGCTTCGGACAGCGCACCTTTGAGCACCTGGTGATGGACTACAACGGCACCCTGGCCCTGGACGGCCGCGTCCAGCCCGGCGTTTTTTCGCGCCTGAGCCAGCTCAAGAACAGCATGCAAATCCATATCCTTACTGCCGACACCTACGGCACCGTGCGCACCACCTTCGGCCACACGGACTACACCGTACATGTGCTGACCACCGGCGATGAGCGCGCAGCCAAGGCCGAATACGTACGCGAGCTCGGGCCCCAGTCCTGCGTCTGCCTGGGCAATGGCAACAACGATGCCGCCATGCTCATGGAAGCAGGCCTCTCCATCGCCGTGCTGCAGCCCGAAGGCGTGGCCATGGCCACCCTCTCGGCCGCGCACATATTGGTCCCCGGCATCGAGGCGGGACTGGATCTGCTGCTGCACACCACCCGCCTCAAGGCCACCCTGCGCACATAAGATCGCCTCAGAACACGAGCCTGGAGCTCCCCCTCACAAGGCATGACATAATGACAATGTTTATTGATTTATTAAGTCGGAATTAGTATTTGTACTACATAATATGTAGTGCGCTGACTCAAAAAGATGCCAGGGCAATACCCGCCGTAAGCACCTTGAAAAGGATTATTTTTTTAATACACTGAAAAAATAGGCTTTTTTTTCGGAAATGACTTCTCGTTACTCGAGATTCTCTGCGGCGACCACTCAAAAAGGGGCGAAAATGCTTAACACCCAATCCGTCAAGTTTACCACCAAGCTGTTCACCGGGACCCTGTCCATCCTGGTTCTGTCGCTGGTTTCGGTCATCATCGTCACCACCATCCTGGTGAAAGACGGACTTGAAAGTCTTGGCCGGGACGCTCTTCAGAACATCAACGATTCCGTCTTTGCCTCCCTGGACGCCCAGAACTCCCTGTTGCTGGAAAAACTCACCGGCGACATGACCATCCTGGAGGGGGAACTGGACCGTTACGGCACCTTTGATCTGGACCCAAGCTACATGCTTGACAGGACCATCACCAACCAGGTCAGCAGGGCCACAGAGAATGTCAAGATGCCGAGGCTTCTGCTCGGCGGCACGGTCATGAACGGCAATACGGGCATCGTGGACAAGGTACAGTTCATGACCGGCGGAGTGACCACCATCTTTCAGGTGCTCGACGACAAGCTGCTGCGGGTCTCCACCAATGTGCGCATAAACGAGACCGACCGCGCCGTGGACACGTTCATCCCCTCGGACAGCCCCGTGTACAAAACCGTCATGAGCGGCGAGACCTACACCGGGCGGGCCTTCGTGGTCGACGACTGGTACGTGACCGCCTACAAGCCCATCCGCAACGCCGATGACAAGATCGTGGCCGTGCTCTTCGTAGGGCGCAAAATACTGACCCCACAGCTGCGCGAGATGCTGACCACCACCAAGGCGGCCGGGGTCGGATATTTCTTTGTCTATGATTCCAAGGGGAGCGTTCTGGTGCACCCCTCCCTCGAAGGCAAAAACATCTTCGAAGTTCAGGGAATCGGTGAGCGTTTCCGCGCCCACACGGGCGGATTTCTTGATTACCAGTGGCAAGGAGAGCACAAGATCACCTTCTCCCGCCACTTCGAGCCCTGGGACTGGCACCTGTCCGTGGGCCTGAACGACGCCCAGATCGTGCGCGGCCTGGACAAGGAAATAATCACCAAGAGCATCTTTGTCGGTATCGCCGTCATGCTGATCGGCATACTCATCGCGGTCCTCCTAATCCGCGGTATAGCCAAGCCTCTGAACCAGCTCGCGTCCAAGAGCCTGCAAGTGGCCGAAGGCGACTACACCATCACCTTCAGTCACCCGGCCAAAGACGCCATCGGCCACCTGTCCGAAGCGTTGAACACCATGGTCGGCCGCACCAAGGATATGCTTGGCGAGATTGACATCGCCACCCAGTCCCTGGCCGCAGCCTCCACGCAGCTCTCAAGCATCTCTGCCCAGATGACTCAAGGGTCGGCCCAGACCGCGAAAATGGCCAACACCGTCAGCAATGCGGCCGAAGAGGTCAGCGGCAACATGAACTCCGTTTCCGCGGCCATGGAGCAGGCGTCCATGAACATGACCACTGTCGCCTCTGCGGCCGAGGAAATGTCCGCCACCATTCAGGAAATCGCCCAGAACTCCGAGCGGGCCAAGAACACGACGGCAAACGCCGTATCCAAGGCCCAGGCCGCATCGGGACGCGTGGACCAGTTGGGCTCGGCCGCCAAGGAAATCAGCGCCGTGACCTCGACCATCACCGCCATCTCTTCGCAGACCAACCTGCTGGCCTTAAACGCCACCATCGAGGCGGCGCGGGCAGGCGAGGCCGGGCGAGGATTTGCCGTTGTGGCCAACGAAATCAAGGAACTCGCGCAGCAGACCGCACGGGCCACGGAAGACATCCGCGAGCGGATCACCGGCATCCAGTCCGTGACCACACAGACCGTGGGCGACATCTCCGACATCACGGGGGTCATCGCCGAGATGAACGAGATCGTCGGCACCATCGCCGCCGCGGTGGAGGAGCAGTCCGTGACCACCCGCGACATCGCCGAAAACGTGGGTCAGGCGTCCACAGGCATCACCGAGATCAACTCCAACGTGGCCACCAGTTCCTCCATGACTCGCTCCATCAGCTCCGACATCGCCAAGGTGCGCTCCGCTTCCGACGAGATGACCGCGAGCAGCCAGACCGTGCAGGAAAGCGCCACGGAGCTCTCACAGCTGGCCGAGCGTCTGCGGGAGCAGGTTTCCCGCTTCAAGATCTAGAAATGCCCGCGTGGGAAGGAAATCAGGCGAAGAAGCCTGATTTCCTTCCCACGCGCACTTCCCCCTCCGGGGCTAGGCGCCACAACTTCCGGGCCAAAAAATCGAACAATCCCAAAACTTGCCACACAGCTTTGAACCAAAATCAAAAAAGTGTTTGACAAAGCCCAAGGGTCTACCTAGAAGCGTTTTCTCGTGTCGGGATGTAGCGCAGCCTGGTAGCGCACTTGAATGGGGTTCAAGGGGCCGGAGGTTCAAATCCTCTCATCCCGACCACACGAAATGCCCACATAGCTCAGTCGGTAGAGTGCGTCCTTGGTAAGGACGAGGTCAGCAGTTCAATCCTGCTTGTGGGCTCCAGATTATAAGCCGGTCTTAGGGATCGGCTTTTTTTTGCCCGCTTCTGTGCCCCTTTTTTCGGCTAACCCCCTTAAACGATAAAAATACGGACAATTGGACCGGGCGGCTTTTTGCCTAACACACTATAGCGCTCAAATTCTCGGATAAACCCTTTTAGTTTGTTCCTCGCGTTGTCGATTTTGAATTGGTGGATGTACCTCTGCAAGCTTCTTCCCTGACTTACCGGTCCTTCCTGGTCTTACGGTCCAAGCGCTTTCAGCCTGAAATTTGCCCACGCGATCTCTTTTCATCCTTTCGTTGCGACCATCGTGAACTGATTTGACAACACGAAGGAAAAACGGCTTGTACCGGATGCGTTCTTTCGTTGAAAACACGCAACTCTTATCAAGCCGCGATAAAAATTGGCGAAATCATCCTGATAACCACAAGACCGTTGGAGTTTCACTCTTGTAAGTCCGCAGCTGTCGTACTCTGAACACACATCACTTGTTCTTACTTTGCATCAATTGCTTAAGTATTTCCTCTAAACTATCCCGCTTCTTTTCCTGAATTTTATGGGAGAGGGCGTATCTGACATGCGCCTCACATCAAAATCGCCGCCCTGGCTGCGCAAACATAACGGTACACATGAAATCTTTACACTTGAATTGGCTTTCCAATATTCAAAAGGACCTGCTCGCAGGCGTCGTGGTCGCGCTGGCGCTCATCCCGGAGGCCATCGCATTTTCGATCATCGCGGGCGTGGACCCCAAAGTCGGCCTTTATGCCTCGTTTTGCATCGCGGCAGTCATTGCCTTCACCGGCGGACGGCCAGGGATGGTCTCGGCCGCCACGGGAGCGATGGCGCTTCTGATGGTCACCCTGGTCAGGGAGCATGGCCTCCAATATCTACTGGCTGCGACAATACTGACAGGAGTATTGCAGATCCTCGCCGGAGCGTTTCGCCTGGGGGTACTGATGCGCTTCGTATCACGCTCGGTCATCACCGGCTTTGTCAACGCCCTGGCTATTCTAATCTTCATGGCCCAGTTGCCCGAACTGATCGGCGTGAACCCGGTGGTCTACCCGATGGTAGCCGCCGGTCTGGCCATAATCTACCTCTTCCCGTACATCACCAAAGCAGTCCCTTCGCCGCTTGTGGCCATTGTCGTCTTGACGGCGGCCGCCATCGCCCTTGACCTAGATATCCGGACAGTCGGAGACATGGGGCAACTGCCAGACAGCCTTCCGATCTTCCTGCTGCCAGAGGTACCCTTGAACTGGGACACCCTGCGCATCATTCTGCCCGTGTCCACAACGCTGGCCGTGGTTGGTCTTCTTGAATCCTTGATGACGGCCTCCATCATCGATGACCTCACCGACTCTGGCAGCAACAAAAATCGTGAGTGCGTCGGCCAGGGCATCGCCAATATCGCTTCGGGGTTTCTGGGTGGCATGGCTGGATGCGCCATGATCGGCCAGTCAGTAATCAACATCAAGTCAGGCGGCCGCGGGCGACTCTCAACCCTTGCCGCAGGCGTGTTCCTGCTCTTGATGGTGGTATTTATTGGCGACTGGGTGGCCATGATCCCCATGGCGGCGCTGGTCGCGGTCATGATCATGGTCGCCATCGGCACATTCAGCTGGTCTTCTATCAGAAACCTGAGAGAACATCCGAAATGTTCCAGCGCGGTCATGCTCGCGACAGTGGTCGTGGTGGTCGCCACCCATGACCTTGCCAAAGGGGTGCTTGTCGGAGTGCTCTTGTCCGGCTTCTTTTTCGCCCACAAGGTCGGGATGCTGCTGCATGTCGGATGGAAGTCGGAAGACGAAGGCCGGATGCGCTCTTATCGTGTGGTCGGGCAGGTGTTTTTTGCTTCGGCAGGGCGCTTTATTGGCTCTTTTGATTTCAAAGAGGTCATTGAAAAAGTGCGCATTGATGTCAGCCGCGCCCATTTCTGGGACATCACCGCCGTCAATGCCCTGGACAAGGTTGTCCTCAAATTTCGTCGCGAGGGAACCGAAGTGGAAGTCGTCGGTCTCAATAAGGCCAGCGCCACGCTCATCGATCGCTTCGCGCTCCATGACAAGCCCGATGCCATCGAACAAATGATGGGCCATTAAGAGGAGAATCAGTGATGAACAATGAACAACGTATATTGGCCTGTGTCGATCAATCGCAATACGCGGAGCACGTGGTCGAATACGCATCCTGGGCTGCAAAAAGAATGTCGGCCCCGCTGGAGTTGCTGCACATCATCGACCGCAACCCGATGGTGGCGACAGGCACTGATCATAGCGGAGCCATCGGCATTGATGCGCAGGAAACGCTCATGAACGAACTCGTGGATCAGGACGAGGCTCGCAGCAAAGACGCCCGCGAACGAGGCCGCGTCTTCCTCAACCGTTTGCGGGAGCGCGCTATTGCCGCCGGGGTAAAGTCACCCGATGTGCGCCTGCGCGCCGGGGTGTTGGAAGACACCTTGGTGGAGCAGGAAAAGGACGTGCGCCTTTTCGTGCTTGGCCGTCGCGGAGAGTCGGCAGAGACCACTCAGCGCGACCTGGGACGAAATCTGGAGAGCGTGGTTCGCGCCCTGCGCAAGCCCATTCTGACCGTCACCGCGAGCTTCACGGAACCTCACCGGGTCATGATCGCTTTCGACGGGGGGATCGTGACCCGAAAAGGCGTGGAGATGGTCGCGTCCAGCCCCTTGTTTAAAGGCCTGCCGATACACCTGGTCATGTCCGGCAAGGGAGGACAAAACGCGGCGAAGCAGCTGGAATGGGCCAAGATGACGCTGGAATCAGCACTGTTTGAAGTGATCGACGCCTTTATTCCAGGTGATGCGGAATGCATCATCGCCAAATACGTGCGTGATCAGGACATCGATATGCTGATTATGGGCGCCTACAGTC
Source organism: Pseudomonadota bacterium (assembly GCA_018902545.1). Taxonomy (GTDB): domain Bacteria; phylum Desulfobacterota; class Desulfovibrionia; order Desulfovibrionales; family Desulfomicrobiaceae; genus Desulfomicrobium. The sequence goes on along the minus strand of JAHIQM010000010.1, from coordinate 66,400 downwards.
ATTCCCCACTGCGAAACCTGTTTTTCGGGAGTAAAACATCAGACCTGCTGCGCTCCGCAAGAATTCCGACCCTGCTCATGCGTTAGAAAAAACAGTCATGGCAAAGCCGATTCCCGAGGATCGGCTTTTTTGCGCATTATCCAACTTTTTCACAAACTTCTCTTTTTGCCCTCCCGCTGTTACTCCATCCCCGTCAGCTACCAATCTTTTCCTCGCGAGGCGTACATGAATATCGGATCCTACACGTTTCAGGAATTCAAGGACAAGGCCGCCGAGTTCCATGGCTATCCCGCTCCCGGCCTCTTGATCGGCGGATACATGGTCGAGATGGCCAAGGCCGCCCTGCCTCCAGGCATCCTTTTCGAGGCCGTGGTCGAGAGCAAGAAGTGCCTGCCCGATGCGGTGCAGCTTCTGACCCTGTGCAGCATCGGCAACGGCTGGATGAAGATTATAAAACTTGGCCGCTACGCCGTGTCCCTGTTCGACAAGTACACCGGCGAGGGTGTGCGCGTCAGCGTGGACCTGGACAAACTCAAAGACTGGCCCGAGATTCAGGGCTGGTTTTTAAAACTCGTACCCAAGAAAGACCAGGACACGGAGAAACTGTTCCACGAGATCGAGACCGCCGGGGACACCATCCTGCGCCTGGAGAGAGTCACGGTCCAGAAACGCCTGCTCGGCCACAGTCACATGACCCGCATCGAGGCCTGCCCGGTCTGCCGCGAAGCCTATCCGGTCAGCGACGGAGCCATCTGCCGCGGTTGCCAGGGTGAGGCCCCCTACGAGCACGCCCGCTCCGCTGAAGTCGAAGAGTGTGTGCCCAAACGCGTGCCCGTGGCCGAGGCCGTGGGTCGCAAGGCCCTGCACGACATGACCCGCATCGAGCCGGGGAAAAGCAAGGACGCGGAGTTTTTGGCCGGCCAGACCATCACGGCCGGCGATGTGTGCCGCCTGCAGCAGATGGGCCGCAACACCGTCTACGTACAGGACGAAAGCCTGCCCGAAGGTGAGTTCATTCACGAGAACGACGCGGCCTTGAGCTTTGCCGCGCGCATGTCCGGAGAGGGCATCGCGTGTTCGGGAGCGCCCCGCGAAGGCAAGATCGACTTCCGCGCGGCCCGGTCCGGGCTGCTGCTGGTCGATCTTGAAGCTCTGGAACGCTTCAATCTGACGCCCAATGTCATGTGCGCCACGCGCCAGCACTGCGCCTTGGTGGAAGAGGGCAGGCTGGTGGGCGGTACCCGCGCCATTCCCCTCTTCCTGACGCGCAAGAACTTCAGCCAGGCCCTGGCCGCCCTGGGCGAGGATCCGCTCTTGTCCATCGCCCCCCTGCGCCAAGCCAAGGTCGGCGTACTGGTCACCGGCACGGAGGTCTTCCAGGGCCTGATCGAGGACAGATTCGCGCCCATCATCCGCGCCAAGTCCGAGGCCCTGGGCTCATCGGTCATCGGCGTGGAGTTCGCCCCTGACGAACGACTGGCCATTTCAGGCGGCGTGAAAAAATTGCTGGACCTTGGCGCGGACCTCATCGTGACCACGGCCGGACTGTCCGTGGATCCCGACGACGTGACCCGGGCGGGCCTTGTGGACGCCGGCCTTACCGACGCCCTTTACGGCACGCCCATCCTGCCCGGGGCCATGACCCTTGTCGGCCGCATCGGAAGCGCCCAGGTCATGGGCGTGCCCGCCTGCGCACTCTTCTTCAAGACCACCAGCCTCGACGTGCTCCTGCCCCGTCTGCTGGCCGGCGTGCCCATCACCCGTCGCGACCTGGCCCGCATGGCCGAGGGGGGGCTGTGCCTGCAGTGCAACACCTGCACCTATCCCAAGTGTACCTTCGCCAAGTAGCCGGACCACCCGAATCTCACCACGCGGCCTCGCTGTCCTGTCCGGACGGCGGGGCCGCTATCCCAGTAGGCATCATCTGCGAAATTCGGGCGAACGAGAGCTGCCTCCACATCATCACCGACATGCCCGGCTCGCTGCGCGCCCGTCCTTCTCGGTCTGGCAGCACAAGGACGCAGGGGCCATCCTCATGCTCCTTGGTCTGCGCCTGATCTGGGCCGAACGCTGATCGGCGACCCATCCTGCGGAGTTCGCCCGTTCGCAGCCCGATCGGACCGCCCACAAACTCGCGCTTGAAGAATATGTTAGACACCGCTAAAGACGGATTGTGTTTGCCCGCGTGAGAGGGTGACTTAACAGGCCAACGCCTGGACATTGCCTGCAATGAACCGTCATTGCGGCTCAAGCCAACCTCAACCGACATCGGATCCATGCCAATAAACAGACGACTCCCAAAGCGCCGCTCCAACCTCTTTTCTCCAAGGCGAAAAATCACGTCCACGCGCGTGACCCTCGCCTCCATGGTTTTGTTGGGTATCGCGATCGCAGGATTGGCGATCTCCCTTAATTTCATGACCCCTGACGAGACCCAGTCGAACATCGAGCGAAGCATTCCCGGCGACAACGCTGCGCAGGATTATCTGGCCCAGATCGACGACCCGGCCCAGGCCTGCCCTCCGGTCAGCGCGAAGCAGATCGCGGACGACCTGCTGCGCGAGCCGGAACTCGTGCGCATGACCGACACCGTCAAAAGCGGGGACACGCCCACCACCCTGCTCGACGGGCACCTGTCCCTCGCGGACATCTACTCCCTTTGCGACGAGATCCGCGACGTCTATCCGCTGGACAGACTGAAGGCAGGCCAGCCCTGGACGATGATCTATTCCGACAGCGCCCTCATCGGCCTTGAGTACGAAATCGACACCTCCGAACGCCTTGTTGTCGCCATGACCGACTCTGGATACGAATTCCGGCGGGAACCCATCCCTTACGAAGTCGAAACGTCGACCTTGACCGGCGTCATCGAAAGCAGCCTCTTCGGATCAGTTCTCAAAATCGGGGAGAATGAGGATCTCGCGGTACGACTGGCCAACGTCTTCGCCTACGACATCGATTTCTTCCGCGATCTGCGCGCGGGCGACAACTTCAACGTCATCGTCGAAAAAAAATATCGCGAGGGCACCTTCTCCGGATACGGCACGCTGTTCGCTGCCAGCTTCAGCAACCAGGGCCAGACCTACTACGCCTACAGATTCACGGACTCCAAAGGCAACACCGCATACTATGACCAAAGCGGCCGCCCCCTGCGCAAGGCGTTTCTCAAGGCCCCGCTGCCCTTCTCGCGCATCTCTTCCGGTTTCTCCATGAATCGCAAACACCCCATCCTGGGCTTTAGCCGTCCCCACCCGGCCATCGACTACGCCGCCCCCACGGGCACCCCCATCAGCGCCGTGGCCGACGGAACCATCGCCGAGGCAGGGTATAACAACTCCCAGGGCAATTACGTCCGTATCGTACACGCCAACGGCTACGACACCACCTACAACCACATGAGCAAGTTCGCCAAAGGCACCAAGAAAGGTGCCAAAGTCAAACAGGGCATCATCATCGGACACGTAGGCAGCACGGGCCTGGCCACGGGGCCACACCTGTGCTTCCGGATGCGGCTGAACGGAAAACCCATGAACCCCCTGCAGCTCAAAAGCATTCCGGCCGATCCCATCACCGCCAAGGAAATGCCCGCCTTCAAGGCCGAAATCGCAGCCTACCGGGAACAACTTGAGGAGCACGTGCGCGCCGCGTCCCTGCCCCGGACTGAAGTTTCCGTACAGTAATCCAGCCATCCGGCACATTCTCGCCAAGGTTCTCATCGCGAAAAAAAGGCGGGCCGTTTCCGGTCCGCCTTGTCATGTTCTGTCTGACTGTCCAAGAATTACATCTCTCCAGACTGCTGAAAGCCCCGGAACGGGAGTTCACCCATTGCACCTGGAAAAGTTCCTGAAATGCACGTTGGATGCGTTGCCCTTGGCGGCGATTTGACATAAGAGCAGTCAATTATTTTGTCGCGGATCCCTTTTCGCGACCACAGGCCCAGATCTTTTCACATAGCTGCAGGGTGAACCATGATTTTCGACAACATCCGCATGAAGCCCAAGCTTCTGTTCCTGTTTATCATGACCGGAATCGTTCCCCTGGGCATCGTCGCCCTCATCGGCAGCTATTCCGCCTCCAACGCACTGCTGGACCTGGCCTTTGACCAACTCGGCAGCATCCAGACCATCAAACGCGACAAACTGCAGACAACCCTGACCGAGCGCATCAGCGGACTCAGGCTCATGGCCGGGTTGCGACAGACCCAGCAGGCCATGACGGACCTGAACGTCCTCGGGGAAGAAAACCCCGCGCAGCCTTACCCCGTGAATTCGGCCGAATACCAGAGAATTCACGGCCGGTACGACTCGCAGCTCAAGGGATACATCGCCGTCAACGGATTCGAGGACATCTATCTCATCGACCGCAAAAGCGGCAATGTCATGTACGCGGCCGGCCAGGGCGAGGAGCTCGGCACCAGTCTGGCCAGCGGGCGCTACCGGCACACGGCCCTGGCCAGGCTCTGGGAGCGGGTGCTGAGCAGCGGGGATGTGGCCTTCGAGGATTTCAGCGTCTACGAACCGAGCGGCGGCAGACAGGCCGCCTTCATCGGCTATCCGGTCCTGGACCTGCAGGGTGGCGTGGCCGGGGTCATCGCCGCCCGCGTCTCCGCCGAGTTCATCAACCAGATCATGCCGTCGCGCCAGGGGCTGGGCGAGTCGGGCGAATCCTACCTGCTGCGCTGGCTTGAAAATGAAAGAAAATTCGAGCTGCGCAGCGACATCAAGACGCTGGGCGCCGGAACGTACGTCATCGGCTACACCCTGCCGCGCACCCCGACATACTGGCACGACGCAGTGGCCAAAGGCTTTGACGGGGGCGGCGGCACCTACCAGGACAGCGCGGGCACGACGGTGCTGGTGGCTTACAACACCCTTGACGTGCTCGGCACCAATTGGATTCTCGTATCCAAGATCGACAAGGGCGAGGTCCTGCGCCCGATCTGGACCTTCCTCATCGTCATCTGCGCCACCGGCGCGGTGCTGGCCCTCCTGATCGCCCCCGGCGCGTACGGACTGGCCAAGGGGATCAGCCAGCCCCTGGAACAGGGCGTGAACTTCGCCGAGGCCATCTCCGCCGGAGACCTCAAAGCCCGCCTGGACCTGCGCCAGAAGGACGAACTGGGCATGCTGGCCAAGGCCCTGAACGGCATGGCCCGCAACCTGCGCGAAATGGACTGGCAGAACCAGGGCAAGACCGGGCTCGACGACGCCCTGCGCGGCGAACACAGCCCGCAGGAGCTCGCACGCCTCTTTATCAGCTTTTTGTGCAAGCACATGGACTGTCAGATTGGACTTTTTTTCCTGCACGAGGACGGCGAATTGGTGCTGACCTCCTCCTACGCCTTCACCAACCGGCAGGGCCAGTTCTCGCGCCTGCCCGTGGGCGAGGGGCTGGTGGGCCAGGCGGCCCTTGAAAGGGAGATCCTGACCTTCACCCGTGTCGAAAGCGGGGCCCCGCCATTTCATTTCGGCCCGGGGGAGACAATCCCCGGCCATTTCCTGGCCGCACCCGTGTTCGTGGGCAAGGAATTGCTCGGCGCGTTCCTGATTGGCCGCGAATACGTATTCTCGGCCCTGCACCGCGAATTCATTGCCGACATCGCCAAGAACACCGCTGTCCTCTTCAACATGGCCGCCTCCCGGGGCATGATCTCCGAACTCCTGCGCCAGGCCCAGGAGCAGCAGGAGATGCTGCGTGTGGCCAACGAGGAACTCGAAGAGCAGACCAACATGCTTAAAGAGTCCCAGAGCGAACTGCAGGCCCAGCAGGAAGAGCTGCAGGTCACCAACGAGGAGTTGGCCGAACAGACCAAGGCGCTCAAGGAGTCCGAGCGCCGCATGCAGGATCAGCAGAACGAGCTGCGTGCGGTCAACGACAAGCTGGCCGAGCGGGCCATGGAGCTCGAAGAGCAGAAAAGCGCCATCCGCCGCAAGAACAAGGAGCTGCTGCGCGCCCAGGAGCAGCTCAAGTTCAAGGCCCGGGAACTGGAAAGTGCGAGCAGGTACAAGTCCGAATTCCTGGCCAACATGTCGCACGAGCTGCGCACCCCGCTCAACTCCATCCTCATCCTCTCCCAGCTGCTGTCGAACAACAAGGAAGGCAACCTCACCCCCAAGCAGAAGGAAGCCGCCACGGCCATAAACTCATCGGGAGTGGACCTCTTGCGCCTGATCAACGAGATCCTCGACCTTTCCAAGGTCGAGGCGGGCAAGGTCGAGCTCCATCTGGAGGAAGTGCCGTTCACGTCCATTGTTTCCGATCTGCAGCGGGTCTTCAAGGGCATGGCCCTCGAAAAGAACGTGCCCTTCATGATTGAGCAGGATCCAGACCTGCCCGAAACCATGCTCACGGACACGCACCGCCTGCAACAGGTGCTGCGCAATCTTCTGTCGAACGCTTTCAAGTTCACTGACCGGGGCAGCGTGACCCTGTCCATTTTCCGTCCCGAGCCGGACCTTACCCTGCCCGAAGGCATCGCCTCGCCCGAGGAGGCGGTGTGCATCGCTGTCACGGACATGGGCATCGGCATCCCCGAGGACAAGCAGGGAGCCATCTTCGAAGCCTTCCGCCAGGCCGACGGCAGCACCAGTCGCAAGTACGGCGGCACGGGCCTTGGCCTGTCCATTTCCAGGGAGCTGACCAAGCTTCTCGGCGGAGAGATCCGCCTGCGCAGCAAGGAGGGCGCGGGCTCGACCTTCACCCTGGTTCTGCCTCTGCGTCACGAGCTGGGCGAGCAGCTAAGTGGCGTCCCCGCAGGGCCCGAGCCCGCGCCGGACTCGGCGGCTGACGCGCCGCCCCTCCCGGCACCTGAGCCCCTGGCTCCCGCGCCCTACCTGCAGGACGACCGCTTGAGCCTCAAAGCCGGTGACAAATCGATCCTCATCATCGAGGATGATCAAAATTTCGCCCGCATTCTGCGCGATGAAGCCCGCGACAAGGGCTTCAAGGTTTTGCTTGCGACGGATGGCGAAACAGGCCTGCATTTTGCCGACTTCCACGCACCAAACGCCATCATCCTCGACAACGGGCTGCCGGGCATGAACGGCTGGACCGTCATGGAACGCCTCAAGGGCGATCCCCGCACCAGGCACATCCCGCTTTCGTTCATTTCCGCCGAGGACCGCAGCCTCGAAGCCATGCGCATGGGCGCGCTGGCCTTTCTGACCAAGCCCGTGGAACTCGACGATCTGCACAAACTTCTCGATAAGATCGACTCCTTTATCCACAAGACCATGCGGCGTCTGCTCGTGGTCGACGATGACGCCCTGCAGCGCGAATCCATTCGCGCCCTGATCGGCAACGGCGACGTGGAGACGGTGACCGCCGCGTCCGGCTCCGAAGCCCTGGAGCTTCTGCGATCCCAGATCTTCGACTGCATGATCCTTGATCTGGGACTTTCCGACATGTCCGGTTTTGACGTGCTGCGCACGCTGCGATCCGGGCCGAATCCGTCCGCCCTGCCGGTGGTCGTCTACACGGGCCGGGAACTGAGCGAGCAGGAGGAGCGCAAGCTCACGAACTACGCGGAGAGCATCATCGTCAAGGGCGCGCGCTCCCCGGAACGGCTCCTGGAGGAAACCACACTCTTCCTGCATCGGGTCCAGGCCAGTCTGCCCCGCGAAAAACAGCGCATGCTGCGGCCGGACGCCGAAGACGAGTCCGTGCTGAACGGCCGGACCATCCTCGCGGTCGACGACGACATGCGCAACATCTTTGCCCTGACAAGCGTGCTGGAGGAAAAGGGAATGCAGGTGGTGGCGGCCCGGGACGGCCGCGAAAGCCTGGTCAAACTGCGCGAGAACCCGGACATCGACCTCGTGCTCATGGACATCATGATGCCGGTCATGGACGGATACGAGGCCATGCGCGAGATCCGCAGCGATCCTGCCCGCAAGGATCTGCCCATCATCGCGCTGACCGCCAAAGCCATGAAGGGCGACAAGAAGGCCTGCATCGAAGCCGGAGCCAACGATTATCTGGCCAAACCCGTAGACATGGACAAGCTGCTCTCGCTGCTTCGCGTCTGGCTGTACCGTAAATGAACGTGCATCCCGAGACCGAACGCATCGAGCTCAGCCTGTTGCTGGAAGCCGTCCACCTCAAGTACGGGTACGATTTTCGCAACTACTCCATGGCCCACCTCAAGCGCCGCATCGAGCACCGCCTGAGTCTCTCCGGGTTTGCCTCCATCTCGATGCTGCAGCACGCCGTGCTGCATGACGAGGCCATGTTCCGCATCTTTCTGCAGGACCTGTCCATCAATGTCTCCGAGATGTTCAGGGATCCATCATTCTACAAAGCGCTCAGGGACGAGATATTGCCCATGCTCGGCACCTATCCGTCTTTTAAAATCTGGCACGCGGGCTGTTCGGCCGGGCAGGAAGTGTACTCCATGGCCATCCTGCTGCACGAGGCCGGGATGCGCGACCGTGGGCAGATCTACGCCACGGATTTCAACCGCGCCATCCTGAAGCAGGCCCAGGAGGCTGCCTTCCCGCTGGCGCAGCTCAAGGACTACACGGCCAAATACCAGCAGGCGGGCGGGGAAAACTCCTTTGCAGATTACTACACGGCCAACAACAAACGGGCGTTGCTGCGGCCCTTCCTGAAAGAGCGGATCTTTTTTTCCGAGCACAACCTGGTCACGGACGGAGTTTTCGGGGAAATGCACCTGGTCGTCTGCCGCAACGTACTCATCTATTTCGACCGCGAGCTGCAGGATCGGGTGGTGGGACTTTTTGTTGACAGCCTCTGCCCTGGGGGGTTTTTGTGTTTGGGAAGCAAGGAGAGTCTCAAGTTCTCCAGGCATGCTGACAAATTCGAGCCCGTGCGGGAGAAGGAGAAAATTTTCCGCAAGCGCAGGGACGCATGAAGCGGATATTCAAGGCCGTGGTCATGGGCGTGTCCAGCGGAGGACTCGAAGCGCTCAAAACCCTTGTCCCGGTCCTGCGCCCTGATTTTGGCGTGCCGGTGCTCATCGTGCAGCACCTCTCGGCGCAGGCGGACTCGTACCTGAGCACGCGCCTGGACGAGGTCAGCGCCCTTTTGGTCAAAGAGGCCGAAGACAAGGAGATCCTGCAAGCGGGTGTGGTCTATGTGGCCCCGCCCGACTACCACCTGCTGGTAGAGGTGGACGGCAGCCTGACTTTAAGCGTGGACCCCAAGGTCAATTTTTCACGGCCCTCGGTGGATGTTCTCTTCGAGACCGCATCCGACGCCTTTGCGGACAAGCTCGTCGGCGTGATCCTGACCGGGGCCAACCAGGACGGAGCCAGAGGGCTGGCCCGCATCAAACGTCGCGGGGGGCTGGCCATCGTGCAGTCTCCGGATTCGGCCCAGGCGGACGCCATGCCCAGGGCCGCCCTGGAGTCCACCAGCGTGGACCATGTGCTGCCCCTACACGAAATCGCCCCATTTCTGAACAAACTGATTGGATCCAGCCATGACAACACCCATTGATATCCTCATCGTGGACGACCGCCCGGAAAACCTGCTGACCCTGGAGCACCTCCTGGACAGCCCGGAGCTGCGCATCGTGCGCGCGAATTCCGGGCAGGAGGCCCTGGCTCGTCTCCTGGACCACGACTTCGCCCTGGTACTTCTCGACGTGCAGATGCCGGAAATGGACGGGTTCGAGACGGCGGAGCTGATGCGGAGCAACAAACGCACCCGGAACATCCCCATCATCTTTGTCACCGCCAATCACACCGAACGCCAACACATATTTCGCGGATACGATTCCGGGGCTGTCGACTACCTGTTCAAGCCCCTGGACCCGCAGATGCTCTTCTGCAAAGTGCGCATCTTCCTTGAAATACACCGCCAGCGCCAGGCCCTGCAGGCCAAGACGCGGGAACTCGACGCCAGGATCTCAGAACTTAACATGCTGCAGGCCGAGCTGGAGAAGAAAAACCACCAGTTGCAGCTCCTCTCCTCCCTGGACGGGCTGACCGGCATCCCAAACCGCCGCCAGTTCGACGAAATGCTCGGTGTGGAATGGAATCGCATGGCGCGCGAAAAACTTCCCCTTTCGCTCATCATCCTGGATGTGGATCACTTCAAGAACTACAATGACCGCTACGGACATCTGGCTGGCGACTGCTGCCTGCGGCGCGTGGCGGAGTCACTGGACGCCATGATGCGGCGGCCCGCGGACATGATCGCCCGCTATGGCGGCGAGGAGTTCGCGGCCATCCTGCCGGGCACCAGCATAGAAGGGGCGCAGATCGTGGCGGAGAGCATGCGCCTTACCGTGGCCGGACTTGAAATCGAACATGCGGACTCGCCGGTCCAAAGCGTGGTCACCGTCAGCCTGGGGATCAGCTCCGTAATCCCGATTCCCGGATGCACCTCTTCGGACCTGATCCAGGCGGCGGACCAGGGACTGTACCAAGCCAAACAAGCCGGCCGCGACCGCTGGGTCCGCGCCGACTGCGTGCCTGTGGCCTGCAAATCCCCGTGGAGCTAGGCCCCTGTCAAAGCCAATGCATGATGACAGTGGAGCGCATGAAATGACCGAACCAGACTCATCGGCACCCAACGCCTACTGGATTCTTGACGGTCAGGGACATGGACAGCTTCTGGCCTGGCAGCCGGAACAAGACTTGCCGCATGACACTGGTCTTGCATGGTTCCATCTGAACTACACCGACCCACAAGCCCGCGACTGGCTGCTGCGATCCGGACTGCTGAGCACTCCGGTGGCAGAATCACTGCTCGACGAGGAAACACGGCCCCGCGTGCTGCATCATGGTGAGGGGTTATTGCTGACACTGCGAGGAGTGAATCTCAACCCCGGTGCCGAACCCGAGGACATGGTCTCCATACGGCTATGGATCGAAGACGGCCGGATCATCTCCACACGCAAGCGCCAACTCAAGTCTGTGAAATCTGTCCAGGCCATGCTTGGCGCGGGAGAAGGCCCGCGCAGCAGCGGGGAATTCCTGGCAATGCTGCTGAGGCTCATGACCGAGAACATTGGAGAGGTCATCGAAACACTAGAAGACCAAATGGCCGAGGTGGAAGAGAGAATCGTCGAGCATCACGGTGCCAAGGCCCGAGCAAGCCTGGCGGATCTGCGCAGGCAGGCCATCGCCCTGCGCCGCTACCTCGCACCGCAACGCGAAGCCCTGTCGCGACTCACCACCGAGCGGGTTCCATGGATGAGCCCGGATGATCACTTCCGCATCCGCGAAACCACGGACGAACTCATTCGCCACATTGAAGATCTTGACGCCGTCCGTGAACGCGCGGCCCTCGCTCATGAGGAGTTTGTGAACCACGCCACGGAACAGCTGAACCGACGCATGTTCATGCTCTCAGTAGTGACGGTCATTTTCCTGCCCCTGGGTTTTTTGACGGGGCTGTTCGGCGTCAACGTGGGCGGAATCCCCGGAGCCGCGAGCCCATGGGGTTTTGCCGCATTCTGCGGGGGTGTCGCGCTGGCCGGAGCGGGCATCTTCCTGATCTTCAAACGCTCCCGCTGGCTATAAAAAAAGAGACGATTGATCATTCCAAGCATGGATTCCTGCGCGGCGCCACCATGACGCGCACGCAACGGAGCTGATCAATCGTCTCAAGTGCCCTGTAACATCCTGATGAGCCTCTCTGCAAGAACGGATTACGTTTCCAATCCGGCATTTGTTCTGTCAAAAAAACCGCTCAAGTCACGCATAAGCCGCACGGAAATGCAGGAAAATCCTGCTTCAAGGAGCGCGTGTTCCAACTCATTGAGCATCGACGATGAATGGATCTCGCGTCCAAGATGCAGTTCGCATCGATTCGTGTCGCAGAAACGCAGGCGAAAAGGGAAATCCTCGAATCCCCCCGCCATCAGCATCTCCTCCACGACTCGTTCGCCTTCAGCCAGATGAGCGAGCAGCCGGGCGTCCGGCCTTCTGCCGTAAGGCAGGCGAGTCAGCAGGCAGGCCCGGGCCTGTTGGTCGGGACGCGAAAGACCCGTCCGGCGGGCCAGGGCGCGAATCATGTCCTTGGTCAACCCGGCCTCGGCCAGGGGAGAACGGACGCCGAGTTCGAGCAGGGCTCGCCTTCCGGGTCGGAATTGCACAGCATCCGAAGCGTTGGATCCGTCGCAGACAGGCCCTTCGGAGGCGGCCAGAATATGCCCGAAAAGGAACCGCTTACAGGCATAGCAGCGCTCCGTGGATCCGGCGGCGACCTCCGGAAGGCTCAGGGGATCAAGCCTGCGCACGCGCACGGAAAGCCCCGCAGCCTCGGCCCAGACAAGGGCGTACTCCGATTCGGCGGACGCGACATGGGGGCCCCGGACATGCACGAGGTTCACCGGCACGGCGGCCAAGCGGGCTGCATGGGCCAGAAAACGGCTGTCAATGCCTCCGGAATAGGCCAGAGTAAAAGGGCCCATTCCCCGGAGCTTTTCTTGAAGCTCGTTCCATGCAGGCGCGTCTGTGTAGATTTTCATGCTTTTATTCTTTTACGGCCATGCGGCCCCTGTCAACCACTTCCCTGCACGACGAAAAATAGATAGACAGTGGGCATGAGCCACGCCAGCACTATTCACGAGATCAGCACCGGGGATTTTTCCGTCCGCAGCATCCTGATCCAGGGCAGACGGTTCTGTCTTGTCTGGGACACCCTGACCCATCCGCGCGACATGGCCCAATTTGCGGAAATCGCAGCCAGCCAGCAGTGCTTCGTGGTATACAGCCACGGCGACTGGGACCACATCCAGGGCACGGCGGCGCTGAATAACCCATTGGTCATCGGACACCGGGAATGCCTCCAGCGCTTCCAGGGCGAGGCCCAGCAGACCCTGTCGGACATGCAGGCCAGGGAGCCCGGCAAATGGGACGAGGTGAGACTCATCGCGCCAAACATCACCTTCGACCGCCACCTCGATCTCGACCTCGGTGGCATCACCGTCAGCCTGCACGCCATGCCCGGGCACACCTCGGACTCCATCGTGGCATTTATTCCCAGCATGAAACTCCTGCTGGCCGGAGATGCGGTAGAGCTGCCCTGTCCGTGCGTACCGTCGGGCTGCAATCTGGACAAATGGATCCGCAGCCTGCTGCGCTGGCGCGAGCACGCCGGGGTGCGCACGATCATCCCGTCCCACGGTCCGTCCGGAAACAAGGAAATCCTGGACCGCACCATCGCCTACTTGGACGGGCTGCGCCACGGAGCTCCGCTGCCGCTGCCGGATGATGCGCCGCTCATGTACGCCAGGACTCATCAGGACAACCTGAAAAATTGCAATCTTTGCGCCGGGTCGTAATTCGCATTCGCACCCTGAAAATAATCGTTACCCAAACACTATTAGGAGAGCCTGATGAAGGTCGTCTTTCACCTGGATCTGGACGAAGAGAAGGTGCTGCGCATCGCCCTGACCAACATGGAAAACCTGCGCGCGGCCAAGCCCGGAGCACGCATCAACCTCTTGGTCAACGGACCCGCGGTTAAATTTTTCCGCAAAGACGGCGAAGATGAATTCCTGACGCGCATCAAAAATCTGATCCAGGCCGAAGTGACGGTCTTCGTATGCCAGAACGCACTGCGCGCCTTCGATATCCCCGAAGGAGATCTCTGCCCCGGATGCGAAACCGTCCCCGCCGGTGTGGTCGCCCTGATCAAACTGCAGCAGCAGGGCTGCGCGTATATCAAACCGTAAACCGATCGATCGTCATTATCCCCCATTACCAGTAATCTCGTAGGGGCGAAAAATTTTTCGCCCCTACCCGCCCCGCCTTCCTATCAATCCGCGCGAAAAATAATTCATCGACACTAACTTTTTTATTGACTTTCCACCACCCGGCCGCATAATGACTTCATCCAGACAAACATTTTGCGGAGAAGACATGAATCCTGACCTGCTCATCACCCTTGGCGTCATCGCCGTCGCGGCCATCTACCTCCTGCGCCGCCACTTTGGAAAAAAATCATCCTGCTGCGGTTGCTCGGGCTGTTCGAACAATCTCGAACCCAAGCCACTTCAGGACTGCTGCTCCAGAAAAGACTGACCGGACGCAAAATCGTTACCTCCACTCCTCTGCCAAGAGGTATTTTTTTACACACACAATTAGACTCAACTAACTTGGAGCGACCATGCAACAACCCATCACCCTCAGATCCATGCACGCCAATCAATCCGGCATCATCGATTCCGTCAGCGCCACGGGCGAACTCGGTCGGCGCATCCGCGACATGGGGCTTGTGCCCGGCACTCCCGTGACCATCATGGGCCGCGCGCCGCTCAAGGACCCGGTGGCGCTCAAACTGCGGGACTTCATCCTGACCCTGCGCAACAATGAAGCGGATCTGATCATGGTCAACGTGAACGAAAGCGGAGAAATCCGTCAATGAACGCCACTCTGGCCCTGATGGGCAATCCCAATTCCGGCAAAACCACGCTGTTCAACAACCTGACCGGCGCGCGACAGCATGTAGGCAATTATCCCGGCATCACCGTGGAGAAGCGTGAAGGACGCCTCAAGATCGAGGAACTCGACATCACCGTGGTTGATCTGCCCGGTACCTATTCCCTGACCGCCTATACCCAGGACGAACTGGTCGCGCGCAACTTTCTGATCGAGAACAATCCCGACGCAGTGGTCACGGTGCTCGATGCGACAAACCTCGAACGATCCCTGTACCTTGTGCTGCAAATTCTCGAACTGGGCACCCCGGTCATCGTGGTCCTGAATATGATGGACGAAGTGCGCCGCAAGGGCGTGAGCATCGACACGACTCGTCTCTCCGCGCTCCTGGGCACGCCCATCCTCGAAATGGTGGCCCGCACGGGCGAGGGACGCGAAGCGCTGCTTAAAGAGGCACGCAAGGCCATGCTCGAGCAGCGCCCGGCGCGCACGGAGCTGCGCATCTCCTATGGGCACGACCTGGACGAGACCCTGGACGCCATGCAGGAGCTCATAGATTCCTCAAATTTTCTCGACGGCCGCTACCCGTCGCGCTGGCTCGGCCTGAAGTACCTGGAAAACGATGCCGAGGTGCTGGCCCTGGGTCAGTCCAAGCCGGACGTGCACGCGCGGCTGAGGGAAATGACGGCCACTTTGGCCGATCATTGCCGCAAGACCCTGAACACGGAGCCCGAATCGCTCATCGCGGACTATCGATACGGGTTCATCAGCGGCCTGCTCAAGGACGGCGTCGTGACCAGGCCAACGACCCAGGCGCGCTTCGACCTCACAGACAAGCTCGACACCGTGCTGACCAACCGCCTGGCCGGTCCGCTGCTCATGTTCGCAATCATCTATCTGATGTTCGAACTGACCTTCACCCTGGGCGAGGTGCCCATGGGCTGGGTCGAATCCTTTTTCGGCTGGCTGAGCGAGAAAGCCTCGGCCACCCTGCCCGAGGGCCTGCTCAGTTCACTCATCGTCTCCGGCATCATCGACGGCGTGGGCGGTGTGCTCGGCTTCACGCCGCTCATTCTGATCATGTTCTTCTTCCTCTCCTTTCTGGAGGACTCGGGCTACATGGCGCGCATGGCCTATATGCTCGACCGCGTATTCCGCATTTTCGGTCTGCACGGCTGCTCGGTCATGCCGTTCATCATCTCCGGCGGCATTCCCGGCGGCTGCGCCGTGCCCGGGGTCATGGCCGCACGCACCCTGCGCAGCCCCAAAGAAAAGATCGCCACAGTGCTTACCGCGCCTTTCTTAAGCTGCGGAGCCAAGGTCCCAGTGTTCCTGCTTCTGGCCGCGGCCTTTTTCCCCGGCTCCGGGGCCAGCGCCCTGTTCTGGATCACCTTGGGCGGATGGGTCATGGCCCTTCTGTCGGCCCGCATCCTGCGCTCCACCGTGATCAAAGGCGAGGCAACCCCCTTTGTCATGGAACTCCCCCCCTACCGCATGCCCACCTTGAAGGGCATGTGCCTGCACACCTGGGAGCGGGTCTGGCAGTATATCAAGAAGGCCGGCACCGTGATTCTGGCCATCTCCATCCTGCTCTGGGCGGCCATGACCTTCCCTGGCCCTTCTGAGGAACAGACCGCGCGCTTCGAAGACCAGCGCGCAACCACCCAGGCCATGGCATGGGACAGCGACGAGGCCCTGGAAGAGGCTCTGACCGGGATCGACAACGCCGAGGCCCAGGAGGCCCTGCGCACCTCCCTGGCGGGCATGATCGGCACGGCACTGGAGCCTGTGTCCAAACCCGCAGGATTCGACTGGCGCACCAACATCGCGCTTCTGGGTGGATTTGCGGCCAAGGAAGTCATCGTGTCGAGTCTCGGCACGGCCTACTCACTGGGTGAAGTGGACCCCGAGGAGAGCGTCGGCCTGTCCGAAAAACTGCGCTCCGACCCGGCCTGGAACGTTTGGGTGGCGGTGAGCCTTATAGCCTTTGTGCTGCTCTACGCGCCGTGCTTCGTGACGGTAGCTGTCATCGGCCGCGAGATCGGCTGGAAATGGGCCGCCTTCTCCGTGGGTTTCAATACGGTCCTGGCCTACGGGGTGTCCGTGACAATCTACCAGGTCGGCATGAAGCTTTAGAAACCTGTCCCTCCATCACCCTCCTCCCACCCGGAGCGGCAGAGCATCGCCCTGCCGCTCCGAACTCTTTTCCGGCCCCCACCCGTGCGTTTCGTCGGCACAGTTGACCGCTTTTGCATCAAGAAATACTCTGATGTATTCTCGGAAAACGTATACGGAGGGCGGATGCAGAAAAACACCATTGTCAGATTCGATCAGGACACGCTTGCCCTGCTTGATCAGCTTGTCCACACCCTGGGGCGGCCACGCTCCAGGATAATCAACGACGCCGTGAACAGATATCTGGAGCAAGAGGTTTGGTTTATTGAAGAAGTGCTTAAAGGTCTTCGCGCCTCCGAAGGAGGCGATCTCGTGACCCACGAAGAAGTCAAGAGTGCTGTGCGGAGCCAGGGTGTCGCTGTCGACTAAGTAGCCAGTAAAAACGCCCACTTCCAATCGAAAGCGGGCGTCAACGCATGAACTTCCGTCCCTCTACCGCATGGCCTTCCTGGCAGCCTCGGCCAAAAAACCGGAACGACTGAGACCATGGTTGGCGGCGTAGGTGTCAATCTTGGCCAGCAGGAGTTTCGGAAGAGTGATATTGAGTTTGGCTGCCGGTCCGAAATACCTTTCCACAGGAGCTTCGACTGCAGCCCAGATCCAGCCCGCGAACTCCGGCCGGGCCTGGTGATCGGTTATGGATTTGAAGGCCGGGATATCACGGCCAGCCTCGATAGCGGTCTCACACCATAAATCAATGGCATCCCGTGCGTTATCCATGGCTTCTTCCAGAGTATCGCCAGCGGAAAAACAGCCCGGCAGGTCCGGTACAACAACACCGTACGCCGTAGTTTCAGAACCCGGTTCAATGGCGATGACAAATTTCATACGTCCTCCTACTTGAGCCCGGCGGCTTTCATTATCTGATGCGCCAGCCCTTTTCCCAAATCCTTTCGCGGGTGCGGCACAACCACATGCCCTGATTTCTCGGGATGCACAAACACATGATGGCTCCCCTTGGCCCCGCGAAACAGCCACCCGTCGGCTTCCAGTTTCCTGATAAGTTCGGCACTTCCCATAGTGGTTATAATAACCACCACCCTTGCACCGTCAAGCCCTTTGATGACTCTATAATCCGGAGAACCCTGGGTCCCCTTCTACATGGCAGGGCGGACCTTACCAAAACAAAGACCCCGCGCAAAAAGCACAGGGTCGTCAAATGGCGTTCTTGTAACGCGGGTTGTCCTCAAGCGCGGCGCGGATCAACCCATGGAGGAAAAAACTATGGCCGCATGCACGCCCACCACACAGGCCGCGACCGCCAGGCCCAGAACCAATCTCTTACCAAAATCTGCAAGCATTTCTGCTCCTTAAAATGCGCATAAAAAAACATTGCCTTTGCCAGGGCGGCTGCATCCGCACTCCGCCGACCAACCTCGGAACTTCTAACGCGCCCGAGGGAGGCTGTCCACGAAATTCGGACGTCTTGCAAAAAACCCTTGCCGGATGACTCCGGCAAGGATTTTCGCGGTAGTTTTCAAGGCAAAGAACGCCTTGTTTTCGGTACTTATTCGGTCTGAGCAGCGGGATCCTTGTACAGGGCCGGATCAACGCCGAGGGCGGAAACCAGGTTGCCGGACAGGGCCATGAGCTTGTAGGCCGCGATCTGCTCGTTGACGCTGGAGGTGACCAGCTGGCTGGAGGACTGGAACACTTCGTTCTCGGAATCAAGCACGTCGAGCAGGCTGCGCTGCGCCACGCCGAACTGCTCCAGGTAGACTTCCTTGGTGTTGCGGTTGTACTGCACGGCAGTGTTATATTCCTTCACCTCATTCAGGGAGGACTGATACTGAGCCCACGTGGTTCTGGTCTCGTTCTCCACGGCCAGGGTCAGGTCGTACTTGTCGGCTTCAGCCTGGCGCTTGCGGGCTTTGGTGGCCTTGTGGGCCGCCACGTCGGAGCCGCCGTTGAACAGGTTCCAGTTGAAGCGGACCATGGCCGCGTCAGTGCGCTCCCAGTACTCCTGATTCTCGACGCCGTCGGAATAGGAGGAGGACAGCTCAAAGTAGACATAGGGATGGTAGTTGGCCTTGGCGATGTTCACGCGCTCGGTTTCGGCGTTCACGTCTTCACCTGCGGCGTTGATCTTGGGGTTGCTCCCGAGGGCCTGGGCGTTCATGTCGTCCAGGGAGGCGGGAAGCATGTTCTGTGGATAGGGGGCCATGGCGATCTTGCCGGGCAGCACGCCGGTCAGGCGCTGGTATTCGTTCAGCGCAGCCTGCAGGGCTGTGCGGGTCTTCTCAATGGAGGCCTGAGCCATGGCCAGACGGGCCTGGGTCTGGGTCACATCGGCCACGCTGCCTGCACCGCCCTCCTCGCGCTCACGCAAGGAAGACAGGATGTCGCGGTGCGCCTTGGCGTTCTCTTCGGCCAGGAAGAGCAACTCGCGCTGACGGAACACTTCCAGATTGGCGATGACCGCGTCCAGGGCCAGGGATTCGGCGTTGTCGAAGACCCGGTGGTCCAGGGAAGCGGCGCGGCGTTCGTCGAGGCGGATCTGGCTGAAACCTTCGCCGCCGTCATAGAGGCGCTGGCTCAGTATGGCGGATATTTCGCCGCGGCTCATCCAGTCGCCTTCATCCGGGGGACTGCCTTTTGAGTTATAGGAATCAGAACCATAGCCGCCGCGGATGTCGAGCTTGGGGTACCAGCGGCCCTTGGATTTATCCAGGTCGTGGGCCACGGCTTCACGGTTGTGCTTGATCATCTCCAGACGCGGGGCATAACGCAGTGTGTCGATGACGCTCTTTTGAAGAGTTATGCCATCATCGGCCACCGCCACGCCAGCCGACAGCATCACGGACAGTGCCAGGGTAAGACTCAATTTTTTTACATTCATAAACTTTCTCTCCTTGCTAGGGTACAACTCGGACTTTATTTTTTTGTAACTATGGCAGGGGTGTTTGTAAATGGGAAAAGGGAGCTTTGCACTCCCTTTTTGCTAAAAAAACAACTGTCTTACAGGATATGTAAGACGCATTATGATTCGTATGAGGTCCTGATCACATGTTCAAGCAGATCAGAGGTGAAATCCCCGCCTCCAAGGTCCAGGCCCGGATCGGAAATCAAATATCCCCCGGCCGAAACCGCAGAAAGCTCCGCCACCGGACCAGGCAAATCCACAACCAGACCCACGGCATCCTCCAAGGCCAGGATGTCATCCATGGACCAGGACTGGAAGTCAGGCATGGCCTCCTCCGGAGCCTGTTCGCCAAGGGCGAACGAACCAACGGTGGTTGTACCGTCCAGGGCTTCGACAACGTAACTGTAATGCGTGGCAACCATGGACAGCCCCCCGTCTTCGGACATGGGACAAGTAAAAGCATACTGCCCATCGGGCCACACGGTCAGTTCACCGCCGAAAGGCGGAGCCAACACCAGCCCGTCCTCGGGAACCTCAAAGCCCGCGAATTCGACGACGCGCTGAAATTCGGGCGCGTCGGACTGAAGGCGGAAATGGCCGGTTTGGGCGTGCAGGGGCTTGTGCGAGGAGGATGCCGTCATGGTATTTCTCATTAAACAGGTTGTCTTGAATTCTCATCAAGGAAGAAGGGAGGGGAAAAAACCCCTCCCTCCAACCCGTTGTAGTTACGGCAACTCTGGGTTGATTGTTGTAAGCATCGTGTCAATACCATCCTCGAAATCCGTGATCGTATCCGCACCGTTTGCAGGCTCGAACGAATCGCTTCCAGCCCCTCCGGTCATGACATCATCACCCGCGTTTCCGACCAGGAAGTCGTTTCCGTCTCCGCCGAGCAGGATATCGTCACCGCCTCCGCCGAACATGGCATAATCCTGATCATCACCAGCGACCATGACATCGCTGTCAGTAGGATCGATAATACCGTCCACAGTTTCCATAAGGATGGCATCAACTCCCGAGGCAACCACAGACACATTGGAGCTGGAGCTTTCATTCGTGACGTTTGTCACCGTATCATTGCTGACGTCAACAATGTTTCCGCCGTCATTATAGTACACATACGTATTGTTGACAGTTGTTATCGTCGAGCTTGACTGCAAGTCAGCATTGCCGACGACCGTATCCGTACCCACAGCGTGCATGATTCCGTCATTGTTCGCGTCGATGGTGACATGGAAGTCGCTCGATACGTAATCATTGTCGCCATCAGTCACGCCAACCTTGTAAAGCAAAGTAATGTCATAGGCCGTGTCTTGGATAGTTGTCGTCTCAGTCGTCACAGTCGTTGTCGTGACAACAGTCGTTGGAACTTCTATCACATAAGAGTAGTTAACCTTGATGCCAACACCTGGATCGATGCGATATGAGCTTCCATCACTGGCCGTGAATGTTACTTGCGCTGTAGAACCGCTACCTAAAACAATGTTTACGGGGATATCGTTCGCCTCATTGGCGCCATTACCAATGCCGCTAATTGAACCATCATTTGCGGATCCTGGCGACACGTCCCATCTTGCAGTTTCATCACTACTAAGGCTGTCAAACACCAGACTAATGCTGTCAATTTTAATTCCGGTCACGCCACTTGGAAGGTTCGTCGCAGAAAACACCAACTTCAACGACTCAGAGGGGTCCCACTTGGGATTGTTTATGAAGTTATTACCAACCCCAATGCCTTGACTAGACCAGTTTACGAAGTCCGAATTCTCACCATTTGGAGAAATATTATCACTACCTGTCGCCTGAATATTTAACGTGATTCCTGTATCGGCATCAACCTTGGATATATTGAGAACCTGGGCCTTGCCGCCACCACTGTTATCAGCACCATAAAAGGTCAAACTGTCTGTCTTGGTCAAAGAGACCGGAAGGCCAGATGTTTCGGAGGAAGTCTCTGAAGTGCTACTCGTTGTATCGGGTGCGCCTGGCACGACATAGGGATCCACCGTACCAAGCATGGTAACCGTGTACGTCCCAAGCGGGGTGCCATCTGGCTGCTGATCCAGGGTCACCTTAAAGACGATCTCCCCGGCTTCGTCGTACGTCTTCGCGACAAGGCCGCCATTGCCATCATCTTCATAGTACAGCTTAACTCCGCCCGATGTCGCAATGATCGGACTTCCATTGGCAGCAACGGCAGTGACAAATCGCACACTACCAGAGCCATCATCCATTGTCGCAACATCGGAAATCAGAGCGCTGCCCCACCCATCGGCACCGATGGCAATTCCCAGATCTGCCGTGGCGGACACCGGCACAGGAGGCCCTGTAACTATCGTGCCTTCCAAAAGGTTGAGCATGTTACTGGTATCCGTAACCGCCACAATCTGCGCCGTCCCTCCACCAAGCGGAGTAACCCCGTTCACAAGATTCACCAAATCCAGATCCGTCACGCTTGTCTGCACCGCGATCACGAAAAGGTGGTTAACCGTCGATGCAACAAAGTTCTGCCAAGCCGTGACAAAACCAGAATCCACCGCAGTTCCAGACACATCAATCACAGTCTGGGAAACTCCGTAATCGCCTTGGTACTCTCGATTAGGGGCCCCATCAGTCACAAAATAGGCAACGGTCTGGTCCGCAGTCGGATACGGATCCGTCTCCACCCCCGGGTCGTTACTATCACCAAGAATGGTATGGAATATTGCGGCTTCGTAGTTGGTATACCGGGCTTGACCGGTAAATACGCTCAAAGAAGCAAGCAGGGCCTTGGCCGCGCTCGCATCGAGCCAAGCCGAGCTCGGGCCAGCATTGGTTCCAAATGTCGTAAGCTGCACATTGACGCCACCGTTGGCCTGATACTGGTCAATCAGGAAAGTCATCGCATTGATGCTGTCCGTAAACTTGGCGCCTGCCATGCTACCAGACAAATCCAGCGTCATAATCAGATTGGTCACAGTCGGAACAGTTTCCGAGGTTCCAACCGCATTGGCTATTACAACATTCTGCGCACCATTTGCCACAGGAAGGTCATCAATAATTTCCACATTAAGCTTGATACCGCCAGGAACAGCGTCCCCATCAGCATCCTGGGCCTGAATCGCAAAACTCTTGATCACCTTGTTCGTGTCAACCAACAGGTTGTCCAACAAGGTGAACGTGTACGTACCATCCGCCTTGACCAACAGACTTGCGGCGGCTTCGGCAGAACCGGCCTGAACGGCACCTGATTCATCAAGATACACCGTCACAGAACTCTGTCCGTCAGCAATCGATGCGCTACCGCCGTCCCAAGTTACACCTGTGACCTTCCCAAATCCATCAGCACCCCATTTCACGTTGTCCTTAATATCGCCACCGATCTCCAAGGCTTCGCGCGGAGGATTGGGGTCGTTTCCATCATATTCTCCCTCTCCACGAGTAGCCAACAGGTCGTTTTCGTTCACACGGACAAACTCGGCTTTTGAGGCGGCAACAGGAGTATCATCGATCACCTTGATGTAAAGCGCGTCACCCAGGGTGATGGTGTCACCGTCAAAATCCGTAGCTTTGACGAACGCGGAGAGATTCAGCAAAAGCAAATTCTCTCCCTTTCCGGGCTCGTGATCAATGGGGCCCTTCAATGTGAACTTAAAATAACCGTTGCTGCTCAACTGAAGGGTGAAAATCTCAAGATCTCCCGCCTTGGCGGTGAGCATGGTGTTGACGATTGAATACACTACCGGTTCGCCATTCGAAGAGATTGCCGGCAGCCCTTTGCCTTCGAGGGAAAGAGCAAAAGAACCCTTGTCATCCGCGCCAAAAGAAACCTGAGAAGCCAGAGAACCTGTTGCAACTTTGAAGTTGGTTCCGTCTCCCCACTCCTGATTGCCACCGGGGAGCATCTCTTCCTCGACAAGGCCGTATACGGCGCGCCCAGTCTCAATCGGCACATCATCGGTCACATTGATGGCAAAACCCTTGGTCAAGAGCAAGACGTCTCCATCGCCATCCGTTGCCATAAGCACGGAGGCCAGATGAATGGGCAAATTGTTTTCACCGCCGCCCTTGGGGTGATCCAGTTGATCAAAAAGACTGAATTTATAGTCTCCGTCAGCTTCCAATTCCAGGGTAAACACCATGCGGCCACCTGCGGACGCAATCAGCGTGTCGCCGGCCTCATTGAGGGAATACTCCAGTGCATCTCCCTTGGAGAATAATTTCTGACTCTCCAAGGCCTTGAAATTGTCCGAAAGGCTGAAAGTCCCGCCGTCAGCGCCAAAAGACACAAGATGACTCACACTCCCCGACACGTTGGCCGGGCCGCCAGTGGCGTAAGCGGGATTGCCGGTATACGAGCCATCTGCGTTTCCGTCATCGGGATAGTTGCCCTGCGAAAGCTTGGTCTTGATGTCGTCCTCGTCAACCTTGACTTCTTCAACGCCTTTCACTGCCACAGGCACGTCATCCTGCACCTTCAGATACACCTTCACATTGACCTTATCGCCATCGCCATCCTGGGCCGTGACGGTGACCGTATCCAGAAGGTTGATCTGCTCGCCCTGAACGCCCTTGCCCAGCAGCATGTTGTCGAGCAGCTTGAACGTATACGTGCCATCGCTGTTGACCACCAAGGATGCCGCCGCGCCCTCCGGAATTCCCCCGTTGTCTTCGTAATCCTGGGTTTCCGAGACCGCTCCCTCCAGGTAAGGAGGAACACTCAAGAAGTTGCCATTCTGGTCCCAATAGACAATGTTGCCGACAGGGAATTCATGTCCATCAATGGTGAACGTGGTCGCTTCGCCGAAACCGTCCGCGCCCCAGGCAACGTTGTTCACGATGGTGCCCTCAACGTAGCCCTTCAAGCCGTCCCACTTTTCGTTATTGCCGCCCTCCATGGCTTCATCTTCGACAATGGCGATGTCCGGGACGGTGATGCACAAGGGCACATCGTCCTGAACCTGCAAGGCGACGCCCACGCCTATCTCATCGCCGTCATTGTCGACGCCGGTGATCACGACCGTGGCCAGTTCGTCGATCTGCTCTCCCTGTTCGCCTTCACCAAGCAACATGTTGTCAAGCAGCTTGAAAAGATACGATCCGTCACTGTTGACCGTCAGGGATGCCGCAGCACCTTCCCCTCCATCTTCGCCCAGAAAGCCACCGTCTTGCTTCCAGAAAACTGTCTTCACTGTATCTTCCGGCCCGAACGTGAACTCCTGTTTGCCAACGCTGAATTTGGTCACGCCGCCAAATCCGTCGGCACCCCATTTCACGTTGTCGACAATGGTGCCCTCGAAATAACCCTTCAAACCATCAGGCTCATCCGTAGCAAGGCGCCCCAACCAATTCTGCATCTTTTCGTCTTCGACAATGGCCGTATCGGACCCCATTTGATCCCGGATTTCAGGCACATCGTCCTCAACATTCAGATTCAGGGGAATCGACACCGTGTCGCCGGTCGTGTCGGCCCCGATGATCTGCACGGTGGACAGAACATTGATCTGCTCGCCCTGCACTCCCTGACCGAGCAGCATGTTTTGAAGCAGCGTGAAGGTATAGATGCCGCTGGTGTTCACAATTAAGGACGCGGCAGCCCCTCCGCTGGAAGTTCCCAGAAATGCCCCGTCTTGGCCCCAGAAAACCGTGGTTCCGGGAGCAAAAGACGCTCCGCCAACGTTGAAACTGACCACTCCGCCGAAACCGTCGGAGCCCCAGTTCACATTATCGACAATGGTGCCGGTCACAAAACCGACGCCACCGTCGTCTTCGTCGTTGCCTTCGATCATTTTTTCGTCTTCAACCAGCACGCTTTCTCCATCCAAAAGCTCCGGGATGCTATTGATATCGTCAGCATCCAGGGCCTCCACACTCACCGAAGTGAACTCCCGCGGATCCAGCACACCCAACTTGGCAACGCCCTCAAGCAAATCACCGGCACCTTCCCGGTACTGGCCCACACCACCGCTTCCGTCAGCACCACCCTCGGGGCCGGCTGCGGGCTCTACATCGCTTTCGCCCAGGGAAGCGAGAAACTGCTCCATGTTCAGGACCGTGCCGTCAGGCATGACCACGTTGGGAGCCTGGGCGGTGCCGATGTCCGAGAAGTCGAGGACGACCTGTCCGCCGTTGGCGAACTCGAAAATGACGTTGCCGCTGTCCAGTTTCACTTCGGCCTGATCAAATGCTGCCTCAAGCACAATGTCCTGACCCGGGATCGCGTTGACGATCACGGTCTGTCCGGCCTGAGGGGCCTGTACGTTCTGTTTGGAATTTTGCGTTTCAGCCATGGAGTCCTCCACCTGCGGGGTTATGAAAAATATTGGCTCATTTCCTATTTACAACCACTTTAACTAATATTGATTACTCATATGGGATGTTCGATAGCTAGGGTCAAGCATGAAAGATTTTTTTCGAGGTATGAATTTATAATATGGAGCAAAAACAGGTTTAACTAATCATTTATAGGTATTATGACGTAGATAAAACTATCCTTATGCGTAGGTGTACCGAAAATGGTGCTACCGACTCATACTTATGCATGACGCCCACGGTTCCAGTCCTCGAAAAATTCCTCGCCAATTCCCCTCCTGCCAAGGAGGAGGGCCGAAGGGCGGGGTGGTTGCCTCCGTTCCCGGAACGTCTGGGACTGGCGGAACGGGGAGGCGGCCACGCAGGGCCGCCCCTACGGATGGGCGACGGACGGATCATGGCGGTTGATTACAATATTGTTCGCTGCGACCCTCATTTTGCGATTTTGCTTTGACACAAGACAAAATGACCATTAAAGTAGTCACTAGATAGCTTTAAGGCCATAATAATGATCATCTGGTGGAGACATGGCAAAACTGAGAACCTATTCGAAATATGCACTCGACGCCGCCTTGCTGCTGGGGCAGCAAATCAGGCTGGCCCGTAAGAAGCGCAGGTGGTCAGAGGCGAATCTGGCGGAGCGCGCGGGGATTTCACGTGCGACGCTGCAAAAGATTGAAGCCGGCGAGATGTCACCAGCCATCGGCCTGGTGTTCGAGGTCGCGACGCTGGCGGGGGTGCCCTTGTTTGAGCAGGACAGCCAGCGCCTGGAAACCAGCATCGACCTGACCCAAAGCAAGATAGCCCTTCTTCCGAAACGGATCAGAGCACAAACAAAAGTTGCCGATGATGACTTCTGAGCAAAACAAAGAAGCCTATGTCTGGATATGGCTGCCGGGGAAAACAACGCCAGTTGTCTGTGGAAAACTGGAAGCTGACGGCGAAGTAGTTCGTTTCAACTACGGTCGCAGCTATCTGGAAAGGCCTGATGCAATCCCCGTTTACGACGTTGAACTGCCTTTGCAGCATGGCGTTTTGCCACTTCTGGGGGGCCTTGATCTTCCTAACTGTATCCGCGATGCCTCCCCGGATGCTTGGGGGCGGCGCGTTATCATCAATCGACAACTGGGAAAAAGAGGCCGTGACACGGATACGGCAGAGCTTGGCGAGCTGACATACCTGCTTGAGTCAGGCTCTGACCGCATCGGTGCCCTTGATTTTCAGCAATCTCCGAGTGAATACGTTCCAAGATCGGCCAATAACGCCAGGTTGGAGGAATTGCTGGAATCCGCGGATCGCGTGGAAAAAGGGGTTCTCTTGACACCAGAGCTCGACCAAGCCCTGTTCCACGGCAGTTCCATCGGCGGAGCGCGGCCAAAAGCCTTGATTGAAGATCGCTGCACAAAGTATATCGCAAAGTTTTCATCAAGTTCAGATACCTATAGCGTGGTTAAGGCCGAATATGTTGCCATGAGGCTGGCTGAAAAAGCTGGCCTGAATGTCGCGCCCGTCAGACTGGTTAAGGCCATCGGCAAAGATGTGCTTCTGATTGAACGTTTTGATCGTATGCGGATTGTTTCGGGATGGACGCGCAAAAGCATGGTTTCTGCCCTGACATTGTTCGGTTTGAGCGACATGCAGGCACGCTATGCCAGTTATGAGGACTTCGCGCAGATTATTCGCGCACGGTTTGCCAATCCAAAACAGACGCTGCACGAGCTCTATGGCCGCCTGGTGTTCAATGTGCTGTGCGGCAATACGGATGATCACGCCCGAAACCATGCCGCATTTTGGGATGGACGCGAACTGAGGTTGACCCCAGCCTATGACATTTGCCCTCAAAATCGCTCTGGCAATGAAGCAACTCAAGCAATGTTGATTGTTGGCAATAACCGATACAGCCAGCTCAAGACCTGCAAAGAGGCTGCAAATCTCTTCTTACTCACCAACGATGATGCTGCAGGCATTATTGACAAGGTAATAACGGCCATACGTGACAATTGGGATACCATCTGTGAAGAAGCCCAGCTCACTCCGGTTGATAAAAAATTGATGTGGCAACGCCAATTTTTCAACCCGTTCTCAACTGAACTGTAAAGATCCGTATACAGTCGAAACCGCCTCCTCCGCACTGAAAAATCGGCGGAAAAGATGAGCGCCACGTCGGGCGTTACGGCAGGGAAAATCCGAATTCCCCTTGCAAGATGGCGGGCCAAGTCTTAGTTTCAGGCATCATATCAATATCATTGAGGCCAAGCACGCATGAACGATCCCAAGGTCGCCGTTCCAGTACCCGCTGCCCCGTCAGTCGCCAGGCCGCGGCCGACTGTTACCGCCCAGCTCAACCCCTCGCAGGTGTATTTCACTCCGCCGCTGGTGGGCTGCCTGTCCGTCATCTCCCGCCTGCAAGGGCGGCCCGTCAGCGCCACGGCCCTGGAAGCCGGACTGCCGCGCACTCAGGAAGGCATGACCCCCTACGCGGTAATCCGCGCCGCCCGGCGCGAGGGCATTGACGCCCAGATCACGCACAAGCCGGTCATCGACAAAATATCGCCGCTGAACTTGCCCTGCATCCTGCTCATGCAGGACGGTTCGGCCTGCGTGCTGGTCGAGGTGAAAGCGGGTCAGGCCCGTATCATCGTGCCCGAAAATCCCAACGCCCCCTTCGACGCCCCGCTCGAAAAGCTCAAGGAAACCTACACCGGGCACGCGGTCTTCGCCCGCCCCAAGGCCAGTCTGGACAACAGGACCGAGGGGCTCAAAATCTTCAACACCAAGAAATGGTTCTGGGGCACCATCCTGCATTTTTTGCCCATTTACCGGCACGTGATCCTGGCCACGATCTTCATCAACCTGCTGGCCATCGCCTCGCCGCTGTTCACCATGAACGTGTACGACCGGGTCGTGCCCAACAACGCCATTGAAACCCTGTGGGTGCTGGCTCTTGGCGTAGGCATCGCCTTCTTCTTCGACTTTGCCTTGCGCAACCTGCGCGGCTATTTCGTGGACGTGGCCGGGCGCAACTCCGACATCCTGGTGGCCAGCAAGCTCATGAGCCACCTCCTGTCCATCCGTCTCGACCACAAGCCCGAATCCACGGGTGCGCTGGTCAACAACGTGCGCGAGTTCGACTCCCTGCGCGAATTCTTCAGCTCCACCACCCTGCTGGCCCTGGTGGACCTGCCGTTTCTGATCCTCTTCATCACCATCATCTTCTACATCGGCGGCCCGGTGGCCATCGTGCCCGCCGTTGCTGCGCCCATCGTCATCCTGGTCGGCATCATCATGCAGGGCCCGCTCAAACGCGCCATCGAGGGTGGCTACAAGGAGTCGACCCAGAAGAACGCCCTCTTGGTGGAGGCGGTCAGCGGCCTTGAAACCATCAAGACCAGCCGGGCCGAAGGCTCCATGCTCGGCCGCTGGGAAAACATCGTCGGCATGGGCGCCAAGTCCGCCATCCGCTCCAAGTCGCTGTCGACCTTCTCCTTAAGCTTCACCCAGTTCGCATCCCAGATCGTGTACGCGGGCGTCATCATCTGGGGCGTGTACCGCATCTCCGAAGGCGAGATGACCATGGGCGGCCTCATCGCCTGCTCCATCCTCGTGGGCCGGGCCATGAGCCCGCTCGGTGCGGTGGCGGCCATGCTGACCCGCCTGCAGCAGAGCCGCATGGCGCTCAAGAACCTGGACCTGCTCATGCAGATCCCCAGCGAACGCCCCGAGGACGTGCAGCATCCGGAACACCAGGACCTGCGCTCGACCATCACCTTCGAGGACGTCAGCTTCAAATACCCCAGCGCCCTGACCAACGCCCTCTCGCACGTCGGCCTGCACATCGCTCACGGTGAACGTGTGGCCATCATCGGCAAGATGGGCTCGGGCAAGACCACCCTGGGCAAGCTCATCAACGGCCTCTACGAGCCCCAGAAAGGGGCGGTGAAGATCGGAGGGCTGGACATCCGCCAGATCGACCCGGCGGAGCTGCGCGCCAAGATCGGCTACATGGCCCAGGACAATTTCCTGTTCCACGGCACGGTGCGTGAGAACATCACCCTCGGCGCGCCCCACGTCAGCGACCAGGCCCTGCTGCGCGCTGCGACCATTGCCGGGGTCACGGACTTCATCAAAAACAACCCCGCAGGCTTCAATCTGCAAGTCGGAGAACGGGGGCTATCCCTGTCAGGAGGGCAGCGGCAGGCCATCACCATCGCCCGCACCCTGCTGCTCGACCCGGACATCGTCATCCTGGACGAGCCCAGCAGCTCCATGGACGTGGGCGTTGAGGCCGTGCTGAAGCTGCGCCTGTCCTCGGCCCTGAAAGGCAAAACCCTGATCCTCATCACCCACAGGCCAAGCCTGTTGTCCCTGGCCACGCGGGTCATCGCCCTGGAAGGCGGATCGATCATCGCCGACGGGCCGCGCAACGATGTGCTGGCCGAACTGCAGAAACGCGGTAACGGAGCCAAAAATGCGTAATCCCGTCTACTCCGAATCCGATCTCGAATACATGAGCGTGGTCGATGCGGCCATGTACCGCAGGGGCCACCGCTGGGCCTACGTGCTCTCCGCGACCATCTGCCTGCTCCTGGGCTCGCTTCTGCTCTGGACCCACTTCGCCATCCTGGACGAGGTCACGCGCGGCATGGGCCAGGTCATCCCCTCCCAGCGCGTGCAGGTCATCCAGAACCTTGAAGGTGGCATCCTGGAGGAAACCCTGGTGCGGGAGAACCAGATCGTGGAAAAGGGCGACATCCTGGTCCGCATCAGCAACGAAATGGCTCAGAGCACCTTGAAGGACACGGCCAGCCAGGCTCTGGAGCACCAGGCCGCCATCACCCGCCTGGGGGCTGAGTTCTCAGGCACAGAGCCGGAATTTTCCGAAGAACTGCAGGCCAAGGCCCCGAGGGCGGTCAATGACCAGATGGCCATCTACCGGGCGCGCATGGACCAGCTGACCCAGGAGATGAACATCCTGCGCAGCCAGCATACCCAGCGCGTGCAGGAAGCCAGCGAGATGGCCATCCGCCGCAACCAGACGGCCCAGGACCTGAAGCTGGCCCAGGAGCAAATGTCTATCGCCAAGCCGCTCATGGAAAAAAACGTGTACCCCCGGGTGGACTACCTGTCCCTGGAGCGCGCGGTCAGCTCCCTGCGCGGCGACCTGCAGAGTCTGGGCGTGGCCATCCCGCGCACCCAGCAGGCGGCCCAGGAGATCAAGGAACGCCAGGCCCAGCGCATGGCCGAGTTCAGGGCCACGGCGCTCCAGGAGATGAACCAGCACCAGGTGGAACTCAATTCCAAGATGCACGCCCTCTCCGCAGGCCAGGACCGCGTCACGCGCACGGACGTGCGCAGTCCCGTGCGCGGCACCGTCAAGCAGGTCATCCTGAACACCGTGGGCGGCGTGGTCAAACCGGGCGAACCGATCCTTGAGATCATCCCCCTCGATGACACCCTGCTCATCGAAGCCAACATCAAGCCGGCCGACATCGCCTTTCTGCATCCCGGGCAGAAGGCCATGATCAAGATCACGGCCTACGACTTCTCCATCTACGGCGGACTTGAAGGCTCCGTGGAGCAGATCAGCGCCGACACCATCCAGGACCAGAAGGACCAGAAGGGGGAGAGCTTCTACAAGGTCAAGCTGCGCACCCAGGCCTCGGCCATCGTCTACCGCGGCGATAAGCTGCCCATCATCCCCGGCATGACCGCCAGCGTGGACATCCTGACCGGCAAGAAGAGCGTGCTCGACTATCTTTTAAAACCCATTCTCAAGGCCAAGGAGAACGCCTTGAGGGAGCGCTGACCTCTTGAAGTGGACCGCCTGCCTCATTCTTTTGCTGCTGGCCGGGGCCTTGGTCATCCCCAGCGAATTCGCGGCAATGGGAGCCGCGCCCGGGCAGGGCGTGGAGACGGGGGTTACGGCGGAAACGGAAAGTCGGGCCGCAGACTCGGAAGCCACGGCGAAAGAGCACATGCGGGCCACGGAGGCACAGACCCAGCCGGAACAGGCGCCCTCGGCGACAGCAAACGTCCGGGAAACCGGAAACGCCGCGCCGCAGGATCAGGACCGATTGGAACAATCCTCTCCCCAGCCGGTCTGGCGCCAAGGGAAGCAATCGCCGACGCCGCCGGAAGAAGCCCGGCCCGCGCGAGTGGAAAGTGCGCCCACTCCGGTCTGGCGCCAGGGCGCGGCGTCCGGGCCCGAAACACCGGCGGCGCGGGTGCAGGGGGCGGCAAAGACCGGTGACGGGCCGATCCGGCTTTTCCAGAGCGCAGCCTTTCGCGGCAATTTCAACGCCCTGCCCAAATGGAAACGGGTGTTGTCCAAGGTCAAGGGCGAGATACAAACATTGAACACTTGCGCCGCGCCCAAGACCTGTCCGCCCGGTACGACCAGCTGGCAACGCATCATGAAACAGGCCCGGGGGCAGGAACGCATGGAACAGCTCAAGATGGTCAATTCCTTTTTCAACAAATGGCCCTACCGACTGGATCAGGATGCCTTCGGCGTCTCGGACTGGTGGGCCACCCCCCAGGAATTTTTAAAAATTTCTGGAGATTGCGAAGATTACGCCATCATCAAATACTTTGCCTTGCGAGAGCTCGGCATTTCGCAGGACGATCTGCGTATCGTGGTGGTCAAGGACCGCATCCGGGGCATCGCCCACGCCGTCCTGGCCGTGTTCACGCACGGGGACGCCTACATCTTAAACAACGTCTCCGACGCCATTTTCACGCATGACAAGTACAGACACTATACCCCGCAATACTCCCTGAACGAGGAGCACCGATGGTCACACATCCCTGTAGCGAACTAACCTTAATGGAGAAGGGAATATGACAGCAGCAAGCAGCAGAACAGCTCCGCCCTCCATGGGCAAGAACAGGTCCGAACTGGTCATGGGGGTCGCCATCATCTCCCTGATCATCGTGGCGCTCTTGACCTGGGTGGCATGGAGCGTGAAGGCCAAACAGGGAGAATTGCAGACGCAGGTCCGGGACAGAATCGAACTGCTGGCCACCAGCCGCGCCGATGTCCTCTCGGCCTGGCTTGCGGGCCTGGTGGAACAGACGGACAAGCTCATCTCCTCCGACCTGTTCCGGCTTTATGCCACCGACATGGACCTCATCGACGCGGATCCGAGTTTTCTGATCACCGGCATCATCCCCGAGGGCGATTCCTATGACCAGATGGCGCAGCTGACCGACCAGTTTCCGCTCATGCACCAGACCTTCTCGGATTTCACGATCTTCGCGGGCTTTCTGTCCGGACGCATCGTGCACCGCAGCGGGCAATCCTACATCGGCTCCGACTCGCGGGTGACTCCGCTCTCCCCCAGCCAGACGGCCCTGATCAAGAAGACCTTCGCCTACCCCCTGCCCCACTTTTCCCCCCTGCGGCAGACCGACAACGGCCTGGTCATCGACATGTGCGTGCCCATCTTTTCCACTGCCGAGGAAACCGGGGAAAAGAAAGCCGTGGCCGTGGCCATGCTTACCAAGAGCGCGGCCATGACCATCACCTCCCTGCTTTCCAACACGCCCCTTTCGGCCAGCGGGGAGCGAACCCGGATCATGCAGATGACCGAGACCGGTTTCCAGGAGATCGTGCCCTGGAGCCCCGGCGGAATCGCGCCGATCGCCTCCCCGCCTGAGCTGGACTCGGCCCGGCGCCTCGGCTTTGCAAATCGAAACAGCTTGGGCGGCCAGACTCCCGTCTTCTCCCTTGGCGTAAAGATTCCCGATATCGACCTGTGGATCGTGCAGGAGGTGGACACCGGCAACGCGACCAAGGGGCTGCAGGAATACACCCGCATCTCCGTACTCATCGCGGGGCTCATCGCCATGGTCACCAGCCTGCTCTTCGGGGCCCTCTGGTGGCGGACCATCGGCAAAAGCCATAAGCGCATCGCCGGGGAATTTCAGGACCTGGCCCAGGAACTGGAACAGCAGCGCAACTTCCTCGATTCCATCAACGGCACCATCCCGGATTTTATCGCCGTGAAAAACCTGAGCGGCAACTACACCTATGCCAACCCGGCCCTGGCCGAAGGCGTCGGCCGCGACGAGGACGAAGTCCTCGGCCTGGACGATGTAGCCCTGTTCGGCTTCGACACGGGCAAGCGCCTGGAGCAGTCCGACGCCCGCACCCTGCAGACCGGGGAGCCCGTGACCGTCTCCGAGCGCATCTTCCTCAAATCCAGGGAGCACCATTTCCAGATCACCAAGGTCACCCTGAAAGATGACCTCAACACGCCGCAGGGCATCGTCTCCGTGTTCAGGGATATCACTGCCATGGTCCAGGCCGAGGAGCGCAAGCGCCAGGCCATCTCCCAGACCGTGGAAGCCTTGGTCAAGGCCATCGAGTTCACGGACCCGTATCTGGCGGGCCATTCCCTGCTGATGCGCGACGTGTCCTCCCTGCTGGCCGAAAGCCTGGACCTCTCCCCCGAGGACAAGTCCACGGTGGAGATCGCTTCCAACCTGTCCCAGATCGGCAAAATCTTCATCGACAAGGCGATTTTGACCAAGGTCGACCAGCTCACCGAAGAAGAAAAGGAAATGGTGCAAAAACACGTGGATCACGCGGCGGACATCCTGTGCCAGATCGACTTCGAACTGCCCGTGTTCGAGGCGGTGTACCAGATGAACGAGCGCCTCGACGGCAGCGGCTACCCCAAGGGTCTGCACGGCGACGAGATCGGCATCCAGGCCCGGGTCTTAAGCGTGGCCAACAGTTTCTGCGCCATGATCAGGCCCAGGTCCTACAGGCCGGCCATGAGCCCTGAGCACGCCCTCGATAACCTGCGCGCCTCGACGCACAGCTACGACCTGCATATCGTGGAGGCTCTCGCCGCGGCCTTGAAAACATCGCGCGGCAACAAGGTGCTGGAAAAAGCGTTCGAATAGGCCGCCCCTTAACGCACAAAGGCCCATGCGCTGAAATACGCATGGGCCTTTTTCTATTTTTCATGCCGGATACGACCGGCGGGGCATCAGGCCTGGAGCTGATTCATGGTGCGGGCGAGCTGGTTGCCAAGGGAGGTCTTGCGGCTGACTTCCTGCTCCACGGAGGCGATGCCCTTTATAACGGTGGAATGCTTGCGGTTGAAGCGCCGCCCGATGTCCACCAGAGAAAGGTCGGTGTGCTTGCGCGCCAGGTAGAATGCTGTGTTGCGGGCGATGACCCGGTCGCGCTTGCGGCTCTTGGAGCGCAGATCGTCAAAGCCGAACCCGTAGGCCTGGCAGACAAAGCTGATGATCTTGTCGAGATCGATGGAGGCGCTGTCGAGGTTGTAGTTCTGCAGTATCTCCCAGGCCAGATCCATGGAGATATCCATGTTCAGGAGCTTGGCCTTGAGGATGATGTTTTTAAGGCAACTCTCGAGCTGACGGACGTCGGTCTTGATCCTGTCGGCCAGGAGTTCGGCCACGCTGCCGGGCATGCTGACCTGAGCGGCCATGGTCTTGGCCTGGATGATGCCCATGCGGGTTTTGTGGTCGGGCTTGTCGATGACGGCCATGAAGCCCTGGGCGAAGCGGGAGAGCAGGTTGGCGTCGATGTCGGACAGTTCCCGCGGCAGGAAGGTGCTGGTCATGACCACCCTGCGCCCCTGATTCTGAAGGGACTTCAAGGTGTTAAGGAGTTCATCCTGCATTTTCTCCTTGCCCTGGAAAAAATGCACGTCCTCAAGCAGCAGCAGATCCACGTTGGAACGGAAGCGGGCCTTGAACTGCTCCACGGCCTTGGCCTTGATGGCCATGACCAGTTGGGAAGCGAACTCCTCCCCGCTTAAGTAGCAGACCCGCAGGTGCTGCCGGTTGGTCTGCCGGGCGATCTCGCTGCCAATGGCATGGGCCAGGTGCGTCTTGCCCAGACCCGGCGCGGAGCACAGGAAAAGTTGATCCGAACCCTGCACATCCTGACAAAAGCTGCGCGAAGCAACGTACGCAAGATTGTTGCAGGGGCCGACGATGAAGTCATCGAACTGATGTCGCCAGTTCTGGACGGTCTGTGTCTGCACGGCATGGGCCATGGGCAGTCCCATCTGGCGGGTGACGATCTTTCTGGCAGGCGCGGACTGGATCTGCGCGACGGGAGCGGCTTCAGCCTGGGCGGAACGCAACTCCACGGCCGGAGCGAACCCGAGGGTTTCGGCCGCCGCGTCCTTGATCTGGCCGAGCATGCGCTCCCGCACCCAGGTGCATACAAAGGAGTTGGGGGCGCAAAGAACGAGGGTGTCGTTATCGAAACACCCCTGCAAGGGTTTGATCCAGAGCTGGAAATGGCCAGGGGTGAGCTTCTTCTCAAGCGATAAGGAAATGTGGTGCCACGCATCAATCATGGGAAAGGTATCTAGCCAAGCGACAGTCCTGCGACAACTCCGGTATTGCCAGCCAGACGCGACTTGGACCATCTCTTTGTATACAGGACAACATGTTCAAATATATAGACTTCCCTCTTACCTATGGCTTTTGTGGCGCTGACGCCAAGCTGACATTATCCCGCCAACCGGGCCTCCCGAGTTGTCAACACTTTGTTTTCAACATATGATGAAAACTTATCCACAGGTAAAAAAATAATATCTCTTATTTTCTGCTATTTTCTTGAAATTTCATATTTCAGCTCTAAAGGCTTGAAACTTCCAGGCCTTTCTCTGCCGACAAACTGTCGCGAAATATACTTACCTCAAATATAAGCGTAAATACTTATTTCTACGTAATCTGACTTTTCTGCTTGACTATGAAATTACCCATCAAGGCCTAGAAAAACGGAGCAACGCGCTCCGAATTTTCTGCAATGGAAAGACAAAACGGAGATTAATTCGCCTTAAGGCTTGTTTCCGGGGCATACTACGATTCTGTCAGACATTTCCTCACATCCAAAAAACAAAAAAGGGCACGTTTTTTGAACATGCCCGCAGGTATTTTTTTAGAGAAGGAAAAAAATCAGTAGAGCCGGGCGGCAGCGCCTTCGGCGGCCAACTCGGCCATGTCCTGGGAAAATCGTTCCCCCAGATCGTCGAAGAGCAGGGGGATACGCTCTTTGAACGCGCCCAGCAACGGAAGCATGATCTGACGCATCTGCGGATGGGCGGCCCGATCGCAGCGAAGTTTGAAGATATGCCGCCATTCCCGGATGTTGGCCGTGGTCACGATCTCGGTCTTCAGGCTGTTGGGCAGCACACTGCGCGCTTCCTGCGCCGTGGCTCCGGCCTGCACCAAACGCAGGTAGGCGTCCTCGCAGGCCTGCATTGCCGAGAGCCACATCTGGTAGCGCTCGTCATCTTCAGCCCAGAAAAAAGGACGTATGACGGTGATCTCGCTGCCGAACTTGTCCTGGGCGTAGTTGGCGTAGCGCGTGCTTTCCTGGGAAAAGGAGCACAGGCGGTGACGCACCAGTTCGTGGGTCACGCCCCGGTCGCAGATAATGCGCACGGTCACGGATATGTGCTCCAGAACGCTGTCATGCCCCAGGCGCACAATGCGGGACAGAAGCTTGCGGGCCGAGTCGGGGCTGGCCTTGTCCTCGGATTTGTAACAGGTCCGCGCCGCCAGTTCGAGATGGCTCAGCACAAACTCGCCGTCAGGCAGGTGCATGAAGGAAAAACACGGATCAATGACTTTCATGACTCCTCGCTGGGCTTATGTGATCTGGATCCAAAAAAGTGAGAGCGAAACCGATAACCGGAAAATTCCCGGGCGCGACACCCCTGCCTACTGACCGCGCAGCTTGAGCCCGCCGTCGATGTGCTGATAGGCCTTAGGCGTGACCACCCGGCCCCGGGGGGTACGCTTCAAAAACCCGCACTGGATGAGGTAAGGCTCGTAGATATCCTCGATGGTGCGTACCTCTTCGGAACAGGCCGCCGCGATGGTCTTCACGCCCACTGGCCCGCCGCCGAAATGGTCAATGATGCATTCGAGGATCTTGCGGTCCATCATGTCCAAACCACGCGAATCCACATCCATGATATCAAGGCCCTTGGCTGCCACGTCCGCATCGATAAGCACGTTTCCGGCGACTTGGGCGTAATCGGCCACGCGGCGCAGCAATCGGTTGGCGATGCGCGGCGTACCTCTGGAGCGCTTGCCGATCTCGAGCGCTCCGTCAGGGCTGATCTCAAGCCCGAGGATGCGCGCGGCACGCGTCACGATCAGTGACAATTCCTGAGGATTATAAAACTCAAGCCGGCAGATCACACCGAAACGGTCGCGCAGCGGGGACGTCAAAAGCCCGATGCGGGTCGTCGCCCCGACCAGGGTGAACGGCTCAAGTTCTATCTTGACCGTACGCGCCCCAGGCCCCTGCCCGACGATGAGGTCGAGCTTGAAGTCTTCCATGCCCGGATAGAGGATCTCCTCCACAATGGGCGGCATGCGGTGAATCTCGTCGATGAAAAGCAGGTCGTGCCGGTTCAGGCTGGTCAGGATGGCGGCCAGATCGCCGCTGCGCTCCAGGACCGGCCCGGAGGTGGAGACCATGTTCACGCCGAGCTCGCTGGCCATGATCTGGGCCAGGGTGGTCTTGCCAAGGCCGGGGTTGCCGTAGAGCAGGCAGTGATCCAGCTGCTGACCACGCTCCTTGGCGGCCTGCAGATAAATCTTCAGGTTGCCGCGGACATCCTCCTGGCCGATAAAATCGTCCAGGGTGCGGGGCCGGATATGCTCTTCGCTGGGACTTTGCATCATGCTATTTGGCGGCAAAAATCTTCAGGGCCTGCCGGACGGCGCTGCCCGCATCGAGGTCGGGCTCCTTTTCGAACACGGTCCTGACCACCTCGTCCACCTCATGGCGCCCATATCCGAGGGAGGCCAGGGCAGCGGCGCAGTCCGAAGCAGCCGAAACCTTCGGCGCGATCCTGCCGGGAGCCAGGGACGGCTGCGCCACGAGCTTGTCCTTCAGATCAAGGAGCAGGCGTTTGGCCGTCTTGGCGCCGATGCCGGGCACGCGGGTCAGGGCGGCGACATCCTCGCGGGCGATGCATGCCGCCAGCTCCGCGGTATCGTAACAGCCAAGCATGGCCAGCGCCGTCTTGGGCCCAAGCTTGGGCGCGCCGAGCAGGGTCACAAAGGCCTGCCGCTCCTCCCAGGA
Organism: Pseudomonadota bacterium; assembly: GCA_018902545.1. GTDB lineage: Bacteria > Desulfobacterota > Desulfovibrionia > Desulfovibrionales > Desulfomicrobiaceae > Desulfomicrobium. The sequence goes on along the minus strand of JAHIQM010000010.1, from coordinate 27,615 downwards.
TGTAAATCCATAGAGAACAAGCGCGTCCTCGCGGACCAGGGTGTGGATGAAAAGCCGGGCCACCTCTGCCCCGGGTCCAAGAGTGGACACCCCCTGTGTGGTCAGATGTACCTGATAGCCCACACCCCCCGCCGTAAGCAGGACGCAAGACTCTTCATCGCGGCGCAGGATCGTTCCTTCAAGGTAGGCTATCATGTGTGGGAGCTATAGACGAGTTGCCCCGTCTTGACCAGTGGCCTGACCGGCACTGACGGCGGCCATGAACCGAAAATGGTTCAAATGGCAGATGGCCAGGGCCAGGGCGTCGCCCGCGTCCTCGGCCCAGTCCGGCTTCACGCCCAGGAGCTGGCCGACCATGAAGGATACCTGGCTCTTCTCGGCCCGCCCCGCCCCGACCAGGGATTTCTTGACCAGGGTCGGTTCGTAACCAAAGACCTGAGCCCCGTGCACGCCGCATGCGGCCAGCACCGCGCCGCGCGCCTGGCCGAGCTTCAGGGCCGAGGCGGAGTTGCGCGCGAAGAAGACGTTCTCCACCGCCACGGACTGGGGCTCGTGGGCGCGCAGGAGCTCGCCGATGCGGGTGAACATAAGCCCCAGACGGGCGCTCATGGCCTCTTCGTCCGGCCGCACCACCCCCGCCTCAACCAGGGACAACACCCCGGACCGCTCCCGCACCAGGCCGTAGCCCATGCAGCGTGACCCGGGGTCCACCCCCAGGATGATGCGCTCGGCAGTCATGCGGCCTGGCTATATCTCGGCCAGAAGTTCTGCCGGAAGCTCGAAGTTGGCGTAGACGTTCTGAACGTCGTCGTTGTCGTCCAGAGCATCGTAAAGCTTCATAACCTTGCGCCCCGTGTCCACGTCCACGGCCACGGTGTTCTGGGGAATGCGGTTCAGTTCGGCGCTCATCATCTCGATGCCCGCAGCTTCGAAGGCGGCCTTGGCAGTCTGGAAATCCTCGGCCGCGCAGAGCGCCTGCCAGGAATCGTCATCATCGAGGATGTCTTCAACGCCGCCCTCGAGTCCGGCTTCAAGCAGCTGGTCCTCGGTGTACTTTTCCTTGTCAAAGGCGAACACGCCCTTGGTGTCGAACATCCAGGCCACGCAACCCGCCGCGCCCATGGACCCGCCGTTCTTGCTGAGGATGTGGCGCACTTCGGCCACGGTGCGGTTCCTGTTGTCCGTGACCGCCTCGACGAGGATAGCCACGCCGCCGGGCGCATACCCTTCGTACATGATCTCTTCCAGCGCCTCGGAAGCCAGCTCGCCGGTGCCCTTCTTGATGGCCGTCTCGATCTTGTCCTTGGGCAGGTTCACGGCCTTGGCAGCATCAATGGCCGCGCGCAGGCGGGCGTTCATGTCCGGATCGCCGCCGCCCTTGGCCGCCAGGATGATCTCCTTGGTGACCTTGGTGAACATCTTGCCGCGTTTAAGATCCTGCCGCCCCTTGCGGTGCTGGATGTTCTTCCATTTACTATGTCCTGCCATACAATCATCCTCCAAAAAAAGTTATGCGGGCAAAGCCTCGGCAGCCATGGGAACAAAACCCAGTCCCAGAATGAATATCTCCTTGCTCTCCGCCCGGCTGCTTTTGGGCTTGAACATCGCGACCTTGGCGAAACGGGCTTTTATGGACTGCACGAAGGGCTGTACATCCGGCCCCTCGAAAACCTTGGCGACAAAGGTGCCGCCGGGGACGAGCCATTCTTCGGCAACATTGAAGGCCGCCTCCACCAACTGGATGGAGCGGGCCTGGTCCGTGAACTTGGAGCCCGTGGTTTTGGGAGCCATGTCGCTCATGACCACATCGAAAGGGGCAAGCGCCTGCAGATGCCCAAGAAAGTGTGGGGAGCGGGCAAAGATGTCTTCCTGCAGAAATGTGACCTGCTCCGGAAAACGGGTGTCCGGCATGTTCAGGTCGATGCCCAGCACCCGCCCTCCCGCGCCGACGCGCTCGGCGGCATAGAGAGTCCAGGAACCGGGGCAAGCGCCGAGATCAAGCACTTTCTGGCCCTGGCGCAAGAGCTTGTGCGCCTTGTCCATTTCCTGAAGCTTGTATACGGAGCGGGCAGGATAATTGTCCTGCTTGGCCTTTTTGAAATAGTAATCGCGGTATTGTTTCATGCTTTTATGACCGGGGCAGCATCCCGACCACCCAAGCGAGCGCCTTCATGCCAGCCAGACCCATACGTGTAAAGTTGAAAAACGAACTAGGGATTTCTACATCGCTCCCCGCAGGAGAGCAATATCTTCGTCTTCAGGGTCGCGGCGAGGATCTGCTCATCACCTGTCCCGGTCCGGAACCCGAACTCTGCGCCCGGTTCACGGGCGGCGCGGGGCGGATCCTGCTGCTGCGCGTGCCGGAGATCGACTCGCAGATGCCCCCTGCCTGGCACGCGTCCCTCCCGGCCGACTGGGAAGACATCCCCCTCGCGCAGGCTCACTGCCTGGCGCCCGGCATGCCCGTCCTGCACTACACCCCGGCAAGTCGCCTCTTCCCATCCATTTTCGCCCCCCTGCTGGCCAGACTGCGCCCAACTCAGCTAAGCCAGCCGAACAAAAGCCTTTGGCTGCCGGGACCTGAGAACGCCCTCATCATGCCCGAACTGATCCATGCGGCGCAGGAAATGGGCCTTGCAGCCCGTCGCCTGCCCGCAAACCTCGATCCCGAAAGCCTGATCCGTTTGCTGGATCAGGAGCGACCCGGTCTTTTCCTGAGCGTCAACTTTCACGGCCTGGACCCGTATGGGGAAAACCAGGCCCTGCTGCAGGCGGCCGGGGTGCCTGTGGCTGTCTGGTGCGTGGACAATCCCCTGCATCTGCTCACTGGCCAGAAAAGCCAGCTCTGGAAAACCCTGCCCCTCTTCGTCACCGATGACTGGTTCGTAGAGCCCCTGCGAACCCTGGGGGCCGACGCGAGACATCTGCCCCTGGCCGCGAGCGCGCGCTTCTTCGCGCCCGGGCCGCCGTGCCCGGCGGGTAAGGACCTGACCTTTGTCGGCCGCTCGGCCTTCCCGGACCGGGACCGCTTCTTCGCGGCCTGCCGCGTTCCGCAGGAGTTGGACGAGGAGGCCCGGGCCCTGTCCGGTCGGGAGGCCCACTTCGGCTGGTGGAGGCAGCGTCTGCCGGATCATGCGCTCTGGCCCGGAAACGATGTGCGGACCATCGGCCTTGGCGCCGAAACATCCTCGGCCAGATGGCGGCAGGACTGCCTCACCGCACTTGCGGCAATGGTCGATCTGACTGTTGTCGGCGACGACGCGTGGCGCGGGCTGCTGCCCGGAGCCAGGCTCCTGTCCCCCGTGGACTACTACTCAGGGCTGGCCGAGGTGTACCGCCGAGCGTCCTTTTCCCTGAACCTGACCAGCCTGCTCCTGCCCCACGGCCTGACCCAGCGCCACTTCGACGTGTGGGCCTGCGGCGGCTTCCTGCTCACGGACGACACCCCCGGCATGAAAATATTCCCGCAGGAGTTGGCCCGAGCCGTGATCTTTGCCTCTCCCAGTGAAGCAGCAGAACTTCTACGCAGCCTCGCCGCCAACCCCAAAGGCAAGGAAGAGCTGCGCCGGGCCTGGCAGGAACACGTCTGTGCGGAGCATTCCTACGCCGTCCGCCTGAGAGCCATCATCGCGGGAAGCGCCTGAGGGTCGAAACCAGTCCGTCGCTGTTCCTCCATCATCAAAAAAAAAGCTCCCCGGTCAGGGAGCCCTTCCACTGCAGGCACCCACAACTGGGTCAGCGCTCATCCATGGTGCAGATCCTGTTCCGCCCGCGTCCCTTGGCCCGGTACATGGCCTTGTCCGCCTCGTCGAGGAGCCGGGCTGAGGGCTCGTCGGCCCAGTCCTTTTTCAGCTCGGCCACGCCGATGGACACGGTGATCTTGATGCCCTTCTGCAACACCTGGCCGTTGTGATCGCGGATGATGAAATTGTAGTCCTCAATGATGGTACGCAGGTTCTCGGCGTCATCCGCCGCCTCGGCAAGACCCACCCCGGGCAGGACGACCACGAACTCCTCTCCGCCGAAACGGGCCGGGAAAAAGCTGCGGTTCGGGGAGGTGCCGTATTTCTGCGCATAGCCCGTCAGCTTGCTGGCCACGGTGACCAAGGCCTGGTCTCCAATGCGGTGCCCATAGGAGTCGTTGAATTCCTTGAAATGGTCGATATCGAGGAACATGAGGCTCATGGGTTTGCCCGTGACCATGTACTCGACCAGGGTCGTCTGAAAATAGCGATCAAAGGCCCGGCGGTTGCTGAGTTTGGTCAGGGAGTCCGTATAACTCATCTCCACCAGATCCCGCGTGTCCTCCTCCATATGCGTGAGCACCTTTTCGAAGGCGGCCTTGATCCCAAGGACAATGTCCTCCAGGGCGTTCTGGTCCGTCACCGTGCTGATGGTCGTCTCCCGCAGGTCGCGCACCTCCTTGGTGCGCTGGATGTTCTGGGAACGCACGTGCTCGATGAGGGCCACAGTTTCGCGGAAGGTCTCCTCCAGCTTCTTGTTCCAGGTCTGGTAGAGGATCTGCTCCTTGCGCCGCACGATCTCCTTGAATTTCTTTTCGGAGAAATCCCCGTCCCGCACGACACCCATGACCAGGGTCTGCATCTGCCGCTTCTGCTCGGCGGACAGGAAATCGTACTCCGAAAGAGAGCGCATATAGAGGATGAGCGCGCCCCACTTGGAGTTGGCCGGAACCCTGGCCTTGATGAGAGACTTGACGACATCGTTCGAACAAAAGAAGTTTTCGTGCTGCATGTACCCACCCGAAATTTTGGTGCTAGCTCTTATCGCCGAAAGGACGGCCGATCTCGAAGGCCTGGCCCAGGTACTGGCCCACGGTGTGGTAGGCCCTGGTCACCGGGGTGAAAATAATCGGCTGGACCTTGGCCGCGTCGGGATAGCCCTTCTGGTCGAGGACATCCTCCTCGGCCTTGACATCGACGATCTCCCCTACAAACTGAATATGCATGCCAAGCTCCACCGTGCGCAGCAGGGTGCATTCGAGCACCAGGGGAAATTCGCCCACATAGGGGGCATCGACCAGCTCAGACCGCACCGGGGTCAGCCCCGTAGCCGCGAACTTGTCCTCGGCTTTTCCCGATGCGATGCCGAAATAATCGGCCTGCGCGGCGTATCGGGCCGAAGGCACGCTGATGGTGAACGCACGGCGGGCGATGATGGATGCATAGCTGTGGCGTTCCTCACGCAAGGAGACTGCAATGCACGGCGGTTTTGAGCAGCATATGCCGCCCCAGGCCGCAGCCATGGCATTGGCCTTTCCCTCTTCATCATACGACCCGACGATCCACAACGGCGCAGGCTGGGCCAGCGTCTTTGCGCCAAGCGAAATTTTCATTCACGTCTCCGTAATGCAACACTATTTCATCGCGTATTTCCAATGCCACTTGTCAGCCATTCTCATATGGTTATAGGAAGCATCCCGCAAGTCAAATATCATCCTCTAACCCTTCTCAAATGAGACTTCATGGATACCAAGATCATACATATAGCAGGCGCGCGTCAGCACAACCTCAAGAACCTGACCCTGGACATCCCCCGCGACAAGCTGGTCGTGGTCTGCGGGCCGTCCGGATCGGGCAAGTCCACCCTGGCTTTTGACATCGTCTACGCCGAAGGACAGCGACGCTACGTGGAATCCCTGTCCGCCTACGCCCGCCAGTTTCTGCCGCAGATGGACAAACCGGCCATCGACCTCATCGAGGGCCTGACCCCGGCCATCTCCCTGGAGCAGCAGACCCTGTCCAAGAACCCGCGCTCCACCGTGGCCACATTAACGGAAATCTACGACTTCCTGCGCGTCTTCTATGCCCGCCTCGGCACGCCCTGCTGCCCGGACTGCGGGGTGCCGATCGCGGCCCAGAGCAGTGACGAGATCATGGACCGCATCCTTAGCCTGCCCGAAGGCACGAAGTTCATGGTTCTCTCACCACTGGTGGACCACAAGAAGGGCACCCACGCCGATCTCTTCAAAAAGCTAAGGACCCAGGGCTTTGTGCGGGCCAGAATCAATGGTGAAGTGCTCCCGCTTGACCCGCTTCCCGAACTGACCAAAAACCTGAAGCACAACATCGACCTGGTCGTGGACCGACTGGTGCTCAAGCCCGACATGCGCAAGCGCCTGGCCGATTCCGTGGAACTGGGCCTGAAAAGCGGCGAAGGGCGCATCATCGTCTCGGTCATCGGCGGCGAGGATATCTTTTTCTCCACCGACGCGGTCTGCCCAAAGTGCAGCCTGAGTCTGCCAAGGCCCAGCCCCCAGCTCTTTTCCTTCAACAGCCCCCAGGGCGCCTGCCAGCACTGCTCGGGCCTGGGCACAGTGGAATACTACGAACCCGCGTTGCTCGCCCCCAACGGCGGTCTGTCCCTGCGCCAGGGGGCGATCCTGCCCTGGAAGGGCCGAACCCTGGACCGCTACGCCCAGGACTTGAAGGCACTGGGCCTTCTGCACAATTTCACCCTGGACACGCCCCTGCGGGACTTCAGCCCAAAGGCCCGGCAGGCCCTGTTTCACGGCGAAGCGCAATGGCCGGGTGTGACCCATTTTCTCGAACAGGGCGGAGGCCTTGGCTACATCTGGCGCGACGAACTGGCCCGCTACCGACAGACCATGGACTGTCCTGCGTGCAAGGGCGCGCGGCTGCGGCCCGAGTCCCTGGCCGTGCGTGTCGAGGGCCTGAGCATCTTCGATTTCTGCTCCCTGCCCATCAGCCGTGCCCTGAACTGGCTGATGGGCTTGGCCTTTTCCGGCGTGAACGCGGAGATCAGCACCCCGCTTTTAAAAGAGCTGCGCCACCGCATGGAATTTCTGTCCAACGTAGGCCTCGACTACATCAGCCTGGCCCGTAACATGTCGACCCTGTCCGGCGGAGAGGCCCAGCGCATCCGTCTGGCCGGGCAGCTCGGCTCGGGCCTGGTCGGTGTGACCTATGTCCTGGACGAACCGAGCATCGGCCTGCACCCGCGCGACAACCAGCGCCTGATCAACACCCTGCGCCAGCTCCAGGGACGCGGCAACACCGTGCTTGTGGTCGAGCACGACGAACCCACCATCCGTGCTGCCGACCATGTGCTGGAGCTTGGCCCCGGCTCGGGCTTTCTGGGCGGGGAACTGGTTTTTGAGGGCTCGCCCCATGATCTGGTCACCAAATCCAACAGCCTGACCGGCAAATACCTGCGCGGCGATCTGCGCATCGCCCGGCCGACCAAACGCAGAACCTCGGACCGCGCCATCACCCTGCGCGGCGTGACCACCAACAACCTGCGCGGCATCGACGCCCGTTTCCCCTTAAGCTCAATGGTCTGCATCACCGGCGTGTCCGGTTCCGGCAAAAGCTCGCTGGTCATGGACTCGCTCTACAAGCACCTGGCTCTCATGCAGGGGCTCAAAGTGGACTCCCCCGGCAGCATCGGCGGCATCGAGGGAGCCGAGAGTGTGGAAAAGATCATCTCCATCGACCAGAGCCCCATCGGCCGCACGCCGCGCTCCAACCCGGCCACCTACACCAAAGTCTTCGACGAGATCCGGGCCATCTTCGCCGGAAGCAAAGACGCCAAGAAGCGCGGCTACAACGTAGGGCGTTTCAGCTTCAACGTGCGCGGCGGTCGCTGCGAGGCCTGCCAGGGCGACGGCCAGATCCGGGTCGAGATGCACTTTCTGCCCGATGTCTTCGTGACCTGCGAGGTCTGCGGGGGCAAACGCTACAACCGCGAGACCCTTGATATCCTGTACCGTGACAAGTCCATCGCCGACGTGCTGGACATGACCGTCAGCGAAGCGCGGCAGTTCTTCGCCAACCACACGGCTCTGGAACGCAAACTTGGCGTGCTGGAAGAGGTGGGCCTCGAATACATCCGCCTTGGCCAGCCTGCGACAACCCTGTCCGGCGGCGAGGCCCAGCGCATCAAGATCTCACGCGAACTGGGCAAGAGGAGCCTGCCCGGCACCCTCTACATCCTCGACGAACCGACCACCGGCCTGCACATGCACGAGGTCGGCAAGCTCATCGCGGTGCTGCACACTCTGGTGGACAAGGGGGCCTCGGTCATTGTCATCGAACACAACCTGGACGTGGTCGCGGCGGCGGACCACGTCATGGACCTTGGCCCTGGCGGGGGTGAAAACGGAGGGCTTATCGTGGCCGAAGGCACGCCGGAGGAACTGAAACAAAATCCTGGCTCGGTCACGGGACCGTTTCTGGAATTGTAATCAAGAGCCATGCTTGCCGAACACAGGAGTCAGAGTTATGTTGCTACAATAAATTCATAACAAAAAGGATGAGCATGCCGACAGTCCTCCTGCTTCTTGGCTGGCGACTTTTCTTTTACGCCAACGAAGGAAACGAACCCATCCACATCCATTGCCGAAAAGGGGAAATGGAATGCAAATTCTGGCTCAACACGCAATCGTTTGATATCGAAGAGGCATTCTCCTTTAATGTCACGCGCTCCGAAAAAAGGATTGTCCGCAAAATAATCTTCGAACACTTTGAATATATTGAAGAACAGTGGAAAGTATTCCAAGGTGAGAGAAATGAAAAAGCACGTCGTTGACAATATTTGTTTCGAAACGGGCAGTCTACTGATCCGTATCGATGGAGAACAAAAAAAATTCCCGCTCAAGGCCATTTCTCCTCTCTTGGCCAACGCCTCTCCACGGGAACTGGGCACCTTCGAGGTTTCGCCCTCCGGCTACGGAATCCACTGGCCCCTGCTCGACGAAGACTTATCCATAGACGCGCTGCTGGGCATTGTGGATGAGCCTTCATGGCACCGGAAAAGTGCCTGAGCAATCCGCACGAGGCTCAAGCTTAGTTCACCAGCCGAAATCAAAACACATCCGATAACAAACAAGACAGGCGTCCCAGAAAACCCCAGGCCGCCTGTCTTGTTTGTTATCGAGGCGAAGGTCAGTACCGCGATGTCAGGTGCGAATAGCCCTGCATCAGATAGTTCTGCACATAGTCGGTGACCCCTTCCTCCAACGGCCGGAAGGGCACGTCGCAGCCCCGGCCGGCGAGTTTGGTCAGGTCGGCACAGGTGTAGTACTGGTACTTGCCGCGCAGGGCGTCCGGCATCTCCACGTATTCGATCTGCGGTTCCAGGCCCATGGCCGCGAACACGCCTCGCGCCAGGTCGTTCCAGGTCCGGGCCTGCCCCGTACCCACATTGAAGATGCCGCCCACGTCCGGATTCTTGATCAGCCAGTCGATGACCTTAACGCAGTCCTTGATGTAGACGAAATCACGGCGCTGCTCGCCGTCGGCGTACTCTTTACGATAGGATTTGAAGAGTTTGAGTTTCCCGGTCTGCCGGATCTGGGTGAAGGCCTTGCAGATCACGGAGCGCATATCGTCCTTGTGGTACTCGTTGGGGCCGAAGACATTGAAGAACTTGAGGCCGGCGGCCTTGTCCAGCAACTTGTCGCCCTTGAGCCAGAGGTCGAACAGATGCTTGGAGTAGCCGTACATGTTCAGCGGATGCAGGCCCTCCATGGCTTCGTCCGAGTCGTCGAAGCCCCGGCTGCCATCGCCGTAGGTGGCGGCGGAACTGGCGTAGATGAAGCGGGCGTTGCGCTCCTTGGCGAAGCGGCACATGGCCTTGGAATATTCCAGATTGTTATGGATGAGGTAGTCGCAATCGGCCTCCGTGGTCGCGGAGCAGGCCCCGAGATGGATCACGGCTTCAATGCGCCCTTCCATGTATCTGGTGTTCAGCAGGTCCAGAAATTTGTCCTTCTGAATATAACGATGGTAGGCCAGCCCCACCAGATTACGCCACTTGTTCGTCGAGGCCAGATTGTCGACCACGACGATGTCCCTGAACCCTTGCTGATTCAGCTCCCAGACCATGGCGCTGCCGATAAAGCCCGCGCCGCCGGTGATGATGATCATATTTCCCCCTTCAAGATAATTCTTCCCCCGCCCCTAGCCCGAAACCCGTGTCGCGGCAAGACGTGGGACGCAGCCGGGCTGCCCCGGCAGATGTCCGGGAAAAGACCCCCTCCGGGCCTTGGTTTTTAGGATGTCTTTGGCTAAGGTACCTCCTTTCCTTTCACCCCATGCTACAGGAGCTCCCCATGCTAGCCATCCTTGACTACAAGGCCGGCAATCTGACCAGCGTCAAACGCGCCCTTGATTACCTTTCCATCCCGTGCACCATCACCGCCGACGCAGACGTCATCGCGGACTGCCACGGTCTCATCTTCCCCGGTGTCGGCGCGGCCGGGTCGGCCATGGTCAACTTGCGCCAGTCCGGACTGCACGACGTCATGGCCAGGGAAATCGCCGCCGGGAAGCCGCTTCTGGGCATTTGTCTGGGCTGCCAGATCCTGCTCGAATACAGCCCGGAGAACGACACCAAAACCCTGGGGCTCATCCCGGGGCGCTGCGACATGTTCACCCCGGACCTGACCGAAGAGGACGGCGCTCCCATCAACATCCCGCACATGGGCTGGAACACCGTGACGCTGAAAAAGGACTGCCCGCTCTTCGACGGCATCTCCGCCGAGAGCGAGTTCTACTTCGTGCACAGCTACTACCCAAACCCTGCCCCGGAATATGTCATCGCCACGACATACTATGGCCGGGAGTTCTGCTCCGTGCATGGCCGCGACGGGCTGTGGTCGGCCCAGTTCCATCCGGAAAAAAGCGGACGGCCGGGCCTGAGGATGCTCTCCAATTTCTATGACTACTGCAGGGAGGCCGCCAATGCTCAGTAAACGCATCATCCCCTGCCTCGATGTCAGGAACGGCAAGCTGACCAAGGGCATCAAATTCGAAGGCAACGTCGACATCGGCGACCCCGTTGAAACGGCGCGGCGCTACTACGAGGAAGGGGCGGACGAGATCGTCTTCTATGACATCACCGCCTCCCACGAAGGCCGGGGCATCATGCTCAAGGTCGTGGAGGCCGTGGCATCCCAGATCTTCATTCCCTTTTCCGTGGGCGGTGGCATCTCCACCGTGGCCGACATGCGCGACGTGCTCCTGGCCGGTGCGGAAAAGATCTCCGTCAACTCGGCCGCGGTGAAGACTCCGCACATCATCTCCGAAGGCGCTGCGGCCTTCGGTTCCCAGTGCATCGTCGTGGGCATGGACGTGCTGCGCGTGCCCGCAAGCGAGGCCATCCCGTCCGGCTACGAGATCGTCATCCACGGCGGCCGCAAGCATACGGGCATCGACGCCCTGTGGTGGGCCAAGGAAGTGGAGCGACTGGGCGCCGGAGAACTGTGCATCAATTCCATCGATGCCGACGGCACCAAGGACGGCTACGAGCTGACCCTGACCCGACTCATCACGGGCAACGTGCGCATCCCGGTCATCGCCTCGGGCGGGGCGGGCAACCCGCAGCACATGGTCGACGCCGTGACCACGGGCCGGGCTTCGGCCGCGCTCATCGCGTCCATCGTGCACTACGGCGAGTACACCGTCACGGACCTGAAGAACTACATGGCGGACAAAGGGGTCAAGGTGCGCAGGATTTGGTGAGCCTCCCCGCACAATGTGCCGCGCCCAAGGCCCTCGTCTTCGGACGGGGGCTTTTTTGTCTGCAGCCGCCGGCATTGCCCCGAAAAAAAGGCCGACCACCTCGTGATCAGCCTTTTTCCGGAGTCAGGACCGGTGTGTGCTACTTCTTCGCGACCGGTCCAAACTTCAGCACCGTGTGGCCGTAAAAATTAGTTCAGCACCTGCGCTATGGCCTTATAAAATGCCAAGAAGAGCGCAGGATCTGCCGGGCCATGAAAAATGACGCGCCGTAAAAGCCAAGAATCCTGTTTGCAGGTCACTCGGCGTTGAATTCACCGCTTTTCCCGCCACTTTTGTGCGTCAGGCGGCAGTCTGTGATGACGATGTCACGCTGCACGGCCTTGCACATGTCGTAAATGGTCATGGCCGCGACCTGGGCGGCCATGAGCGCTTCCATCTCAACGCCGGTAGGTCCGGTGGTGCGAGCTTCGGCCTCGATCTCGATGGACAGGTCGGCGGGCACCGGGGTCAGGCGCACGTCCGCCTTGGAAAGCAGGATGGGGTGGCACATGGGGATGAGCTCCCAGGTCCGTTTGGCGGCCATGATCCCGGCCACCTTGGCCGTGGTCAGCACATCGCCCTTGGGCAAGGCGTTTCTGGTCAAGAGGTTGAAGGTGTTTGCATTCAGGAGTACCCGGCAGCGAACCACGGCCCGCCGACGCGTATCGGCTTTGCCCCCCACGTCCACCATGACCACGTTGCCGGCCTCGTCGATGTGCGTCAGCTTCTCATCCATTTTCCCCTCCGCATAAGAAAAGGCCGGAAACATGCGCTCCCGGCCTGCTCGATTCACATTTGCTGATTAATCACCCATGGCTTTCTTGAAGAAATCCTTGACCTTGTTCAGGGGGCGGCTCTCTTCGAGCTTGTCAAATTCGCGCAGCAGTTCTTCCTGTTTCTTGGTCACCTTGGTCGGGATGCGCACGGAGACCTCTACCAGCAGATCCCCCTTCTGGGTGCTGCCCAGGTGCGGCAGGCCCATGCCCTTGATGCGCAGGATCTTGCCCGACTGCGTGCCCTTGGGAATTTCCAGGGTCACCGGCTCGTCCAGGGTCGGTACCTCGATCTTGGCCCCGAGGATGGCCTGCACGATGGAGATGTCGGCCACGATGACCAGGTCCTGGCCACGACGAGTGAAAACCTTGTCCTCCTCGACATAGATGACCACGTACAGGTCGCCATGCGGGCCGCCGAAGTCTCCGGGTTCTCCTTCACCGCGCAAACGCAGTCGACTGCCGTTGTCAACGCCAGCCGGGATGCGCACCTTGAGGTTCCTGTTAGCCTGCACGATACCCTGACCGCGACACTTGGCGCACGGGTGGTTGATGACCTTGCCCTCGCCCCGGCACACGGGACAGGGCACGGAGATACGGAAAAATCCCTGGCTCTGGGTCACCTGCCCCTGACCGCGGCAATGCTGGCAGGTTTCGGGGGTGTGCCCAGGTGCCGAACCGGAACCGGAACATTCGGAGCAGACTTCCTTCTTGGGAATGTTGAGGTCCACCTCCGTACCCTTGGCCGCGTCGCGGAACGACACTGTCAGATTGTAGCGCAGGTCGGCCCCGGCCCGAGGACGGCGGCGGCCGCCAGCGGCCGCCCCAAAGCCGAAGAAATCACCGAAAATGTCACCAAAAGCGCTGAACACGTCTTCGGAGGAATGGAAATGATCTCCAAAACCCTGACCGTTCATGCCCGCATGTCCGAAACGGTCGTACTGGGCACGCTTGTTCGCGTCTCCCAGAACCTCGTACGCTTCAGCCGCCTCCTTGAACTTGTCCTCGGCCTCCGGATTGTCGGGATTGCGGTCCGGATGGAATTGTAATGCCATCTTGCGGTAGGCGCTCTTGATTTCGTCGGCCGAGGCGCTGCGGCCTACGCCGAGCACTTCATAATAATCACGCTTGTCAGCCATCACTCATCCTGATCGTCAGCGTCAAAACCCAGATCCTCGACGCGTTCCACGTCGGGCAACACCTTACCTTCGGCGATTTCCCTGAGGGCGGTGACGATCTCCTTATTCTTGCTAGCAATAAGGGGTTCGTATCCTTCATGATATTGCTTGACCCGTTTAATGGCCATCTGCACGATCAGAAATCTGTTGTTGACCTTTTCCAAGCAATCTTCAACGGTTATTCTGGCCATTGCACCTCCGAAAAATGTATATGAATGTGTGAATAAACAACAAAACTCCCGCCCCCTGAAAAGTCGAGTCGGGAATAACATTTCACGCTACGCATAACCCCTGGGCACTGTCAACTCACAATTCACACACTCCTTGCTCTAGCCCTTTACACGGCGCTTCGCTCTTTGTACTGACCAGCGCGTCAAGGGGCTCATAATACCCGTCTCGAATCTGTCAAACCCCTTTGGCGAAATTTCGCCCCTCAACCCGCAACGCAATCCAGGAAAACAGCATGGCCCAGTGGGGTAGACTCAAGTACGCACAGCAATCATGTCTCGGTCAGGCGGGCAAGATCATGCAACAGACCGGCATGGCCTGGCCAGGGGCACGCATCGGAGTGGCTGTTTCCGGCGGAATCGACAGCTGGGTCATGCTCAAGGTCATGACCCTGCGCAGGCGCATCATCCCTTTCCCCATCGAGCTTTTCGTCATCCATTTGAATCCCGGCTTCGACTCCGCCTCCCACGCCCCCCTGGCGGACTGGCTGCGGGATAACGGCGTGGCCGGGCATCTGGAAACAACCGATTTCGGCCCCCGGGCCCATTCTCCGGAAAATCGCAAAAAATCGCCGTGCTTTTTTTGCGCCTGGCACCGCCGCAAGCGCTTTTTCGACATCTGCAGGCAGTACAATCTGACCCATCTCGCATTGGGACACAACACCGACGACCTGGTGTCCACCTTCTTCATGAACATGCTCGGGACCGGGAAGGTCTCTGGCCTGGTCCCCAAGGAAAACTATTTCGGCGGCAGGCTGACCCTCATCCGCCCCCTGCTGCTGCTGGACAAGGCCACCATCACCCAGGCCTGCAGGCAGTGGAAGCTCCCGGTCTGGGAAAACGACTGCCCCTCCAAGGACAAGACCTCCCGCAGCCGGACCCTGAATCAGGCCCTGGCTCTGTGCGGGGGAGACAAGCGCATCCGCACCAACATGTTCAACGCCTTGCGGCGCTGGCAGCTGGAGTCCTGGCCGGGCATGATCTAGGCCCTCCTTCAAGAGCCGTTCTGGACTGCGTTGCCCCGGGCGCCGGGGGCTCAAGCAGACGACGCCACGTCGCCTTCCAGAATCGGCTCGCGGAGGCCGCGCCCTGCGAGGTGGTCCGCGTTTTGCTTTCATGCCGGTATGGACCTCTTCTCCCTTGATCCCAACGTCACCCTGACCTTCATCTTAGCGCTGATGCGCATAAGCCTCGTCCTGTTCCTGATGCCATTTTTCGGCGGGCATGCGTTGCCCGCCACGGTCAAGGCGGCCCTCTGCCTGACCCTGACACTGGCCCTGTGGCCGAGGCTCCCCCTCATGGGAGCCCAGATGCCCGGCCACCCCTTCGCCCTGGCCGTCATGCTCGGAGCGGAACTCCTGCTGGGCCTCATTCTCGGTATGGTCGTCCGCTTCGTTTTCGCCGCCATCCAGACCGGCGGACAGCTCATCGGATTCCAGATGGGCTTCGCCATGGTCAACGTGGTGGACCCCGATTCCGGGGCATCCGAGGCGGTCACGGCCCACTTCATGTACATGGTCAGTTTGCTGACATTCTTGGCCATCAACGGACACCTGTACCTGCTGAGCGGGCTGATGAAGAGTTTTGACCTGCTTCCTCCAGGGGCCATCCTCATCACCCCCCGCCTGGCGGAGCAGATATTCAGCCTGTCGGGTCAGATTTTTGTCCTGGCCATCCAGATCGGAGCGCCCGTCATCGCCGCCATCATCCTGGTGGATCTGGCCCTGGCCCTGATCTCACGCGCATCCCCGCAGATGAACGTCCTCATTGTCGGTTTTCCCTTGAAAATCGGCGTGGGATTTCTGTTCCTCGGCCTCATCTTCGAGATCATCAGCCGGTACATGGAGGGTTTCGTCTCCCGCTTGCCGCTGCTTTTCTCCCAACTCATCAGCGCGATGCGCTAGGACGTCATGGCACAGCACGATCCGAGTCGCACCGAATCCGCAACTCCCAAACGCCGCAACAAGGCCCGCGGCGAGGGGAGCGTCCCCAAAAGCCAGGAGCTGCCCAAGCCCTTAACCCTGCTCTTCGGGCTGCTCATGCTCCAAATATATCTGGGCACCATCCGCACCGAAATCGAGAACCTGATGCACTGGTTCTTTACGGAAGGGTTCACTTTTGAATTGACCCCCGCATCGACCTACACCCTGTTCCTCGACTGTCTGTATAGCATCGCGATCATGGTTATGCCCCTCATGCTGGTCATCGCGCTGGCCGCATTCGTCGTCGTGCGGCTACAGGTCGGCAAGCTCTGGGCACCCAAGGTCTTCAAGCCGAAATTCAAGAACTTCAACGTAGTATCCGGCCTCAAAAAGCTTCTCATCAGCAAGCAGACCATCGTCCGCCTGCTCAAGAGCGTATTCATGGCTGCGGCCGTGGCACTTGGCCCATATATCGTCCTCAAGCAGGCTTTCGGGGAGGTCATCCCGCTTTTCTACCAGACGGCCGAAAGCATCGCGGCCTATGTGCTCTCCGCCGGGCAGACCATGTTCTACTACGCCCTCGCGCCCATGATCCTCATCGGCCTCGCCGACCTCCTCTACACCCGCTGGGATTACGAGGAAAACCTGAAGATGACCAAGAGCGAGGTCAAGGACGAGCGCAAGCAGGCCGAAGGCGACCCGATGATCAAAAACAAGCAGCGCCAGAAGATGATGGCGGTGATGATGCGGCGCATGATGCAGGACGTGCCCAAGGCCGACGTGGTCATCACCAACCCCACCCATCTGGCCATCGCCATCCGCTACAACTCCCTGGAAGCACCGGCTCCTCTGGTCCTGGCCAAGGGCGCGGGAGAGGTGGCCCAGCGCATCAAAGATATCGCCAGGGAGAACAACGTGCCCATTCGGGAAAACAAACCCCTGGCACGGGCCTTGTATAAAGTGGTCGAAGTCGGGGACACGATTCCCGAAGAATTCTACCAGGCAGTGGCCGCCATCCTGGCTCAGGTCTACAAAACCAAACAACGCCCGCGCTGAGAGCAAGCACCAAGGACGTCAAAATAATGGCTACTCGCACCGAGAACATGACCTTCAACTACAAGCGCTTCACGCGCCAGGGCGACATCCTCCTGGCCGGCGGCGTTGTCATGATCCTCTTCGTCATGCTGGTGCCGTTGCCGACCATCATACTGGACATTCTCCTGGCTTTTTCCATTTCCTTTTCACTGGTCATCCTGATCACCTCGATGTTCATGACCTCGCCGCTGGAATTCTCCATTTTTCCATCGGTCCTGCTGGTGACCACCCTGCTGCGCCTGGCGCTGAACGTGGCTTCCACCAGGCTCATCCTGCTGCACGGAGACACGGGCACACAGGCAGCGGGAAAGGTCATCGAGGCCTTCGGGCAATTCGTGGTCGGCGGCAATTTCGTTGTCGGCGCAGTTATCTTTCTGATCCTCTACATCCTGAACAAGACCGTCATCGTCGCAGGAACCACCCGCATCGCCGAAGTTGCAGCCCGTTTCACCCTCGACGCCATGCCCGGCAAGCAGATGGCCATCGAGGCCGACTTGAACGCCGGACTCATCGACGAGCAGCAGGCCATCAAGCAGCGTGAGAATCTGCGCCGCGAAGCGGATTTCTACGGCGCCATGGACGGCGCGGGCAAGTTCGTGGCCGGAGACGTCAACGCGGGCATGTTCATCACTTTAATCAACCTCATCGGCGGCATCTTCATCGGCGTCCTGATGATGGACATGAGCTGGATGGATGCGGCCCAGACCTTTTCCCTGCTGACCATCGGTGACGGTCTGGTCGCGACCATCCCCTCGCTCATCACCTCCACCGCCGCCGGCATCATCGTCAGCCGGGCAGCATCCGAAGCGCGCATGGGCGAGGAATTCATCGCCCAGTTGACCAACCACCCCAAGGCGCTGCGGCTCGTCTCCGGCGTGCTGCTGCTCTTCGCCCTGGTGCCGGGCATGCCCACCTTCGCTTTCATGACCCTCTCCGGCATCCTCTTCATGGTGGCGCTGTTCTCTGACCGCATCAAGGCCGAAAGCGCCCCGCCGGAGAGCGATAAAAAGAAAAAGGGGGGCACCCCGGACAGCCCGGAAGAGGTACAGGCCCTGCTGCCGCTCGATATCATGGAACTGGAGGTGGGCTATGGACTCATACCGCTGGTGGACGAGGATCAGAACGGCAATCTGCTGGCCCGCATCCGCTCCATCCGCCGCCAGTTCGCCCTCGACATGGGTGTCATCGTGCCGTCCTTGCACCTGCGCGACAACCTGCAGCTCAAACCCGGCGAATATGTGGTCCAGATCAAGGGCAACCGGGTGGCTTCGGCG
This sequence comes from Pseudomonadota bacterium, assembly GCA_018902545.1. Taxonomy (GTDB): domain Bacteria; phylum Desulfobacterota; class Desulfovibrionia; order Desulfovibrionales; family Desulfomicrobiaceae; genus Desulfomicrobium. Next base: position 9,600 of record JAHIQM010000010.1, on the reverse strand, counting down.
GAAATCATGATCGATCATTTCCTGGCCATGGATCCCGGCGACGCCCGCCACGCCATCAAGGGCATCGAGACCCTGGAACCGGCCTTCAATCTACCGGCCCTGTGGATTCCAGACGCCAAAAAGGACGAGGCCGTCATGGCCGGCTACACAGTGGTGGACCCCTCCACGGTCATCGCCACGCACCTGACCGAGGTCTTCAAGCAGAACCTGCACGAGTTCCTGGGCCGCCAGGAAGTCCAGGCCCTGATGGACAACCTGTCCCAGCGCGCGCCCAAGGTCGTGGAAGAGCTGGTGCCCGGCATCCTGTCCCTGGGCACGGTGCAGAAGGTGCTGCAGAATCTGGTGCGAGAGAACGTGTCCGTCCGCGACCTGTTGTCCATCGTGGAATGTCTGGCCGACTTCGGCCACTCCGTGAAGGACGGCGACCAGCTGACGGAATTCGTGCGCCAGCGTCTGGCCCGCACCATCATCAAGCCGTACCTTGGCGCAGGCAACCTGCTGCCCATCATTTCCCTGGCACCGGCCATCGAGAACACGTTTCAGGAAAGCATCAAGCGCACGGACAACGGCTCCTATCTGGCCATGGAGCCGGGGCTCGCGCACAAGATCATCCAGGCCATCAACAAGGCGGCGGAAAAGGGCATCGTGGCCGAGGGACAACCGGTGCTGCTGACTTCTCCGCTCATCCGCCAGCACCTTGCCCAGCTCCTTGCCCGCTTTTTGCCAACCATGCCTGTCATCTCGCAGGCCGAAATTCCTTCGGACGTCAGACTCGAATCCGTAGCCATGGTGGAAATCTAAGATGCAGGTCAGAACATTCAGTGGCAGAAGCACCTCCGAAATCATGGCCAGGATCAAGAACGAACTTGGCCCCGACGCCATCATCCTGAGCAACCAGAAGCAGACCCGCAAAGGCGTGACCTGTTACGAGATCATGGCCGCCCTGGATGTTCCGCAGCCGCGCCAAGGCCCGGCCGAGTCCGCCATGCCGCTGGCTCAGGATGATGCAGCCTGTCTGCGCGAGGAATGGTCCAAACTGCGCAAGCAGCTCATGTCCGTACTCAAGCCGCAGATGGACATGCGACTGCTGACGCCCCGCCAGCAGCTGGTTTTCGAATACCTGGAACGCGAAGGCGTGAACGAGGATGTGCTGCTCGATCTGTGGGAAAAATTCCGCCATGCGCCCGACGTGCCCACCCTGACCGTCATGAACGGCATGGTCGCCGTGCGTCCCTGGTTCGACACCAGCTGGGCGCACAAGTTCCACCTGCTGACCGGTCCGTTCGGTAGCGGCAAGACCAGCACGACCCTGCGCCTGGCTCTGGCCATGAAGAAAATGGATCCCAATCGGCGCATTCTGGTAGTCAACGCCGACCGCTCCCAGGGCAAGGGACGCCTCTACCTGCGTCACTACACGGAACTCTCGGGCCTGTCCTACAGGGAGCTCGACAACTCCTCCCAATGGGAAGACCTGGAACGCGACGCCAGGTCCCATGACCTCGTGCTCCTCGACCTGCCGGGACTGCCCGCCCATAATCAGCTTGATTCCTGGCTGCAGGAGGTGTCCGGCGGCAACCTGCCAAACTGCCACGTGCACATGGTCCTCAGCCCGCTTTTTGCCCCGGCCCAGATGGACGCCTTCGTGGCCAGGTTTCGCTCCGAGTCTGCGGCCAGCATTATCTGGACGAAGCTTGATGAAGCTTGTAATTATGGGGAAATAATCAATCAGGCCAACAACACCGGGCTGCCTATTTCTCTTTTCTCTCTTGGGCCGGACCTGAAAAACTCCCTGGCCCAGCCCAAGGATCAGGATGTCTGGAAACTCCTGCTGCGGCATGAATTGCCCGAAGCAACCAACTAAACTTTTTCATCCCGGACACAGCATGAGCTCCTCTCTCCCCATCGTAATCTCGGTCACCTCCGGCAAGGGAGGCGTTGGAAAAACGAACGTTTCCGTCAACCTCGCCCTATGCCTGAGCAGATTGGGACGACGGTGCGTCATTCTCGACGCGGATCTCGGGCTGGCCAACGTGGATGTCGTGCTGGGACTGACTCCGGAGCGAAACCTCTTTCATGTCTTCCATGAGGGCGTTTCCTTAAGTGACATCCTCTACCCCACCGCATACGGCTTTTCCATTCTGCCAGCGGCCAGCGGGGTAAGCGAAATGCTGTCCCTGTCCACCGGGCAGAAACTCGAACTCCTGGAAGCCATGGATGTCCTGGAAGACACTACCGATTTTTTGATCGTGGATACGGGCGCCGGCATCAACGACAATGTGCTCTACTTCAACCTCGCGGCCCAGGAACGCATGGTGGTGGTAACTCCGGAGCCGACGTCCCTCACCGACGCGTACGCCCTCATCAAAGTCTTGAAACTGCGGCACGGGGTCGACAAATTCCACATCGTGGTGAACATGGCCCAGAGTGAAAAATCGGCCAAGGACATCTTCGCCAAGCTGTACAATGCGTGCGACCATTTCCTGACCGGGGTCTCCCTGAATTTCGTCGGAGCCATCCCTCAGGACAAGATCGTGCGTCAGGCTGTCATCGGTCAACGCCCCTTCTGCGACCTCAGCCCCAACGCCGAAGCCTCCCTGGCGGTGCAGCGCATCGCCCGCAACCTGGTGCAATGGACACCGCAGGACCATCTCGATGGGAACATCAAGTTCTTCTGGAAGAAGCTCCTCTTTGCGGAATAACACCGCCGAACCGGTCTGGTCCGTGCTGGAACAGACGGGAATTTCCTTTGCGTCCCTGGGGCCTTTGCACAAGGATCGCATCGCCCGCGCCTTCGCCCCCCGCATCAAGATCATCGCCCTGCATCTCAAGGCAAAGCTTCCGTCCCATATCGAACTCTCCGACCTCATCAGCGCGGGCACGCTTGGCCTCATGGAGGCCTTCGGCAAGTTTCAGCCGGAACTGGGTATCCGCTTTGAAACGTTTGCCGATAGCCGTATCCGCGGGGCCATGCTGGACGAACTGCGGCGCATGGACTGGTTTTCCAGAGGACTTCGGCAACGCATCAAAAAACTCGAACAGATCATCAGGAACTTCGAACAGAAACACGGACACGCACCCTCGCGCAGCGACCTCCTGGAACTCACCGGCCAGGACCGTGATGAGCTTGAGGCCACTCTGGAAGCGGTGAATTCGCAGATCATCCTGAGCCTTGATGCGATCCAGGACCAATGGAGCCAGGCCGGAGATGGGCACGATCACCGCGAACCCTTTGCCTCCGTGGCCTTCCACGACATCATTGACAAGCTGGGCCATCTCATCGATAGACTCAATGAACGGGAAAGGCTGGTCTTGAGTTTGTATTACACTGAAGACCTCAATATGAAAGAAGTGGCGTTGGCCCTCGACATCACTGAAGGCAGGGTCTCCCAGCTGCATTCCCAGGCGCTTGGAAAACTCAAGAAAATGTTTCAGCGCGAGTACGGCGACATCAACTGATCAATTTGGTTGCTCGGTTTCACGAATAGCTCATGTGGAGGAATACATGGCGGTCAATACGAACATGCGGGTGCTCATCGTCGACGATTTTTCGACCATGCGCCGGATCATCAAAAATATTCTCCGGCAGCTCGGCTTCAACAACATCGTTGAAGCAGACGACGGCACTTCGGCCTGGGAAATCCTGTCCAAGGACCAGATTGACTTCATCATCTCCGACTGGAACATGCCGCAGATGACGGGCATCGAGCTCTTGCGCAAGGTCCGCGCCAGCGAAGAATTCGGTGACCTGCCCTTTCTCATGGTCACGGCCGAGGCTCAGCAGGAAAACATCATTGAAGCAGTACAGGCAAAGGTTTCCAATTACATCGTCAAGCCCTTTACTGCGGAGACCCTGGGCCAAAAAATCAACAAGATCTTCGAATAACCCTTCCGGCCGGCAAAGCCCGCCTTGCTGGCCGGACCAGACCCCATGACCCTGCTCATCCTTCTCGCCCAGACTCCCCCCGCTGGCGACGGCAAAGTCGCCATTGATGATGAACGTCTGCAGGACGGCGTGCCCAAGGGGTTGCAGAAAGTGGAGCTTGATCTGGATGACGCCCTTTTCCTTGAATTCGAGGAAAAGGAGGACGTCACCGCCAGCACCTCCATCGAATCCCTCCCCGAGCCAGAGGATGCCCTGGAATCCGGGGAACAGGCTGAAGGCCAGCCCGAAGCGTCGGCCAAGGCCGGCCGCAAAAAAATCTGGATTTTTGGAATAGCGGCGATCCTGTGCCTGCTGTTTGGTGCAGGAGGTGCGTACTTCTTTATGAAATCAGGCCCGCCGCTTTCCGAAGAACAGGCAAGCACCGCCACCGACAGCCCGCAAGGGGAGAACACCGTAGCTGAAACCGGTACTGCTGCCAGCCTCGGTGCCGAGAGCACCAACTCCCAACAGACAGAACTGCTGCTCGCATTCCCCCTTGAACAATTTCAAGTCGAATATACCCGCGACGGTAAAACCCGTTTTCTGACCTCCCGCTTCTCCATTCCGGATACGACTCCAGTCATGCGGGATGAATTGCAGTCAAAAAAGATATTCATTCGTGACGGCATATACCGGTACCTGAAAAACTCGCCCCTTTCCTTTCTGGACAATCCCCAGGAATCCGAAAAACTGAAAACCGACATCGCATCCGTCATCAATCAGAACATAAAAAGCGGACAGATTTCTGAAATTCTCATCGAAGAGTACGTGGTGCAATGATGGTCGATAATCTCAACCTTTCAACTCTCATCAGCCAGATTCCGGACGCTCAGAAAATCCACCATACGCAGCTTGCACATCCCGAAACGCAGCAGGCTCTGGCTCAGGAACTGGTTCAGCGTCGACAGAGGCGGGAAAAAAACCAGGTGGCTAAAAGTGAAAGCAGCGCCGCCGAAACCGAGGTTGACCCCGAAGGACACCAGGAAACTCCTCAGGGGCAGCACTCCGGCAAACAGCGCAAACAGCGCCACGAAAACGAATTCGAATCGGATCAGGGGCACCTGATCGACACAAAGGTATAGATGGACCCGCAAATTTCGCACTGGATCCTAGCCGCATCGACCTTGGTGGAAATCCTGCTCATCGTTCTCGCCGTTGTGTTCTACGGGAAGTTGAAAAAATCTGAACTCGTGGTCCGCTCTCTACAAGACAGACAGGCTGAATTCTTGCAGAAACTGGACGTGAACGCCCGCCTGGAAAAGGAAATCATCGGCACATTCCTCAAGCGCCAGGAAGAACTGACCGCCCTGGAGGAAAAACTGCATTTTCGTGCGGTGGAAATGCGCCGCCTGCTCGAACAGGCTGAAAATTTCACCAAATCTCCCCAGTTCCTGCGGCAGACTATCCTGAGCGGGTTCAAACGCGGACAATCTCCCGCAGCGCTGGCCCAAGCCACAGGCCTAAGCGTTGACGAAGTCGAGCTCATCCTTGACCAACCCAAAATTTAAGCACAAAGACGCCTCCTGAGCCGATCACCCTTGCAGCAGCATCGCGAATCCTTACCGTGCCTTGCTGGCTACCCCATACACGTGACCACGGCGGATGGTACGACTCCCTTGAACAGTCCCCAATGAGCACTCCAATTTTTCCCATCACTCCGGACAGACCATGGCTGGCTCCCCTTGCCGGCTTCTCCGACCTCCCGTTCCGTCTTCTTTGCCATGACCTCGGCTGCCATACCGCCGTGACGGAAATGATCAGCGCAAAAGGCCTCATCTACAAGAGTCCCGGCACCAAGGAACTTTTGCAGACCTGCGAGCAGGACTCCCCCTTGATCGTGCAGCTCTTCGGTTCGGAAGAGCCGTTTCTCGTACAGTCCATTGAGCGACTGCGGGCGGAAGGATTTCGATATTTCGACCTCAACTGCGGCTGCCCGGTTCGCAAGGTCGCCAAAACCGGCAGCGGCGCGGCTCTGCTCAAAGAACCGGCACACCTGCTCCATCTCGCGAAAGCCATGATCGCCGCCACGGAGCCCGGGTGCATGGGTTTCAAGATCAGGCTGGGCTGGCACATCGGACAGCCCGTGTACCTGCCCTTGGCCAAGGAGCTTGAAGAACTGGGGGCGGGCTGGATAACCATGCATCCGCGCTTCGGGGCGCAGGGCTTTACCGGTCATGCCGATTGGTCACATCTGAAAACACTCAAAGCGAATATCAGTCTCCCCGTGATCGCAAGCGGGGATCTGTTTCAAGCCGAAGACGGGTTGAGGTGCGTTGATCAAACGGGAGTCGACAGCATCATGTTCGCCAGGGGCGCGTTGAGCGATCCGTCCATCTTCTCGCGGTATCTGCGCCTGCGGCAGGCACAGGAACCCGAGGAAAAGTCCTGCCTGCGCATAACGGCCATGGTCCGCAGGCTCAGTGAACTTTATGCGGAGCATGGCATGGAACGACTGGGACTGCTCAAGATGCGTACCCTGGTGCCACGTTTTCTGAAGGGATTGCCCGGCGCGCGGGCATTTCGCCGCGACATCGTTTTCTGCAAGTCATGGGACGAAGTGTTCCATATTCTTGAGAACGAAATATCAGGCTTTGAGGAGAACTGAAATGGAGCTGACCATTGCTGAAACAGCAGGCTTTTGCATGGGCGTGGACATGGCCCTGCACAAACTGGACAACGCGTTATCAAGCCTACCCCAAAATGCATGCATCTATACTCTGGGGCCCATCATTCATAATCCGCAGGTGCTGGCCCGGTACAAAAGCCAGGGCGTATTGCAAACGGATGGCAGCCTGCCGCTCAAGGCCGGCGATGTGGTCGTGATTCGCGCCCACGGGATTCCCAAAAACATTCAGCAAGCTCTTGAAGCACAAAAAATCTCAATTGTGGACGCCACCTGCCCCAAGGTCAAAAAAGCCCAGATTCTGATCCAAAGACAAGCCGCCCAGAACAAACACCTGCTCCTCTTCGGCGAGCGGGATCACCCGGAAGTGCGCGGGCTGGTGAGCTACGCGCCCGAACACACCATCTTCGAAAGTTTGGAAGAATTGCAAAATATGGTGATCGACTGCGCCCAGACCTATTTCCTTGCAGCCCAAACGACACAGGACAGGGAGATTTTTAACGCCATCGAAGAGTATCTGACTGTCCGCGTCGATGCGGACATGACCATTCTCGATACAATCTGTATGGCTACCAAAGACAGGCAGGAAGAAGTGCGCGAATTGTCTCGCAAGGTTGAAGGCCTTGTAGTCGTAGGAGGAAAAAACAGCGGAAACACCAGAAGGCTGGCTCAAATAGCCCAGGAGGCTGGGATATACGCCGTTCATGTCGAGACGGCGGATGAACTCCCCCTGGCTGAACTGGCGCGATTTAAACACATCGGGCTGACAGCCGGTGCGTCAACACCGTCCTGGATCATTCAGGACGTCGCGCAGGTGCTGCAAAAAGTCGAGAGTGAGACAAGCTGAAAAATTGAGCGCGAGTGGGGTATGCGGGGAATGTGTGAGTGCGTCACCGGGAAGGTGAAGCGCCGGGCAAGCGGGTGGTCATGTGCGCATTCCGGACAAACTGACCAGTGATTCCACGGGAAACCGCCCACCCGTTCCGGCTGAAACTGACCAGAGAATCGGAGCGAAGCGACGCTGGTTTTGGGACGCTATGGGAACTGGTCAGTTGGGGTCAATGATGGATTTCATCTTCCGCATGGATTCTCCTTTGAGGTTGAGCTGGTAGGCGTTGTGTACAAGGCGATCGAGGATAGCGTCAGCCACGGTCGCATCAGCGAGGTACTCGTGCCAGGCTGCCACTGGCAGTTGGCTGGTGACGATGGTCGAGTGCCTGCCGTGGCGGTCTTCGAGCAGTTCAAGCAGTTCCCTGCATGTGGCCGGAGTCATCGGGGTCAACCCCCAGTCATCGATCACGAGCAAAGGGGTTTTAGCAAAGGACCGCATGAGCTTTCCGTACCGGCCATCGGCCTTGGCGATCAGTAGATCCTCCATGAGACGAGGCAAGCGCATGTACAAGGCGTCGAAGCCTTCCAGGCAGGCCTTGTGAGCCAGGGCGCAGGCCAGGAAGCTCTTCCCTACGCCCGTCGCCCCGGTGATGAGCACGTTGTGTCCTTTGCCGACCCAGGAGCAGGAGCCCAGACTCATGACCAAGGTCTTGTCGAGCCCCCTTGGCGAGTGAAGGTCGATATCCTCGAAGCAGGCTGCGTGCCTGAGTTTTGCTTTCTTTAACCGGGTCGTAAGACGGCGGTTCATGCGGTGCAGTTTTTCGCGGTCGATGAGAAGCGCCAGGCGCTCTTCAAAGCACAGTTCTTCGATGCCCTGCATGGCCCGCTGTTCCTCCAGAGCCTTGGCCATGCCGCCAAGGCCCAAGGCATTGAGAGTCTGCGAGGTTGGATGGCTCAGCATGAGGCCCCCTTGCGGTAGTATTCCGGACCACGCACGTTGTCGTGGGGTATGGGAGTCTGGTCGGCGTTGTGGATCGGCAACGGCAGACGGTCCAGGCCGGTCTTGAGGATGGACTTGAGACTTTTCTGGGAAAGGGCTCCCAGATGCAGTGCCCGCTCACAGGCCGCGTCCAGGCGTGCGGAACCATGCTCCTTGGCCAGGCCGATGACGCCCAGGCAGGATCTGTAGCCCTGTACGGGGTGTTTGCGTGAGCCCATGATGGCTTCCGTCAACGCAGAGACATTGGGGCCGAGCGTTAGCGCCCATTGCGCGAGGCGCTCCGGGGTCCAGCCCGCGTACTCTTGGTGACTTTTGGGCATGTGCTCCATGACGGTCGTATGCCGTCCTTTCTGCATGGACCGGGGATGAGCAGCCACACGTTGGCCCTTGTGGAAGCATTCAACGGTGGTGGCCGTGATCCGGACGTCGATACGTTTTTTGATGAGGCTGCACGGCACGGAGTAATAATGCCCGTCTACTTCGACATGGTAGTCGATGTTGACGGTGGCCTGCTTCCACTCGGCAAAGACGTAAGGGGCGCACGGCAGCGGCAGGAGTGCCGGCTTGTCCAGCGTTTCGAAAGCCTCTCTCCTGTTGCCGGGCAACTTTTTGAACGGTCGGGTGTTGAGGTCAGTCACCAAGGCGGCGATGGCACGGTTGGCCTCGTTCAAGGATAGGAAGACTCGATTGCGCAACCTCGCCAGAATCCAGCGCTCCACGATTTGCACGGCGACCTCGACCTTGGCCTTGTCTTTAGGTTTGCGCACTCTGGCCGGGATGACGGCTGCACCGTAATGGGCCGCCATGTCGTCGTAGGTTGGATTGATGTCGGGCTCGTAGCGACAGGCCTTATTGACGCCCGAGCGCAGATTGTCGGGGACAAGCAGATGCGGAACACCGCCGAGAAAGGTGAAGGTACGGACATGGGAGCCGATCCAGTCCGGCAGGCTCTGTGTCCACGTGGCCTCGGCAAAGGTGAAGTTGCTGGCGCCGAGCACGGCCACAAAAATTTGGGCCTCACGAACCTCGCCGCTGAATGGGTCTTGAATGGGGATGGTCTGGCCCGCGTAGTCGATGAAGGCCTTCTCTCCGGCCACGTGGACCTGGCGCATGGATGGCTTGAGTTTGCCCACGAAGGCTCGATAGCGAGCGCAGAAGCAACTGTATTGCAGGCCGTCAGGATGCTGCGCCTTGTACTCATCCCAGAGCAGAAGCAGGGTCACG
>JAHIQM010000009.1 GCA_018902545.1 Pseudomonadota bacterium | reverse complement strand
TCACGGACTTCTCGGGCGTCGCCTTCACCCAGGACGACATCGACAACGGCCGCGTGAAATTCACGTTCACGGCCGCACCCGGTAGCCAGGTTCGCGTGTTCGAGGAGGACAGCTTCTCCTTCACCGTGAGTGATGGCGAGGGCTCGGCCGGAGCGACATTCTCCATCCGCAACACCACGACGCAGGTCTGGGGCACCAATGCAAACGACGACCTGTCGGGCGTGGCGGACTTCGATCAGGCCGGGAAGACCTTCCATGTCTTCGGTTTCGACGGCGACGACACCCTGCGCGGGGGTTCGGGCGCGGACACCCTGGAGGGCGGAGCCGGCAGCGACACGGTCGACTACGGCGCCAGCACTTCGGCCGTGGACGTTGATCTGACCAGGGCGACGCAGGTCGGCGGACAGGCCCAAGGCGATGCGCTGACCAGTATCGAGAACCTCAGCGGGTCGAACTTCGATGACACCCTGACGGGCGATGCGAAAGACAATCGTCTCGCCGGCGGGGCCGGCAACGACGTGTTGTCCGGGGGAGGGGGCTTCGATATTGCCGACTACAGTACCAGCGCCTCCTGGGTGAATGTGGACCTGAACCTCCAGGACGGTGTCACGGCCCAGAGCGGTGGCGGCGCGGACAACCACGCGGCGGGCGACACGCTCATCGGCTTCGAAGACGTCATCGGCAGCAACGATGCCGGTCATGGCGACGTGCTCACGGGCGACGCCCAGTTCAACATACTCTTCGGGCTGGACGGCGACGACTACCTGCACGGCGGCTCTAGCGACGACCAGGACGCCCTTATCGGCGGCGCGGGTAATGATACCCTGGAAGGCGGCAGCCTCCTCATCGGCGGCATGGGAGCCGACCGCATCATCGGCGACGAGGTCAGCTCCTCGGCCAGCTACCAATTTACCGGACATGGCGACTTTGAAGTCAGCGACCAGGGCGTTTACGTTGATCTCCACCTGCAGGGCCCGGATGCGGACGGCAGCTTGATAGTCCAGCCCGGCAAGCCCGGCGGCGACGACGCCACTGGCGACATTCTGACCGGCATCGTGAACCTTGTGGGCACGAACGGCGCCGACACCCTTATCGGCAACGATCAGAACAACGAGATTTACGGCTATGACGGCCACGACTTTCTGGTGGGCGGGGCCGGCAACGACACCTTGTGGGGGGACTATGGTGTCTCCACGCTGGAGGGCGGCGAGGGAGCGGACGTCCTCTTTGGCCACACGGGTTGCGACATCGCCAGCTACCGCAATGCCGCCGCAGGGGTGAACGTTAGCCTGAAACTCCAGTATGAAGGCTTGCAGGTCGGCACGGGCGAGGAGAACGGCGATGAGCTGTGGTACATGGATGGGCTGTGGGGCTCGGATCACGACGACACGTTGACCGGTACCGATCTCGAATACACTCACTCGAGCGAGCACAACGTCCTGAACGGCTACGGCGGCGACGACCTGCTCAGCGGCCTGGCCGGCAACGACACCCTGGACGGCGGCGCGGACAACGACACCCTCATCGGCGGCCTGGGCAACGATCTGCTCCTGGGCGGCGAGGGCGACGATCTGCTCATAGGCGGCATGACGGACACCGCCGACGGCGGAGACGGTTTCGACACCTTCCGCCTGGAGGACAACATCGGAACCGGAAGCATCTTCGACCTGAGTGCCATGAACGATGCGGGCCGGATCAAGGGCATCGAGCGCATCGACATCTCCGGCGATGCCAACGACGCCAACACCCTGACCCTCAAGGCCAGCGACGTGTTCCAGGTATCCGGCGGATCGCTCTATATTGATGGCGATGCCGGAGACAGCGTGACGACCATCGGCGCAGGATGGAGCCAACAGGCAGGTGACGTGAACTTTGGTGGCGAAACGTATCATCATTATACGGCCCTGTACGATTCCCAGACGGTCAACCTGTACGTGGATGTCGACGTCACGTATCAAACACATTCATAGTATTGTCAAAATTGGAGCTCTGATCACGAACTGATTAAAATGCAATATGCCGTGTTCAGAGCTCCTCTGCCGCATGAATTCCGCCTTTGCTACAAAGATAGGAGGGATGTGCTGGCAGAAGACAGTAAAGATTGGGGCGCTATGCCAGTCAGATGAATATGTGAAGGAACACTGGACGAAGCTCCAGGGCGAATCCGGGCACATGTGTTTGTCTGCGTGATCTCAATGCAGTTGGAGCGCTGGATGCGCAACAAACTCAAAGACATGGAGATGAGCGTTCCGGCAGCCATCAGGCTGCTGCGTCAAATTAAGATGGGGGAGATTATGATCGGCGAGCAAAAGCTGATGACACCCATTCGTCCTACGGAAGCACAGAAGAAGATCTTGCGCACCCTGGGTGCCCCTCCGATCCCGACACATGGGCAAAAGGAAAATGTAGTGTAGACTCCGGGTGTCGTCGAAGTGCTAAAAAACTGATTTTAAACAAATAAACTAGATATTCTTGTCAAACTTGGGAAACTTTTCAAGAGGGAATGCGTAGTTTGGGGCACAATTTCAATTATTGTCAATGAACAAAGATTGTTAGTTGCTCATGGCTAACCCCGAAAGTCGAGTTAGATTGTGGGAGCGTGCAGGTGAAATGTGCTTGCAATTCTTTGATTTCAGGAAGGATGTCGCGTGTCAGTTGTTCATAAACTTTGTTTTGATGCCTGTCCGCATGGCTCTTTCAATCTTTGTCACTGAGTTGGCAACTTCGGAAGTCATGGTAGATATGTGATAATCAGTTTTTTTGCAGATACAAATTTCGGTTTATATTAATAAGCTATGCTTCTATAAATATTATTATAAAAAAATATTATTATATTTTTTATATTTAGAAATTGTCGAGTTATATAATTTTTAAATTAAATATTATTGATATATTTTAAAAATACTGTATATATTTTATATCATTAAATTTAGTGAGTTCGCCATTTGTGTGTTTGTCAATATCATCGAAAATATACATTTTTCTTTGTCGAAGTTCAGATAAATTGTTCATTTTAAGTTTTACAAGAATATTTGATCTGTGTTTGTTAACTGTTTTAAGACTAATTAAGAGATTACTAGCGATTTCTTTGCTTTTTTTGCCTTCAATTATCAGTTTTACAATTTGTTTTTCTCTTGCCGTGAGGTTATATAACGGTGGTAGAGAGCTGCGGTGACGGTTTACAAGCAGGTAGTCGTTAATGATAGTATTGGCCAACTTAGGACTGATGAACACTTCGTTCTTCATGGCGTAGTGGATGCCCAGAAAAAGTTCTTCCGGACCGGATCCTTTGAGCACATAGGCGTTGGCGCCAAACGCCAATGCCTGGAAAAGCAGGTCGTTTTCTTCGCAGACAGTGAGCATGATCACTGGAATTTCAGGTGCTGAATTTTTCATATGTCGCAGTACTTCCGTGCCCAACATGTCTGGCAGGCGCAAATCGAGCAGTACCAATTCTGGACGATTTTTTTCAAAAATCTTGATCGCCTCAATACCGCTACCGGTGTCAATCTCGATGCAGTAATCCTCTCGCATCTCGATCATTGTTTTTAAGCCTTTGCGCAACAAGAGATCGTCTTCAACCAAAAGAATTTTCTTTTTCATAAATATCCTAATGGAAATATTATTCGAATTTCATAAAATGGTACACTTTACCGTTCCCCCATCGCGCTGCGTGTTGTCTTGATGATGGGCTTGAGAATGTATTCAAGTACGGTTTTTTTTCCGGTCAGCACATCCACCTCCGCCACCATGCCAGGAATAATTGGTAAGTCCTTTCCAGCCTTGTTTTTCAGAGAGACATCTTCTGTGCGCACTTTTATGAGATAGTAACTGATTTTTTGTTGTTCATCGGTTATGGCGTCAGCACTGATATGCTCTACAATGCCTGGCATGCTGCCATAGATCGAAAAATCGTAGGCCGTGATCTTTACATTGGCTTTCTGGCCTGGATAAAGAAATGCTATGTCTTGGGGCAGAACCTTGGCTTCTACCATCAGAGTGTCATCTCTTGGCACGATTTCAAGGATCTCCTTGCCTGCTCCAACAGCTTCTCCGATTGTCGTAACGAATACTCTTTTCACGGTGCCTTCGACTGGGGAGCGCACGCTTGTTCGGTCCATTTGATCTTCCAAAGCCGGCAACTTTTCCTTTCCTCCTTCCATCTCCGTCCTAATCATATTGAGTTCCTTGAGGATTTCGGAGCGTTGATTCTCTCTTTCTTCTTCAATACGATGGGTTGCTCCGTCCAATGCTGCGGCTACTTTGGGGGTGGAGAGGCGTGCGTCGGCGATCATTCCGGAAAGATCGGTCAGTTCACGCTGTGCCCTCAAAAGATCCATATCCGAAGCGGCACCCTTGGAAACCATGTTCTGTGTCATGTCGACTTCTTTCTTGAGCAGCGCGTAATTCTTCAGCAGGTATTCCAGTTTGCTTTTCAGTTCCTTGAGTTCCTGTGCGCGTTGTTCTTTTTCGCGTGCAAGCACTGTCAGCGCCGATAGGCGACTGTTGTTGCGGGAACGCATAAGCTCCCTCTGGTGTTCGATAAGGTGTGGTTTTTGGTCCAAAACTTCGGCCGGAAAATTGATAGTCTCTTTTCCATCGAGTTCTGCCTCAAGGCGGGAGACGGCGAGCATCTGGTCAAGGTAACCAGACTGCTGCTCGCGGAACCGAGCGGTCATTTGGGTCTGATCAAGAAGGATCAACAATTGACCTTTGTCTACATGTTCCCCTTCGTGAACAAGAATTTCCTTAACTATGCCGCCTTCAAAGTTTTGAATGCGTTTGATTTCGGAGGAAGGGATGACCTTGCCCATGCCCCTCACCACTTCATCCAGGTGAGCATGGGAGGCCCAAGTTACGGCTGCCAAAAAGAAGATAACAATGACAATCAGAAGGATATTGGCTGTAAATCGATTGGATGTGGTGATGTCGCCGAGTTCGGTCGCAAAACCGCCCAAATTGTTTCGATAGCCGCCCTGATCGTAGCCGAAGGAATTCATTTTTTTGGTCGGGCAGGTACCATCGGGCGAACCGTCTGCTGGTTTGGTTTGTGCTCGTACAACAGTTTGTTCGTTTTGTGCGCTCATCTCTTCTCTCCCATTCCTTGCGGCTGCGTTTGTGCAACCGGGATCACTCCGGATTGCAATTGCTTCATGATCAAGTCCTTTGGGCCATCAGCCACAACCTGCCCCTCGTCCATGACGATCAAACGATCCACAAGTTCAAGCAGGCTGGGGCGATGTGTAATCAACAGCATGGTTTTGCCGGATAATATGGTTTTCAGGCGTTGCACCAAAAGAGCTTCTGATTGAGCATCCATGGAGCTGGTGGGTTCATCCATCACCAAAATGCTGGGGTTGCGAAGCAGTGCGCGAGCAATAGAAATGGACTGGCGCTGGCCACCGGAAAGGCTGCTCCCGCGCTCGCCGACTTGCAGCGCGTATCCTTGGGGATGCGTTCGCATGAAATCGTTTGTGCCTGAAATCAGCGCTGCGTGAAGGATTTCCTGGTCAGAGGCCTGGGGATGAGACATGCAGATGTTTTGACGCACTGATCCTTGGAAAAGAGCAACGTCCTGCGGCATGTAGCCGGTCCAGCGGCGCAGATCCGCGGGGTCAATCTGGCGCAGGTCTGTTCCGTCCACGAGCAATGCTCCTTCATCTGGCGAATAGAGGCTCAAAGCCAACTTGCCCAAGGTTGATTTGCCAGATCCTGTTTTTCCCACTATGCCGACGCGTTCACCAGCCTTGATTTTAAGATTTACTCTTTTTAAGGCGGGCAAGCTTGCGTCAGGATAAGTAAAGGAAATATCGCGTAATTCCAAGTTTCCTTGGAAGAAAGGTCTGTGCAGAAAGGTGTTCGCGTTTTCTCGTTCAACGTCCAACGCCATTACATTACTCAACGCATCATACGCGCTCATTGTATGGTGCAGGCGGGTAATGAGTTGTGCAATCTGGGAGAAAGGGCCCATCACTCTGCCGCTTAGTATGGAGCAGGCAATTAACCCGCCTATTGTGAGAGTTCCTTCCTTGATAAGGTAAACGCCAATAATAATGATAATCACATATGCAAATTGCTGCACAAATCCTGTAAGATTCATGGCTAAATGAGAAAGAGATCGGGAACGGATCGCATGACGGGCACTGTCAACCGTGTTGCGGTTCCAATGCTGACGCATGGTTGCCTCGCAACCGAGTCCCTTCACGGTTTCAATGTTGCTCAGCGTCTCCACGAGCACGGCATGTTTGCCGTTTCCCATGGCCATCGCCGCTTCGACAGAATGCTTAATAGGGAAGTGGATTGCCAGGCCTATAAACAAGGTGATTGGTAAAATTGCCATGAAGACGAAAGCGATGGGTCCGCCAATGTACCAAAACATGGCAATGAAAAGGAAGATGAATGGCAAATCAACAAAGCTGACAAGCGTGGCGGAGGTGAAAAAATCACGCAGCACTTCCAATTCTCTGAGAAGATTGGCGAAAGCACCGACGGAAGCTGGCTTGTCCTTGAGTCGCATGCCAAGCAATTGATCGAAGAGCTTTCCTTCAAGTTCCAAGTCTATTTTCTTTCCCGTGTTGTCGATAAAGTGCGCGCGGAGTGTTTTGATTATGAAGTCGAAGGCGATCACTACCGCCATTCCAGTGGCGAGCACCCATAATGTATCCAAGGCCGAATTTGGCACGACACGATCATAGACATTCATTACGAAAAGTGGAGTGGCCAACGCGAGCATGTTCAAGATGACGGCCGCAACCATGACTTGGGAATAAGTCAACCAATTTCTGATCAGGGCTCCCCAGAGCCAATGGCCTTTGGGTTTGAATGAAGATTTTCCACACGCAAGGTCGTTCTTGCTCTCCGGAATGAGGTAGAGGACATAGCCGCTGTAATTTTTATCAAGATCTTCTTCCGAAATTTTCTTTGATCCATTCTCAAATGCAGGGTGGGTGATGCTGTAATCGCTGCCTGTGGATTCAAGAAGGATGCACGCAGTCTCGTCCTTAAGAAAAAGTACTGCAGGCAGGGCAAAGCCTACAATTTTTCGCAGCGGACTTTTGATGATCTTGGCGGATAGACCGGCGTTATGGGCTGCGGCTTCAGCCATGTTCGGAGTCAAGCGTCCGTTGTTGTCGAGCGGCAAACCAGATAGTAAGGATGTTGAAGATAAAGTGCGTCCGTGGTGTTTTGCAATAAATAGTATGCATTCCGTGAGCATGTCTAGACTTTCTGGTTCGTTGCGTTTGGTAAGAATATCTCCGCAGTCTCTGTCGTTTGCAGATATTTGTGGGGGTGTGATGTTTAACATGATGCTCCTCTAAAGACCTATTCTCTGTTTTCAATCTGCGTAATTTTAAAATTTAACTAGATAATAATTTGTCGTGAGTAAAATTTGTTTTTATTCATAAGGCAATGATTCCTTAATTCTGATTATTTCTTGAAAAGAAGCGAAGAATATATCTACAATTGTTGGATCAAAATGTTTTTCTTTTTCGATTGTTATTATTGATATGACTTTTCCTAGTGAAAATGCTTCTTTGTATGGTCTTTTTGAAAGCAATGCGTCAAATACATCAACTAGTCCGACAATTCTTGCTTCAAGGGGGATGTTCTCGCCGCTCAATCCATGGGGGTATCCCTGACCATCCCATCGCTCATGATGATGAAGCGCGACCGCATGCGCTACACGCAATAAGTCAGATTGTCCTTCTGCGAGCGCCTTTGCTCCGATTACAGTATGCATTTTCATTGTTTCAAATTCTTCTGGAGTTAATTTTTCAGATTTTAGTAGGATATGATCAGGAATCCCTATTTTTCCAAGATCATGCATCGAACTGGCCAATCCGAGTTGTTCAGAATCTTCTGCAGACATTCCGCATTTTAAGGCAATTAATTCTGAATAGGCTTGAATCCGTTTGATATGGCTCCCAGTGTCAGTGTCCCGCAGTTCGGCTGCAAGACATAGTCTTGATATAGTTTCGCGATTTACCGCATTGATCTCTATGTTTTTTTCCTGAAGCTTTTTTGTCCTTTCCGCAACTTTGATTTCGAGAATTGCATTTTGATTTCTTAACGTCATCTCAGCAATTCTGAGCTTTAAGTGTGTTTTTAGGCGTGCATTGACCTCATTTGTGTCAAATGGCTTTTTGATATAATCAACAGCGCCAAGCTCAAAAGCCTTGTTTAGGCTTGTAGGATCTTTTTCTGAAGTTATAAAAATTATAGGGATATCTTTTGTCTCTTGGTTGTTTTTTATGTAGTTGCAGACGTCAAAGCCACTCATGTTCGGCATGAAGAGATCAAGTAAAATGATGTCAGGTATGAAATGCGACAAGGATTTGATTGCTAATTCGCTATCAAGGGAGACTGAGATTTTTGAGTAATTTCTCAATGCTTCTAACAAGACCAATATGTTAATTTCTTCATCATCAACAATAAGTATATTACAATTATAAAATTCATCATCTGCGCATACTGAGTTATTATATTGATTCAAGGAAATTTCGGGTTTATGTTTAGAAGAAAGGGTTTGACTCTGCATGGCATCCTCCTTTGTAAGGGGTTGTTTACCACCTGCTTTACGCGAGCATGATTTGAGATGGCGCAATTACTTATCCGTATTTTCCACTACGTATCCGTAGGAACTCTTTCGTTACAATCCCTACTTAGCCGTATTTTTACGGCCGTCATCGTAAGTGGTTTCGTTAGTAAGTACGTATAAAATCATGTACTTCTGATTTGGCGCTGTATCTTGAACCACTTGAATTTATTTAATTTTTTTTAAGTGAGCGGCATTATAAGATGAAGGCACTTGTCAGAAGAAGCCTTGAGCATGATTCATCGTTTTCCGACATAAAGGAGGAAGCTTTCTGGAAGACGAGGAGCTTGGGAAGATTCGCCGGCCGGATATTTAGGCATTTTTCTATGAGACAGAGAGGATTGCTATCGAGGTTCAGCTCTCAACGACCTTTCTGGATGTGATCGTCGACAGGGTGGAGTACCAAAAGCAAGAACCTTCTCTAGGAAGTATTTGACCGTCTTCCGAAGAGGATCGGCCCCTTGACCCCGGTTGAGTACGTAAACCTCCTCATGTCTGCCAAGACAGGCAAGGCGCATGGCTGGCGGTACGACAGCAACCTTCAGCTTTTAAAACAAGTCTACACTTCTGGCACGTGTGCTCCCGATACGCGGCGAAAGAGTTTGGCAAGGCGCGTGTTTTCGTCGTATGCGATGGTTGCAGGCGGCTTCACGTGGCTTCACGTGTCGGAGCGGCCAGGGAGGGCATTATGGATCGACGTCGTTTTCTTAAAAATGTGATCGGGGGCGGCATTGTTGCCGGGTCCACGGTGGCTTTCGGCAACTACGCGCAGCTGCTGGCCGCTTCCGGTTTGCCCGCGCCGGCATATGACCTTGTGGCCGTGCGTGGCGGAGAGCCGGGGGAAATGTTCGACCTGGCCATGGCCTCCCTTGGTGGCATGCAGGCGTTTGTGCCCAAGGGGAGCAGGGTTGTGGTCAAGCCGAACATCGGCTGGGACGTGACCCCGGAACGCGGCGGCAACACCAATCCGGCGCTGGTTAAGCGCATTGTCGAGCACTGTGTGCAGGTCGGGGCCCGGGAAGTGTCGGTTTTTGACCACACGTGTGACCCTTGGAAGCAGTCCTACAAGAACAGCGGCATCGAGAGTGCGGTCAGGGACGCGGGCGGAAAGATCGTCCCCGGAAACAACGAGGGGTATTACCAGAAGGTTTCCGTGCCAGGCGGGGTTCGGCTCACTGAAGTCAAGGTGCACGGGCTGCTGCTTGAATCGGACGTGCTCATCAATGTCCCGGTGCTCAAGCATCACAGTTCGACCATGCTCACCGTCGGCATGAAGAACCTCATGGGCGTGGTCTGGGATCGCGGGTACTGGCACCGCAACGACCTGCACCAGTGCATCGCGGATTTCATTTCGTACCGCAGGCCGACCCTGACCGTGGTGGACGCCTACAACGTCATGAAACAGAACGGCCCGCGCGGGATATCCACCGCCGATATCGTGCAGATGCAGGCGCTCATCGTCTCCACCGATCCGGTGGCCGCCGATGCTGCCGCCGCGAAGCTCTTTGGCGTCGAGCCCGAAGAGATCCGCCACATCCAGCTCGCGGCGGAAATGAACCTGGGCCGCATGGACCTGGGCGCCCTGTCCATCAACCGCATCAGGATTTGAGGCGTCTTTTAGTGGGCCTGAAGCTTGGACACTTGAAGGCTGCGCGCGTCGCCCTGTCCCTTGTCTTTTTCGGGCTGACCGCGCTGGTCTTTCTTGATCTGGGAGCCGTGATACCGCCGGCGTTCACCGGGGGGATTTTGTATCTGCAGTTCGTCCCCTCGCTGCTCGCCTTCGTGCATGGGGCGGCCCTCGGCGCGGCGGGATGGCTCTTTGTCGCGGCGCTGACCGTTCTCTTCGGACGTGTCTACTGCTCCACCGTCTGCCCTCTCGGCACGCTCCAGGACGCCATCGGCTTTGCGGCCGGAAAAAGGCGAAGATTCCACTTCAGACCGGGCGGCACCCTGCGTTACGCCATCGTGGCCGTCACGGCGTTGCTGCTCATCGGCGGCAGCGGCCTGCTGCTGAACCTGCTTGACCCGTTCAGCGCCTTTGGGCGGATTCTGACCGATCTGGTGCGTCCGACGGTCATCGTGACCAACAATATCGTTGCCGCGGCGCTTGAGCAGTTTGGCCATTACGCAGTTTTCCGCAAACAGTGGGCGGTGCTGACGCCCCTTGCCGTCGGGGTCGCCGCGACGACGCTGGTCGTGGTAGGATGGCTGGCCGCAAGGCGCGGCCGTCTTTACTGCAACACGGTCTGCCCGGTGGGTACGCTTTTGGGCCTGGTGTCGCGGGTTTCATGGCTGCGCCTTGGAATTAACCATGACCGGTGCTCGAAGTGCAGGCGCTGCGAACGCGTGTGCAAGGCGGGCTGCATCGACCTTGAAAACATGAAGGTGGACACAGGCCGCTGCGTGGCCTGCTGCAACTGCCTGGCGGCCTGTCCGGAAGGGGCGGTGCATTTTGAAAACAGGTGGCGACGTGTTCCCCCCGTGCGGGCGGATCAGGGGCGCAGGGATTTTTTTCTGCATTCTGGCGTGTCGCTGCTTGGCCTCGCCGGGCTGGTGGAGACCAACGCGACGGTCCTGCAGAGCAAACCGACGACCATACCCGAGGCGGTGACCGGGCCCGTCTCGCCGCCCGGATCGGTCAGCATCGAGCGGTTTACCTCCATCTGTACGGCCTGCCACCTGTGTGTGAGCGTCTGCCCGTCGCGGGTTCTTTCCCCGTCGGTCCTCGAATTCGGGCCATCCGGGATGATGCAGCCGCGTCTGAACTTTCACGCATCCTACTGCAACTACGAGTGCACGCTCTGCACGCAGGTCTGTCCCACCGGCGCCATCCTGCCTCTGGCCCCGGAGGAAAAGAAGCGCACGCAGCTGGGCGTGGCCAGGTTCATCAAGGAAAATTGCATCGTCTTGACGGACAACACGAACTGCGGCGCGTGCTCCGAGCACTGCCCGACCAAGGCGGTGCGCATGGTCCCTTACCCGAATCTCTTGAACCGGCCACTGGTCATCCCGGAAGTGCACGCGGATTACTGTGTCGGTTGCGGAGCCTGCGAGTACGCCTGTCCCACCAAACCCTTCAAGGCCATCTGCGTCGACGGCAATCCGGTACACGCGAAGTCGAAGAAGCCGGAGCCTAAGGCGCTAGAAATCAAAATCGACGCATCAGAGGATTTTCCTTTTTAAGAAATCGACTTTCTGACGGACTGATCTTTGCGTCCTGCCGGTCATGAAACTGCTCCCTTTTTTGATTGTTACCGAGTCGGTAACAGGAACTTTTAACGTCTCTGTTTGGAAATTCCTTGGCAATTTTGTAAAAATTATGGCTTAATCATTCATGAATTGATCAGAACGGATTGGCGGACCCGTTCATTCGAGCGCAGGTGGCCGGTAAGCACGAAAGAGGGCAGGATACATGCAAGGTTTGAAGATGGAATGCGGCGCTGGATCAGCCGGAAACGTAAGGGTGTCCCGATGAAATGGAGCCTGATCGGCGTGTTGCCGCTCATGGTTCTCATGTTCGCGTTTTCCGTCTGCGCGGAGCCGCTCAGTCTGAGCACGCTTGAATGGCCTCCTTTCGTTGGTCAGGATCTTCCGGACCAGGGAACGACCAGCGCCCGCGTGCGCAGCATCTGCGCCGTCGCAGGGATGGACCTTGATTTGTCCTTCCTGCCCTGGAAGCGGGTGCTCATGGATGCACGCACCGGGACCACCCAGGGCTACTTTCCCGAATACCGATCCGTGGATCGGGAAAAGGAATTTTACTTCTCGCAGGCAGTCGGGTGCAGTGTGGTGGGGTTGGTGCATCGGCGTGATGTGACGCTGGACTGGACCCGCCTGGAGGATCTGGCCTCCTACCGGATCGGCGTCGTGGACGGGTATGTGAATACCGAGGAATTCGACCGGCTCGTGGACATGGGCGTCCTGTATCCCGTCAAATGCAATTCCGATGAACTGGCCTTGCGCATGCTCGAAGCAGGGCGGATCGACGCGGCCGTCATGGACAGGGCCGTGTTCAGACATCTTTCAGGCAGGGTGGCATCGCCGCAAACGCCATCCCCGATGGTCTTTGGCGAAAAAATCCTCGCCGTGCATTCGCTGCATGTCTGTTTTCCCCGCACTCCCGCCGGAAAGGCACTGGTTGAGCGTTTCAATCGCGCAATCGTGTCCGGTGGCCTTGCGCTGATATGCGCCTCCGAGTTTGAGGCGGCGCCCTGAATTTCTGCTGTGCATCCTTCCCCGAGCGGCCATGCCTGCGCAGGGGTTTTCCCCGGTCAATCTAATGAGCACGTCTGCGGCTGTGTCAGCGCAGTCCCAGGATGCCGCGTTGTCCGAGTTGACGGATGAACATGGCCACGGCCTGCTGCGCCTCGACCGGGAGGCAGGAGTAGTGCTCCGCAACCTGACGCGCCAAGTCGTCCACCGAGAAAGTGCCGTCGATGCGGTTCCAGACGAAAGTGCCCATGGCGTCAAGCTCCAGGGTGCGCATGGGCAGGGTGACGGAGGCGGGCAGAAGCCGGGCCAGCCAGGGTTTCAAGGTGGCCGGGTGGCTGATGCGGACCAGTCCCTGGTCCGAGACGGTGGCCCGGATTCCGGGCATGGGCACGGGCACGGCGGAGAGAGCGTCAGCCTTGGATTGAGATTGTTGCATAAGCTGAGAATGTCCTTTCGAAGTCCGGTGCCGGGATGAGGCGGCCGCGTTCCGTGAGAATCAGGATCTTGTTCCCGGCTTCGTCATGCCGGACGCCGCCCCGGATCTGACCCGGGTTGAAGGGGAGCCCGGCCAGGATGCGCCGCCATGGCGAGGCTGGATCGGCAAAACGCGCCTGCGTGGGGTCGCTTGAGCTAATGCTCAATCCTCGGGCGTGTTCACGCAGGATTTTTTTTTCGAGCCACGCTTCAAGGTCCTCGCCGGCCAGGAGCACGCTGGCTGGTGCAAGGCGCTCAAAGACAAGAGTTGAACGGGCGATGGAGAACTCCAGCCTGAATGACCCTGGCCGAAACGAAGCCTTGCCAAGGACCGAATGCGACGGAGTTTCAAAACGCAGGTCGTAGCAGCGCCAGCTTCGCCACGTATCGGGGGGTGTCCAGTCCAGTGACTCCAACACCGAGCGCAGCAGGATTGCCTGGGGCGGGGCTGAAAAGAGGGCGGCGACAACCGCCTTTTTCTCTGTTGGATGCAGCACGAACAGCCTGGGCTCGGCGGATGGGGCGGCCCAGACGCCGCCTTTGAGTCTGCGGGTCCAGGAAGCCCGGAAGGGAGCCAGCCTTGCGTCGCCGATCCCCGAAGCCTTGAGCAGCCGTGGACCGTCCTTGTCTGGATTGAAGGGGGCCTTTTCCGGTCCAAAGCGCAGATCAAGGACCGGGAGGTCCGGCCCGGCAAGCCGCACAAAGCCGCGATCCAGAATCACGGGTTCCATGCCGGCCGGGATCTCCACCCGCAGTCCGTCCCAGCCGAGCGAAGCGGTCATTGCGGGATGAGCAGTCGGTAGTCGAGCTTGTTCGCGGGGGTCGGCGCACGATTGTTTTGAGCCCCGGCTTCATTCTTGGTGTCCTGGCAGGCGTCTTCGCTGAGCCACAGGGAGCGCAGGGTCATCTTCACGAAATTCCCCATCTTGTAGTCTTCGTCCCTGCTGTGGGTCAGTTCCAGATTGACCTGCTCTCCATCTGCGTTGATGAAGCTCCATTTCCAGGACATGACCGTCTGAAAGGGATCGCCGCGCCATTCGAGAGGCTTTCCGAAACGATCCCGGTAGCGCCTCAGCATGTTGTCGAAGAACCCACGGGTATCGTCCTCGAATTTGAGCTTGATGCGCACGATCCGCCCGATCTGGTCGCAGTTGGCGTAGGCCACGCTGCCGCTTCTGATGCCGGGAGCGTGATGGGGCATGAGCTGGATCTCCATGAGATGGCGCTCCTGGGAGAGGGGGATCTGCGTGTGCATTCGGCAGATCTTGTCGATGCTCGAAATGTCATCACCCAGCGTGATGCCTCCAAGGGAAGTCGGGAAAACTTGGGCCTGGACAGAGGAGGCCATGAAAAGCCAAAGAAGAAGCATGCAGTATTTCATCGCTGGATACTATTCCACCCGTAAGCCGATTGTCCAGCCATACCGCCCCGCGCGAGGAGCCTGAAATGACTCGGATTCTGCTTTACTATTCGTTCATGCTGGTGGCGCTGACTTTTTACGGAGGCCAAGTCTGACCTCTGGTCGACTCGCTTCCGGTCTGGAAGTTTTTTTTGGTGCTTGGCGGTCATCTGGCCGGGGCCTTTTTTCTGCGGCAATTTCTTGTGCGCCTTCTTGTCCGCCCCTTGCCGGTCCAGCGCCAATCCTCGCGTCTGCTGCTTCTTGATTTTATCGTCTTTGTGGCCACGGGTTTGGGTGTTGGGGTGTATCACAATCTGGTTTGGGGCTTTCCGGTTTCAAGCGGCCTGGAGATCACCATCGGTTTTGCCACCATCGGCCTTTTTGCCGCCCTGGATTTGAGCCTCGAATGGGAATACCGGATCATCAAGCAGGCGCATTTTCTGGAACAGGGCCTACCGGACTCGAAGGCTTTCTTCCCGCAGACGCGCAGGTTTGCCCTGCTTGCTTCCGGGATCATCATCTTTGTGACCATTGTCCTGCTTCTGCTTCTGGTTCGCGACATCTCCTGGCTCAAGGCTCAGGAACAGACCGCCTTGGGCTTGACCTTTCTGCTGCGCTCCGTGGTTATGGAAGTGCTGTTCGTCATGGGCGTGCTGCTGGTGCTGACCATGCTGCTCGTTTTTTCCTACGCCAGAAATCTCAACATTCTCTTCGAGAACCAGACCACGGTTCTGGAGCGTGTCAGCCAAGGACTCCTGGACAGCAAGGTTCCCGTGGTCACCAATGACGAGTTCGCGGTCATCGCCGGGCACACCAACTCCATGATCGATCGCCTCGTGGAGCGGGAGCAGATGGCGCAGGGACTTGAACTGGCCCGGCAGATTCAGATCCGCCTGCTGCCGACGTTCACTCCTTTTCTGCCCGGGGTGCGGATTTTCGGGACCAGCCTTTCCTGCGACGAGACGGGGGGGGATTTTTACGACTACATGGTGCGTGACGGCGAGCATGGTCCGCAGCTTGTGATCATGATCGGGGATGTCACCGGGCACGGGGTGGGGTCGGCTCTGCTCATGGCTTCAGTCAGGGCGTACATGAAGGCCCACCTGCTGCAGACTGATGATCTGGCCGAGGTAATGAACCGGACGAACACGCTCATTTCGAGGGATGTCGCAGGCACCGGTCATTTCGTGACGGTCTTCCTGCTGTCCTTCTGCCCGGTGGATCACCGAGCCGAGTGGGTGGGCGCCGGGCATGATCCGGCGATCTTTCTGCCCGATGGCGGCGAGGAAATCCGCAGTCTTGCGGGCCGGGACATTCCGCTCGGCGTGGACCCTGCCTGGCGCTACGGCACATCTTCGGAGCAGCTTGGCGAGGGTGTTCTGCTGATGGGAACGGACGGGATCTGGGAGGCGGTTGACGCGCGGGAAACCATGTTCGGCAAGGAGCGCATGCTCAAGGTGCTGAGTGAAAACGCCGGGGCTTCGCCGCGGGAGATAGCGGAGCGGATCCTGGCGGAGGTGGAGCTGTTCACGGACAACGCCCGTGTCGAGGATGACCGGACTGTCGTTATTGCGCGTTTGATGAAGGCTCGATGATTTCCATCGCCTGCACCGCGTTCTGGCACATGACGAAAATGCGGTTGTAACCGGAGATTTCGAAAATTTCTGCAATGTAGTCCCGAACTCCACAGACCATGACCTGGCCGCCCCGTGAACTGAGGCGCTGGTAGCTCATGACCAGGATGCGCAGTCCGGCGCTGTTGATGTATTCGAGTTCCGAAAAATCCATGATCAGATGCGTTATTCCGCGATCAAGACTGAGCAGGACCTTTTGCTCCAGTTCGGTGGTGGAGGAGGCGTCGAGGCGTCCCTTGATGCGGAAAACGGTGGCCGTGGGGTGGTCTATTTCCTGGAGTTGCATTCGGGCTCCTGTGAGGCTTTGGCGAGGGTGATGCGGAGATGGTTGGATGACTGCCCGCGGGTGTAGACAAGGTCTGATGCCAGATTGCGCACAAGATACAGGCCCATGCCGCCTATGGCCGCAGGTCCTTTCTCGGGGCATCTGGAGATTGGATGCGTGCTTGGATCGAACTTTGGCCCGGCATCGGTTATCTCGATCTCGACCTTGTCCTCAAGATCGGTGACAAGGATCCGGATGGTCATGTCCTGGCCCGGAACGGTTCCGTGGGCTATGCAGTTGGAGATCAGTTCGTCCACCACCAGTCCAAGCCGGTAGCGGACCGCAGGCATCAGCACTCTTTGCTCGCCGAATTGTTCGAGGGCGGCAAGCAGCGCAGCATGTTCTTGGGCCGGATGGGCCAGGGTAAAATCGAATGTGGCTGTCATGGCGTCCTTTTCTCTTTTCATAGAGTAGGGTAGGCGGGAGGTCAAACTGCGACACGTGCGGAAGGATCAGTTCATGGTGACCAGACGGACCCTGTATTCATGGGTTATGGAAAAAAATGTGCGCTGGCAGCTCCTTCTCGTGCTGCTGGTCGTGCTTACCGTGGGCATCCGAGTCGTCCCGCTGGAGCTGCAGAAGCGCATCGTCAACCAGGCCATCGGCCTTGGCGACATGGATCTGCTGGTTTTCTACTGCCTGCTCTTTCTCGCTTCCGTGCTTACGGCCAGCATTCTCAAGTTCTGCATCAACCTTCTTCAGGCCTACATCGGGCAGCGCACCCTGAAACGCATGCGCACCAGCCTCTACGAGCACATCCTGAGCCTTCCCCTGTCCTTCTTTCGCAACACTCAGCCCGGTCAGGTCATCAACTCCCTCATCAATGAACTGGCATCCATTTCGGGCTTCATCGGCAGCGCGGTGTCAGTCCCTCTCATCAACGTCTGCACTCTTCTGGCCATGGGCGGCTATCTTTTTTATCTCAATCCTCTCCTGGCGGGCCTGAGCTTCGTCATCTATCCCCTACAGATCGTCATCGTGCCGCGCCTCCAGAAGCGCGCCAACGAGGCCAACCGGCACAGGGTCAACGTCAGCCGCGCCATTTCCGGGAGCATCGGCGAGGTCATCACCGGTGTGCACGAGGTGCACGGGCATGCCGGTTTCGGTCTGGAAAACGAGAAGTTTTCAGGCCAGGCCGGGCAGTTGCTCAAAGCCAACGTGCGCATGAACGCCTACCGCTACAGTATCAAGTTCGCCAACAATTTCTTCGAACATCTGGGCCCCTTCATCCTCTTCCTGGTCGGGGGCAGCATGACCATCCGCGGCCTCTTCGACCTCGGTGCCCTGGTGGCCTTTCTGTCGGCCTATTCGAGCCTGAGCGACCCCTGGCGGGAGATGATGGAGTTCTATCAGCTCAAGGAGGACAGCCAGGTTCGCTACAGGAACGTCATGATGGCTTTCGATCAGGCCCCCGAGCACCGCCTCGTGCCCGTTGATCGCGACATCTACCGTTTCCAAGGGGAGATCGAGCTGCAGGGCGTGTCTTTTCGTACTCCCGAGGGCGCAAGGCTCATCGACGATATCAACCTGCATGTCAGGCCGGGGGAGATGGTCGCCTTAGTGGGGTATTCGGGCAGCGGCAAATCGACTCTGGCCAAGGTCGTGGCCCAGCTCATGCCCTACACCGAGGGGCAGGCGCAGCTCGACGGCCACGATATCCGCGGCCTGACCAAGCTCGACGTGGCCGAAAACCTGGGCATGGTCCCCCAGCACCCCTTCATCTTCAGCGGCACGGTCCGCGACAACCTCCTCTACGCGAGTCATTCCAGCACCATGAACCGTGTTCCGGGCTTTACTCCGCCGGAACTGGACCGTGTCATCGAGGTCGTGCAGCAGGTGGGGCTCTTTGCGGACATCCTCAAGTTCGGGAGCCAGGCCGTGATCTCGCCCGCCGAAAAGCCCGAGCTGGCCGAACGCGTCCTGGCCATGCGCCGCCTGTTCAGGGAGCGGTTCGAGATCGGCTTCCAGGGCGACATCGAGTTTTTCGATCCCAAACGTTACCTGAATTTTGGGTCCATCGCCCAGAATATCGTCTTCGGCGATTTCGCTGAACGTCAGGCCAGATTCGAGAACGCCTTCAGCAACAAGCGTTTTCTGGCCTTTCTGGACCAAACGGGCCTGGAGCGGATTCTCATCGATTTCGGGGCAGTCGTCGCCACCGCCACGATTCCCATCCTGCGCTACGCGGCGCAGACGCAGGAACTCTATGCCGACAGCCCCATCGCCCGGGAGGACATGGATGAGTACGCGCAGGTCATGGACGAAATGGCGACCCGCAGTCAGGCGGAACTCAAAGCCGCGTCCCGGAGCCTTCTTCTGCGCCTGGCCCTGAAATTCGTCCCTGGCCGTCACAAGACCGTGCGCATGCCGAAACAGCTGGAGGAGAGGATCCTTTTGGCCAGGAAGGAATTTCATGAGTATCTTGCGCGTTCGGGTCCGTCGACGCTGCAGTTCTACGAGGCGGACCGCTACATCGAGTCGCGCAGTATCCGCGACAATATCTTCTTCGGTCAGCCAAAACCCGGTCGTGGCGGGGCGCTGGAGCGCATCAGCCAGCAGCTGATCCAGCTTCTGATCGAGGAAGGGGTGCTGGAGAGCATCGTGGAGCTCGGCCTCGAGTTTCAGGCCGGGAGCATGGGCGAGTACCTTTCGGGCGGTCAGCGTCAGAAGATCGCCCTGGCCAGGGTTTTCCTCAAGCAGCCGGCCATCTATGTCCTCGACGAAGCCACCTCTGCCCTGGACAACGTCTCCCAGGCCCGGGTCCAGAATTTTCTCAGAACCGTGCGCGGCAGGCACACGGTCATCTCCGTGGTCCATCGCCTGGACACGGTGTCACACTACGACCGCATCGTGGTCATGAAAGCCGGAAAGATCGTGGAGAGCGGTCCGTACGACGAACTCATGGCCGCCAAGGGGGTGCTCCATGATCTTGTCGGAACAACCTGAAACCCACGAGTGCGAACTGGACTGCAATCTGCGCGTGCTGCGGGATCTGCCGTTTTTTTCAGGCCAGCCGCAGGAGCTGCTCCGGGTCATGGCCTACCTTTGCGAGCGGGAGACATACGCCCCGGGGCAGGCCGCATTCGAGGCCGGCCAGCCGGCCGAAGGGGCGGTGGCCGTGATCACCGGGACCATGGCCATTGAGCGCGGTGGGCGAAAGGTCGGCACCTTGAGCACGGGGATGTGCGCGGGCGGGCTCACGCTCCTGGGGCATTACCGCTGGCTCTACACCCTGCGGGCTGAAACTGCGGCCGATTGCCTGCTCCTGCACCGACGCAGGATCCTGCCCCAGCTTGTTGCCCAGCCCGCGTCCTTGGCCGCCGTGGCCCGGGAGCTCGCAGAGAGTGTGGTTTACTGGGATTTGCAACGCCTTGAACGCGCCGCCGACGGGGATATGTACGGGCCAGGGCTGCTGTGAGGGGATGAATCGGCTGCGCCCTGCCTAGGTGTCATTCCCGCGAAGGCGGGAATCATCCATGCCTTTCATTCCTTGGTTTTACAACCGTTCCGGTGCCCTCCGGAACCGGTTGTCCCCTTTAGTACGGCAGCCTGTTCAAAGATTTGAGTATCAGCGTGCAGCCCATGGCGAACATTCCCGCCAGCCCCATGCCGCAGGAAAATCCCGCCAGCAGGACCGGGGCGTACTGCCGCCACATGGTTCCGAATTTCTTCATGAAATAGTAGCGCCCCAGCAGCGCCCCCGCGAGCTCCAGGATCAGTCCGTGGGGCGTTGACTGCCCCAGCCCCCGCACCACCCCGTAGATGAGCAGTACCGGCAGCCCCGCGACGCTGAGCAGGCCGTAAATCACCACGCCGAAAAATACCCCGCACGACACGTACAGCGAATTCAAGGCCTGAAAGAAGAGGGAGTTGCCTTCCAGGGTGGCCGTCTGCATGAGCAGCGTGTTGAGCGCCTGCAGGTGCCAGAGCTCCTGGGCATAGGGGTAGCTGGCCGAGGGGATGGGCGCGAGCTGCCACAGAAACTGCGAAAAGAGCAGGGAGGCGATGAGCACGATGGGCAGGGTCACGAACTCGGCCTTGATGATGCCGCGCAGGCTGGTGCCGGTCAGCTCGATCTGGCGGAAGCTGACCGTGGCCTCGCCGTAGTTGTGCATGGGGATGGGGGCGTACCAGATTTCGATGCCGTGGTAGCCGAAGTATTTGGCGCCGGCGATGAAGCTGGCCTCGCGGACTAGGGGCAGGCTGACGTACTGTCCGGCGATGCCCTCCATGCGGGCCGAGATGTAGGACAGGAACGGCGTGTAGATGAATCCGTAGACCAGAAAAAAGATCCACGGAAAACTGGGCACCAGCCACGCGCAAAACGCCACGTAGGACAGGGTGGAAAACACGTAGATGCCCAGCGACAGCCAGATGGAGATGTCGCCGCGGCCGGGCGGCGGATTGAAGAGAACGCTGAAATCAAGGCGGTTGCCGGTCTGTTTGCGGAAGGATTGCCCCACATGCCAGAAGCCGATCAGCCCGATGGCCAGGCCCAGGCCGATGCCGAAGCTCATGTAGAAGTCGAAGCTGTTGGAAAAGACCGTGTCTACCGTGCCCATGCCCGGATGCCAGCGGTGCAGGATGCCGTTCTCGTACAGGATGGGGTTGGCCACGATGGTGATGAGAAGCCCGACAAAGCCGCCAATGACGGCCCAGAAGGGCAGGACCATGCCGATGAAGATGAGGCCCAGATCAAGCTGGATGCCGGTGGCCACGGCGGGCAGAAAGCTCTCCGTGTTGCGGGTCAGGTCGAGCCAGGGGATGGGTATGAGCCGGATGGATTCGGTGAAGAAGAGGCCGGACAGCGCCGGCAGCAGGACATACACAAATCCGAAGCCCAGCCCGATGATGGCGCCGATTGAGAATACCCGCCATTTCCAGTTTTCCTTTTTGTCCTCGGTGGATTCGGCCAGGGCCATGGTGCCGAGCGCGGCCACGGGGGCCATGGGGAAGGGCAGCTTCTCCACGTCCGAGGTCAGGCGGTACAGGGCGTAACCCAGCCCGAACTGGTCGATGCGCTGGATGATCATGGCCCCGCACAGCAGCAGGATGGGGATGAGCCAATCCCGGTGCAGGAAGGTGCGCTCCACATAGGAGGCGGAATCCAGGGCCGGGGCCACCCAGGAGGGTATGAGCTCGGTCAGTCCGAGCATTTGTGCCGCGTCGGACTGGATCAGGTACTGACTCCAGAGCAATCCCTGAAAGGGCGAGGCCAGAGCCGCTCCGGCCATGTAATAGAGCAGGAATATCTCCTGCTGCTTGAGTTCCGTGTATGAGCGCTTGGCGATCTCCGCGAAGAGGATGATGGTCACCCAGCGCGCGGCAGGGCCGATGCCCGTGCCCAGCACGAGCTGGAGGTACATGGATCCCGGCATCATCAGAAAACCGATGAATATGGCCCCGACGACGGTTTTCCAGTCGAAGCCTTCCTCGAATTTGGCAGGGGGCTTGAGGAGGTCCCGGTATTCTTTGAGTTCGCGATCGTCGTACATGGCTTTCTCAGGATGGCAGAACCAGGTAGCTGATTCCGGTTTTAAGGCTGACCAGGGCCCAGAAGGCGCCCATGCAGAAATCGCCGATGATCAACCCGATGAAGATGAGGCGAACGCGACGGTACAAAAAGGTGCCCCCATAACGCAGGCAGAGGGCGTTGAAGGCCCAGCCCAACAAAAAGCTGAACCACAGTACGCGCATGGAGGCGCTGTAGGCCAGCAGATATCCGATGGGATGAATGGGCCACCAGGGAAAGAGATAGTAGCACATGACCAGAATCAGCATGACCGCTGCGCCCGCCAGAACAAAGAAAATGACCCAGCTGTCGGGTGTCTGTGCCGTTTCGAGAAGGCGTTGGGAGTTCGCATAGACGGTCTGGGTCGTGCGGGTGGCCCAGTCCATGTCGAGCTCCTGGATGCCGTAGCGGTAGCACAGGTAGAGCATACTCAGAAACGACACGGCCACGGCCAGGACCAGGCTTGTGCCGATGGCCAGCGCCATGAGCCTGCGTGCACGCATGCGCTCCGTAATTTTTCCGGCATGCAGCAGCGACGGCAGCAGGGCTTCGCGCACATCGACAAAGAGCATCTTCTGCAGGCTCATGCCCAGCACCAGCCCGATGCTGCCCAGGGGTTTTGATCCGAAGAGGCTTAAGGCGGCGTCGGAAGGCGCCGCGTTCAGGGACGCGAAAGGGATCCCGCCCTGACAGATGAGCTTGGCCACAACCAGCATGGTCGCAAAGAAACAGGTATAGAGCAGCACCGCGGTGCCAAGGCCCATGCCCCAGAAGGTGGACCAGGCGCACAGGGCCGCAAGGCCGAAGATGGTGCCCAGCATGGAGGCCCGGGCCGATATCCATCCGGCTTCCTGAAAGTTCGGGTCGGGCCGCAGGCACTGCCGGGCGACGTCAAAGATGTATTCCCGGGCCAGCCAGATCATGAATCCGAAAAAAACCAGACTGGCTCCGATGCTCTGGGTCTCCTCGGGCCGGGAGATGACCGGGCCGAAGAGAGTGCCGAGGGCCGAGTCCGGGATCTGCAGTCCCGAGGTCTGCAGGACTCCGGCCAGCAGTCCGGCCAGCACGAAAAAGAGCCAGAAGCTTAAGGACACCTGCCGGGTGGTGATGAAGGCAAAACCGATGAAGGCAGGATACAGGTAGATTTTGAGCTTCTGGAAGCCCGACAGAAAACCCGTGGACGGAAAGTAGGAACCGGCCAGGATTTCTGTCGACAGGGCCGGGATGGACGGGATGTGCGCGGAGAGCCCGCCCAGAAGATGCAGCGCAACGGGGATGCTAAGGCCGCAAAGCAGGAACGGGTCCGCCAGAAAGGAGAAGAGCCTCTGCTGATCGTAGGCTTCGGCCAGGAGTTTTGGCATCTGCAGCAGCGGGAAATTGATGCGTTCGTTGACCACCCACTGAGCGGTGAAGAGGTTGGCCAGACAGAAAAGCGTCACATACGTCAGCAGGATGAAGACGCTCCATGCCCCGAGCACGGGCAGCCAGAAGGACCAGGGGATGAGCTCCAAGGCCTGCATGAAGGACAGCCCCGATTTTCCGGGCAGTCCGTTGTAGAGCGCCTCCAGGATCGCCGGATCGCGTGGGTAGAGGGCTTCGGGCAGGAGCGGCAGCAGACTGTCCGCCCAGCCATTGGTATTGTCGGCGAACTGGGCCGGGGCCGTGATGTTGATGAAGAAGGTCCGCACCAATCCGGTGAAGCTGATCCCGGAGACCACGATCATGAGCGCCCACGCCGTGAGCAGCTCCATGCCGCTCAAAAGCGGGGCGCGGCGGGAAATCCTGGCCACCAGGGCCAGGACCACGGCCGATGCGAAAAAGACGAAGAAGGCCGCCAGAGGGAAATGCCCTCCGGCCAGGGGCGTGGTCTTCAGGTAACTGTTGGCGAAAGGGGTCACGGCGCAGATGGCCAGGCCGGACAGCATGCCGCTCAGAAGCGCTCTGGGGCGTATGGAGTGCATCATGTCCGGGCTCCCTGCTTGGCGCTCAGCCTCGTTTGCATGCTTGTGGCGAAGAGTTTCTTGTCGGTGGAGTCGAGGGAGCGCCAGATCAGCAGTTGCTTGCGCAGGTCGTTCAGGAAGGACCTGCAAAGCCGCTGCCAGGCGTTCTTTTCTCCGGCTTCCCGGGTCAGGATTATGCGCATCTCCAGAAATTTGGGATAGTCCGGCGACGGGCACGACATGATGTGCACCCGCTGGCGGATGCCGAAGTCAAAAGGCGCGAGCCAGGCCCGGAAGGCAATGTTGAAGCAATCCGGGTGCTCTTTGTTCGGGGCGTCCAGCGGACAGGCATATTCCACGTCGAGCTCGTCGGTGGAGAAGAGGCCGTGGGAGATGTCCGCGTGGGCCTGATAATATTCGGCCAGAAAGCCACCGGCGCAGTCCTGCTCGTGAAACTTGATCAGGAAGGGCAGGGTCACGACCATGGTCGCGCCGTCGGTCTCGGGCAGGTTCCAGGTCCGGGTCACGTCGGGGATGGCGATGCGGGAGGCCACCCTTGAGGGATAGATCACCGACAAAAGGACCACGGCCATGACCATGATCATGGCCCCGACTCCGGCCAGGGAGGAATAGTTGGCGGTCATGCCCGCCCACAGCGCGGTGCCGGCCAGGAAGTGCGAGGCGATCTGGGCGACAAGATAGCCGGTCACCGCGCTTATGACCCCAAAGGCCAGGGCTTCGGCGACGAAAAGCGAGGACACGTGCGGCGGGGCCAGCCCGACCGAGGTGTAGACCGCGATCTCGCGTTTGCGTTCGACCACGCTGCCGACCATGGTGTTCAGGACGATGAGGATGGCGATGATCGAGGGGATGAGCACGTTGCCCATGCCGCTGTAGGACAGGGCGCTGGACGAATAGTGCAGCCAGGTATTGTCGTCGCTGCCGTGAAAGAGAAGCAGCTGGTAGCGGTCGGCGAGCGCGGCCGAGATGTTCCCGTGATGCAGCTCAGTGCCGGGAATAAGGGCCAGGCTCTTGAGGCTCCCGCCCATCTGCAGGAGGGTCTGGGCCGGGATGATGAGGGTCTGATCCCCGGCGACATGCTGGTAGCGGCTGGACATGCTCGCGATGTCCTGTCCCGATTCCGCAGCCTCTGCCTCTGCCTCGCTGAGTTCCGAGGACGTCTCGTTGGGGTAGACCACGGGCGTGAGCGGCTCTCCGTCCAGGTCCAGGGCCTGGTCGTGCGTCCTGCCCTCAAAGATCCCCTGCACCTTGAAGGGAATACCCCAGATGAGCACGCGCGGGATATCGTCCAGGTTTCTTATGCCCAATTCGGCGGCGGTCTTCTCCGACAGCAGGACCTGATGGGCCTCGGTGCCGTCAAGCCAAGCCCCGGCCGTCAGTTCGGTTCCGCGCGCGGCGAGCAGCGTCTCTTCGGGATCAAGGCCGACCATGCCCGCGGCCACGGCAAGCTTGTCCCCAAGGGTGACGGCGATGGCCGGAGGGCGCGTGCGGTCCTGGGTTTCCCACCACACGCGACGGGCCAGCAACCGGCTGTCGGGATGGGTGGCGAGGATCTCGGTGCCGAGTCCCATGGGCAGGGATTTCCATTCCAGGGCTTTTAGCATGATGCCCTGGTAGGGGGCGTGGGACTTGAAGCGAGTTGCGCCCTGATCCAGGGAATTTCGTACGGATGTGAAATTGAGCAGGGTGTAGGTCAGGATGATCAGCGTGGTGCAGGTCAGGGCCGTGCGCACCTTGCGTCGCCGCAGGTTGGTCACGCCAATGGAAAAGGCGGCCACGAAGGCGCCCCACAGGGAGATGGACTGGTCGCGGGTGATGCGGGCGCGACGCTGCAGGTTCTTCATCTCCTGCTCGAAACGCGTGAACAGGATGAACGAGACGAGCACGGACAGCCCGAGGATGAAGAAGGCCAGGACCACGACCATGGGGCTGTAGGTCAGCTCGAAGGCTGGGTGCACGTTGTAGATGATGCCGATGACCACGGTCAGAAGGCCCAGAAAGGCCGCGATGCGCTTGTGGATGGAAACGTAGGCGAAAAGAAGGCGTTCCAGGCAGTAGGCGAAGGGCACAAACAGGGCGATGTAGAAAAGCACCCCGCCCAACACGTCCTTCTGGGTGCGCTCGACGTCGTTGTAGACACGGGCGAGGACGGACAGACAGGCTCTGGCGTGCTGGTCTGCGGCGCTGTGATTCAATGTGTCGCGGGCTTCAAGGGACTGGCGCAGATGGTCCTGACCCTGTTGCAGGAGGACCTGGATGCGCTGGTTGATGATGGAATGCTCTTCGAGGTTGTTAACGCGCGGCACGACCAGGTGCATCATGTCCTGCGCCGCCTGGATGGACGTGTTCAGGATGGCCGGCGTGGCCGAGGCCAGATACCCCTGTCCGAGCATGTCGTCTTCGCTGTTGCCGAGCAGAAGGAGTTTTCTTTGCAGGACGGTGTCGGACAGGGTCGCCTTGAACGGCGTCTCCGGTTCCAGAAAGAGGCTGCACAGGGTCGATTCCCTGGTGTCGATGCGGCTGTACCAGTAGCGCAGCGGATCGGTCTCGGTGCGCGCGTCGATGAGGCTGATGCGGGTCAGGTAATTGAGGCTGCGCGCATCCCGCAACTGAAACAGGGTGGTCTGGGTGCAACCGAACATGATCAGGTCAGTTTCGGCCTTGTCCCGGTTGAGCTTGACCCGGTAGCGGTCCTTGCCCGTGGCCGGCTTGTCGATGGCCCAGCTGGCGCTGTTGGCGCCGGGTTCGAAACGGTAGCCTTCGATGATGGCCTTGCCGAAGGAATTTTTCTTGTTGGCCAGGCCCGGCAGACGAAATTCTCCCAGGCTGTCCACCCAGGCCAGGGAATATTGCTGGTCCTGATAGACCTGCAGCAGGGCGTTTTCCGCTTTCTGCTCCGGAAACAGCTCTCCCTGGCGCAGAAAATTGGCCCGTCCGGACAGCGTGGAGAAGCCGCTTACGGCCTTGTAGGGCGCGATTGGCAACTCGGCGCGGTCCAGGGCGCGGACCATGTTCGTGACCAGGTCGGCCTGCACCCGGACCTGCTCCATGTCGACCCGGTCCAGGGTGTCGTAGGGGGTGCCCCAGGCGGAACGCATGTCGTTCAGGGTCGCCAGGGTGAACCCTGGCATCGCGGCCAAGGCCGTCAGTTCCCCGCCCATGGCCGGCTGATCCGGAAAATTGTTGAACCATTGCTGACGGCCCGCCCCGCCGAGCAGATCGTCGTAGGCCATGCCGTGTCCCTTGGCCGCCGCGTTCAGGACCGGGCGGATGTGAGTGTACTGCTTGGCGCGGTTCACGGTGGGAATGAGCTTGAACATCCAGCCGTCACCCACGCTGCCCACGGCGTTGCCATGGGAGGAGAGGTGCAGGGAGACGGCGGCGGCCATGCGCCTGTCCTCTGCCAGGGCATTGAGATCAAGGGCCGATTCGAGACTCTCCATCCGCTCGGCGATGTCCGCTTCAACCCGTTTGGCCCGGGTCAGGGCCAGGGGCACGACCCGTCTCACGGCCTCCATGGCCTGCGCGTCCAGGGCGTCGTATGCTGGTTCCCAGCCCACGCGCCGCAGCAGGAGCTTTTGCCGCGCAAGTTCCTTGATGCGTGCGGCGTTGGCCTCGCTATCCTTGCGGGCCAAGCGCAAGGCGGTGTTTATGGTCTCGATTTCATTGCGCAGTTCGTTCTGTATGGCTTGCAGGATAAGCTGGTTGTGCTCCGGATTCTGCGTGGTGAGGACGCCTTTTTGCAGCAGCTCCGCCGTCAGCCGGGCAGCCTTGCCACGTTCGCGCATGTCGTCACGTTCGCGGGCCAAATCCTTTTTTTTGCTGCTGAGCGCCCAGACGGCTTCGCGCATCCCCGCCAGGTTGTTGCTCCGCCCGGTGCTGGCCAGGAGCAGGATGGAGCGCTCCGGGGGCGCGGCCGCAAAGCCTTGTGCCAGATGCAGCAGCGTCGCCAAAGATGTGCCTTCGTCGGCGCCGGGAGCATGGCGAGGCACGTAGCGGCTTGCATCCAGAAACGCCTCCACGAGGAGCATTTCACCAGCGAGCTTGGGGTTCTGGCCGGGTATGAAGCAATAGACGTTGTCGGCCAGGAGTTTGGACCACTGTGTCCGTCCTTCAAGACGCGCGGTTCGGCCATTTATTTCTGCTACCGGGGCGATGCCGGATTCGAATTTGTCAAAAGGAATCCAGTATCTGGGGAAGTCGATGGGAGTGAGCTCTTCCTTGTCCCTGAAACGCAGTCTGGGCGCGGCCGTGTCCCCACGGTCGAGATAGATGAGGGCCCGCGCGCCCAGATTGGCGGCGTCCTGCCAGCCACGGCCGGAGTCAAGGTCCATGAGGACTATGTTCCCGGCGATGCGCTTGCCGTCGAAGTCCTGAAGTTTCCCCTCGCCCACGTAGACCAGTTCGCCGCTGAGCCCTTCGGGCGGGACTGTTTCGGGCGACAGCGCGTTGGCATGGAAGGGATGGAGCGGAATTTCGCGCCCGTCCATGGCCAGGGACGCGGAGGTGAACAGTCGAACCGGGGTGGTGAAGCGCTGGCGTCCGGTCACGGCTTGCAGTTCCCTCGGCAGGGCTTCAAAGACCGATTGGACGTAGTCGGCCGTATGCTTCTCCCCGGCGGCGCCCAGGGCCCGGTCCTCGGTGCCGCCGATGGCCTGCATGTGCTCCACGATTCCGGCCTGGGCTGCGCCGCAGGTCAGCAGCAGGCAGAGCAGCAGGGCTGCGCGCAGGAGTCTAGGAATGCGCTGGCTCATGACGTTCCTGGATGGTGCCGATCGAGATACTCAGCTCGTCGCGGTGTTCGATCTTGTCGATGCGCCCATCCCGGATCCAGACCACCCGGTCGGAGACGTTGAGCATCTTGAAGTCGTGGGTGGCGGAGATGATCGTGACCTGCCGTTCATGGCTCATTTTCTGGAGCAGGGCGATGATCTCTGCGCCCGTGGAGGAATCGAGATTGCCCGTTGGTTCGTCGGCCAGGATGATGGCCGGGTCGTTGGCCAGGGCACGGGCAATGGCCACCCGTTGCTGCTGACCGCCGGAGAGTTCCGAGGGCTTGTGCTGAAAGCGTTCGCCAAGGCCGACCAGATCCAGGAGCCCGCGCCCCTTGTCCACCGCGTCATCGCCGGACATGCCTGCAAAGATCATGGGCAGGGTGACGTTTTCGAGCGCACTCATGACCGGGATGAGGTTGAAGGTCTGGAAGATGTAGCCGATCTTGCGGTTCCTGAGCCAGGCCAGTTCGTAGGCGTCAAGCTGCGAGATATCGACCTCGTCGATGAACACGCGGCCGCTCGTGGGCCTGTCCAGTCCACCGATCATGTTGAAGAGGGTGCTTTTCCCTGAACCCGAAGGGCCCATGATGGACAGGTATTCCCCGGCTGCGACCTCAAGGTCCACGCCTTTTAAAACATGCACCGGCATCTTGCCCAGGGAGAAGGTCTTGGTCACGGCGACCACGCGGACTATATGGTGAACATCCATCAGTATTCTTCCTTCATGACAATGATCGGTTGCAATTTTGCAGCCAGGATCGCCGGGTAAAGCACGCCCAGGATCGAAAGTCCTATGCCCGTTCCCCAGGCCTTGGCCGCCTCGGCGAGCAGTGGAAAAACATGCATCTGGCCGTAGTCCAGCGCTCCAAAATGTACAAAAGAACCGGCCCATGCCACGACCAGACCGAGCAGGGCGCCCGCTCCGGCACCGAACAGGCCAAGCGCCAGGGCTTCGAGCAGAAAGAGGCGCAGGATCATGCGATCCAGCGCGCCAAGACACTTCATGATCCCGATTTCACGGAAGCGCTCGGTCACGGACATGAGCTGGGCGTTGACGATGCCCACGGTGCAGACCAGGAGCGAGAGGACCATGAGCCACAGTTCCTTGGGGCCGGCCGTGATGCCAAGGCCCGTGGAATCGAGGGAATATCCGGCCTCGATCAGAAGGGGCATGGCCGCGTCACCGTGGATGCGGAACAGCTCCCGGGCAATGGCCGAGCCGGTCAGGGTGAAACCGAGAAAGGCGATGGCCAGCACCAGACTGAACGTGGTGATGAGCGAACGGAAGAAACGGATGCGCAGGCTGTTCATGGCCATGGACAGGGACTTGCTCCAGGGCAGCACGATCTGCCGCGAGATTGCCGATTTTTTTGGACGGCCTGCCGTTTCGGTCATGGGACTCCTGCGCATGGCGCGGGGATGAGGACGTAGTTGGTAATAGTTATTGTCTAGGAAATCGTCCTAGCTCCATACGGCCTGAATAATCAAGGAAGAACAGGGCGCGTCATCGCGCCGACACGGGTCTCCCTTTTTAGTGGGAGACTCCATTCAGGCCCCTTCTGCGGCAAGGCGGCGGATGATGTCCGCACTCTCCCGGTCTCCCTGCAGGCGCAGGCGCTCGACCGGCCCGCGTTTTTCCTGAAGGGTCTGTTCCATGACGTCGGCTAGCCTGGACGGCTCCAGGTCGCGGTCTTCCAGCAGACCGATATGTCCGAGGGCCGCAAGGGCCTCAAGGCGCATGCGCTGCTCACGGTCGTGGCCGTAGGGGTGCATGAGTCCCCTGGCTCCGCAGGCCAGCAGGTTCATGGTCGTGTTGTAGCCTCCCCGGCTTAAAGACAGGTCGCAGGCCAGGACATGGTCGGGAAAACGCGGAGTGAACTCGCGGACCGTGGCGTCGGGATGGGCCCGGCTGCGGTCCACCAGGAGTTGCCGCTCCTCAAGGGGGGCGTTCGGGCCCGTGAACATGAGGAGCTTGTGGGGCAGGCGGGCACCAAGCTGGATGGAAGCCTCCATGATGGGGTACAGGAGGTCGCGGATGATGGTCCCGCTGCCGGCGCTGGCCAGGATGACGGTCCCGTCAGGAGGCAGGCCCAGAGCCTCCCGGGCGGCGGCCTTGTCTGGCAGGGCAGGTCCCTCGGCCACGTAGCCCGTATACCAGACGGGGCACGCGATGTCGGCCACGCGCGAGAAGGTCTGGTCCAGCCGGATAAGGCCCGGGTCGGAGTGGACCAGGACTCCGTCGAACCAGGGGTTGAGCCAGCCGAGCACCCGTTTTTCGAATTTGGCCTGATCCTTCTTCTCCACGAGAATGTCGCGCACGCTGCACAGGATCTTGGCCGGACGCGGCCGGCGGTGGTTGCATTCGAACAGCGGCAGCAGTTCCCGGGAAAAGACCCGGCGGCCGAAGGGGAACATCTCGACGAGCAGCACGTCGGGTTCCAGTTCGCGGAAAAGGTCCAGGAGCATGGCTTCCCGTTTCCGCCACGTGTCTTCGAGTTCGCCGTCCACGGCCAGGACGCTGCCGTAGTTTTCGTCCATGCGGATGGCGGGCATGGCGTGATGGCGCACGTTGTCCGGCATGGGGATGGGCACGCCCGCGCCGCCCGTGACCAGGTCCACGGTCAGGGGGGCCAGGGCCCGGTCGATGGCCATGCTGCGAAAGAGGTGGCCGATGCCGAAGACGTATTGCGTATAGTGCAGGATTTTCATGAAAGCCTCACATTGGTGCTAAGGACGCGCAGCTCCCCGTCGTCCAGGGCAAGCAGGTGCAGAGCCCGCTTGGCCACGTCGGCTGAAGCGCCCGGCAGGAAGGGGGACCCCAGGAGATGGTTCAGCAGGATCTTGATGACACCCAGATGGGTGACCATGAGGATGCGCTCGCCGTCGCGGCCGCGGACCGTCTCTTCGACTGCGGCCAGGGCCCTGGCCAGGACCTGGCGTCGGCTCTCGCCGCCTGGAGGCGTGAAATCCCAGCCCAGAGCCTCCTGGGCCTCGATCAGGCCTGGGTGGTGCCGGCGCAGGCCCGCCACCGTGAGCCCTGTCCATGCCCCCCAGTCCTGCTCGCGCAGGCCCGGGGCGATTTCGGGGGTGAGTTCAGAAAAGAGCAGCCGGGCCGTCTCCCGCGCCCGCCGCAGGGGACTGGACACGACGCGGTCCCACGGGCCGTGGGTGGCCAGAGTGTCCCGCCAGGGCTGCGGGTTGAAGACAGGGTCCAGGGGCGTGTCGCTCACGCCCTGGATGCGCTTCTCCCGGTTCCAGGCCGTGGGGCCGTGGCGCAGCAGGCCGATGACGTTCATGGCCTCCTCCCGGCGCAGACCTTCTCCATGACAGCAAGCATCTCCCGGTAGTTGGCGGAGATGTCGTGAACGCGTAGCACGCGTTCGCGGGCCTGCCTGCCCAGTCGCCTGCGCCGGTCTGCGTCGCGCATCAGGTCGCCCACCGCCGAGGCGAAGGCATCAAGGGAGAAGGGCGGAACGATGATCCCGGCCTCGCCGTTCGCCACAACCTCTGGTGCGCCGTCGTGACTGGTGGCGACCACGGGCAGGCCGCAGCACTGAGCCTCCAGGTAGACCATGCCCAGGGCCTCGCCGATGCCGGGGAAGGCGAAGATGTCGCCGGCCTGATACCAGCCATGCATGCCTTTAGGTTCGACCCGGCCGGAGAAGGTACAGGCTCCGGGCAGGACCTGCCTGGCCCGATCCTCCAGGCGTTCGCGCCCGGCGCCGTCGCCAAGGATCAGCAGGTGCAGCTCCGGAAACTCCGGTTGCAGGGCCGCGCAGGCGTCGATGACGAAGGCGATGCCGTCCTCCTTCACGCCGGGACGCATCATGGCCGCCGTGACAATGACCAGCTTCCCGTCCAGGCCCAGTCGGGCGCGCGTCGCGGCGCCAAGCTCCGGGTTCAGGGGGAAATTCGCGGTGCGGATGCCGGGGCGGATGTAGACAATGCGCTCCGGCGGCAGGAGCCGACCGAGGTTCTCCACGTCGCGCAGCTTGTTGACGAAGACCGCGTCGGCCCGCTCCAGGGCCATGCGGTTCAGGTGGAACCCGGCCCAGGTTTTCAGGCGCTTGCGGTACTTGGTGGCATAGGAGCCCGCCAGGATGAAATAGGGCAGGCGATGGTGGGCGGCGAGGAACGGCCCGAAGGGGTCCGGGCCACGGTAGTAGGTGTGGTACGTGAACCAGCAGTCCGGGCGCGAGCGTTGCACGGCCCTGTAAGCCTTCCACACATCGATGAGGGCCCCGGGCCACTCACGCGGGCGCAGGAAGATCCACTCCGTGGTCCGGTTCAGGGGCACCATGACCTCGTGCCCCTCGGCCTCCATGGCCGCGACAACGTCACGGGCGATGGACACAAGGCCCGACGAGCGCGGGTGGTCCAGGGCGCGGAATGTCGGGTAATAGGCGATGCGCATGGGTCTACAGGTTTGTCAGGCTGCGGTACAGGGCGACGAGTTCGACGATGAGCTTTTTATTGTCGAAGACTTCGGTCACTTTCTGCCGGGCTGCCGGGATGATTTTTGCGCGCAGTGCCTGGTCCGTGACAATGCGTTTGAGGGCCTCGGCCAGCTCTTCGGGGCGCGTGGCGTCGACCAGCAGACCCGTCTCCTCGTGCTCCACCAGTTCGGGGATGCCCGAGACGCGGGTGCCGATGACCGGTACGCCCAGAGCCATGCTCTCGGCCAGGACGTTGGGGATGCCGTCGCGGTCCCCGCTTTTGGCGATGCGGCAGCCCAGCACGAAGCAGTCGGCATGTTGAAAGCGTTCCAGGACCTGCTCGTGGGCCATGGTGCCCGGCATCTCCACATGCCCTTCCAGCCCCAGTTCCAGTACCCTGGCCTTGATTGCGTCTTTTTCATCGCCGCTGCCGATGAGCACGTAGCGGAAAGGGAAATCCTCCCTGGCCAGCAGCGCCAGGGCTTCGAGGATGTCGGGGATGCCCTTCTTTTCGACGATGCGGGCGATGGTCAGAAAGGTGTAGGGCGGCTCGGGCGTGCGCGTCACGGCGTGGGCAAAGAAGAGCTCAAGGTCGATGCCGTGGTACACGCAGTGCACTTCGTGGCGCCCCTGCACGAGATCCTCCAGGAAGGCCTTGTTGTATTTCGTGCAGGTCACGACGAAGCGGGCCCTGTCGATCTTCTCGGACAGCTGCGTAGCGTCGGAGGTGTAGATGTCCTTGGCGTGGGCCGTGAAGCTGAAGGGCACGCCGCAGATCTCGGAGGCGAACATGGCCACGGAGGTCGGGCTGTGGGCGAAGTGGGCGTGCATGTGGGCCAGGTTCAGGTCGCGGGCGTGGTACACCAGATAGCCGCCCTGGAAAAAGTGCTTGAAGGTCATGAAGTTGCGGTTGTGCAGGAACCGTTTGCAGGCCAGTCGGAAACTTTTTGCGTACCCTGCGGGGTGGGACAGCAGTATACGCAGGTTCGGCCACAGGAAGCGGTGCAGGCTGGTCCAGAATTCGGACGGCAGGTAGGTCACGCGGGCTCTGATGGCCTCCACGGACTTGTGGGTGAAATTCTCGCGGGGCTGGCGCATGGAGAAGATGTGCACCGTGAGCCCCTGTTCCTCCAAAAGGCGGATTTCGTTGGAGATGAAGGTCTCGGAAATGCGGGGATAGCCTTTGAGGACCATGCCGATGACGGGAGTTTTCATGCCTGTGCTCCGAAGCTCTGGATTCGCTGGTTGATGATGTCGAAGGCGGTCATGGGGAAGCCGGCCAGGGCCGCTTCGTAGGGGGCCGGCTCATGCAGGAGTTTTTCGATGTGCGCGAGCATGGGGGCCGGTTCGACGGTCTCCCACGGGATGTATTCCAGCAAGCCTCTGGCGGCGAAGAGCCTGGCCCGGATGAGCTGCTCTTCCCGCGGGACGCTGCGGGGGATAATGAGGGACGGACGGGCCGCGCCGACGATCTCGCACATGGTGTTGTAACCGCCCATGGAGACCACGCAGTCGGCGGCCAGGATGGCCTTTTCCATCTTGCGGTAGAACTTGCAGATGCGCACCTTGAGCTTTCGGGCCCTGGCCGCGAGCTGGTCGTAGAGATTCTCGGCCAGCATCGGGCCGGTCACGATCATGGATTTGAACGGCGGATGGGGCAGGGTCTCGAGCATGGTCAGGTACGAGTCCACGACCTTGTACCCG
Source organism: Pseudomonadota bacterium (assembly GCA_018902545.1). Taxonomy (GTDB): domain Bacteria; phylum Desulfobacterota; class Desulfovibrionia; order Desulfovibrionales; family Desulfomicrobiaceae; genus Desulfomicrobium. Next base: position 91,840 of record JAHIQM010000009.1, on the reverse strand, counting down.
TCTCCTCCTCCGCCGGCAGTGACCAGCACGAATTTTTCGCCCGGCGCTATGTTCATGCCGCGGCGGAGGCGCGGGCGATGCTGGATGCGCGGGATCTGCCGGGGGATGTATCCGGTGAAATGTATCTTCGAGGCGATATGGGCGGGAATTTCGTATTCCCGGACAGGGTCGTACACCTCGCGGCTTCCGTAGACCCAGATCTCCGAATAGAGCGTATCCAGGACGTCGTAGATGTTCTTCCTGCGCCATTCGGCGATGGTGCTCTCGGGGCTGTCCATGATGTCGCGAAGTCCCAGCACGACGTGAGTCCTCGGGCTCTCTTCCCGCAGCCAGCGCAGGGTCGAAACCACCTCGCGCTTGAGGCCCAGCGGGGCCTTGTCGACCAGAAAAAGGGAAGGTTTGAAGGCTTTGGCCGTGGCTAGGATGATGTTCTGGCGAATGGCCAAGGCCATCTCAGGTTCGACCTTTATCGAAAGGGGCACATAGAGGTCGTTGTTCTGCTTGATCATGCCCGGAATGCGCACGAAATCGATACCGTGAGGAAAATCGAAGCGGCCGACAATGGGCGAGCCCGTCAGGATGAGGATGTTGTGTTCCTCGGCCAAGATGTTCTGCGCCAGAGCCATGCTCCGGCGGATATGTCCCAGGCCGTAGGTGTCGTGGGAGTACATGAGAATGTTCACGGGAGGTCCTGAAGGGGATGACGCGTTTTAAGAGAGCTGCCCCAGGAAAAGTTGAAAAGGAAAAGGTCCGGCATCATGCGCAAAAAATTTCCTTGTTGATCATAAATCCTAATTGATGCTGCCAAAGTGTGCAATTCAAATAGTTGGCTTCGAAAGGATCTACATCAGAATTCCTGAAGTTTGTCCCGTTTCCCTTGAATTGACAAACATGGCCCCATTGGTTTTGATGCGCCTCCTGCGCAGGGATAAATCCCGCAAAACGCAGGTGGCTTTGCCAAACGGTCCCAGGATGCGGAACAAAAATGGATGGTGCGGGATATGATTATCGGAGTGGGTGTAGACATTGCGGAGCTTGAGCGAATCGCGCGTTCGTATGCCCGGTTCGGCGACAAGTTCAGCTCAAGAATTCTGACTCCGGCAGAGATGGCCCTGATTCCATCCGCAGCGGTCCCTTTTCTGGCCTCCCGCTTCGCGGCCAAGGAGGCGGCGGTCAAGGCGCTGGGCACGGGATTCAGCGGCGGGATCACGTTTCAGGATATCGAGATACGTTCCGATGCCCTCGGCAAGCCGCTGATTTTTTTCCACAACCAGGCCCGGCTCAGATTTCAGGCCCTGGGGGTTCGCACCGCGCACATCACGTTGTCCCACAGCCGCGAAAACGCCGTGGCCATGATCATTCTCGAAGGCTGATTTTTTTTGCACCGCGCTGACAATGCTTGCAGGGCTGCCGCACCGGGCAGCCTTTCTGCTTTCTACGGCTGGATTTCCACCGTCGCCTCGTGCGCGCCGGACAGGGCTTGGGGCCCGGTCTTGCCCATGAAAATCCTTCCCGCGTCCACGTTAAGCTCCTGCACAAGATAGTTTTTCACGAACTCCGCCCGGGTGGCGGCCAGGCGCACGAGGTCGTCATCGGTGACGCGGATCAGCTCCCGGAGTTTGGCTTCCTGCACCTCGCGGGAGACCTCCCGGTGTATGCCGATGGCGTTCTTTTCCTTTTCCACCGGTTCGTCTTTGTAGGCATCCCAGAGCAGGTCCGGGTATTCCTCGTCCGTGATCTCCAGTTCTTCAAGAACTGTGGTTTCACGCATCTTGCGCGGCAGGTCGTCGAATTTGATGACCTGCAGTTTGCGCAGGAACTGCTGATCGGCCATGGCCTGTCTGTCGGCGGCGGGGTCGGCGTGGCCGAGGATGGAGATCTTGATTCCGGGACGCTGCGCAAGAATATCGGCCAGGGCCTGCATGTTCTGCAGGGCTTCGGGCGCGGGTGCGGACAGGCCGGGAGGGAAGGGAAGTCTGTTCAAATCCTCGCCGCCCCCATCGGGGACAAGGCTTGCCAGCAGCGAGAAGGGAGAGGCGATGGCCTTGACGATGAGGCCCAGGAAGGCCTGCATGACGATGCCGCCGATGCTGAATTTCGGGTCGTTCAGGTCGCCCTTGACGGGCAGGTTAATGGTGATGTTGCCGGACATGTCCCGCAGTAGGGCCAGTCCCAGCTTGACCGGCACATCGGCTGCGCCCGGGGACTCGACCTTGTCGCCGAGTTCAAGCTGGCGGGCCTTGATGGCGTTGCCCATGGACAGCTTGTTTTCCGAGGTGTCCATGTTAATTTCCCAGTCCAGTTGGCCGCGTGCGACAGGGTAGGCGATGAATTTCGAGGAGTACGACGACAGTGCGACCAGATCCAGATTGCGCAGGGTCACGGTACTGCTGGCTTCCACGGGAGTCTTGAGCGGCGAGACCCAGCCCTTGGCGGTGATGGGCGCGGAGCCGTCGATGATGGCGGTCAGATCCAGTTCCGTGCGCTTGGCCGGGTCCAGGGAGAAGCCGGTTACGGTCAGGTCCAGCGGCGAAATGACGGATTCGAATTGTGGCGACAGGGTCCTGTCGGCAAAGGAAAAGCGCCCTTGCTTGAGGCTCACGGTCCCAATTTCCAGGGTTTTGAGCCCACCTGAGGTGTCGGCGGATTTGGCTGGAGCTTTCTTTTGAGGTGCCGGCGCGATGCGGTCCAGGCTGGTCTTGCCCTGGGCGTCGATGACAAAGCTGCCTCGGGGTTCGACCAGATCCACCTGGGCAATGGTCAGGGCCAGAGGCGAGAGTTGCAGGGCGAGGCGATTTACGCCCAGAGACTTGAAGCCGAGCAGCTCCGTCTTGGACCGGGCCTCGGTGATCCGCAAGCCATCAACCTGCAGGGAGCCGGATATCTGATCTTGGGCCTTGTCGCCCACGCGCCAGTCGAGCTTCCCGCCCAGCCTGCCCGCAGGGATGTCGATGGCGGCCACGTCCGCGACATAGGCCGAGGCAACGGCCAGCGGTATTCGGGACAGCGTGAGGCTGCCCTTGCTGGTCATGGTGGCCGGAACGATGTCGCCGGTGGCCGTCATTGTTCCCGTTTCCTCCACACGGCAGGACAGGGTCAGGGGGACGGCCTTGCCGAGGTCCGTGGACAGGTTCTTGGCCAGCAGGGTGATCTGGTCCACGTCCAGGCGCACGGGCTTGGCCAGGGTCTGGTCCGTGAGCGAGACACTGGTTCCGGCCAGGGAAAACTGTTCCACGGTCACCGCCCACGACGGCGCGGAAGCCTTGGCCTGGGCTGCGGGCCTGGCCGGAGCCGCCTGTCCGGGCGCGAACAGTTTGGCCAGGTTCAGGTCGCCGTTTGCTTGCCTTACGAGATTTACAGCCAGGTTCAGCTCCACGGGGCCGACCTGCACGGATTGTGCTTCTGTATCCACCGCCACCGGGCCGACCTGCAGGGAGGAGAGCTTGATCGGAGCCGGGGCGTCTTTGTCCCCGGTCGAAAGGGTCACCTCTTTTATGGATGCCCCTGCCAGCGCGACATTCCAGGCTGCGGCATCGGGCTGCGTCTGGCCGCCAGAGTCGGATTGCATCCTGTCGGCGGAGTTGGTTTTTTTGTTGGCTGGAGCGCCCAGGACGTCAAACAGCCTGGCTCTGCCCTGTTTGTCGAGGGAGGTGGAGACCGTCGCCCCTTCCAGGGTGAACACGCCGGTGCGGACGCTGTTGTCGGCAAGATTCAGGAAAATGTTGTCCAGTGCCGCGCGGCCTAGCGTGACCTCCCCGGCCCCATCGGCGGCCTTGAGGGACAGGTCGCGGATCTCAAAGGAGGCGTCATCCAGGCGCGGGGCTTTGTCCGCTCCGTCGATGAGGAAACGCAAACGCGCGTTGGCCTTGGCTGTGGCCAGGGTCAAGGGCAGGGCATCCTTGAAGTACGGAGCGTAGGTGGGCACATCCAGATTGCGGGCGGTGATGACGGCCTGCACGCGGAAGGGTGCGACCGAGAAGGTCGCGTTCGTGTCGAGGCTTTCGCCGTCGGCGGTGAGCGCGTGCAGTTCGGCCTGGCTGGTTGCGTTGAGCGAGGTGTCCAGGTCGGTGATGCTAACGTTTAGGGAACTGAGTTCCTTGGTGAAGGAGGCCGCTTCGTCCCTGAAGAGTACGCGGCCGTCGGTGAGGCGGATTTTGGGTACCCGCAACAGCAGGGTTCTGGCGGTGTCGCGCCTGACAGCCGTAGCGTTGTCGATCTCCGAGACTTCAGACAGGGATGCGTTGCCGGTTTCAACAGCAACAGTCGTGTTGGAGATTGTCGCTTGGGCGGTGCCCTGCGTGGCGTTCCCGCTTTCCACGGCGACAGGGACGGTTGCGTTCTGTGCGGCCAGGATGCTTGGGTCCGTGGCGTTGGTCGGCGGGGCTGGCGGGGCATCCGGGGCTCCGAAGTAATGCATCCAGTTCAGGGTCCCGTCCTTGTGACGCACGACGCGCAGATACGGCTGCTCCAGGACCACGGAGCTCAACCCGAGCTGCAGGTTCAGGATGGAGATGTCGTCCATGACGACCTCGGTCCTGGCGGCGGTGAGCACGGGTTCGTCGCCATCGGTCAGCTCGATGTCGTGCCCCGTGATGGTGCCCTGCAGGGAAAAGGTGGGCAGCGCGTCCTCGAACTGTTCAAAGGCCAGCTTGCTCTCAAGGGTGAGAAATCCTTTGGAGAGCTTGAGATTTTCTCTGGCCATGGCATAGGCCCAGTACTGGGGTAGCGCGAGGTCGATGACGTTCAGGTCGAATTCGGTTTTGAGCGAGTTGGAAAAGGGGGTGGTCCGTCCCTCAAGGTTGAACGGAGCGCCGTTGGCCCTGAAGGACAGGGTCGGCGTCATGAAGGTTTCCCAGTCTTTCTTGCGCGAGGAAAAGCGGGGCAGGTTGAACTGGATCTGATCCACGACATGGCTCACGCCCCTGGCCTGGTCCTCGAAGGTCAGGGTGCCGTTGCCGATGGTGAAGGGCTCAACGATCAGGGGCAGGAGCATGGGCTCGCCCGGAGTGTCGGCCCCCGGTTCCGCCGACCCGGCGGTCAGGTCGGAAAAATTGGTTTGCCCGTCCTGGCCGAGCCGGATATGAATGCGCGGACCATCCACCCGGGCCTCACGAACAACCAGGGCCAGACGAGGGATGGAGGCGAGTTCAAGGTTGGCATGCAGCGCATCAAAGGCGACAAACTCGCCACTGCCGTCCTTTTCACTGATGGCGAAATCGGAAACATCCGCAGTCATGGCGAAAGGATTGATGCGTATCTCCCCGACGCTGATCTGACGGTTCAGTGCAGGAGAAACCTTCTCGGCAAGCACGTAGCTCGCGATGCGCGGCAGAAGAAGGAATCCAAAGGCGGCGTAAAGGGCCACGCAGCAGGCCGTCACGGCAAGGGTTTTTTGCCACCAGATCAGATTATTCCAAGATGGGTGTATGGTCATTATATCGTGCTCCCTTTTTCATATGGATACAGTTTCATTTAGACTTTTGGCAAGGGTAAGGCGATATGGAGGAAATGTGTGCTTATGTGATACTGTGCAATGGATAATGATAAATAGTTTTTTAGGTAGGCTATATTATGTTTAAAAATATTCCATATTTGTACTTGAAAAGAAAAGAAATTCAGGTGATGCTAAAGGCTCATGCTCTTGCATGTATGCATGGAGTAAATACGATCGATAAATTAGATATTGAACGGTATAAAACTTCTGATACAATATTTATATTAGGGTCTGGAAGTTCTATAAATCGAATTTCTGATAAGCAATGGAATTTTATTTCTAATAATGATAGTTTAGGATTAAATTTTTGGATTATTCACGATTTCATTTCAACATTTTATTGTTATGAAGAGCCGAACAATTCAGGAGATAGGAAAAATATTTTTTATAATATTTTAAATAAAAAGAAAGATTTGTTATCAGAAAAACCATTCGTTATAAAAGATTTGCTGCCATCGAAGATTTCTTTTGATCGTATTCCAGGAGAACTAAAAAAAAATATTTATTTGTCTCTTGATTTTGATATTCCGGCTAAAGGTGACGACGCTGTTATGATGGAATATTTATGGGCACTAAGGACGCTTGGTCGCCTTCAGTATACAGGAAAGATTCGTTATATTTATAGTATTACTGCATCTCTTTCTTATGCGGCTTTTTTTTCTTTACTTATGGGATATAAAAAAGTAGTTTTTTGCGGGATTGATCTTTCTGACTCTATGTATTTTTATGAAGAGCAGGCAGATTATTATAAAAGTAAGGGAATATTTGTTCCAAGAAGCATGCAGCAGCCAGGTGTGCATTCAACAGATATGCGAACAGATAATAAAATTCCGATTTCGTATGTTCTTAAAAAAATGCATGATGTTATATTCAAGGATAATTCTGTCGAATTTTACGTTGCAAAAAACGTTGGGCCGCTGTCAAAGAACTTTAAAGTTTTTTTTTAACGCAGTTATAAATTCAGGTATGATGGTGATCAAATATTTTGGCTAGGTTTTATTCATGTTCTTGCGAAATTTCGGCGACGAAGAGTGGAATCTGTCTAGGGGTACTTATTTTTGGAGGAGGTTTGGTCTGTTTAAGGGCATTTTATATTTAAAATTTGCTATTCATAAAATTGATAAAAAATTCCGCCATCATCCAGTCATCCTCAGTATCAATATCCAGGGCTTCATGTATCGATTCCATGACAAAAGGCACTGCAGATTTGGGTAAAAAGCTGTGTCCGTTTTGCAATTGTAGTGGTGATATTAGATAAATGGCGCCGTTTAGCGAGTACGCGGACTCCAGGTCTTGGGAACGCCTTTCCAAGTTATCCCGACCGAGATATGGTTCCATGCCGGATTTGTTGAGGCGAAAGCACCATGCCGGATGGACAGGTGCCTTGCTGACGCTGACCACCGCATGGCATCCTTGCGACATTTCAAACAGGGTAACGGCTTTTTTTATGCTTTCGGCGGTTCGAAAGGGAGAGGTGGGCTGCAGAAGTAACAATCCATCTACCGGTCCGTGCGCCTTTTCATGTCTGTCGAGTTCGTAGAGAGCGACATCCACGCTAGTTGCCTCGTCTGTGGCCAGATGTGGAGGCCGCAAGCCGGGAATAGTTGCTCCGAACTTTCTGGCGATGTCCGCTATTTCCGTATCGTCCGTCGATACAACAATGTCTGAACATGTTGTGCTGGCGATTGCCGCTTGAATAGTCCTGGCGATGAGGGGCAAATCGCCAAGCAGTTTCACGTTTTTTCCCGGTATTCGTTTGGATCCCCCCCGGGCTGGAATAAGTCCCAGAATGTTCATTGTAGTTCCAGAAAAATCTTGAGCGGTATATTCATTGTAAAGTAATCGTAGTGCTGCTGGCCCTCCGTTGGTAATTCTTCCTTGTCGTCACCCTTCCAAGTGGAATTCATTTTAGTCAGCGCTCCAATAGTATTGAATTTGTTGAGCATCAAGGAAATACACGCGGTGAACGGCCTTGGCCGGTCGCAGGCGTATCTCGGAAAAAATAAAGTATTTTTGCTGAATATGAAAGTCTAAACCGTATGTAGTATGCATGGAAAATTTCTTGAGGGAAAAACATGTTATATTCAGTTTCCTGTTCCAAAAAAGGACTATTTGGCGGGTTCTCCGCACATTTCATTGCGAACTTTTTGCAAATCGTCCGGTCGGCCCACGTCAGTCCAGATTTCATGCATTGGATAGGCAATGATCTGCTCGCCGCAAATCCGGAGCAGTTCAAAGATGTCCGGCATATCGCTGGGCTTTCCGATAGGCACGAGCCGCAATACATCCGGATTAAGAACATAAATGCCTGCATTGACATGGGTTCTGAAGATAGGCTTCTCCTCGAAACTCGCAATGTTCACACCATTGGTCTGCACAACCCCAAAGGGATGTTGCCATTCATGCAGGCGAACAGCCATTGTGGCCGAAGCTTGGTGGTATTTATGAAAATCGACGATCTCTCCATAGCGCACATCGGTCAACACATCACCGTTGGTGACCACGACGGGTTCTGTGGGTTTAGGGTCGAGAAGACTCAGCGCGCCTGCAGTGCCGAGCGGCGTATCTTCATGCAGGTAGCTGATGTGTACATCCCACTTTGCCCCATTGCCGAAATAGTCTTCGATCACATGTGCAAGATAGCGGACTGCGAAGATGAAATGTCTGAATCCTTCGTTTTTGGCTCTCTCCATAATATGTTCGAGCATGGGCTTGCCTGCCACGGGAAGCATCGGTTTCGGGCAGTCATCAGTGAAGGGGCGAAGGCGAGTGCCCATGCCCCCAGCCATGATAACCATGACGTTGTTCCGCTCCGGTTGCGCGATAATATCGTTCCAGAGGTGGAGTCCCACCACCCGTTGCTGTTCATCGACAACAGGCATTTGCAGTAGCCGGTTCGCCCGCATCAGGTGCAAGACCATTTCCCGGCTCATTTCCGGAGGAGCAACCAGCGGGCTGGTGAAGAGGATCTGGTCGATGCCAGCGCGCAGATCCAGGCCGCGCAGCAGTCCTCGCCGGATATCCCCGTCCGTGACGGTTCCGAGCAGCTTGCCAAGCTCGTCCACAACCAAAACTATCTGTAACGTTGATGCGGTCAGGTTCTGGATGGCTTCCTGAATGGTGGCGTTGATTGGGAGCATGGTGCTTGACCATGCGTGTTGAGCCGATTTGGGCATAGCCGAGTCACTCCCGGTTGGGGTTTTGAGTGTTATTCCGTATCGGGGCGGCCAACACTCGCCCGTTTGCTGCAAGATCACGTACCAGCGCAGTGCAGGCCCCGACAACGGCGCGTTTGCCTATGCGAATATTCTGAATGACGGTCGCTCCGCTGCCGACAAAGGCATGGTCCTCGATGACGACACCTCCGCAAACGGTTGCTCCCGGCGCAATATGGACATGAGCCCCCAGGCGGCAGTCGTGGTCCACGCTGGCGTTGGTGTTGATAACGGTATTTTCGCCGACAATGCAGTCCGGCTGTATGATTGCGCCCGCCATAATCTGTACTCCTTCGGAGAGGGTGACGCTTTCGTCGACCCAGGCTCGCGGATGGATCAGCGGTGGAAAACAGTACCCCCTCCGGCGAAGCGAATCGTACAGCTGAAAGCGGATTTCGTCATGAAGGGCTGGTCCCACTCCATTCAGAAGCAGGCATTTCTCCGGAGTCCACTGGTGCAGGGCCTCGTCTCCTCCAAGTACGTTCAGCCCATGCCAACTGCCGACCATTCTTTCCGCCAATGCGGGATCGCACAGACCATGGACCAACAAACCAGCAGTCCGGGCCAAGGCCAGGACGACCTTGGCATGGCCGCCTGCCCCAAGCAGGATATGAGGGCGGCGCTCACTCACGAGTGAACGCCTCCCCTGCGCTAAGATCCCGCCTGGCCCGTGTCCCGATGAGATCCCAAAGTTGGTTGGCTTCAATCCCATGCCCGCATCTGGCTGTGGCAAGATCCGCGCGGGTGATGATGGCTCCGGCGGGGATGTCCCTGACGGCGATGACGTGTTGACGTGCGGCGCGTCGGGTGTCCCACTCGCCGGATTGAGGGGCCTTGCGGCCACTGCCCATGGCGAGTTCAAGGGCCCGGATGTTCGCAATCATTTGTTTGAGTTCGGCTGGCTCCAGCGAAGCCTTGTGGTCCGGTCCGGGCAGGGACCGGTCCAGAGTGAAATGCTTCTCAATAATTCGTGCGCCCCGGGCCACCGCCGCGACGGGGATGAGCCAGCCTTCAGTATGGTCGGAGTAGCCGACGGGGAGGCCAAAAGAGGCTGCGAGGGTATCCATCGCACGGAGGTTAACTTCTTCGGGCGGAGTGGGGTATTGGGATGTGCAGTGCAAGAGGCTGATGCGTCCCTCAAGCACTTTCCGGCTTTCCGGTTTGCTCCAGTTTTGCCAGACCTCCTCCAGGCTGGAGGGCTCCTTCGAATGCATCAATCCGTGGGCTGCGATGGCCAGGGCCCCTTCCACCTCAGCCAGCGTGGCCATGCCCGTGGAGAGAATAAGAGGTTTGCCGGTGCGGGCGAAGCGCCAGAGCAGGGGACCGTTGGTGAGTTCGCCGGAAGGCACCTTGTAAACGGGCAGGTCCAGGGTCGTCAGAAAATCGAGGCTTCCGGCATCAAAGGCCGTGGAAAGGAATTGTATGCCTCTGCGGTGTGCATGGGCGTGCAATTCCATGTGCCAATCCGGGGGCAATTCGAGTTTCTTGAGCATCTCAACCTGGCTTTCCGTGGTTTGAGTATTCGCTTTTTGATAGTCAGCCTTGGGAGCGGACGGTGAGGCGAGCTTTTCGGCCAGGAAGGTTTGGAACTTCACTGCGTCAGCCCCGGCATCGGCCGCGGCATCGACCAAGGCAAAAGCCAGGTCGCGCTTGCCATTATGGTTAACCCCTGCCTCTGCAATTATGTAGACGTGTTCAGTACGCATGTTCGAGATTGAAAAAGGTTTTTGGTTTGGAGAGGTCTGCGCTGCGGAGCACCCTGGCGATTTCTTGAGCCGTGCGGCCTTGCCCGTAGGGGTTTGACTTCCTCGAGGAAAGCAGGACGTGCTGCGCGGATAGTGCCCGCCTGATGCATTCGGCGATTGACTGGGCATGCGGCGCGCAATGCAGCACCGACTCAGCCGCCAGACGACCCTGCTGCCGTGTTCCGATGTTGACCGTGGGCACGCCGAAAGAGGGTGCTTCAATGATGCCGCTGGATGAGTTTCCGATGACCGCTGCGGACTCTGCCAGTGCGGAAAGATAGCGTTTGGAACCCATGGATTGGATGGCCATTGCTCTTTCTGGATTGTTGCGGGCATGCTCTTTAAGCATGGGTATGAGTCCGCGACCTCCGTTGTCCGCGTTGGGGTATGTCAGAATCACCTGGTATTCCGGGAAATGATCGAGAGCAGTCAGGATTTCATCCATGCTCTGCCGTGGATCTTCATCCAGCAGCGTGACAGGATGGTAGGTGACAATGAAAAAGGGCTTTCGTAGCGGAAAGGAGAGGTCCTGTGCCAGTTCGTCCAGGGAAAGCCTGGGGGTGCGCAGCACATGCTCAAGCCCCAGCGCACCGACATTGAATACGGAGGCAGGCGCTTCGCCCATCTGAATAACGCGCTTGCGGTATGGTTCCGCGGCTACGAAGTGCAGGCTGGCCATTTTGGTGATGGAGTGGCGGATGGTGTCGTCGTAGGCCCCCTCCGTGATTTCGCCTCCGTGCATATGGGCAATCGGTATGCCCAGGATCATCGCGACTTGCGCTGCAGCAAGTGCTTCAAATCGGTCTCCGAGTATGATGAGAAGATCCGGATTGAGGCTTTGCAGCGAGTCAGCAAGGCCGATAGTCCCAAGGCCCACGGATTTGGCGATACCCACAGGGGTGTCCGAGGATAGGAGCATTTCAACTTTCGAGTCGATGAAAAATCCGTCAGCCTCGATTTGCCGCCATGTATCTCCGAATTCCTTGGAGAGATGCATTCCACTGACAATAAGTTGAAGCGCAAGAGACTGGCTTTCCTTGATTTCTTTCAAGAGCCAGTAGAGCAGCCCGTATTCGGCTCTGGATCCGGTGAAGACGGCGATGGTGCGTTTCATGGTTTTTGATCCAGGGGTGCGCTGCTCGGGAGGTTGACAATTCTGGCCGCGAGCCATTGTGTCATGGTCAGGTCGTCGCGAGGACATTCCTTGAACATTGGCAACAGGTGCATCGGTTGCCAGACGGGCCGCGTCATCACTCCGGCCGCGGCGGTGGCGCGAAGCAGCGAATCTCGCTGACTTTCATCTCCGCAGATTACCGCGTTGAGCCAGAAATTCGATCTGCAGCCCACAGGTTCGGCAACGAAGGTCAGGTCGCTGTTGCGCAGAAATTCTGTGTACTTGGCCGCCAATGACCGCTTGGCGCTAACGAGCTGTTCGAGCTGTTCGAGCTGGGCGCAGCCAAGCGCGGCATTGATGTTGGGCAGACGATAGTTGTAACCGACCTCGTCGTGAACGAACGCAACGGGATGGGGCTGCTTGGCTGTCGTGGTCAGATGTTTTGCTCTGGCTCCCATCTCTGTCCCGGTCAGAATCATCCCGCCTCCGCCCGTGGTGATGATTTTATTGCCGTTGAAACTCAATGTTCCAAACAGGCCAAAGGTGCCGGTATGACGCTCGTGATACAAGCTGCCCAGCGACTCAGCGGCGTCCTCCACCAGTGAAAGCCCCCATTGCGTGCAGATCTCGTTCAATCCGTCAAGATCGCAGGGGTGGCCAAAGGTGTGCATGGGTACGCAGGCCCTTATGACGCGCTCCCCACACTTTGTTCTGCAGACGCCGTCGTTGTCGACTGTGGCATTCTTGTCCAGCCAGTCTTCCATGGCCGCTGGAGAGAGCCCTAAAGTGCGCCGATCCACATCCACGAAGACCGGTTGCGCCCCGCAGTAGGCGATGGCGTTGCAGGTCGCGACAAAAGTCAAGGCCTGCGTGATGACAAGATCGCCTGCCCGGACCCCGGCCAGAAGCAGGGCGGTGTGCAGCGCAGCCGTGCCGTTGACAGTGGCCACGGCTTTGGGGCTTTTTGTGTATGCGGCGATGTCGTCTTCGAACCGGTTCACGAAAGCCCCGACACTGGAGACGAAGGTCGATTCGATGGTCTCGTTGACGTACTCTTTTTCACGGCCGTGAAAACTGGGCGCGTGCAAGGGGATGTAGTCCTTGGACCGGTACTGATCGCGGATGAAATTGATCAGTCCGCGGAAGGCCAGGCTCTCAGACATTGTAGATGGTCGCCTTGTATTTCGCCAGGTTTTCAGGCTGCTTGAACCAGTTTATGGTTTCCTGCAGCCCTTCGCGCAGGGAATGACGGGGCTCGAAGCCGGTCAGTTCCCTGATTAGGGTATTGTCGCAGCAAAGACGGAAAACCTCGGATTTTTCCGGCCGGACGCGCTCACCGTCCGTGATGAACTTTACGTCGCTCTGCATCAATTCTTTGATCAGATTGAGGGTGTCTTCGATGGAAACCTCAGTGCCGGAGCCGATGTTAACGGTCTGTCCGATGGCTTTGTCGCTGCGGGCCAGCGCAAGGAAACCCTGGCATGTATCTGTAACGAAATTGAAGTCGCGCGTTGGGGTCACATCGCCCAGCTTGATCTGTCGGACACCGCCCGCGATCTGGGTGATGATAGTGGGAATGACGGCTCGAGCCGACTGTCTGGGCCCATAGGTGTTGAACGGTCGCGCAATGGTCACGGGGAGGTTGAACGCGTTGAAAAAACTCATGGCCATGGCGTCCGCTGCAATTTTGGTCGCGCTGTAGGGGGACTGGGCCTGCAATGGATGACTTTCGTCGATGGGCACATACTGGGCGGTGCCGTAAACTTCGCTGGTCGACGTGTGCACCACCCTGCTGACGTTGTTTTCCCGCGCGGCCTGGCAAATATTGAGAGTTCCTTTGATGTTGGTGTCGACGTAGCTGTCTGGAGCTACATAGGAATAGGGGATGGCGATCAGCGCTGCCAGGTGAAAAACCGTGTCGACGCCCTGGGTTATTTTTTTGCAGAAGTGGGGATCGCGGACATCTCCGCTCAACACTTCGATGTCGTTTCGACATGTGACATCTTCAAGCCAGCCCCAGTAATTGAAGGAGTTGTATTGCGATAAGGCTTTGACCTGATAGCCTTCATGGACAAGTAGCTCCACAAGGTGAGAGCCGATGAAGCCGTCGGCGCCGGTGACAAGAATGGTGTTCATGGTAATTCACTTAAAAAAGAAGTTTACGTGCGGCAAAAGGAACTGAATGGCCGCGTGCCCAATTTTGTTGGGTACATTGTTTTGCTAATTGTTCGGGAAGTCAACACGTTCATTTGCCCCACGCATTATTTTAGCCAGAGGGCTGAATGGTTTTATATGCCCGCCACCATCTCACCCAGTCCCGAATCGCGTCGCGCCGGATTTTCCACCGCAACGTTGATTTGCTGAGGCGTTCCGATCAGCGTGAAGCGCTCCCTGGCCCGGGTCAGCGCCGTGTACAAGAGTTCCCGGCCCAGGAGCGGACAGGGTTCTTCCGGCAGGACCAGTACGGTGTGTTCGAATTCCGAGCCCTGGCTCTTGTGCACGGTCATGGCGTAGCAGGTTTCGTGGCGGGGCAGGCGGGCCGGGGAGAGGGAGGCGAAGCCTTCCGCGCCGGGAAAGAAGACACGCAGGGTCCCGTCCGCGGGCAGGGCAATGCCGACATCCCCGTTAAACAGTCCCAGCGTGTAGTCGTTTTCGAGAATCATGACCGGACGGCCCGGGTACCAAGCTTCACCGGTCTGGCCCGTCAGGGTTTGCCCTGCCAGATGATTGAGAGTTTCGGTCCCGCGCGGCCCTTTGCGGATCGGTGAGAGCAGGCGCAGGGCCGCGAAAATCTCGAAAGCCTGCGCGGGCCCGGTTGTCCTGCCAAGTTCCCCGAACGCCTCGCGCAGCAGAGGTGCCAGCGTTTCCGCCAGGGCCTTTGGCCCTGCGCAGGGCTTCATTTCCAGATCCTCATGTCTTTCTTCCAGCAATGCCGCGGCCTCATGTGCTTTGCCGTCCCGGATGAGCGCGCTTAAGGCCGCGATGCCGCTGTCTGGCCCGAAGCGGTAGCTTTTCCTGAGCTCCACCACATGATCCGCCAGCGGGGCGGGATGCTGCGTCACAGGCAACTTGACGGCGCAGGTTTCGGCGACTTCAGCGGCGAACCGTTCCGAGAAAACGTTGACCACATCCTCCCGGCACAAATTGGCCAGGACGGCCCCTGCTTCCACCGAGGCGAGCTGGTTGCGATCCCCAAGGAGCACAAGGCGGGCGTGTTCCGGCAAGGCTTCCATGAGTCGCGCTGTCAATTCCAGGTCCAGCATGGACGCTTCGTCCACCACAAGCATGTCAAGGGCCAGTCGATTGCCTTGATTGTAGCGAAAACCGCCGCCGCTCCAGCCGAGCAGCCGGTGCACCGTTTGCGCCCCGTGGCTCATGCTGGCAGCCAGTTCCGGCGGGAGGCTCCCGCCGGGGAAGGCCGTGGCCAGGGCCTCGGTCATGCGCGAGGCCGCCTTGCCCGTGGGCGCGGCCAGTCGGATGCGGAAATTCGTGCCGGAGTGCATCCTGGCCGCCAGGGTTAGAATCCGGGCAACTGTCGTGGTCTTGCCCGTGCCGGGGCCGCCCGAGATGACGCAGAGGCGGCTGCGCAGGGCCGCGAAGCAGGCCACGTCCTGCCAGTCGATTTCGCTGCCCTCGGCCTTGAAAATGTCGGGCAGCAGGTCTGCCGGGATGTCCCGGGGCGGCGTGTCAGCCAGGCGCAGGAAGGCGTGGGCCAGAGTCTCTTCGTCGTAGAAGAAGCGTGAAAAATACAGGCGTTCGCAGTCCAGGATGAGCGGCAGCCCGGAACCCGGCGCGCCGACAACGCCCGTCAGCAGGCAGGCGTGCGTCCCGTCCAGGCCCAGGGCGGCCAGTCGTTCGCGGACGCCCTCGTCGCCTAGGTGCAGGCAGACGTGCCCCTCGCGCACAGCCAGGGAGACGAGGGCAGTCAGGCCTGCTACCAGGTCGGCGTGTCCTTCGCGGGCCAGGGAGGCGGCGAAGCGGGCCTGGTACAGGTCGGCCTCGGAAAAGAGGGTGCTGGCCGCAAGGCGGGGCAGGATGGCGGGGCTGGCGAACATCAGCGTTTCTCCGGGTCGATGAGGGCCTTGTCCAGCGCGTCGAGAAATCGCGCGTCGGGGCAGTCTACATGCACCCCTAGGCCCGGTCGTTCTGGCTCCACGCCGCGGAGGAAGACGTAGCGCACGCCGCCGAAGTGCTCCGCGTAGTCGAATCCGGGCTTGCGCAGGGCCAGATGGCGCTTCAGGGCCAGGCAGTAGATGTGGTACTGCAGGAAGTAGTGACTGCCGGCCATGGCCGTGTGCAGAGCATCAGGGGTGTAGTGGCCCGGGGTGGGGCCGAGCCAGTTTGATTTCCAGTCGAGGAGGTAATATTTTTTACCGCTGCGCACGACCAGGTCCATGAACCCGGTCATGAAGCCACGGCGCGGCTCGAAGCGCAGGCTACCCATGCGTTCCGGCAGGTCCGGCGGCAGAAGCACGGCCGCATCCCGGTACACGGCGGCCAAGGTTTCGCGGGTCACGAGGCGCAGTGGGAAGAGGAACTCCATCTCGACCAGCTTGTTTTTCTGTTCGATGCCTCTCAGCTGCAGCCCTTCTCCCAGATCTGCGTGCAGGACCCGTTTGACCATCTCATGGACAGTTTGATGCCAGTCCGGGTCGAAGCCGTACGCGGCCAGCGCCTCGGTCACGGCGGCGGGGATGCTGCTCTCATCCGCGAAATCGATGCGCTCGAAAATCCTGTGCAGGCACGAGCCGGCGGCCGCGCCACGCGGAAAATTCGCCATGGACCACTCGTCCGCGGCCTGGCCGGACGCATCTATCTCGTCCAGGCCTGGCCTCGCCCCGTGCTCCATGCCGCGGGTCAGGCCGGTGAAGCTCGCCAGCCCGAAGCCGGAGCCCAGAACACGATCCCAGTTGCGGCATTGCAGGTCAGGGGCATGGGTGAACTGCGGCGGTCCCTTCTTAGGTTCGGCGTCGGGCAGTTCCGTGACCTCGATGTCGGCGTTGGCCAATTCGAGCAGGTCCGCGTAGACTATGTCTTCATCGACGGCATCCCAGCTCAGGGCGCTGTTTTCGTCAGCGCGATGCCCATGGAAGAGCCATGCCGCGCCGGAGGTCTCGGCCTCGTTGATGCGTCCCCAGATCGCGTAGCAGCGGCATTTGGCGCGGGTCAGGGCCACGTACAGCAGGCGCACGCGCTCGGCCTGTGCCTCGGCTATGGCCTGGCGTACCCGCCGGGGCAGCTCCTCCGTGCTCAGGTCGAGGAGTAATCCGTCTTCGTGGACCAGGGCCCGGTCCTCGGGGCATCTGGCCCGACCGAAGATGAAGGGACAGAAGACCACCGGGTATTGGAGCCCCTTGCTCTTGTGAATGGTCACTATCTGGACCGCGTCGCGGTCCGTGTCCAATCGCAGCTGAGACTCCTCGGAGCCTTCGGTGCCGAGTCGACGGGCGAACCAGGTCAGCAGCGCGTGCATGGACGCGCCCGACTCGCGTTCCCGGCTGTGGAGCAGCTCCAGGCAGTGCAGGACGTTGGTCATGCGCCGTTCGCCGTCCGGCAGGGAGACAAGGCGCTTGCGCACGCCCAGGTCGGCGAAGAGGCGGCGCGCAGCGGCCATGACGCCCCGGCGATCCCACAGCTCCTGACAGTCGAGGAAGCGCTCGAACCACGCCTCGAGTTTTGCTCCGTCCTCATCGAGGAGCGCGAGATCCAGGGCCGTCAGGCCGATCATCGGCGCGGCCAGGGCCGTGCGCAGGGCCGCCGGGCGCTGGCATTCGGCCATGCCGCGCAGAACGATAAGGAGATCCACCGCCTCGGGGCTGGCGAAGACCGATGAGGTGTGGGTCACGACGCTCGGGATGCCCAGTGCGCCGAGGGCTTTATGCACGGCCTCGCCCTGGGCGTGGGTCTCGACCAGGACGGCAATGTCCCCGGACAGGAGCGGTGCGTCGCCGATGCGGATGCGCCCCTCGGCCGCTCCCCGCAGCAGGCGGCTGATCTCAGCGGCCACGGCCCGGCAGATGCGTGGCGCAAGGGCCCCCTTGGCCAGGGGCTTGTCCTCGCTTTTAACCTGCCAGACGACCATGGGTGCGAGTGTTTGCCCGTCTTCGCGGAAGCGATCTCGCTCTTCGGCCGGGGCGCTGACCGGCTGATAGCCGATTTTCGGGTCCAGGAAGGGGCTTGGGTTGTCAGGTCTGAAAAACAGGCGGTTCACGGCCTCGATCAGCTCGGGCGTGGAGCGGTAGTTGACGCCCAGCGTCATGCCGCGTTCGCAGCTGTCGGCCGCGGTAAGGTAAGTGTGCAGATCCGCGCCCCGGAAGGAGTAGATGGCCTGCTTGGGGTCGCCGATGAGGAACAGGCAGTTCTCCCCGTCGCCGGTGGCGAAGAGGGTGCGGAATATGTCGTACTGCAGGCCGTCGGTGTCCTGGAATTCGTCGATGAGGGCCGCTCGGTACTGGATCCGCGCCGCAGCGACCAGCTCGGGGCTGGCCAGGGCGGCGTGCATGTTCCGCAGCAGGTCGTCGAAACCCAGCACGTTGCGACGCCGCTTGAGGTCGTCCAGGCACCTCGTCACGTCCGAGAGGAACGCATGGCGCAGATGGACCACGAAGGGTCCCAGCAGGTGCCGCAAGGCCTCAACATGGTCCAGGATATCCTGGATCTCGTCGAACAGTCGGTGCTCCGGGGCGGTGAAGGCCTTCTTGGTCATGCCCCTCACGTAGGTCGAGGTCAGTTCGCCGAGGGCCTTGAGCTGCTCCTTGGCATCGAGCCTCGGGTCGTTCAGGAAATCGCGCGCTGCTTTCAGACGCTGATCCAGCTTCTGCGGCGAGAACTGGCGTGCGTTGAAGTTGTCTGTTCGCGCCAGCAGGAGCGTTCGGACTTCAGGTTCCATGATTGACCAGGACACCTTGAGCCTTTCGCAGGCCCCCCGCACCGCCCGGTCCAAGGGCGCGGGGTCCGGCGCGGGGCTGCATGGCTCGATGCGGATGCGCTGGGCCAGGAAGGGCAGGCCGGACATTTCCGTGAGATGGTCAGGGGTTAGATGCTTGCGCACTTCCGTGCCGGTCAGGCCGCCAAGGGGCAGGATGTGACTGCGCCAGAAATCCACGCAGACCTGGCGGCGCAGGTCCGAGAGGTCCGGCTCAAGCTGCGTGTCGAAGAGGGCCGAGCACTCGAATCCGTTGCGTCCCAACATGCGCTGGCAGAAGCCGTGGATGGTGAAGATTTGGGCCAGGTCGAAGTTGCGCAGGGCGAGTTCCAGGCGGCGGGCGGCGTCCGTGCCGCCAAAGCGTGCCAGGAGATCCTCTTCCAGTTTCTCGTCGGCCTCCATTTCGCCAGTCAGCACCCCGGCCACGTCGGACAGCCGTTTGCGGATGCGCCCGCGCAGTTCCTCGGTGGCCGCGTCCGTGAAGGTCACCACCAGGATCTGGTCCACGGTCAGGTTCTTCTCCAGCAGCAGGCGCACGAAGAGGCCGGTCAGGGTGTAGGTCTTGCCGGTGCCGGCGCTGGCCTCGATGAGGGTCGTGCCGTCCAGGGGAGCGGTGCAGAGGTCCATGGGCTGCATTACTCGGCACCTCCCAGAATGGGGCCGTAGATTTCCTCGGCTAGGTCAGCGAAGCGCTCCCAGTCCGGCTCGGCGTCGCGGAAGAGGAAGGCCAGGTGCGGGTCCTCGCGTTCGGGATTGACCATGTAGCCGCCTTCCCACTGGCGCATGGCCTGCATCAATGCTTCGGGACGCTCCTTGGGCTTGCGGCCCGTAAAGCGGGCTTCGGCGAAGGCGAGGGAAGTTCGGGGGAAGAGGGGCAGCGGGGCGCGCATGCCTTGTGTATACAGACGAAGCAGCCCCTCGAGCAGGTTCCGTGCATCCGAGGCCTCGGGTGCCGGGAAGCAATCATCGGTGCCGATGTGTATGGACCGGGCGGGATTGCCCGCGGCCGAGGCGGCCAGATGGCGGACCCACAGGCGGAGCATGTCCGAGCTTTTGGTCTTGGCGGGGCGGCAGGTCACAATGCGGTCGCCGTGGAGGTCGAGGCGGCCTGTAAGCGTGACCCTGCCCAACTGCAGCTTCAGGTCGAAGCGCGCGGCCTTTTCGTCGCCGATGACGGCCCGTGACTGTTCGGCCAGGAGGCGGATCTGGCAGCAGATCTTCCGGCCCGCGTCGGTCCCGGCCTCGCCCGGAGGCAGGAGCTGCCAGGCTACGAGAAGCTCTTCCAGGCGGGCGGCGGGTTCGTCCAGGGCCCTACGCAGAAGGTCCTGCAGGGGGCCGTAGGCTTCGAGGCCCGTGGGCGCGGCCAGGGGTTCCTCGTCCATGAAATCGTCCTCACCCCCGGTCGGATCGATGCGCAGGGCGCGCAGCAGGTGGCGGCACGGATGAGCCAGGAAGCGCGTCAGCTCTTCGATGTCGACCTCGAGTTCCTGCTCTGCATCTGCATCTTCGGGGGCACCGGCTTCGGGGAAGAATTGCCGGGACTGGTGCTCGGCAAAAAGCGCCTGCGCCGCATCGCGGTTCTGGGCCGAGTAGGAAAAAAGGCGCGATCCTGCGCTGAAATAGTCCGGATGGAAGGCCTGCAGCTTGTGCCTGAAGACAAGGACCTCCGATGATTTTCTTCCATCCACCGTGCAGCCCCTGTCCAGGAAATCGAGCAGTTCCGAGACCAGGACCGAGGGCGGGGCCTCGGCGTTGTCGGATTGAGACAGGCCGGGGTAGGTCAGAATGAGGTTGTCCCGGGCCGAAATGATGCTCTCCAGGAACAGGTAGCGGTCGTCCTCGCGCAGACTGCGGTCACCGGGCCGGGGGCGGGCGGCCATGAGGTCGAAGCCGGGGGGGGTGTCCTGGCGCGGAAAGGCCGTGCTGGTCAGGCCCGTCAGGCAGATGACCCGGAAGGGGATGGAGCGCATGGGTTTCAGCCCGCAGAAGGTCAGGCCCGAGGCCAGGAAGCCCGACTCGCCGCCGCTCTCGTCCAGGCGCTTGCGGATGAGATAGAGCATGGTCCTTGCGTCGGCCTCGAAATCGCCCATGTCGCTGGTCAGTTCGGTCACGGTCCTGCGGATGGCCAGCAGGTGCTCGGCCTGGGCGAGGTCCTGGGGGAAGAAGGCATCCAGGATCCACAGCAAACAGCCCTGCCAATCCGCAGGCGAACGAGTGTCACGCAGCCGGGACCACAGGGTGGCGAGTTCGTCGATCCAGGCGGTCACGCGGCCCAGCAACTCCTGCTCGGTCGAGCCGCGCAGCGCCAGTGGGGCGATGCCGCCCAGCGGGTCCGCCGCGCCGGTCATGTATCCGAGGTACAGGCGGGACAGGCCGCTCTCCCACGTGTTCTGGTCGAAATCCCCCAGCCCCGCATTCCTGCGAAAATCCCGATTGAGCCCCCATCGCACACCGGATGCGCGCATCCATTCCAATACTCGCTGCGTATCGGACGCATCCAGGCCCAGTCGCTGCCGCACTGGCGGGGCTTCGAGCAGAGCGCAGACACGCGAGGCCTCGAAGCGGTGCTGTCCGAACTCTAGCAGTTCCAGGAAGAGGCGGATGGTTTCGGCGGCCCTGGTGGGTTTGCGGTCGGAGATGGAGAAGGGGATGCCTTCCTCGCCGGTGGTCCCGAACACGGCCTGGATGACCGGCGCGTAAGCCTCGATGTCCGGGTTCATGACCAGGATGTCCTGTGGCGAGAGGGAAGTGTCTTTGGCCAGGAGGTCGAGGATCAGATCCTTCAAGACCTCCATCTCGCGCAGGGGACTGTGGCAACAGTGGGCCTGGATGGAGGTGTCGGAGAAGTCCGTTTTTTCGTCGCGAACATTCAGATCAAGAATGTCGGCCTGGAGTTGTCCGAGCATGGTATCGGCGCCTGGTTCCTCGTACAGCCCCGTTTCCAGCGCATCCCGTTCCATCAGCAGTTCCAGAAAGTCTTTCCCTACCGCACCGAGACCCGCCAGCGGCATTGCGTCCTCGGGTCGTTCCTCAAAGGCGTTTTCTCCGGCACGGTAGGCACGCCGACGTTCCCGATGAGTCAGAAGATCGCCCCAGTATTTTCGGCAGGGGCTGAGCAGGAAGACATGCACTTGGCTGTGCCTGGACAGGGCTTTCAGAAGATCCAGATAGACTGGCGGCAGGGTCGGTATGCCGAAGACGCAGACGCGCGACGGCAGATCAGGCAGGGAAGCGCCCTTTTCCAGCCTGGCGATGGCCCGCTGCAGCAGCGCCGCGCGATGCTCCCCCCCCATGTCCCGGATCAGTTCCCGCCAAAGTCTGGCTTGCCAGGCTTCGCAAGCGACGTGGCCGGGCAGGAGGAAATTCCCGCTCGGTTCATGGTTCTCCCAGCGTGCGGCCCACTCCGGGCGGAAGATGAGGTACTGGTCGAAATGATAGGCTATGCGTTCGGCCAGTTGCACGGACTTGAGCTCCGAATCCTCGTGCACGTAACGCGCGAGCGGCGCGAATTCCGGCTCATCCAGCAGACCTCGCAGCAGATGCACGATGCGCCACCGCATGCGCTCCTGGCTGAGCGAGTATTCGCGCGGCAGGTCGGCCCGCAGTTTCCGGCAGAGTTCATAGGCGAAGCCAACGGGAAAGGGGAAGCGGGTATTGGCGCAGACCCCGTGCCGGCGGGCGAGCTGCATGGAGACCCACCGCTGCATGCCACCGGACTGGACCAGGATGGTCTCCGGTTCCATGGGGTCCAGCGGTGTTTTTAGAACCTCAGACAGCAGTTCAGCCAGGTTTTCCAGGCGGTTGGATGCGTGAAGGAGAAAGCCTTCCATGAGGGTCAGGACGCCGCCAGTCCCACTTCGCCTTCGATCCCTGCGATGGCTCCGATGGCCAGGGTCAAAAAGTCTCCCAGTTCCAGGCCGATCTTTTCGCATTCCTTGATGGTGTCCCGGCAGACCGAGGCGGCAAAAGCCTTGTCCTTCATTTTTTTCTTCAGGCTCTTGGCTTCCATGCCCTGCATGCGCGTCGGGCGGACCAGCGCCGCCGTGTGGATGAGTCCGGTCACGGTTTCGCCGCAACGCAGGGCGAAGTCGAACTGAGTCTCGGGCAGGTTGCCGTTGATCTCGTTGTGGCGGGCGATGGCCTGGACTGCTTCGTCCGGCAGCTTTCCGGCCAGGGTTTCGGCGGTCAGGAGGCCGTGTTTTTCGGGGGCGTCCTTGGTCTGGGGGTAATCGAGGTCGTGCAGCAGCCCGGCCATGGCCCAGGTTTCGGGGTCGTGGCCCAGGCGCTCGGCCAGGGCGCGCATGACGGCTTCAGTCTCGAGGGCGTGGACGAAAAGATGGTCTGGAGCGGAATTTTTAAGCAGTTCGAGTGCTTCAGCGCGTGCGAGCATGGTTCCTCCTTCGGTTGCTAAGGTTGAGAAATCATGCATTTCGCGGCCGTGGTCAAGGATTCAGCAGCAGGAAGTCCCGCCTTTGCCCGGCAACCAGGTCTGGATGATGTAGTCCGCACAGCCGACGCCGGGGGTGACGCTGAGGGCGCTGGTGGGACAGTTCAGGGCGCAGGCCCCGCATTCCATGCAGGCCTCGCGGTCCACGACCTTGGCCTTGCCCTGGTCCATGGCGAAGATGCGGTGCGGACAGAGAGTGGCGCAGATTCCGCAGCCCACGCATTTGTCTTCGTCATAGGCCAGGGTGGCGACGTTTTCGAGATAGCGGAAGGTTTTCATTTTTTCCTCACACAAAATTGCCGGTCACAAAGAGGATGGCAGCGAGAACAGTGCTCCCGGCCAACAGGGGGATGGCCTTACGCATTTCCTTTTCCACCCCGGAAGGGGAGGTGTAGGGCGTGGAGCCGGTAAAGTTGAGTCCCAGCCATGATGCCATGACCACGGTCCATAGCCCCGCGCCCAGAACCCGGACCATGGACTGCTCGGGGAAGATGGCCGGGAGCAGCACGGCCAGGGCCAGCCCCAGTCCCGCGCCGCCCAGGGAAAAAAGGCGTGTGCGCAGCGCGGGCAGGAGCAGGGGAAAGAGAATCGCTCCGGCGGTCAGACCCAGGCCCGTGGCCAGCGCGGCCAGGATCCAGCGCTCCCGGATGGCCTGCCAGGAGAATTCCGGGCCGATGAGGCTGAGCAGTGCCGCCGCCAGGAATGACGCAAGGATCAGCTTCCATCCCAAGACCAGTTCCACGGGGATGACTTCAGCGCGTTCCCGCACGGTGAAGGTCACCGTGCGCATGGCCTCGTCCTCGCCGTGGTCCAGATAGCGGGGCAGGTCCTGGGCGCGCACGGGGCCGAAGACCGCCTCGAACCCGCAGGCTTTGCGCAGGTCGCGGGCTCGCACCCCGTTGGCCCCGAGCTGGGGCAGGATGAGGCGGCGGTGGGAGACGATGCTTTCAAGGCCGCTCTTGCGCACCTGATCGGAAATGCCTGCCGCGCTGAACGTTCCCTTGCCCCCCGCGCACCAGACATTGATGCCGCGCGTGTCGGCCACCAGCAGCCAGATGTCTCGGCCTGTCAGGGCGAAGCGGACCGTGTCAAAGGTCAGTTTGTAGTTGGCCGTGACGACGACGGGAGCCTCGGGGCCGGGCTGGCCGATGGCATAGAGGCCGGGGTTGACGGTGTAGTTGTTGCGGTCAAGGCCAAGCCGCGCACGGCAGGTCCCGAGCCGGTCCCAGGGCGTGGGGCTGGTCCGGACGCGGGCAATCCGCCCTGCGGTGGCGGGCAAAAAGCCGTCCACATAGTACTCGATGCGATAGCCGGGAAGGTCGTCTACCCCTGCACCAGGGGCTGGCGGAGGCCCTCAACAGGCTCCCGATGTCGGCGACGGAGGGCCGGAAATATCGTTTTCGGCGCAAGAGGGCGCACAGGGGGCGGATGGTGCCATGGGAAAGGGCTGCAAAGGTTTCATGAGATCCTACAGAGAAAGGATGAGGTTCTTGAATGCGGCGAGGCGATCCTTGTCCGCGCAATAACAGATGCGCGGTCCTTCGATTTCGCCACGGATCAGTCCCGCCTCTTTGAGTTGCTTCAGGTGCTGACTGACCGTGGACTGGGCCAGGGGCAGGATGTTCACGATGTCGCCGCAAATGCAGCTGTTCACCTGCAACAGATGCCTGAGGATCGCCACCCGCGCCGGATGCCCGAGGGCTTTGCACAGGGTGGCCAAGGTCTGGTCATTGGTCATGAAGCACTCCGGTCAATCGTATCGTATATCGTAAAAATACGATAATGCCCGTTTCATGTCAACACACCTTGTTGAGTTTTGCCTCCTCACGGGGCATGGTGGGGAACACAGAGCATGAGGAGGTTTGCATGCGTTGGAGACAATTTCTGACACCGGTTCAATCCATGAACGCTGTCGAGGCCCGCTCCTTTCTGGAGGGCAAGACACCGCAGGAGGTGATTGTCCTCGATGTTCGCCAACCTGGGGAGTACGAGGAAGGCCACATTCCCGGGGCCAGGCTGATACCGATGGCGATCCTGACCGATTCCCTGGACGATATCGATCCGGCCAGACCGGTGCTTGTGTATTGCGCCATCGGGGGACGCAGTCGCATCGCGGCCCAGACCCTGGCCGGCAAAGGGTACGATCACGTCATCAACCTGAGCGGAGGCTTCAAGGCCTGGAACGGTCAGACTGCCTACGGAGCCGAAGAGGCGGGTGTCGAGATTTTTGCGGAGCTGGACAGCGTGGAATCGATCCTGGCCACGGCCTATTCTCTGGAAGAGGGGCTGCGCGATTTTTATCTGCGCATGCTCGAGCGCGTACAGGATGAAAAGATCAAGAGCGTGTTCCGGCTGCTGGCCGACATCGAGATCAAGCACAAGGACCGCCTGTTCGCCGAATATACCCGCATCACGGGCAAGGACGATCGTGGAACGTTCGAATGCCAGTTTGTCACTCCGCTTATGGAGGGAGGGATGACCACCGAGGAATACATGGATCGCTTCAAGCCCGATTTCGACAGCCCGGTGGACGTCATCTCCCTGGCCATGTCCATCGAGGCCCAGGCGCTGGACCTGTATATCCGGTCTGCCGTGTGGACTCAAAACGATGAGAACCGGGTTCTCCTCGAACAGATAGCCAGCGAGGAGAAGACCCACCTGGAACGTCTGGGGCAGCTTCTGGACGAGTTGATCGGGGGTGGGGTTCCGGCGCCGCATTGATATTTGGTGCCCAAGTCCGAACCAGAAATTGCTTGAGTTTATGCGCTTTCAAAGACGCCACTGCAAAAAGTCGCGAAAGAACCTGAGTGTCATTCCCGCGAAGGCGGGAATCCATTCTTTTCAGATAGTTAAAAAAGGCATGGATCCCCTTCTTCAAGGGGATGACGACTTTTTGCAGTGACGTCTTCAAAAAGAGTTCTGGGCATTTTCTTAATCAGTTACATCCAAGCAGGCTCGAAATATCTAGGTAGTGAGAGAAGTTTTGCGCACCGTGTACGCTCTTTGCGCAATGCTACTGGACAAAACTGAGTATTTTGGGGTCGAGAAATAAAAAAATCGATATTTAACAATATAATATCGTTAAATTCGCGTTCAGGCACACCCCTTGCTCAAGGATAGTCTAAGCGGTCGGCAATGCGCCGGTCAGACAGACATATGGGGGTGAATGTCATGAAGCAGTTCTGTTACCTTTTCTGGCTTGCCGGGATGGCGACCCTTGTTGCTTATGGCTGGAGCGAGAATCTTTTGAATCAGGTTTCCGATGTTGTGCATTTCATGGGGCGACTTGTCGCCTTTGTGATTGCCTGAGGCCGGGAACTTCGCTTTCGCGTATCCACGGCCGGGACTGGCTCCTCCCGGCCGTGGATTTTTGTGCGCTGCGCCCTGATTCGCACCCTGCGCAAGACCAATGTTCATGAGCCGTGTCTCAGGGGCTCCAGTTTTTTTCCGATGCCTCGGCCCGCATCCCGGTTGCGCTCTAGCGGTGCGCAAGATAGGGCAGGGGCATGTCCGTTGCCGTCCTTTATTCTCCGGAACTCTCGGCCTGGGTCCGCTACGAGCGGCCCCAGACCGTTTTTTCAGTTCGCACCCACGAAGAGATCCCCTCGCTTGTCACCCAGCTGGAAGACGAGGTGGAAAAAACGGGCCTCCATGCCGTGGGCTTTCTGGCCTATGAGAGCGGGAGCGCCTTTGACCCGGCCATGCCGCGCACGTCCTGCGGCTCTTTTCCCCTGGCCTGGTTCGGACTCTTCGATGCCCCTGCCGCCTTGTTCCTGGGTCCGGCCAAGCCTTTCCCCGTCCTTGATTGGGTGTCTGAACTGGACTCCTGCGACCATGAGCGCCTCCTGACGCGCATTAAGGCGTATCTGGCCAGCGGGGAAACCTATCAGGTCAATTTCACGCATCGACTGCGCTCCCGTTTCGACGCGGACCCCTGGGATTTTTTTTGCGGGCTGGCCAGCCGCCAGCCGTCTCCTTACGCGGCCTTTGTCGATACCCCCGATTTCGCCGTGTGCAGCGCTTCGCCGGAGATGTTTTTCGAGCGCGAAGGAGAACAGCTCTGGTCCAGGCCCATGAAAGGCACCGCTCAAAGAGGGCGATGGCCCGAGGAGGACGAGGCCTTGGCGCGGACCCTTGCAGTTTCGGAAAAGGAGCGCGCCGAAAACGTGATGATCGTGGACATGGTCAGAAACGACCTCGGCCGGGTCTGCCTGCCCGGCAGCGTGCATGTCCCAGAACTCTTCCGCGTGGAGCGCTATCCCACCCTGTGGCAACTGACCTCCCTGGTTCGTGGGCGCACGGTGCAGTCAACGGCGCAAGTCATGGCGGCCCTGTTTCCGGCTGCGTCCATCACCGGCGCGCCCAAGGTCCGGACCATGCACATCATACAGGAGCTGGAGCTTTCGCCGCGCCGCATCTACACCGGGAGCATCGGGATCATGAGCCCCGGCCGCAGGGCGCGTTTCAACGTGGCCATCCGCACGGTCCTGGTCGACAAGTCCCTGGGCGTGGCTGAGTACGGAGTCGGCGGGGGGATTGTCTGGGATTCGGACCCGCGGGCGGAGTTTCGCGAGACGCGCATCAAGGCCAGCGTGCTGGCCGCGCCGGAGCCGGAATTTCAGCTGCTTGAAACCATGCGCTGGACGCGCGGCGAGGGAATTTTTCTGCTGGAGGAGCATTTGCGTCGCTTGGGGGAGAGCGCCGGGTACATGGGGTTCACACTCGACCCGCAGTCGCTGCGAGACGGCCTTGAACGTGAAGTGTCGGCAGCTGAGGGAACGGAAGGGGTATTGCGGCTTACGGCGGACAGGGCGGGTGGCTGGCGCGTCACGCACCGTCCGCTGCCTGAGCCATCGCCTTGCCGGGTGGCCTTGGCCCTGACGCCGGTGGACGCCAAAAACCCCTTTCTTTTTCACAAGACGACCATGCGCGAGGTTTACGATAAGGCCAAAAGTCAGGTGCCGGGGATGGACGATGCGCTGCTCTGGAACGAGGACGGGGAAGTGACGGAATCAACCATCGCGAACTTGGTCGCCCAGCTGGATGGCGAACTGATCACACCGTCCCTTGCCTGCGGCCTTCTTCCTGGCACCATGCGCGCCCGTCTGCTGCACGAAGGTCGGATCAGGGAAGGGGTTGTGCGCAGGGAAGATCTGCCCCGCTGCACGAAGCTGTGGCTGGTCAACTCCGTGCGGGGGTGGCGGGAATGCGTCGTGGTGGAGCCGGAGGCGTCCTAGTCCGTGTCGTATCCGCGGCTGTGCAGCCAGGCCGCGGTCAGGCCGAGTGCTACGAAGACGACGTCGCGGACGATGTAGAAGACCATGTCTTCCGAGGCCGTGGGGGCGCTTGAGAAGCATCCGCAGTTCAGGTCGATGCCCCTGACATAGGCGCTGGTCACGGCGGCGAGGAATGCCAGGAGCATGGCGTTGGCCAGAAGCAGGGCCGGTCCGGTCCAGGCGCGGCAGACCAGCAGGATGGCCACGATCATTTCCAGCCAGGGCAGGGTCAGGGCCGTGAAGTTGACCAGCACGTCGGGGAGGATGAGATAGCTGGCAACACTGACGGCAAAATCGTCCGGAGCCAGGATTTTTTGCGGAGCGGCGGCCACGAAGATCAGGGCCAGGGCCAGGCGCAAGCTCCGGGACAGGGATGCTGCGTTCATGATTGTTCTCCCTGGGTTTCAGAGACCGGCGGGTTTGCGTCTTGAAGTTGCGGTTCCGGCGTTTCCTGGGGTTCAGATTCCAGGGGCGTCGGTTCCGCCGGCGTGAGATCGTCCGGTGTCGGCTCCAAGGGAACCGGCTGCGGTTCCGATGGCTGCGAGGTCGTCGGATCCGGGGAAGGCTGGTCCGGCGGGGCGAGTTCCAGGGGTAGACTCATCTGTCCTGGATCGATAGTCCCGTTCCGCTCGGCTTCTTCAGGCGTATTTTCAGGCAGTTCAGGGAGTATCGGCTCAATCGCGGGGGTGGGTTCCATCGCTTCCGGAGCGGCGGGCGTGGAGGCGTTGGCCGTGGCCTCATCCGCTTCCAACTCTTCAACTGCCGTTTCAAGCGGCGCTTCCTGTGGTGCAGCCTGGCTTCCCGTGGCGGTGGGCAGACCCTGGTCCCGCCACAGCGACCAGCCGTTCTTGAGCACCCGCACATCCTGCAGGCCCATGCTTTTAAGCTGCTCGGCAAGTTCATGGCTCAGTTCACAATGCTCTCCATCGCAATAGGTGACAACCGTCATCCCTTCCATCCGCTCCCGCAACGCCGGAAAATCCTGTCCGAAGGAAAGGGGATCAAGCGCCAGGGCACCTTCGATATGCCCCAGTGCGTATTCCTCGGCTTCCCGCGCATCGACAAAGACAGCCTGTCCGGATTGGAAAAGGGTGATCGCGTCGGCGAGGGATATTTCCCCACGCTCAATCGCGACCTGGGCCGCGATTTGCGGATCATAAATAAGCGGCAACCTGTCCGGCCTGGCGGCATTGAAGGCCAGAGCCAGCCCGACGGACACGCCGATGATGATCACGGTCTTTATGCCGAAAGAAATGGGTGGTTTCATGTATTGCTCCTGGGTGCTTGGCCGTGTTCCTACGATCTCACGCCCTGCAAGGCAAGGGCGGGGTGGGCGGGAGGCTTCAACCTCATGGCCTGTTCGGAGGTATCTCTATGTATAGGCTTGACTGTGTACGCCATTGGATTACAAACAGGTGGGTGTATGATCACTGTGGTGGAAACGCCAACATTCCTTAAAGACGTGAAGCGGGCTGATCTGAGTGAGGATAAGCATCGGGAATTAGTCAATTTTCTGGCTACCTATCCCGAAGCCGGAGTGATGATGGAAGGAACCGGCGGGGTGCGCAAGGTTCGTTTTGCTGGTCAAGGAAGAGGAAAGAGCGGAGCATACCGGATAGTCTATTATTTCCACAGCGTAGAGATTCCTCTGTTTGCCCTTGCTTTGCTTGCCAAGAACGAAAAGGCGAATCTGTCCAAGGCAGAGCGGAACGAACTCAAGGCCCTGATGCCGCAAATTGTTGAGGCCTATATGGCAAGGAAGAAATGATGAGTAGAATTGTGCAGGGTGCGCGCGAAGCCCTGACCATCGCCAAGGGCGAGGCGGACCCGAACGACTACGCGGTCCACATTCCGGAAACTATCGATGTCAGGCGGATACGGAAAAAGCTCGGCATGACGCAGGCCGCGTTTGCCTGTGTTTTTGGATTCCGCCTCGCAACGCTGCGCCATTGGGAGCAGCGCAAGCGCATCCCAGAGGGGCCAGCCAGGGCTTACCTGACCGTCATTGACCGGGAACCGGAAGCGGTACGCAAGGCGCTACGCGCAGGCGAGTGATTTTTGAAAACGAAAAAGGGGCCAGATTGTTACATCTAGCCCCGTGTTTTCATTTGGTCGGGATGAGAGGATTTGAACCTCCGGTCTCTGCGTCCCGAACGCAGCGCTCTACCAGACTGAGCCACATCCCGAATGAGGAAATGGCATCTACCTAAGATGATTTTAGTTGGCAAGGATTATTTTTAATTTTCCCCATGTTGTCAGAGTTTTGTTTTTTCACTAAAAGGACGTGTAAACAAATATTTATGAACTCCGGGGAATCTACGTACTCATGCCCGGCGATTTTCCTGGATGGGTGAGAAAATGACTACAGCTTTTCGTGTGCTGGTGGTGGATGACGAGCCCGCGCTCCGGGAGATCTGCGAAGAGGCGCTGTCTGGCGTCGGCTACGAGGTGGCTTTGGCCACCAATGGACAGGACGCCTTGGGCAAGCTGGGGGGACAGGGGTTTGACCTGATCATCAGCGACCTGCGCATGCCCGACATGAACGGTCGGGACCTGCTGAGTCAGATTCGCCAGCGGCACCTGGACGTGGATTTCCTGGTCATGACCGGCTACGGGACCACGGAAACCGCCGTGGATATCATGAAGAACGGCGCGGCGGACTACATCGCCAAGCCCTTCGACATCAAGCATCTGCTGTTGCGGGTGCGCTCCATCCTCGAACAGCGCAGGAGCCGGCAGGAGCAGGAGAAACTCTCTGCCGTGGTGCGCATGCTGGGCCTCAGCAAACGGCTCGGCTCCCAGCTCAATCATGTGGCCGTGGTGGAGGAGTTCCTTATCCACCTGCGCGAGAATTTCTCTCCCGATGCGATCTGCCTGCTCCTGCCCGAAATGCTGGAGCGAGGGCCTAACCTCATGCAGGGGCACTTGCTTGAAACCAATCAGGTTCTGCGCGTCTTCGTGACCAAGCTCTGCGACAGAATCCTGCAGCACGGAAAGTCCCACCTTCTCGACCAGTTCACCTTACAGCAATCTTCCTTCAACTCGACTCTGTTTCCCGGCGGTTTTCCATATTCAGTCATGGCCGTGCCCTTGGACCTTCCGCAGAAGCGTATCGGCGTCATCACCTTGATCCGCGACCGGGAGAATCAGCTTTACTGCGAGCAGGACCTTCAGCTGCTGGGCGTTTTCGCGTCCCACACCGCCTCGGCCCTGCAGAATTCCCATCTCTACTCGCGCCTGCGGACCATGAACCAGGACGTGATCCGCTCCTTTGCCCAGGCCGTGGAACTCAAAGATTACTACACCCGTGGGCACTCGGAGCGCGTGGCCGAGTATGCCTGCCGGCTGGGCCGCAACCTGGGGCTTGGCAGCAAAGAGCTTGATCGCTTGCATATTTCCGGAATGCTGCATGATATCGGAAAGATAGGCATTCCTGACCATATCTTGAACAAGCCCGGCGCCCTCACCGACGACGAATATGAGAACATGAAGCGCCACAGTTCCATGGGTCGGGAAATCCTGGGTCAGGTCGGGGCCATGAACGACGTGACCAAGATCATCTACCACCATCATGAACGCATGGATGGGCAGGGCTATCCCGACGGTCTGCAGGGCGACGCCGTGCCCTTCATGGCCCGCATCATCTGTCTGGCCGACAGTTACGAGGCCATGACCTCCAACCGTGCCTATCGCCAGTCCCTGCCTTTGACCAAGGTCATGTATGCGCTGGATCGGGGGGCCGGTACGCAGTGGGACAAGGAACTGACCGATGTGTGGATGTCCATCGTCGAGCAGGAACGGCCCGGTTTTTCCCCGCAGTGATGCGCTGTCGTCCTCTTTCACCTGTGCTTTACGCGCCCATGCTGCCTGGTGGGCCTGCGCTGCGCAGCCGGACCTGAAGGTGCTTCCATGACCCGATCTTTTCTCTATTCCGAAGAGCACCCGCCGGCCCGGCTGGACAACGTCCTGGCGCGGCACTTGGGGTACGGGCTCAGGCGCTGCCGCCTCCTGATCCAGGAGGGCCGCGTCCTGGTCGATGGTCGCCCATGCGCCAAGGGCGTGTTGGTCCATCCCGGCCAGCAGATCAGCGTGACCGTTCCCGTGGGCGACGGCCCCGTCTGCGCCGATGTTCGCCTTGTCGCCCGCTCAGAGCGGTTCGCGGCCCTGTCCAAGCCCGACGGTCTGCACACCGTGGCAGGGCGGGGCGAAGCATGCCTTGAAGCCTGTCTGCCGGGTCTGGGCCTTGATGGATGGGCGCTGCTCAACCGCCTGGACTGTCTGACCAGTGGGCTGGTGCTGAGCGTGGCCGACGCGGAGGGCGCGGGGGCGTACAAACGTTGGCAGGAAGCCGGGCTGGTCTGCAAATGGTATCTGGCCGTGGTTCGGGGCCGGGTGGAGCGCCTGGAGGCGCGGGGCCGGATTCTTGATGACAAGCGCCGCGTGGTGCGCGTGACCGCAGACGAGGATGAACCTCTGCGCTGGACCCTGGCCCGCGCCGTATGCCAAATTGACGACAACACCCTGCTCCTGGTGCGGATTTTCAAGGGCCGCAGGCATCAGATTCGCGCCCATCTCGCCCACGCCGGACACCCGCTGGTTGGCGATCCGGTCTACGGTGCAGGCGATCCCGGCGGACTCTTTCTGCATCACTGGCGTCTCGATATGCCGGGATTTTCGGCATCGCTGCTGCCCGACTGGCCCGGCGTTCATGCCGAGCAAGCGGAGAGCCTTTTGTCCGTCTTTGATTCCAATCCGGATCGTTAGCCGATTTGCGGCGCACGGCCTTGAATCCAACCTGAAAAAAAGCGGGAAGAGCGTATGAAAAAAACCTGCCTGGCCCTTCTTTTCTGTCTTGGCCTCGCCTCCTGTTCCGTGTCCACGGCGCGCGGGCTTGAGGATGGCCGACTGCGGCCGTGCCCGAAATCGCCCAACTGCGTCTCTTCGGAAGCCCCCGCCCCCGATCTGGCACCCTTTGCCCCGGCGGACGAAAACCGCTTGGAGCGGCTACGCGAGGTCATCGTCTCCCAGGGTGGGAGCATCGAGGCGGAGGATGCGGGCTATCTGCACGCAACTTTCCGTTCCCGGATCTTTGGTTTTGTGGATGATCTGGAATGTCGGCTGGATGGCGGTTTGATTCATATTCGATCTGCGGCCCGCACAGGCTGGTGGGATCTGGGGACGAACCGCCGCAGGGTGGAACGGTTGCGCAAGGCGTGGTCCACAGATGCTGGAAAGTAGGCTCGCGAAGCGGGCAGGTTTCCCTGCCCGCGCCGGTTCAATCGAAAAGGGCGCTGGCGAATTCCTGGCCTGAGAAGGGGCGCAGGTCTTCCATTTTTTCACCCAGGCCCACAAAGCTGATGGGGATTTTAAATTCCAGGGCGATGGCCACGATGATCCCGCCCTTGGCCGTGCCGTCGAGTTTGGTCAGCACGATCTCGTCCACGGGCGAAGCCTGGGAAAAGAGCTTGACCTGGGACAGGGCGTTCTGACCCGTGGTCGAATCGAGAACCAGGATGGTCCGGTGCGGGGCGCCGTCGAGCTTCTTGCCCAGGACCCTGTTTATTTTCTTCAGTTCTTCCATGAGATTGTGCTTGGTCTGCAGGCGTCCAGCCGTGTCCACAAAGACCAGATCGTACCCCTCCTTGATGGCGTATTCCACGGCCTCGAAAGCTACCGCCGCCGGATCGCTGCCGTGCGCCTTGGCGTAGAATCCCGCCCCGACCCGCTTGGACCAGACCTGCAGCTGTTCGATGGCCGCTGCGCGGAAGGTGTCCCCGGCCGCCACCAGAACCTTGCGGCCCTGCATCTGGGCGCGGTGGGCCAGTTTGGCGATGGTCGTGGTCTTGCCCGCACCGTTGACGCCGATCATGAGCACCACTTCTGGCGGCTGCCGCACCGTGGGTGCCTTGGGCTCTATGAACACCGAGGCCAGCTCTTCCTTTAACAGGGCCTTGAAGGTCGCCGCGTCCCGGGTTCCGGCCTGGCGCAGCTTGGGCTTTAGTCGTTTTGAAAGCTCCTGGGTGGCGTTCACGCCCACATCGGCCATGAGCAGGATCTCTTCGAGTTCTTCCCAGAACGCGTCGTCGTAGCTTCCGGTCATGGACAGGAGCTGATCGATGCGCATGGTCAACTGTTCGCGGGTCTTGCCGAGCCCGGCGGAGAGCTTCAGGAAAAGCCGGTTGCGTTCGTCTTCCTCGTCCTCGAGTTCAAGGGCCAGGGCCATGCGGTACTGGAGTTCGGAGCGAAATTCGTCGACATGGTCGTACTCCATGTCCAGGAGCCACTTGTCGAAGCGGCGGATGAAATCCTCCGCCTCTTCCGCCGGTACTTGCAACTGGGCAAAGAGAAACCGTAGCCGCTCCCACAGCACATCCCCACGTTTGCTCACTCCGTCGAGGATATGGACCATCCAGGTCGAGAGCCTGGGCTCCGCTTCACCGAGGGCCTGCTGCAGCGCTTTCTGCCAGGGCATGAGGTCGTCCCCGGCCGACGGCTTTTCCTGGAAAAGGATTTTCTCGGCGGGCGCGGCCGGTGGCGCTGGTACAGTGTCTTCAGATCTGCCGCCCAGTCCGAACAGCCTGCGCCAGCCCCCATCCTTGTTTGTCTGAGGGGCCTCGGCTGCGGCTTGCGCCGGCGTCGCGGGTTCGACTGCCGTCTCGTCCTTCTGCTCGGGCGGTGCGGGCGGCTGCGCCTCTTCGCGCAGGACCTCGGCTGTCGTCGCGGGCGCAGGAGGGGTTGCCGGCTGGTCAACTTCTGCCGGTTCAGTCTGCCCGGCCGGGGCCCGCTCCTGGGCGGGCTCCTGTTGCGGCAGGGCGGAATCCTGGGGCGTTGCGTCAGCTCCCCAGAGTTTTTTTATGCGTGAGAAAAAGCCCATGTTCTGGTCCTTTGGGTGGATATGTACGAAAAATCAGCCATCAAGATCGGTAAAGATGTTTTCCCAGACGATTTTGCCCTGGTCCTTGCGCACCTGTCGCAGCAGCAGATATACGGCTCCGCTTCCGCCGTGCCTGGGCAAGGCCGTGGTGAAGGCCAGGATGATGCGCTTCAGCGGGGCCTGGGTCAGCCATGTGGTCAGCTCCTGCCTTAGCACAGCCTGGCCAAGGGGGGAATTGCGTCCGCGCCCCGGGATAATGAGTACGCAGCGTCTGCTTTCCATGTAGCTTCGCCGCAAAAAGTCCATGACCGCGAATCTGGCCTGGTCAGTGTTCATGCCGTGCAGGTCGAGATGCCCCTGCACGCTGAATTCCCCGTTTTTGAGCTTGCGGAATATCTTGGCGTCAAGACCCCGGACTTGCCCGGTCATGAATTCGTGGGTGTACTCCATTTCGAATTCGATCTTCTCTTCGAGCAACCTGGCGAAAGACGGCGGCGCGGGGGGAACCGTTTCCCGGGGACGCGGCGCTCCGGCGATGTCACGACCTCCTTTGGACAGAGGCTCGACGTCGGAGAAGGCATGCAAAAACAGATCTTCCTCGGACTCACGCTCCTGTGTCTTGTCATCAGGACGTGCGCAGGCAGGGGGCGAGTCTTTCCTGCGGGAAGGCTTTTTTTTCAGCCTGGACCGCAGTGATTGGTCTTTCTCAAGGGATTTAAATGGATTATGCATGCAAGGGTTCCGCAATGGTCAGGGCTCCATACACAAAAATGCGGCCAAGGGCAAAATCTTAAGGTGGGCATCCGTGCCGGGTTTGTGGACAAGGAGCCCGCTCGTCTGTTACCCGGAAGTCTTGACAAATCCAGGCGATTTTTCGTTCACATCCGCCCACATCAGGGAAAAAAAAGCATGATGGCATCTCCCGAGGATAAGGACCGGTTTCGTTTTCTGGTCATCGAACCGGATGAGGATCTCGCACGGGAAATGATGATCGTGCTTGAGAAGCTTGATGTGCAGGCCGAGCATGTGCGCGGCCATCTCAAGGCCGTGGGCCTGAGCGAGGACAATCAATACGATTGCCTCCTGGTCGCCTCCCGGGGCATCGATATCACGGGCCTTGAGTTCTGCGCCCTGGTGCGGGCCCGGGAGGCCAGACGTTCCCTGGCCCCTGCCTACATGATTCTGGTCGGTCCCGAGGAGGATCTTGTCTCCGTCTTTACCAGTTCTGAAGACATTGACGACTACATGCTTGGTCCATGGATGGATCTTGAGCTCGAGTGGAAGATCAAGCGCGCCCTGCGTGCCATGACCTTGTGCCGTGAATTCGGCGC
The DNA here is from genome assembly GCA_018902545.1 of Pseudomonadota bacterium. Lineage (GTDB taxonomy): Bacteria > Desulfobacterota > Desulfovibrionia > Desulfovibrionales > Desulfomicrobiaceae > Desulfomicrobium. The sequence continues at coordinate 55,419 of JAHIQM010000009.1, read as the reverse complement.
GTCGCGGCTGCTAGACACGGACACCGGCCTCCTGACCCCGGAAGGATTGCGCACGTTCCTTCACGAGGAGGTCAATCGCATCGGTCGCAGGGAAGGTTGGCTCTCCATGAGTATCCTGTCCGTGCCCGGTCTCGGGGGGTTGCGCGTCAGTTATGGCGAGGCCTGGCTTGAATGGTTCACCAACGGAATCTGGTCCTCGATCAGGCGGCAGCTACGCAATTACGACCGTCTGGCCTCCATGGACAACGGGTTCCTGTGCCTCATTTCGCCGGATCTGAACGAGGAGGGGACACGGTTTTTGCTAGCGCGCCTGGCCTCGGTCATCAGCGAGTACCAGTTTCAGGAAAACACGGAGCCATCCACCCAAGTATGTCTTGCCGCGCGGTATCTGTGCGTGCGGGTGCGCGGGGATTACAGGCAGTTCGGGCGAACCGGGGATGTGCTTTGGGGATGGCTGCGCGAGAAGATGGCCGAGCCCATGCCCGAGGGAATCATGGGCTACACCGGCACCGTTGACCTCAATCTTCAGGTGGCTGCGACTCTCTTTCAGAAAAAATGATTCTCAATCAAAGGCTTGACTGACAAGCATTTCCACTTTCAGCGCCACTTCCTCCACGATCGGTTGGAAGTCGTTCTCAAGAAGAAAGATGGGAAGGGTCAAGCGTTTGAGCTGTGCCGAAAACATGGGGTTGAAATGGTACCCGGATTCCGTGGACAGATAGTCGGCGAGCTTCAAAAGCATGATGGCCGGTGGCGGGGAATCGTCGGAAATAGTGCGGTGGTGAGCATAGACAGCAAGCTGGACATTTTTCGGGAATTTCCACAATTTGAGCGCCTTGGCGCTGAGGATCGGGTGGCTGACGCCGAACAGCTCGTCTTCGATTTCAAGCGGCGGATTGCCCCCCGCTTCCCAGAGCCTGGTCATGGTCGTGAATTCCCCCGGCATGAGCGAGGCCATGACCACATAGCCGATGTCGTGCAGCAGCCCGGCCAGGTAGGTGCTATCCTGCTCTTCCGGGGGCATGGGAAAGAGGTGCGGGTAGAATTGGGCCAGTTTTTTGCACAGCAGGGCCGTACTGAGGCTGTGGGTCCAGAACCTGCGCACGGAAAAAGAGGGCGGGAAGGCATTCTGGCGCACAGAATCCGAGAGGGTAAGGTAGTAGACGATCCCCTTGACCTCGTTTAAGCCCAGCCGGACCAGCGCCTTTTGCGGGCTGTTGATTTCATCCAGCCCCCGATACAGGGGAGAGTTGGAAATGGCCATGATCCGAGCGCATAGCACGGGCTCCGCGCTCATGGCTTCGACGATGTCCTGAAGCCGTGTATTCGGGGCGTTAAGCAACTGCCAGAGCCGGAGGACCATTGGTTTCAAGGGTGGCAGGTCGCGGTCGCTGAGTTTGTCCAGATTGATCATGCTTGGGTCTTGGGGAAAAAGGGTTGTTTCACGGCCTTGGGCCTTGATGTGTTCTTGTCTGCGAAGCGCTAGCACAACCGGACGGAGCAGGGCAATGGGCCGATATTTTGGCTTGTCTTTATCTTGTTGAAATACAGGGAGAAATTCATGAAGATAACTTTTCTTGGCGCGGCGCGCACCGTCACCGGCTCCTGTTATGTGGTGGACTGCGAGCACGCCCGTTTCGCCATAGATTGCGGCATGCATCAGGGCAACAGGGGCATTGAAGCCCGGAACTGGGATGAAAACGGAATGTACCGCCCGGGGGCTCTCGACTTCATCCTGCTGACACACGCGCATATCGATCACTCCGGCCTGCTTCCGCGTCTGGTGTCTCAAGGCTTCAAGGGCCTGGTTCACACCACTGCCCCGACCAAGGATCTGCTCGGGATCATGCTCGAGGACAGCGCCCGCATCCAGGAGACCGAGGCCCAGTGGCGCAGCACCAAGAAGCAGAGGGTCGGCGATCCCCCAGTGGAGCCCCTGTACAAGGTAGAGGACGCCCAGAAGGCCCTGCAGCAGATCAAAACCCAGGAATACAACCAGGTCTTCGAGCCGGCTCCGGGCGTCCGGGTCATCTTCAACAACGCCGGACACATTCTGGGCTCGGCCTTCATCGAGCTGTGGGTCAAGGAGGGCGACGAAGAAACCAAGCTGGTTTTTTCCGGCGACCTCGGCCGTCCCAACCAGTTGCTCGTCCCGAACCCCGAGACCGTTGAGTCCGCCGATTTCCTTTTCCTGGAATCGACCTATGGGGCTCGCAACCACAAAAACGAGACCCAGAGCCGTAATGAGCTGGCCGAGGCCATCGCCTACAGCTACCAGCGCGGAGAGAAGGTCATCATTCCCGCCTTTGCCGTGGAGCGCACCCAGGAGTTGCTCTATACCCTCCACCTTCTGCTTCAGGAAGGACGGCTACCGGCGGATATGCCCGTATATTTGGATAGTCCGCTGGCCATCAAGGCCACGGAAATCTTCAGGCGCCATTGGGACTATTACGACCAGCAGACCAAGGAGTTGGTCAAGAACGGCCAGAATCCCCTGGATTTGCCCAATCTGCGCTTCACGCTGACCCCTGACGAGTCGCGGGCCATCAACGTGTCCCAGGAATCTGCCATCGTCATCGCGGGCAGTGGCATGGCCAACGCGGGGCGCATCAAGCACCACCTGCGCCACAACATCTGGAAACCGGGCGCATCCATTGTCTTTGTGGGTTTTCAGGCCGAAGGCACGCCGGGCCGTCGCATTGTCGATGGGGCCAAGAGCATCCGGATTCTGGGCGAAGAGTTGTCGGTCAAGGCCAAGGTTTTCACCATCGGCGGCTTTTCGGGCCACGCCGGTCAGACCCAGATTCTGGACTGGCTGTCCCATTTCCGTAGTCCGGAAGTGCAGGTTTATCTGGTTCATGGCGAGCATTCGGGACAAAAAGTCCTGGCCGAGCTGATCCGGGAGAAGTTCAACCTGACCGTGCACATCCCCGATTATCTGGACGAATGCCTGCTGGAGAAGGGCGGACGCTTCGAGCTGACCGCCAGGCCTTCCCTGGCCGCCCCGCGCATCGATTGGGATTACCTGTTGGAAGAGACGTCCGGCAAGCTCGGCCAGGTCCGGGAGCGGGTCGACTACCTGCAGCGCATGGGCATGACCAACCAGGTGGAGATCCGCGGCAGCCTGCTGGCTATCAACTCGCGCTTGAGCTCGATTATGTCGGAGCTGGTGTTCGAGCAGAAGCAGAAGGTCAGCAAGGATTAGGCGGTGCGCATCATTGCCGGTGAATACCGGGGCAGGCGAATCCGCACCACCGAGGGGCCGGGCTACCGGCCCGCCACGGGCAAGGTGCGGGAGTCCCTGTTTTCCATGCTCGAGTCCCTTGGCGTGGAGTGGGATGCAACACGTGTGGCGGACATCTTCGCGGGCAGCGGCTCCCTGGGCATCGAGGCCCTGAGCCGGGGGGGGCGTGATGCCGTCTTCGTGGAAAAGGCTCCCCAGGCCGCGGCCCTCATCCGCTCCAACCTGGAGGCGCTCGGCGTGGAGCGGGGGCGCTACTCCGTGGTCAAGGCCGACGCCCTGCGCTGGCTTGACGGCGGGCGTGGGCCATTCGGACTTGTTTTCATCGATCCTCCTTATGGAAAGGAGCTGCTGCTGCCTGCCTTAGGGCTGCTTCTGGACCGGCAGGGACTTGCACCGGACGGTCTGATCTGCGCCGAGGTGGAAGCGGGACTTGCGTTCGACAACCCGCCCAGGCCGGACCTGGTTCTTCTTCGAGATAAACTCTACGGGCAAACAAGGATTTGCGTATGGCGCAGAAATTAGAACGCGTGGCCGTCTATCCGGGTACCTTCGACCCCTTCACCAACGGGCATCTGAGCCTGGTGCGCCGCGGGCTGGAAGTCTTCGACAAGGTCATCGTGGGCGTGGCCAGGGATTCGGGCAAGAATCCTCTTTTCAGTCTTGAGGAGAGGGTGGAGATGATCCGCGAGGTGTTTCGCGGGCAGCTTCGTGTGGAGGTGGAGGGCTTTTCCGGCCTGCTGGTCGAATACGCGCCAAGCAAGGGATCCAACACGATCCTGCGCGGACTGAGGGCCGTCTCGGATTTCGAGTACGAATTCCAGATGGCTCTCATGAACCGCAAACTCAAGCCCAGCATCCACACCGTGTTCATGATGACGGATTACCGTTGGCTTTACATCAGCTCGACCATCATCAAGGATGTGGCTAGGCTCGGCGGCGACATCGAGGGCCTTGTGCCCGAAAGCGTCCTGGCCCGCGTGACCGCGCGCGTGGACGAAATGCGGGGGAATGCGGCCATGCCTGACGCCGGAGCGCCGGATCGGACATGAGTGAGCTGTCGCTTGTTTGCCTGGTCGGCGCTACGGGTACGGGCAAGACCGCTGCGGCCCTGGCCCTGGCCACACAGCTTGGCGGCGGGGTGGTCAATTTCGACTCCCGGCAGGTCTACAGGGGGCTGGACGTGGTCACGGCCCAGCCCACCGCGGCGGAGCGCGCCATCTGTCCCCATGCCCTGTACGGCTACCTGTCCCTCGACACGCCGGTGCGGGCCGGGGCCTTTTCGGGCGAGATACTGCGCCAGGCCCGGATGTACCGGGAACAAGGGCTTGTGCCCATCCTTGTCGGCGGCACCGGTCTGTACCTCAAAAGCCTTGTCGACGGTCTGGCACCCATTCCCGATATCGATCCCCAAGTGCGCGCGGATGTTGTCCGGGAGTGCCGCGCCCATGGTTCGCAGGTGCTGCACGGCCGTTTGCAGGGCATTGATCCCGATTATGCCGCGAGGATTCATCCCAATGACCCTCAGCGCATCTGTCGCGCCCTGGAAGTGTTCACGGCAACGGGCCGGACCCTGACCTGGTGGCATGGCCAGACCCGCCGTCCCGAGGGTTTGCGGGTGCTCAAGATCGGCCTTGAGGCTGATCTGACCGCCCTGACCCCACGGCTTGCCCGGCGCATCGATCTGATGCTTGAAGCCGGTGCGCAACAGGAAGTTCGTCAGGCCTACGAAAGCTGCCCGGACCGTTTCGCGCCGGGTTTTTCCGGTATCGGCTGCCCCGAGCTCCTGTCTGTCCTGCTGGACGGCATGAGCCTGGAGCTGGCCCGGCGGGACTGGCTGCGCAGCACCCGGGCCTACGCCAAGCGCCAATTGACCTGGTTTCAAAAGGATGATGGGATTTTCTGGCACCATCCTGAGGATACGGATGGCATGGTGATCAGGGCTCGGCAGTTTGTGGACGGGCCTTCCGCAGTTTGAATCCTGCTTGTAATCAGGTTGCGGTCCGCCGTGCCCCACGTTAGAATTTTTTTAGGAGATGCCCATGCGCAGATGCGTGTTTTGTTTGATCCTGATGCTGTGCTGCGCACTGCCCGTGTTTGCGGACCAGCGTGTCGAAATGGCCGTGGATGGTGGCGAAGGCCAGCCGCCATTTCTGGACAGGGCCTTTGATGCGGCCCTTGCGCAGGAGATTGAGGCCGTTTTGGGGACGAGCCTTGCGCCGTCTCGAACGAAGTCTCTCATGGAGATCCTCGGCCGCGAGCGCGATATCTTGATCCTGGGTTACAGCGAAGCCTCCACGGCGGCTGGCGCAGAAGCGGTCAACGCCACGGAGGCTACCCGCACCCTGGTCGTGCGCATCGATGGGGCAGGCCTCAGGAACCGTCTGCGCGACCTGGGGGTCATGTTCACGGCCCGGGCTTCATCGCCGTATGTGCTGCAGCTTTCGGGAGTGGAGCCCTCGCGCACCATGCGCCTGGGCGCTTTGCAGGAGCTGTCGGGCCTCGCGCCGACTCCGGCGGGTGGACAGGACACGCCGGTGCTCACCCTTTCGCAGCTGGGTGCCTGGAGCGCGGTGCTGACCCTGGGCGAATGGCGCTCCTCCCATACGGCCAAGACCCTGGACGAGGTCTGGCTTGCGGTATGGAAAGACTATTTTTCTCGTCCCGGATTGGCGGTGCAGGGCGAATCGGGCCTGCTGGTGCGTGTCTCGGGGTGGCTGTCCAGCATGGGACCCATGGAATTCGACCGGCTCATGGATTCCTGGCGCGAGGAAGTCCAGCACAAGACTCTGGTAGGCGTGGAAATGGATGGACCGGGGATGGTCGGTGTCTGGAGGGTGCAGACCCGCTCCAGGGATGCGTTGACCAAGCGTCTTGCAGGTGCGGCCAAAGCGCAGGGCCTGACCGTGGAAATCAGGTAGGACGATGCGAAAAAAAAATCCCGGTCGGGGCCGGGATTTTTTTCGTGGAAAAGCGGAAAATTTAATCTTTTTTGTCGGACGCGTCCTTGGATTCGGATTTTGGGGTGACGTCGATTTCTTCGGGTTCGCTGGTCGCTTTTCTGAAGTTTTTAATGGCCCGGCCCATGCCTGATCCGATTTCAGGCAACTTGTTGGCCCCGAAAATGACCAAGACTATGACCAGGATTATGAGAAGCTCAGGGATACCAATGCCAAACATGTATGCCTCCTCGGAGATGATTGCGCCTCATATACACATAGCGCTTCGGACTGGTCAACTCTTCCTTGGGGAAGAAAAACCTTGGTTTCCGAAGGGATGGGATGTATTTGTCAAATAGCCGCTCCCGGCTTTCACGGGGCAGGGCCGGGCTCCGTGCAGCAGCGGGGGTGACATCGGTGCTGCGCTTGCCGGGCGAAGGCTGCCGTTTCTGGGCCGCCGGTCGATGTCTGTACGAAGAATCCATCAACCCGGGTTTGCGACGGGAATTCGCCTGCACCGTGCTGGCCACACTTGAAGGGCGTTTCGACGAATTCGTGGTCCGCGGCGAAATTCTGGGAATTTCCTGCGAACAGGCCGGGCGCATCTGGGAGCAGCGCATGGCTCAAGCCTTGAACATTGGCTGGGACTGTGCAAACTTCACTCCTCTGCGGGACGATGGCGGGGAAGTTATGTGCCTTCATTTCATCGAAGGCGTTTGTCTCTTGCGCATGCCCTGCTGTCCGGGACGATGCCGACGCTACGAACTTTTAAGTGGGTCTGTCAGTGAACAAGGAGATGGGTATGAATGAGATGGTGGTGCATTTTCCCTGGCTGAATCCTAAGCTGGGCCGCGGGCCTCTTCCGGACGGCACCGTATTCTTTGATCCGGGTGTGGATTTGCCCACGGAACTCATCCGCTGGCGCCCGACCGATCTGCCCTGTTCACCCGCGGAAGTCCGGGCCATGCTCCGGAGTTACATGGAGTTCGGGGAACGCTTTCCACGCTCTTCGGACATGAAGGCCTACCAGGCCGCCGGGCTCGATAATTTTTATACCGACACGACCATGGACATCAAATCGCAGCTGACCGGCATGGACACCCCCAAAGAGGTGGACCCGGCGGATCTGCGGCGACAGGCCCAGCTGCTGCTGGCCATGGCCCTGTACCGCGAGGAGCAGTTCATTGCCATGCGCGAGCAGGAAGGCCGTTTTGAAACGGCGCGGCATGGCTTTGCCGAAGTGCTGGGCCTTGATGACGAGGAAAGTTTTGCGCAGATCGGCGTTCCGGACGAGGCGCTTTTTCCGAGGGCCGGCGTTGAACTGCCGTGGAAGAGTCTGCTGCCCTGCCTGCTGCTGTTCCTGCCTCCCGGCGCGCGACTTTTTGTCTCCGACGACGAGGTGCTGTGCGAACTTATGGCTCTTGATCTTGATTTTTCACCGTGCGCGGATGATCTAGACACCTTGGTCTGCTGCCAGCTTGATTCCGCAGCGGCGGAGCGCATCTGCGGCCGCCCGGTGGATCTGCCCGTGCCCGTCACTCTTGTGGCCCGCCCCCTGAACCCTTAACCAGTGAGAACGGTTTATGAGCAAAGAGCAACTCGGCAAACGTATCAAACGATTCCGAGAGTTGAACGAAATCAGCTTGGAAGACCTGGCCCAGCGCACAGGTCTGGATATTTCCTTCATTGGATCTCTGGAAGACGATTCGGTCTATCCGTCCCTTGGCCCCTTGCTCAAGGTCGCGCGCGGCCTTGGCGTGCGTATGGGCACGTTTCTGGATGACGAGTTGGGCCAGGATCCGCTCATCGTTCGTCTCGGAGAGAGGGAAGAGGGCCTGAGCATGCTCGGCGGCAAGGACTGCTCGGTGGACATGAAATTCTACTCCCTGGGCAAGGGCAAGACTGACCGGCACATGGAGCCGTTTTTTGTCGAACTGATGCCCGTGGCCTGCGGAGAAAAGAAGCTGTCCAGCCACGAGGGCGAGGAATTCATCGTCGTGCACGAGGGCTGCATCGAGGTCACCTACGGACGCGACGTGCTGACTCTGGGCAAGGGTGATTCCATATATCTCAATTCCATCGTTCCGCATCACGTGACGGCCGCCGGGAACGCCCCGGCCTGTATCTATGCGGTGCTCTATTTTCCGGAATAGTCCGGTGCCATCCAAAGGGGGAGTCATGGACAAGCCTGCGTTGCGAGAAATAACCTTGGGACAGATGCTTGATGAAGCCATCATGCAGCACCCGGACAATGAAGCCGTAATCTATGTGGACCGCAATTTCCGCATGACCTACCGGGAATTCGGGGAGCTGGTCGACAATCTGGCCAAGGGGCTCATGGCCATGGGCGTGCAGAAGGGCGAGAAGGTGGCCATCTGGGCGACCAACGTGCCCTACTGGGTGGCCTTTCAGTTCGCCACGGCCAAGATCGGGGCGGTACTGCTCACGGTCAACACCTTCTACAAGAGGGCCGAACTGGAATACCTGCTCAAGCAGTCCGAGTGCGAAAACCTGCTGCTCATCGATTCCTTCCGGGACACCGATTACGTGCAGACGGTGTACGACCTGGTTCCCGAGCTCAAGACCCAGGAGCGGGGCTACCTGCGCACCGAAAAATTTCCCGATCTCAAACGCGTGTTCTTCATGGGGCAGGAGAAGCACCGGGGCATGTACTCCATGCCCGAGCTGCTGGCTTTGAGCCGCGTTACTTCCGAAGAGGACTATCGCGCCCGGCAGGCCTCCCTCAATCCGCACGACGTGGTCAACATGCAGTACACCTCCGGCACCACCGGGTTCCCGAAGGGCGTCATGCTGACCCACTACAACATCGGCAACAACGGGTTCTGGATCGGTGAGAACCAGAAGTTCACCCACCAGGACCGGATCTGCCTGCCCGTGCCCCTGTTCCACTGTTTCGGCTGCGTGCTGGGCGTTCTGGCCGCCGTGAGCCACGCCGCCACCCTGGTCATCCTCGAAGGCTTCAACCCCTTGCTGGTTCTGGCCGCGGTGGAGGAGGAGAAATGCACCGCCCTCTACGGGGTGCCGACCATGTTCATCGCCGTCCTCGAGCATCGCTCCTTCCCGCGCTATGATCTGTCCTCCCTGCGTACGGGCATCATGGCCGGCTCGCCATGCCCGGTGCCGGTCATGGAGAAGGTCATGGACGTCATGAACATGAAGGACATCACCATCTGTTACGGCCTGACCGAGACCTCTCCGGTCATGACCCAGACCCGGGTCAACGACACCATCGAGCAGCGCACGCGCACCGTGGGCCGGGCCATGCCCGAGATCGAGGTGCGCGTTGTCGACCCGGAGACGGGTGAGCCTGTCGCCTCCGGCGTGCAGGGCGAGGTCTGCTGCCGGGGCTACAACGTCATGAAGGGCTACTACAACAACTCCGACGCCACGGCCCAGGCCATCGACCCCGACGGCTGGATGCATTCCGGGGACCTGGGCGTCATGGACGAGGACGGGTACCTGAGCATCACCGGGCGACTGAAGGACATGATCATTCGCGGCGGAGAGAACGTCTACCCGCGTGAGATCGAGGAATTCCTGTACCGCATGGAGGGCATAAAAGACGTGCAGGTGGTCGGCGTGCCAAGTCGCAAGTATGGCGAAGAGGTCGGCGCTTTTGTCATCCTCAAGGAAGGCTTTGATTATGCCACCGAGGACATCCATGACTTCTGTCGCGGGCAGATCTCGCGCTACAAGATTCCCAAGTATGTGGTCTTCTTGGACGAATATCCCATGACGGCGAGTGGCAAGATCCAGAAGTTCAAGCTGCGCGACCTGGCCGGGCATTATTTTCCGGAGGCCATGGAGTAGACATGACTGCTGACACCGGCCGGACCCGCCGTTTGGACCTGCGCCGCATTCGCGGTGTGGTCTTTGACTGTGACGGGGTACTTTTTGATTCGCGGGACTTGAACCGTTATTACTACAATCACATTCTCCTGGCCCTGGGCCTTGCGCCCATGAGCCCGGAGGATGAGGAGTACTCGTTCATGCATACCGTGGACGCATCCCTGGCCCGGATCATCCCTGTGGACCTCCGGTCGAGGGCTGCTGAAGTGCAGGGGAACTGGAACTACGATGACTTCATCGACCGCATGGTGCCGGAGCCGGGACTTTTCGAGCTGCTCCGCGTTCTGGAGGGCATGGGCGTGCGTATGGCGGTGAACACCAATCGCAAGAATTCCATGGAGATGGTTCTCAAGCGGTTCGAACTGACCCGCTTCTTCCATCCGGTCATGACCGCCGCCAAGGTGGCCCGTCCCAAGCCGGACCCCGAAGGCCTGCGGCGCATTGTCGAGGATTGGGGATTTTCCGCCCAGGAGATGTCCTACCTCGGCGATTCGTCAGTGGATCAGGAAACCACGGTCCGTGCAGGGGTCCCGTTCTGGGCCTATCGGAGCCCGGATTTGAGGGCCCAACTCCATGTGGACAGTTTTCATGAACTGCGGCAATGGTTTGAGACGGGTTTTTGCGAGATAATCGATTAGCCTGAAAACACGGCGCCGGAGCAAAGCGTCCGCGCCTTTGAAGGGGAATTCCAGATGCCTGTTTTTTCGAGTCTTTTTGCGGCGATATATTATGTGATCGACAGTATCCTGTCCCTGTATTTCTGGGTAGTCATCGCCGCCGTGGTCATGTCCTGGGTCAATCCCGATCCTTACAACCCCATCGTGCGCGGGATCCGGACCCTGACCGAACCTGTTTTTTACCGTATTCGCAAATGGTTGCCGTTCACGTATATCAGCGGGATAGATTTTTCACCGTTTCTCGTGGTTCTGGGCATCAAGTTCGTGCAGGTATTTTTAGCTCGACTGATGTCGCAGATGATGTTCTAGTTCACATGGGCGCGGATCTTCCTGATTACGCCGCAACGGCCTCAAAGGGCGGTTGGGTGCTCAGGATCTGGGTTCAGCCCGGCGCGAAGAGAACGCAGATTGTGGGCATGCACGGGGACTACCTGAAGATCCGGCTGCAGGCCCCGGCGGTTGACAACAAGGCCAACAACGCGCTTCTCGTGTTCATAGCCGGGATTTTGGGAATCAAGACTTCGCAGGTGGTCATGGAGTCCGGGCACGCGTCCCGGCAGAAGAACCTGCTGCTGAACGTGGAGGAAGAGCCCGACTGGAAAGTTTTTTCGGTACGGGCATGAGCAAAACCATAACGCTAAGGAGACATCCTATGGAACAGCAAGACCTCGAACTGATTGCGGCTCACATGGGTCACGACGAGGAACTCAAGAGTCTGTGGGAGGACCATGTGGGATTCGAAAAGATCCTGGAGCGCTATTCGGGAAAAACAGTGCTTTCCCCGGCTGAAGATCTGGAAGTGAAGGAATACAAGAAGAAAAAGCTGGCCGGCAAGACCCGGATCCAGGCTTTGCTCGAGAAATACAAACGTCAGGAGGGATAGGAAGCCATGGTTCTCACCGGTGCCCAGATACTCATGGAGTGCTTGAAACGGGAAGGGGTTGATCTCATTTTCGGGTTTCCCGGGGGTGCGGTCATCGACATTTATGACGAACTCCCCAAGCACCCGATCAAGCACATTCTGGTCCGTCACGAACAGGCTGCGGTCCACGCAGCCGACGGTTTCGCCAGGGCATCGGGCAAGGTGGGCGTATGTCTGGTAACCTCCGGGCCCGGTGCGACCAACACCGTAACCGGAATCGCCACGGCCTACATGGATTCCATTCCCATTGTCGTGATCACGGGGCAGGTGCCCACGCACCTGATCGGCAACGACGCCTTTCAGGAAGCCGACATCGTGGGCATCACCCGGCCCTGCACCAAGCACAACTATCTGGTCAAGAACGTGGCCGACCTGGCCTTGACCATCAAGCAGGCATTTTACATCGCCAGGACAGGCAGGCCGGGGCCTGTCCTCATCGACCTGCCCAAGGACGTGGTCAACGCCAAAACCAAATTTTCCTATCCCGAAGCAATCGGCATTCGCAGCTACAACCCCAATGTCAGCCCCAACCGCAAGCAGCTGCGCAAGGCCGCGGAGCTCATTGCTCACAGCAAACAGCCCGTGATCTATGCCGGGGGCGGCGTCGTCTCCTCCGACAGCTCGGATGAGCTCAGGGCGCTGGCCGAAAAGTTTCATCTGCCGGTCACCACCACCCTCATGGGTCTGGGCGCCTTTCCGGGCGATCACTCCGGCTGGCTCGGCATGCTCGGCATGCACGGCACGTACACGGCCAACATGGCCGTCAACAACTGCGATCTGCTGCTTTCCGTGGGCGCACGTTTCGACGACCGGGTCACGGGCCGCATCAACGCCTTTGCCGCGCGGGCCAAGATCATCCATATCGACGTCGATCCCACCTCCATCAGTAAGAACGTGGTCGTGGACGTGCCCATTGTCGCGGACTGCAAGCAGGGCCTCTCGGGGCTCATCGAGGAACTGGACAAGATCGCGGGCGTTCAGTGGCAGGCCAAGCACGAGGACTGGAACGCTTCCCTGACCGAGATGCGCGCCGCCCACCCCCTCGGCTACGCCAAGAACGGCGGGGCCATCAAGCCGCAGTGGGTGGTAGAGAAGATTCACGAGCTTTCCAAAGGGGAGGCCATCATCGCCACCGAAGTGGGCCAGAACCAGATGTGGGCCGCGCAGTTCTACACCTATCGCAAGCCGCGCACCCTGCTGACCTCCGGCGGCCTCGGCACCATGGGCTACGGTTTTCCGGCGGCCATCGGCGCGCAGCTTGCCTTCCCTGACAAGCTGGTGGTCGACATCGCCGGCGACGGCTCCATTCAGATGAACATTCAGGAACTGGCCACGGCGGTCAGCTACAACGTGCCAGTCAAGATCGTCATTTTGAACAACGGCTACCTGGGCATGGTCCGGCAGTGGCAGGAGCTCTTCTACAAGAAGAACTACTGCGCCACCTGCCTACACACCAACCCCGATTTCGTGGCCCTGGCCAAGGCCTACGGAGCTGAAGGCTTCCTGGTCGAAAAGGCAGAAGACCTGGAGGCGACCCTGCGGGCCGCCTTCGATCATCCGGGTCCGGTCATTGTCGATGTGCGTGTCGAGCCCGAGGAAAACGTCGCGCCCATGGTCCCGGCAGGCGCTGCCCTGTCGGAAATGTTGCTGGTTTAGGAGGCCGCCATGAGACATGTCTTATCCATACTTGTAGAGAACGAACCCGGAGTTCTTTCCCGCGTGGTCGGCCTTTTCAGCGGCCGGGGATTCAACATCGAATCCCTGAACGTCGGTCCGACCCTGGAGAACGGGGTTTCCCATATCACTATCTGCACCAGCGGTGACGAGCAGATCATCGAGCAGATCATGAAGCAGCTGCACAAGCTCATTACCGTCATCAAGGTCGTGGACCTGACCCACTTGCAGGCCGTTGAGCGGGAGATCGTGCTCATGAAGGTCGGGGCGGAGGATGCCAAGCGCGCCGAGGTGCTGCGCATCGCGGATATTTTCAGATGTAAGGTGGTTGACGTCAGCCCCGATGAGTTGACCCTTGAAATCACCGGTGATCAAGGCAAAATAAAGGCCGTTGTGGCGCTGTTGCAGCGCTTCGGCGTCAAGGAGTTCATCCGCGCCGGCACAGTGGCCATGCGCCGCAGCATGCAGCTTGTCGACTGATGACCATTTGGCTGAGGGCCCGCTACAGGGTATCAAGATTCACGAAGAAGGAGAAAACATGAAAATTTATTACGACAAAGACGCCGATCTGAATATACTCAAAGACAAGATCGTGGCCATTATCGGGTACGGCAGCCAGGGGCACGCCCATGCGCAGAACCTGCGCGACTCCGGCGTGCAGGTCATTATCGGCCAGCGCCCGGGCGGACCGAACTGGCAGCTGGCGCGGGAACACGGCTTCGAGCCCGTCAGCGCGGCCGAGGCGGCCAAGAAGGCGGACCTGATCCAGATCCTGGTCCAGGACCAGTACCAGCCCAAGGTCTACCAGGAAGAGATTCTGCCCAACCTGGCCCCGGGCAAGACTCTGGTTTTCGGTCACGGCTTCAACATCCATTACAACCAGATCATCCCGCCCAAGGATGTGGATGTGGTCATGATCGCACCCAAGGGACCCGGCCACCTCGTGCGCCGCGAGTTCGAGAAGGGCGGCGGAGTGCCGTGCCTGGTCGCCGTGCATCAGGACGCCACGGGGCAGGCCCTGTCCAAGGCCCTGGCCTATGCCGCCGGTGTGGGTGGAACCCGTTCCGGCGTGCTTGAGACCACGTTTCGCGAAGAGACCGAAACGGACCTCTTCGGCGAACAGGCCGTGCTCTGCGGCGGCGTGAGCGAGCTCATCCGCGCCGGTTTTGAGACCCTGACCAAGGCCGGATACCAGCCCGAAATCGCCTTCTTCGAGTGCATGCATGAATTAAAGCTCATCGTCGATCTGCTCTATGAGGGCGGATTCAAGAAGATGCATCACTCCATCAGCGACACGGCCGAGTACGGCGACTACGTGACTGGCCCCCGGGTCATCAACGAAGAGTCCCGAAAGGCCATGCAGAAGGTGCTCGAAGAGATTCAGGACGGCACTTTCGCCCGCAACTGGATTCTGGAAAACAAGGCTGACCTGCCTTTCTTCCTGGCCAGAAGGCGTCAGAGCCACGAGCATCAGGTCGAACAGGTCGGCGACAACCTGCGTTCGATGATGGCTTGGCTGCAGAAATAATCCCTCCGGGCGGCCGACTCCCGGCCGCCCGAATCCGGACCAACGTGTGAGCGAGAAGCATGGATAATCCGCAGAGCGAGGAACAACTTCTCTCCCAGGCCTGGAATCTGTTCGCTAAGGACGACTACGCCGGTGTTCTGAACATCTGTCGGAGCGGTTACGCCCATGGCGTGCGCAGCTACGACATGGTCCGACTCATGCTCGACAGCCTGAACAAGCTCGGCAAGGTGCAGGAGCAGGCCGAGTTCACGCTCAAGGTTCTGGGCGAAAACGATTATCCCCCCAAAGTCGCCGCCAAGCTCTATTTCCGGGCCGGGCTTATCTACCTGCATCAGGACAACCACCAGGAAGCCCGCTCCATCTTCGAAAAGGTGCGCATCCTTGATCCCGACTTTCCGGGTATCGAACAGCGCATCAAAGCCCTGACTCCCCGTCCCGTCTCTTCGAGCAGCAGTCGCTATTCCTATCTGCTGGAAAAGGGCCTCATCAACGCCGATCAGCTCTCGAACGTCCTGTCCAGGGATGGCAAGGACTCCGACACCCTGCTGCTCAAGGATTACAAGGTCCCCAAGAAGGAGCTGGGCGAGAGCCTGGCCCGATTCTACGGCACGGAATTCGTCCCTTTTTCTGCAAGCAAGGAGCCGCCCTTCGAGCTTTTCGAAAAGCGCCGCCTTGATCCGGATTTTCTCAAACGGTATGGTTGGCTGCCTTTTTCCCAGGAGGGTAACACCATAACCGTGCTCATGACCAACCCCTTCGACCTCGGACGACTGGACGAGATCCGTTTCATCTACGGCACGTCTAGTGTCGAGGCCAAGGTCACGCTGGCCGGGGACATCGAGCAGTACATCGAACAATTCTACAAGCAGTTCGGTGGGGGGGAGGATCTGGCTGCGGCCTTTGACGAGGACGTGGAGTCGGCGGACGTCGTCTCCGCGAACGAGGAGACCGACTCCGAGTTGAGCGACACGGACAGCGAGGTCGTGCGCATGGTCAACGCCCTGCTGGTCGAGGCCTGGCGCAAGAACGTGTCCGACATCCACATCGAGCCCAACCCGGCCTCCCGCTACTGCATGTTCCGCTTCCGTCTGGACGGGACCTGCTACGAATTTCGCAAGGTTCGCCTGCCCCTGGCCCGGCCCATCGTCTCGCGCCTCAAGATCATGGCCAGCCTGGACATTGCCGAACGCCGCCTGCCTCAGGACGGCAAGATCAAGATCAAGCTGCCCGACCGCAACAAGGTTGTGGAATACCGCATGGCCACCATTCCCACCCTGGAGGGCATGGAAGATGTGGTCCTGCGCGTGCTGGCCTCGGGCAAGCCCCTGCCGCTGGACAAGCTTGGGCTGCTGGCGCAGAGCAAGGCGGCCTTCGAGAAGCTCATTTACAAGCCCTACGGCCTGATTCTCGTGGTTGGCCCCACGGGGTCGGGCAAGACCACGACCCTGCACTCGGCGGTCAGCTACATCAACACTCCCGAGCGCAAGATCTGGACCGCCGAGGATCCGGTAGAGATCACCCAGGAAGGACTGCGCCAGGTGCAGGTCAACCCCAAGATCGGTCTGACTTTTGCCTCGGCCCTGCGTTCGTTCCTGCGCGCTGACCCCGACGTCATTATGATCGGCGAGATGCGCGACAAGGAAACCGCGCACATAGGTGTTGAGTCATCCCTGACCGGCCATCTGGTCTTTTCAACTCTACACACCAACTCCGCCCCCGAAACAGTGACCCGCCTGCTGGACATGGATCTGGACCCCTTCAACTTCGCCGATTCGCTGCTGTGCGTTCTGGCCCAGAGGCTGGTCAAGACCCTGTGCCCGAACTGCAAGCAGGCCTACACTCCCGACGCCAAGGAACTGGAGGAGATGGGCATCGAGTTTGGGCCGGGCTGGGAAGTTCAGGCCAAGGAATTTCTGCAGGGCAAGCCGACCCTTTACCGCAAGGTCGGCTGCGGGCAGTGCGTTGGTGGCTACAAGGGCCGGGTCGGCGTGCATGAGCTCATGGTGAACTCCCCTGGCATCAAGAACCAGATCAAGCGCCGCAAGCCCACCGAAGAGATCCGGGCCCAGGCCGTGACTGAAGGCATGCTCAGCCTCAAGCAGGACGGCATGATGAAGGTCATGATGGGCCTGACCGACATGGACCAGGTCCGGGCCGCGAGCGGTTAGCCGATGATACTTTCTTCCAGCCAACTCCGGGCCCTCAAGGAGCGCAACGACGAAGAACTGCGCAAGGGCAAGCATGGCAAGTACGGATACCCCGCCCACACCATCCAGGATCTGCTGCAAACCATCGAGGCCGTGAAAAAGGAAAAGAAGAAATGGAAGCAGCTGGCCCAGGAGCGCGGCAAAGTGCTCCATGATGTCCTGACCCTGACCATCAAGGCCGCGCCGACCTCTTCCGACGGCGAAGAGGAATTTTAGCCTTTCCCCGCAGGACTTTTCGTCCGACGCGCTCGTAGCACTGTCCCCTCACAGCTCAGTAGTCGTGTTTCCACATCACTCCCCCGCCCTGTCTGGAGTCGCTTCCGACCTCGGTTTCCACGCTGATCTTGGGCGTGATCTGAATCTCGACTCTGGTCCGGTCCTGTCCGGAAACGCTGCTTTGCGTGCGGATGTAATATTTTCCCCCGACGTAGCCGCCGATGCCCACGGCTGTATTGTCCTGGTCATCTCTGGTCACGTCTACTTCCTGCAGCCCGAGGCTTGACTTGATGGAGTCCAGAAAGTCCGGCGTCGCGCCGCCGAGGCCGGTCATTTCGGCGGCCGCCTGGGCCAGACGCACGGCCTGCAGAGGGGATATCTGGCGCAGGGAACGGCCGAACAGGATCATGGACAGGAGTTCATCCTGAGGCAGCGCCGGGACAGAGTTCAGGCTGAGCCGAAAATCCCTGAGCGGACCGCTGATGCGGACCTGGATGAGGTTTTCCTGAATATGGGTTTCGCCCAGCACCTCCAGAAAGGGGTTGGGGGGATTCTCGCCGTTTAGCGAGACAGTGCCCTTGGCCAGGTCGAAGGTGCGATCCAGGAACTCGAACTTGCCGCGCAGCAGGTTCATCTCGCCACTGATGACGGGCTGGACGTGATTGCCGCCGATGTGGAGGTTGCCGGTCCATTCCGATTCAAGGCCCCGGCCCTCCACCGTCATGCGGGCCGGAATCGCCACCTTCAGGTCAAGGTCGAGGAGGAAGTTTGGGGTCTTGTCATCATCCTGGCTTGGGGGAGGTCTTTTGGTGTTGATCTCATGGACCTCGATCTGGGCCAGATCAGCGGAGACTTTCTTGGGAAGCCTGATCGTGGTTGGGTCGAGGGTAATGTTGCCGCGCAGCTCGCTCCCCTCCAGGTTGCCCTCCAGGCGCAGGCCGCCTTTGGCTGTGCTTTGGACCAGATCCTGGCGCAGCAGCTGGAATTTGTCGAAGAGCACGTCGAAAATGTACCTGAAGGTGAGCAGGTAGACCTGGCCCACGGCTTCGGCCTTACCCGCGCCCCCATCTGTGGCGCTCAGTTTCAGTGTCAGGGTTGAGCCATCAGCCGTTGCATCCATGTTCACCCGCTGGAGGATGGTGCCGCTGCGAAAGTTTTCGTAGCGCGCATCGCGAACCTGGGCCGTGCCCATGAGCGCCGGTTTTTCCCAGGTTCCTGAGAAGCGGAAATCAAGATCGTAATCTCCGTCGAGGGACTGGTCGTCAAGACGCAGCAGGCGGGGCAGCAGCAGGAGCTTCGCACTGCCTGTGAGCTGCCCCGAAAGTGGCGCGTCGGTCTGGAGCTGAGGCGAAAGGAGGTTCATGGGCATGGGGCTGAAAAGGCGTGCGTCCAGTTCGATTCCGCTTTTCGAGGTCAGATTTGCCTGTGCTTCCAGGACGCCCCGGCGCAGACGCAGGTCGGCCGTGGCGTCAAGGGGCGGAAGTTGATCGATGTCCGCGGTGTCCAGGCGGATCGCCTGAGCCTGTACCCGCAGATGCGCGTCCGGTTCCGTGGGTGCGCCCTGGACGTTGAGCTGGGCGCTTACGTTGGCGTCGGGCAGATTTGGCAGCAACGGCCGCAGCAGGGCCAGGTCGAAATCGACCAGATCGGCGCTGATGTCGGCGCGTTCGCGGGACACGTCCCCCCGGGTCTGCAATGTGGCTGGTCCAAAGCTCAGCCCTGTTTCCCGCCACGTCGCGCCGGCAGAGGAGGTGGTCACGTCGATGGGGGACAGCAGGCGCACGTCCTGTTGCAGGAGCGTGCCTTCAAGATCTTCGATCACCAGGCGGGCCAGGTCTGAGGAAAGCGTCCCGCTGGTGGTGAGGCGGGTTTGGGACGGGCTGTGGGCGAGGCCGACCGTGAACCCCAAGCCTGTCTCCACGCCCCGAAGGCGTGCAGTGACCTGATCAGCCAAAATGCCCGCAAAGCCCACCGCGCGCAGTTCAATCTCGACATCAGTCCCGCCCGGCAGGCCAGGGTCAGCCAGGGTGCCGCCAATGGTTGCCGCGCCGACGCCGATGTTTTCGGCAAGCAGCGACTTTCCCTGGCCCTTGAGGCTGGCCCGTTGCCTTCCCTGCATGGCATCCAGTCGGGCTTGCAGGGAAAATTCCCCGCCAAGTTCCATTTCAAGGATCCGGCCGAGAGTGCCAAGGTCAGTGCTCTGGAAATTGGCGTCGCCGACAAGAAGCAGCGTGTCCAGGTCCAGATCTCCGGAGAAACTCAGGGACGTGTCAGGGAGTTGCAGGAGTGCTTCAGCAAAGCGCAGCTTGCTTTGTACCGGCTCGACCCGCAGGTCCAGACTGACCGGTTCCTGTCCGGCCATGGCCCCGGCTCGCACGGTGGCGACCGGGCCGCCGGGCAGGCCTTTGGCCGTGATTGTCGCGGTGAATGTGTCAAGGGCCATGTCCTGCCAGCTGATTTTTCCAGCGGCGGCAGTCAAATCGAGGTCGAAAGATTCCGGGGTGCCCGCGGCCGAAGCCTGCAATGTGGCACCCTCACCCACGTCCATGGCGTCGACGCTGATTTGCGGGAAAGTGGCGTCCAGGCGTCCTGCGAACGAGTTTTTGCGCAGGTCGAACTCCGCTTCGGCGTTTGCCGTGGTGCGGGAGAGCAGCGACGCCTCGTGGATGCGTATGAGTTCCGGGGAAAGGCTGAGTTCGGCCAGCACCCGAGCCTGCTGACCGAGCAGCTCCATGACCACGGCCGGGAGACCGTCGATGCGCACTGCGGTCGCCTCAAGGCTGGCGTTCAAGCTCGATGCCGCGAGGTCCAGTCGTCCCCTGACCGTGGTGTCCACAGTTGCGGACAGGGGCTGTTGCGCTGCGTCAAGGGGGAATTCGCGGACATCAAATCGCGCATCCACGTTCACGAGGGAGCCCAGCGTGCCGTTGGCTGCCAATCCAAGGCGCTCTGATTCAAGACGCAGCGTGTCCACGACGAAAGAATCCCCGTCCTGGCTCAGGGTGGCGTTTGCCGTCCACGACCGCAATCCTTCGGGCAGGTCCGGGAGGCGCGTTTCCAGCTGCGCCCGGGCCCGCCACGAGTCCGCTTCAGCGGGTATGTCCAGGACCAGCATCGCCTCGGCCTCGGGCACGGAGTATCCGGAAACAATCGTGTCGCGCAGTTGGACCATTCCCTTGGTGTGCAGGCCCTCGGCGTCCCGGCGCAGGGAAGCGGAAGCATTGAGCAGGCCGGTTTTCACGTCTTCGGGCATGAGCCAGGCCAGATCGACGTCCTCTGCGCGGGCTTCGGATTCCAGGAAGTTATTCGCGAAATCCCAGGTGGCGTTGCCTTCCAGGGTTCCGAGGGGGCTGCGCAGGTCCAGACGGCTGATGTGCAGAACGGATTCGCGCCACTGGCCCTGGGCCAGGATGGCCGTTTCGGCCTGTGGCAGTCCCGTGAAAAGGCTCCAGGCGGGTCCGGGAGTGATCAGCGCGTGCAGTTGTGCGCCCGGGTTTTCGTTCAGGGCAAGGGTCGCGTTGCCGGTCAGGTTCGCGACATCGGAAAGCGAAGACTGGATTTCAAGGTCCCACGCCTCCAGCGGCCCATGCCCCAAGGCTGTGACCGAGATTCCCTGGGTGCCATTCACGCCGAGGGCGGCATGGAGCAATCCCTGTGGCCCCTCGTGGAGATCCAGGCGCAGGTCCAGGGTGTTCTCGGAAATGCGCAGACGGGCGTCGAGCTCCAGCACGTCTTCGGTCCTGTCCAGCCGGGCCACGCGCAAGGTGGCGCGGGGTTCGTGCGAGTCCATGGCCAGACTGCCGTGCAGGGAGAGCAGGGCTTCGTGTCCCACGACGTTCGGGCCGATAAGCAGATGGTCGATGTCCAGGGCCTGGATGCGCAAGGGCGGCAAAGCGGAACTTTGCGTGTCTTGCGGTTCCTCGGGGGACTCGGGCAGGCGCGTGATTTCAAGACGTGCGACACTCGCGTGCAGCAGCGAGAGCCTGCCGCGCAGCAGGTCCGCAAGCACGGGCCGCACGCGCAGGTTCTCGGCGTCAAGCCAGGGCCCGGAAGCGTCGCTGACCGTGACACGTTCGAGGCTCCACGTTTTGCCAAGGTGCAGCCCTTCCATCCGTAGCGCGAAGTCGGGACCGGCGGTCGCCCAGACGATGGTGTCCAGAAGGCCTTGCCGACCTTTTTCCGTGCCCAGGATCAGGCCCAGGCATGTCGCGGCAAGGGTCAGACCGGCAAGGAGAATAAGGAGGGTGAGCCGTATGCGTCTCTTCGTGGGATGGTCCATCAGAAAGCCTGCCCCAGGCTGACATACACCTGGAAAAGGTCATCCACGCCGCTGCGCCGGTCAAGCGGGACGGCCACATCCAGCCGGATGGGGCCGATGGGGGTGAAATAGCGCAGCCCAGTGCCAACGCCCCAGAAATATTCCTCCCTTTCCGATGGATTCCTGCCGGAGAACGCGCCCCCGCCGTCCGCGAAAAGGACGAATCCGTACTCCCTGTTTATCCGGAAACGCAATTCTGCGGAAAAATCCACCGCGCTCACGCCGCCCAGGGGATCGTCGTCCTCGTCGAGTTCGCCCGCGTACTGGTGAGCGTAGCCGCGCACCGAGCCTCCGCCGCCGGCGTAAAGGAGCATGTCTTCGGGGATGCTTTCCCGGCTTGACCCGGCCAGCAGGCTGTATCGCCCGCGTGTAGCCAGGACCATGGTTTTGTCCCTGTTGAGGGGCAGATAGTGGCGGCCCGTGAGGCTCCACAGCACAAAGGATGTCTCCCTGTTTCCAATGTCGGTGAAGGGCTCAATGCGCGAGGTGAGGGCTATTCCGCTGGAGGGGTCCAACAGGTGGTCGGCATTCGAATACTCGGCGAGGAGGGGGACGGAAAAGAGGTTGAACCGGCGTGAGTCATCCTTGTCCACTTCTGACAGGCGATAGGCCAGCCCATAACCCACCTGCACGTCGGAGACGGGTCTGCGTGCTATGGCCGACAGGGACAGGTTGGTGGCTTCGTAACTGTCGGTGAGATCGTGTACGTACTGGGCTGACAGACCGAGGTTTTGACGGGGATGCCACATGCGCGGCAGGATCAGTTCGGAATTGGCGCGCTGCAGGTTTTCTGAGACCTCCGTGTCCAGCCGCAGTTCCTGGCCCGCGCCCAAGATGTTGCGATGGGTCCAGCCTGCGGTGACTCCAAGCCCCAGGTCGGAAAAGAACCACAGCCCCGCACGCACGCTGCGGTGAGGGGCTTCGAGCAGGCTGATGCGCATATTCACGGTGTCCGAACCGTCTGCATGGTCCATGTCTATGCGCACCGAGCGGAAGAGCCCGGTGCGGATGAGTTGTTCGCGGGTTTTGTCAACTTGGCGCCGGTCATAGGGGGTACCATTCTTCCAGGCCAATTCCGGGTTGACGGCTTCTTCGGAGACATCTTCAAGCCCCAGAATTTCGGTGGCGCCAAATGTGGCCGCAGGACCGGGACTAATGGTGAATTCCACCTCGACCCTTTCCGTGGCATGATCGGCGACGACCTTTCTTTCGAGAGTGGCGGGCGAGGGACGCCCTTGTTCCTTCAAGCGTTCCAGCAGGGCCGTCTCCACGTCCAGAATCGTGCTCGACGAATATTTATCGCCTGATTTCAAGCTGCCGAGGGTGTCACGCAAGCGGTCTTGCAACATGGGGTCATCGGGTTTCAGGATGAGTCGGGGTCTGTCGAACACAAAGCGCGGGCCCGGCTCGATCATGAACCGAACGGTCTGTGGGGTGACAGTGGTGTCCACTTCGCCGGCGACTTCAGCCTTGAAATAGCCTCTGGCCTTGAGCGCATCGACAAAGGTCTCAATATCGCCCGCCATGCGTCTGCGCAGCAAGCCGGGGCTGTCGGGGGGATTGTTCTTGAGACCGACACTGTCCGAGACGGAAGAGAGCAGGGGCGTGAGACCGTCAGGCAGAGCCGGAATTTCCACCACATATTCAATGGCAGCTCCGTGGCCTTGAGCCGGGAGGATGAACACGGCCAGGGCAAGCAATATAATGAGTGGGATACGGGTCTGTAAAACGGGCATCTGCGGTTCCTGGGTCAGGTTGATTCGTCGTCCGGGGCGGCGGTCCAGCGCCGGACGTAGCGGTCCACATCGAACTTGCGCCGTGCGCCCGCTAGGTTCATGTACCTGATCTTGCCGAAAATCGGGCGTTCGGTCCAGCCACGGTCGTGTACTCCGCCAATGGACCAGGCAATGCCTGCGTAACCATTGCTGTCACGGCCATCGAGACTGTAGCGATCATTGAGGCGAATGGCGGTGCGCAGCGCGTCGGCGGCGCTTGGTGACCATTCCAGGATTTTTTTGGCCCAGTACATGCGCAGGTAGCCGTGCATCCTGCCGGTGCGCAGCATCTGCATCTGGGCGGCGTTCCAGAGCGGATCATGGGTTTGTGCATTTTCGAATTCTTCCGGGGAGTAGATGGCCGGGCGCGGATCGCTCAGGTGTTTGTGCAGACTCTCCTCGGCCCAGGCCGAGAAGCCCGCCACGCTGTCGTAGTCCGGGGTGTGGAGGCAGAAATTGTCGGCAAGCTCGCGTCGGATGATGAGCTCTTCTAAAAAGGAGTCGGCCTGCTCCCCGGAGTGGCCGTGGGCCAGGATTTCAAGCGCCACGCGCTGCGCGGAGATCATGCCGAAATGCAGGTGGGCGGAAAGGTTTGAGCAGACATCCTCATTGGGGTCGTTGCGATCCATGTAGCGGGGCAGTTTATCGCGGAGAAATTTTTCGAGTACAGCCCTGGCTGCCTGTTCTCCCGGTTCGACGATCAGGGCCTGCGGCCTTGCGTTGTCACCCTGGGCGGCCTTTGGGACCGAAAAATCCGGTGGTGGGCAGACCGTGGGCCATGGGTGCGGGTGCGGCGAAAAAACCGGGAACTCGTCGAGGAATTCGGGCAGCAGCCGCTTGATTTTGGGCCGAATGGTCCGGGCCATAAACTCGCGCTTGCTGGAAACGATCCGCGCGGGCGCGATGTTGCGCGAATCGACTTCATGCACGGGCTGGTCGCAGGACTGCAGCAAGTCATGAATCCAGCGGATTTTTATGCGCAATGGATCGAAGTCCGTGACCACAAGGGCGATCTTGTGGTCGCGGGCAAAGCGGGCCACCCGGGTTCCCGGTTCCCCGTGCAGAACGAAGAGGGGGATGTTTTCCCGCTTGAGCGCCCGCGCCGTCTCCTTGAGTCCCTGGATTAAAAATTCGAAATGAACCGACGTCGCTTCTGCAAAGGCGGGTGCCAGGCAGGAGACCACGGCCAGGGGTTGCCCGCTGCTCAGGGCCTGCAGCCGGGCGTGGGTCAGGCCCCAGTTGTCCCGGGCGCGAAAATCCCGGTGCATCCAATATAGAACAGGCCCTGGGGTGGTTTCGGCGTTTCTGAGGATGTGCACACGTTGGGGGTTCATAACTGCGTTTCCTTGGTAAAAAAGGTTGGTATCGCCTGTCCCGGCCGCCGCGCCTGGCGGGGCTTCCCTTCACGAACCGGAGTCACTCGTTGATTCAGCTGCGTGTCCGGTCCGGCTGTCTCGACTATAACGACGGGTCATTGCTTCGTGCCTGGGACGCATGTTTTGTCAGCAGGATGTCCACTCCATGCAGTCCATGATTGGCAGAGCCAATTTAATCATATGGATTGCATTATCAACTCGAATTTGTAATGATATTTGAAAAATAACAATGTTTTTTCTGTTTTTTCAATTGCCGGTCGCGCAACAGTTCAGTGCCGACGGTCCGTGATTCCCGCGGGGCGAAAATCGGTCAGGCACAGGATGACGCGTTCGGACCGGTGAACAGGGAACTTTGTTTGCGGAAATCCTTCCACGGACCCCTGAATCAATTTTCATTCGTGATGCTTTAAATGAGAATTTTCACTTGAAACAAGCGGCTGTGCGTGTCATTTCGCACGAACAGTTCGGGTCATGTTTTGTTTTGTGTTTTCTTTCGGACCTTGGACGGGTATGACATGGCTCTGAACAAGAGACCGTTTTTTATAGTGCAATAATTTTAACAAAAGTAAAAAACATGAGCGACGAAAAAACATCAGATGTTGAAGTTTTTGTGCATAACAAGATGGTGGTTTCTTTTGCGTGTCCGCTGTGTAAGTTGGAAAAAGAGATTGGCGTGGAGCGGATTAAAGATGTCTATCATTGGAATGTAAATGCGACATGCCGTCGCTGTGCTCATAAATTTAAAGTATCATTCAATTTTCGAAAATATTATAGAAAAGAAACGTACTTTCATGGGCTTCTTTTTGATTCTTTTGAGTCGATTGATCCAGTTGGAGATGTGATTATAAATGATATATCTTTGACAGGTATTGGGTTCGAATGCAATAAATGCGATTTTAATGTCGGTTCAATTTTGGTTGTACGATTTATTTTGGACGATGAAGCGAACTCCAGGATCGAGAAAAAAATTTCGATCGAATCTATTCGCGGGTCAAGGGTAGGCGCTGTTTTTCTGGACGAGAAAGGTTTTGACAAAATTCTCGGTAAGTACATTCTTCCTCAATAGTTTCAAATCAATGTGATGGAGAAGAGGAGCGGTTTGCATGGCTGACATGGATGAATCTGGGTCGTCGGGCAAGTTTTTCGTTTTTTTTCTGGCCCTGCTGTTTGTTGCCGCCGTGGGTGCGGCGGCAACGTTCTTTTTTCGGCCGGATCTGATTCCCCTTTCCCTCTTTTCGCCAACACCGGTGCAGAGCGTGAGAATTCTGCCGCAGGAGGCCGCTTCCGAAGGGGCGCAGTGGCGGATGGTCGGGCAATGGCAGGGATCCGGCGAGTTTCGCGAGGCGGCGAATCTCTTTCGCGTCGAATTCAAGCCCGTTCCCGGCTGGGAGACTCCGTCCCCGGTGGTGATCGGCAAGGATCAGATGAATGTCGCGGTGGAGGGCGTGTACAAACCCGCGCAGTTTTCCATGCAGACCATCCTGACTCTGGCCGGGGCGAGCACCGTGGCCAACCGTCTTGCTCCCGAGCTGGCCGCCCTTTATCTGACCAGCATCGGCGCCAACGAGGTCAGGACAGTTCCAGGAAGCACTGCTGACGAATATTCCGTGGAGGGTATTTTTTATGCCGCCATGGAGATCCGGTCGATCCAGATAGAGGGCCGGGGCACCGCCTCCGGATTTTCAGCCCTCAAGGACGGAACCAGTGATGTGGCCATGGCCACGCAGCGGCTCTCCATGGCTGACGCCAAGATTTTCGGCCCCGGTGTGATCACTGCTCAGAGCGAGCTCAGGCTGGGAATGGACGCCGTTTCGGTGGTGGTGCACAAGGACAATCCCGTGCCCGCCCTGACCCTGGAACAGGTTGGCGGCATTTTTGCCGGGGAGATTTCCAACTGGGATCAGGTCGGGGGACCGTCCGCGCCCATCAAGATTTTTATCCTGCATGAAAATTTCGGGACCCGCCGCTTTGTCGAGGATTTTTTCATGCGCGGCAAAAGCTTTGCCGCCTCGGCCCAAGTTGTTGATGCGCATGACCTGCTGCCGGAACTTGTTTCCCAGGATCCCTGGGCCATCGGCTTTTGCAGTCTGACCATGGCCAACCAGTGTCGGGAGGTGCCGCTCAAGGTCAGCCCCGATTCCGAGGCTGTTTTGCCTTCGCCCCAGTCCATCGCCGCGCAAACCTATCCAGCCAGCCGCAATCTTTACTTGTACCTCAAGGCCACGACCGACAACGTGTACGCACGAGACTTTGTTCGCGTCGCCCTGGGCGGTCCGGGGCAGGAGGTCGTCAGGAAATTCGGATTTGTGAAAAACAGCGAGATCCTGGCGGTGGCGGAGGACGCGAGCGGTGACGCATCGTTTGGTGACATGGCTGCTTCTTCCGCCTCCGTGTTCGACCAGGAGGCGCCTCCCGTGCTTAAGGCACCAGCCCTTGGCGTCTTGCCCCCCTTGGTCCAGTACGACGGGGAGGCGGTGCCCGAGGCTGTACGCAGAGAGGTTTTACAGGAGTACCACGACGGCGTTTACGGGGCGGAGAAGCTGCCTTTGGTGTTTCGATTCGAATCCGGAAGCCTGGATTTGGACGAGCAGGCGCTCAGGGATGTGGCCCGAATCGCGGCCCTGATGCGGGAGCCGAAACATTCAGGAAAGATGGTCGTTGTGGCCGGATTTTCGGACTCGGTCGGACCCTATGCGTCCAATCTGGCCGTGTCCCGCAAGAGGGCGGAGGCTGTAGCCGAAACGCTCAGAAAGAGAGGAGTACAGGATGTCCTCATTCTGGCCGCAGGCGAAGAGGGTGCCATCGAACGCAACGATATACGTACCGGCCGGGAAAAGAACCGGCGTGTGGAGATCTGGCTCAAATGACGCAAATCCATTCCCATAATTCCGGTGCCGGACACGACGGCGTCCAGCAGAATATCCTCGTCATCGACGATGACAAGCTCATGTGTCTGGCATTGGCCAAGATTCTGGCTTCCGCAGGCTACAATGTCGTTCAGGCCTGCGACGGTGAGGAGGGGCTCAAATTGTACCGGACTCAGCATTTCGACCTGGTCATCACCGACCTCATCATGCCGGACAAGGAAGGAATTCAGATCATCCGCGAACTGCGCAAGGAAAACAGCCAGATTCGCATTATCGCCATGTCCGCCGGGGGCAGAGGCGGTGCGACGGATTATTTGAAGTGGGCGCGGCTCATGGGCGCCAAGCAGTGTCTGAGCAAGCCCATCAAGCGCGAGGATCTGCTTGCCGCGGTCCAGGCTGTGCTGGCCCTGCCGTAACGTCTTCCTTCCTGTAACATCACATGAACCCTTGCCGCCACCGGCCGCTGCACGAGTAGGATATGGAAAGAAAAAAATCGTTTTTCAATCTGCTTCAGTTCAAGATTCATCTGGGGATCCAGTTCATTCTGGCCATCTGTTTTTTTGCGCTGGGCTATTTCATCTATGTCACCCAGCTCGACTTCCTCATCAACGACATCCGCAGGCAAGGGGCGGAGCAGGCGGGGATGGTGGCTGACGCGAGCGTGAACCCCATCCAGCGTGAAAGCATCTACCTGCTTGAGGAGCTGGCGACCAAGGCTGAATATTCGCCCCTTGTGGCCTATTGCCAAATCGTCGACCCGGTTGGAAAATCGTTCTTAAAGGGCGAAGTCCGGATCGGGCTGACCAGGGACGATCTCATGAGCGCGTACAGCGCCAGGGATGTGACCGTGGTCACCCGCGACATCACGGCAGGCGGAAGGACCATCGGTCAGGTCAAGCTCGGCCTGTTCATCGACAAGGCGCGGCAGCAGGTGCAGGCGACGACCATCCGTCTCATTGCGGCCTTTGCCGTGGTGCTCGGCCTGATCGCGCTTTTCCTGTATGTCTTTTTGAACCGCCTGCTCATTCTTCCCGTGGTCAATCTGTCCGTGCTCACGCAAAGCCTTTCTCGCGGCGAGTTCGTAACCACGAATCTGGACCGTCGTCGGGACGAGCTCGGGGTGTTGGCCCACGGTTTCAACATCATGAGCCACAGCCTCAAAGAACTCTACAAGAGCCTTGAGGAAAAGGTCGACGCCCGCACGGAAGATCTGAACAACGCCTACCATGAGTTGCAAGCCATTTTCGATAACTCCCTTGTCGGCATATCGGTCCTGAGTTCCGATCATAAAGTGATCAGGGCAAACAGGCGCTTTGCGACCATTTTCGGGTACCGGCCCGAAGAAATGCCGCTGGTCGGACCCGACAAGCTGCACGTCACGGCCAGGAATTTCGACGATTTCATGGATAAGTTCTTTGGCCGTATGGGCGAGCGGGAAATAACCCAGCTCGAATACCAGTTTCGCAGAAAGGACGGCAGCGTGTTCTGGAGCCAGGTCTCGGCCAAGGCCATCGACCCGCAGGACCTGAACCGGGGCGTCATTTTTGTCATCGAGGACATCTCCGATCGCAAGAAGGCCAGTGAACTGTTGCGGCAGCACGCCGAGGACCTGCGCGTGGCCAAGGACCAGGCCGACAAGGCCACCCGTTCCAAGAGCGAATTTCTGGCCAGGATGAGCCATGAGATCCGCACCCCCATGAACGCGATCCTCGGCATGGCCGAGATGCTGCAGGAGACGAGCCTCAACGAGGATCAGCAGGAATACGTCAAGACCTTCAGTTCAGCCGGCGAGCTTCTGCTCGGCATCATCAACGACATCCTCGACTTTTCCAAGATCGAGGTCGGGCAGATCAAGCTCGAATCCATCCCGTTCAACCTGCGGGAGCTTGTGGACGATGTTAACAAGCTCTTTGTCTATCGGGCGGAGGAAAAATCGCTCAAGCTGGAGCAGCAGGTTTCCGAAGGATTGGCGCAGCGCTACATCGGTGATCCGACCCGAATCCGGCAGATCATCATCAATCTGGTCGGCAACGCGCTCAAATTTACCAGCACCGGTGGCGTGACCATGTCCGTGAACGAGTCGGTCATGGATGACGGGGCGCCCTGCTGCATTTTTGCGGTCAAGGATACGGGCATTGGGATTCCAAAGTCCAAGCTGGACGCCGTGTTTGAGAGCTTCGCCCAGGCCGATTCCTCCACGACCCGCGAATTCGGGGGCACCGGACTTGGCCTGGCCATTTCCAAGAAGCTTGTCGAACTCATGGGCGGGCGGATCTGGGTCGAGAGCGAGCCTGGGCAGGGCACGACCTTTTTGTTCAAACTGCCCCTCACTGCGGATCTGCAGACCCAGGTCCCTGAATTCCGCCTGAAAATTCCATCTGACACGCATTTGCTGATCGTCGAGGACCAGCCCGAGAACCGGCGCAGCATTTCTTCCCTGGTGCGCGGCTGGGGGCTTGTTCCCATCTCATGCACATCGGCGGCCAAGGCGGTGGACGCCTTGAATGCCCACAAGAAGGATTTCGCCTTCCAGGCCATCCTCATTGATTCCGTTGTCGACAGGCTGCCGGGCATCGAGATCGTTCAGTTGCTGGTCGGCCAGGGCATTCCCGTGGCCAACCTGGTCCTGGCGGTGGATACCGCCGAAGAGCTTGTGCTGCTGCCCAAGGCATCGGACTTCGGCCCGCTGTCCTACATCCTCAAGAGTGAGCGGGACGCGGTGCTGCACGACAAGATCCACGAGGTCGTGTCCGAGTCGCAGCG
Source organism: Pseudomonadota bacterium (assembly GCA_018902545.1). Lineage (GTDB taxonomy): Bacteria > Desulfobacterota > Desulfovibrionia > Desulfovibrionales > Desulfomicrobiaceae > Desulfomicrobium. Next base: position 25,046 of record JAHIQM010000009.1, on the reverse strand, counting down.
CCAGCGCATGACGGATTTTCAGCACAAGGGCTGGAAGATTCTGCTGGTCGACGATGTGGAGGCCAACAGGCGGGTTGTGGAACTGTTCCTCAAGAGCAGCAACGTCTCCATAGTTCACGCCGAGAACGGCAAGATAGCGGTGGAGAAATTCACGGACGAACATTTCGATCTGGTGCTCATGGACATGGAGATGCCGGTCATGGACGGGCTGGAGGCCACACGCCGCATCCGCGCCTGGGAGCAGGACAAGCGGGAGTTCAAGACTCCCATCATCGCCCTCACCGCCCACGCCTTCCAGGAGCACAGGCAGAAGACCATGGATGCCGGATGCACGGAGTTCCTGGCCAAGCCCATCAAAAAGCAGGCGCTCATCAACATCATTGATCTCTTCGCAGGTCAGCGTGAATCGCTGGTCGCGCAGCCCGAGCCCCTGCTCGTGACCGAAGTGACGCCCGTCTACGAAGAACAGGATTCCCCGGTGCAAATCGATCCCGAGTTGCAGGACCTGCGGCCTCTCTTCCTGCGCACGGTCCGCGATTTTCAGGCTCAGATCGCCGACGCCATCACCTCCCAGGATTTTGGCACCATGCAGCGTTGCGGCCACAGCCTCAAAGGTCTGGGCAGTACCTATGCCGTGGACGAGATCAGCCAGTCCGGCAAGATCATCGAAAGCGCGGCCAAGAGCAGGCATTTGCCGGTCATTGTCGAAGCGGCCAATCACCTGGCCGTGTTCATGAATACGGGGACGACTCAGAAGATCCAGACCACCCTTGAGTCCCATGAAACGGAGGACGGAGAAACCCTGCCCGAACCGGTGGGGGGGCGCTACGTGGTTCACGTTGCGCCGGAAATGTCCGAACTCATCCCATTTCTCATGGACGCCATGCAGAAAGACCTGGAGCTCATGGGCAAGGCCCTGGCCCAGAAGGACTATCCGACCCTGCGCCGTTTCGGACACAGCCACAAGGGCTTCGGCAGCACGTACGGGTTCGACTTCATCAGCGTGGTCGGGCGGAAGATCCAGACTGTCGCCGAGGCCCGCGAGCCCGAAAAGCTCGCCGATCTGCTGCTGGCGCTGGGCAATTACCTGGAACGGGTGGACATCGTTTACGACATAAAAGCCGACCTGATGGAGCAGGAGGCCGAGCCTCCCGTTCCGGCTTCCACGGTTCCCGAGGAAATCCCCGAAGAAGTGCAGGACTATACGGTGGAGGTCGATGCGGAGTTGTATGAGCTTGTGCCTCTCTTTATGGACACCATGCGCTCGAATGTCGTTGAGATGCAGGAGGCATTGCCGGAGAAAAATTTTGATGTGATCTGCCGTCACGGACACAGTCAAAAGGGTCTCGGCAGTACTTACGGCTTTGATTACCTGAGCCATATCGGATACAGGATCGAAACGGCAGGCATGCAGAAAGATGTGGATGAAGTGGGGAAATTGCTGAAAATCATGAACTCGTATCTCGAAAAAGTTCATATCGTGGAGCGGAAAGGATGAGCATGTTCAATCAAGACGTCGAGTCCATTGCGGATCAATATGTGACAAGGATGCCGATCTCGGTGCTGCTGATCGACGATGAGTTTCTGATCGGGGAGGCCATGCGCATCAAGCTCTCCGCGGAAACGGATATCATCTTCAACTACTGCAAGGAGCCCGACAAGGCCCTGGAGACTGCCATTGGCGTCCAGCCCACGGTGATCATGCTCGATCTTGTCATGCCCGGCGTGAACGGATTGACCATGGTCAAATTTTTCAAGAGCAGCGAGGATTTTCGAGAGGTGCCGCTCATCGTTCTCTCGGCCCGTGAAGAGCCGGAATTGAAGAAAAAGGCCATTGCCCTGGGGGCCAATGACTACATGGTCAAATTGCCGGACAAGATCGATCTTATCGCCCGCATCCGTTGCCACTCAGAACGCTACATCTTCAAGCAGCAGCGCGATGAACTGATCATGAAGCTCAGAGCCATGTCCGGCCAGAACGGCGACGGCTATTCCTCCCCGTATCTGGACTGATCGCATGGCAAAAGGCTTTAGCTTGACGGGGCCGGAAATTTCCCGGTCCCGTTTCTTGTTCACAACGCACTGAAAGGCCAGGAAAGCGAGGGTGTATGCTCAAGTCCAAGCTCATCGATATCAAGAATATTTTTCAGGAGGCGCAGGCCTTTGAAATGGCCTGGAACAAGTGCCTGCCGGATCTGAAGGCGCTTTTTGAGGTCGAGCAGATCCGGCTCTACAAATACGACACCCAGCATGCCGAGCTCTTTGCCCTGGTGCTAAAGGACGGCAGGCCGCGGGAAGTGCGTATGCCCGTTTCGTCATCGAGCCTTGCCGGTTATACGGCCATGTCGCAGCTACCGTTTATTCTGAAGAGTCTGGACGCGGGGGAGCTTGCGGCCATTCACCCGAATTTGCGTTTTGATCGACAGTATGACCAGCTTGTCGGTTTCGAAACGAAAAACGCCATCTCCATGCCCATTCAGCATGATAACGAGCTGCTTGGCGTGCTGCAGCTCCTGAACAAACAGCAGGGTGTTTTCTCCCGCGAGGACGAGGCCTTCTGCCGCCTGATCGTGAGCATCATGGGGCAAAGGATGTTCGAGGAACGCAGTCTGCCCAAGGGGCCGTATGAGAATCTTGTTTTCCAGGGCGTCCTGACCCGGCAGCAGCTTGACGACGCCACATCGCGGTCGGCCAAGAGAGGGGTTTCCACGTCGCGCCTGTTGCAGCTCGATTACGGGGTGAGCCCGGACGATATCGGCGGATCCTTAGAGATCTATTACCAGACCCCGTTTGTCCGTTTTCAGGAGAATCCGGTATCCGAGCAGATGCTCAAAGGGATCAATCGCCAGTACCTGATCAACAATCTGTGGGTGCCCATCCAGGCCAGGGGCGAAAAGATCGTGGTCCTGCTCCACAATCCCCACGATTCGGAGAAGATTGAGGAGATCAGGCGGATTTTGAACGCACAGGAATACGAGTTCCGGGTGGGGCTGCCCGAGGAGATTCTGGCCTTCCTTGGGGACCGCAGCCAGTTGCCCAAGGGCTCCGGTGGCGGCAAGGGAATGGCCGAAGCCTTCCACGAGGCGGACGAAGCGGAACACGAGGAATTCGACGGCTACGATTCCGGGGAGGATCTTTCCGAGGCCCTGGCCGATCTCGAAGAGGCGACGGAAGAAGGTTTCGAAGTCTCGCAGATCGAAGAGGAGGACATCTCCCAGGAGAGCCGGCAGCTCGCGGTGCGTTTTGTGAACAAGATCATCATGCACGCCCACAAGAGTGGTGCTTCGGACATTCACATCGAGCCGTCCCGCCCAGGGCGTCCGGGAGTGGTGCGCATGCGCATTGACGGGACCTGCGAAAGGGTTCTGGCTGTTCCGGAGAGCATCATCAAACCGGTGGTTTCCCGTATCAAGATTCTCTCCAACCTGAACATTTCTGAAAGGCGCCTGCCCCAGGACGGCAAGGCCAAGGTGCGTTTCAAGGGGCGCGAGCTTGAGCTTCGCGTGGCCACGCTGCCTACGGTGCACGGGGAAAGCGCGGTGCTGCGCATGCTCACTTCCGGCAAGGCCCTGCCCTTTGACAAGCTCAACTTGAGCGAGGCCAACAAAGAGCAGATCGAGCGGCTCATGTTAAAACCTCACGGGATTTTTCTGGTTGTCGGCCCCACGGGTTCCGGCAAGACCACGACCCTGCACTCCATCCTGGCACGCATCAACACGCCGGATAAGAAAATCTGGACTGTCGAGGATCCGGTCGAGATCACGCAGCCCGGATTGCAGCAGGTTCAGGTCGAGAGCTCCATCGGGCTCGATTTTCCCCGCATCATGCGTGCTTTTCTGCGTGCGGACCCCGACGTCATCCTTGTCGGCGAGATGCGCGATCTCCAGACCGCGCAGATCGGCGTGGAGGCCTCCCTGACCGGCCACATGGTTTTTTCGACCCTGCACACAAATTCCGCAGCGGAAACTGTGACCCGCCTTCTGGACATGGGCATAGAATCTCTTAACTTCTCAGAAGCTTTGCATGGAGTTTTGGCCCAGCGTCTGGTCAAGACCCTTTGCGCGCAGTGTCGTGAAGCCTACGCCCCTTCCGACGAGGAGTGGGGCTATCTTCTGAACCAATACGGGGAGCGGTTTTTTCCGGAACTGGGCATCGGTCGCTCCGATGCGAAAATATACAGGGCCAAGGGTTGCGGGCGCTGTTCGCAAACCGGCTACAGGGGGCGGACGGGGATTCACGAGTTGCTGGTGGCGACACCGGAAATCCGTAAGGCCATCGCACGAAAGCAGCCCTCGGAAGATGTGGCCCTTATGGGCATCGAGCAAGGCATGCGTACCCTTTATCAGGATGGAATTGCGAAAATATTCAAGGGGGATATCGATATCCTGCAACTGCAAAAAGTGACGACATCCGAGTGATCTGAATGGAAGACAAAATCGAGAAGAAAGAGATTTTTGAAGAACTGGGCGAACAGGCGAAACCGTCCGAACCCGGCGACGACACACATGCGCCCGGAGGTCCGCTGGCGGACGAGCCCGTGGTCATTCCGGCAAATCTCAAACTGCGGCTGGATAAGTGCCCCAAATGCCTGTACGAAAGACAATCCGGAGACGATAAATACGCCTCACCCTTCGAATGTCCCAAGTGCGGTGTTGTCTACGCCCTGGCCATGGAGGAGATTCGCCGCAAAGGCCGGGGTCAGGAGTTGCAGGCCGAAGCCGAGGCGGAGGAGATGCGCCGCCTGGCCCAGATTCAGGATGAGGACATCCGCAGTTCGCAGATTGGCAGCGCCATGTTCGTGGACAAAGAACAGAGCAAGATATGGATTGCGCTGATCCTGGTCGTGCTTGCGGCCCTTGGCGCGTACCTGCTATTATAAGCTTCGGCGCGGCCCGCTTTGTCGATGCGGCGGGAGGGCTGCCGCTGGTTTCAAAACATGTGAAGATTGGTGGTGTATGGCAAAGCTTTTTCCCTGGAATTCCTGGACGAAAATGGAAGATTTTACGGAAGAGATGCAGCGCTTGATCGAGGATTCGTCCTGTCCGTCCCCGTTTGTGGACAGCGGGCGAAGGATTGCACGGTTCAGGCCCGTGGCCGATGTCATTGAGGCCGAGGATGCGTTCTTTGTTCTCGTGGAATTGCCGGGACTCGAGCGTGATGATGTCCGGCTTGAGGCGCATGGCAACGAACTGGCTGTTTTCGGTGAACGCAAGCCGCCTGTGAATCTCGAAGGCACGGTCTTTCAGGCCATGGAGCGTTCCTACGGATGCTTTTCCCGCCGCTTCGAGTTGCCGGAAGACATCGATCCCCTGGCCGTGACCGCGAGCATGAAATCGGGACTTCTGCATGTGCGGGTTCCCAAGCGCGCCCGGCGAAATCAGAACAGAACCATCCCCGTAACTGTCGATGAATGATTGACGTCTCGGACGCGTCCGCGTTGCACAGGTGACCGGGGCGACCGGACAGGATGTGTGAAGGAGATGTGCGTGAAATTTTACAAGATGGTTTTTGCAGTGTTTTTCTGGGCGCTCCTGAGCGCCCATTTTTCTTACGCCTCCGACAAGGGCATCCGCATGACGCCGGTGGTGCGCACCGTGCAAAGCGTCGCCCCCGCGGTGGTCAACATCCACACCGCGCGCATCGTCGAACAGGAGCTCAACCCTTTTGGATCCATGTTCGACGATACCCTGTTCCGCCATTTTTTCGGTTCCCAGGACCTGACGCGGCGCTTCGAGCAGCGCAGTCTGGGGTCGGGGGTGATCATCGACGGCAGCAAGAATCTGGTGCTGACCAATGCCCACGTCATCGAGGGCGCATCCTCCATCCGGGTGCGCCTGCTTGACGGGCGCGAGTTTGACGGTGAACTGGTCGGTTCCGACCCGGATTTCGATCTGGCCATCCTGCACCTCAAAGATGCACAGAACCTGCCTCAGGCCACCATGGGCGACTCCTCGGACATGATGATCGGCGAAACGGTCATCGCCATCGGCAACCCCTTCGGGTTCGGCAATACCGTGACCACGGGCGTGGTCTCCGCCCTGGAGCGGACCATCGAGACCCGGCAGGGCACCTTCACGGATTTCATCCAGACCGACGCGGCCATCAACCCCGGCAACAGCGGCGGGCCGCTCATGAACCTGGCCGGCGAACTGGTCGGCATCAACACGGCCATTTATGCCGAGGCGGAAGGCATCGGTTTTGCCATCCCCATCAACAAGGCCAAGCGGGTTGTGGACGAACTGGTCAGTTTTGGCCGTGTGCAGGCCGTGTGGCTGGGGCTTGAAGGGCAGGACGTGGACGAGCGCATCGCCCGGTATCTGGGTCTTGATACCACGCGGGGGATGCTCGTGACCCAGATTCACGAGGCGGCCACGCAAAAGGCGGGCCTTGAGACCGGGGACGTGATCAGGACCGTGAACGGGGTGGGAGTGGAAGACCGCAACCATTACCAGCGCATCCTCAGAAACTTCACTCTGGGTCAGGATGTGCGGCTGGAGGTGGCCGGGCAGGGGGGCAGGCGCAACGTCACCGTCAAACTGCAATCCTTTACCAATGAAAAGGCCCTGGACATGGCCGGACGGCGCTGGGGCATGATCGTGGCGCCCCGGGGACGAAATCTGGTCATCAGCGAAGTGCGGCCGGGCAGCCCTGCCCAGAAGCTGGGGCTCAAGAATGGAGACCTTCTGTTCAAGGTGGCCGGAGACGCACAAGTCTCTCTGGATGACTACGCCCGGGCTTTCAAGCGCTATCGCATGGCCAACACCGTGCTTCTGCTCGTGGGCCGCGACGGGCGTGGCTACCATGTGCGTCTGCGGGTCTGAAGCGGCTATCCTCAAGGAGATTTCATGAGCATCTGGTACAATCACGTGCGTGCAGGCATTCGCCTGCACGCGTTGGTCGATAATTTCAGGCTGATCCGCGCGCGAGCCGCCAATCCTGCGCCGATCATCAAGTCCGATGCCTATGGGCACGGGCTTCCTCAGGTGGCCCGGGCCCTTTTCGAGGCCGGAGCGCGGACCCTGGCTGCCGGGACCGTCGGGGAGGCCGCGGTCCTGAAGGACACCGTGCCCGAGGCCGAGGTCATCTCCCTGCTCGGGCCCCTTGATGCAGCGGATTATGAGTGCGTGTGCGAGCGCGACATCGTGGCCTTCGTGGGCAGCACCGAGCAACTCCTCCTCCTCGAAGAGGCGGCGGGCCGGGTCGGGACTACGGTCCGGGTCGCCCTCAAGTTCGACACGGGCATGGCTCGCCTGGGGTTTGACGCGGTCGAAGCGGCCGGGGTGGCCGACACCCTGGACGGGCTGGAGCATGTCCGGGCGACGATGGTCTGTTCCCACCTGGCCACGGCCGATGATCCGGAGCAGGCCGGATATGCACGCGAGCAGGGAGAAAAATTTGAGCGCATCGTGGGCACCCTGCACGCACGGGGGCTGGACGTGCGGGCCAGCCTGGCCAACTCCGGAGCCATCTTCGGCCACCCCGGGCTGCATCACGACCTGCAGCGCCCGGGCATCGCCCTCTACGGCGGCAATCCCTTTTTTGGCACAGCCTGGGAAGAAAAAGGGCGTGGTTTGCGGCAGGCCATGCAGGTTTCGAGCAGGCTGGTGCAGGTGCGGACCATCGCGGCCGGGCAGAGTGTCAGCTACGGGCGCACCTTCACCGCCCCCGCCGGGATGCGCGTCGGGATCGTCGCTGTCGGGTATGCGGACAACTATTCGCGCGGGCTTTCGGCCAAGGCGCAAATGCTTCTTCATGGCCGGCGCGTGCCGGTGCTTGGCCGGGTATGCATGCAGCTCACGGCCGTGGACCTGACCGGCGTGCCGGAGGCGGCGGTGGGAGACGAGGTATTCCTGCTTGGCGGCGCGGGCCCCCAATCCATCAGCGCCGATGAACTCGCCGCCTGGTGGGGGACCATCACCTACGAGGTGTTCTGCCTTCTCGGGCAAAACCCGCGCACATACGTCGATTGAGCCGAGGCTGCTACATCGGTTCCCTGGTTTGGCGTGAATCCGGCTTCCGGGCTGCCGTGGATCAGGGCCGCAGAAGCTTGAAGCCGGTCGCGGGGTCGAGAACCCTTACGGCGGCTGTGTCGAGCAGTTCGACCAGCACGGCCTCCATGACGTGCCAGACCTTGACCCCGCCCCTGATGCAGCCGGTCACAGTGTCAGTTTTGCGGCCACAGGCCATGTGCATGTGCAGCACCGGGCGGCCCGTGTCATCCGGAAAGATCGTCCCGGTTCCCGCCACTTCATGGGTGTCATCCAGGACATGCATCATGGGCGTGGCAGGTGAGACGCCCCGGCTTTTTTCGGGGCCGACCACCAGTGAGCTTCCGCTGTCCGCACCGCCGAGAATGACCAGAAACCCCGCCCTGACTTTTTCCTCCAGCGCCAGACGTTCGATCTCTTCGTGCACGATGTCCCCATCTTCGAGGCGGATGACGAAAATGCGGCCCTGGCGGGCTGTTGAGTATTTCATGACCTATCTCCTTGTTTTGTAGCGTCTTTTTTCGGTCCGGCCTGACGATTGTTTGCGGGAGCGCCGGCGTATTGGAGCCGGCGAGGAATCCCGGCGACACGCGTTTTGACGCAGGGTAATTTTTGGTGTAGAGGTGGCGCTGAAAAAACAGGCACAGGAGGAAAAAGTATGGATTTTCCGCAGAGTGGGCAAGGCCCTCGACGAAAGTTTTCAGGACAGCTGCGATACGTCATAATTTTTTGTGTTCTGTTTTCCATGGGTGGATGCTCGTCCAAGCGCGTGGAAACCTCTTCCGCTCTTCCGGCTGCCGTGCAGGAAACCGCAGTTCAGCCCGAAGAGCGGCAGGCTTGCGAGACGCAGACCCTGCGGCATCGCGAATTCGACTATTCCTCTCTGCTGACCCGCGACAATGATTATTTCACAACATCCACCCTTGAGCACGGCCAGGACACTTCGCTTTCCGAGGGGCTGGATGACATCGAGCCGGTTCCTTCCATCAAGGACATAGTTCTGGCCCAATATGAAGATTGGCATGGCGTGCGCTATCGCACTGGCGGCACTGACTATCGCGGAGTCGATTGCTCGGGGCTGGTGCAGGCGATCTTCCGTGACGCGTTCGAGGTGGAATTGCCCCGCACGTCCCGGGAACAGGCCAATCTCGGCGAGGCCGTGAAGCAGAGCGATATCCAGCCCGGCGACCTGGTGTATTTCATCGATCGCGGCCGCAATCATGTTGGCGTGGCCGTGAACGAGTATGAATTTCTGCACGCTTCGCGCAAAAAGGGCGTAATCCTGTCCAAGTTCGACAAGTACTGGAAACCGCGCCTGAAGCGTGTGCGTCGCATTCTGGACGAAACCGAGATCGTGGTGCCCCGCCCGAACGGTGGCTGAGACCGTAAGCCTTGGCCTTCGGGCTTCGGCGCACGATCCGCGCGAAATCGCAACTATGAGTGTCCGCGAAAATACTGAACAGCCAGGCCGGATGGCCATGAATCTGTCCGTTCTGGCTTTTGCGTGCCTGCTCTTCCTTGGTGTCGGCTGCGCACCCAAGGTCGTGATCCAGTCTCCCACAACTTCGCCTCCGCAAAGCTCCACCATTGAATCTTCGGTTTCAGAAATTCTGTTGTCCCAGTTCCGGGCCTGGAAAGGAGTGCGCCATCGCGTCGGTGGAACGGATCGGAAGGGGGTGGATTGTTCGGGGTTGGTGCAGGTCGTTTTCCGGGAAGCCTTTCAGGTGGACCTGCCCCGGACTTCCCGTGCGCAAAGCCGGGTGGGCCAACCGGTTGATAGCCGGGATATCCGGCCCGGAGACCTGCTGTATTTTCTGGACAAGAGGGGCGACCACATCGGCGTGGTCGTGTCCGACAGGACGTTCATGCATGCTTCGGCGAGCCAGGGCGTGATCCTGTCCACCCTTGACGGCTACTGGTCGCCCAGACTCAAGCGCGTGCAGCGCGTTCTCTCCTGATCGTTTTCAATCATTCTCTTTTCGCTTCCACCTTTTTTTCAATACCCAGCCGTATATTGCCGCGTTGACAACAACGACCACACCCGCAAGCCAGATCTGCGTTTCGCGGGTCAGGCCTTCAGGATAGATCACCGCAAGCAGGTAGCGCTCTATGAAGCCTCCCGCGTACCCAGCCTGCCCGGCCAGGGCGAGCAGGGCATTCTCGAGGTCCGTCAGCGGGCAATACCAGCCCATGGCCTCCACCAACATGCCCCATATGGCGGCCGGCACATGGACCATGGCGAAGCGCGGCCAGCGCAACACGAGCAGGCCGCCGAGCATGACCAGACAGATAAAAAGCAGATGCAGGAGAAGAACCGCGCTGGCGGCCAGGTGGTAGGCCATGAGGACCTTGTCCAACTAGCGGGGAAAGTTGCCTTTCCCCGCGAGTTGTCTAGATTTCGAAGAGCATTTCCAGATCCGAGCGTGTCAGACTCTTCCAGGCCGACTGGCCGGGGATGATGGAATCGGCGATGCCTTTCTTGGACTCCTGAAGTTTCAAAATCTTTTCCTCGACCGTGTTCTCGCAGATCATCTTGTAGGCAAAGACCTGACGGGTCTGGCCGATACGGTGCGTGCGGTCCGTGGCCTGGTCCTCCACGGCCGGGTTCCACCATGGGTCGTAGTGGATGACGTAATCGGCAGAGGTCAGGTTCAGGCCCGTTCCGCCCGCCTTGAGCGAAATGAGGAAGATGGGGATCTCGGGCGTGTTATTGAACTTGTCGACCTGATCGAAGCGGTCTTTCGAGGTGCCGTCGAGATAGCAGAAGGGAATCTCCACCAAGTGCAGCCAATTGCGGATGATATGCAGCATCTGCACGAACTGCGAGAAGACGAGCACCTTGTGGCCGTCATCGATGATGGAGGTCACAAGGTCCTTGAAGGCCTCGAACTTGCCCGAGGGCAGGTTGGCGTTGAAGCCGGGCATGTCGAGCTTTAACAGCCTGGGGTGGCAACAGATCTGGCGCAGCTTTAAAAGCGCGTCGAGGATGGAGATCTGGCTTTGACCGATACCCCTCTCGTCAACGTCCTGCAGGACCTGTTCTCTGAGCTTCTTGGCCAGAGCGGAGTAGAGGTCACGCTGCTCGTCGAGCAGGGCGGAGTAGTAGATGTTCTCGACCTTGGGCGGCAGGTCCTTGGCCACTTCGTTCTTGGTGCGGCGCAGGATGAACGGTTTGACGCGCGCTTTGAGGTAGCCCAGGCTGTCTTCGTCGCCGTCCTTGATGGGTTTGACGAAGCCCTTCTGGAAGGAAGCCTGGGAGCCCAGGAAACCAGGCATGAGAAACTCGAACAGGGACCACAGCTCAAGGAGCGTGTTCTCGATGGGCGTGCCCGACAGGCACAGGCGGAAGCGGGCCTGCATCTTGCGGACGCTGCGGGCCGTTATGGTGTTCGGGTTCTTGATGTTCTGGGCTTCGTCCAGAATGACGGCGTTGAACTCGAATTTGAGAAGCTCGTCCAGATCGCGGCGCAGGAGCGCATAGGTGGTGATGATGAGTTCCGAGTCCTCGATCTTTTTGAACAGGTTCTCGCGCCGTGCTCCGTAGATGACCAGGCGCTTCATGTCCGGCACGAATTTCTGGGCCTCGCGTTCCCAGTTGGGCAGGACCGAGGTGGGCACGATGATGAGGTTGGGGCCTTTGTGCCCATGTTCCTTCATGTACTGCAAAAAGGTCAGGGTCTGGATGGTCTTGCCCAGGCCCATCTCGTCGGCCAGGATGCCACCAAAGTGGTATTCGCGCAGGAAGTTGAGATAGCTCACGCCCTGCAACTGATAGGGGCGCAGGGTTGCGTCCAGGCCCTTGGGTTTTTCGACCTGCTTGATCTCCTGAAAGTCGTTGATCTTGTCGCGCAGGGTGTCCCAGAATCCGTCGGACGTGGTCTCGGGGATGTCTTCGAGGATCTTGTCCAGGACCGGGGCCTCGAAATTCTCGAAGCGCTTCTTGGGCGGCTTTTCCGGATCAAGGCCAAGGGCGATGAGCTTGTGGCCGAGCTTTTCGAGCCAGGCTTCGGGCAGGCTGGTATAGGAGCCGTCTTTGAGTTGCACATAGCGCTTGCCCTGGGTCCAGGCTTTCCAGATCTTGTCTATGGGCACGGAGATGTCGTCGTACTCGACGCTTATCTCCAGGTTGAACCACTTGTCCTCTTCCTGTGTCTCCACCGTGGCCACGACGTTGGGCGGGGTCAGGCGGACCTTGTAGCGGGCCAGATCCTTTTCGCCGTAGACGCGGTAGGCCTCCACCAGCTTGGGGTAGGCGTCGAGCAGGAAGGTGATGGCCTCTTCGGGTTCCAAGAACCAGATGGCGCTGCTCCTGGGCTGGAAGTTCATGTCCATGAGCGTGGTCAGGAGCGCTTCCTCTTCCTCTTGGTCGCGGCGGATGAGGAATGACTTGCCCTCGAACTGGTAGCTGCCGGTCTGCAGGTCCTGGTTGGGGCCGGGCAGAGAAATGTCGCCGTGCTCGGTCTCGTAAATGTTCTGGATCTCAAGCGTCAGCAGGCTGCCTTCTTCGTTGAGGAAGAGCTTGGGATTGTAGTTCGCGGGAACGAAGATGGGCTGCATGCGCTCCAGAAATTCGTCCTGACCGTGCAGGTCCGAGGCCGGGATCTGGGTCCAGACGCGGTCCAGAAATTCGGAGATGTCGGCGTGCGGGATGATGGGCGGCGAGCCCACGAGCTCCTGGATCAGCGTCGGGCGCAGGCCCGTCTGCACGGGGTAGAAGCTGTGCTTGAGGCAGACCCACAGGGGCAGGTGTCCGTAGAAGGACACGTTCTGGTTCAAAATGGAGAAGGGCACCTTGCCCTCGCGACCAAGCATGACGTCAAACGACAGTCCCTCGTCCGTGAACTTGGGCCGCAGCTGCAGGCGCATGGGCGTGCTCTCGATGCGCACGGGCTGCTCAGTCTCTTCCCAGAGCTTGTAGTACTCGTTCTTGATGGCCCAGAAGAACCAGGTCATGAGGCCGAAGGGGATCTCCACCCGGTGTCCGTAATAGTCCAGGTACTGTCCGATCTGCTCACAGACCTTGGGCAGTTCCGGTGAGATTTCACACCAGTCCGGGTTGCGGATGATCTGCTCCAGGGTCACGGGATTCTGGACCGTGGACAGGCCGGACTTGTTCTGGCGCGCGCGAAAGAACTCCATCTGCAACCGGCCCGGCTCGGTGAAGAATCGGTAGATGAAATAGTGGTGCCCTGGTTCCGGTTCAAGCGCGGTGGAGAAGAAATAGCGGAAGCTCTGCTTCCACTCGGACTTGATGGGCTGTGACTCCACTTCACGCTTGACGTCGAGCTTGGAGAGAAGGCCCAGCGCCGTGGCTGCGACATGACGGCAGATGCCGGAAAAGGAATCCTCGCAGTTGCAGTAGCAATGGACGCTGCCCTGGTCGAGGTTGATGCCAAGTTCCGACGAGTAGGTCTGGAAATCGTCACCCTGGATCTGGCCTTCGACGTCCCAGGCTTCTTCTCCCCGGCGGATGTCGATCTTCTGTATACCGCCGTCGGCAATGAGGTATTGCGCCCCGTCGCGGATATGCTCCGGGATATTGTCAGACAGAAAATTGTGCACGATGCGTTGAATGCGTGCTTCGTCGGAATGGGACATTTTTTAGGGTTATCTCCGTAAAAACCGCTTGGCGGTGGAATGATCAGAGCTCTGCCTGCACTCGGGAGCGCTTATGATGCGTAGTGCGGCGAGGCGCAATTGAACCATTTAAACAAATCAGAATTCTTAATCAAGAGCTGGGTCAATTTGGGAATGATCTTTTTGAAATTTGCCAGAACACCTCTAACTTATTCAGTTGTCGCGAGAAATTTGACAAAATCAGTCAGAATTGAGGTCTTTTCCCGATGAAGATGTATGACATATTATCATGGGATAATCCATGTGTATGTCTACCCAAGTTGGGTTTGGCGCGCGAGAAGTTTCGCGGCGTATTCACGGTCCCGGCCTGGCGAGCAAAGGCCGGGAGCGGGCTTTTTTGTCGCTTGGCGTTCACGAATGAACGGCGGTCCTGCCAAAGAGAAGTTGACATTTTGAGGCCCGAAGGCCAATTTCAGGCTGGATTTGGTTCCATACCCCCGGGGCTACAGGAAAAACATGATTCGCATTACAGACATTCTGGACCAGGCGTCCACCTATCTTCCTCCAACGGACGTGGCGTTGATCCAGAAGGCGTATGTCTTTTCCGCTGCCGCCCATGCCGGACAGATTCGGCTTTCCGGCGAACCCTACCTCTCCCACCCTCTGGAAGTCAGCAACATACTCGTTGACCTGCGACTGGACGCGGCGACCATCGTGGCGGGGCTGCTGCATGACACGGTGGAGGATACCGAAGCCTCCGTCCCGCAGATCATCGAACTGTTCGGGCCGGAAGTCGGTGCCATCGTCGAGGGCGTGACCAAGATCAGCAAGATGAATTTCGAGTCCAAGGAGCAGGCTCAGGCCGAGAACATCCGCAAGATGATTCTGGCCATGGCCGATGACATCCGGGTCATCCTCGTCAAGCTCGCCGACCGGCTGCATAACATCTCCACCCTGGAGTTTCAGAAGGAGTACAAGCAGCGCGCCATCGCCCAGGAGACGCTCGGAATCTACGCCCCTCTGGCCAATCGACTGGGCCTTTACCGCGTGAAGGTCCAGCTTGAGAACTATGGGATCAAGTATTTAAAGCCCGACGTGTACGCCCAGATTTCCGAGGGCATCAACCGCTACCAGGATCAGGGGCAGGCCTACATCGACAAGGTCAGCACCATGATTCAGGACGTGCTGCTCGAAAACGACATCCATGGCCGGGTCAAGGGGCGCATCAAGCACGTCTATTCCATCTATCACAAGATGAAGCAGCGCGGCCTGACCCTGGATCAGATCTTCGACATGATCGCCTTCAGGGTCATCGTGACCAATCTGCGTGAATGCTATACCGCGCTGGGACTGGTGCACTCGCTCTGGAAGCCGGTGCCGGGCAAGTTCAAGGATTACATCTCCATGCCCAAGGCCAACATGTACCAGAGTCTGCACTCCACGGTCATCGGCCCCGAGGGCGAGCGCATAGAGATTCAGATCCGTACGGAAGAGATGCATCAACTGGCCGAGAACGGTGTGGCCGCGCACTGGTCCTACAAGGAGCACGGCAGCAAGAAGGCTCAGGAGGGCGACCGTTTCAGCTGGCTGCGCCAGATTCTGGACTGGCAGGGGGATCTGAAGGATTCCAGGGACTTCATGTCCACCTTGAGTATGGATCTGTTCCAGGACGAGGTCTACGTCTTCACGCCGCGCGGCCAGGTCAAGGAACTGCCCGAGGGCGCGACTCCCGTGGATTTCGCCTACACCATCCACACGGAGGTCGGGAACCGCTGCGCCGGGGCCAAGGTCAACGGGCGCATAGTTCCTCTCAATACCGCGCTCAAGAACGGCGACACGGTGGAGATCATCACCGACGCCTCCCGTAATCCCAGTCGCGACTGGTTGCAGTTCGTCAAGTCCGGCAAGGCCCGGTCGCGCATCAAACACTGGATCGGCACCGAGGAACGCACGCGCAGCCTGGCCCTGGCCAAGGAACTTCTGGAAAAGGAAGGGCGGCGCATGGGCATAAACGTGGGCAAGGCCATCAAGAACGGGGATTTCGACCCCGTGGTCAAGGAATTTTCCTTCCGCCAGATCGACGACCTTTTCTCCGCCGTGGGCCATGGCCGCATCACTGCTCGCCAGGTGCTCCGCAAACTCCTGCCCAAGGAGGAGCAGAAGCACGAGGAACGCAAGGTGGCCGGTACGGGCGCGGCCCAGACCAAGCCGCAAGATCCTGACTCCATCAGCATAAAGGGCGTGGACGGGGTGCTCATCCGCTACGCCCAGTGCTGCAACCCTCTGCCCGGCGACCCCATCATCGGCTACATCAGCCGGGGCCTGGGCGTGACAGTGCACACCCAGGACTGTCCCAATGTGGCCAATATGGAGATCGAGCGCCTGCTCGACGTGAGCTGGGGCGGGGAGGAGGAATCCAAGGCTCTGCCCGCGCGCATCAAGGTGGTCTGCAAGAATCAGCGCGGGGTTCTGGGCATGGTCAGCAGTTTGCTGGCCAAGGAAGGGATCAATATCGACTCCGGCCAGTTCACCTCGGGGGTGGACGGCATGTCGGAGCTTGATTTTGTCATCGAGGTCAAGACTACGACCCAACTTTACGGCATCATCGAACAGCTGCGCAAGCTTGATGCTGTTCAGGAAGTGACCCGCTCTTCGGCGGGGTGAAAGCGGGTACTTGAGAGACGCTTATGGCGTCAGTGAAGTGAAAAAGGGATTTCGACATGTGGCCGAAATCCCTTTTTTGTCGTGGTCTGAAGGGGAGTTATGGATGTTTGCATGAAGGATGAAAGGCATCTGGGTGCGGCCGCGTCCCGGACTGGTCCGGGCAAGGGCCGCCGAAACTCCTTCACCGGCCTCGTAGAGTTGAATCGTTGCGTGCAGGACGGAAATTTAGGACGGCGTGTCAGGCAACGATTCAACAAACGATGTCTGGTTCAGTCAGACAGTCGGCGGCCCTTGCCCGGAACCAGCCCGGAACGCTCGGGCGGTGTTGAGAATGGGACGTTTGGACCGGCTTGATGCATACTTCAAAGCCATTGCGAGGAGTCTTTGACGCGGCAGGGCGGGCATGGTTCGCTTCCATACCCGCCCTGCCGCACAGAATGATTGTGGCGGGTCGGATCAACCCACGCTGATCAGTTCGATCTCGAAGGTCAGCTCGAAGCCGGCCAGGGGGTGGTTGGCGTCCAGGGTGACCTCGTCTTCGTCCTCGTCCACGATCAGCGCCGGAATCTCGTTTCCGTCGGGAGAGCGCAGGATGAGTTGCTCGCCCACGTTCGGCTTGATTTCCGCAGGAAAGGAAGTCCTGGGGACGCGGATGACAAGCTCCTCGTTGTGCGGGCCGTAGGCCTCCTCTTCGGGGATGGCTACGGTGACGGACTGGCCGGGTTCAAGGCCGAGGATGGCTTTCTCGAAGCCGGGAATGACCATGTCCTGGCCGAGAATGACCTCCAGGGGTTCGCGTTCCCGGGAGGAGTCGAATTTGGTGCCGTCGTCGAGGGTGCCGGTGTAATGAACCAGAACCCTGGTTCCCGCTGCGAGTGACATGTTTGTTCCTGTGGATGAAGGTTGGATGTAATCAGGGCCGTTCGAGTTCCGTGAGCCAGGTTTCAAGCGTGTTGGGCTCGCCTGGTTTGTGGTCGTCGGGGTACAGCAGGGCGGACATGTAGAAGACGCTGCCGACGTCCAGGCTACGCCTGGCGCTCTGGGAGAACATGTCCAGCCTGTGTTCGATCATGGGGCGGCGTTCAAGGCTCATGGCGTCCAGCAGGGGAGCGGCTTCGGCGGGCAGTCCGGCCAGCAACTCCGCCTTGCGCTGCATGGCCGCTCGGTACCCGGCCTCATCCGCAGCGTTGTGCAGCAGGTCGTGGGCCGTGTTCTCGATGTCGCGCACCTGGCGAATCCGGTCACGCAGGAAATTGAGAAAATCGGTCATTGGGCTCTCCGAAAGCTTGCAGACAGGGTTCAAGACGGGTGTCCAGGGGGAAGATTATGCCTTCGCCACGGTTGCTGTAGTAGGAGCGCTGCTTGCGCTGGAAGTGGCGCACCTGGCTCAGGTTCGAACTGCCGATGGGGTCGCATTCCATGACCGGCGAGCGCATCGGGTTCTGGAGCAGGTCCAGGACCATGTCCTGGGCGTAGGAGATGGCTTCGGCCATGAACACTTCCTTGCGTGCAAAGGGCAGCAGATCCCGAAAGACGCGCAGGGAACTTTTGTAGGACCGCTTCTCGACCAGCCGCAGGCTCTCAGTGAAGATGCGTTTTTTGATGCTGAAAGGCAACTTTTTCTGGCCCATGGTCAGCACCAGAGAGTCGTCGGATTCCGGGCGCGGGATGCGAAAGATGCGCGAGGCCTGCTTGCGCGGACATTCGACCTGCAGGTCGGCGAGCATTTCCACGTAGGTATGGGAGAATTTCCCCCGCCCGGCGGAGAAGCCGAGGACGTTGGGGACCAGATAATTGTGGGCGATGACGTCGGCGGCCAGGTGGGACAGGTAGCCGTAGGCGTAGGCCCGGGACTCGGGGTCCTCGGCCTGGCGCAGCAGGGCGCGGCCCGTGTCCCAGTTGTGGGAGTGGGTCGGCGTGTACTTGCACCCCTTGCCGATGAAGATGTCCGCCGAAAGGCAGCCGTAGAGATACTGCTCCGGGTGGGCCGCCAATGCGGCGGCCAGGGCCGGTGCGAAAAGGTGCAGATGGGCCAGCACGTTGTTGCCGATGGCCATGTGCACCCCCGGCCCCCAGGCCAGCGCTTCGCCGGGGAGCAGGAGTAGAAAAATTACAGCCAGTAATACAGCCATCGCTCTCCTGATGTCAGTTTTTTTCCCGCGTGGTGTGGAAGGTGATGTCCGGCCACTGTTCCATGATGTATTCAAGCCGCCACGTGCTGTCCGCCAGCAGGGCCAGGTTGTCTTCGGAATCGGTGGCCAGGGAAGAGTAAAGATCTTTCTGGAAGCGTTCCAGCAGGGTCTTGTCATCCGTGTGGACCCATCTCGCCGCCGCCAGGTTGACCGGGGAGTAAATGGCGTCCACCGAATACTCATCTTTAAGGCGTGAAATGATGACGTCAAACTGCAAAATGCCCACGGCCCCCAGGATGTACTCATTGCCGAGCAGGGGCCTGAATACCTGTACCGCACCTTCTTCGGCCAACTGCTGAAGGCCTTTTTGGAGCTGCTTGGTCTTCAGCGGACTCTTTAAGAGGACCTTGCGGAAATGTTCGGGGGCGAAGCTCGGGATGCCCGTGAACTTGAGTTCTTCCTTGAGGGAGAAGGTGTCGCCGATCTTGATGGTGCCGTGGTTGTGCAGGCCGATGATGTCGCCTGCGAAGGCCTCCTCCACGCCGGTTCGGTCCTGGGCCATGAAGATGGTGGCGTTCGAGATCTGCACATCCTTGCCGATGCGGTGGTGGCGGATCTTCATGCCCTTCTCGTACTTGCCCGAGCAGATGCGCATGAAGGCGATGCGGTCACGGTGGGCCTTGTCCATGTTCGCCTGAATCTTGAAGACCACGCCGGAGAAATCTTCTTCAAAAGGCGAAACCTCGCGGGTCAGGGTCGCCCGGGGACGGGGGCAGGGGGCCAGTTCTACGAAGGTGTCCAGCATCTCCTGCACGCCGAAGTTGTTGATGGCGCTGCCGAAGAAGACAGGGGTCTGGGTTCCGGCCAGGTAGCGCTCCACGGAAAAGGGGGTGCCCGCGCCCTCCAGCAGTTCCAGGTCCCGGCGCAGGTCGACCGCCTGCAGGCCGAGCATCTCGTCGAGCCTGGGGTCGCTGACGTCTTCGATGACGACGCCCTGCTGGATGCGCCCCCCGTGGGTGGCGGAGAAAAGGTGAATCTGCTTCTTGTAAATGGAATAGGTGCCCTTGAAGTTTTTGCCCATGCCGATGGGCCAGCTCAAGGGGGCGCATTCGATGCCCAGATGGTCCTCGATGTCGGCCAGCAGATCGAGCGGTTCAAGGCCTTCGCGGTCGAGTTTGTTGATGAAGGTCATGATGGGCGTGTTGCGCATGCGGCAGACGTCCATGAGCTTCTTGGTCTGGGCCTCGACGCCCTTGGCGCTGTCGATGACCAGAAGGGCGGAGTCCACGGCGGTAAGAACGCGGTAGGTGTCCTCGGAGAAGTCTTCGTGGCCGGGGGTGTCCAGCAGGTTCACGTCGTAGCCGCTGTATTCGAACTTCATGACCGAGGTGGTCACGGAGATGCCGCGCTCCTGCTCCATCTTCATCCAGTCCGAGGTCGCGTGGCGGGACGCCTTGCGCGATTTGACCGTGCCGGCCATGTTGATGGCTCCGCCAAAGAGCAGCAGCTTTTCGGTCAGGGTCGTCTTGCCCGCGTCAGGGTGACTGATGATGCCGAAGGTGCGGCGTTTTTCCACATTGTGTCGAATATCTCTTTGCAGTGCGTTCATAACCTCTCCCAATGCCGTGTAACCTTACCTTGAAGACCAAGGAGGCAGTAGGCGTGATCACGGTAACAGTCAAGGAACCCCCGGTTGCGTTCAACTTGGTAAAATTTCGGCGGTGCCCTTGACCCTGCCTCCTGCTCTGGTATGCTTGAAGAAAATAGTGTCCGGCCATTCAATCAGTTATGGAGGTGCTTAATGCAGTATTCAGAAAAGGATCTGCCGGTTCGGCTGCACGACGGTGAGATGCTGGTCCTCAGTGACGGCAACGAAGTCCGCTGGGAAAGCAACGGCGAAGCCAAGGCCATTTTCATAGGCAGCAGCTTCGACGCAACCATGGAGCTTTTTCCCGGCCAGGAGGAGACGGTCAACATCGGCGGCAACAATTTCGTGCTGACCGCGTTTTTCGAGGATGCCCTGGAGGTCAAGAAAGTCTGAACGTTTGTTCCGCGGGATGCCTTGCAATTGAAGCGTGTCAGGCCACGGAGCGGTCGGGTGTCGTCGATAGCCAGATGGAAGCCTCCGCGCCGACAGTGCCTGTGTGGGGGTTTTTTGCATTCCGCTGCCCGACCAAAAGGGCGTCAGGCAGGCTTGATCGCTCGAAGAGGAAGATTTCCAGTTTTTTTCCGTACCTGGTTGTGGACGCCTGGGTTATGCTTGGCATAGATGCGACACAACACAAGGAGGAAACCTCATGGGTCTGAGATACATTTTTGTCCTGGCGCTCGTCTTATGCTTCGCCCCTGCCTGGGCCGTCGAACCCCCGGCTGCGAGCCTGGCCAACATCCAGCGGGCCGTTGACGGCAACGACCATGCATTGCTTGAAAAATACATCGACCTGCGCGGCATCATCGCCCGCGGAGTGGATCAGTTCGTCGCCGATTACGCAGCCAACCCCCCGGGAGGCGAAGGCGATCCGCTGATGGAGATGCTCTCGGGAGGGCTGGCGAGAGAATCCGGGTCGGCGGCGGGTCAGACCATGAAGCTGATGCTCGTGGAGGAGGCGCGTAAATTCGTGGTTCGGGGCGTGGCTTCGGGCAGCTTCTCCGGGCGTCCGACCCAGGGTGCCGTATTGCCGGACGGCGGCATTTTGTCCGTTCTTTTTGCCGACGCCTCCACGGCCCGCAAGGAGCTGCGCCATGTGCGGGTTCAGCCGCCCCGCGGCGACAGGACTTCAGCGCAGGCAACGCTGTATGACCACGGCAGCGAGCGGAACTATCCCGTGCTGCTCGGCCTTACGTTTCAGCCCGAAGGGTACTGGAAGGTAACGGACGTGACCAACATGGCCGACCTCATCCGCATGGTCCGCAAGGAAGCCGAGGAGCGGTAGCCTGTCGTCGGTTTTGCGTACTCCGGGTCATGGAATTTGAACCCGCATGAAGCCCCGCTATCCCCGGGGCTTCATGCTTCCTGCGGCACGGGCAGCGGCCGGCGCAGGTCTGCGAGCTTGATGGCCGCCACGCCCGAAAGCAGCAGGGCGCTGCCCAGCATCTGCACTGGGGTCAGGATTTCTCCCAAAATGAAGAAGGCGAAGATGGCGGTGAAGAAAGGTTCCAGGGAGACGATGATGTTGGCGACGCTCGCGTCCATCAGGGTCAGGCTGACATTGTAGAATCCGTAGCCGCCCACCGTGGGGATGGCTCCCAGCAGGGCCAGAACGATCCAACCCTCCCATCTGTCGCCGAGCCAGAGCATGTCCGCCATGGTGGTCGCCGAGCCGGGAACGAGCCCGCCCGTCAGATTGATGAGAAAGAGGAAAAAACCCGCGAAGGCGAAAATGTAGAGTAGCGTGGTCCAGGGAGAGATGCCGCGCTCCGAGGTCATCCGCCCCATGAGGCTGTAGGCTGTGTAGCACAGGCCCGTCAGCAGTCCCGCCACCACGCCCAGAAAATTGGCCTGCCAGTTCGACGCGTCAAGGGCCCCGGAAATGAGGGCGCACCCGCCAAGACACAGGATGATGGCCGCGATCTTGATCGCCCCCAGACTCTCGCCCAGGAATTTCCAGCCCAGGATGGCGGTATAGGCTACGGAGCAATAAATCATGACTGTGGCCACGGCTGCGCCGTTGTTGGCCACGGAAATGACCCACAGGCCGTTGAGGCCAGCCAGTATGAGCCCGAAAAAGGCCAGGAAGGGAAGGTGCACCCTGGGTACGCGCAGCAGGCGAGGGCTGACCACAAGCATCACCGGCAGCAGGGCCGCGACCACGAAGGCGTTGCGCCAGAAGGCCAGGATCAGGGGCGGCATGTCGAAGTTCACGACCAGATGGCGGATAAAGATCGCGGTCGTGGACAGAAATATCGCACTGGCGAGTGCGGCGCTGTAGCCTTGGGCGGAACGGGACATGGCCATAAAGTTCTCCTTCTTGCGCTGGACGTGCAGGTCATCTAGAGCAGAATTGTCCCCTTTGAAAGGGGCAATTTTAAACCAAATCGACTAGTCCAATCTGAGAGGAAGCGTGTTATGCGTCTGGCTCTTGACCCCCGATCTTCGCACCCCGTCTACGCGCAGATCAGCGGCCATTTTCGCGCCGCCATCCTGGCCGACAACCTGCGCCCCGGAGTCCGCCTGCCTGCGGTGCGCACCCTGGCCGCGAACCTTGGCGTGAGTCGCGGCACGGTCGAGAGCGCCTATGCTGAACTTATGGCCGAGGGTCTCGTCACCTCGCGGCAGGGTAGCGGCTATTACGTGCTGCCGCATGCCCCCGGCGAGCTGGAAATTCCTCCCCGCTCCGGAGGCTGGCCCGCGTGGCAGGACCGTCTCAGCTACGCTGGCTTCGAGGCCATGAGCGCCTATCTGCCGGAGGTCAGTCGGCAGACGGATTGGATCGCCCTGGACGGCGGGGCCTGCGACCCGCGCCTTTTCCCCATGCACGAGTTCCGCAGGCTGCTTGGGCAGGTCATGCGCCGGGACGGGGTCGCGGCGGTGGAATACGGGGAAATAGCCGGGTTTGGGCCCCTGCGCGCCACCCTGGCACAGGTCCTGGCCAGTCAGGGCATCCAGACCGGGCCTGGCAATATTCTCATAACGGCAGGCTCCCAGCAGGCCCTTTCCCTGGTCGCCGGACTGATCCTGCCCCCCGGATCAAGCGTGGTCGTGGAGCGGCCGACCTATGCCGGAGCCCTGGACGTGTTCCGCTCCCGAGGTCTGCGGATTCACACCGTGGGCCTGGACGAGGACGGGATGGACATGGACGAGCTGGAGGAGATTCTGGCGCGCCACAAGCCAGGGCTCATCTACACCATTCCCAATTTTCACAACCCCACAGGCACCTGCCTGAGTGGTCAGCGCCGCAGGCAATTGATCAGTCTGGCCGGACGTTTTGACGTGCCTGTCCTGGAAGACGACTATGTCGGCGACATTCGCTACGAGGGACATGCCCAGCCCACGCTCAAGTCCCTCGATCCGGACGGCCGGGTCATCTACATGAGCACTTTTTCCAAGATGCTCATTCCCGGCCTGCGTGTGGGCTTCGTCGTGGCCGACGGCCCGGTCTACGCCCATCTGCTGCGTTCCAAACGCTGCCACGACCTGGCCACCTGCAACCTGATCCAGCGGGCGCTCAAGGACTACGTGTCCGTGGGTCGCTACCACGCCCATCTGCAACGCTCCTGCGCCCTCTACCGCCGTCGCCGTGACGCCATGCTGGCGGCCCTGGAGCGGCATCTGCCCCCAGGTAGTTCCTGGCTGCGCCCCAAGGGCGGGCTGTTCGTGTGGGTCAATCTGCCGGAAGGGGTGAAGGCCTCGGACCTGCTGCCCAGAGCCTGCGAGGACGGCGTGGTCTTCGCGCCGGGAGGGAATTTTTTCCTCGATCCCGTTCAAGGCGAAGGGTTCATGCGGCTCAATTTCGCATCGAACACGGAAGCGGTGATCGAGGAGGGGGTGCGGCGGTTGGGCAAAGCCATGGGAGGGACGAAAAATTTTTTGCCCGAATGAAAATCATGATCACGGAGGCACGACCCGTAGGGGCAGGCCGATGTGCCTGCCCAATCTCGGTGTACGAGATTGGGTGGCCACGGGGCGGCGGAAGACGACGGGTGGCCACGGGTGCTGAAGAAGGGCGGGCACGGGTGCTGAAGAAGGGCGGGCACGGGTGCTGAAGAAGGGCGGGCACGGGTGCTGAAGAAGGGCGGCCACGGGTGCTGAAGAAGGGCGGCCACGCAGGGCCGCCCCTACGGAAATCACGTATATTTTTCGCCTATTCGGTAATCACAAAGCCTGTGTTTGAACGTTGGGCAACGGTGATATGTTGCCAAATGCACATGGCCGCCCTTGAACGGGTGTCCTGATGCGCGACGTTTTCATACAGGAGGAAAAATGCCGTACAACCCTAATATCCACCATCGTCGATCCATCAGGCTGCAAAATCATGATTATTCCCAACCCGGCACGTATTTCGTGACCATTTGCGTGCAGGACCGGGCGTGTCTGTTCGGTGATGTGGTGGATGGGGAAATGCGGTTGAATGATGCGGGGACGATGGTGACGCGTTGGTATAATGAATTGGCGCAAAAATTTGGCGATATTGTTTGTGACGCATGGGTGTGCATGCCGAATCATATTCATTATATTGTCATGAACACCGGCCTTGTGCGGCCAAGCGATGATTCCGTAGGGGCGGACCTATGTGTCCGCCCTGCTGCGTGTCGGTCGGAATTGGGCGAACACGCAGGTTCGAAGAAGGGCGAACACGCAGATTCGAAGAAGGGCGAACACGCAGGTTCGCCCCTACGTCGTGTGGTGCAATGGTTCAAAACCATGTCAACAAATGAATATATTCGTGGTGTCCGGCAACATCAATGGCAACCGTTTCCGGGACGGTTATGGCAACGCAATTATTGGGAACACATCGTCCGCGATGAAACGGAATTAAACCGCATCCGGGAATACATCGTCACCAATCCTGTCCGATGGGAAATGGACAGGTTGCATCCGGATCAGGGCGATGGGGCGGTGCGTGAAAAACCGGCCATGTTCAGCGGGACATGATCCGCATCCGGGAATACATCGTCACCAATCCTGTGCGATGTGAAATGGACATGTTGAATCCGGATCATGGCGATGGAGCGGTGCGTGAAAAAC
>JAHIQM010000008.1 GCA_018902545.1 Pseudomonadota bacterium | reverse complement strand
TCCGGCCTCGTAGAGTTGAATCGTTGCGTGTGGGAGTGGAAAAGTCCAGGCAGCACGTCAGGCAACGATTCAACAAACGATGCCTGGCTCAGTCAAACAGCCGACGAGCCTCAAGCCCATGACGACAGCGGACCTTGAGGCCTGCCGAAATGTTCTCAGGATTCTCTTAGAGTTGAGTCGTTGCGATCAAGGTGGCAATTGACCAGTCGCACGGGAATTGAATTGCAAAACCTAAAACTTAAAACCTAAAACATAATAACCGCCATGGCCTTATGTCATAAAAAAAAGTACTTGCCTCCTGAAGGAGTATTTATTAGCAAGATGAGAATTATTCCTGATAAACAAAACTTCAAAGGAGAATACCGATGAGCAAAACCACCGCTAATCTGAAAGAGGCTTTTGCCGGGGAATCCCAGGCCAACCGCAAATATCTCGCTTTCGCCAAAAAGGCCGATGACGAAGGACTGCCCCAGGTCGCCAAGCTGTTCCGGGCCGCAGCCGCAGCGGAAACCATCCATGCCCATGCGCATCTGCGCCAGATGAAGGGTATCGGCTCCACGGCCGAGAATTTGAAGGAAGCTGTGGCCGGCGAAACCCATGAGTTCAAGTCCATGTACCCGGCCATGATCGCCGATGCCCAGGCCGAAGGGGACAAGGCCGCGGAGAGATATTTCGTCTTCGCCAACAAAGCCGAGGAGTGTCACGCAAACCTGTACTCCAAGGCTGCGGAGAAGATGGGCGAACTGGAAGTTGTGGACTACTATGTGTGCAGCATCTGCGGTCACATCCATGAAGGACAGCCCACCGACAAATGTCCGATCTGCGGAGCCGCGCCCAAAGCCTACAGCGTCGTTGCCTAGGGTTCGTAAGCCTTGAGGGCTCAGCTTGGCAGAAAAGCCGCATTCCTTGATGGGGAGTGCGGCTTTTCAAATGAAAAAGGCCATGCATCGCTGCACGGCCTTTTTTTAACGACTTTCGCTTCTATCTTCTGGGAGCCGGAGCGCTGGGTCTGGCCTTGGCCTTGGTGAAGGCCAGTTCGTCGCCTTTGCCCTTGTTGAACATCCCAAGCACCCTTTCGGCATCCTGGAAGGGCAGGGAGACAAAGGAAAAGGTGTCCATGATCTGGATGTCCCAGATTTTTTTTGGCGGGATGTTGCACTTGTCGCCCAGGAAGGTCAGCAGGCGCTTGGGCGTCATGCCGTCCTTGCGGCCCTGGGTCACGAAGAGGCGGGTCTTGCCCGTCTTGTCGACCACGAAGGCGTCTCCGATCTCCTTGTAGTTGGAGGCGTCGAGCTCCTCCTGGAACATGTACTGAAGCAGTGCGGCCAGGGTTTCGCGTGGCTTGCTCTGTTCGAGCAGCTCCTGCGCCATGCCCATGAATTCAAGCTCCGGTTCCGTGTTCATGATGTCTTGCAGCTCCGCCCGGATGCGGCCTTTCTTCATATCGATGACATCGGAGACCTTGGGCAGTCGCGCCTTGCGGATGTCGGTGCGGGCGTGCTTGCTGATGAACTGCAGGCGGCGATACTCCGACGGCGTGATGAAGGTGATGGCGATGCCCTGCTTGCCTGCCCTGCCGGTGCGACCAATGCGGTGGACATAGGCTTCCGGGTCATGGGGCAGATCGAAATTGATGACGTGAGTCAGGTCGTGCACATCGATGCCGCGTGCGGCCACGTCGGTGGCGACCAGGATGGTGACCAGCTTCTTTTTGAATTTGATCAGCATCTTTTCGCGCAGGCTCTGGGACATGTCGCCGTGCAGGGTGTCGGCCTCATAGCCGCGTTCCATGAGGCGCTGGGACACGGCGTCGGCGTCGATCTTGGTGCGGGTGAAGACCAGCCCGTAAAAATCCGATTCCATGTCGATGATCCGGCACAGGGCCTCGAACTTGTCGCTCATGGCGACCTCGAAGTAGATCTGGTCCGTCTGGGGGGCAGTGAGCTGCTCGGAGGCAGCCTTTATGATCTGGTAGTCGCCCATGTATTTTTTGGCGATGCGCAGGATTTCAGGCGGCATGGTCGCGGAGAAGAGCATGGTGCGTTTTTCGGTGGCCGTCTGGTCCATGATCTCCACTACATCGTCCAGAAAACCCATGTTCAGCATCTCGTCCGCCTCGTCGAGAATGAGAAAGCGGATGCCCGAGAGATTGAGGCTGCCTCGACGCAGATGGTCGAGCACGCGTCCCGGTGTCCCGACAACCACGGACACGCCTTTCTTGAGGCTCCTGAGCTGAATTTCCATGGACTGGCCGCCGTAGATGGGGGCGACGTTAATGGTCCGGCCGCCACGCATGGAGTTGATCTCCTCGGCCACCTGGATGGCCAGTTCGCGGGTAGGGGCGAGCACCAGGGCCTGCACCGTCCGGATGTCCGGGTCCAGCATTTCGAGCAGCGGCAAGCCAAAGGCCGCGGTCTTGCCAGTGCCTGTCTGGGCCTGGGCGACGATGTCGCTATCGCCGGTCAGTACGGCCGGAATGGTCTTGATCTGGATGGGAGTCGGTTCTTCAAAACCCTTGCGGGTCAAAGCCTGGACGCTCAGTTCGGATAAGCCTAATTCAGAAAAAGTAGTCATGATAATACCTTGCGGGCATGAGCCTCGCGGTCAAAAGAAAATACCCGGCTCTGGAACCGGGCCCTTACCGTGAGGCCGACTGTCCAAGGCGGGAAAACAAGCATTTCGAAAACGTGTGAAACCGGATCGAAGAGCGAAGATGCTCAAGAATGGTCGTGCGGAAAAGGGGGAATCCCCTCAAGAAATGCTCGGAGTGTATAGATGGATATTGCGGGGTTGGCAAGGAAGAATTTCCCGCTGCGGAATGAAAAAAGGGCGAATCTGAATCCGCCCTTGATTTGAATCTTCAGTTCAGCGTTGCATCGCGATTTTGGCTAGGCTTTCGAGTTCTTCGGACAGGCCCAGCGCCAGGGTCATCGATTCGCCCCAGCAGACAAGGCCGTGGTTGTCCATGAAGACGGCTTCGAATTCACGGCTGGCCTGCCCTACGGCTTGGCCCAGTTCCGGCGTTCCGGGAAGATGGGCCGGTATGTTGGTCATCCTGTCGGCAAAGACCCGGCCTTCAAAAAGCGGGAGATCGGCCAGGGTTTTCTCCCCGCGCAGATACAGGGCCAGAAGCCTTGGCGGATGGGTGTGTACGATGGCCTGCGCACGTGGCTGGTTGCGATAGATCTCAAGGTGGACGGCCAGTTCCGAGGACGCCCGGGCCGAGGACAGGGGCGTGCCTGTGGCCAGGTCGACCACCGCCAGGTCTGCCGGGGTCAGATGGCCCTTGGCGCTGCCCGTGGCCGTGATGACCACGCGTTGTCCCTGGCGCATGCTCACGTTGCCGTTGAACCCGGCGAAGAGTCCGCGCAGCCAGCCGTCGCGCCCGGCGCTCAGGATGGCTTCTCCCGTCTCGGGGCTGACCAGAGCGGGGAATTCCGCCTTGGTCCCGGTCGAGGTGTTGTCGGGCTTGATGTCGATGACCGGGGTGCCGTCGATGACTTCCAGCGGATGCACCTTGAGCCGCAGCCCCTCGCGGCCGACGATGCGCACCGAGTGCAGACCGATGGGCGTGGGCCGGTCGGGAGAGCGGGTGGAGAAGATGCCGCGCATGGGCAGTTCGGGGTTGCCTCTGGGGTGGCAGCGCAGCACACTCTGGTCTCCCTGGTGCATCCAGGTCAGCACCAGTACGGCGTCGCCAACCTGCAGATCCGTGGCTGCGGGTTCGAATTCCGGCTTCAGTTCGATCCAGACCGGGGGCAGGGAGCTGTCGCCGTACTTGGGGCATTCTTCGCGGCTTTGGAGGTGCGAGCGGACGGTGCCGATGATGCGCGGGTTCATGGACAGTTCCTTGTTGCGGGTTCGAGATGGATGATCTGGACTCATGCTTACTGTCCACCCTGTGGTCCGTCAAACCACGGGCGTTTTCGATCGCGGCAGTGGTCGCGTCAATTTCGGGCTGCGTTGTCGTTCCCTGCGACCACACTAGTGAATTTTTGGGCGAGGGTTGTCTGAATCTGGCGAAAAGGATAGCAATACGTACCTCTCCCAACCGCAACCCCGGAGCGCGCGCATGAACCGCTTCTCCACCAGCCTTCTTGGCGAAGCCAAGACCCTGCTCCTTGCCACGGACGGTTCCCATTTCAGCGATGGGGCCGTGCAGGAGGCCATTTTTTTTGGTCAGGCCTGCGGAGCCAAGGTTGTGGTCCTGCATGTGGTCCGCAACGATGCAGAATCATTGAAATCGGCCAACTCCAAATTGATGCGCAGGCAGCAGGAGATCAGGCCGTATCTGGATCAGTTCCGGAAGATGGCCAAGGACAGTGGCGTGGAGTGCGAGACGGTGGTCGTCGGGGCTCCTCATCCGGAAAGGGCCATTGTCGAGCAGGCGATTCTGCGCAAGGCGGATGTCATCCTCATGGGCCGCCATGGAAAAGAGGGCCGTTTTTCCCTGTTGGTGGGCAGCATGACGGCCAAGGTCATCGGGCTCGGCTTTCCCAAGGTGCTGGTGGTTCCCCGGGAATTTCTGATTTCAGGAAACCACGTGCTGCTGGCTGTCGATGCCTCGCCCAGCGGTATTGCGGTGGAGGAAGCCCTGAGTCTGGGCCGCTGCTGCTCCACGCTTACGCGTCTGACCGTGCTCTGCGTGGCCGAGCGGGAGCGGGAGATGCCCGCGGCCCGCAAACAGGTTGAGGGCATCTGCGCCAAGGGACGTCTGACATGGCCGAACATCATTTATGAGCCCCTCGTGCTCGAGGGCAACGCAGCGGAAACCATTGTGCAGGTCGCCGGAGAGCGGAATGTGGATATGATCATGCTTGGCGGTCCAAGCAAGCGTGGGTTGCCCCGGATGTTTCTGAGCAATGTGACCAAGAATGTCTGTGGCCGGGCGCATTGCGCGACACTGGTGGTGACGGCCTAGAGACCTTGCCTTTTCATGATGGAAATGGCGGGGCTGGTATTGGAGTGGAAGTTGCCGGAATTGTAAGGATGTGATCATGTCGGCCAGACTGCTGCGTTTTTTTCCTTTTCTCGCGTGGTTCCCGATTTCCGCCCTGGTTGTGCGTGCCGACCTGATGGCTGGCATTACCGGGGCACTGGTGCTTGTGCCCAAGGCCATGGCCTACGCGCAGCTGTCCGGGCTGCCCCTCTATTTCGGCCTCTACACGGCCTTCCTGCCCGCCATCATCGGGGCTCTGTGGGGCTCGTCCAGGCAACTGGCCACGGGACCGGTGGCCATCATCTCCCTCATGACCGCGGCCGCCGTGGCGCCGCTGGCCGTTTCCAACACCCCTGAGTACATCGGTCTGGCCCTGCTGCTGACCTTGCTGGTGGGGCTCATCCAGCTCCTTCTGGGCGTGCTCAAGCTCGGCACCATCGTCAATTTCGTGTCCCATCCCGTGATTCTCGGGTTCATGAACGCGGCCGCCATCATCATCGGGCTGTCCCAGCTGGACATGCTGCTCGGCATTCCCAAGGGACGCAGCGATTTTTTCCTCAAGGACATCTGGGAGATGATGTGGCTTCTGCCGCATACGCATCTGCCGACCCTGGCCATGGCGCTGCTGGGACTCGTCCTCATGCTTGGGTTTAAAAAGGTTCCGTTCTTGTCCAAGGCCGGTGTGCTGGTCGCGGTGGCCCTCGCCACCCTGCTCAGCACGACCATCGGCTACGATCAGCGCGGAAGCGCCCGGCTCTTGGACATCGCAACGCCCCAGGCGCGGGATATGGTGGCCCAGTACGAACAAAGCCTGCAGTACATGAACTCGCTTTCAGTCAGGATCACCGAGCTGTCCGCGCGTGAGCGGCAGGAGGAGAAGAAACGCGATTACAGAATGGCCGCAAGCCTGCACCATCAGACGGAACTGTTGCGGCTTGACGTGCGGTCCCAGGAAACAAGGCACAAAGAGCTTCTGCGCGCAATCCGGCAGTTGCGCTTCGTACGTCCGGAGGGCGAGTCGGCGGGGCTTCTTTACCAGTTCGGCATGGCTCCGGCGGGCATGGAAGAGGACAATCGCGCTTGGCGGATCAAATCCATCGAGAACGGGGAGATCAGCCTTGTCGGCGGCGGGGATGTCGTGGGCGCGGTCCCGGCGGGCCTGCCGTCCCTGCGCGTGCCGACGCTGAGCCTGGACGGGGTGATGCAGCTCCTCACCTCCGCCCTGATCATTGCCCTGGTCGCCTTCATGGAATCCATTTCCATGGCCAAGGCCATGGCCAGCAAGGCGCGGCAGCATATCGACCCCAACCAGGAGCTTATCGGCCAGGGCCTGGCCAATGTCGGCGGGTCCTTTTTCCAGGCCTATCCGGCCTGTGGTTCCTTCACCGGGTCGGCCATCAACATGCAGGCCGGGGCCAAAACGGGCTTCGCCATGGTCTTTAACGGCATCTTCGTGGCTCTGACCCTGCTCTTTTTCACTCCGCTCCTCTACCATCTGCCCAAGGCCGTGCTCGCTGTGATCATCGTCCTGGCGGTCGCGGGGCTGATCACGCCGCACGCCTTCCTGCATACCTGGAAGGCCAATCGCGGGGACGGGGTCGTGGCCCTGGTCACATTTGTGGTGACGCTCATCGCCGCCCCGCATCTGGACAAGGGCATCCTGGTTGGCGCGGGGCTGTCCATCGGCCTCTATCTTTATCGCACCATGGCTCCGCGCGTTGCCGTGCTTGGCCGTTATGCGGACGGAACCCTGCGCGACGTGAGCGTGCACAAGGGGCTGGCCACATCGCCCCTGGTTACGGCCATGCGTTTCGACGGGTCCCTGTATTTCGCCAACGTGGCCTATTTCGAGGACACGGTACTCGGGGCCGTGGCCGATCACAAAGAGGCGAAATTTCTGCTTGTGGTCGGGGACGCCATCAATTCCATGGACTCATCGGGTGAGGAGATGCTTCAGAATCTGGTGGGACAGTTGCGTGAGACCGGAGTGCAGATCGTCTTTTCGGGGCTCAAGAAGCAGGTGCTCGACGTGATGCGGGCCACCGGGCTTATTGATCGCATCGGGGAGGAAAACATCTTCGCCACGGAATGTCAGGCCCTCAAGGCCATCTTTGCCCGGCTTGGCCAGGAAGTGGAAGACGACGCGCTTTTCGCCCAGGTCAAGGTCATGGTCTGCTAAGACTTGGCCCTTCGGTGAAGCGGGGTGAGCCCGAAAGAACGGGACGCGTCCAAAAAGCGCGTCCCGTTTTCTATTCCAACTCCACAAAATCCTCGATGATGAGTTTGAGGCCAAATCCCGGAAAATTGATCTTGTACTTGTTGGGTTCCACGCGCTGGACGACCTTGCCGCGGCCGAAGATCTTGTGGCGGCAGTAGGTGCCCTGCACCGGCGTCTGGGTGGTGGAGGCGGGCCGTGGTGCCTCGGCCGCGAAATCCTCGCCCGGACCTGGCCGGGCGACCTGGGTCGATACGCTTTCGTGGTTGCGCCGTGGCGTGGGCAGGGTCTGCAGGCCCACGCCGCCCGTGAACTGCTCGCGGTAGCGGCTGAGCAGATGCCCCGGGATGTCCTGCAGGAAGGGGCAGACCCGGGCCGGGGTGGTGGCGGAGAGTTCGCGGCTGTAGAGGGTCTCGGGGGAGAAGAGAGTCAGGCTGTCGCGGGCCCGGGTGCAGGCCACGTAGAGGAGCCGCCGCTCCTCCTCGAAATCGTCATTGTCGTTCATGGCGTGGCGTGAGGGAAAGCGCTCCTCCACCAGATCGATGACCAGCACTGCGTCCCATTCCAGACCCTTGGCCGAATGCACGGTGGAGAGGGTCACGGCCTGGCCGCGTTCTTCCTGCGCATCGGGGCTGTCAAGGCTCAGGTCGCCCAGAAAGCCGGGGATGTCGTCGTAGCTAAGGGATATCTGGACCAGTTCTTCCAGGCCCGCTTCACGGCGCGGATAGTCGTCGGGGAATTTCTCGCGCAGCACGGGCAGGTAGTATTCGAGCACAAATGTGATGGCCGTGGACGGGCGCATGACCTGGGTACGCAGGGTGTCGAGCACTCGCAGCAGGTCGTCCAGGGCCGGACGCTTGGCGCGCTGGGCCTTGATGAAGGCCTGGTCGTTGATCATGGCCGCGTGGTGGATATTCTGCGCGCTCTTGGGCCCGATGCCCGGCACGTTGCCAAGGATGCGCTGCCAGGCCGGCAGGTCCGAGGTGTTCTGGGCAAGGCGCAGGCATGCCAGGACGTCTTTTATGTGCGCGGCCTCGGAGAATTTTATCCCGCCGTATTTGCGAAAGCCAAGACCGATCTTGTTCAGCTCCACTTCCACATGGTAGGATTGATACCCGGCCCGGAACAGGACCGCGATCTGGTCCAGGGGGAAGGTGCGCGACAGTTCCACCACCTTGGCTGCGACCAGACGAGCCTGGCTGCGGTCCGAGAAGGGTAGCACATGCTCGGGCAGACGCGAGTCCGTGCGTTCGGAAAAAAGGCGCTTGGAGAATTTATCGCGAAAACCGTCCAGGATGGCGTTGGTCAATTCCAGGATGGGCTGGGTGGACCGATAGTTCTGTTCCAGCTTGATGAGTTTGGTGCCGGGAAAGGTTTTGGGGAAATCGAGGATGTTCTTCACGTTGGCACCGCGAAAGGCGTAGATCGACTGGGCATCGTCGCCCACGGCCATGACGTTGGGGTTCGCGTCACCGGGTTTGGTCAAAAGGCTTACCAGCCGGGCCTGCACGAGGTTGGTGTCCTGGTACTCGTCGACCATGATGTGGGAGATGGACGAGGTTACGGCTTCGCGGACCTGCGGGTGTTCGGTCAGCAGACGCTCCAGCAGGAAGAGCAGGTCGTCGTAATCAAGGAGCCCGCATTCGTGCTTGATGCGCTCATACTCTTCGAGCAGGCGACGCAGGTCGTCCTCGTATGTGCCAAGGTGGTAGGCTTCCTGGCGCAGCACCTGATCAAGAGTGAGCTCCTTGTTGCGGCTCTTGCTGTAGAGCCCCAGCACCGTGGCCCGCTTGGGAAATTTGCGGTCGCCCTTGCCGATCTTCAGGCGGTCCTTGGCCTGGCTCAGTATCTCTTCTCCGTCGGAGCGATCCATGACCGTGGCCCCGCGCTCGAAACCCAGCAGTCCCGCGTAGTGCTTGAGCAGGGAATAGGCGAAGCCGTGAAAGGTGCCGCCGCGCACAAGTCCCAGGCCCTGGTGGCCCAGGAGAGCTTCGGCGCGGTGCAGCATCTCCGCAGAGGCCTTGCGGGTGAAGGTCAAGAGCAGGATCTCGCCCGGGGAGACCCCGGATTCCACCAGCCGGGCCAGGCGGTAGACAATGGTGCGGGTCTTGCCCGAGCCGGCCCCGGCGATGACCAGGACCGGTCCGTTGAGGGTGGTCGCGGCCTCGTACTGGGCGGGGTTCAAGTCGTTTTGATAGTCGATGCGCATGATTGTTCAGGTCCCGAAGGTTGAGGCGGGGGTGTCGAAATGGTCCAGAATCGTTTGGCCGACTTCTGTCGGCGTGCGAGCGGAGGTGCCCATGGAATCGTAAAAAAACACGTCGTCGGCCGTATGCATGCCCTGGCGGCCGAAATGGCCGAACATGCCCGTACGTCCGAACTTGCCCTTGAGGTCGAATCCGGGCTGCGGGACCAGGATCAGGTCCGGAGCCAGATGGCTCTGTGCGCCGTGGTAGAGGTCCCGGCCGAGGAGCACGTGGCGGATGACCGTGCGCCCCTGCCAGGTCAGTCCGGACAGGGCGCGGGCAAGCTCCGTGCCCAATCGATCCGCTTCGGCAGGGCCCAAGTCGCCGCGTGCGAAACGCTCCCTTGTGTGCAGGTAGATGCGGCCCGGGTCAAGGGCGAAGGCCCGCGTACCCGGACCAATGGCCCCTGCATCCCATTCGCTGGCGGGCTGGCGGGAGAGGTGCAACAGGCCCGCCTCGCGCAGCCAGACATTGAGGTCCACCTCCTGTGTGAGGGTGGTGAAGCCGTGATCGGCCATGATCATAAGGCGCTTGGGACCGGGCAGATCGTGGTAGCGGGACAGGAATTTTCCGATGAGACCGTCCCAGGCGGCCATGAAGCGCAGGGCTTCGGAGCGCCAGGGGTGATAGGGCTCAACCAGAGCGGGAAAGAGGAAGTGTCCCAGGCGATCGGTCTCCGTCAGCACGAAGAAGAAGAGGTCCCAGGCCAGGTCCGGCCACAGGAGGTCAAGCGCGCGTTCGCGGCAGGCCAGGGAACGGTGCAGGTCACCCAGCAGAAAGGCCGTGTCCGAGGCTCCGCGCACGGTGTCGGCTTCTATCGTGTAGTCGTGGTCGGCGAGGATGCCCTCCATGGCCGCAGGATGCACGGAGCCGCGCAGGGTCTGGGCCGGAAACCCGGCCACGAGCATGGCCCGCATGGGCCGCACCGGGGCGAGGTTGGGCATGTTCAGGACCTTGCAGAAAAGGCCCTTGTCCGCCAGTCGTTCAAAAATCGTCGCCCCATGCACGTGGGTGAAGTCCGTGAACTGAAGTTCGTAGGTTCGCGGGTCCAGGCGCGTGAACCCGAAGACCCCGTGTTCGCCGGGCGAGGAGGCAGTGAAGAGGCTGGTCCAGTTCACGGGGGAGAGTTCGGGCAGTTCGGCGGAGATGGCCCGGCATCCGCAGGACCCCGCTATGGTCGCCAGATTGGGGAGCAGACCCTGGGCGCAGAGGTTTTGGGCCAGAGACCACGGCAGGCCGTCCAGGCCGAGAAAAACCAGTCGGGGATCGTGCATGGGGGCGGTGTAGCAGGGGGCGGGGCGGTTGGCCAGAGGCGGAAAAGTGGTGACTTGGCAACCAATGAGCTGATAGGATGCAGAATATGCTTTTTGCCCCTTGCGTGGGCGGATGAAAACCTTAGAATGCAATACTGATAAACCGGCCACATCGCTTCCGCGCTGGCCGTCAGCGGAGCTGGCCTCAAACAACGGAGTACGCAATGAACAAAAGAGCCAACGTCGTGACAATGAAAGGAAATCCCGTGACCCTGCTCGGCCCGGAGATCACCCCCGGCATGGTCGCCCCGGATTTCAACGTGGTCGATAACGGCCTCGGTCCCGTGTCCCTTGCCGATTTCAAGGGCAAGGTGGTGGTGCTTTCGGCAGTGCCGTCCCTGGACACCCCGACCTGCGACATGGAGACCCGGCGCTTCAACCAGGAAGCCCAGGCCCTAGGCGACAAGGTCAAGATCCTGACCGTGAGCATGGATCTGCCCTTTGCCCAGAAACGCTGGTGCGGTAGCGCGGGCGTTGAGAACGTGCAGACCGTGTCCGACTACCAGACGGCCTCTTTTGGGCAGGCCTACGGAGTGCTCATCGAAGGTTTGCGTCTGCTGACCAGGGCGATCTTCGTCGTCGATGCTAAGGGCAAGGTGGCGTACGTGCAGACTGTCCCTGAAATCAGCAGCGAACCGGATTACGCTGCAGTGATCGAGGCTGTTAAAAAGCTGCTTTAATTACGTAAACGCTTCAAGGAGAATACCCTCATGCTCAGCACCAAGATGGAAAAAGCGCTCAACGATCAGATCAACGCGGAAATGTTTTCCGCCTATCTCTACCTGGCCATGGTGGCCTATTTCCAGGACAAAAACCTGGCCGGTTTCGCCAACTGGATGACCATCCAGAACCAGGAGGAGACCTTCCACGCCATGAAGTTCTTCAACTACATAAGCGAACGCGGCGGAAGGGTGACCCTGGAGCCCATCGACAAGCCGCAGTTCGAGTGGGAGAGCCCGCTGGCGGCCATGGAAGCCGCGCGTAAGCACGAGGCCTACATCACCGGCCGCATCAATGATCTGATGAACCTCGCCATTAAGGAGAAGGATCACGCCTCCGCCAATTTCCTGAACTGGTTCGTTTCGGAACAGGTCGAGGAAGAGGACAGCGTAAACGCCGTTGTGCAGAAGCTGCGTCTTCTGGGGTCCGATGGCGGGGGACTCTTCATGATGGACCGGGACATGGCCGCGCGCGTGTTCACGCCTCCGGCAGTGTAGAATGCAGGGGCAGGGGGACGTCCTGCCCTTTTTTGATGCGTTTGGGCGTGCGGGAGGCAGCGGGAAATGATTTGACAAGCTGCGCGCCAGGGCAATACATCTTGGCCACAAATAGTCTGAACACGCCAGGAACCAAGGCAGGCTGGGTACTCCAACTGCCTTTTTTTATGTGAATTTATGGAAAGAATCTGGACCAAGATAGCCCGCCTGAGCCGCTATTCCTACCTGCGCGTCGTGCGCATCAAAGCCCCGGCCGAGTCCATCGCCCTGGGGCTGGCCCTCGGCGTGTTCGCTGGCACGCTGCCTTTTCTGTCCCTGCAGATGGCCATCGCCGTGGTTCTGGCCCTTCTCCTGCGGGGCAATATCATAGCTGCGGCCTTGGGAACCTGGTGGAGCAACCCCTTCAACTGGGCCATCATTTTTCCACTGCTGTACATGCTGGGCAAGGTTTTCGTGCCCGTGGACGTGGCACCCCTCAATATCCACGAATTCTTGAACCTCCCGCTCCTGGAACTTTTGCAACGGAGCTGGAAATGGCTGCTCATCACCACCCTCGGCGGTTTCATCGCCGGAATTCCCCTGGCCGTAGGCACGTATTTCATCGCCCTGCGCGCCGTGCTCATCTATCATGACCGACGGGCCAAACGCAGACTCGAGCGGCAACGCCGGATGTCTCGCCGTGGATAGATCCTCCTTTTATGCGCCCAAGCGTTCCCTGGGACAGAATTTTCTTTCCGACCCCAATATATGTAGGCGCATCGTCGCGAGCCTGGAGCTAGGGCCGAAAGATCCGGTGCTTGAGATCGGTCCGGGGCGCGGTGCCTTGACCCGCATTCTGGCCGGGCACGATGGGCCGGTCATGGCCTTGGAAAAAGACTCCGAGCTGGTGCGCTGGATAAAGACTCAGTTTCCCGCCGTCGGGGTGATCCATGCCGACGGGCTGGATTTCTGCTGGGAGGGGACGCGGGGTCTGCCCGGCCTGTCCCTCATCGGCAATCTGCCCTACAACGTGGCCTCGCCCATGATCTGGGAGATGGTCAGTCGCTGCCGCTCCTGGAAGAGCATGCTCTTCATGGTGCAAAAGGAGGTCGCCCTGCGCCTCACGGCCGAGGCGGGCTGCAAGGCGTATGGGGCGCTTTCGGCCTGGGTTGGAAATTTCGCGCGGGCGCAGTACGTTTTCACGGTCCCACCCCATGTCTTCCGTCCCCAGCCCAAGGTGGATTCGGCCATTGTGCGTTTCCTGCCCCGCCCGGATCCGGCCTGGGATGATGGCCCGGCCCTGTCCTTTACGGTCAAGATTCTTTTTCAGCAGCGCCGCAAGCAGCTTGGCACGATCCTCAAGAGCCACTGGTCCCCCGACGTGGAAGCGTGGTGCGCCGACCTGGGCGTTGACCGGCGCGTTCGCCCCGAAGAATTGGGGCCCGATGCCTTGCGTTCGCTGGCACGTGTTCTGGGACGCGCAAGAAAATTGTCAAAGGGCTGAAAAAAGCCCGTCAAGGCAGGTTTTACCTTAGTTTTTTTGAAAATAAGCTTGACTTTGCAAGTGAAATTCTGTTTGCCTGCCCTCTGAGCGTTTGCGCCGGAAAGTGATGCGGGCCAAGTGCTGAAGCCCTATGGACATGTTTCCTTCCTTCCAGTAGGAAGTTCGCAGCCATGTCCGGGAAATTTCAAGATCAGGCTGAATGTTCCACGTGTTGACGGCTGTGAGCC
This sequence comes from Pseudomonadota bacterium, assembly GCA_018902545.1. GTDB lineage: Bacteria > Desulfobacterota > Desulfovibrionia > Desulfovibrionales > Desulfomicrobiaceae > Desulfomicrobium. The sequence goes on along the minus strand of JAHIQM010000008.1, from coordinate 122,410 downwards.
CATGAGGCTTCTGGAGAGCTTCACGCATCCGTTGGTAAATTACTGCAAAGGAGGAAGACTGATGACGAAAGCTGAATTGGTTGCTAAAATGGCGGAAAAGGCTGGATTGACCAAGGCTAACGCCGAACGTGCGCTTACGGAATTTTTGAAGGCCGTCCAGGACACACTGGTTGCCGAAAAGAAGATGACCCTTACCGGTTTTGGAACCTTCGTGGTTGAAGAGCGTCAGGCCCGCACCGGACGTAACCCCCGCACCGGCGAAGAGCTGAAGATTCCCGCTTGCAAGGTTGTCAAGTTCCGCCCCGGCAAGGAACTGAAGGAAGCAATCAAGTAGTCACCGCAAGGGGGATGGATCTATGATGATACATGGAGAAACCGTTCAGAGCCCTCTGCCGCAGGATTTACCCTGGTGGCAGCCTGATCATGCCATTTTTTTCGGCGTGCTGTACGCTGTGCTTTTCATTATCGGCAGCGGACTTGGCGTGGTCATCCTGAAGTCTCTGGCCGATACCGTGAAGGAAAAGATTTCCTAGCCTGATTTTTCAAGATGCTTTGAAAGGGGTGCATGGCGCCCCTTTTTTTGGCACTTATTTTTCTTGCCATGCGCCCTGGGTTGGCATAAAAAGCAAAATTTCCTGCTCGCCACCGCGTGAGCGGGACCAGATCGAGAACGGGAGGTGATCCGTTTGCCAGGTGTATACATGGGTGACAGCGATACTTTTGACTACTCCCTGCGTAAGTTCAAGAAGCAGGTAGAGAAGGCCGGTATCCTTTCCGAGCTGAAGAAGCGTCAGCATTTCGAAAAACCCAGCATCCAGAAGAAAAAGAAGGAAGCTGCGGCCAAGAAAAGACTGTTGAAAAAGATTCGTAAAATGCAGGTGATGTAATGAGTCTTTCTGTGCGCATTGAAAAGGACTACGTGACCGCTTTCAAGGCGAGAAAGACTGACGAGGTGGCTGTCTTGAGGATGCTCAAGGCAGCCGTCAAGAACAAGCAGGTCGAGCTTCGCCGCGAACTCACCGACAACGAGATCCTGGATGTGGTGTCCAAGCAGGTCAAGCAGCGCCAGGAATCCATTGATCAGTTCCGGGCTGCTGGCCGGATCGATCTTGCCGAAATCGAGGAGCGCGAGCACCTCATTCTGCGTGCCTATCTTCCCACGGCCCTTTCCCCAGCGGAACTTGAGGCGGCCGTGGCCTCGACCATTCAAACCCTCGGTGTTTCCGACATGAAGGACATGGGCAAGGTCATGAACGCCATCATGGGCGAGCATGCCGGTCGTGTCGACGGAAAGGAACTCAGCGCCCTGGTGCGCGCCAAGCTTTCATCGTAATCCTATGGATTCAAGAACATTGCAGCTGCTGGAATATCCGAAGGTCCTGCAGCATCTTTCGCACTTCGCGGTCAGTGAGGCGGGCAGGGATGCCTGCCTTTCGCTTTTGCCCGAATCCGATCCCATCCGCATTGCCGAGCGGGCGGCCTTGGTGCGTGAGGCTATCCATTTTTGCGGCCACACGGACGTTCGGCTCTCCGCCTTTCCCGATGTGGCCGGAGTGTTTTCCTATCTGCGGAGCCCCCTGGCCTTTCTTGATGTGGACGGCCTCATCGGACTCTGGGAGATGCTCAAAGCCGCCGCCGCGCTTCTGGAGCGCGTCGGGACCGCCGACAAAGAGCGCTATCCCGGCCTGACCGACTTGCTGGCCGGGCTGACCCTGCCGCCCAGGACGTGGTCCGGCTTGTCGCGCTGTCTCGCCCCCGACGGCACGATCCGTGACGAGGCCTCGCCCGAGCTTTATTCCGTGCGTCAGGAAATCCGCCGCGTGCATCAGATGTGCACCCGCAAGGTGCAGGATTTTTTCCAGAACAAGGATCTGCAGTTCATGCTGCAGGACGAATTTCTGACCATTTCCTCGGACCGCTATGTTCTGGCCCTGAAGAACAATTTCAAGGGGCGCCTCAAAGGCATCGTGCACGACTATTCCCAGACCGGGGAGACGTGCTATTTCGAGCCGCTTTTCCTGGTCGAGCTCAACAACGACCTGCAGGAATACAAGCAGGAAGAGCGCGCCGAGGAACAAAAAGTCCTGAGGTTCTTAAGCGAACTGGTGCGCGGGGAGCAGGGTGCCATCGAGCATACCTTTGAGGAGTTGGTCCGTTTTGACGGGCTGCTTGCCATCTGCGCCTTTGCACGCCAGACGGGTGCCCATGTGGTCGACATCGCCCCCGACGCGCCGCTCTCCCTGACCGAGGCTCGCCATCCTTTGCTGGTCTTCGGACAGGATCGTGTCGTGCCCGTGGATCTGGTGCTGCACGAAGGCCAGCGCGCGCTCATTATCACCGGTGGCAACGCCGGGGGCAAGACCGTGTGCCTCAAGACTCTGGGTCTCTTGGGACTCATGGCCCACGCCGGGCTGCCCATCACGGCGGCCGAGGGCAGCACCCTGCCGCTGTGGAACAAATTTGTGGTCTCCATGGGCGACGAGCAGTCCATCGAGCTAAGCCTGTCTACCTTCACGGCCCAGATCCGCCATTTCAGCGAGATCTGGCCGCATATCGACGCTCGCACGCTGGTCATTCTCGATGAGTTCGGAGTCGGCACTGATCCCAGTCAGGGCGCGGCCCTGGCTCAGGCCGTGGTCGACGGACTGCTGGAACGTCGGGCCTGGGTCGGCGCGGCCACGCATTTTCCGGCCCTCAAGGCGTACGGGCTTTCCAAGGAAGGGGTGCGCGCCGCTTCGGTCATTTTTTCGCCGGATACCAGAAAGCCTCTCTTCAAGCTCGGCTACGATCAGGTCGGGGCCAGTCGCGCCCTGGACGTGGCCCGGGAACAGGGGTTGCCCGAGTCCATTCTGGCGCGGGCCCAGGAGTACCTGTATCTGGATTCGGGGGATGCCGAGGAAGTGTTCGAGCGCCTCAATAGCCTGGCTGCAGCCAAGGAAGAGGAACTGGACAAGGCCAAGGCCCGTACTCGCGACCTGGAACTCAAATATTCCCGCAAGCTGGAAAAGCTCGACCAGGAACGGGCCCGCATGCACAAGGAATTGCGCGAGGCCTCCCAGGAGATCATGCGCCAGTGGCGGGAAGGCCAACGCGGCCGCAAAGAGGCCCTAAGGGAGATCGCTCAGCTGCGGGACACCGTGGCCGGTTCGCCGGAAATACAAGAGGGCCTCAATAAACTTTCCATCCAGGCCATTGCCCAGGGGCAGGTCCTGCTTTATCTGCCCTGGAACAAAACAGGTCTGGTGCAGGAGATCGACGGCAAGAAAGAACGGGTGCGCCTGGACATGGGCGGCGTTTCGCTGTGGGTCGGCCTTGCTGATGTGCAGGTTTCGACCAAGGGTGCCTCTGACGGAGGCAAGGTCGTGCTCAGGAGCGCCCCGGCCCCGGTGACTCCCCTGCGGCTCGATTTGCGCGGCCTGCGGGCCGACGAGGCCGAGTCCGAGCTGTCGCGTTTCCTCGACAAGGCCTTGCTGGCCGGGCGCAACGAAGTCGAGATCGTGCACGGGATGGGTACCGGAGCCATGCGCCGGGTGGTGCACGATCATCTCAAGCGGTCCAGGGCGGTGGGGGATTATCGTCTGGGCAATGCGGACGAAGGCGGAGACGGCGTGACCAAGGTGGTCCTGGCGGAGTAATTTTTTTAAGCGGAGCCTGATGAGCGCGTTCGACCCGGGACTGATCGCGGAGATAAAAGCCCGCCTGCGCATCGAGGACGTGATCGCAAGACACGTCGAGCTCAGGCCGGCCGGCAACAGACTGGTCGCTCCGTGTCCGTTCCATCAGGAAACCAAGCCGTCCTTCTCGGTCAATCCGGAAGGGGGCTTTTACTATTGCTTCGGTTGCCAGGCGTCCGGAGATATCATCGAATTCTACCGCGCCATCAATGGTCTGGAGTTCGGAGAAGCCGTTGAAGCCCTGGCGGTCGAGGCGGGCCTGGAGGTCCGCAAGCGGCCTGAGTACAGGGCTCCGGGTGAGATTTCGCGTTCCCAGTGCCTGGACATGCACGCCCAGGCCGTTGTTTTTTACCAGCAGATGCTGGGTCGTGGGCCGGGGCAGGCCGCCCGGGACTACATTGCGCGGCGCGGGCTGGCTCCCGGGATCGTGGAGCGTTTTTGCCTGGGCTGGGCTCCGGGGGGCTGGGGCGAGCTGCGCGATCATTTGCGAAGAAGCGGTTTTTCCGGCGAGGCCGCCGAAAAGGCCGGGCTGGTCAGCAAGTCGGCAAAGGGCACGTTCTACGATCGGTTCCGCGAGCGGCTTATTTTTCCGATCATGAACCTGTCGGCCCAGACCGTGGCCTTTGGCGGGCGGAGCCTGACGGACGGCGACGGCCCGAAGTACCTGAATTCGAGCGAGACGCCCATCTACATCAAAGGTGAGCACCTTTACGGACTGTACCAGGCCCGGCGGGCCATGTCGCACTCCAAGAGCGTGCTGTTGACCGAGGGGTACGTGGACGTCTTGAGCCTGCACCAGTTTGGGTTCGAGAACAGCTGCGGGGTGCTCGGCACGGCGCTCACTCCCGAGCAGGTGCACCGTCTTTCCGGCCTGGTCGGCCAGGTCGACCTGGTTTTCGACGGGGACAATGCGGGCCGCAAGGCGGCCTTGCGCAGCGCGGAGATGATTTTGACTCAAGGCCTCAAATGCCGGGTACTCTGCATGCCCGAGGGCGAGGACGTGGATTCCGTGTTGCAGAAGAACGGCCGCGAGAGCCTGCTGGAATTGTCCGCCCAGGCCATGGACGGTCTTGACTACTGCCTGAGGCAGCTGTCTGCCGAGCATGCGCCTAAAGACGTGCTGCAGTGGGCCACGGGTTTCATGACGCGGCTTAAGCAGCTGGACTGGCAAGCATTTTATCTGCCCAAGCTGGCGGCAGGCCTGGGACTCTCGGAAACCGAGTTGCGGCGCACGCTGGGAGACAAGAGCGCAGCCGCTAGCGCCGCCCCAGCCTCGGCGCGGCTGGAACAATGTAAGCCCTCCCAGCTCGACAGGGACCTGCTGGCCTTTGCCGTGCGCTTTCCCGAATACCACGGGCAGCTGCACGAACTTGGTCTTGGCAGGGCCTTGGCAACAGAGCGGGGCAGAATTTTCTGGGACAAGATTTACGGGGTAAACCCCCATGAAGTTCTGAGCCGTTTGGATCAGGGCGAAAAGCAGTTTTATGTGCAGTGCCAGATGCGCACCGATGTCGCGGTTGATGACGGCCAGGGTGAGTGGGACGAGGTTCGGGATTTTTTGCGTCAGACCGGCCAGCGACGCGAGTTGGAGAGTCTCAACTTGGGTTTGCGCAAGGCCCGCCTGAGCGGGGATTTCCAGGAGGAACTGCGTTTTTTGGCTCTGATCCAGACCAAAACGCAGGGCTGAAGATTTTTTCGCATCGGCGGACGAAAAGTTTTATCAACTTTGGGGGGAACGGATGAGCAATATCAAGGATGTCCAGCAAATTCAGGCGCTGATTGCCGAAGGAAAGAAAAAGGGTTTTCTGACCTTCGATGAACTCAACAAGGCCCTGCCTTCCGAAGTCAACACTCCGGAACAGATAGAAGAAATTATCGTCATTTTTGATCAGCTGGATATTGATATCGTTGACGAGAAGCTCTCCCGGGGCATCGAGATCGCCGAAGACGACGGCGAAGAGCCCAAAGAAGAGGAAAAGCTCGAACTGGCCGAAGACGAGGACGGCGCGGACTATTCCTCGCGTAGCAACGACCCCGTGCGCATGTATCTGCGCGAGATGGGGGCCGTGGGCCTCCTGGACCGCGAAGGCGAGGTCTACATTGCCAAGAAGATTGAAGCCGGCGAGCTTGAGGTCATGTACGCGCTGGTGGAGGTGCCCGTGGCCGTGGAAGAGCTCGTGCGCGTGGGCGAGGACCTGAAAAAGGGCCGCATGAAGCTCAAAGACGTGGTCAAGACCATCGAGGAAGACGATCCGTCCGAAGAGGAGATGAACCAGCGCGAGCGCGTCATCAAGCTTCTGGAGGATGTGAAGAACATCTACCGCAAGAAAAAGCCTCTCTACACCCGTCTCGACGAGTGCGCGACCCTTGATAAGCGCGTTTTCGGCGTGCAGAAGAAGATCATGGACTACAAGGAAGGTGTGGTGCAGTGCCTGCGCGACATCAAGCTCGAAAAGACGCTCATTGACCGCATCATCGAGACTGTTGGCGACTACGTGCGCCAGATGCACAACTGCAGACGCGACCTGTCGGCCTATATTCTGTCGCTGGGCAAATCCCAGGACGAGATCTTCGGCATCTTCAAGCAACTCGACGCCCGGACAATCAACCCCGTGGCCGCCGCCGACCAGCTCGGCATGACCATGGAGGAGCTTTTCTCCTTCAAGGAAATGGTCAACGGCAAGATCGAGATTTTGGGCAAGCTGCAGGAAAACGCCATGCACGACGTGGAGCAGCTCGAAGAGATCCTGTGGCGCATCCGCAAGGGCAACACCGACGCCCTCGATGCCAAGCAGGAGCTCATCCGCGCCAACCTGCGCCTGGTCGTGTCCATCGCCAAGAAATACACCAACCGCGGCCTGCAGTTCCTCGATCTCATTCAGGAAGGCAACATTGGTCTGATGAAGGCCGTGGACAAGTTCGAATACCAGCGCGGCTACAAGTTTTCGACCTACGCCACGTGGTGGATCCGTCAGGCCATCACCCGCGCCATCGCGGACCAGGCCCGCACCATCCGCATCCCGGTGCACATGATCGAGACCATCAACAAGCTGGTGCGCACCTCGCGCTATCTGGTCCAGGAACTCGGCCGCGACCCGTCCCCGGAGGAGATCGCCGAGCGCATGGATTACCCGCTTGAGAAGGTCAAGAAGGTCCTTAAGATCGCCAAGGAGCCCATTTCTCTTGAAACTCCCATCGGCGACGAAGAGGATTCAAGCCTGGGCGATTTCATCGAGGACAAGAAGGCCGTGGCCCCGGCCGACGAGGTGGTCAACACCAAGCTGGCCGAGCAGATCGCCCAGGTCCTGTCCGACCTGACCCCGCGCGAGGAGCAGGTCCTGCGCAAGCGTTTTGGCATCGGCGAGAAGAGCGACCACACGCTCGAAGAGGTCGGCAAGCTCTTCAACGTCACCCGCGAGCGCATCCGGCAGATCGAGGCCAAGGCCCTGCGCAAGCTGCGCCACCCCGTGCGCAGTCAGCAGTTGCGCTCGTACTATGAGTCCTAGCCTGAACGTGATCGCAAATCCCAAGGCAACCCCCCGGGTTGCCTTCTTTTTTGGGCCGCTGCTTCGGGTGCTGGTTGTCGCCCTGGTGCTGGTTTTTTCGGCGCAGGGCGCTGTGGCCCAGACGTGGCGCGTCGGAGTTCAGGCTGTTCTGGACGGGGACACAGTGATCCTTGACGGCGGGGAGCGCCTGCGGCTTCGCGGCATCGACGCTCCCGAGGTTTCCCGCAAGGGCAGGTCCGGGCAGTATTACGGCGCAGAGTCCGGAAAGATCCTGACCGCTTTTGTTTCCGGGCAAGACCTTGTACTGGACAGACGCGAACTCGGCACGGATCGCTACGGGCGGCTGGTCGGCGTGGCGCAGTTGGCCGACGGACGCCAGGTCAATCTGCTCATGATTGAAGCGGGCGCGGCTTTCGTCTATCCGCATTCCTCGGACAAGGACAGGAGGCTGGCCAGCGCGCTGCTCGCCGCACAGAACGCGGCCATGGAGCAAGGCCGGGGTTTCTGGCCCGGACTGATCTCGTCGCCAAGGGCGCGGGACGGTTTTGTCGGCACGAAGAACAGCAAGCGTTTTCATGTCTTGTCCTGCGCCCAGGGGCGCACCATACGTGCCGCCAACAGGGTGTATTTTTCCTCCTTGCGGGATGCCTTCGCGGCCGGTTATGCACCGGCTCGGGAATGCACTCCGTGGCCCACCGAATCGGGCCGCTAGTCATATAAGCCGGAGCGAAGAGCTTGAAAGCCATTATTGTCGGAGCCGGAGAGGTCGGATTTCATATCGCCAAACGGCTGGCTTCCGAAAACAAGGATGTGGTGGTCATCGACCGCAACCCCGCAGTGCTGCAGCGGATTCTCGACCACATGGACGTGCAGGTGCTGGAAGGCTCGGGCTGCAGCCCGTTGGTGCTGGGCGAGGCCGGTATCGCCCAGGCTGATATGCTGCTGGCCGTGACCGACAGCGACGAGATCAACCTCATGGCCTGCACCTTTGCCAACATGCTCGCCCCGGGCCTGACCAAGCTGGCCCGCATCCGCAACGACGAGTACACGTCCTACGCCCGGCAACTGGCCGATGGGATCGGCATCGGCATCATCATCAACCCGGAAGTCGAGGTGGTGCGGACCATCGAGCACATGCTGCGCGCTCCGGGGGCGGTCGATATATGCGATCTCGCGGGCGGGCGCATCAAGATCGTGGGCACCTGGATCACTTCGGGCAACCCCCTTTCCGGCACGACCCTCATGGATATGCGCCGCAAGGCCGGGGACCTGCCGCTGATCATAGCGGCCATTGTGCGCGACGACAGGGTCATCGTTCCCACCGGCGCCGACGAGATCCGGGACGGCGATCTGGTCTATTTTGTGTGTGAAGATACACAGCTACAGACCGTATTCTCATTTATGGGCAATCGGTCGGCCAAGAAGAAGAACGTGCTCATCATCGGGGGGGGCAACATCGGCCTGAGGCTGGCCCGCGCCCTGGAAAAAAAGCCCATTCATGTCAAGCTCATGGACAAGGACCCCGAGCGCTGCGCCGTGCTGGCCGGAGAGCTGGATCGTACCGTGGTCCTGGTCGGAGACGGTACGGATCAGGAGGCGCTGCTCGAAGAAAACATCGGCGCCATGGACGTGGTGGTGACGATGACCGGCAACGAGGAGAGCAACATCCTTTCGTCGCTTCTGGCCAGGAAACTGGGCACGCCCATGGCCATTACCCGGTTGAACAAGATCGAGTACATGCCGCTGGTGCGGGCCATCGGGCTTGAGCACATTGTCAGCCCCAGGCTTTCGGCGGTGAACAGTATCTTCAAGCATGTGCGTAAAGGCGGAGTGCTTTCCGCCGTAGCCATCAAAGATGGGGCGGAAGCCCTGGAAGCGCTGGTCGGTCCAGACTCCAGCCTGGTCGGACAGGCCCTTAAAGACCTGTCCTTTCCCAAGGGGGTGCTGGTGCTTTGCATCATGCGCGCCGACGCGGTGCTCATTCCGGCTGGCCATGACGTGATTAAAAGCGGGGATCGCCTCTTCATCCTGAGCCTAACCGAATCCATTCCGTCGCTGGAACGGATGCTGTCCCGGGAACAGGAGCAGGCCTGATGCGCTGGCCCATCGCCCTGCACGTGACCGGACTTATCCTGCTGTGCGTGGGATTGTGCATGTTTTTTCCCCTGGCCTGCGGCTGGTATTATGACGACGCGTCGGTGGCGCCCCTTTTCCTGTCCCTGTGCGTGACCGTGCTGACGGGCGTTTTGCTCATGCTCGGTTTTCGCCGCCCCAAGCCTCTGGTCATCAACCACCGCGAGGGCATGGTCATCGTCGCCTTGGCTTGGGCGGCCTGCGCGTTATTCGGGGCTCTGCCCTTTGCCCTGGGTGGATTCGCGTCTTTCACAGACGCATTTTTCGAATCCATGTCCGGTTTCACCACCACGGGCGCGTCCATTCTGACCGACGTCGAAGCCCAGCCCAAGGGGCTGTTGCTGTGGCGCAGTCTGACCCACTGGCTGGGCGGCATGGGTATCATCGTCCTGACCATAGCCATCCTGCCTTTTCTGGGCGTGGGCGGCATGCAACTCTACAAGGCCGAGGTGCCGGGTCCGGTGGCCGACAAGCTGCAACCGCGCATCAAGGACACGGCCATGAGCCTGTGGAAGGTTTATGTGCTGTTCACGGTGGCCCTGGTCGTGCTGCTCATGCTCGGCGACATGGATCTCTTCGAGAGCGTCTGCCACGCCTTCGGGGCCATGGCCACGGGCGGGTTCTCGACGCGCAACGCGTCTATAGCGGCCTACGATTCCGCCTATATCGATGGCGTGATCACCTTTTTCATGCTCCTGGCCGGAGTCAATTTCGCACTTCATTTTCAGCTCTTGCGGGGACGGCCACTGACCATGTGGCGGAATCCGGAGTTCCGGTTTTTCGTGCTTCTTTTTCTCGCCTTGACCGCCGTGGTGACCATCAGCGTCCACGGGTCCTCGTATCCGTCCTGGGCCGACGCCCTGCGTTTCGGTTCCTTCCAGGTGGCTTCCATCATCAGCACCACCGGATATGCCACCGCAGACTATGAGCTCTGGCTCCCCCTGCCGCAGGGGGTGCTGCTCCTTTGCATGTTCGTCGGCGGCTGCGCCGGATCCACCTCTGGCGGGATCAAGTGCATGCGAATCATGCTGCTTTTCAAGCACGCTTACCGCGAACTGTTCAGGCTTGTGCACCCCAGAGCCGTGCTGCCGGTCAAGTTCGGTCCGAAGCTGGTCCGGGACGAAGTGCTGAACAGCATCTGGGGTTTTTTTGTGCTTTTCATGCTTCTTTTTGTTCTTTCCGGGCTTGCTCTGGCGGCCCTGGGTGTTGACCTGCTGACTGCGTTCACGGCTGTGGCGGCCTGTATCGGCAACATCGGCCCCGGTCTGGGCGAGGTCGGTCCGGTGGATAATTACGCCGGAATCCCCGCCCTGGGCAAATGGGTGCTCAGTTTTTGCATGCTGCTGGGCAGGCTTGAGATTTATACGGTTCTGGTGTTGTTTGTGCCCGAATTCTGGAGAAAATAGATAAGCCCTGGGAGGCAATCATGACGGAATGGATCGAGATGGGAAAGTTTGCACAGCTTGATGAGACGGCGCAGAAAGAAGCGAGTCGGATGGCGGAATACGCCCTGGACATTGCCCTGGATCCGGCCCAGGTCATTCGATTCGAAGAGACGGAGAAAGGCTTTCGGCTGCTTATCGACGAAGCTCTCTACAAGTTCTATCAGGGTCTTTGATGGACCCGGCCGTGCTGCGGGATATGCGCAGGCGCTTTGTCCTCATGGCGGGCGAATATGCCGAGCGCCTGGGGCAACGGCGGGAGCACATTGTCCTCAAGCGCGACCATTCCCTGCGAGTGCATGCCCTGGCCGCCAAGATCGTGGCCAGGGAAAGCATTTCCCCGCCCGGGCCGTATCTGGCCGCAGCCCTGGTGCACGACATCGGCAGGTTTTCCCAGTTCGAGCGGTTCGGCACCTACCGTGACGACGAGTCTGTCGATCATGGCGAGGAGGGGGCGGATTTTCTGCGCAGGGGAGATTTTCTGGATGCCTTCGACGCCCCTGTGCGCGAATGCGTCATCGAAGCGGTGCGGCTGCACAACAAGCGGGAAATTCCCGCAGGGATGGACCCGCTGACCAAGTCCCTGTGCGTCGTTGTCCGGGACGCGGACAAGCTCGACATCGTGCCCGTGGTCCTGTCCAGGCTCGGCGCTGCCGGGCCTGCTGACGGCGTGGTCACCCTGGGGCTCGCTGACGAGCCTGGGGCCTGGACTGAAGCCATTGTCGAGATCGTGGCGCGGGGGGAGAGTCCTGCCTATGGCGACCTGCACTACATAAACGATTTCAAGCTGCTGCTTGCGTCCTGGGGCCCAAAGCTGGCGCACGGGGCAAGTCGGCGTATTTTCGCAGGGCGCGGCTATCTGGACCGTCTTTTTGCCCTGTTGCCGCTAGACGACCGCTTTGCGGGGCTCAAGGCCCACCTTGCTGCTGGTCTTGATCGCTGAATTGCAGCCACAACAGTTCGTCCAGGGTGTGCAGGATTTCTCCGTACAGCCCTCCGTATCCGGGGAATTTGCCGAAAAGCTCCAGCTTGCGCCGTTGCAGGTTCGGGGAGGCGCTGGCCTCGGGCGATGACGGGGACGTGGCCAGGATGCGTCGTTCCTGCAAGAGGTAGTCCTGGGTTTGCAAGCAAAAATCCAGGCACTGCTCGCAGCAGCGCGCTCCATGGTCTGCCCAGTAGTCTTTGGCCCGGGTTGAGGCATGGCTGTGCCGGGCCTGCCAGGCCATGGCCAGCAGGAAGTTGATGGGCGAGCCGGGCACTCCGCGCCGCCAGCCCAGAAGCCAGGGGGTGCGCCAGAAAAGCAGGAAATGGTTTTGTCCGAAGGCGACAAGGCTTAAGAGGCCTTCGTGGAGCGTGCGCAGGGTTTTGTCGTCCCACAGTGGCGCTTCCTGCCCCAGATCCCAGACCGGAACCGTCAGCTGATCCCCGAGCCCCAGCAGGCGTGAGAGCAGGGCGTTGGCCTGCGGCGAGGACGGAGTCTCCAGATGGGCGTAGCTGAGCACGAACGAGCCTTGCCCGTACACGCCCCGGACAATGCAGGGTTCGTGGTGCAACCGTTCTGGATCGAGGTTGATGCCGTAGAGTTTTTCCCATTGCCCGACCTCCGAGGACGTCACGCCTGACCAGTCCAGATCGGCGGCCCAGAAGTCCGGCCCCGGTCCTTCGTACCGCGCGAGTACTTCCAGGGGGGTTTTTCCGGGCAGAAATTGCGAAGGCCACCAGACCGGCAGGGCGGCTTCGTACCTGCCGCCGTTTTCATTGATAGTGCAGTGCATGTGCCCGCTGAAATTGGGCAATCGCTGGCTGGCCGGTTTGCGGGACCAGTCGCACAGTCCCAGAAAAGGGGCGCTGCGCTCCGAATTCAGGGCCAGCCCCGCGCCTCCGCAAAATCCCAGATACGCGCCGCCTTCGCGCACATGATTGCGGATCTCCTCGCGGCCTTCCCGGCCCAGGGCCAGGGATTTGAGCTTGGCCCACCCGCCTGGCACGAGCAGGGTGGACGGGCGCAGATCGCGCAACGCTCCGGCGCGGACATGCTCGGCCTTGAGCATGGTCACGGGAGCGCGCAGGGCTTTGAGGGCATGGCGCAGGAGCAGACCCCACAGGTGCGATTCATCCCACAGCAGGGCCAGAGGCGGACAGTGTCGATGCATGTCCGTCGGCCTAGCAGGAAGCGGGGTGGCGGGCAAGTCGGGCTTGATTTTTAAGGTTCGCCCCAGTACTCATTTTTGTTTCCGCAGCGCCGGGCATCCGGCGCTTTTTTGCCTCAATCAGCTCATTATCCGGAGTTCACCATATGGCCAACGAAACGCTTTCCAAAGGATACGAACCCGTCGACGTGGAAGAGCGGTGGCTTGAGTACTGGAAGACGCACCAGAGTTTCACCCCTGACGCGGCCAAGGCCGCAGCCCACCCGGGGGACAATTACTCCATAGTCATTCCCCCGCCCAACGTCACCGGCGCCCTGCACATGGGCCACGCCCTCAATATCACCCTGCAGGACATCATGTGCCGCTACATGCGCCAGCGGGGCAAGACCGTGCTCTGGGTGCCGGGCACAGATCACGCGGGCATCGCCACCCAGAACGTGGTCGAAAGGAAGCTCCTGGCCGAAGGCAAACGCCGCGAGGACCTGGGCCGCGAGGAATTCATCAGCCGCGTCTGGGAATGGAAGGAAGACTACGGCGGACGCATCCTGAACCAGATCCGCCGTCTGGGCGCCAGCGTCGACTGGACCCGGGAGCGCTTCACCATGGACGAGGGCCTGTCGAGAGCCGTGCGCGAGGTTTTCGTGTCCCTGTACGAGCAGGGGCTTGTTTATCGCGGCAAGTACATCGTCAACTGGTGTACCCGCTGCCATACGGCCCTGGCCGACGACGAGGTCGAGTACGCCCCGGCCAAGTCGACCCTGTATCATTTGAGCTATCCTCTCGAAGATGGCTCGGGCTCCGTGACCGTGGCCACGGTGCGCCCGGAGACCATGCTCGGCGACACGGCTGTGGCCGTGCACCCCGAGGACGAGCGTTATCAGTCCATGGTCGGCAAGCACGTGATCCTGCCCCTGGTCGGCCGTCGCATCCCGGTTATCGCCGACGCCTACGTGGATCGCGAATTCGGCACCGGGTGCCTCAAGATCACCCCGGCCCACGACATGAACGACTGGGAACTGGGTCGCAAATACGGCCTGGAGACAGTCAGCGTCATCGACGACAAGGGCCGCATGAACGAAAACGCGCCCGAGGCGTATCGGGGCATGAGCGCCGCCGACTGCCGTACGCGCATTGTTGAAGACCTGCGTGCCTGCGGCTCGCTCACGGCCGAGGAGCCTTACGAGAACAAGGTCAACCAGTGCTACCGTTGCAAGACCAATATCGAGCCCTTTGTGTCCGAACAGTGGTTCGTGTCCGTCAAGCCGCTGGCCGAGAAGGCCCGCATTGCCGTGGAAGACGGCCGCACGACCATCTGGCCCGCGCAGTGGAACAAGACCTATTTCAACTGGCTCGACAACATCCGCGACTGGTGCATCTCCCGGCAACTGTGGTGGGGGCACCGCATCCCGGTGTGGACCTGCCAGGATTGCGGCGAGGTCATCGTGGCCCGTCAGGACCCGACGGCCTGCAAGTGCGGCAGCGCGGGTCTGGTCCAGGATGAGGATGTGCTCGACACCTGGTTCTCCTCCGCCCTGTGGCCGTTCTCGACCATGGGTTGGCCGGACAAGACCAACGAACTCAAGGCTTTTTATCCGACCTCACTCCTGGTCACGGGTTTTGACATCCTCTTCTTCTGGGTGGCCCGCATGATGATGATGGGCCTGCAGTTCATGGACAACGTGCCCTTCAAGGACGTTTACATCCACGCCCTGGTTCGCGATGAGCACGGCAAGAAGATGTCCAAGTCCACGGGCAACGTCATCGATCCCCTGGCCATGATCGACAAGTACGGATGCGACTCCCTGCGCTTCACCCTGACCTCGTTCGCGGCCATGGGCCGGGACATCAAGCTGTCCGAGGCGCGCATCGAGGGCTATCGGCATTTCATCAACAAGATCTGGAACGCGGCCCGCTTCGCGCTCATGCATGTCGACGGCAGCGAGCCCGAGTTCGATTCCGCCAAACTGTCCGGGCTGCATCACCGCTGGATCCTGCACCGTCTGGAGATGCTCAAGAAAGAACACGCCGCCCAGATCGAGGGATACCGCTTCAACGAGGCGGCCCAGGGCCTCTACGGCTTCGTCTGGCGTGAGTTCTGTGACTGGTACCTGGAGCTGATCAAGCCCGAACTCTACGGCGAGGACGAAGAGGCCAAGGCCGCGGCGCGTTCGTGCCTGAAGCACGTGCTGTCCGAGATCATGATCATCGCCCACCCGGTCATCCCCTTCGTCACTCAGGAGATCTGGTCCTGCATCCCGGCCCTGGACGCCGAGAGCCTGGCCGTGCGGCCCTATCCCAAGGTCCGGCCAGAGTGTGAGGATGATGGGGCTGTGCGCGACATGGAGTTTCTGCAGGGCATCATCGTGGCCGTGCGCAACATCCGCGCCGAGCTGGGCGTTGCGCCCGGCGTGCCCCTGACCGTGATGGTCCGCGCAGGCGGGGATGATCGCGAGTTTCTCCTGTCCCACGAGACGGAGATCGCGGCCCTGGCCCGGGTGGGAAGCCTTAGCGTGGAGGCGGACATCGAGCCGCCCAAGGGCTGTGCCTCGGCGGTCGTGCGCGGGTATGAACTCTTCGTGCCCCTGGCGGGCGTGGTGGATTTCGTGGCCGAACTGGCCCGCTTGGACAAGGAACTCGGCAAGATCACCAAGGAACTCGATTTTGTGACCATGAAGCTTGGCAACGAAAGCTTTGTCAGCAAGGCCCCCGAGGACGTGGTGGCCAAGGAAAAGGCCAAGGCGGCGGGCTTTGCCGAGAAAAAGGCCACCCTGGAGCAGCTGCGGGCCAAGGTGCTGGAGTTCGTCGGCTAGTCGGTCCACATATTCTAACGAAAGGAAACATCATGGCCAAAGCATATCTCATCGGCGCGGGCCCCGGCGACCCGGGCCTCATCACGGTCAAGGGGCAGCGTCTCATGCAGGAGTGCGAGGTCGTCATTTACGATTACCTTGCCAGCAAGAGCTTCCTGTCCCTGTGCCGTCCCGACGCCGAGATCATTTATGTAGGCAAGAAGGGCGGCGATCACACCCTGCCTCAGGACCAGATCAACGATCTGATCGTAGCCAAGGTCAGGGAAGGCAAGAACGTGGCCCGCTTGAAGGGCGGCGACCCGTATATTTTCGGACGCGGGGCCGAGGAGGCCGAGGAGTTGCTTGAAGCCGGGCTCGAATTCGAGGTCGTGCCCGGAGTGACCTCGGCCGTGGCCGGAGCTGCCTATGCGGGCATCCCGTTGACGCACCGCAAGTACGCTTCGTCCGTGTCGCTGATCACCGGTCACGAGGACCCGACCAAGCCCGACTCGGCCCACAACTGGCCGGCCCTGGCCACTGCGGCCAGCACCCTGTGTTTCTACATGGGCGTGAAGAACCTTCCCTACATCTCGGCCAAGCTGATGGAAAACGGGATGCGCCCGGACATGCCCGCCGCCCTGGTGCGCTGGGGCACGACAAGCGAGCACCAGTCGTGGGTTTCGACCATCGGCGAGATTGCGGCCATGGCCGCGCGCGAAGGGGTCAAGGCCCCGTCCATGCTGGTCGTTGGTGAAGTGGTGCAGCTGCACGACACCTTGAAC
The DNA here is from genome assembly GCA_018902545.1 of Pseudomonadota bacterium. Classification (GTDB taxonomy): domain Bacteria; phylum Desulfobacterota; class Desulfovibrionia; order Desulfovibrionales; family Desulfomicrobiaceae; genus Desulfomicrobium. The sequence goes on along the minus strand of JAHIQM010000008.1, from coordinate 105,934 downwards.
TGGTTCGAAAAGCTGCCCCTGCACGGCAAGGGAGTGGTCGTGACCCGCGCCCGCGAACAGGCCAGCGGTTTGAAAGACACCCTGGAAGGCCTGGGCGCGGCCTGCTACGAATTTCCGACCATCACTATCGTGCCCCTGGAGGATTACGCCCCGGTCCGCGCGGCCATTGACAGGCTTGCGGATTATGACTGGGCCATTTTCACCTCCGTCAACGGCGTGCGCCATTTCTGGAATCAGCTTGAACTGGTGGGCAAAGACGCGAGGGCCCTGGGAGGCTTGCAGGTCGCGGCCATCGGCCCCGCCACGGCCGAAGCGCTCCTGGATCGCGGCATCCGCCCCGACTTCATTCCGCCCAAGTACGTGGCCGAATCCGTGGTCGAGGGGCTTTTGGAGCGCGGCGTGGCCGGCAAGAAGGTTCTCATTCCCCGGGCCAAGGTCGCGCGCGAGGTGCTGCCCGAGGAATTGGCCAAGGTCGCGGCGCAGGTGGACGTGCTCCCGGTCTACGAAACAAAGCTGACCGAGGAGGACGGAGCCGAGATCGTTGAGCTTCTGGAAAAGGGCAGGCTCCACTTTCTGACCTTCTCCAGTTCATCCACGGTGGAGAACTTTTTCGCCCTGGTCCCGGCCGACACCCTGCGCCCCTATGTGGACCAGGGTCTGCGGATCTGTTGCATCGGCCCGGTGACCGCGAAAACCCTGAAGGAATACGGGTTCGTCCCGGACATCATGCCCGAAGACTACACCATCCCGGCCCTGGTCGAGGCATTGGTGAAGGGATAAGGCCATGACCATCGCCCTGGGCGTGCTTGTTTCCGGCTCCGGCTCCAATCTGCAGGCCATCATCGACCGGGTTCGGGAAGGAAGTCTTGACGCGGACATTCGTATAGTCATCACCAACATGCCAGGCGCCCAAGGACTTGAGCGCGCGCGTCACGCCGGGATTCCCACCGCCTGCGTCCGGCATGCGGATTTTCCCGTGCGGGAGGATTTTGACCGCGAACTCGTCCGCCTGCTGCGGGCGGCCGAGGTGGAATTCGTGGCCCTGGCCGGATTCATGCGCATCCTGACGACGGAGTTTTTGACCCCCTTCGCCGGTCGCGTGGTCAATATCCATCCGTCCCTGCTCCCGGCTTGCCCCGGCCTGAACGCCCAACGGCAGCAGGCCGGGCACGGGGTGCGCCTGGCCGGGTGCACCGTGCATTTCGTGGACGAACAGATGGACCATGGCCCTATCATCATCCAGGCCGCCGTGCCTGCTTTTGCAGGTGACGACGAAAACACCCTTGGCGCGCGCATTCTGGCCATGGAGCACCGCATCTACCCGCAGGCCCTGCACTGGATCGCCCAGGACCGGGTGCGGGTCAGGGACCGACAGGTGGAAGTTGTCGGCGCGGCTCGCAGCATGGGTGCGATGTGGACCAACCCGCCGCTTGAAACCCCTTTTGATGCTTGAGGGAGGATGTGCATGAACGCATTTGAACTGATTTTGACCGACGAAGAGAAGCGCTTCTGCAAGGAGCTCGTGGACTGGGTCATCCGCGATCATCTGGGCCTGACTTCCGATCCCAAGCCCGTAATGGATTCCAGGACCCTGCGCGAGGAGCTGGGGGCCTTTGTGACCCTGAAGAGCGGTGGACGCCTGCGCGGCTGCATCGGGAACATCGTCGGCAACGGGCCGCTGGTCGCGACCATTGAACGCATGGCTGGCGCGGCGGCCTTCGAGGACCCGCGTTTTGCTCCTCTCGCGGCGGATGAGATCGAGGGCCTGCATATCGAAGTTTCGGTCATGGGGCCGCTTTCGCCCTGTCCTGACGCGGAGCTCATTGAGCCAGGCCGCCACGGGCTTTATATCCGCAAGGCCATGCATTCCGGCCTGCTCCTGCCTCAGGTGGCCACGGAGTGGGGCTGGGACCGCGAAACTTTTCTGGACCAGACCTGCGTCAAGGCCGGTCTGCCCAAGGGAACCTGGCGCAAACCGAAGACAGAGATCTGGTGGTTTGAAGCCGTCATCTTTTAAAGGAAGGAAAGTATGCGTACGCTCATTATTGCACTGATCATGGTTTTCGTGTCCTCGTCTCTGGTTTTGGCGGAAGGCCCCAAGGTTTCCCTGACCACCAACAAGGGCGTCATCGTCATCGAACTCGACAACGCCAAGGCCCCGATCTCGACGCAAAACTTTCTGACCTACGTCAATGAAGGCTTTTACGACGGCACGGTCTTTCACCGTGTCATCAAGGGCTTCATGGTCCAGGGCGGCGGCATGGACGCATCCATGACCCCCAAGAGAGGGCATGCGCCCATCAAGAACGAAGCCGACAACGGACTGAAAAACGACAAGTACACCCTGGCCATGGCCCGCACGGGCGAGATCAACTCCGCCACCGCCCAGTTTTTCATCAATACGGCCGACAACGCGTTTCTGAACCACGGCACGCGTGACTTCGGCTACGCGGTCTTCGGCCGGGTTGTGGCCGGAAAAAGCGTGGTGGACCTCATCGAAGCTATCCCCACGGGCTCCAAGGGCATGCACGGGGACGTTCCCCAGGAGACCATTGTCATCGAGAAGGCCGAAGTGATGGAATAACGCCGAGCAGAGCGAAAAAACGGGGGCGGTCCGCAATGGGTCGCCCTTTTTTTGCGCCGAGCGGGCAGAGCCCTGGCGTGGAACCGCACGTCGTCCGACGGAATTCAATGCCTGCTGACCCGCCCAACAATTTCTCGCTCCGGCCACGCGAAGCAGGGCAGAATACGGGCAGTCGTGCCGCAGACGGTGACCGGGCTGGTCATGAAGGCGCAAATAAATGAGCAGAACCTCTTGCCAGGTTGCCCTGTGACATTAGGAGAGAACTAATGATTTTTATTGACGATAAATGATTTGCGTGTAGAATAACAACAAACATCAAACTTTTTTTGGAGGCAGCTATGGTAAACATGGATTATCCGGGACCGGGTTGGGGATGCTCAGCAGTAGAAGGTTGCATGACCGACGAAGCAAAAAGGCTCGCTGTTAAAGGATATTGCAAGGGTGTAGAAGGGGAACTGACCGCGTGGAAGGCCACTCTGTATGACGTTATGGCCGGATTCATGGATCTTAAAGACGCCGACCGTAGCGCGCTTCTGGATACAGTGACGGAAATCAAGGCACTTGTGCGCGAGATTGAAACCAAAACCGCCCAGCTTGAATCCGAATGTCCCCTGGAAGGAGTTCAGGCTGCATCCAAAGATCTGGAAGACAAGATCGGGCAGGTCAGGGTTCACTACAGCAAGGCCTTGGAAGTGATGGGCGCAGGTTCTTTCGGAGGCTGATGACAAGACCTGCAGGTTAAGATAATACGAGTGCGCCCGGTGTTTTTAGCCGGGCGTTTTCATTCCGGCTGCCACGCATGGTCCGGCAGGAAGTGTCCCGGCGATGATTCCCGTTGTCGAACATCAGGGATGACATGGTCCTGCAGAACGCTTGCAACATCGGAGGATCGGCCATGAATCCTGTTTTCTGGGTCAAGCTCTATCTGTTTACCATTCCTGTTTTTTTCGCCATCGACATGATCTGGCTCGGGTTTGTGGCCAGGTCTTTCTACAAAAACAACCTGGGCCATCTGCTGAGCCCTGATGTCAACTGGCCCGCAGCCTTTGCCTTCTATTTCATCTACATAGCCGGGATTCTTCTTTTTGCCGTCCGCCCCGGCCTTGAGGCGCAGTCCCTGGCCAGAGCCTGCCTGTGGGGCGCGCTGTTCGGGTTCTTCACCTACGCCACCTATGACCTGACAAACCTGGCCACCTTGCGGGACTGGCCGGTGCTTGTGGTCGTAGTCGACATCGCGTGGGGCACGGTGCTGTGCACGCTGGTCGCCGCAGGCAGCTACCTCATCGGCATGCGGCTGGGCTGAAAACCATGACGGAGGTCTTATGACTGTTGTGCTCCTCGGTGCGGCCGTGGCGCTCTTTTTGACCATGAATGCCATGTTCGTCGTCGGCATGCGCGCTAGCGACAACAGCCTCATTGACATCGCTTACGGTCCGGCCTTCGTGCTGGCATGTCTTGGGGGCTGGCTCGCGGGCGGTATGGAAACACACTTCCGGCCTCTCGTCATGTTCTGCCTGTTGATTCTCTGGGCGGCGCGCCTGGGGCTGCACATCGGCCTCAGGCACCGGGGCCGGGGAGAGGATTTTCGTTACATGGCCTTTCGGAAGGCGTGGGGCGAGACCTTTGTCTGGCGCAGTTTCCTGCAGATTTACATGCTTCAGGGCCTGGTCGTTTTTCTGGTCGCCGCACCGGTTCTCTTGGCCATGGCCAGGCCCGGCGGAGCGCTCGTCTGGACCGACGTCCTGGGGGTTGGTCTCTTTGCCCTGGGCTTTTTCTTTGAGGCCGTGGGCGACTGGCAGCTCTCACGCTTCAGAAAGGATCCGGCCAACAGGGGGCAACTCATGACCACCGGGCTGTGGCGCTACACCCGCCACCCGAATTATTTCGGTGAGGCCGTGCTGTGGTGGGGTTTCTTCTTTCTGGGCCTCGGCTCGGAGTACGGGCTGTACGGACTGGTCAGCCCCCTGTTGATCGCCTTTTTGCTGCTTAAAGTTTCGGGCATCCCCATGCTGGAGGAGAAATACAAGGGGCGGCCCGATTTTGAAGCCTACAAAAGGGCGACCAGCCCCTTTTTCCCCTTGCCCCCGCGAACTTTTCAACGCAGCGGTCGCGACGGCGACGATTCGGAGTTGGCATGAATACGGACAGGCCTGGCGCCAGGAGGAAAGTGGCCGTCATCGGCGGTGGAGTGGCCGGGATAGTGGCCGCGCATCTGTTGCAGGACTCGTGCGAGGTGACCATCTTCGAGAAGGAAAATTATCTGGGCGGGCACACGCACACCGTCTCGGTTCCCGATGGCCCGGATGGGGGAACCCCTGTCGATACGGGTTTTATCGTCTTCAACGAGGCCACCTACCCACTGTTCATCCGATTTCTGGAAGAGCTTGAGGTGCCCACGCGGGAGACGCAGATGTCGTTTGGATTTCATTGTGCGCGCACCGGGTTGACCTATGCCGGTTCGGATCTGGCCGGGATTTTCGCCCAGCGCTCCAATGTGTTTTCGGCGCGTTACTACCGTTTTCTGTTCGAGATAGCCCGGTTTTGCCGTCAGGGAAAGGCGGATCTTCAGCACGGACAGGAGCTCGGCACCCTGGATGACTACGTTGCCCGTCATGGATTTTCGCCCTTCATGGTCGAGAACTATCTTTTGCCCATGGCGGCGGCCATCTGGTCGACTCCGGCCGGGCGGGTGGGCCGGTTTCCGGCCTTGGCCTTTCTGCGTTTTTTCAACAACCACGGGCTCCTGTCTCTGCTTGATCGCCCGAAATGGAGAACCGTTGCCGGCGGCAGTTCCAGCTACGTCAGGGCGTTTTTGCGCCATTTTCTCGGCGCGGTGCGGCTTGAGGCCCCCATCGCCAGGATCCTGCGCGGTCCTGCGGGGGTGAGCGTGGAGGTTGCCGGGGAAGACGCGCGCATTTTTGACGACGTGTTCATCGCCGCCCATGCCGACCAGGCTCTGCGGCTCCTGGCCGATCCTTCGCCCGAGGAGGCGCGACTGCTGGGGGCTTGGCATTACGAAGAGAACACGACGGTTCTGCATACGGATGTTGCGGTCCTGCCGCCTACACCCAAGGCCTGGGCCTGCTGGAACTTCCGGCGGGAGGCCCATGAGGGGGCAGGGGTTTTCGTCACCTACGCCATGAATCTGCTGCAAGGCCTGACAGGAGAAAAGCAGTATCTGGTGACCCTTAACAGTCCGACCCCGCTAGACCAGTCCCGGGTCATGGCCAGCTTTGTCTACCATCATCCGGTGTACACCAAAGAGTCCATGGAGACCCAGAGCGCTCTTTTGTCCCTGAACGGGCCGCGTAACACCTATTTCTGCGGCAGCTACTTCGGCTTTGGCTTTCACGAGGACGCGGTCCGCTCCAGTCACGAGGCCGTGGCCCAATTCAGGAGGAATGGATGAACTCGCGGATTTATGTCGGAACCCTGAGCCATGCCCGCACCCACGAGATCGACCATGGCTTTGATTACGACCTGCACCTCTTTGCCCTGGATCTTGACGAACTGCAGCACCTGGACCGTTCCACCTTCTGGTTCGGGCACAACCGTCTGCGGCCTCTGGCGCTGCATGACCGGGATTATCTGTATCCCACGGGCGGCGGGCTGCGAGACAAGGTGCTGCGAGCCCTGAGCGAAAACGGGGTGGACATCGTGCCGTCGCGCATCGTGCTGATCACGGCGTTGCGGCAGTTTCATTACGTCTTCAATCCGGCCAGCTTCTTTTATTGCCTCGATGATTCCGGGCGGCTGGCCTGCGTTCTGGCGCAGGTCAACAACACCTTTGGCGAGACCCATCTCTACGTGCTCACTCCGGAGGGTGAAGAGGGCCGATTTGCCGCGCCAAAGGAGTTTCACGTTTCTCCGTTCTTTCCGCGCCGGGGGCGCTACGAGTTCACGTTTTCAGCGCCGGGCGAAGAACTTGAAGTCTCCATCGCCTATTATCTTGACGAGGCTTTGGCCCTCAAAGCTTCCTTTTCCGGCCGGGCCCGGCCCATGAGTGGCCGGAATCTGGCGGGCATGATCCTTGGGCATCCCTTGCGGGCTGCGCTGACCTTTCCGAGAATTGTCGCCCAGGCGGCGCGCCTTTATTTCGGGAAGAAGCTCCGCGTTCATCCCAAACCCGAGCCAGCCTCGTCCATGACCATTCGGCATGCCCCGTCCACGGTCTTTGACGACCTCGGCAAGTGGGCCGTGGGGCGATTTTTGCGGCGGTTGGATCACGGCCAACTGACTCTGGCCCTGCCCGACGGGAAACAGGAAATTTTCGGAGCGCCTCAAACCCTGCCCCAGGCCGTGCTGAACGTGCACAGAACCCGGTTTTTCCGGCGCGTAATGCTGTCTGGGGACATCGGCTTCGGAGAGGCTTACGTGGACGGCGACTGGAGTAGCCCGGACCTGGTCGGGCTGCTCTGCCTGCTGGCGCAACGGGAAGACGTCCTGGACGACAGGCGCTTCTGGCCGACTCTGGCGGGCAGGGCGCTCAATTACACGGCCCATCTGCGTCGGCCCAACACTGTTGCGGGAAGCCGTCGCAACATCGGCGAGCACTATGACCTGGGCAATGATTTTTACCGGCTCTTCCTGGACCCGACCATGTCCTATTCAGGGGGCATTTTCAAAAGTGAGGGGGATGGTCTCGAAGAATCCCAGCACGCCAAGATGCGCACCCTCATCGACATGGCAAACCTCGGCCCGGACGACCACGTGCTGGAGATAGGCTGCGGCTGGGGCGGATTCGCCCTGGAGGCGGTGCGGCGGACCGGCTGCCGGGTGACGGGCATCACGATTTCCAGGGAGCAGTATGACTGGGCCACGCGCAGGGTGAAGGAAGAGGGCCTTGACGAGCGTATCAGCATCGAGTTGACCGATTATCGTCACGTGCAGGGGCGTTTCAGCGCCATCGTGTCCATCGAGATGCTCGAAGCCGTGGGACACCGCAATCTGCCCGTCTATTTTGCAGCCCTGGACCGCTTGCTTTCTGCGGGCGGCCGGGCCGTGTTGCAGGTCATCACCATGCCCGATCAGAAATACGATGCATATCGCCTGGGATCGGACTGGATCCGTAAGCACATCTTCCCGGGCGGTCATCTGCCTTCCATCGGGGCCATGGCCAAGGCCATGGGCGTACGGAGCAGGCTGAATATCACGCGCATGCAAGATATCGGTCTGGATTACGCCCGCACTCTGAAATTGTGGCGTCTGGCGCTTCTGGCCCGCAGCGACGAGGCCATGAGGCTGGGATTCGACCGAGATTTCCTGCGCAAGTGGGAGTATTATTTTTGTTACTGCGAGGCGGGTTTTCGCAGCCGCACGGTGCGCAACTACCAGCTTCTGCTCTCACGCACGGGTGAGCCGGAAATGGCCGGGCAGGCATGAGTTCGGCGCTTTTTAGGACACGGCTGCTGAACTTTGCGCTCTTTCAGGCGGGATGGTTCGCTTGCGTGCTGGGCGCCGCTTCCGGTCGGGCCTGGCTTGGCACGGGCCTTGGCTTGGCTCTTGTGTTTACGCATCTGGCCTTGGTCCTGGACCGTGGCCGGGAGGCGCGCTTGCTGGCTTTTGCCCTGGCCCTCGGGCTTGTGGTCGATTCCGTCCACGCGAGCACCGGAGTACTCGTCGTTTTTAGCGGCGGCGTTATTCCCGGACTGGCCCCGCCCTGGCTTCTTGTCTTGTGGATGCAGCTTGCCTCCATCCTGCGCTTTTCCCTGAGCTGGCTCGCTGGGCGCTATGTGCTTGCGGGCGTTCTGGGGGCCTGTTCGGGAGCCGGGGCCTATGCGGCCGGGGTTCGCCTCGGCGCGGCGGGGTTCGGCCCGGACTACACGCTGGCCTTGGCGCAGATCGGGGCTGGCTGGGGCCTGGCCTTGCCGCTGCTGTTTTTTGTCGCGCAAAAGAACCATGGCAGAGGGGAGTGTTACCGGATTTTCAGCTAGCGCGAACTATCAGCGTATTTATCGACAGACATGAAAAACGCCCGACGGGAAGCCGCCGGGCGTTTTTATTTTTTGATTAAGGAGCAAAGGGCCTTCGGAGAAGCCAGCTCCGAAAACCCTTGTCCATGACGCGATAGTCGATTTCTTTTAACATTGCTCTGAGAAAAAAGTAAATCAAAAAAGGTATGTATGACAAAAATTTAGGTTTTTGTAGGACGCGCCGGGAGATGGCCTGTGCGCGGGTTGAAATCGGTTGCGCGCGAGCGGCCAGCTCGCTGTGTTCCGAGTTTGGCCCGGCTTTTGATCTATTGCCTCCAGCAGGAGGTGTAGAATGCAGTTTTTTCCCGCAGCGCTATCTCATGGCGCACAGTTCTCGCGCCCGGGCGGTTTGTTTGAACTGACGGATGCAAAGCCTGGTCAGGGTTTCCATGACCTGTTCTCCGCGCATCTGAATGATCCGAAGACGCCTGACGCGCCGCCTCCGGCCGAGCAGCCGTGGCCGCAGGCCACGCAGGACAGGCCTTTTGTTGAGAGCGCTCCGTCTGACAAAAATCACGCAAAAGAGGCATCGCCTGAGCCCTTTGCCTCTGAAAATCAGAGCGCTTCAAGCAGATCCGATGTCGCAGAGCGCGAGGAAGGTCGGCCTGCCGCTGGCTCCGCTGAACCGGCAAAAGATGCCGGGCAGCGGCAGGATGCTGCAAAGTCCGAACAAGGAAAATCCGCGCCCAAGGTGCCATCTGATGATCGGCCCGTTTCCGAAGGCACGGACGCGGCGCTGGCCGCTGATGTGAGCGATGAATCTCTTGTGGTCGAAGTCCAGGAGCTTCTTGGTGCTTTGGCTGCTGTCGACGCGCAGCGCAAGGGCGGACCGGATGCGGCGGGTATTTCTTCCAGAATCGAGGCTCTGCATGAGCTGCTGCGGCAGTTCAGGGATGCCCCGCCTGCGAGCAGGAGCGAACTTGCCGTGGCCCTCGGGGAACAGATCCGCGGCCTGCAGAGAGATCTGGCGGCAGGGTCTAAGGCCGAGGTTGCCGTGGCTTCACGGGGCAAGGCAGGAAGCACATCTCGCGCCGCATCCGCGGCCGAGCAGAGGATCGAAGCGCTGCTGCATAGGCTTGAAGCCCGGACGGCGGCGGGGCACGAGGCCGAGGGTGCGCTGGCGCGCCGGGTTGCTGCCGCGTTGTCCGCTGCCGCAGGGGCGACCGCCGTGAAAGATGATCAGGGCGGCCGAGCGCGTCCGGTCAGGGTCTCTACGGCAACAATAGCGGCGGTGCAGGAAGCGGTGCTCGATACTTCTGCGCGCAAGCATGGTGATGGCGGCGAAACCGGGGCGATTGGCGTGCGAAGGACCGGCAAGGGGCAGGAGGTCGCCGCGCGTCCGGCATCTCGTGAGCAGCAGTCTCAGGAGGCGTCGCAAGGTCGCTTGGAATTTCGCGGTGCGGTGCTTGAGAATTCTTCCGCGAATAATTCTCAGACGCAGGCCGGTGCTGATGATTCAGCGTTATCGGCGGATCAGCTCCAAAAATCCGTTGCGGCCGATGCGGATCGAACTCCGGCTGGCGCCAAAGGCCAGGAGGGTTCCACCCGCACCGAGGCGGCGACACACAACGGAATCGCTGCCGCCGCAAACAGGTCTGCCGTTGTCAAGGACGGTTCCGCCCAGACGATGCAGCAGGTCGACTCCCAGCGCCAGGACGGGCCGATCGGAGCTTCGGAAAAGGCCAGAGTCGCTGATTCCACGGGCACCAAGAACCAGCCTGACGCCAGGCAGGGCTTCTTCGGGCAGCCGGACCGGGAAAAAACCGCATCAAGGGCCGTCCAAACCACCGGCAGCGGGAAGAATGTTCCAGAATCCGTGACCCAGGCCTCCGCCCAGAACGCTCAGGCGCAGTTCCAGCAACGGGTCGAATCCCCTGTCAGCACACGCAGCGCCCAAGTCTATCAGCAGGTCGAGAACGGGGCGTTCAAGAATCTGGGGCAGGGCGTGAAGCAGTTGGTCATCCGTCTTGATCCGGCCGATCTGGGTCAGATCAGCGTCATCCTGCAGGTGCGGGGCAAGGAGGTCCAGGCTGTGCTCCGGTCCAGCAACCAGGAAACCTCACTGGCTTTGAGCGAGCAGATGGGTCAATTGCGCAGCCAGCTCGAAGCCCAGGGGCTCAAGGTTGGCAAGCTTGAAGTGCAGACCCAGTTGGCCGATTCCCAGAGCCAGTCGCAATGGCAAGGCGCCGAGAGCCACAATCGTTACCAGGAGAACCAGGAGCTGGCCATGTCCGCCAAGCGATGGCGCACCCAGGAACGAACGGCCCCAGAGCTGGTCCGGGATGTGCAAAACAGTCCGCACAGGGAAAATCTTTCCCAAAGCGGCCTGGATATTTTTGCCTGAGAGGAGAGGGTCATGATCGATCAGATTTTGCAACAGCAGGGCGGGTTTTACGGCGCGGACAAGGCATCCAAGAACGATGTCCTGGGCAAGGATGCTTTTTTGAAGCTGCTCGTTGTCCAGCTGCAGAATCAGGATCCCCTTAATCCCCTCGACGACAAGGAATTCATTGCCCAGCTCGCGCAATTCTCGAGCCTGGAACAGATGACCAACATCTCCGACGGCATCAAGAGCCTGACCGACAAGACGGCCCAGCAGGACATGCTCAGTGCCGTGAACTACATCGGCAAGGACGTCACCGCCTCGGGCAGTTCCATGACCAAGCTCGCAGACTATGTCACCCCGGTGTACTTCACCCTCAGCGGACCGGCTGCGCAGGTCTATGCCAACGTCTACGACGGGAACAACAACCTGGTGCGCACCGAGAAGTTCACCTCCATGCAGGCCGGAGAGTTCGCGTTCACCTGGGACGGCAAGGACTACAGCGGCAACCCGGTCAATAACGGGCAGTACAACGTGTATTTTGCGGCCGAAAGCCCCACCGGAGCGGCAGTATTCGTGGACACGGAAGTCAGCGGGACAATTACGGCCCTGGAACAGGGCGACGGGGAAACCTTTTTCCGCCTGAATGACGGGCGCAAGATCAGCTTCGGCGACATCAAGAAGGTCGTTCAACCGGCCGTGATAGAATAAACGAAAATTTTCATCACTGCGGTGAAATAAGGGGGTAGTTATGGGTTTGTCAGCATCAATGTACTCAGGGACCAGCGGTCTTAAGGCTCATGGCGAAAAGATGACCGTTATCGGCAACAATATCTCCAACGTGTCAACCATCGGGTTCAAGGCCTCGCGCATGTATTTTGAGGACGCCCTGAGCCAGCAGATCACCACCGCCTCCGGAGGCGGGCAGGTAGGACGCGGCGTCTCCGTGGGCGCGGTCATGGGCGATTTCTCTCAGGGCTCTCTGGAGAACACCACGGAGGCCACGGACCTGGCCATCGGCGGCAACGGTTTCTTCATGGTCTCGCCCGCCGGGCAGGAGCTCAACTACTACACACGGGCCGGGAACTTCCGTTTTGATGAGGAAGGCTTTCTTGTGGACCCACGTGGCTATCGGCTGCAGGGCTGGGCCGTGCAGACGGAGAACACCAGCGCTGCGGCTTCCGGCGGTGCCACGGCTTCAGAGAGCGCGGGCGTCAAGATCAAGGGCGTGCCAACGGACGTCAAGCTGGAAAATTTTCAGTCCCCACCCCAGGCCACCAGCCGTGTGGACATGATATTGAACATCGACTCGCAGTCTGAAGACCGGACCACCGCCAACGGCGCCGTGCTTGAGGCCGGGGCGTATGACGGCACCCCGTTCACGGCGATGTTCGAGAAATGGGACGGCTCGGCGATCCCGCCCCTGGGTGACGCCCAGTATGCCTACCAGTCGACCATCAAGGTCTATGACGAAAACGGCACATCGCATAACATGACCGTCTACATGGACCCCGTTCTGGATCCTGATGTGGCGGAGAACTCCGGTGGAAAGCGTTACATGGAATATATCGTGACCGTTCCCCCCGGCGAGGACAATCGTGAATTTTGGGGCACCGCAGGCATAGACGCGACAAAGCGAGGCATCCTGATGGCCGGGACCTTGACGTTCAATGCTGCCGGAGAGCTTGAGGATATGTCCGCGTTCTCGATCAACAATCCGTATTTGGTAGAACCGGTCCCCGGTCCGGCTACGTTTGACCCTACCGCTGCAGACATTGGCAATTGGACGCCTGCCAATTTTTCCCAAAATGGGTATCCGATCTGCACTGCGAATTTTTTGGGTGCTGAACACTCCAGTGTCACCGCTTCTGAAACGAGTCCGGATGGGGCTACAATAATTCCGGCCATGGCTGTAAATAATTCCAGGAATATAGAGCTTAATTTCGGGCTTCGTAACAAGGATGCTGCGTGGACTGATCCAACAATGAACTTGGCAGATTTAAGAGATATATTTTCAACAAGTAACACTACTGTTAGTGCAATAGGAGCATTAGATCCGGTTACTGACGCCGTCCAGATTGCTACTTTGAGGGCCCAAGCCGCCGCCGAGGCTTCCGCCAGCCTTTCCGCCATAAACGGCATGCAGTCCACGGAAATCAGCGCCCTGTCGACCACTAGCTACAGTACGGGCTCCACGACCATCTTCCAGGCCCAGGACGGGTATACCGCCGGTTTCCTGCAGAACATCTCCGTGGACCGCGACGGGGTCATCACCGGCCGTTACTCCAATGGGCAGGTCCTGCAGCTCTTTGCCGTGACTCTGGCCACCTTCAACAACAACTATGCCTTGTTCCGCGAAGGTGGTAACCTCTTCTCCGAGACCCGTTCCTCCGGGCCGCCCATCACCGGTCTGGCCAATACCGGCGGCAAGGGCAGCATCGCCTCCAACTCTCTGGAGCAGTCCAACGTGGACTTGGCCACGGAATTCGTGAAGATGATCACCACGGAAAAAGGCTTCCAGGCCAACTCCAAGACCATCACCACCGTGGACCAGATGCTGACCGTGCTCATCCAGCTCAAGCGTTAATCTTTAAAGCATAAACACGACAAAAAACCCGCTCCGGTAATTCCGGCGCGGGTTTTTTTCATGTGGCGCAAGGGCCGGCTAGAGGGATCTGTCCAGGAACAGGCCGACCATTTTCTCGATGGACGCAGCCAGTTCGAGCATTTCGTCGGCGGGAATCTTGCGGATCAGCTTCTGGGTGTCCGGGTCGCGGACTTCTACCTGCACGGTGTCGGTCTTCTCGTCGATGTGGAACTTCAGGTTCACGCCCAGGGAAGACATATAGGAATCGACCGCATCGGTCAGATTTTGCAACTTCTGCAGGGAAATTTCTTCCTGTTCTCCAGACGCAGCATCCAGGCGCCGATCCTGAAGACCGGCCAACGCCGCGCGCTCGGCGTATTCAGGACTGGATTTCTGCTGGCTGGTCTGCTCGACGGGCGTCAGAAGGTCCTGGGCCTCGTAGTTCAGAGAGGTAATTTTCATGGCCTGGGCCTCCTCTAGATGGATGAGTTCATCATAATAATCGGTCGCAGGGCAAAAAACTTTAGCGGCAGGAGGCAATTTTGACCTCCTGAGTGTGCTGGCGGGTTTAATTTTATTTTAAGATACTGAAAATTAATGAATAAATATAAATGGCATTCCGTGTGCAATGTCGCGAGCATACCAGCGTAAGGAGGATCTTATATGTCTTTGGTCATAAATCACAACTTGATGGCGATGAACTCCGCCAGAAACCTGTCCAATTCCTACAGCAATCTGGCAACCTCGACCCGGCGCCTTTCCTCCGGTTTGCGCGTGAGCACCGCCGCCGATGATGCGGCAGGCCTCGCCATCCGCGAGTTGATGCGCGCCGATATTGCGTCCCTCAACCAGGGCGTGCGTAACGCCAACGACGCCATCTCCATGATCCAGACTGCGGACGGAGCTCTGGGCGTCATCGATGAAAAGCTGATCCGCATGAAGGAATTGGCCACTCAGGCCGCCACCGGCACCTATGGTTCGGATCAGCGCCTGATCATCGACTCGGAGTACCAGGCCATGGCCTCGGAAATCACCCGAATCGCCAATGCCACGGACTTCAACGGAATTTATCTGCTCAACGGCAATCTTTCTTCCAGCTATCAAAATGCGGCGGAATGGCGGCTCGATCACAGCGGCGAAGCCCTGCAGTCTCGCGGAGCCCTGAAGATCCATTTCGGCACGGGCAACGACAGCAGCGAGGACTACTACTACATCGCCATCGGCAACTCCACGGCTTCGGCTTTGGGTGTCGGCAACCAGTCCGATCGCAGCATCTCCAGCGCCGGCTTCAGCATCTCCACCCAACAGGGTGCGCAGCAGGCTCTTGACGCCATCAACCAAGCCATCATCTCCAAGGACAAGATCCGGGCCAGCCTGGGTTCCTTGCAGAACCGCCTGGAGAATACCATCACCAACCTGCAGATCCAGGCCGAGAACCTGCAGGCCGCTGAATCCCGTATCTCCGACGTGGACGTGGCCAAGGAAATGACGGAATTCGTGCGCAACCAGATCCTGACGCAGGCCGCCGTGGCCATGTTGGCCCAGGCCAACCAGCTGCCGCAGATGGCCATGCAGCTCATGCAGGGCTAAGGGCGAGTTTTCTGGCAGAGGCAATGATCAAAGACAAAGCCGGGGCGTTATGCCCCGGCTTGTTTCGTTGCGGTGGGTAGTCCCGGCGAGGCCAGGGTCAAAACGTGGGATCAACAAGATCTGGAAAGCGTTCACGCAACAGTCGCAGAGCTTGCTCCGCCGCTCCCTGCTCAGCCTTGCGCATGCTGCGCTCCTCACACTCCACCTCGGTCTTGTCCGGCAGGGTGACGACAACTGTGTACTGTTTGGCATGCTCAGGGCCGTAGCTGTCGCGTAGCGCGTAGGCCGGGCGTGCCTTCCAGATGCGCTGGGTCGCTTCCTGGAGCAGGCTTTTGAAGTCACGCGGGCGGAAGGTCTGGGGCGGCGAGGGCCATTGCCCGTCAAACAAAAAATTGACGCATGTGATGGCGGGCACCAGGCCGCCGTCAAGATAGACCGCCCCGAGCACCGCCTCCAGACCGTCGCTGAGCACGGAATTTTTTTCTCTCCCGCCCTGCACATCCTCTCCCTTGCCGAGAAGCAGGCACGAGCCAAGGTCAATTCTCCTTGCCGCCTGAGCCAGCGCCCCTTCGCTGACCAGCGCGGAGCGCATCTTGGTCAGGTGTCCCTCCTGCACTTCGGGAAACTTTCGAAACAATTCATGGGAAACGGCCAGCTCCAGCACCGCATCTCCAAGAAATTCCAGCCGTTCATTGTGCGGGCAGCCGTGTTCATTGGCATGAGAGCTGTGTGTGAGGGCCTGGATTAAAAGCTTGACTTGCTTGAATTCATAATGGATTTCAGACTGCAGTACCTGCAGTGCATCCGTCGGAACTTCCAGTGACATTAAGGTTCTCCATGAGAGACGATTATCTTCACGCCCTGTTTTCACCCAAAGCCATCGCCGTTGTCGGAATTTTCGACAGCGCAGGAGCCTTGGCCCGTGTGGTACTCTCCAATCTTGAAGGCTGGGGGTATCAGGGGAGGATTGTGCCCGTCAATTGGGCTACGCAGCTTGAACCGCAAACCGTTGACTCCCTGACGGGGATCGACCTTGCCGTGGTCTGTCTTTCTCCGGAGCACGTGCTCGAAGCTCTGGAATTGTTAGCGGACAAGGGCGTCAAGGCGGTCATCATCACTTCCGCCGGATTCCGGGAAATCGGTGGCCAGGGGTACTATCTGGAAGAGGCCGTCATCCAGTTGGCCGCACGCCGCAACCTGACCCTGCTCGGCCCCAACTGCCTGGGGGTGGCCTCCTGGGAAGGCCGGATGAACGCGTCGCTCATTTCGCGGCTGCCAACTCAGGGCAATATCGCCTTTTTTTCGCCTTCAGGATCCATGTGCAATGCCATCCTGGACTGGGCGGCCAGCGAGGCGATCGGATTTTCCAAGTTCGCAAGCCTCGGTAACCGTGCGGTCATCGATGAGGCGTCCATGCTCCAGTTTCTGGCTGATGACGCACAGACCAGCGTCATCATCGGTTACCTGGAGGGCATGAACAACGGCCGCCGTTTCGCGCGGATCAGCCAGACCATCACCCGCGAGAAGCCGGTCATCATGCTGCAGGCCGGCATGACCGAGCACGGCCAAAAGGCGATCTCCTCCCATGTGGGAGCCCTGACCGGATCGGAGCGGGCTTATCAGACCGCACTGAAGCAGGCGGGCATCATCCAGGTGGATAATCTCTCCACCCTGTTCGATCTTGCGCGCATGTTCGGAACCCAGCCGCTGCCCAATGGGCCGAACCTGGCCATTGTCACCAATTCCGGCGGGGCGGGCATCCTGGCCGCCGACGGCATGGCCGGGACCAGCCTCATCCTTCCGCGTTTTGGCGGGGACACAGCGGCCCGTCTGGCCGAGTTGCTTCCGCGTCATGCGCAGAGTTCAAGTCTGGTGGACATCGGCATGGAAGCCACGCCCGTGCAGTACGCGAAGGCCCTGGAGGCGGTCCTGCGAGACCGGCAGGTGCAGATGGCCCTGGTGGTCATCGCGCCGGGTCTTGGTGTGGATCTGCCAGCCATAGTGCGTGAACTGGTGGCCATGCCCCGGGTCGAGGGCAAGCCCGTGGCCGTATGCCTGATCGGACAGGAAGGGGTCATGGAAGAGAAGCGCTTTCTGCAACGCAGTGGCCTGCCCTGCTATGCCAATCCCAAGGCGGCGCTGTCCGGCTTTGAGGCCATGTTGCGTTACGCGCAGTGGAAGACCAAGTCCTATCCGGTGGAGGTGTGCTACCGCCGCGACAAGGCCAAGGCCGAGCGCTTTCTGGAGGATTGTCTGGCCGCCAGCAAGACCGAACTTTTCGGGTTCGAGGCGCAGCCACTGCTCATGGCCTACGAGTTGAGTTTTCCCCGCACGGAGCTGGCCCGCACCAGCAGGAGCGCTGTCAAGATAGCCAAGCGCCTGGCCTGTCCGGTGGCCCTGAAGATCGCCTCTCCGCATATCGAATACAAAAGCGATGTGGACGGGGTGGAGGTCAACCTGCATACCTCGGAAGAGGTGCGCCAGGGTTTTATGAACCTGACTTCGCGAGTGCAGCGCCAGCGCAGCGAAGCCTTCATCTCCGGCTGTCTGGTGCAGGAGATGATTCTCGGCAAGCCTGCGGAGGTCTGCATCCGTGCGCAGCGCGATCCGAAATTCGGCCCGCTGATCCGGTTCTCCGTGTCCGGAAGCCAAGCCGATATTTTTCAGGAGTATTCCATGCGTCTTGCGCCGTTGTCCCTGGAGGACGCCGCCGCAATGATGCGCGAGCTCAAGGTTTTTTCTCTGCTCAAGCGGGAGCGCGGGCGCGATGCACTGGACTTGAGGGCCCTTGAGGATGTACTCCTGACTGTGTCGCAGATGACCCTGGATTTTCCGGAAATCTACACCCTGGAATTTGACCCCGTCCTGGTCACCTCGCGTGGGGCCTGGGTGGCCGGAGTGCGTATGTCTCTTTTACCGCTTTTGGAATAGTTTAAGCCTTGATCGATACAATTATTTCGCAGTCCTGATCGGGAGGGAATATGGTAGGAATTTATGTAGGGGCGACATCCGGTTATTCCGGGAAGAACATGATTGCCATGGGGATCGGGCTCAAACTGCAAAAAGAGGGCTACCGGGTCGGATACATGAAACCGGTGGGAGCCCTGCCGCAGGAAAAGAACGGGGTGCTCGGCGACGCCGACGCCTTTTTCGTGCAGGACATTCTGGGACTCAGCGAGGATCCCACCCTGGTCACCCCTGTAGTGGTGGATCAGGACTTCAAAATTAAGGCCTTTACCGGCAAATGCGAAGACCTCATGCCCCGCATCAAGAGCGCTTACGAGCAGATCAGCAAGGACAAGGACATCACGATCGTGGCCGGGTCGGGCAGCATGTACTCGGGCAAGTATTGCGGGGTGGACGGGGTCAGCGTCGTCAAGGCCCTGGGAATCAAGTCCATGATCATCGACCGCTACGTCAAGGAACTCAACTACGATTATCTCATCGCCATGAAGGAATTGCTCGGGGATCAGCTTCTTGGCGTGCTCCTGAACGACATTCCTCCGGTATTCAAGGAAGAGCTGGACTCGCTGCTGCACCCCTTCATGGAAAGCAAGGGCATCAAGGTCCTGGGCAAGATCCCGTCTGATCCGCTCATGGGCGCCATCAAGGTCGCGGATCTGGCCGATCGTCTGGGCGGCAAGATTATAACCGCCCAGGACAAGTCCGAACGGGTGGTGGAGAATTTTCTGATCGGCACTATGCAGGTCGAAAATTTCATGACCCATTTCCGCAAGAGCAAGAAATCCGCCATCATTGTCGGCGGTGACCGCTCCGACGTGCAGCTCGTCGCCCTGGAAGGGCAGTGCCAGTGCCTGGTGCTGACCGGCAACCTGTACCCCAACGACATCATCATGACCCGCGCCGAGGTGCTCGAAGTGCCCATCGTGGTCGTCCGCGACGATACGTTCACCGTGGCCAAAAAGATGGAAGCCATCCTGTCGCGTCACAAACTGCGCGACGTGATCAAGATTCAGCACGGCTCCCAGCTGGTCAGCTCCATCATCGACTTCCAGTTCATGAAGGAAAAACTGGGAATCTGAAGCCCCGGACTCAGGCCGAAAGGAAAAGCCCCGCAAGAATCGGGGCTTTTCCTTTTCGGGAGAACCCAGGAGCCATTCTTGCCGGAGTCGCATTCCGTCGCGGGCCGGGCAAGGTCTGCCGGAACTCCCTCGCGGGCCTCGTAATGCCTCCCGTCCTTGAGCTATGGGCAGAGGTCAGAGCACTGTTCGCCACGCGGGCGGGAGGCAAACGATGCCTGGGCTCGGTCAGACAGCCGACAGCCCTTGCCCGGCCCGCGACGGAACGCTTGCGGTTGTGCGCAAGGTTGGGGAACATGAGGCTCAGGGCGAGTTGAACTGCCGTCAGATCTCGCGGATGGCCTGGGTCAGTTTTTTCTGGTCGTCTTTGAACAGCTTGTAGTTGATGGAGTCTTCCAGAGCCTGGCGGCTGGCCTCGATGATGTTGTAGGAGACGCCCACCGTGGTCCAGCGGCTTTTCTGGTCTCCTGATTCGATGAGCACCCTTACCACTGCGGCTGTCCCGCCATGTCCTTCCTCACGCACCGATCCGGTCAGCACGCGCACCTTGAAGTCCATCAGGTGCATTTCGCTTAAGTTGGGGTAGAAGCGTTCCAGGCCTTTGCGCAGCGCGCAGTCCATGGCGTTGACCGGCCCCCTGCCCGTGGCCGCCGTGTGTTCGACCATGCCACCCACGCGCAGCATGACCGTGGCCTCGGTAAAGGGCTCGACGCCTTCGGTAAAGACCGAATCAAGGATGCGAAAGCTCATCAGCCGGAAGTAGTTGCGCGCCCGGCCCAGCACGCGGTTGACCAGCAGTTCGTAAGAGGCTTCGGCCGCCGAGTATTCGTAGCCACGGTCTTCCCGGTTCTTGAGCTCGGTCAGAAGTTCCAGGACAAAGGGGTCGCCCTTGTCCAGCTCGAAGCCGTACTGCTTGGCCTTGAAAAGAATGTTGGACTGCCCGGCCAGGTCCGAGAGCACGATGCGCTGCTTGTTGCCGACCAGCTCGGGTTCGATATGTTCGTAGGTGCGCGGGTTGCGGCGCACTGCGGCGACGTGCACCCCGCCCTTGTGCGTGAAGGCGGATTGGCCTGTGTAGGGCTGGCGGTTGAAACAGCGCAGGTTGGCCACTTCGGCTACAAAGGCCGAGGTGTCGGTCAGGCGTTCCAGGTGTCCCTGCGGCAGGCAGGAATAGCCCATTTTGAGTTCCAGGTTGCCGATGATGGAGCAGAGGTTGGCGTTGCCGCAGCGCTCGCCATAGCCGTTCATGGTTCCCTGGACCTGAATGGCCCCGTGCCGCACGGCCGTCAGGGAATTGGCCACGGCCAGTTCGCAGTCGTTATGGACGTGGATGCCCAGGCTCGCTTCGGGCAGACGCGTGCGAACAGCGTCCATGATGGCGGCGATTTCCTCGGGCAGGGTGCCGCCGTTGGTGTCGCAGAGCACCAGGAGGTCGGCGCCAGCGTCCATGGCTGTTCTCAGGCAGGAAATGGCGTAGTCGGCGTTTTTCTTGTAGCCGTCGAAGAAATGTTCGGCATCGTAGAAAAGCTCCCCGGCATGGGGACGCAGGAAGGCCAGGGAGTCACGGATGAGTTCGAGGTTGCGCTCCAGGGTGATTTTCAGCGCGTCGGTGACGTGGATGTCCCAGGTCTTGCCGAAAATGGTCAGCACCGGCGCTTCCGATTCGATGAGGGCCAGCAGGTTGGCATCGCTTTCGGCGTTGCCCTTGGCGGCGTGGGTGGAGCCGAAGGCCGCCAGCTTGGCGGTGCCGAGATGGTACTGCTTCATCTCCGCGAAAAAGCGCTTGTCCTTGGGGTTGGAGCCAGGCCATCCTCCCTCGATGTAAGCCACTCCAAGCTGGTCAAGCTTGGTGGCGATGCGCAGCTTGTCCTCCGTGGAGAGGTTCAATTCCTCGGACTGGGTGCCGTCGCGCAGCGTGGTGTCGTAGATCTGAATGGTGTTCATAGTGCTCCTGGCGGTGTCCGCCGTTCATGGTTCCATGCCCGCCGGGCCTGGCTGATAGTGCAATGAAAAAGCCCCCGAACCTTGCGGCCGGGGGCTTTTTGTTTACGTGAATACCCGCTTGCGCGGACGCCTCACACCCCCGGCCGTGATCTTGTAATCACGGAAATGATAATAATGGAAATGGGGGCGAGTATGTTTTTCATGGTATGTTTCTCCTGTTGCTGATGAACAATGGAGAATCGATTGTCAAGCATGATCTTTGGTGTTCGGCTCCGGGCGTATGGAACTGGCCGGGTTTTAGGGCTTGCGCATGGTCTCCAGCACGATTTTCGCCGCCCGGCTCGCGGCCCCGCCGTTGCCGAGCAGGCCGGGCAGGATGTCCAGTTGCTCCAGGACGCGGGCACGGGCCGGAGTGTCCTCGATCCATTGCGCCATGGCCGCAGCCAGAGCCGAGGGGTTGGCATCGTGCTGGAGGAATTCCGGAAACACGGATTTGTCCAGGATCAGGTTCGGCAGGGAAATGAAGGGCACCTTCACGAGCAATCGTCCCAGCAGATAGGTCAGCTGCGAAAATTTGTACGCGACCGCAGTGGGCGTTCCGAGCAGGGCCGTCTCCAGAGTGGCCGTGCCCGAGGCCGCCATGATGGCTCGGCAGGAGCGCATGAGCTCGTAGCGCGACGAACTGTCGGCCAGAGTGACGGGAGTCTCGCAGGCCCAGCACTTGGTGATGAGGTCCCGGTCCATGCCTGGGGCCACGGGCAGCACGAACTCCAGCTCCGGATAGCGTGCGGAGAGCAGGGCGGCGGTGCGGGAAAATACGGGCAGAAGGGACGTGATCTCCCGCTTGCGGCTGCCGGGAAGGATGCCGATGCGGTTCGCGCGGGGTTTGGTTTCCAGGATTTCCTGGGTTCTGATGGAATCGAGCAGGGGGTGGCCGACATAGTCGATGTTCATGCCGTGGCGGGCGTAGAACTCGACCTCGAAGGGCAGGATGGAGATGAGGCGGCTGACGTGGCGGCGCAAAAATTTTACCCGGCCCTCGCGCCAGGCCCAGAGTTTGGGGCTGATGTAGTAGACTACGGGGATGCCTAGGCTCCCGGCGATGCGGGCCACGCGGAAATGAAAATCCGGGGCGTCGATGACCACCACCACGTCCGGACGGGTTTTGGTCAGCTCCTCCTTCAACGTGCGCAGCAGCCCCAAGATTTTGGGCAGATGGGCCAGCACCTCCGTGAAGCCCATGACCGACAGCGCTTCGGTTTCAAGCCTGGCCTCCACTCCTTCCTCGCGCATCGCCGGACCGGCCATGCCCAGTATCCTGGCGTCAGGGCGCTCTTCGCGCAGGGCGCGGGCCAGGAGCTGGCCGTGCAGGTCACCGGAGGTTTCTCCAGCATTCATCCAGATAATGGGTGCGATCGACATGGCGTGGCAATAGTCTCTTGCCGCCAAAATAACAAGAAGCCCGGTCTCTTGCCCTGTCATGAGCTTTGGCATAGGGGAGGCCATGCGTGAAAACACGGTCATCTCCCTGCACAAGTTTTTTTGGGCGGCTTACGTGCTGGCCCTGGTCGCGGGCTCGTTGGTCCCGGTGGACATGTCCGCAGCCCCGGCACAAAGCGACAAGGTTCTCCATTTTCTGGCCTACGGGCTGATGGTGTTCTTCTGGCCTGCGTCCTGGAAATGCTCCCGCGTCTCTTCGTTCTGGCTTGCGTCCGGGCTTGGCCTGCTTCTCGAAATTGCCCAGGGTGTTTTACCTACTGGCCGCTTCATGGATTTCTGGGACGTGACTGCCAATGCGGTGGGCGCGGGAGTGGGCGCGACAGCCGCTCTTCTGTGGTCCAGGTTCACGAGGAGGGCGGCATGAGCCTGGCTGAATTGTGGGCGGAGATTTTCTGGCCGCTGTGCAAGCTCATCGGTCTTGTGTCCGTGGGCCTCTTTATCGGCAACCTCATCGAGGCCATGCACTGGACGCGTTTCATGGCCCGTTTGGCCAATCCGCTGACCCGTATCGGGCGCATGTGCGAAATCTCGGCGGCCAGTTTTTCCGTGGCCTTTGTTTCCGGGGTCACGGCCAACACCATGCTGGCCGAGGCCTACGACCAGGGCAAGCTCACCCGCCGTGAACTCATCCTGTCCAATCTGTTCAACAGCCTGCCGACCTATTTCCTGCATCTGCCGACCATGATCTTCATCACCGTGCCCATCCTCAAGTCAGCAGCCGTGGTCTACCTCGGGATCACCGTGGGTGCGGCCCTGCTGCGTACGATCCTGATCCTTTTTGTGGGACGGATTCTGCTCACTGGGCTCGACCGCTGTCATGCCATGGACATGCCCGCCGACGAAAAGCTGGTGGCCCGGCAGGTCCTGGAGAAGACCTGGAAGCGCTTCAGGCTGCGCATCAAGAAGATCGTCATGATCACCGCGCCCATTTATGTCGGGGTGCACTTCATGAACAAGTTCGGCATGTTTTCTGCGACGGAGCTTTTTCTGGCCGAGCACATGAGCGCCATGTCCTGGCTGCATCCCAAGGCCGTGGGCATCATCGTCTTTCAAATGGTCGCCGAGTTCTCCGCAGGCATGGCCGCCGCCGGGGCATTGCTTGACGCAGGGTCCATGTCCGTGCGTGATGTGGTCATGGCCCTTCTCGTCGGCAATGTCCTGTCCTCGCCCATGCGGGCCTTTCGGCACCAGTTTCCCTACTACGCAGGCATCTTCAAGCCGAAACTGGCCCTGGAACTCATTATTTGCAGCCAGGGCTTCCGCGTGGCCAGCCTGATTTTCTGTGGAGCCGTGTATTACTGGGTGAGTATTGCGTAAAACGTGAAACGTGATGCGTAAAACGTAAAACCCTAAAACCTGATTTTTGAACGCTCCACGGCCCGCTGTCGACATGACCTTGAGACCCGCCGGAACTCCCTCACCGGCCTCGTAGAGTTGAATCGTTGCGTGCAGAGCGGGAATTTTGGGCAGCACGTCCGGCAACGATTCACCAAACGATGCCTGGCTCGGTCAGACAGCCGACGCGTCTCAAGACCATGCCGCCAGCCAGCCTTGAGCCCGGTCGGGATTTTTTTGCTTTTGGCGGGCAGGGGGACTCCCCCCTTGCGTACCGCCACAAGCGAGTCGGCGTGGCCCGGACAAGGGCTGTCGGCTGTCTGACTGAGCCGAGCATCGTTTGCTTCCCGGCCGCCAGCCGTGAAGTTCGAACGATCTCCTTCCCTCAAGGCCGGGAAGCATTACGAGGCCAGCGAAGGAGTTCCGGCAGACCTTGTCCGGGCCACGCCGACCCGCGCCCAATCTCAACGCGCCCAACCCCAAGGCTCCAAACAAAAAGAAAAACCCGGGGGGTTAGCCCGGGTTTTTTGTGATGGTTGTGTTTAGCGGCGTGGTCCGCCGCGATCGCCGCCGCGCGGTCTGTCTCCTCCGCGCGGTCTGTCTCCGCCGCGCGGCCTGTCGTTGCGGGGGCGGTCGGAGCGGGGCTGGACCGGTTCGGGCTCTTCGCCCAGTTCTTCGAGGATGATGGCCCTGCGGCTGAGCTTGATGCGGCCCGAGGGCTCGATGTCGATGACCCGCACGCGGATGGCGTCGCCTTCCTGGACCACGTCCGTCACCACGTTCACGCGGTCACGGTCCAGCTGTGAGATGTGGCACAGGCCTTCGAGCCCGGGCAGGATCTCGATGAACGCACCGAAATCCATGATCTTCTTGACGATGCCGTCGTAGTCTTTGCCCAGATCTGCTTTCTGGTCGTAGTAGAGGACCATTTCCCGGGCCTTGGCCAGAGATACGGAATCCGGAGCAAAGATGGAGATCTTGCCGGAATCGTCGATGTCGATGTCGGCTTTGGTTGCTTCGCAGATGGCCTTGATGTTCTTGCCGCCGGGTCCGATGACTTCGCGGATTTTGTCCTGGGAGATGTGTACGATGTCCATCTGCGGAGCAAACTTGGACAGTTCGCCTCTGGGCGCGGCGATGAGCGCTTCCATCTGGTCGAGGATGCTCACGCGAGCGGCCTTGGCCTGATGCAGCGCTTTCTGCATGACTTCGGCCGGGATGCCCGCGATCTTGATGTCCATCTGGATGGAGGTCACACCGTCGCGGGAACCCGCGACCTTGAAGTCCATGTCGCCAAGGTGGTCTTCGTCACCAAGGATGTCGGTCAGGACCAGGTATTCGTCGCCTTCCTTGATGAGGCCCATGGCGATGCCTGCGATGGGGGTCTTGATAGGCACGCCCGCGTCCATGAGTGCAAGGGTGCCGCCGCAGACGGAGGCCATGGAGGATGATCCGTTGGATTCCATGATGTCGGAGACGATACGGATGGTGAACGGGAACGCGTCCGGATCGGGCAGAACAGGATTCAGGGCCCGCTCTGAGAGGGCGCCGTGGCCGACCTCGCGGCGTGACGGTGCGCGCAGCATGCGGGCCTCGCCCACGCAGTAAGGCGGGAAGTTGTAATGCATCAGAAAGCGTCTGGTTGTATCCCCGGCCAGGGTCTCAACGCGCTGTTCGTCGCGGGTGCTCCCGAGAGTGCAGGTGCACATGGCCTTGGTCTCGCCGCGCGTGAAGATGGCCGAGCCGTGCGTGCGGGGCAGAAAACCCACTTCCATGATCAGGGCGCGGACCGTGGTCAGGTCGCGGCCGTCGATGCGGATCTTGTCGGTCATGATGCGCTGGCGGACAATCTTCTTCTCCAGCTTTTCCATGATTTCGCCAACGCCCCTGACCCGTTCGGGAGTCTCGGCGAATTTGGCCATCAGGGCTTCCATCAGATTATGCTTGACCTTCTTCTTGGCATCGCGGCGATCCATCTTGCCGGGCACTGCCAGGGCTTCTTTCAGGGGCGCGGTGGCAAGTTCGGCCACGGCTTCAATGAGCGCCGTGTCTTCGGTCGGGGGCGTGACCGTGAATTTCGCACAGCCAAGCTCCTTGCGCAGGTCTTCCTGGACATCAAGCAGGGGGCCAAGCTGGGCATGTCCCCAGGCGATGGCTTCGGTCATGATGTCCTCGGACAGGAACTGGGCCCCGCCTTCGACCATGACCACGGCGTCACGCGAACCGGCCAGAATCATGTTCAACTGGCTTGTCGCAAGTTCCGTGGCCGTGGGATTGAGGAGAAATTTTCCGTCGCGATAGCCCACGCGGATGGCCGCGATCGGTCCGGCGAAGGGGATCTCGGAGATGTGCAGGGCCGTGGATGCGCCGAGCATGGCCAGGATGTCGGCGGAACGTTCTTTGTCCGAAGAGATGACCGTGGCAATGACCTGGATCTCGTTGGTGCAGCCCTTGGGGAAGAGCGGACGGATAGGACGGTCCATGAGCCGGGAAGTCAGAGTCTCGTGTTCGCTGGGGCGGCCCACTTCGCGGCGGAAGTAGTTGCCCGGGACGCGGCCTGCGGAGTAGAGCATTTCCTGATAGTTGCAGGTCAGGGGAAGAAAATCCACGACCCGGTCCAGGGCCTGGTGGGTGGCCGTGACCAGAACGACGGTGTCGCCCCACTGCACAGTCACGGCTCCGCTGGCCTGTAGCGCGAGCTTGCCGTGTTCGATGATGATTTCACTGTCACCCATGGGGATGGTGCGTCTGGTGGTCTGAAAAACTGCCATGATTTGCCTCGTGCTGGTTTGGGCACTCCCTGTCGAGGGCAGCGGGCGGCGGGTTTGGTGTTTAGGGTATGGTTCAACAGGGTTGAGCCATGCACTAAACACAAAACCGCAGGCATATGATGCTGCCGGGAGCGCGGTTCAAAAAAAGGGCAGGCGGGACCATAGGCCCCGCCTTCAAGATGTCTACTTGCGCAGACCGAGTCTCGCGATCAGATCGCGGTAGCGCTGAATGTCCTTGCTTTTCAGGTACTTCAAAAGCTTTCTGCGCTTGCCGACGAGCTTTAAGAGTCCTGTGCGGGAATGGTAGTCCTTCTGGTGACCTTTGAAGTGGTCAGTGAGGTACGTAATCCGTTCAGTCAACAGAGCCACCTGTACTTCAGGGGACCCGGTATCGGTCTCGGTTTTGCCATATTCCTTTACAACTTCAGCCTTGAGTTCAGGGGTTAAGACCACAGCCATATCCTCCGGTTATCATGTTTCTTCCACCTGACCATATCCAATTGCGAACCAGAGCCGTCAGGCTTGCCAAAGCCCGCGCAGGATGACCCATGACAGGACTTCCGAGCGCATCCCCGCTTCCATCAGGGCCAGCGGGGCCCTTTCGGGAGAGAGCATGAGGGCGCGGTCCCCTTCCTGGGCCGGGTAATCGGGAAATAGGCTGATCGGCAGCCAGGCCCCGTTCTGCACCAGCGCGGCCTGCTCGTGGTCGAGCACGAGCTTGGGCCAGTGGGGCAGGGCCTGGGTCATGGGCAAGACCAACTCGTGGAGCTGATCTTTGCTTTCCAGCACTTTTTCCAGATCATGAGCCTGGGCGAGGGTGAACGGGTGGCTTGCCTCCCGCTCCAGTTCGCTGAGCACCGCTCCGCACCCAAGTCGCATCCCCAGGCTGTGGGCCAGGGAGCGGATGTAGGTTCCTGCGGAACAGGTGACTCGAAAATCAAGATTCGGCAATTCCATGGACAGAAGCTGCGAATCGAAAATTGTTACATCCTTGACCTTGACCGGCACTTCCATGCCGGCCCGGTGCAGGGCGTACAGGGGCTTGCCCTGGTGTTTGGCCGCCGATACCGGCGGCACCTCCTGGCTTATGGTTCCCTTCCAGCCGAGCACCTCGGCGCGCACTGCCTCCTGGTCCAGGTGCTCCCAGGGCGCTTCAGCGAGAACCTTGCCCTCAGTGTCGTAGCTGTCCGTGGTCTGTCCCAGGATCAGACTGCCCCGGTAGGTCTTGCGGCCATCGACCAAATAGCCAGCCAGCTTGGTGCCTTGCCCGAGCAGAACCACGAGTACACCCGTAGCCATGGGGTCGAGGGTTCCGGCGTGGCCGATTTTTTTCTGCCCCAGACGACGCTTGATCTGATTCAGGCAATCTGCGGAAGTGGGACCTCCCGGTTTATGCAAAATCAGCACCCCGTCAAGTTGTTTGAAGGCAGTGCTCATGAATTCGCCAGTTCCTCGGTCACGGCCTTGACTATGGCCGCCTTGGCCTGTTCCATGTCCATGAGCAGGGTTCCGCCGGCGGCGTTGCGATGCCCGCCGCCGCCGAAGTGGGCCGCCACGGACTGCACGTTGGTGCTGCCCTTGGAGCGCAGGGAGAATTTGATGCCCTTCTCCTCCTCGCGCAAACTGATGGCAACCTGCACGCCGCTTACGTAGAGGACCGTGTTGACCAAGCCTTCCGTGTCTTCGGGGCCGGTGCCGGTCTGTTCAAAAAGTTCGCGCGTGAAGGAAATGAGGATGATTTGCCCCTGCGCGTGCAAACGGGCCTGTTGCAGGACAGTGCCCCGCATCTGCAGCTGATTCAGGGTTCCGGTGCTCTGCTTCTGCTCGTGAAAGGGTCCGGGCAGGAGGCCCAGGCGCAGAATTTCAGCAGCCATCTCCAGGGTTTCTGGACGGGTGTTGTTGAAACAGAAGTCCCCGGTATCGGAAATGAGCGCCAGATAGACATATTCGCCCAAAAGTCCAACCAGAGGCACCCCCAGTTTTCGGGCCAGCATGCCGACCATCTCGCCCACCGATGACGCGCGCTGCTCGACCCAGTTCACGGTGCCGAACATGGGATTGCCCAGGTGGTGGTCGAAATTGAACACTGTTTTGGACTTAAGCCATGGCGCGATGAGGTCTCCGGCGCGTTCGGGGCTGCCGCAGTCCAGCACGATGAGGATGTCCGGTTCCTCTTCGGGCAGTGCGCTCAAAATTTCCCGCTTGGGTGCAAGCCATTGGAAACGATGGGGAATTCCGGATTCGTTGAACAGCCTGACCTTCTTGCCCAAGGCGTCGAGAAGTTCTCCCATGGCCAGCATGGAGCCCAGGGCGTCACCGTCCGGTGCGACGTGGGAGAGGACCAGGAAGTTGTCCGCGTTCCGAATTTGTTCAGCGATCTGTTTCAGGAGGGGCATCGTACACCATGTCTTCGAGAAAGGTGTCCCACTTGAAGCGCAGTTCCGGGATGCCGCGCAGGTTGAGCTCCTTGCTCAGGCGCGAACGCAGGAATCCCTTGGCGTGGTAAAGCGCCTTGGTGATCTCCGGTTCCGCCGCGCGTCCGCGCAGGTGGGTGTAAAGGACTTCGGCGATGCTGAAATCCCGGTTCAGGCGCACTCCCGTGATGGTGAGCAGGGCAAGGGTCGGATCTTCGACTTCCTGAATCAGGATCGAGGCCAGGACCTGCATGATCTGATCGCCCATCTGGACTGCGCGTCTGGAATTGCTTCTTTGCATAAAAAATCAGGCTCCAAATACGTCCATGTCGGCATGGACAAGCTCATCGGCGGTGGCGGCCTCCACCATGGCGAGGACTTTCGACAGTCTGCTGTGCACGTGGGCTGTGTCGTTGGAGACAGTGACCACGCCGAGGACCAGGGTCTGATGGGAATCCTGGGCTTCGGTTTCGGCTACGGACACATTGAAGGTGTTGCGCAGCTTCTGCTTCAGACTGTTGGCGCTTTTTCGTTTTTCCTTCAAGGAAAAAACGCCGTGCAGCCTGAATTCAAGGCGCAGGGTGCCGATGATCATGGCCGTGTACCGGTTGCGGTTCAGACGTGATAAAAAAAGTAAGGCATGGATTCCCGCCTGCGCGGGAATGACACGGAAGTGACGCGAGCGGGCTGTGCGTCATTCCCGCGCAGGCGGGAATCCATGCTTTTGTTCTCAAGTCGTGAGGACCGCAGTCGATCCTCACGGCCAGCCCGAACCTAGATGGTCCGGGCTTCTTCCACAAGTTCAAAGGCTTCGATGATATCGCCCATCTTGATATCGTTGAAGTTCTCCAGTCCCGCGCCGCAGTCGTAACCCTTGGTCACTTCCTTGGCGTCGTCTTTGAAGCGCTTCAGGGAACTGAGCTTGCCGGTGTAGATGACCACACCGTTGCGCAGCAGACGGATGCTCGCGTTGCGCTTCAGTTTGCCATCGCTGACCATGCAGCCGGCGATGTTGCCGATCTTGGGCACGCTGAAGACCTGCTGCACGTCGGCCTGACCAAGGTAGACTTCCTTGATGTCGGGACTGAGCATGCCGGACATGGCCGCCTTGATGTCGTCCACCAGCTTGTAGATGATGTCATAGAAGCGGATGTCGACCTTCTCCTGCTCCGCCACTTCCTTGATCTTGGCCGTGGGCCGGATGTTGAACCCGATGATGATGGCGTTGGAGGCCGACGCCAGCAGAATGTCGGATTCAGTGATGGCTCCGGCACCGCCATGGAGGAGGACGATCTTGACCTCGTCCGTGGACAGCTTGCGCAAGGCCTCGGAGATAGCCTCAAGGGAGCCCTGTACGTCGGCTTTCAAAAGCAGGTTCAGGTTCTGGGCCTCTTCGCCGGCCTTGGAAGCCAGGAAGCTTTCGAGGGTGACCTTGGATTCCTTGGCCAGTTCCTTGTCGCGGTGTTTGACGCGGCGGTCCTCGGCGATCTTGCGGGCAACCTTCTCGTCCTTGACGATGACGAACTCGTCGCCTGCCTCGGGGATGGCTTCAAAACCCTGGATTTCCGCCGGGATGGCCGGCCCTGCGGACTTGATCTGGCGTCCCTGGTCGTCGAACATGGCGCGTACCTTGCCGCTGATCAAGCCGCACACAAAGGCGTCGCCCTGGCTGATCTGCCCTTCCTGGATGAGCACCGTGCCCACGGGTCCGCGTCCCTTGTCGAGCTTGGCCTCGACAACGTGGCCTCGGCCCGGCTTGTCGGGGTTGGCCTTGAGGTCAAGTACTTCCGCCTGCAGGAGGATGAGTTCGAGGAGTTCGTCCAAACCTTCACGCTTCTTGGCCGAGACGTGGGCGTAGATGGTATCCCCGCCCCAGTCCTCGGGCATGAGACCCAGGTCGGAAAGTTCACGCTTGACGCGGTCAGGGTCGGCCCCTTCCTTGTCCATCTTGTTTACGGCCACGACGATGGGCACGCCCGCCGCCTTGGAGTGGCTGACCGCCTCGCGGGTCTGCTCCATGACGCCGTCATCGGCCGCCACGACCAGGACGACGATGTCCGTGACCTTGGCCCCACGGGCGCGCATGGTGGTGAAGGCTTCGTGGCCGGGGGTGTCCAGGAACACGACTTCGCCGCGCGAGGTGGCCACGTGATATGCGCCGATATGCTGCGTGATGCCGCCCGCTTCGCCGTCGGCCACGCTGGTTGACCGGATGGCGTCAAGCAGCGAGGTTTTGCCGTGGTCGACGTGGCCCATGATGGTCACGACAGGCGGACGCGGCTTCAAGTCTTCGGCCTTGTCGGCCTCCTTGGGCAGCAGGAATTCATCTTCCGAGAACCCCGCTCTTTCCACTTCATACTTGAATTCGGCGGCCAAAAGCAGAGCAGTCTCGAAATCCAGGGACTGGTTGATGGTGGCCATCACGCCCATTAAAAAGAGCTTTTTGATCAGGTCCTGGGCCTTGATGCCCATCTGATGCGCAAGGTCGGTCAGCCTGATGGTGTCATCGATCCGGATCTTGCGTTTGGACGCCTTGAGGGGCTGCGTGATCTGCTGCTGGGCGCGGGCACCGCCAGCCCTGCGGGCTTCGGCGCGCTGGGCTTTCTTGCCCTTGCCCATGCTGAATTCTTCCTTGCGGTACAGGTCGGCCGCCTCCACGGTGCGACGGCCCTTCTTTTTCTTGCCGCGTGCATCCCTGCTCCCTTCGTTTTCAGGAGCCGGGCGGGGCGGTGCGCCAAGATCGGGAGGTCCTGCTGGGCGTGGCGCGCCCGGACGGGGTCCAGCGGGGCCGGAAGGCCGCGCAGGTCCTGCGGGGCGGGGTGTGTAGCCGGCAGGGCCCATGGGCCTTGCGGCCGGTCCCATGGGGCGGACTGGCTGGCCGCCGACCCTGGTGTCGGGAAATTCGACGATGGTGGGCCTGGAAATGATTTTGACCTGCACGGAAGCCGGGGCGGGCTTGGCCTTTTTCGTCTTTTTGCGGGCCCGCTTTGCTTCTTCGGTCTCATTGTCGGCATCCGCAGGCGTCTCGGCCGAGGTCGCGACCCCATCCTTCGCTTCAACAGAATCTTCGGACTCGACCGCTTTGGTGGCAACGGGCTTTTCAGGAGCTTCATCCGCTGTGACAGCGGGTTCTCCGGCAGTTGCCGTTTCAGCGGAAACCTGGATTTCAGGTGCTTCTTCGGCCGCGGGTTTGACAGCATGTCCTTCAGCGCTCGGGGCTTCCTCAATGATGCGGGCCGGAGCGACGATGACGGCGCGCGATGACTTGCGGGCCTTGGGCTTGGCGGCCGCTTCGTCCGTTTCGGCCACGACTTCGGCCGGAGCCTGGGGCGGGGCTTCGGCGGGGGCTTTGTCCTTGATTGGTGTGTCGTCGGCTGCAGTCGCAGCCTCGGCGACGACTTTGTGCCGCTTGCGCACAATGACGCCGGTCGTGGCGCGTGTGTCGACGACCTGGGGCGTCGCGGCCCGGTTCCGGTGATGATTGCGGACCTGATCGACTTCTTCGTCGGTCAGGCTGCTCATATGGCTCTTGGCCGGGATTTTGAGTTCCCGCAATAATGTCATCAAATCCTTGCTGGAGATATCAAGCTCCGTGGCAAGATCTCTCACTCGCAATCTAGTGGACATGCCCAACCCCCTTACATTTCTTCTGCCAGCCCTTGAATCGCTCGAATTTGTTCCGGCACGCCGCATCGCGGCAAAGATAAAAACCCCGTCCCGGTCTTTTTCCGGTGCTGTCAGCGGTCAGTGTGAGCTCTCCGTGAACAGGGCAGGTAAATCTGTACAATTCGTCCTTTGAAAAACGCTGCCTGCAGATGACGCACATGCGCACCGGTTCATGGATGCAGTCAGCCATGTCTTTCGCAGGTATCATCTACGCTTCGTCTCCGTCCGCGTAATCCGCATCTTCTCCTCCAGTCGGGCTGTCCGATTCCTCGGATTTTTCCGAAGTCTCTTCCCGGTTCTGGCTGATGAGGAGGTTCAGGGCCCCGCGCAGAGCGCCTATATTTTCTTCGCTTATGCCCTGGATGTCCAGAAGCTGCTCGTTGGTGCAGGCGGCCATGGATTCCAGGGAATCAAAACCCGCTTCGGCGAAGTCGGCCACTGATACCTGGGCCGCGCTGGCCAGCTGTTCCAGCAGGTGGCGGTCCTTGTGCAGCTTGTTGAAGCGGGTGTTGGTGAAAATGTCGATCTTCCAGCCCAGAAGCTTGGCCGCCAGCTTGACGTTCTGTCCCTTCTTGCCGATGGCCGGGGTCAGCTGGTCCTCGGGCACCACGACCTCCAGGGATTTTTCCTCGTCATCGATGGCGATCTTGGAGATGCGCGCCGGCGACAGGGCGTTGGCGGCGTAGGTGGCGATGTCCGGGCTCCAGAGCACGATGTCGATGCGCTCGCCGCGCAGTTCCTGCACGATGCTGTGGATGCGCGAACCGCGGATGCCGACGCAGGCGCCCACCGGATCGACGTTGGAGTCCTGGGACAGGACCGTGACCTTGGCGCGCAGACCCGGATCGCGGGCCACGCCCATGATGTTCACCGTTCCATCGGCTACCTCGGGCACCTCCCGGCGGAACAGGGCGGTCATGTATTCGGGATCGGAGCGGGTGACGATGATCTGCGGTCCGCGGCCTTCCTTGCGAACGTCGATGATGAGTCCCTCGACCCGGTCGCCCTGACGGAAGCGTTCGCGCGGAATCTGCTTGTCTTTGGGTAAAAGGGCCTCGGTGCGACCAAGGTTGATGATCCAGCCGGAACGGTCGCGGCGCTGGATGATGCCGCTGACGATCTCGCCCTTGCGGTTCTTGTATTCTTCGAAAATGATTTCCTGCTCGGCGTCACGCATGCGCTGGATGATGACCTGCTTGGCGCTCTGGGCGGCGATGCGACCGAGGTCCTCGACCTGCAGACGAAACCCGATGGCGTCGTCAAGCTCGACGTTGGGGTCGTGCTTGATGGCGTCGGCCATGAGGATCTCCGTATCGGTGTCCTCAATTTCTTCGACGACTATCTTGAACTGGTAGACTTCGATTTCACCGGTCTCCTCGTTGAAGGTGACCTCTATATCCATCTTGTCGCCGTATTTCTTGGTCACGGAGGCCCGAATGGCTTCTTCCAGGGTGTCGATCAGCATTTCGCGGTCTATGCCCTTGTCCTTGCTGATCTGATCAATGGCTTTTTTGAGTTCCAAATTCATGAACGTCCTCCGTTCTCCTCGCGGAAACAGCCCGCCGTGTTCCGAAATTTATCTTTTCTCGCCCTGGTCGAAGGGCTCGTAGACGAGGTTGGCCTTGCCCACATCGTCCCAGTTCAATTCAAATGCAGTGTCGTCGATGGACAGCGTGAACATGGGCGGATCGATGGACTCAATGCGGCCCTTGAAATTTTTTCGGCCCGCCAGCGGATTTTCCAGGCGGACGCGTACCGTCTGTCCGACATAGGCGCGCATCTGCTCCACAGCAAAAAAGGAGCGCTCAAGTCCAGGGGAAGACACTTCCAGGGTGAACGCGCCGGGAATGATGTCATCCACGTCCAGGGCCAGGCTCAGGTGGCGGCTGATCTCCGTGCATTCGTCGATGCCGACTCCCTGCTGCGAATCCAGATAGACGCGCACGATCCGGTGCCGTCCTCCGGCGCCAAAAAGCAGGTCGATGCCCCAGACGTCGAGGTCCCGGGCCTGGCACAGGGGCGTCACTATATCCATGAGCCTTGCGTGTATTTCGTTTTTGTCCATTTTACGCCTGCCGGAAAAAAAAAGGTGGACCACAAAAAGGCCCACCCCCATCAGCTACCGAATATCAGTATGACCACACACAGGAGTGGAGCGGGTGACGAGGGTCGAACTCGCGACTCCAAGCTTGGGAAGCTTGTACTCTGCCATTGAGCTACACCCGCTCTGCAACCGTTTCCCTTGCATGAGGGGGGGGATGGCAGTCAAGTGTTTTTTTCCGGCGGCCCTTGCTCTTCGGGCGAACATGATCCGGTGGCCTGGTATTTGCTCAAAGGGGTTATCAAGGAGGACCCCCCATGCAAGACAGCAGCTACAGCGCCGTATTCGGGGCTCTGACCCAGCAACATCGGCTAGATACCATCGCCAATAATTTGGCGAACGTGAACACGACAGGATTCAAGGGCGACAAGCTGGCCTTCAAGGATACCTTTCGCCGCTATGCCCACGACATGCTCGATCCCAACACCAACCTGACCCACAAGGTGCCCTGGCCTCAGGCCAACCTCCTGGCCCAGCCCAGGATTTCCGAGTCGGTCATCGATCTTTCCCAGGGCGCCATGAAGAGCACCGGTAATCCCCTGGACCTGGCCATTGCCGGGGACGGTTTTTTCCGGGTTCAGACTCCCGAAGGGGAATTTATGACCCGTCAGGGCGTTTATCACCGCTCGGCCGAAGGGTTTATCGTTGACGGCCACGGCAACCAGCTTCTGGGCGAGGGTGGCCCCCTGCAGATTCCGGAAGGGGGCGTCATATTGATTGATGCCGCCGGCGGGGTTTCCGTGGACGGGGAGTTCCTCGACACCATCACCCTGGTCCGGGTCGAGGACCAGCGGGCCCTGGAAAAGGTGGGACATTCCATGCTGCGCATCCGTCCCGATGCGGCAGCGCAGGCCGTTCCGGCCGAAGGCGCCACCGTGGAGCAGGGGTTTCTGGAGGCCGCCAATGTCAACGTCGTCTCGGAGATGGTCAACATGATCGAGGCGTTGCGTGCCTTCGAGGCCTACCAGAAGATGATCAGCGGCTCGTTTGAACAGGATAAGAAAGCCATCACCGAAATCGGTGCGCCCAGATAGTACCCCCGGCGGTGCGGCTGTGCTGCGAGATCGCGGGCAGCGGCCGGGATGCGGGTGATCCCGCAAGGAGAAAAACATGATTCGCGCATTATGGACCAGCGCTTCGGGCATGATCGCCCAGCAGCTCAATCTCGATGTCACGGCCAACAACCTGGCCAACGTCAACACCACCGGCTTCAAGAAGAACCGGGCCGAGTTCGAGGATCTCATGTATCAGAACATGAAGATCGCGGGCTCCGCCAATCAGGAAGGCGACCGTCTGCCAGTGGGCATGCAGGTCGGTATGGGTGTCAGGCCCGTGGCCGTGCACAAGATATTTTCTCAGGGCGATTTCCAGAATACGGGCAACCAGCTTGATCTGGTCATCGAAGGTGACGGATTCTTCCGTGTCGATCGCAACGGGGAGGAAGCCTACACCAGAAGCGGGGCGTTCAAGCTTGACAGCGACGGGCGCATCGTCACCGACAACGGTCATCCCTTGCAGCCGGAGTTCATCGTTCCCGGCGAGACCCAGAACATCGTCGTGACCGAGGACGGGCGGCTGACCTGCGTGGACAAGGCCGGCGCGGAAATCGCAGGCACGGACATCCCCGTGTACACCTTTGTCAATCCGGCGGGCCTCAAAGCCGAGGGTCGCAACCTGTACGTGCAGACCGACGGGTCCGGTGAGGCGGTGGAGAGCGTGCCCGGCCAGAACAATGCCGGAACATTGGCCCAGGGTTTTCTGGAGATGTCCAACGTTCAGATCGTTGAGGAAATGGTCAACATGATTGTCGGTCAGCGCGCCTATGAAGCCAATTCAAAGTCCATCACCACGGCCGACACGATGCTGCAGGTCGCCAACCAGTTGAAGAGGTAAATCATGCGTTGTGTAATGGCTCTGCTCGTCATTCTGCTCTGTCCCGGCTTTGCCGTGGCAGAGGGCAGGCTGGTCGTGGCCGGGGCCGTGTGTGTCGACGGTCCGGTCATCACCCTGAAGGATTTGGCCCGGGCCGAGGGCATGCAGGCCGAGGCCCTCATGCTTCGCGCCGCAGACGAACCCCTGCTGGCGTCGCCCAAGTTCGACGGGGCGCGGGCGAGCCTGAGCGGCCCGAGGCTGCGCGAACTCATCATGCAGCGTCTGGGACCCGGCGTGCCGCGAATAGATGTTCCCGACCAGGTTCAGGTGCAGCGCGGTGGCCAGGTGGTCAGCGCGTTATCGCTCATTCCTGCGATCGACAAAATTTTGACTGAAGCCCTGGCCCATCATGAGGGCGAGGTCGAGATACGGGAGCACCGCATCGCCGAGCATCTCTTCATCACCGAAAAGGAGCCGGTCCGGATGCGCGTCGCCCCGGTGGGCGTCCCCGCGCCGGGCCGCATCAGCCTGCGTCTGGAGGCTGTGACCGAAGACGACCGCGTGGTGCAGAGTTTCACGGGCACGGTTTTCGCCGATGTCTGGAAAACAGTGCCCTGCGCCGCCCGAGTCCTGAACCGGGGAGATATGCTCGAACCCGCGCTGGTCGGTTTTGCACGCAAGAACCTCGCCTACATGGCCCGGGCGCCATGGGACGGGCGCGGCCTGCCCCTGCGCATGACCGCAGCGGTGGGCGAAGGCCAGCCCATCAGCGCCGACGCGGTGGAGATGATTCCCGTAGTGTCCAAAGGACAGGTTCTGACCCTGGTTTACGCAGGGCAGACAATGAGATTGACCGTGCCGGTCGAGAGCCTTGATGACGGCAGCATCGGCAACACCATCCGGGTCCGGAACATGCAGAGCCGCAGAATCGTGGCCGCGCAGGTCGTGGACGCCGAAACTGTGCGCGTGCCGTAGGCCGGGAGGAAATATGCGGATATATTTATTGGTATTCATGCTGGCTTTGCCGGTCCTGACGGGCTGCCGGACCACCAGTCGCCCGCCCATGCCGACGGCCGTGGTCACCCCTCCACCCCAGGAGCGGGTGTCCGCGGCGGAAAACCCCGGCTCGCTGTTCGATCCGGACGGGGCGACCATGCTCTTTGCCGACGCCAGGGCCAAGCGGGTCGGCGATGTGCTGCTCATCAAGGTGATGGAATCCACGCTCTCCAAGAGCAAAGCCGAGACCGACGCCAATCGGGGCAGCTCCATGGCTCTGGGCGTTGACGCCTACCTGGGCAAGGACAAGCTGCCGCTTATCCCCGGCGCGACAGTGGGCGCGGGTGATCTGGTCCGGGCCAACTCCTCCAGCACGTTTGCCGGCGACGGAGAAACCAAGCGCGAGAGTTCCATCACTACCACCGTGGCGGCCCGGGTGACCCGGGTCCTTGGCGGCGGGCTCATGGAAGTGGTCGGAGCGCGTGAGACGCGGGTCAACGGCGAAACCCAGATCGTTCTGGTGCAGGGCGTGGCCCGGGACCGCGACATCGACGCCGACAACACCATCATGTCAACCAGTCTGGCCGAAGCGCGCATCGAACTCTACGGCGAGGGAGTCCTGGCCGACAAACAACGCCCCGGGTGGCTCGCGAGGATACTCGACAATGTATGGCCATTCTAGAATTCGACCCATCCTTTTCCTGCTTCTCGTCCTGGCTATGGCCATGGCGTCAGCCCTGCCAGCCGAGGCCGTGCGCCTGAAGGACATTGCCAGCTTTGGCGGGGTGCGCACCAACGGCCTGGTCGGCTACGGCCTGGTCGTTGGTCTGCCCGGGACCGGAGACAAGAGCAGTTCGCAGTTCACGATCCAGTCCATGGCCAACATGCTTGAAAGCATGGGGGTCAAGGTCGACCGGGCCGCACTCAAACCCAAGAACGTGGCCGCGGTCATGGTCACGGTCAAGATGCCTGCCTCGGCCAGACCCGGGTCCAGGCTCGATGCGACCATCTCCTCCGTGGGCGACGCGACCTCTCTGGTCGGCGGCGTGCTGCTCATGACTCCGCTCAAGGGCGTGGATGGCGGGGTTTACGCCCTGTGTCAGGGCCCCCTGGCCGTAGGCGGATTTTCCGCCGCCGGAGAAGCGGCCACCGCGACCAAGAACGTCACCACCGTGGGTCGCATCCCCGGCGGCGCGGTAGTGGAGCGCGGCGTGCCCTTCAGCTTCAACGACCAGGCCGACATCTCCATCCAGTTGGCGGTGGAGGATTTTTCCACGGCCAAGCAGGTCGCGGACAGCGTGAACAGGTCCATCGGCGGCCAGTACGCCCATGCCCAGGACGCATCCTCCATAAAGCTCGCCATTCCGCCGCAATATCAGGGCAACATCGTCGCCCTCATGGCGTCCTTGGAGAATCTGGAAGTCCAGCCCGACAGCAGGGCCAAGGTGGTCGTCGACGAGAAGACCGGTACCGTCGTGCTGGGCTCCAACGTCAGCCTGTCCAGGGTCGCCGTGTCTCATGGCAATCTGAACGTGGTCGTGTCCGAGCAGCCCCAGGTTTCCCAGCCGGGCGCGTTTGCCCAGGGGCAGACGGTCGTCACTCCGGCCACGGGGATCGGCGTGCGCGAGGAGCAGCGTCGGCTCGTGCTCATGGCCGGAGCATCCATCCAGGAACTGGTCGATGGCTTAAACGCCATCGGTGCCACGCCCCGGGACCTTATTTCCATTCTGCGGACCATGAAATCGGCGGGCGCCCTGCATGCCGATCTTGAGGTCCTTTAGCAAACGGAGGCGATATGAACGAGATCACCGCCATGAGCCTGCCCGAGCAGGATTCTACACAGAGTCTGCAGGATCGCCTGCGCGACCTGCGCTCGCAGGTACATCCCGAAAAGGGGCTCGACGAAGCCAAGCTCAAGAAGGCCTGTCAGGATTTCGAGGCCGTGTTCATCGGCCAGATATGGAAGCAGATGCGCGCATCCGTGCCCAAGGAAGGTATGCTCAATTCCAAGGAACAAGAAAGCTACCTGTCCATGTTCGATCAGGAACTCTCGCTCAAGATGGCGCGTAGCGGCGGCATCGGCCTGTCCGACATGCTCTACGCGAATCTTTCTGAACGTCTGGTCAATGCCAGTCGCGACACGACGTCCGCAGCGCCTCTACAGCCCCTGGACCGCGCGGGGGCGGACAGCCTTGCCCGCAGTCGTGCCGATGCTGTCGCGCCGCGCACCCTGGCCGCGCTCACAGCCCAGCACGAGGCCGAGATGCTGGCCAGGCGCATCGAACAGTCGCATACGTCCGGGGCGCAGAAGGGCGGGGTGATGCCCACCGACCTGGACGACGCCCTGCGAGTTGTTCGCCTTGACGGAGAGGATGAGTTGTAGAGTTGTCGCGTTCAGGGAAATTCTTGCCGGGCGGCCCAGGTCCCTCGTTGCGGTGGCGACACGCAGCCCATGCGGTTTTCGGGGGTAGATGGCGAACTGGTCGGGAATTTGCAAATATCGAAAAAAAAGGGTTTGCCGGGCAGGGATTTCCTGGTCCGGCCTTAAGACCCAAGACCTTTCACGTGTAAGGAAGCGCGATATGCAACAGATCATACTTGGCAGCCTCATCCGTCAGGCCAAAGGCACGGAGCTTCTCTGCCAGCTCCTGCGCGAGGAATATTCCCTGCTGCGGGCCGGAGAGCCGGACCGGGTGGCGGCCCTGGAGATGAGCGTTCAGGACCTGATCAGACAACTGGTGCGTGAGCGCGAAGCCCTGACCGGGCGTCTTCTGGCGGACGGGATGACCAGTCTCGCAGTTTTTCTGGAAAAGCTTTCCCCTGCGGACAGACGGATTTTTGAAACCTGGCGCGCCCGGATCATCATGCATGAACAGGACAGCGCCCATCTGGCTTCTGTGAACGCCGAACTGGCCATGGCCCTCTGGAAGCAGAGTGGGGTGCTCCTCAGGCATTTTCAGGATCAGGTCGCGCCCAGGGAGCGCAACACCTATTCCGCCAAGGGGACGTGGCAGGATCGCGCGACCACGGCGACGTTGGTGCGCGGGAGGCTCTGATGCCTGGCATCGCGTCCCTGTTCAATATCGGGAAGAAATCCCTGTTCGCCAACCAGGCGGCCATCGAGGTCGTCGGCAACAACATTTCCAACGCCAACACTCAGGGCTACAGCCGCCAGGCCGTACGCTTCGAGGACGGCTATTACATCAGCTACACCCCGGGCCAGCTTGGAACCGGTGTCAACGCTGCTGAAGTCGTCCGCTATTTCGATGAATTCACCGAGATCATGTACAACACCAAGAACTCGGAACAGCAACGCTGGCAGAAGCTCTATGAGAATCTGCAGAACGTCGAGATGATCTTCAATGAGGCCAATGCCCAAGGGGTCAACTCGGCCCTGTCCGCGTTCTGGGCTGACTGGCAGACCCTGTCCGCAAACCCCGAGAATCAGAGCGTGCGCGCGGCCCTGCTCGGCCATGCCTCCAACCTGGAGCAGGCCATCGGGGTAGTCTACAGCGACCTGCAGCGCCTGCAAGCGCAGACCAACGACACCATCGCGGCGGAAGTCGGGGAGGTCAACACCCTTCTTAAAAGCATCGCTACGCTCAACGGCCAGATCACCGTGACCGAGGAAACGGGCAAGAACAACGCCAACGGGCTGCGCGACCAGCGTGCGGCTTTGGTCAGGCAGTTGGCCGAAAAGCTCGACATCAGGTACATCGACAGTGGCCTTGGCAACGTGACCATCACCACCCAGGCCGGGCATACCCTGGTCGACGGTGTCAGCGCTTTTCGACTGGCTTTCGAGTCGGTGCCGTCCATCCCCTATCTGAGCAGCTCCTCGACGTATAATGGCCTTCCAAATTTCAACGGCGCGAGTTCAAGCGAATACACGGTAGAAATCCTTGAAGCCGCCACCGTGCCGCTCGCTTCCGGCGACGAACTGAAGTTCAGGGTTTCCGTGGACGGTGGCAAGACCTGGCTTGCCGATGAAAACGGGGTCAGCGAACTCAAGTTCACTGGACAGCCGATCCTGCTGCCCGACGGCAGGGGCACCCTGATGTTTCCGAATGGCACGACCGGAAATGACGGCTTGCAAGCGGGCGATCGCTTCCAGGTTCTGCCCAACAAGTCCCTTTTCTGGTATGAGACCACCTCTTCCAAGATCAACGTCACTCCCCAGGCCCTGACCAACGGGGAGGACAACGAGCGTCGCCTGACCGGCGGCAGCCTGGCTGGCTATTTCCAGTTCCGGGACGCGAGCGTGGGCAGCTATCTCGAAAAGCTCGACGCTTTCGCCAAAAGCCTGGCCTGGGAAGTCAACCGCCTGCATTCCCAGGGTGCGGGGCTCGAACGCTTCGAAGAGGTTGTCGGAACCTACGGGGTGGCGAATAGTAGCCTTCCCCTCAAGGCCGGGGCGGGGCTTGTTTTTGGCGACAAGCTGGAGAGCGGCAATTTCATGATCGCGGTTTACGACAAGAATACCGGGGCGCAGGTGCAGTTTTCGGCCCTGGATTTCGACTCCACAGCACCCGGCGTCCAGAATTTTGACCCGGCGTTGCATTCCCTGCAGCAAGTCATTGCCGCAATAAACAACACCTTTCCCGGTATGCTCACCGCCTCCGCGCCGGACAACCATCTGCAGATCAAGGCCTCCGGCGATTATGATTTCGCCTTTGGCTCCGACTCCACGGGCTTGCTGGCTGCCCTCGGCATCAACACCTTTTTTGACGGCTCCGACGCCAGAACCCTGGCCCTCAACAATAACGTGCGCGGCAACACCGCACGCATCAACACCGGCCATATCAACGGCGCGGGAGAGATGAACGAGGGCGACAACACCACGGCCGCAGCCATCGCCGCCCTGCAAAACAGGGCCGTGTCCACGCGTACCGTGACCGGGGGTACGACGCGCCAGACACTGGGGGAATATTATTCCACATTGGTAGCCAAGGCGGGCTCCGATACCCAGTCTTCCAAATTCAATTTCGAATATCAGCAGGCCCTGGCCAATGACCTGAGGGCCAGGCAGGAATCCGTTTCGGGAGTGAACCTGGACGAGGAGATGACCAACCTGATCAAGTTCCAGCACGCCTATACGGCGGCGGCGAAACTCATCACCACGGCCGAATCCATGCTGCAAGTGCTGCTCGGGCTCAAGAACTGATGGAGGCGGATCATGCGCGTATCCCTTCGTAACCAGTACAGCAACTTTCTGTACAACATGCAGAAGACCCAGTCACGGCTGATGGACTTGAACATGCAGGCTTCCAGCCAGAAGCGCATCAACAAGCCCTCCGACGATCCGGTAGGCACGGGGCGGGTACTCAATTACCGTTCCTCTCTGGCATCCATAGATCAGTATCGCAAAAACATCGACACGGCCAAGGGCTGGCTCAACCTGGCTGACGAGTCCATGATGCAGGTCAGCACCCTTCTGACCAAGCTCAAGGGCCTGGCCGAGCAGGGCGCCACGGGAACCATGGCTGCTTCTGACCGTGAGGCCACCTCCTACGAGGTAAGGCAGATCTTCAGCCAGTTGGTCAACCTGGGGAACACCCGCTACGAAGGCAAATCCATTTTCGGTGGACAGAAGTTCGAGGGGAGCGCTTTCGAGGAAGCGCTCATGGCCTACGATCAGGACGGAAAGAGCCTCGGCCTGGTCACGGGCCAGGCCAGTCGCAGTTTTGTGGTCCAGTTCCTGGGGCCGGAAGGAACTACTGCCACGGTAGGAACAGATACTATTTCATACCGTTACAGCAAGGATGGCGGGAATACCTGGTCGGATCCTGCCAACGTGGGTGCCAATGGTGCATTGGAGCTGGGAGGGATCAGCCTGAACCTGAGTCAGGGCTATTCCGTTGAGCTTTCTCCCGCGTCGAACACCTCCATGGCGAAGGGCTCCTGGCTGACGATTGCGCCCACGGCCGTGTACAAGGGCGATCACCAGTCCCAGTCGGCGGTTCTCTATACCGCAGGCAGTTCGACCATTTCCGCCCTGCCTCTCGGTGGATTCGAGAAGGATGTGCATGTGGAGGTTTTGGGAACGGTTTTAGCTCCCGGCAGCGGCGGCACGTTTCAGGCTCAGTACTCAGTTGACGGGACCACCTGGACGACAGTCACGGTCGACAACGCCACGGCCACGCCCGTGATCCAGACTCCGTATGGCGGAGTACAGATCACCGGCACCGGTAATCTCACAGGCCTCGAGTTCTCGGTCAAATCAGGCTCCACCGGGGTCATCCAGATGGGCGCTGCGGTCAACGCCGAAGGGCGTGGCCTTTTTTCAAGTGACGTCATGGTGCGCATCGATAATGACTTACCGGTGGATATCGGATCGACGACCCCGATAAGCTACTCCTACAGCACCGACGGCGGTGTTAACTGGTCCACGGGACACTCGGCCTCCAATACTACTGCCGCGGCCGAATTGCTGGTGCCCGGCGGTAAGCTCGTGCTTACGGAGCGCACTGGCGTGGTTCAGCTTGTCAAGAACGCCCAATTCATCATCCACCCCCAGACCGCGGCCCACAATGTGGAGATTTCCGCCGGGCAGTATCTGCAGCTCAACAGCATCGGCTCGGAAATATTCGGCGGGTACTACGAAAACGGAACCCAACCAGTGTTCTCGGATTCCGACGTGGGCAAGAACATCATGGTCACCGTGGGCAAGCTGGTGGCGGCCCTGGAGAACAACGACCAGCAGGGGTGCGGCGAAGCCCTGGACGAGCTGAAGAAGGGGCATCAATATTTCACCACCCAGCTGGCCTCCGTGGGTGCGCGGGAAAACCGGCTCGACGTGGCCGACACTGTACTGTCCGGACTCAAACTCAACGAAACCGAGCGCATGAGCAATGTGGAGGATGCGGATCTGGCTGCGCTTCTGACGGAGCTGGCCAACCAGCAGCTGT
Source organism: Pseudomonadota bacterium (assembly GCA_018902545.1). Classification (GTDB taxonomy): domain Bacteria; phylum Desulfobacterota; class Desulfovibrionia; order Desulfovibrionales; family Desulfomicrobiaceae; genus Desulfomicrobium. The sequence continues at coordinate 61,331 of JAHIQM010000008.1, read as the reverse complement.
CTTATGAGGCGGTGCTCAAATCCTCATCCATGATCATGAAGATGAGCCTGGTCAATTATCTGTAGGAAGGGTTTATGCTCATACTCTCGCGTCGCCCCGGAGAAAGCGTGCATGTGGGTGACGACATAAAAATCACCATTCTGAGCATCAAGGGACAGCAGATCAAGCTGGGTCTCGACGTGCCGGAACATATGCCGGTCTACCGGGAAGAAATCTATCTCAAGGTGCAGACCCAGAACACCTCGGCCCTGGAACTCGACAACAACGATCTGATGATGGCGGCAGCATTATGGACAATAAAAGACAAACAATAAATTCCCGTATCGGTCAGCTGGTCATTGCCGCAGACAAAACGATACGTTTTCCCCGCGGCATCATCGGATTCGAGAACCTGCGGGAATTCGCACTGGTGGAGTTCAAGCCCGGCACTCCCTTCCATTTCTTGCAGAGCCTGGAGATGCCCAGCATGGGCATGATGCTCGCCGATCCATTCTCCTTTCTGCCGCGTTACGAGATTCGGCTGGCAGCGGCCGAGGAGCGAATTTTGCGGGTGCGCAGCATCCGTGACCTAGTCATCCTGGTCAGCGTGACCGTGCCCAAGGGCGACCCGCAGGGCAGCACCCTCAACCTGACCGGGCCCATCTGCGTCAATGTGCAGGAACGGTTGGGCCTGCAGTCTCCGCAGGTTGAGCTTGGTTTTCCTTCCCGCATCCTGCTTCGCGACTTGGGCGAGGGCGACCAACGCCTGGCCAATTCATGAAAAAAGCCTGGCCGGGCAACCGGTCAGGCTTTGATCCTTTCGTTCATAAGGTTCCGGGTCATCCCCAGATGTCAAGCTCCTGCCTGAGCAGTCCGGCCGCGATGTCACGACTATCGGCAGTGTATTCACCCGCCTCGATTCTGGCTTTGACGTCGGCGACTTTGTCGGATCTCACCCCGGGGTCTTCCTGCGCGGCTTTGAGCATGCTCATCTTCAGCCGCGCTTCGTCGGAGATGGATATTCGGTCGGCGCTGCCTTCCTGGTTGGCGGCCACCTTCTGGTGTTCCTGGCGCTGCTGCTCCAGTTGTTCCATTCGCTGCGACTCGTATCCGCCGAATGGTTTTATGCTGTTTATCGTCATGTTAAACTCCTGCCGTTTTTTCCGGCCGCGCAGGCGGTGCTGCCTTTGGTAAAGGGCATAAGCCTAAAGCATTGTTTCGTTGACCCGGGTCAGGGCGACTTCCCATAGCCGCCGCATCAGAGCATCCTTTTCCCCATTGGTCAATTCCGACACGCCCTGGTCTGTTTTTTTGAGTATCTGCAGGCCGCTTCCGTCGGAAGGATACCTGAAAAAGAGGTCCTTTCCGTTTCCGAATTCTTTGGTCAGTTGCTCCCTGATCTCGCGGACAACCGGGTTCGCGGTGTCCGAGCCGATGAGGTTGTCCACGATCTCGCCCGCGACTTTTTCCACCAGCAGCCGTCTTTTGGCTTCCTGGGAAATGGAAACACTGTCCCCCTGTCCGGCGCGGTCCATATAATTTTTGAACCTGGCGATGCGCCGACCGGTCTCTTGGTGCTGATCGTACGTGCGCACCACGTTTTTGACGAGAAAGGGGTTCACTGTCACGGTCTATACCTCTTATCTCACTCTATCGGCCACTCGTTTGCGAACTTTAGAAATTTATTGCAAAAATCGCATCCTGTCCGATTTTTTTTTCGGCGACGCCTTTTCTTGAATACCCGTGCTCTTTTGCTTACACTCCCACAAATGGGAAAAATCATAAGCAACGTCGTCATCGTCCACAACTCCGCAAACGACCTGGCAGCCAACATGGCCCGGCAGATTCGCGATTGGCTCGCTGTCGAGGGGCGTTCGGCCAGGATCGTCTCGTCGACCAAGGAAAAGGTGCACTGCATCTCGACCTGGGAAGGCGCGGACATGATCCTGACCCTGGGCGGCGACGGGACCCTGCTCGCCGTGGCCAGGGCCGTGCAGGACCTTGGAATCCCCATCCTGGGGCTGAATCTGGGCAAAGTCGGCTTTCTGACGGAAATCTCCCCATCGGACTGGCGCGAATCCCTGACCGTTATCCTGCGCGGCGAGTACGACATGTCCCGGCGGCTGGTCATCAGCTTCCACGTGCTGCGGCGCGGACAGGAACACTACCGAGGCTACGCCATAAACGACCTGGTCATCAGCTGCGGGAGCCTGGCGCGCATGATCCGCCTCGACATGTGGTACGGCTCCGATCATCTGGGCACCGTGCGCGCCGACGGCATGATCGTGGCCACGCCCACGGGCTCTTCGGGCTACTCCATCTCGGCGGGCGGGCCGCTTATCTACCCGGAGCTCAACGTCTTCGCCCTGACGCCCATCTGTCCCTTCCTGCACGCTTTTCGGCCCATGGTTCTGCCCTTCGAGAACGACCTGCGCATCCTGGTCACTGATGCCGAACCCGACGTCTACCTGACCCAGGACGGCCAGACCGGCGTGATTCTGGCCCCGGGAGACAACGTCTTCGCCTCCAGGGCCGAAAACAGACTCAACCTGATCCGCCCCCTGCACTCCCAGTACGCCCACAAGCTCAAGTCCAAGGGATTTGTGCGCGAGAGTTGACGGGGTTTGTCCTGGACTTTTGCACCCTTTTCCGATCCGTTGACGCGCATCGCTGGCAAAGCCAGCCTCCGTGTTTAAAATATTCTGCAACACTCTCTTTCAAGGACAATCCATGCGTGACCAAGCCCGCCCCGGCTCCAGGCATTTGCCGCCGGGTCTGAATATCATCCATGAGGACCGCGACATCATCGTCGTGGATAAACCGGCCGGGATGTTGACCATGGCCACGGAGACGGAAAAGACGCGCACCGCCTATTACGCCCTGACCGACTACGTGCGCAAGGGCAACGCCAAGTCCCGGTACAGGATTTTCATTGTCCATCGCCTGGACCGGGAGACTTCCGGGATTTTGCTCTTCGCCAAGACCGAGGCGGCCAAGCGCACCCTGCAGGATCAGTGGGAAGATACCACCAAGATCTACGCTGCGGTGGTGCATGGGCAGATGGACAAGGCGTCGGGCACGGTCGTCTCCCATTTGGTGGAGAGCGGTGTGCACAAGGTCTATTCCACTCGCGATGCGAAACTCGGCAAGCTGGCGCAGACTGCCTGGACTGTGGTCAGGGAGAAGGGGGCGTATTCGCTTTTGAGGATCGAACTGCTGACGGGACGCAAGCACCAGATCCGGGTGCAGATGGCGGACCTGGGGCATCCGGTGGCTGGCGACAAGAAGTACGGGGTCAAGGGGGACGCTTTTTCTCGGCTGGCCCTGCATGCACGCACCCTCACCTTTGCCCATCCGTTTTCAGGCGCGAGCATGACGTTGGAGGCGCCGATGCCTGGCGTGTTCGCGCAGTTGACAGGCCGGGCAGTCCCAGAGGAAGGGTGACGGCCTGAGAGGTTGGGCAGGTCGGATTTTCGTTATTTGCCTACGATTTTGCCCAAAAAATCCCGCAAACGTGGATTTTCGGGATTGCTGAAAAATTCCTTTGGGCTGTTCACTTCCTGGATCACCCCTTCGTCGATAAAAATGACCCTGTCCGCCACTTCGCGGGCAAAGCCCATCTCATGCGTGACCACGATCATGGTCATGCCCTCCGCCGCCAGTTTCTTCATGACTTCAAGCACTTCTCCGACCAGTTCCGGATCCAGGGCCGATGTCGGCTCGTCAAACAGAATCACCTTGGGCTGCAGGGCCAGGGCGCGGGCAATGGCCACGCGCTGCTTCTGTCCGCCCGAAAGCTGTTCCGGGTACGCCTGGGCCTTGGAACCGAGGCCCACCTTGGCCAACAGATCATAGCCCAGATGCTCGGCCTCGGCGCGGGGCATCCTGCGGACCTTGAGCGGGCCTAAGATCACGTTGTCGAGCACGCTCATGTGCGGGAAGAGGTTGAACTGCTGAAAGACCATGCCCGCTTCGGTACGTACGTAGTTGATGTCCGTGCGCGGGTCCATGATGTCGTGGCCGTCGACGATCACGGTGCCTGCAGTCGGCGTCTCCAGTCGGTTGATGCAGCGCAGCACCGTGGACTTGCCCGAGCCCGACGGCCCGATGATGCACACCACCTCTCCCGAGGCTACGGTCAGGTTGACTCCCTTAAGCACTTCCAAGTCGCCGAATTTTTTGTGCAGGTTCTTTATTTCAATCATGCGCGTTTTCCGCTGGTCTTGTTGATGAGTCTGTTCTCAAGGATTTTGAGGGCCTTGGAGATGCTCATGGTCATGACCAGATAGACCATGGCCACGGCCATGTAGACCTCGAAAGCCCGGAAATTGACGGCCACGATCTCCTGACCGGTGCGCAGCAGTTCTCCCACGCCGATGACCATGAGCAGCGAGGTATCTTTGAGGCTGATGATGAACTGGTTGCCCAGCGGCGGGATCATGCGTTTGAAGGCCTGCGGCCAGATGATGTAGCGCATGGTCTGGGCCCGGGTCAGGCCGATGGAGCGCCCGGCCTCGGTCTGGCCGACATTGATGGACTGGATGGCCCCGCGCACGATCTCGGCGATGTATGCCCCGGAGTTGATGGCGATGACGATGACCCCGGCGATCAGCGGCGGGATGCGCAGGCCAACGGCCATGGGCACGCCGTAATAGAGGAACATGGCCTGCACCAGCATGGGCGTGCCGCGGACGAGTTCCACGTAGAGGTCGGCCAGTTTGCGGACCAGGAAGGGCCGGGCCAGCTTCATGAGGCCCGTGGCCACCCCGAGCAGGAAGCCGAAAAACAGGCCGCCGACGGTCAGGTAGATGGTGTACCAGACTCCGCGCATGAGCATGGGCAGGGTGTCGATGACGACGCTCGGTTCAAATTGGAAGGCCATGGGTGTCTCGAAATGGAGGCAGGAAGGTCCTGCCTCCAGGATGGTTTAAGCGGAATTACTTGGGCTCGGTGCCGAACCACTTGATGTACAGTTCACGGTAGGCGCCGCTGTCTTTAAGCTTCTTGAGTGCTTCGTTGACCTTGGCGACCAGGTCGCTGCCCTTGGGGAAGCCGATGCCGTAGGACTGGCCCATGTACAGGGGACCGACGATCTTGGTCTGTTCCTTGCCCACGGTGCGTACGAATTCGGATATTACCGGGGAGTCGAAGATGACTGCGTCGGCGCCGCCGGCCATGAGTTCCATGAACATGGCGTCATTGTTGGGGAAGAGCTTGACTTCCTTGGCTCCGGCTTCCTTCTTGGCGAAATCCTCGCTGGTGGTGCCGAGTTTGGTGGCGACGATCTTGCCGGCCAGACTCTTGACGTCCGTGATTTCGGCGTTGTCGGCCTTGACCAGGATCAGCAGGCCCGCGTTGTAGTAGGGATCGGAGAAGTCAACCACTTCGGCGCGTTCGGGCTTGATGGTCATACCGGCGATGCCGACATCGATCTGTCCGGACTGCAGGCCGGGGATGATGCCGTTGAAGTCCATGGGCTGCAGATCGTATTCCGCTCCTATTTCCTTGGCGATGGCGTCCCATAGTTCCACGTCGAAGCCGGTGTGCTTGCCGGTTTCAGGATCCTTGAACTCGAAGGGCGGGAAATTGGTGTCCGTGGCCACAATCAGTTTTTTGGCCGAAGCGGCGGTTGCGCACAGAGCCAGGGCTAAAACGGCGAAAAGCAGGATGCGTTTCATGGAGCCTCCTTGATACAGGATGAAAAACGGTTTGTGCCATTATGGCGAAAAATCGTTCATGGCATGGGCCAAAAAATCGGAAAATGCAAGGAGGCGTGCAGGATCGGAACGATCGGTTCGCTGGAAGGAACGGGCGGGGGAAGCGCATGTCGGCGTGGTCCGGGCAAGGTCTGCCGGAACTCCTTCGCGGGCCTCGTAATGTTTTCCGGCCTTGAGTTTTATACGATTGCGCGTTTTGAACGGTAAACGGCCGGAAAGCAAACGATGCCTGGCTCAGTCAGACAGCCGACAGCCCTCGCCCGGACCACGCCGACACGCTGGAGGTGCTGCGGGAGGGTAGAAGAATATGAATGGGGTGCAGGGGGCGAGGCCCCTGCCCGCCGGAGGCATTTCTTTGGCGCAACATTCTTGAGGCGATGCGGAAAAAACTTCAAGAATATGAATGGGGTGCAGGGGACGCGTCCCCTGCCCGCCGGAGGCATCTTTTCTCCCTACGCTGTTTCCTGTTCGGTCCGTCGGATGATTTCCTCTTGGTGGTCGAGGTCGAGGTCTACGAAGTAGTCGCTGTATCCGGCTACGCGGACCAGGAGGTTGCGGTGTTCATCGGGGCTGGTCTGGGCTTGGCGCAGGGTGGCGGTGTCGACCACGTTGAACTGGATGTGATGTCCGCCGAGGCGGAAGTAGGTGCGCACCAGTTGGGTGAGCTTGTCCAGGTCCTGGTCGGTTTTGAGGACGTCTGGCAGGAAGCGTTGGTTGAGGAGGGTGCCGCCGGACTTGATCTGGTCCATTTTCGAGAGCGACTTGACCACGGCCGTGGGACCGTTTTTGTCTGCGCCGTGGGAGGGAGACGTGCCATCGGACTCGGGCAGATGGGCCAGGCGGCCATTGGCTGAGGCTCCGAGCATCTTGCCGAAATAGACGTGGCAGGTGGTGGAGAGCATGTTCAGATGGTAGCCGGTGCCCTTGGTGTTGGGGCGTCCGTCGATGGCCGTGAAGAGCGAATCGTAGACGCGGCGCATGATGTCGTCTGCCCGGTCGTCATCGTTGCCGAAGAAGGGCGTCTTGTTCCAGAGCTTCAGGCGCAGGGCTTCGGAGCCTTCGAAATTGGATTGCAGCGCCTGGGTAAGTTTGTGCATGGAGACGGTCCCGGCGTCAAAGACGTGGGTCTTGATGGCGGACAGGCTGTCGGTGACCGTGCCGATGCCGCAGCACTGGATGTAGTTGGTGTTGTAGCGCGGACCGCCGTCGTAATAGTCCCGGCCCTTTTCGATGCAGTCGTGGATGACTGTGGACAGGAAGGGCGCGGGGGAGTGGGTGGCGTACATGCGCTCGATGTAGTTGTTGACGCGCACCTTGAGGTCCACGACCCAGTCGAGTTGGAGGGTGAAAGCGTTGTAGAGATCTTCGAAGCTCGAAAACGCGCTTGCGTCGCCGGTCCGTGGACCGATCTGCTGGCCGGTCAGCTGGTCGTGGCCGTCGTTCAGAGCCAGTTCCAGGACTTTGGGCACGTTCAGATAGCCGGTCAGGATGTAGGCTTCCTTGCCGAAGGCCCCGGTCTCGATGCAGCCTGAGCAGCCTCCTTCGCGGGCGTCTTCAACGGTTTTGCCGACGCGCATTTGTTCCATGACCACGGCGTCGGTGTTGAAGATCGACGGGTAGCCGTAGCCCTGTCTGATGACCCGCGCGGCAGCTTTGAGAAACCGGTCCGGCGTCTTTTGGCTGATGTGTACGCTGGTCTGGGGCTGCAGGAGTTTTAATTCGTCGACCACTTCCAGGATGAGGTAGGAGAGTTCGCTGACTCCGTCGGAGCCGTCGCGCCGGAGGCCTCCGAGATTGATGTTGGTGAAGTCGTTGTAGGTGCCGCTTTCTTTTGCTGTGACGCCGACTTTGGGCGGGGCCGGGTGGTTGTTGACCTTTATCCACAGGCAGCAGAGCAGCTCTTTGGCCGCTTCGCGGGTCAGGGTGCCGTCGGCGAGCCCTTTTTCATAGAAGGGGGCCAGGTGCTGGTCGAGGTGTCCTGGAGTCATGGCGTCCCAGCCGTTGAGTTCGGTGATGGTGCCCAGATGCACGAACCAGTACATCTGCAGCGCCTCCCAAAAATCGCGGGGAGCCTCGGCCGGAACGCGGCGGCAGACTTCGACGATGCGCATGAGTTCGGACTTGCGTGTCTGGTCCGGCTCGGCCTTGGCCTTTTCCCAGGCAAGGTTGGCGTGACGCTCGGCAAAGATCACCGCCGCGTCGCAGGCGATGTCCATGGCCCGAAGTTGCTCGGCCCGGTCCGAGGCCAGGGGATCATTTAAATAATCGAGGCGGCTCAGACGTTCGGCGATGCGATTTTTGAAGTCGAGCATGCCCATCTCGTAGATCGTTCCGTCAAGGGCGGTATGGCCGGGGGCGCGCTGCTCCATGAATTCGGTGAAGAGGCCTGCCTCGTAGGCTGCCCGCCATTCGTCCGGGATATGGGAGAAGACGCGATCGCGCATGGAGCGGCCCGTCCAGTAGGGGATGACCTCGCGTTCGTAGGTTGCGATGTCGTCCTCCGACACATGGTAGCGGGTCATGGGCCGGGTCGCGAGCACGCGCAGGTCCGAGGCCGAGTGGCAGGTTAGTTCGGGAAAGGTCGGCACGCATTTGGGCGCGGGGCCGCGCTCGCCGACGATGAGTTCGCCGTCGCCGAGATAGATGGCTTTCTTCTCGCACTGGTCCTTGAAGACCAGAGCTCGGAGCACGGGCAGGGAGTGTTTGCCGAAGTTTTCGCGGTAGAACGCTGTTTCGAGCAGGGCTCGTTCGATGGAAATGGACGGTTCGGCGGCGAAGCTTTCCTCGCGCAGGTGCTCTATTCTCTGGTTCATCTATCCTCCAATGCGGACGGTGAGTCCGCAATCCTGCAAGATGTTCACGGCCTTCTCCACGTCTCCGGTCTCGGAGGGAGGGATGTCGTCGCCCGGATAGGTCAGGCCGAGTTTGGCGTATTTCCCCCTGGCCGAGGCGTGGTAAGGGAGTACGTCGATGGTCTGGGTGTCCGGCAGGGACGCGGCGAAAAGCCCCGTGGCGCGGATGTTTTCCTGGTCGTCGTTAATTCCCGGGATGAGCGGGAGCCTGAGGCCGATCCGCGCCCCGCTGTTTGCCAGCAGACGCAGATTTGAAAGGATCAGGGCATTGTCCACCCCGGTGGCACGGCGATGGGCGGCCGGGTCCATGTGTTTTATGTCGTAAAGAAAAAGGTCCGTATGCCGGGCTATGCGCGTGATCGTTCCGGGGGTGGCGAATCCGCTGGTGTCTACAGCGCGGTGCAGGTCCAGGTCTCCGCAGGCCCGCAGCAGGGCTTCCAGGTAATCGGGCTGGGCCAACGGCTCGCCGCCGGAGAAGGTCACCCCGCCGCTGCCTTCGGCGAAAAAGGGGATTTCCTTTTTAATCTCGACCATCACGTCTTCAACCGAGCGTTTCATGCCCACGCATTCGTGGGCCAGAGCCGGGCAGACTTCGGCGCAAAGCCCGCAGGCGATGCAGGCTTCCTGATCCCGGACCATGCCGCCGCTGCCGGGGAAGAGCGCGCCTTGCGGGCAGGCCGGGACGCACTCTCCGCAGCCGACACATTTTCCCGGGACGGTCAGCATGAGCGGTGAGGAGTGTAAGCTTTCGGGGTTGTGGCACCAGCGGCAGGACAGGGGACAGCCCTGGAGAAAAACCGTCACGCGCAGATCCGGTCCGTCGTGCAGGGCGTAGCGCTTGATGGCGAAAATGGTACCGGAAGGGGAGTTGTTTATTGGCATCGATAATCAATAATAAATAAGTATAGCTTTATCAATCTCTAAAAAGAAGAATTCACAGGGAAATGCCGTAATCCGGCCTGCTTGGAAAGTAGGAAAGAAGGTCTGATTTTGTATGCAGACTTTTAAATAAACTCTTGCCTCTTTTTTTTAAAGTACGTATTTTCCATAGCCATGTATCAACCATCCCGGTTGGTGCGAGGTACGAGGAGACGGGAAGGGTTTTGGCCCAAAGGCGCGACAGATCCGATGGGAGACTCAACCTGGAGTTTTCAGTTTTTTTACAGGAGACAAGTGCATCATGTCGAAGAACATTTATGTCGGAAACCTGCCCTGGAGTGCCACCGAGCAGGACGTGGAAACGCTGTTTGCAACGTACGGACAGGTTGCAAATGTTAAACTCATTTCCGACCGTGAGACAGGCAGAGCCCGTGGATTTGGATTTGTGGAAATGGAGAGCGGCGCTGAAGAAGCCATTGCCGCTCTCGATGGCGCCGATTACGGCGGACGTTCTCTGAAGGTCAACGAAGCCCGTCCCCGTCCCGAGCGTGAACGCCGGCCCAGATGGTAGTCGCGTCGATCTGAGCCTTGAAACCCTGCCTGGCAGGGTTTTTTTTTGCTCTCCGGGCTGGATCAACGCCCTTTGGTTCCTAAATCCTGATCTTCGTCTTTTGCCTCTTCCGCCGGAAGAGGATGCGGCACGCCTCAGGAGCGGCCTTTCATCAGGCGTTCGCCGCTGGCCACGCCGTCCATCCAGAACCAGCCAAGCGCTCCGGCCGCAGCGGCCAGCAGAATCAGTACTCCAAGCTCCACAATTCCTCCTTATTTGACCAGTGAGCGCCCGAAGCGCTTTATGTCTTCCAGGACCATGTACAGCGACGGCACGATGCCGAGCGTGATAAAGGTCGAGAAAACGATGCCGAACCCGAGCGACAGGGCCATGGGGATAAGGAACCTCGCCTGTCTTGAGGTCTCCCAGATCATGGGTGCCAGGCCGCAGAAGGTGGTCACCGTGGTCAGCAGAATGGGCCGGAAGCGCTGAACTGTGGCCAGATGAATGGAGGCCAGGGCGGATTGTCCGAGACGGCGTTTGCCATTGGCGCAGTCAATGAGCACCAGGGACGCGTTGACCACCACCCCGGACAGGGCCACTATTCCGAAAATGGAAACCAGGCTCAGGCTGTAGCCCATGATCAGGTGTCCGAAAATCGCGCCGACCACGCCAAAGGGGATGCTGGTCATGATGATCAGGGGTTGCACGTAGCTGCGCAGCGGAATGGCCAGCAGGGCGAAAATGCACAGGCAGGCCATGCCCAGCCCGATCAGGAGCGCCCCGACGCCTTCCTGGATTTCCGCCTGCCTGCCCTCGAAACTGAATTCCAGGCCCTGATAGCGTTCCTGCATTTTGGGCAGATAGTTCTGTCTGAGAACGCTGGTGATCGCGGCGGCCTCGGAGCGCGGTGTCACGTCGGCAGTGACGGAGATGACCCGGCGGCCGTCGCGGCGGTCGATACTGGTGTAGGAATGACCTTTGTTTACATCGGCCACCTCGCGCAACAGCACGCTTGTCCCGGCTGGCGTGCGCACCAGGAAATCCTCGATGTCCTGCAGCGAGACCCGTTCGTTTTGCGGCAGTCGGACCATGACTTTCACTTCGTTGCGTCCGCGCTGCTGCCGCAGGGCTTCGGCTCCGTAGAACGCCGCCCGGATCTGGCGGGCGACTTCCTGGGAGGTCAGGCCCAGACTTAACCCCTCGGGGCGGATGCGAAAATCGAGTTGCGTCTTGCCGGCAGAAAATCCGTCATCAATGTCCGAAACCTGGGCATACTTCCCCAAGGCCTCGGCCAGATCCCCGCTGGCTTTTTCCAGAACACTCGTGGAGCGATGCGACAGTTCAATGGTCAGGGCCGCGCCCGATCCCGGCCCGCCGCGGTCCGACTCGAATTTGAGGAATTCGGTTCCGGCGATGGCCCCCACGCGCTGCCGCCACAGGTCGGTGAACTCCGCGGTGGGCAGGGTGCGCTGTTCGGGCGGGGTCAGAAAAACCCGCACCGAGCCCTGATGCCCTCCGGAACCCATGCCGACCTGGGAGTAGATTCCTTCAACCTGTTCTTCGCCCCCATGCTCACGGGCCAGATCTTCGGCGATGCGGACCATGCGGTCGATGGCCGCCTCGGTGCGGGCCACCGGCGTGCCGAAGGGCATGGCCAGCTCGACATAGGCGTAGTCCGCCTCGACCTTGGGGAACATGACGATGCCCATGCGCCCGCTGGCCACGTACCCAACGGTTGCCGTGAGCACGGCCACAGCCACGGCCAGAGTCAGGTAGCGCAGGCGAATGGTCAGCATGAGCAGGGGCGAGATGAAGGTGGCGACCACGTATTTGAACCCGGAGCTGAACTTGGCCTGGGCCTTGTGCAAGAAGGCGAGCCGGGATTTGCCGCCGGATTTGAGGTGCCCGAGGTGGGAGGGCAGGACAAAGAGGCTTTCAACCAATGAGATGATAAAGACGCTGACAACCACCGCCGGCAAGACGCCGAAGACGCGGCCCAGCACTCCGGGCACGAAGAGCATGGGCACGAAGGCCACGACATTGGTCAGCACCGAGAAGGTGACGGGCATGACCACCTCCCTTGTGCCCGTTATGGCGGCCTTGAGGGGTGAGAGTCCCTGCTCCCTGTGCTGGTATACGTTTTCGCCGACCACGATGGCGTCGTCGACCACGATGCCCAACGTGATGATGAAGGCGAACATGGAGACCATGTTGATGCTTACGCCAAGGCCGGGCAGGATCAGGAACGATCCCATGATGGAGATGGGGATGCCCAGGCTGACCCAGAAGGCCAGGCGGATTTCCAGAAAAACGGCCAACAGGAGAAAAACCAGGCAAAGACCCATGATGCCGTTGCGGGTCAGCAGGTCCATGCGCTGGCGAAAGATGTCGGAGCTGTCGTTGCGTTTGGAGAGGTATACGCCTGGGGGCAAGGTCTGGCTCAGGCGGTCCATGTGGCCTTTGACGGCGTCGGAGACGGAGATGGGCGTCTGGTCCCCCACGCGGAAGACGTCGAGCAGAATGGCCGGTTGATTGTTGTAGCGGGCGAAGAGGTCCGTGTCCGCGAATCCGTCGGTGATGCGTCCCAGATCCTCCAGGCGGACCACCGATCCTTCGGGAGTGGTGATGACCGGCAGGCTCGCGAACTCCCGGCCCAGTTCGCGCCGGTCTTTGACCCGCACCAGGATTTCCCCCTGGCTTGTCTTGACACTGCCACCGGGCAGTTCCAGGGCAGAGCGGCCGATAATGTCCGCGACCTGCCGCAGGGTCAGACCATGGGCGCGCAGGGCGTCCTTGGAAATTTCGATGCTGATTTCCATATCCCGCGCGCCGCTAAGGTCGATGCGGGTGATTTCCGGATCCTGCAGGAGTTCGTCGCGCACGGTTTCGGCCATTTCACGCAGAACACGCTCTTCCAGATCTCCGTAAACGGCGATGGACATGGTCCGGCGCTGACTGGAGGCGATGACCACCCTCGGAGTCTCGGCGTCTTCCGGGAAAGACGAGATGCGGTCCACCTCGCCCTTCACGTCCTGGGACAGGCGTTCCATGTCGGTGCCCTTGAGGGCCTCGACGGTGACCGAGCCCACTCCTTCCACGGAGGAGGACGTGACTTTCTTGATTCCGTCCAGACCCGTGACTCGTTCCTCGATAGCCAGGACAATCCCTTTTTCCACTTCTTCCGGGCTGGCTCCGGGATAGGCCACGGAGACGGTCACGATCTCGGACTCGAATTCGGGAAAGACTTCCTGTTTGATCCTGGTGGTCATGATCAGTCCGCCGAGCAGACAGATGAGCATGATCAGGTTGGCGGCCACCGGGTTGGCGGCCATCCAGGCGATGGGGCCGTGCTGGATTCTGTCGCGCATGAGCCTACCTTTCCTGACCGAGGGTGACGGGCATGCCGTCGATGGGGGTGCTCAGATCGCTGGTCACCACAATGTCGCCGGAATCGAGCCCGCCCGAGATCAGAACCCAGTCCGTGTCGCGCCAGGCGATCTCGGCCTGCCGGATGGCCAGGGTTGCGTTGTGGACGGTCCAAACCGTGTCGTTTTCGCGCAGGGCGGATCTGGGCAGGCGGATCACGTTTTCAAGCCGCCGGCCTTCGATTTCAAGGCGCACGTACTCTCCCAGCAGGATGGGGGCGGGCAGGGCATCAAGAGGGGCGGGCAGGGATATCTGCATCCGGGCCAGCCGCCCTTGCTCCTCCAGATCTCCGCGCAGGCGCAGAATGCGTCCCTCGCGCTCGGCCCCGCTGGCCTGGGAGCGGATGCGTACCGCCGAGCCCTGGCCATCTTTTGAGGGCAGCGTGATCCAGGGCAGACGGTCCACCGCGACGGTGGCTTCGATCCAGTATTCACGGGTATCGACCAGGGTAGCCAGGGTATCGGTGATGGAAACCCTGGAGCCGACCTCCACGTGCTTGTCGAGGACCAGGGCGGTGAAGGGCGCACTTATCGTGGTCCGTTTCAGGTCCAGGCGCGCCTGTTCCAGGGCCGCCTCGGATTGGCGCACCTTGGCCCTGGCCTGGGCCAGTTGCGGTTTTCGCAGTGCAAGATCCGGACTCTCTCCGGCCTTGCCGGTCATGGCGAGCAGGTCCCATTCGTGCCGGGCCACCTCTTGGTATCCCTGTTCAAGTTCGAGTGCGGCCCGGACGTTTTCAAGATCTGCCTCTCTCCCGGCCACGGACAGACGGAAGTCGTCGTCGACCAGTCGCAGCAGGGGGCTTGCTCCGGCCACTGTCGCGCCGGGCAGGAAGCCGGGTGCGATTTCACGGACGACACCGGCCACCTCGGCCCGGATCTGGGTCTGTCGCGCAGGTACGACCGTGCCCAACGCCCTGATGACCACCGTCTCGTCACCCGCCGCGACGGCGACCGTCTCGATCAGCGGCGCGATGACAGCCGGTGGGCGTTGCGGGGGCTTGGGGCGCGTCTTGATGAAACGCACCGCCGTGAAAATCCCGGCCCCAAGCACCAGCAGGGCCAGAACAAGGATGAGCATCTTTATTTTAGGAGACATGGGCTTGGTGGAGTCGCATTCAGGTATTATCATGGCTATATCGCTTTGTTTTCAGGATGCATCGGGAAAAGAGGAACGCCAGCCCTTGCCCAGGGCCCGGCAAAGTCCGGTCTGCTGGGTCAGGAGGGAGGCCTGCTCCCTGATCCGGGTTCGTTCGAGTTGCTGCAGCTTGAGGAGCAGGGACAGCATTGTGTCGAAGTCGAGCACGCCATTCTGGTAGCGGATCCGTGCGCTGGTCAGCGCGGCTTGGGCAGCGTCCCGCTGCGCTTCGAGGGCGCGCACCAGGTCGATCTGTTTGAGGACGGCGCTCACACCCGTGTCCACCTCGGACAGGGCCGTGAAAACTGTTTTTTCGTAGGCGGCCAGACGTTCCTGGCGAACGGCTTCCTGCCGTTTAACCTCGGCCCGGCGGCTGCCGCCGTCGATGATGGGAGCGGTCAGCGACGCGGCCAGGTTGGCCAGCCAGTTGTCGAAGATGCGGCTGGCGTCGCTGCCGCTGTGTTCGAAGTTGCCCGTCAGGCGCAGTGCCGGCAGGCGGTCCGCCCGTGCGGCGGCCAGATCCCAGCCCGATTCGTGCAGACGCTCCCTGGCGGCGCGGATATCGGGGCGCTCGTGCAGCAACTCCGCAGGAAGGCCCGCCTGCGGCATGGGCATGGGCTCGGGCAGGCTTGACGCGGCGGAGAGGTCAAGGGTGCCCGGAGCCTTGCCGAGGAGCAGATTGAGCCTGTTTTCAAGACGCACTGCTTCAGCCCGCAGAGGGAAAATAATGGTTTCGGTCTGGGCCATGGCTTCGCGCTGCTGCAGCACGTCCAGGGCCGAGGTCAGGGAGTTGGCGAAACGCAGTTCCAGGGAGGAGAGGATGTCCGCGTTGGTGCGCTGCTGCTCCGCCAGCACGGCAAGCTGCTGGCGGGTCGAACTCAGGGATATCCAGGCTCCTGCGATTTCACCGCTCAACGTCAGGGCCGCGGTGCGCAGGTCGTCACGGCTGGCCATGACGTTGAGGGTATCGGCCTGACGCAGGGCCCGGACACGGCCCCACAGATCAAGTTCATAACTGGCCGCGAGCCCAAGGTCGTAGGTGTCGCTTTGGGCCACGTTGCCGGTCTCGGGCTTGATCCAGGCGCGCCTGGCCTCGGCGCTGGCGCCTATGGTCGGCCACAGGGCGCTGCCGGTCTTTTCCGCCGCCGCCTGCGCCTGATCGAGGCGGGCCAGGGCCACGCGCATGTCCGGGGCGGAGCGCAGGGCTTCGTCCACCAGCATGTTCAGATCGTCACTGCCAAGGTCGCGCCACCACTGCTGGTCCGCTTCATGCTCGCCGGAGTACTCGCGATAGGCTTGCGGCAGTTCCGGAACGGGCACGGGGACGGGGGTGAAGGCGTGGCAGCCGGTCAGAAGAAAAAGCAGAAAAACAAGTATCCTCATTCAATATGCTCCGGATGGAGGAGACGGCGGACGGGCCTCGCGGGCATGGCCATCGGCGTAACCCGAACCTGGGCCAAAGCGAGCGCGGCCTGCGTCGGGGTTGTTCAAGGGAAAGTCGCGGGCGGCTGTCAGGTCTGCAACGATGTCGAAAACTGCCGGTCGACCACGAGGATATGATTGGTCAGCCAGCCGCGCAGGAAATGGAACATGTCCCAGGCCAGGCCTTCCGAGGCCAGGATAACGTCCAGGTCGAAGAGCAGAATCTGGTCTACAAAGGCACTGTGCTCCGCCTTGTGGTCCTCCAGTTCGGTGTAGGCCGAAGCCTCCATGATCCCTTCCTCGGTCTGGAAGTGGTACTGGGCGTATTCCTTGAGCTTTGAGAGGATGCCTTGCAGGTCCTTCATGGATGCGTGGCCGATGCCGTCGGCCAGGGAATTGATGATTTCGACCAGACGCTGGTGCTGGGCGTCGACTTCGTCAATGCCGGTCTCGAAAGATTTGTCCCAGATGATTTTTTTGTTCATTTCCTGCGGCTCCTCAGGGCTTTGGATGAGTACGGAAATTTATCATTACCCCAGAGCGAGCTGCTGGAAAAGGGGCAATTCCCGTTTAATTCCAGGAGGTATCTGCAACGCAAATTCTGCATGCCTTTTAGGTGGATACGGTCTGCGGCCGGGGCGGATAGGAAAGGATCGAGTGCGGGTCTGCCAGGCCGAGCAGGGCTGCCTGGGCCAGGGCTGACATCTCGTCCTCTCCCGCATGGATGATGACCGGCCCCAGGAATGCCACCCGTGCGCTGATGAGGCGGGCCAGCTCCCGGTCGTGCATGAGGCCGCCGGTGAGGGCCACGGCGTCGACCTGCCCGCCGAGCACCGCGCCCATGGTCCCGATCTCCTTGGCCGTCTGGTAGGCCATGGCCTCACGCACCTCCCGAGCCGTCTCGTCGCCGCCCAGGATGCGCTTCTCGACCGCCACGCCGTCTGCCGTGCCCAGATAGGCCAGCAAGCCTCCCTCGCCCGTGATCCTGCGCCGGATGTCCGCCTCGCGTGCCCCCGGCGCGAAGCACCAGCCCACGACGTCGCCAGCGGGCAGGCCGCCACTGCGTTCGGGAGAGAACGGACCGTCGCCGTCCAGGGCGTTGTTGACATCCACCACCCGCCCCAGTTCGTGCGCGCCCACGGACACTCCGCCGCCCAGATGGGCAACGATGAGCCGCAGATCCTCGTAGGGCCGCCCCAGTTCCCGCGCCACACGTCTGGCCACGGCCTTGTGATTGAGGGCGTGGAAGATGCTGCGCCGTTTGATGTCCGGATGCCCGGAGTAGCGGGCCAGGGGGCCGAGTTCATCCACCACCACGGGATCTGCGATAAGCGCGGGGATGCCGCTGTCAGCCGCCAGGTCATGGGCCAGGATCGCGCCGAGGTTGGACGCATGGGCTCCGAAGCGACAGGAACGCAGGTCGCCGAGCATTTCCGGGCCGACGGCGTACACCCCGCCGGGCATGGGACGCAGGAGCCCGCCGCGCCCGATGACCGCCTCCAGGTCCGCGAGTAGGATGCCTTGACGTTGCAGGGTCTTCAGAATCGTTTCTCGCCGGAAGCCCTCCTGGTCCATGACGCTGGCGAAGCGGGCCAGCTCGGACGCCTCATGGCGGATGGTTTCCGTGAAGAGCGGTTCCCCGCCTGTGAAGACCGCGATCTTGGTGGAGGTGGAGCCGGGGTTTATGACCAGTATCTTCATGATCGCTCCGCGCTGGCGGCCATGAGGATGCCCAGAGCCACGGCGTTGATCTTGGTCTGGTGGGAATCGGCCCGCGAGTTGAGCAGTACCGGTGCCTTGGTGCCCATGACCACCCCGGCCGAGCGGGCGCGGGCGAAATACATGAGGCTCTTGTAGAAGATGTTGCCTGCCGCAAGGTCCGGAGCCAGCAGGATGTCGGCCTTGCCCGCAAGGGGGTCATTCATGCCCTTGTGCCGCGCGGCCTCTTCGCTGATGGCGTTGTCCAGGGCGTAGGGTCCGCCCACGCGGCATCCGGGCAGTGCGCCGGTGCGGTTCATCTCCACCAGGGCCGCCGCGTCCACCGTGGCGGGCATCTTCGGATTGACCTTTTCGGACTCGCACAACACCCCGACCACGGGGTCGGCGTTGCCCAGAGCGCGGGCCACCTTCACGGCGTTGAGCACGATCTCCCGCTTGGTCTGAAGATCGGGCCGTATGATCATGGCCGCGTCGGTCAAGAGATAGAGCTTGTCGAAGCCGGGCACATCCATGACCACGGTGTGGCTGACCGTGGAGCCGTTGCGCAGGCCAGCGTTGCGGTCAAGGACGGCCTTGAACAGGACGGAGGAGTCGAGAAAACCCTTGAGCAGGATCTGCGCCCGGCCCGAGGCCACGATCCCTACCGTGGTCGCCGCCCCGCAAGTCTCGCCGCGAGCGTCGAGCATTTCGAACGGAGCGAGGTCAAGTTCTATCGTGTCGGCGATGGCCCTGATTTTATCCGTGTTCCCGACCAATATGAAGTCGGCCAGGCCAATGGCGTGAGCCTCGGCCACGGCCCGAAGGGCTTCGGCGTCCTGCGCGCAGGCTACGGCCACAGTCTGCCGGGGCAGAGTCAAGGCCTTGTCGATGATGGAATTCATGGATGTCAGCATGGGTGCTCCTTGCGAGCCATGCCGATAGATCATCGATTGGATGAAAACAAGAGGCGCGCAACCGTTTTTGTCATTTTCGTCATCTCTGGTTGCGGGGGCTTGCACCCTAGCCCGACCGGGACTAATCAGGGCCGATTCCTGGAGGAAGCATGCGTATTCAAACCGCCGCCCTGGCTGCCGCGTCCGTGGCCAGTTTTCTGGTCCCTTTCATGATGTCCGCCGTGGCCATCACCCTGCCCGTGGTGCAGGTCGAACTCGGGGCTTCGGCCGTGGAGCTGAGTTGGGTGGCCGGAAGTTACATTCTCGCTCTGGCGGCCATTCTCCTGCCCGTGGGGCGGCTGGCCGACATTCTGGGCCGCAGGCGCACCTTTGTCTGGGGCACGGGCGTGTTCATCGCCTTTTCATTAAGCGCTTCCCTGGCCTGGTCCGTGGCCAGCCTGGTGGCCCTGCGCGTGCTGCAGGGCGTGGGCGCGGCCATGATTCTGGCCACGGCGGTGGCCATCGTGACGGAGATCTATCCTCGGGGTGAGCGTGGCCGGGTCATGGGTATCCTGGTCGCCTGCGTCTACCTCGGCCTGTCCGTGGGGCCGCTGGTGGGCGGAATGATGACGTCCCTGGCCGGATGGCGCGCGGTGTTCTTCCTCAGCCTTCCTCCGGGTCTGCTGGCCTGGGTCATGGCCCGCAGGATCAAGGACGAGTGGCGCCCGGCGCGGGGCGAGAGCTTCGATCTGGTCGGCAGCCTGTTTTACGCGGCCTTTGTGGTCTGCTGCGTCAGCGGACTGACCGGATTGGCTAGCCCTGAGCGGGGGCTCCCGCTGCTCGGGGTGGCTCTGATCCTGGGGGGCCTTTTCGTGCTGCGTTCGCGAAGCACAGTCCACCCGCTCATCGACCTGACCTTGCTCACGGCCAATCGCGTATTTCTGCTTTCGAGCCTGGCAACGCTGATCAACTATGCGGGCACCTTCGCGGTGGGCTTCCTGCTCAGCCTTTATCTGCAGGTGGTCAAAGGCTTCACGCCCATGCACGCCGGGTTCATCCTTATTGTCCAGCCTGTCGTGCAGAGCCTTTTGTCCCCCCTGGCCGGGATTTTGTCCGACCGCTTCAACGCGGCCTGGCTGGCCAGCCTGGGCATGGCGCTGTGCGCCCTTGGCCTGTGGGCTCTGTGCGGCATCGGGGTTCAGACCGGGCTGTGGGAAATAGGCGCGATTCTGGCCCTTCAGGGTCTGGGATTTGCCCTTTTTGCCTCGCCCAACATGAGCGTGGTCATGGGCAGCGTGGAGCCGAGGGATTACAGCATCGCCTCAAGCCTGGTCGCGACCATGCGCACCTTCGGCATGACCCTGTCCATGGGCATCTCGGCCGTGGTGTTTGGCTTTCTGCTGCAGGATCGCCAGATCGCTCCCGACACGATTCCGGAATTTCTGGCCAGCATGAAGATCATTTTCGCTGTATGTGCGGGGCTTTGCGTGGCGGGAGTGTTCTGCTCCCTGGGCCGGGTAGGGCGGCGCTGATTTTTCGCAGGCTTGTCGGCATGGGCTTTCCTTGAGCCGCAAATTGAATTATCAATATGCCATGCTGATTTCCAGGTTTTTCTAAACGGAGGGATTGTGATGAAAACGATTCGGGTCATGACGTTGGGCGCAGCGCTTTTGTGTCTGGGAGCCTTTTTAGCGATCGCGGGTGACACCAAGGAGTTGGTGGAGAAAACCTGCAGCTCGTGCCACGATATGGGACGGGTCCGCGCTGCATACGGAGTCAAGGATCAGACCGCCTGGTCAGCCACGGTGGCCAGGATGCTGGCCAAGGGCAACGCCCCTGCGGTCACTCACGAAGAGCACGGGCTCATCGTCGATTGGCTCTCGGCCCAGGAGAAATAGCGTCGACGTTTGACGCTCGCTTTGGGTTGCATTGCAGAAAGAATAGGTCCTATAGGTCCCCTGAGACCTATAGGACCTATTCTTTATTCATAAGGAGGATTTTTATGACCAACATTCCCGTTCAGCACCGCTACGCCGAAGACTTGAGCCATTGCTACGGCTGCGGAAAAAACAACCCCCAGGGCCTGCATATTCAAACCCATTGGGACGGAGCGCAGGGCGTGGGACGCTTTACGCCCCGGCCGGAGCATATCGCCCTGCCTGGGTTCGTTTATGGCGGAATGCTCGCTTCGCTGGTGGACTGTCACGGAGTGGGCACGGCCGCGGCCGCTGCGGCCGGGGATGACGGGCAGCCCCAACGCTATGTGACGGCCTCGCTGCATGTGGATTTTCTGAGGCCCACGCCGCTTGGGCCGGAGCTTGAGCTTGTGGCGCGGGTCATTGAGAGGCGGGGCAGGAAGATCGTGGTTGAGGTGGAGATTTCGGCTTTGGGACAGGTGCGGGTCCGGGGTCAGGTCGTGGCTGCGCCCATGCCCCAGACCATGGGCCGGGAGTGATGCGGCCCATGGACTACGCTGGTCAGTCCAGCAGCATGATGATTTTTGAAGCCACGATCATACCTACCAGCGCCACGGGATAGACCGTGGCGTAGGCCGTGGCCGCGTAGGACGTGTCGCTCAGGGACGCAGCAGCCGCCAGTCCCGGCGTTGAGGTCATGCCCCCGGTGACGACTCCGAGCATGCGCAGAAACGGGATGCGCAAGGCCTTGAAGCACAGCAGCACTCCGGTGAGCATGGGCGCAAGCGTCATGATCGCTCCGCCCAGGAAGAGGGGCAGCCCGTACTCCTGCAGCGTGGGTACCAATGTCCCTCCCGCCGCCGTGCCGACCACGGCCAGAAAAAGTCCCAGGCCCAAGTCGCGGATCAGGGCGTTGGTCGTGGCCGGCAGCTCGGTGATCACGGGGCCAACCTGGCGCACTGCGCCGAAGACAAGACCCGCCAGCAGCACTCCGCCGGTGGAGCCGAGGGTG
Organism: Pseudomonadota bacterium; assembly: GCA_018902545.1. Classification (GTDB taxonomy): domain Bacteria; phylum Desulfobacterota; class Desulfovibrionia; order Desulfovibrionales; family Desulfomicrobiaceae; genus Desulfomicrobium. The sequence goes on along the minus strand of JAHIQM010000008.1, from coordinate 39,850 downwards.
AAGATTCCAAGCCCGGGCAGATAGAGCGGCACAGCCCCGGCCACCAGCCCGCAGAACAAGCCGGTCAGGAGCACGGCTACGCTGGTGGCGAACAGCGCACGCACATCGTTACCCAGCATTTTCTTGACGTTTTCCAGAGTCTCGGGGTGGCCGACCACATGCAGCACATCCCCCTGACGCAGGCGCACATTGGCTCCGGCCGGGCAGTCGAACCCGTTGCGGGTGATGCGTGAGACCTGGACTCCGAAGACGTGGCTCAGGTTCAGCGCACGCAGGGTCTTGCCGGCCACTTCGGGGCGGGAAAGCAGGATCTTCTTTTTGATGAGCACGGAATTGAAGGCCAGATCGGCCTCTACCACCGGTCCTATGACTACTTCGGCCCGGTGCAGCGCTTCGGACGTTCCCACCACCCGCACCGTGTCGTTCATGTTCAGGACCGTTTCTGCCACGGGCAGTTCCGGGCTCTGGCTTCCTGCCCTCAGTACCCGAGTGATTGTTATTTCTGCCATGCGTGCGGGCAGGACCTGAGACAATGGGCCGGTGCAAAGGTTGGGGTTGGTGACCCGCAGATGCGTGAACTCCATCTGCGGGTGCAGACTGCTCAGTTCCCGTTCCAGCCTTTCCTCTTCCTGCCGGATATCGGCGCGCAGCAGACGCGGCAGGAACTTGACCATGAGCACCACTCCAACCACGCCGAACGTGTAGGCGACGCCGTAGGCGGCCGGGGCGGCGCTGTCATGGGCCAGTTCCACGGCCACGGCCAGGCCCGGAGTGGAGGTCAGCGCTCCGGCAAAGAGTCCGGCAGTGATCTCCTTGGAAAATCCGAACCAGGCCTTGCAGCCAAGGGCCGTGAGCAGACCCGCAACTATCATGGCCAAGGCCCCGAGACTCATGGCCAGCCCCCCGCGTTTCATGGAATGCAGGAAGCCCGGTCCGGCCTGCTGGCCTACGGAATAGATGAAAAGGACCAGTCCCAGGCTCTGGATCACTCCGGGCAGGCTGAAGCCCGCGAATCCGGCCAGAAGGCCGGTGAAGACGATGCCCGAAGAGCCGAGGGAAAAGGACAGTATTTTCACCTTGCCCAGCAGATGCCCGGACAAAATGACGGCCAGCAAGAGAAATATGGGGTTATGCAGGAGTTCCATGTGCGCGGTTCCTTGTCATTGTTCAGTCAACCAATGCCGGAGGCTCTACGCTTTCCAGCGTCCAATGCAAGGGGAAAATGCCGGGAAATTCGGGCATTGATCAGCCTGGAAAAAGATCTTGATTCGACTTTTCCCCTGTCCTTGCCGTAACGGCTGCTCCCGCCTTTTCAGGATTGGATGACCCTGGGCATGTCGATGCCGTATTTGCGCATGCGGTTGAGCACAGTGACGCGGTTGATGCCCAGTATCCTGGCCGCCTCCGACTTGTTGCCACCGGCCTGGCGCAGGGCCTGGAGGAGCTGTTGCTTCTGCGGTTCCTGGCCGGAACTGACTGGCTTCGGCTCTTGCGCCGCCGGTAGGTCCGCCACGACGTTGTGCGGCAGATGTTCGGGCTCGATGTGTCCGTGATCGGCCAGCACGAAGGCGTACTCCAGGGAACTTTTCAGTTCGCGCACATTGCCCGGCCAGGAATAGTCCATGAAGAGGCGCAGGGTCTGGGGACTGAGTCCCTTGATATCCTTGTCGCTCTTCAAGCGCAGTCGCTGGATGAAGTAATCGGCCAGAAGGGGGATGTCTTCCTTGCGCTCGCGCAGGGAGGGCAGGTGCACGGGGATGACGTTGATGCGGTAAAAGAGGTCCTCGCGGAACTGGTCCTTAGAGATCAGTTCCGGCAAAATTTTGTTGGTGGCGGTGATGATGCGTACGTCCACGGACAGCTGGCGGTTGTCTCCGACCCGTTCGAAGGTCTTGGTCTCCAGCACGCGCAACAGCTTGACCTGGACCGGCATGGGCAGGTCGCCGATCTCATCCAGAAAGATGTCGCCGCCATGCGCGGCCTCGAAGCGGCCCTGGCGATGCCTGAAGGCCCCGGTGAACGCGCCCTTGACGTGTCCGAACAGTTCACTCTCAAGGAGCGCCTCGTTCAGGGCGGCGCAGTTGAACTGCACGTAGGGCTGGTCGCTTCTGGGCCCCAGATCGTGAATGGCCCGCGCCACAAGCTCCTTGCCCGTGCCGGATTCTCCGTAGATGAACACCGGCGCGTCGCTCTGGGCGGCCTTTTCGATCAGGTGGAAAACCCTGCGCATTTGCGCGGAATGTCCGACCATGCCGTGAAACATGGTCTGCTCCTCAAGCATCCGCGAGAGCTGTTGCAGTTCGTTTTCCTTGCGGTCGAGCTCCGAGAGGTCGGTCATGGTCTCCACCGCCCCGACCGCACTCCCGTCCTCGGCGCGCAGTATGGACGCGGTCTTGAGGATGGGGACGTAGGTCCCGTCCTTGCGCATGATGCTGCACTTGCGGCGCACGAAGATGCCCTGCTCGAAAAGCTTGCACCAGGCTTCACGGGCTTCGGAGCGGACCCGACGGCAGGCGTCGCACTTGAAGAGGGAGCAGTTGGCGCCGATGAGCTCCTCCCGGCTGTACCCGGTGATCTCCTCCAGGGCCCGGTTGACCATCCTGATGGACCCGTCCGGATCCACCAGCAGGAGGCCCTCCTGCATGATGTCCACGATTTCATGCCAATGGGTTTCCAGCGGAGGCGTTGCGGGCAGGTCGGTTTGCGACTTGTGGTTCGGAGCGGGGGGGAAAGCGTGACTCATGGCCCTCCTCAGGCTGCACTGAGATGTGCGAGCCGTGAGTTGGATATAAAGTTAGTTGTTTAAAACTATCTAACAGGTGCTACATGATTAAACAGTTGTCAATGCTGCTTTGTCGTGTCACGCTGTATCTTTAAATTTTTTGCTCTTATAAATCAGTAAGATAAGTAGGATCCGCAGGAAATTGTACTGTTGGTATGCGTCCTGCTTTACGATGTTTAGAATTTCAGGCAATACTCTCACAAATAACCTTTCATTCAATTTAATATGAACAGGAGTGCATCATGAAAAAGCAGACTTTCATCGGCTTCGCAGCCGCCCTGATCCTGGTGTCCTATGTCGGCATTTCCGTGGCCAGCGAAATTGGCAATGCGCGCAAGGGCCGTTTTTTGTTCCGCCAGAACTGCCGGCCGTGCCACATGGAAAATCCCGTGGGGGCAAAGCCCGCCCATTACCTCGGGCCCGACGCCAAGACCCAGGTCGAGTGGAAGGCCGTGTTCGAGAGCTACGGCGACCTGCCCTGCAAGGACGAGTGGTCCAAGATGTCCGATGAGGATCGCCAAGACATTTTCCGCTATGTCCACGACGGTGCCAAAGACTCCCCGACCCCGGCCAAGTGCGGCTGATCGCGCGATTTAAGATCCAGCCACGAAGCCTGAACATGCATGCAGGAGCAGGAATATTGAAACCGGCCACCGACAGCTCGACAAGGGAACACGGGATGAAAACCGAAGCGAAAACACTCTCCAGACGCGGATTTCTGCAGGCGTCTGCGGCGGTCGCAGCCACCGCCGCTGGCGTCCCGGCGTTGAAGGGCTATGTGTCCTCGGCGCATGCTGCCGGAGTGGCACAGCAGGCTCCGATCACCTCACATTACACGGTCTGCGACATGTGCTTCAACCGTTGCGGCATGATCGCGCAAGTGCAGAATGGCCGGGTGGTCAAACTCGATCCCAACCCCAAATTCCTCAAATCCAGGGGCATGCTTTGCGCCCGCGGCAATGCAGCCGTGGAGCACCTCTATGACCCCGACCGCCTGAAAACACCGCTCCTGCGCAAGGGCGCTCGCGGGGAGGGCAAATGGCAGCAGCTGACCTGGGAGCAGGCCCTCGATCATACAGCGGAGCAGTTCACGCGCATCGCGGAGAAATACACCCGTTGCGGGGTCATGTTTTCTCCGGGTTCGGACATGCAGTCCCAGTTCCTGAACCGCTTCGCCGAGGTCTTCGGCTCATATAATATCACCTCGCACGAGACGCTCTGCCTGCTGAGCAAGAACCGGGCGTACCTGGACACCTTCGGGGAGACTCCCTACGCCGACGTGCTTTATTCCAAGTACATCATCATCGCCGGGGCCAACCCCCTGGAGGCGATCATCACTCCGGACACCATCGATCTCATGGAAGCCCGCAAGAACGGCTGCAAGATCGTGGTTCTGGACCCGCGTTACACCAAGACCGCGGCCCTGGCCGACGAATGGTTCGCCATTCGGCCCGGCACGGATATGGCCTTTTTCCTGGCCCTGACCAGCGTCATCACCGAAGAGCGGCTCTACGACCCGGACTTTGCCGAGAAAATGCTCTTCGGGCTGGATGAATACGCGGCCCATGTGCGGCAGTACACGCCGGAGTGGGCGGCCGGGGAATGCGGAATCCCGGCCCAGGACATCCGCCGCATTGCCCGCGAGATCGCGGCGGCGGCCCCGGCGTCCATGATTTATCCCGGTCGGCGCAGCTCGGACTACGAGGACTCCACGCAGATTCGCCGCTCCATGGCCATCGCCAACGCTCTCTTGTCCAACTGGGACCGCCCCGGCGGCGTCCTCGCGGCGCGGGAAGTGGGCGTGCGCGCCCCTTATTTCGACGTGCCCTGGTACGACGACAACCCCGCCGACCGCATCGACCACGGCATGGCTCCGGGCCTCATCCACCACGAGGGGTCTTTTAAGCTCATGCGCGACGCCATCATCAAGGGGGAGCCCTATCCCATCCGCGGGTGGTTCACCTTCAAGACCAACTTCATGCAGACCGCAGCCAACCGCAATAAAACCCTGGAGATGCTCAATCACCTGGATTTTGTGGTCAACGCGGACATCGTCATGAGCGACACGGCCTGGTACTCGGATCTGGTCCTGCCTTCGCCAAGCTTCCTGGAGCGCAACGACCCCGTCTCCGCCCTGCAGGGCTCCTCGGCCTGCGCCTGCGCCGTGTGGCGCGACGCCGTGGTCCCGGCCATGTACGAATGCCGGGACATGCTCTGGATCTGTACGGAGCTGTCCAAGCGTCTGGGCTTCCCGGAGAGCTTCGACTTCACTCTGGACGAATACCGCAAGTCGCAGCTGGAGAGCATCCCCGAAGCCTTTGAGGCCATCAAGGCTGACGGCGTGTACTACAACCCGAGCAAGGTCTACGGCATTTACTTCGACTCGCCGCTCAAGACCCAGGCGCAGAAGATCGAACTCTTCAACCAGCGCTACGCGCACGAAGGGCTCGACCCCATGCCCGTGTACAAGGCCCCGCGCCGCAAGGAGGGCGCCTTCAGGCTGGTGGTGGGGCGCACGGCCTTTTTCACCCACAGCAACACCAACAACGCCCTGCTCATCGAGTTCAAGGACGAAAACACCTTGTGGATGCATCCCCGGCCAGCGGCCAAGCTGGGTCTGAAGGACGGGGAGATGGTCGAGGTGGAAAGCTCGGCCGGAAAGGTTGCGCTTGCGCTCAGGCTCTTTGAGGGCATGGAGGAGGAAACGGTGTACATGGCCACGGGTTTCGGGGCCCTGTCTCCGGAGTTGCGTCTGGTGCACAACAGGGGCGCGAGCATCGCCGAGGTGCTGGAAGACCATTCGGATTTTATTTCCGGAAACATGGCCATGCATGAAACCCTGGTCACCGTGACGAGGAGGGTGGGCTGATGAAGAAATACGCCATGGTCATCGATTCCTCGGTGTGCATCGACTGCAAGGCCTGCATGGCCTCGTGCAAGGTGCAGAACAACGTGCCCCGTGGATACTGGCGCAACTGGATCAAGCACACCATCCCCGACTTCTCTAAGGGGCCCCTGACCCGCACCCACTTCCAGCCGGGGGGGTGCATGCAGTGCGACAACCCGACCTGCGTGCAGGCCTGTCCCAGCGGTGCGACCTACAAGGACCCGCAGAACGGGATCGTGCATGTCAACGAGGCGCTGTGTATCGGGTGCGGCAACTGCATCAAGGCCTGCCCCTACGACGCCCGCTTCCGCCATCCGGACAAGCGGGTGCCGGACAAGTGCGACTTCTGCTTCAGTTCCGGCAGGCTTGAGCGCGGCCTTCTTCCCGCCTGCGTGGACACCTGTCCGACCAAGGCCCGGGTCTTCGGGGACTTGAGCGATCCGGACAGCGACGTCTCCCGCCTGTTGCGCGACAAACCGGCCGTACGGGTGCTGGCCAAGGGTGGCATCGATACCAAGCCCAACATGTACTACGTGGCCGCCACCGCGCCCACGGACTGGGCGGGCGAGGTGGAATTCCCCGGTGCGTTTACCGTCATGGCCACCCTGGTCAATCCGGTGGTCAAGGTGGCGGTGGGTCTGTCTGCCCTGGGGGTCGCGGTCATGTGGGCCAAGCAGATATTTTCTCCTGACAAGGAGGAGAGCGAACATGAATCGTCAGCCCCAGGGAAGGATTGAGGTGCCCCATGAATGAAAGAATGATTCACAGACATACCAGGCTCTCCATCTTCATGCACTGGTTCAACGCCTTCTGCTGGTTCGCTCTTCTGCTGACGGGCCTGGGGCTGATCAAGAACGAGCAGCTGAACCCCGTGGGCGCGTGGTTTCCGAGCCTGATGCGCAGCCTTTTCGGCGGCGGGGAAAATCTGCTCATGGTGCATCAGTACCTCGGCCTGATCTGGGCCGGGGCGTTTTTGGCCTACGTTCTCTTCAAGCGCCGCGAGACATGGGCCTTTTTGAAAGAGGTCTTCACCGTGTCCCCGGCCAGCGACATGCTCTGGCTGGTCAAGATGAACCTGAAAATGACCATGGGCCGCAAAGGGCTGCAGCGTTTCGGTCTGACCCCGGACATGCCGCCCCAGGGCTTCTACAACTTCGGGCAGAAGCTCTTCGCCCAGGCCTCTGTGGTGGGCGGAGTCGTGATTGTGGTTACGGGCCTAGTCATGTTCTTTTCAACCATATCTATGGACAACCCCGGCCCGGCGGCCTGGTCGCGGGTGATCCACTACCTGACCGTGGGTGTGGTTTTCGCGGGCCTGCTGGTGCACATCTTCATGGCCGCCATCTCCCGCGAGGAACGTCCGGCATTTATGTCCATGTTCACGGGCAACGTGTCCGAACACTACGCCCGGCATCATCACCCGCTGTGGCACGCACAGGTGGCCACCGAAAAGGATAAAGATGACTAGCCCCGCAGTACCAAGAGTCGTTGCGGCTAACAGTTTTGAAACTTGAGATTTTTCAATAAAACAATCAGATGAGGAGCAAGGCAATGCGCAGACATTCATCAATTCTTCATGTTCTTGTGGTGGCGCTCCTTCTGGGGCTGCTCTCCGGCTGTTCCGGCGCACGCGGCCACAAGGGCGCGGCTGTCCAGCTTGACCCGGCCAAGGTCCCCGCACCGTACCATTCCCTGGTGGACATCGAGTTCGTCAAGCCCCTGGTCTTTGAGGCCATGCTGAACCAGAACCCGGCGACGGGGGCCATGATTATCGACGCCCGGCCCAAACAGCCCCGCTACGACAAGGGCCACATCCCCACTGCCGTGAGCATGCCCGACAGCCAGTTTGACAAGATGGCCGCCGAGGTTCTGCCTGCGGACAAGAACACCCTGCTGGTCTTCTATTGCGGCGGACTGGCCTGTCCTTTGAGCCACCAGTCGGCCTGGAAGGCGGAAGGCCTGGGCTACACCAACGTCAAGGTCTATGCCGCCGGGGATCCGGAGTGGGAATCCCTGGGCTACAATGTGTGGACGGCACGTGATGTGCGCACGCCCCTGCCTGTGCTCGACCCGGCGAAAGTGACTAAGCCGTTTCACCGACTGCTCACCCTCGACCAGGTCAAGCCGTACGTGGCCACTGCCCTGCTTTCGACCACGCCCATAGAGGACGTGATGCTCATCGACTCCCGGCCCAAGCAGCCCCGCTATGACAAGGGCCACATTCCCACGGCCGTGAGTCTGCCCGACAGCCAGTTCGACAAGATGGCCGCCCAGGTGCTGCCCGCCGACAAGACCGCGAAGCTGATCTTCTACTGCGGCGGCGTGGAGTGCCCCTTGAGCCATCAGTCCGCCTGGAAGGCCGAAGCCCTGGGCTACACCAACGTTGCCGTATACCCGGCGGGCGACCCTGAATGGGTGGCCAAGGGCCTTAAGGTCTGGACCGCCGAGGGCGCTTCCCAGGAGGCCGCGTCCGCCCCGGCACCGGCCAAGGCCGCTGCCCCGGCCGGAGCCCTCAAGGCTGGCGCGGCCGAAGGGAGCATCGACAACGCTGTCTTCGCCGACCTGGCCAGGAATAATGTGAACAGCATTCAGCTCATCGACGCGCGCACTCCGGCGGAGTTCGCCATCGCGCACATCCCCGGCTCCGTGAACATGACCGTGGACATGATCGAGAAGAGAATCGGCGAGTTCACGGCGGAAAAGCCCATCGTCTTCATCTGCACCACCGGTGCGCGCAGCGGCGAGGCTTTCTACATGTTCCAGGCAATGCGGCCCGACCTTAAGGATGTCTATTACGTGGACGCCAACGTCAGCTTCGCACCCGATGGGTCTTTCGAGATCAAGAAGTAGCGGGGCCTGGTTTCTGTCCGCAATGCGTCAATCGTGGCCGCCTTCGTCATGCCCTGGCGAGGGCGGCCTTTAACGTCTGCAAGGAGGGGGAGTGCCGTGAGGGTCATACATCTCATGCGACGAGTGATGTGCCTGTCCGTGCTGACGGCGCTTTGCTGCGTCTCCGCAGGGCTGGCCGATCAGGAAGCCGGTTCCCCGCTATTTAAAGAGGCCCAGCGCGCGGCTGAGCGCGACGGGTACAGGCTGATCACCACCGCCGGGCTGCGCGAGCTGCTGCGCGCCGACCCGGATGTTTTGCTCGTCGATGTGCGCTTTAACTACGAATTTGCCGCCGGCCACATGCCTGGCGCGGTCAGTCTGCCCGTGGACCTCTCGGACAAGGGCGACCTGCCCGCTGCCCGGCGGCAGGCCTTCGAGGATGTTCTGGGGGCGGACAAGGACAGGACCATCGTGGCCTACTGCCGGGGCTTTCGCTGACTGCTCAGCGAAATCGCCGCAGCCTGGGCCGTGCGTCTGGGATACATCAATGTCTTTCGCTATCCGGCCGGATATGAAGCCTGGATACGACAGGGCCTTTGAAAAGCCGGATGATCGTCGACATTCTGACAAGGAAATCCGGTCAACGAGTTAGCGGTTTTTCAAGCGCAAAACCACAAATGTTGCGGGTTCTCCGACAACAAAAAGATTATCTTCATCGTCAAAGGCAAGCCCCTCTGGTTCAAAGGGGATGGAGCCGGCCTCAAGACGTATGCGTCGGCCCTCGGAGCCGTTACGAGGCTGTCGGATAATGCAGGAGGAAGCTTCGCTCAGCACCCAAAGCTCGCCTTTGGCGTCGATTGCCAGTGCGGCGACATCATCGACCGCCAGGTTGAGGCGTTCGCGCCGCAGCGTTGCTGGGCTGCCCGCGCCGTCCATGGGGATACTGAAGAGATCGAAGGGCGCAAGTTCGAGCATGGTCAGAAATGAGCGGTTGGATCGGTCGAAGAAAAGACTCTCGTAACCCTTGTTGTCCTCATGGCGCGTGCCGAGGTCTATGCTTGGACTGTCTTTGGCATGTATTGATGTGGTGTTGTCCGAGATGCGTACGCGGCGGATCAGGCCCCGGCGTTCTTCGATCACGGCAAACTGGTCATCCTCGATATGAGTGATGTCTTCGGTATCGGAAAAGCCTTCGAGAGGGATGCTGCGCAGGACTTCGCCTTTCTTGCTCAGTTCGTAGATGACCTGCGGGGAGTTGGTGACGGCAAAAAGGGTCCCGGTGGAGTTGCTCCAGGTCACTCCGGAGAGATTCTTGCCGATGAGCGGGATGGAGATGGGGGGCTGGGCATGGGGCAGGCGGAGTTCCTTGCCGACCAGGCCAATGCGCTGCTCCATGACGCTCATGCAGGAAAGGCAGAAGCCGAAGCCCAGAAATGCCGCCAGACCGGTGATCAATCGGTGGAAAAAAGTGACAGAGGTCGCGCGCATGCGCCATTATGGCCTGCGCAGGTGGACGGATTGGTGACGAAGGAGTTACCGCCGCATGACGGAAATGGCTCAGGGCCTGGCCTGGGACCAGATCATGCCGCACAGCATGAGCGCGCAGCCAACGAGGGCCTGGGTGGTGAGGATTTCGCCCAGCAGCATCCATCCCGCCACGGCGGCGAAGACCGCTTCAAGGCTCAGGATGATGGCCGCCGGAGCCGGACGGGCGTCGCGCTGGGCCACGACCTGCAGCGTGTAGGCCACGCCCACGCTCATGAGTCCGCCGTAGAGGATGGGAATGAGGCCGCCCCGCAGTCCGGAGAGGGTGATGTCCTCGAAGAGAACTGCGCCGGCCAAGCTGATCAGGCTGCAGCAGGCGAACTGCACTGCGGCCAGCTTGATGGCGTCCACGGCGGCCAGCCCACTGGTCAGTTTGCCGATGAGCAGCACATGTATGCCCCAGAAGAACGCAGACATGAGGACCAGGGCGTCGCCCTTGTCCATGCTCATGCTCTCGGTCACGCTCAAAAGATACATCCCGGCAAGGGCCAGCCCCGCCCCGGCCCAGGTGCCAATGCCATAGCGGTGCCCGAGGAAGATACCGATCAGCGGCACGAAAACCACGTACAGCCCGGTGATGAAGCCCGCCTTGCCCGCCGTGGTATAGCACAACCCGAACTGCTGCAGCCAGGCGCCCAGAAACAGCGCTCCGCCCATGAGCATTCCGCCTCGGAGCAGGGTGGACAGCTGCGGCGCGACGGTGGTGCGTTTTTTGTCCATGATGACGATGAGAGGCAAAAGCGCCAGGGCTCCGAGGGCGAAACGGACGCCGTTGAAGGTCAGGGGACCCATGTGGTCCATGCCCATGCGCTGCGCCACAAAGGCCGCGCCCCAGATCAGGGCGGTCAACAGGAGAAGGAGATTGGCGCGTGCGGTTCGGGAATTCATGGACGTCCTTTTGCGGGCGGGGGTGAAGTCGGGAAACTGGAGGCAGGCTGTACCGGGAGGGGGGAGGCTCCGTCAAGGAGTCTCGATGCCGATCTTGGGGGGAGTGGATTTTGGATGGACGGGTATGGACGGGCATGGATGGACACGGACGAACATGGACTATGCATGGACAGGAGATAATGGCCGTGTCCGTGTTAGTCCCTGTTCGTCCATTCAGGGCATTATTTTCGCCGGGTTATTTCTTTGTCCACGCACCGTCGGCGCTCTGGATCCATGTTCCCGGAGCTTCCTTCTCCGCAATCTGGGCGGCGCGGGTCTGCCCTACCAAGGCGGGGGTGGCGTTCTGGCGGGCGGCAATGGCCGTGTAGACTTCCTGGCGATCACTGTTTTCGGCGTTGATCACATCGGCATTGGGCTTGTTTCCGGAGCGGAACTCCAGAAATCCCTGGTTGTTTTCACCCAAGAGGCCCTGGGCTTTGAGTTCATTGATGACAGGCAGGCGGGAGAGCATCCTGTCTTTGATGCCCTGGGCGAAGCCGGCCTGCACGCAGAACATGACGAAGGAGAGGGCCAGCAGGATCGGTATGAGGTGTTTCATATTGCGCATATGGGGCTCCATCATTTGCTTGGGTTCAGTTTCTGGTCGGCCTTGTCTATGTCTGAGAAGAAGTCTTCGAGGTCTTTTTGGACCCGGACGTTGACATCGATGGTGATGTGGATGGGTTTGACCTCCACCGGTGCCACCTGCACCTCGTGGCGGGTGCTGCAGGCGCTTTGCAGAAGCAGCATCGTGGCCAGGACTATTAAGGGGATTCGCACGTTAACCTCCGTTTGTCATCAGTTCCAGGAGTTGTCTGTATTGCAAAAGTTGATCCAGAGGGAGTCGGAAATTCACGTCCAGGCGGATGCCTTGGAATATGGAGCCGGGCGAGGACGCGTCCACACGGGCAAAACCGCCGATTTCCCGGTTGTAGCTGAACGGCAGCGGCTTTTCGGGCTTGCCGTCAAGCTCCAGGGAGACGATAAGTTCCCTTTCCTCTGTATTGATGCGGATTCTGGCCCACTCGTAGGTGAAATCCTTCAGGGCCTCCGCGGCTAGGTCGAGTTGCCCGTGCTGCGGTGTGCCCGGGGGCACGCCCGCTGTCAGTATCTCCGTACCCTGTACTTTTAGTACCCCTTTTTCGCCCGGAGTGGAATACAGAAAACCGTTGTCGAAGGTCAGGACTCCGTCCGCGTAGCGCACGGGGATGCGGCCGTTGGCCGTGCCTCCGCCCTGGGCCTGGGTCAGTCCGAACTGTTCCAGAGCCTGGGCCATTTCCACCCGGTCGCAGTACAGCTCCACGGTGTAGTCCTCAACGCTCGGGTTGATACGGAAGGCCTGGCTGCCAACGCGGCCGCCCGCCCACTGAAATCGGCAACCCTCGACCAGGATGCTGTGCAGGGCCTCGATCTGGAAGTGGATTTCGCCCTTTTCCAGAATGATCGTGCCGAGTTGCAGGCGGTCGAAATTCATGCGCGCGTCAGGGTCGGAGCGCATGTTGAGCAGGTCGGAGAAGGACAGCGCGACGGACCCTTGGTTCAAGGAAATTTTGCTTTTATCGTGGCTTAAGGACAGATCGCTGATCTTCATGCCGACCGGAAGCATGGGCACGCCTCGGCTCATGTCCAGACGCGCCGTGGCGTCCAGGCGGGCGCTGCCCGACAGGTCGCGGGCGGCCGGGACGAAATCCGCCAGCTTGCCCGGCAGGGACACGCTCTGTCCGGCTTTAATTTCAAGCCATGATTTGGAAATGTCCCGGGCGTCTATGTGGCCTTTCATGGCGGCGCGAACCGCCAGGGGCAACACGGAAATCGTTCCATCAAGACGCGCGCCGCGCAAATCTTGCGCAATGGAGGATGAAATTTTTGCCAGCCCCTTTCCCGCCCAGTTCAGATCAAGGTTGACGGTACCGGGCGAAGCGGCCGTTGCGGGCCAGGCCAGGGGCAGGCTCAGGGTCATGAAGGCGGAGACGTCTTCGCGTGCGGCGCGTGCTGCGGCATTTATGGTTCCGCTTAAGGCGAACTGGTCGGCCAGGGAAAAGGCGCATGCGCCATTCAGACGGGTTGTGGTCAGGGACATGCCCGGTTGCCTGGCTTCCAGACGAGCGCCGGAGATGGCCGCCGTTCCGGTCCAGCCTGGGGCGGCGGTGGCGTTTACGGTCAGGTTCAGGCCCGAGAGGGTGGCGGCGGCGGTGTCACGGGTCACGTGCAGCCTACCCAGAGCCAGCTTTGCGTCAATATGGGCACCCGTGGCGTTGGTGGCGGCGTCAAGGCTCAGCGTGGTCGCGGCCAGGGACACGGCCAGGTCCGGGGTCTGGCTCGGGCGGCCTTCGATGGCGTCGAGTCCGGCTTCGGTGCGCAGGGTCCACCCATGGTCGGTGCCGCGCAGTTCCGTGCGTCCGGCCAGGCGCGGCGGAGTGGAGAATTCGATGCCCGGCAGGGACGGCAGGAACAGATTCCAGGAGCAGGCAAAGGCCATGTCCTCTATGCTGGTCGTCACGTCGCTTATGGTCAGGGTCAGGGGCATGGGGGCCAGCAGGCTTACGGGAGAGAGCTCCAGCTGCGGATCGTCCTGCCAGTGCAGCCGCGCCGTGGCGTTGCCATCCTGGGTCAGGGACGTGCCGCCGAGCAGACTTTGGAAGGCGTCAAGGCCGAATTCGGCCTCCAGACGGGGTTTTTGATCGCGAGGCATGGTCAGGTCGGCTACGGCTCGCACCGCGCCGCCAAGAGCCAGGCGTTCCAGGCCCGGCACCAGACTGGCCAGCGCCGCGATGGAAGCCGAGGGCAGGGTGAAGGTCAGCTGGAAATCGTTTGTGTGCAGATCCGCTTTGAGAAAAAGACTCAGGTTCTGCCCTGCCGGGGCGGTTTTGGCATCCAGCAGGAGCCGGGCGTCTTCGTCCAGGCTGCCGCGCAGGAAAAACGGGAGCGACAGCCGAAGGCCGTCTCCGTCGAGACTGATCTGTCCGTCCACCTGAAGTTCGCCGATGGCGGGCACGAACATGGGGCCTGAAGCCGCGCCGGATGAATTTTCAGGTATCGGTAGGCCTGGAACTTCCCATTTGCCATTATTTTTGCTCGCCGAGACTTCAAGGCCGAAAATCCTGACTCTGTCGATACGGCCCTGCAGCAGGCCGGATATGCTCCAGTCGATGAGCACGGCCCTGGTTCCAATACCGGCGTCGCGGGACAGGGATATTTCGCTCAGGTCGAGGCCGGAAAAGTCCGCCCGCCTGATTTCCATGCGCATGTCCGGAGCGTTCAGGGATTTGGCCAGCATGGGCACAACAAATTCCTGGGCGAGCCTCGGGAGGGCGACCCACAGCCCGGCGAGAACAATGCAGACCAGCATCAGTACGACAACCAGTCCGCGAAGGATGCGGCGGATTGGCGAGCTGGGCGGCGGGTTTTGCACTCGCGGGCTTGATTTGTCCGGCTCTGGGCCGTTGGCAGTGGACATGGCCCCTTTTCTAGCAAAGGTCGGGACAAAGGCAAAGAAAGCGTTTGCTTCGCATCGTGGTAAATGCGCCCGGACAAAAAAACGCCCCGCTTCATGGTGAAACGGGGCGAGTCATTTTAAGACAATTTCTAATCTGGTCAGTTCTTTGTACTCGTCTTTGTTAAGATTTTCCAAACCTTTAAAATCTTCATCTCGTAGCGTTTGGTGACGGTCTCTCCGTCTGGTTTGCCCGGGCTGATGGGTGATGTCCCCCGCCTCTTCAGGCCTTTTTTGCGACGCTACCTTAGACAACCTCTTACCCGACTTGTATGGCCCAATGGTCTTACCTCCGTTCAGGTTCACGAACAAGGTCTTCGATTATATTATAAGCCCGAGTTCTGGCATTGTCCAGATTCAAAAAGTTTTTTCACACCTTAAATCACGGCCAGTTGCATTTTTCCCCACACGCCGATTTTGCCTTCGCACTGCGTGAACACGCCTTCGAGGCCGAGGGCTTCCCAGCCTTGGGCCTTGGCCAGGACCGCGTCCATGGCCTCGGCTCCGGTCAGGGCATTGGCCAGGGCCGTGGCTGCGGCGTCGGCCAGGGACGCATCCCCGGCCCTGACCACGACGAGGTCCGCCTTTCCGAAACTCAATGAATGGCCGATTGTGGCCGAAGAGGCGCAAAAGGAGCAGGGAAATTCGCTGGCCGCTACAGGCACGCACAGGCGCACCGCCTGGTCCGGCATGTTCAGGATGCCGATGTGCCGGTCTTTTGTGGAGAAGAGGTAGGTGTCGCCCCCGTTTTCGACAATGAGGTCGGCGGAGGCATCCCGGAATCTCTCGGCCAGCATCTGGGCCATGGTCCCGGCCACGGCGGCCATGGGACCGACGCCGGTCTTTTGCCCGGCTCGGCACATACGCCGAATGATCTCGGGGGCCCGTGCTTCTGCTTCGAGAGGTTCAAGGGAGGTCAGAAATTGCGGATGGATAGCCGCGTAGGACTTGATCTGCCCGCGCAGGAAGCGGACATGGTCGGCCATGGGCTGCCCGAGGTCTTCCCGCGCCGCGACCCACAGGTCAGTCTCCTCAATGACGAGTTGAAAGGAGACCAACTGGTCGTGGCGTGATGCCCGGTATGTGCGAAACGGGGACAGGTGGACGGGAAGGCTCATGCCTGCCGGTCCGCGCCGCCTTCGCTGAGCAGCAGTTCGGCCTGTTGCAGGGGCAGAGGTTTGCCGAGGAGGTATCCCTGAGCCAGGTCACATCCCAGCTTGTGCAGGGTTTCAAGCTGTTCTTGTGTCTCAACGCCCTCGGCCACGATGCGCAGGTCCAGGATTTTGCCCAGCCCGATGATAGCTTTGATGATTTCGAGGTTGTTGGGATTTTCGAGCATGGTCTGCACGAAAGAACGGTCGATTTTCAGGATGTCGATGGGCAGGCGCTGCAGGTAAGACAGGGAAGAATACCCGGTGCCGAAATCGTCCATGGCAATCTGGAACCCCATTTTTTGCAGCCGTTCCAACCTTAATGTGGCCTGCTCGGGGTTGTCCATGACCGCTGTTTCGGTGATTTCGAGCTTGATCTGCCGGGCCTTGAGGCCGGTTTCGTGCAGCAGTTCCGTAAGTACCGGGATGAGCGAAGCCTGGAGCAGGTCTTTGGGAGAAAGGTTCAGGGACAGACTCAGGTCAAGCGCCGGAAAACTCGCGTGCCACTTGGCCAGGGTCAGGCAGCCCCGGCGCATGACCCATTTGCCGATCTCGGTAATGAGCCCGGTCTCTTCGGCAACGGGGATGAAAGAATCCGGGGAGAGGGTGCCGCGCAGGGGGTGGTTCCAGCGAATGAGCGCCTCGAAGCCCCGAAGCTTCTGCCCTTCGAGGGCATAGATGGGTTGGAAAAAAAGTTCGAATTCGTCATCGACCAGGGCGCGGCGCAAGTCGGTTTCAAGCTGCACTGTCTGCACGACATGCTCGTACATGCTCTTGCTGAAAACCTTGAACTGATTCTTGCCCAACTCCTTGGAGCGGTACATGCTGATGTCGGCGTCGCGCAGCAGGTCATTGGGTGAGGTGTAGCGCGTGGTTTGCAGCACCACGCCCACGGATGCGCTGACCAGGACTTGTCGTTCCAGGATGGTCAGCGGCCGGCGTACTGCGTCCAGCAGTCGGCGGGTGATGCCGATGGCTTCCTGGTTGCTCTGGAAGTCCTCCAGCAGCACGGCGAATTCGTCTCCACCCATGCGCGCCACGGTGTCCACGGTACGCAGGCAGTGGGTCAGGCGCGAGGCCACTTCCTGCAGCAGATCGTCCCCGGCCTGATGGCCGAGGGTGTCGTTGACCCGCTTGAAACTGTCCAGGTCGATCATGAGCACGGCGAAACGGTACTCGGTGTTGCGTTGCTGCCGGGTCATGGCCCGGTTCAGCCGGTCCATGAACAGCACCCGGTTCGGAAGCCCGGTCAGGTTGTCGCGCAGGGCCTGCCTGGTCAGTTGTTCCTCGTAGCTCTTGCGTTCGGAGATGTCGCTGAAGATGAAGAACGCTCCGGAGATCGTGCCGTCGAGCACGTAAGGGTAGCCGAGCATGGAGACGGGAATGACGCGTCCATCCTTGGTCCTGCGCTGTGTTTCCGTACTGACCGAGGTTCCGCCGAGCACGGTGGAGAGGAAGGCGAAGCTTTCTTCCAGGCTGTCAGGGTGCAGGAGCATCTCGAAAAGGGAGTGCAGATCATTTCTTTCGTATCCGAACAGGCTGGTGAAGCTGGGGTTGATGTCCATGGGCGCCCCGTCCTTGCCCAGCAAGAGGATGCCCTGCGGCGAGTTGTCGAAGAGTTGCTGGAAGAGCCCTTTTTGGATGGCGAGCCTGCGTTCGGCCTTTTTGCGCATGGACACGTCGCGCATGGACCCTTCGAGGTGACTGATGGAACCGTCGGGCCGCTTCACCGTGCGCATGTTCATCGAGACCCATATTTTCTTGCCGTCGGCCGTGATCGAATCGAGCTCGAAATTTTGGGCGGTGCCGTGCTGCAGGGATCGGCTCAGGAGCTTGACCCGGTCTTCGGAGGTGATGATGCGCTGCAGAAAGCCCTGAGAATCGGCCATGAGCTCTTCGACGCTGTCGTATCCGAAAATGCGGGCCATGGCCGGGTTGGCGCTTAAGAGATCGTGGTCGAGGGAAATCTGGAAAATGCCTTCGGTCGCGTTTTCGAAAATGGCGCGGTGCTTCTTCTCGCTCTGTCGCAGGGCCTGTTCCGTGGCGTTGCGGGAAATGGCCAGGGCAAGATGGTCGGCCACGGAGGCCAGCATGTGCGCGTCTTTGTCGAAACAGTGGTTGTTGTCGGGGATCGCGATGACCACGGATCCAAGCAGCTGGTTTCCGTACCGCAACGGGGATGAGAACCAGAACTTCGGCTGCGTCGCATCATCTTCAAGCCCTGCGGGCCTTGTTTCGAAAATATCCGAGACTTGGGATTTTCTGGCCTGCGCGGACAGCGTTGACAGGTGCTTCAGGGTTTCGTGCCTGGCCAGCTCCTGGCGGATGAAAAAGGGATAGGTGAGGCTCTCGCCGTGCTCGTTTGTGAGGCAGACAAACATGATCTCGATCCGCAGATGCTCGGACAGGATGTCGAAGACCTTGGAGAACA
Organism: Pseudomonadota bacterium; assembly: GCA_018902545.1. Taxonomy (GTDB): domain Bacteria; phylum Desulfobacterota; class Desulfovibrionia; order Desulfovibrionales; family Desulfomicrobiaceae; genus Desulfomicrobium. The sequence goes on along the minus strand of JAHIQM010000008.1, from coordinate 21,805 downwards.
GATCTTCGTCCGACAGGGGGGTGCTGGCCGCGGTGGAAACCAGATAGAGTATCGTGGTGCTGATTTCGATGCGTTTTTTGTCGGTGATGTCCCGGATTGTCTGGATGGCTCCGGCGATGTTGCCGTCCTGGTCGAACAGGGTCGAAGCCTTGGCCCACACGTAGGCTCCTCGTCCATGGTACAGGGCCGGAACGTGAATCTCAGTGGTCAGCCCTTCGGAGTTTTCCTGGGAGGGCACGTACATGGGATAGTCGCTGCTGGGGTCCCTGCCGAGGAAATCGAGGAGGATGGGGCGCGGGTACCCGTAAAAGGGAGTGCCGTATTCGTATCCGGACTTGCCGAGGATCATCTCTTTGGGCACTCCCGTCATCCCTTCGATGGCCCTGTTCCAGGCGATGACCCGGTGTTCGTTGTCCACGACCAGGGTTGCGTCCGGAAGAAACTCGATGATGTGATCCAGGCGTTGCTGGACGCCCAAAAGGGCGTTCTCGGCCAGGGCGCGGTCGGAGATGTCCCGGATCAGGGCCAGGAGCAGATTTTCCTCGACCTTGGCGAAACGGGCTTCATAATGCTTGGTCCGACCGCTCGCGTGAAGGGTGTACTCGGCCTGGAAGAATGACGACTGCTTGAGCATGCGCATGGCTTGCGTAAAAGTCTGCGGGTCGACGATGTCCGGGATTTCGGCCAGATTCTTTTTGATCAGGTTGAACGGTTCGACCCCGAACAGGGCTTTGAGGCCGCCCCGGCAATCCTGGATCTGCCCGTCAGGAGTGATCCACATGAACACGTCCGGCAGGGCCATGAACACGGCGCGCATGAGCTCGTTGCGATGCACGAGCTCCGCGGAGCTTATTTCCAGGGCTCTTTCCAGGACGTGCTTTTCTTCCTCGAACTGGCGGTATGCTTCCTGGATGAGCCCCATGAACTGGTTCAGGTTTTCGGGCAGGTCGCGGGGCGTGATTCGGGCCCGCTTGAGCTGGCCTTGCAGCAGGCGATGCATGCTCATCCGCGCTCCCGCAGCACGGTGATGGTCATGGTCTGGTTGTGCAGGCAGCAAGACTCTCCCGTTTCGTCACCGGCGATCTCGCCGTAGGAATAAAAGCCGGTCAGGACCGTGCCGGGTTCTAGATTCTGGGCAACGACCTCGATTTCCTCTTCCACGAACTGTTTCAGAAGCATCTTGCGGCCCACGCAGCTGACCAGAATGGCCAGCGCATTGTTACCGTCCAACCGGGCCTGCTTGGCGGCTTCCTGGGCACCGTCGAGAAGGTTGTCCATGTTGCCACGCATGAGCCGCACCGTGGCCCCGCGAGGAATCTCACCCCCGAAAAAGAGGGCGCTTTTTTGTCTGTCCAGGCCCAGGATGGTGCGCACCACCCAGTTTGAACCGCCTGCCTCGCGCAGGTGCAGCGGAAAGAGATGTCCGCTGGCGGGAAGGTTTTTGGCATGCTTTCCGAGATAGTGCTCGTAGAGCCCCAGGGCCGATTCTCCATCGAGTTCGAGGAGGACGTTGTCGTGAGATTCGGTAACGAGCCGTTCCGGGCCAAACGGTACCCATCCTCCGCGAGAACCCTGACCGATTTCGAGGTTTTCACCGTAAAAACCCAGACACGCGACGCTGGCGGAGAGAATTTGAGTTTCGTGCAGGATGGAGGTGTGCTCGAAGCGCTCTCCGTCGGCGGCCAGGCCGCCGGTGATTTTGACAGTGGAAGGCAGGAATTCCGCGAGGCCGGAGGCCAGGGCGCAGCCATTTATGGCCAGGCCGTCGGAGAGCACGAAGACATGCATAAGTTCTGGCGCAAAGAGGCTCTCGGCCAGGGTCCGGCTCAGGGCGCGGACGTCCGCATGGTCCTGCAGACGGGCCACGGCGGATTTCAGTCGCGTGTCGGCGAAGGAGACGAGGGTCGCGGAAACGGTGTTCTCGAGAAATGCTCGGCCCGAAATGACGCCGCCCGTGGAGCAGCCCAGGATGATCGCCCGGGGGCAGTTGGACCGCAGGGCCCGGACGCTCGCGGCGACGGTCTCTTCGTCCGTGTCGGACCAGAAGACCAGGGCCAGATCGGCGTCATGGCCGCCGGTCCCGGTAGGGGCGGGCTCCCATTCTCCGTGCGAGTTCAGGCGTGTCTGGGTTGTCTTCATGGTGCTCTTTTTAGTTAGTCCTGCCAGTGTTCCCGTATGACCCGGATGCGGTCGATATTGGCGAAAAACGCCTTGACGACATCGGGGTCGAAGTGGCTGCCCGAGCTTTCACGGATGATGGCCAGACACTTAGCTTCGGGGAATGCTTCCTTGTAGGGGCGTTCGCTGGCCAGGGCGTCGTAGGTGTCGACCACGGCCACGATGCGGGCTTCCAGCGGGATGTCTGTCCCGGCCAGGCCGAAGGGGTAGCCGCTGCCGTCCCACCGTTCATGGTGCAGCAAGGCCAGTATGCGGGCCAGGTCGAGCAGTTCGTTGCCGTCCAGGTCCTTTGTATCCCACTGTTCGCAACTTGAGTGCGCTTCCTCTTTGCTGGTCAGCGGCCCGAGGATTTCGCAGCCGAACATGCAGTGCTGCTGCATGATCTTCCACTCCGCAGGGTCGAGCTTGCCGGGTTTCAGGAGCACTTCGTCGGGGATGCCGATCTTGCCGATGTCGTGCAGCGGGGCGCAGTCGCGCAGGTTGAGGCAACTGGCCTCGTCAAGTCCCAATGCCCTGGCCAGAACCGCCGCGATTTCTCCGACCCGTATGACATGATGGCCGGTTTCGTTGTCCTTGTATTCGGCGGCGCGGCTCAGGCGGTGCATGATCTGGCGGCGGGTGCGCTCCAGTTCGGCGGTGCGTTGCCGCACGAGCTGTTCGAGGTTGGTCTGGTACTCCCTGTTTTCGCGGATCAGGCGGGCCTTTTCCACAACCTTGTTCAGGGTGTGTTCAAGGATGCTCAGATTGTGCAGGGGCTTGGTCAGAAAGTCCCAGGCGCCAAGCCTGACGGCATGCAGGGCGTCATCGACCACGCCCACTCCGGAGAGCACGATGATGGGCAACTCGGGCGCCTCGACCTGGGCCTGTTGCAGAAACCCGTACCCGTCGAGGACCGGCATGTTCAGATCGACGATGACCGCGGCCAGGCTGCCCATGGCTTCGCGCATGGCCGCGAGGCCGGCGAGACCGTTGGGTGCTTCCAGGGCTTCGTACCCGAGGTCTTCAAGATAGGCGCACAGGGAGCGGCGCAGCCCGTCTTCGTCATCAATGACCAGGATATTCATGGGTTTTTCCGCCTTGCCGGTTGGCGCATGGTGTCTGACATGTCGGCCTTGATAAGTTGAAATCCCGTCGTCCGTCTAGGCATGTGTGTCATTTTTTCACGGATTCGAGGGGCCAGGGAGTTCAATGGTGAAAACGGTGCCGCCCTGGACCGGGGAACTGACGGACATGGCCCCGCCGTGCCCCTTGGTGATGATGAAATAGGATACGGACAGGCCCAGACCTGTTCCCGCGCCCGAGCTTTTGGTGGTGAAGAAGGGCTCGAAGATGCGTTTGCGGTTCTCCGGGGAAATGCCGGGGCCGTTGTCCGCGATTTCAATGCGCAGACCCGTGCCCAGAGTTCGGACCCGGATGTCGATGCGCGGATTTGGAATGGGCGGATCGGTCATGGCCTGGGCCGCGTTGCGCAGCAGATTGAGCAGCACCTGTTCGATTTCCGTTTCCGTACAATGCAGGCTGGGCAGGTTCTTGGCATAATCCTTGACGATTTCGATGGATTTGAAGTCGTAGTTTTTCTTGAGATCATAATCGCTGGAAGCCAGGCGCAGGGAATTGTCGATAATGGTCCTGACGTCGCAGGCCGAACGCCTGGACTCGCTCCGCCTGCTGAAATCGAGCATGTGGCGGATGATTTCCGAGGCCCGGACTGCCGCCCCCTGGATATCGCGGATGAAGACATCAATCTTGCGTTCCTTCAGGTATCGGTCGACCTGGCCGAGGTCTGCGCCGACCCTGGCGGCCGCTTCCATGTTCTTGGGAAAATCGGCCCTGGTGCGCAGAGTGATGGTCTGGGCGGCCTGTAGCACGATGCCCAGGGGGTTGTTGATTTCGTGGGCGATGCCTGCGGCGATGCCGCCCAGGGAGAGCATCTTCTCGGACTGGATCATGCTGTCCTGCATGGCCCGCAGATGGGTGATGTCGCGGGTGATGGTCAGAATGCATGGCGTGCCGTCGATGGTCGTCAGCTTGGCCGAGAGCGAGCATTGCAGAATGTGTCCGTCCCGGTGGCGCATGTCGAATTCGAAATTCTCCATCTGACCGTCCTGCAGCAGGGTTTGCACAAGGTCTCTGCGCCTTTCGGGCTTGGCGAACATCCCGAGGTCAAGGGTGCTTTTGCCCAGGGCCTCGTCACGGGGATATCCGGTAGTGCGTGAGAAGGCTTCGTTGATTTCGAGAAGAATCCCGTCTTCAAGCCTCGCCAGGGCAATGATGTCGGGAGAAAGTTGGAACAGGCGGGAAAACATGTCCTGGGAGCGGCGCAGGGCTTCCTGGGCCTCTTTGAGTTCGGTGATGTCCACGGTCATGGACAGGATGCAGGGTTCGCCGTCCAGGGCGATGAGTCCGCCCGAATACAGGATGTGCCCGGTCGTGCCGTCGGGCCTGTGCACCTGGGTTTCCAGATTGTGGATGTCGTGGCTGGCGCGCAGGCTCAGGTAGATTTGATCCTGGTGTTCTGCGGGCAGGGCGCCGATTTCCTTGGGAGAAAGTTTGACGAGATCCTGCCTGCTGATGCCCATTTTGGTCAGGAATGCGGTGTTGGCGTCCATGTATTTGCCGTCCGAGAGACGGTTGATGGACATGGAGTAGGGGGCGCTTTCGAAAATGGTGCGGAAGCGTTTTTCGCTCTCCATGATCTCCAGCTGCTTTTTCTTGAGCACCGAGATGTCGCGTCCTTCGATAATGTAGTTGACGACGCGGCCCTCTTCGTCCCGGAACGGGGACATGGTAAAATCGATGAAAGCTTCCCTGCCATTCGCATCGATATGCGCGACTTCCCTGCGCACGGTCATGCCTTTCTTGACCTGGTCGATAAGCTGCAGAAGAAGGAATTTCGCCTTGTCTGCATCAGGCCACCATGGGCCCTCCCAGAATGGCCGGCCGAGGACCTCGCCGGGTTTGGCATTAATCCATTGAATGGCCGCATGATTGGCTACGAGCAGGTTACCCTGCAGATCGAGCAGGCCGATGAACTGCGTGGTTTGTTCGAGCAGCGCCTTGTTGAGGGCCTGGGAACGCTGCATCTCCGCCTGGGTCTCCCTGGTTTTCTGGATGTCCAGGTTGAGACCGATGATGCGGGTTGGCCGCCCTTCCCCGTCCCAGGAGACGGCGCGCCCCTTGCCCAGAATCCATCTCCATGATCCGTCCTTGGCGCGCAGGCGATACTGGGCCTCGTACATGCCCCGGCCGCCTTCGCGGATGTAGTCGGAAAAGGAGGACAAGGCCTTGTCCCTGTCTTCGGGGTGGATCAGTCCGGTCCAGTTCTCCATTCCGCCCGTCACGGCCTGGGGCGTATATCCGAGCATGGCGTACCATTCCGGGCTGTGCACTTCCCGGCCTTCGCCCGGATAGTGTTCCCAGAACCCGGCCTGAGTGGTTTCAAGCGCCAGGCGGAAGCGCTCCACCTGTTCAGTCAGGGCCGATTCGGCGCGCCGGAGTTCATTCATTTTTTTGCGCAGCTTGACGCCCAATGCCCAGGCAACGCCTGCCAGGACCAGAAGGATGAAGGCGGTAAATGCGGCCGCAAGTTTCATGGCTTCAACGGTCTGTCTGTTCAGAAATGAGGTCGAAAACTGAATCCAGGGTTCGGCGATGGCCTTCATTTCGGATTCGGAGATCGAATCCAGGGCCTTGCCCACGGCGCTGGCCAGCAGCGGGTAATGCTTGCTGATGCCGATGGACAGTTCCTGGAACACATCGAGGTCTCCGGCCACACGCAGGTTGGGCAGTCGCTCCTGCTCGATGTACCAAGCGGCAACGCCCAGGTTTTCCACGAAGGCGTCGACCACTCCGAAGGCGACGTCGCGCAGTCCTTCGCGAATGGTTTCCACCTCCACCACATTGAATTTTCCCCGACCGGCCTCCCTGACCATGCCCGCCGAAGCGTAGCCACGGACAACCGCCACACGCATGCCGGCGAGGTCGCTGAGGGTGAGGTTGCCTTTAACACTGCGGGACGTGACGATGACGTGCGGAATACGCACGTAAGGCTTGGTGAAAAAAGCATATTCGGAGCGTTCGACGGTCTCGACAATTGCCGGGGCCAGGGCCGTGGTCCCGTCTTTGAGACCGTCAAGAGCCTGGGTCCAGGGCGTGCCCTGTTTGCGGAAGGTGATGCCGAGGCGCTCTTCGATCGTGGCGACAAGGTCGGCGCTGAGGCCGACAAAAGTACCATCGGCCGTCTCGCGCTCCATGGGAGGAAAGGAGCGGTCAAAGGAGAGGGTCAGGGAATCCTTGTGCTCGGCCAGCCAGGCCCGCTCCTCGGGGCTGAGGTCCAGCGATGACCCCGCCATGCACTGGGCGTGCATCGTCAGCAGCAGAAGCAGGGCTAGGAAAATGCGCATGAGCCATTCCGTGGATGAAGATGGCGGCCGCATAATTCGGCCATGGTCGTTTTTAACACGGTATCCGGCATGGAAGCAAGAATCCGCCCAGCTATCTGCCTTCGCATGACAATGAAGGATCTTCGGAGCGCAAGGGGGACAGACCTCATATTGCTTCAAGCCCGGATATGCCGGTCGCATCCGGATGCCCGGGCAAGGGCGTTGTATGACGTCACTGCAAAAAGTCGTCATCCCCTTGAAGAAGGGGATCCATGCCTTTTTTAACTGCCTGAAAAGAATGGATTCCCGCCTTTGCGGGAATGACACTCAGGTTCTTTCGCGACTTTTTGTAGTGGCGTCTTGTATGACATTTTTGCCTTTGCAATCCTGGCCAGTCAAGCGTTGAGTTTCGTTGAAGATTCAGGGCGTTCAAGGATTATGCCCGCCTGCCTCAGTGGGATGGGCACCCAGGGAGCATGGCGCGGGGCAATTCCCGGGAGCGGACGCACCTGCGGTCAGATTGATATCGATGATGTGTTCGGTCCCGGCACGAGATGGTGCCAGTGTCCGAATCTATTACAATAATGAAGTGGCGCATCCGTTTTGCAAAGAAGTCCCAGGTTTGGGAAATGGTATGCGCTGCGGCGGGTTGTGGTGCATGAGGGGACGGTGTAGTCGGGAAGATATAAATGACAAGGAGATGCGATGAGAGACACGTTTCAGGAGATCCGAGAGAAGATCGAGGAACTTGAACAGGAGTTGCGCCGCGAACTGGCGGCCAAGCAGGAGGAGTTCCGCTATACGGTGGAGAAAAAGCGGGTCCGGTTCAGCCTCGAAGTGCAGGAGGCGCACCGTCAGCTTGCCACTCGCTGGACCAGCTACGTTTACGAGTCCGGCGTTTTCAAGATTCTGACAATACCGGTCATCTGGTTCGCCTTGATTCCGGCCATGGTGCTGGATTTTTTCGTCATCTTCTACCAATTGATCTGCTTCCCGGTTTACGGCATCCCGCGCGTGAAGCGTGGCGACTACATCGTCTTTGACCGGCACAAGCTCAAATACCTGAATTGGGTCGAAAAGTTCAATTGTCTCTATTGCAGCTACTTCAATGGCCTTATGGCCTATCTGCGGGAAATCGCCGCACGCACGGAACAATACTGGTGCCCCATCCGCCACGCCCGGCTGCCCAAGAACACCCATTCTCGCTATGACAAGTTCGTGGATTACGGGGACGCGGAAGGCTACAGGCGGGAGCTGAAGCGGATCAGGAAGGATTTCGAGGGGGGAGAATAGGATTCTGGGACGAATGGGACATATGGGACGTATAGGGTAAAGAGAGGGCACCTTGGTTCATACGTACCATGGGGCCATACGTCCTCTTCTCCTAAAGGGCCTGCCACAGAATTTTTCCCCCGATGCCCATGAGCACCAGCCCGCCGAGCACCTCGGCGTATTGCCCGAGGCGGGTCCGGCAGCCCAGGAACCTGCCCAAGTGCATGCCTGCGGCGGTGAAGAGCAGAGCCACGACGCCGATAATCGCCGCCGGAAACCAGATCGACACGCCGAGCATGGCCAGGGTGAAACCCACGGCCAGGGCGTCGATGCTTGTGGCCACGGAGAGCATGATCAGCCTTGAGCCCACAGTGGGGTCCTGGCAGGAGTCGCCTTCTTCGTGGTGCAGCCCTTCCCAGAGCATGTGTCCTCCGATATAGAGGAGCAGGCCGAAGGCGATCCAGTGGCCGAAGCGCAGGAAGTAGTCGCGCACGAGAAACCCCCCGAACCAGCCGATGATTGGCATGATGGCCTGGAAGAGGCCGAAATGCCAGGCCAGGCGGAAGGTCTGCCGGTTGGTCACGATCTTGAGCGCCGCGCCGGAGGCGATGGCCACGGCAAAGGCGTCCATGGCCAGGGCGATGGACACGGCCAGAATTTCAACAAAAGGCATGGCGCACTCCTCCAGGTGATGTGGCACAAGGCAGATAGCCCAGGGCGGCCCCCGTGGCAAAGCTGAATTTGTGTTCGCGGCAGTCGGGGCCTCTGAATATGCGTGCTTTCCAGGCGCGCGCGGCCCATAAGATTTATTGACGGCCCGCCCCCTGCTGTTTAGATGGGTGCGCTGGCCCGGACTCGCGACGGGCCAGCACTTTACAGGTATATGGTGGAGGATTTTGATGCGATCTCGTAATCTCGAAAAATGGACTGTGGACCGTTCTGCGGAACTCTACGGCGTGGACAATTGGGGCGGCGGCTATTTCAAGGTCACTTCCGACGGCAAGCTCGGCATCACACCCTTTCCGGGCAAGGATGTCTGCGTGCCCATTCCCTCCATCATCAGTGGAATGCAGGAGCGGGGGCTTGGCCTGCCGGTGCTGCTGCGCATCGAGAATCTGCTCGATGCCCAGATTTCCCTGCTTCACGACTCATTTGCCACGGCCATAAAAGAGCTTGAGTACAAGGCGGAATTTCGGGGCGTGTATCCTGTCAAGGTCAACCAGCAGCAGCAGGTATTGGAAGAGATCTCCAAAGTCGGGGACCGCTACAACCACGGCTACGAGGTCGGCAGCAAGGCCGAACTCATCGCGGCCCTGTCCTTTCTGAAAAATCCCAAGGCCTGTCTGATCTGCAACGGGTACAAGGACCACGACTACATCGACCTGGCCCTGTACGCCAGCAAGATGGGATTCCTTTGCTTCCTGGTCCTGGAGATGCCGAGCGAACTGCCCCTCATTTTGGGCCGGGCCAAGGCTCTGGGCATCAAGCCGCGCATCGGCGTGCGCATCAAGGTGTCCACCCAGGCGGGCGGACACTGGGCGGAATCGGCCGGGGACCTGTCCATCTTCGGGCTGTCCACGTCCGAAGTGGTCGACGTCATCGACCACATGCGCGCCGAAGCCATGCTCGACTGCGTGCAACTTCTGCATTTTCATCTGGGCTCCCAGATCCCCAACATCCGCGACATCCGTACCGCCGTGCACGAGGCCGTGCGCATGTACGCCGAGTTGGCCAAGGAAGGCTGCGCCATGGGATTTCTGGACCTGGGCGGCGGCCTGGCCGTGGACTACGACGGCTCGCACACCAACTACGCCAGCAGCCGCAACTACACCCTGGAAGAGTACTGCACGGACATCGTCGAGTCGGTCATGGCCACGGTGGACGAGCACGACCTGCCGCATCCGCATATCATCACCGAATCCGGCCGGGCCACGGTCGCCTACTATTCGGTGCTGCTCTTCAATGTATTGGACGTCAGCCGTCTGGAGACCCGCGCCGTTCCCCAGGCCCTGGAGGAGGATGATCCCGAGGCCGTGCACAACCTGCTGGAGGTCTACAACTCCCTCTCGCTCAAGAACCTGCAGGAGTGCTATAACGACGCCATCTACTACCGCGACCAGATGCGTCAGCTCTTCCGCCTCGGCCAGTGCAGCCTGCGCCAGCGGGCCATGAGCGACACCATCTTCTGGGCCGTGATTCGTAACATCGCCGATAAGATTCCGGAGATGAAGAACCCGCCCTCGGCTCTGAAAGACGTGGACCTGGCGCTCGCGAGCATCTACTACTGCAACATGAGCGTGTTCCAGTCCCTGCCCGATGCCTGGGCTATCGGCCACCTCTTCCCGATCATGCCCGTGCACCGACTGGATGAATGTCCCGGGGAGCAGGCCATCCTGGCCGACATCACCTGCGACAGCGACGGCAAGCTGGACAGCTTCATCGACATCCACGGCGTGAAGAGGGTGCTTGAACTGCATTCGGTTTCGCCCTGCGAGCCCTACTATCTGGGCGCGTTCCTGGTCGGTGCCTATCAGGAGACCCTCGGCGACCTGCATAACCTCTTCGGTGACACCAACGTGGTCAGCGTGCGCATCAACGAGGACGGGACCTACGATTTCATCCGCGAACTCGAGGGTGACAGCGTGGCCGACGTGCTGTCGTATGTGGAGTTCGAACCCAAGCAGGTGCTGGAAAACTTCCGCAAGGTGGCAGAGCAGGGCGTGCGCACGGGCAAGATCAGCCCCCAGGAGCGCTTCATGATCATGCGCGCTTACGAGCGGGGCCTGCGCGGGTACACCTATCTGAACGTGGGCCGGGACTGCGAAAATCCCGATGCCTGCAGAACTGGGTTGTTGGACGGTTTGTAATCAGAATAAATGCCTTATTGAAGGAGGATCGCCATGTCCAAAGTCTTGATTATCGGCGCCGGCGGCGTCGGCCATGTGGTGGCCCACAAATGCGCCCAGGTGCCCGAGGTGTTCAGCGAGATCATGCTGGCCAGTCGGACCAAGTCCAAATGCGACGCCATCGCCGCGTCGGTCAAGGAACGCACGGGCCGCACCATCCAGACGGCCGCCCTTGATGCCGACAACGTGGCCGAGACCGTGGCGCTGATCAAGTCGTTCCAGCCTAAACTGGTGCTGAACGTGGCCCTGCCCTACCAGGATCTGGCCCTCATGGACGCGTGCCTTGAGACCGGAGTCGACTACCTCGACACCGCCAATTACGAGCCCCTCGACGAGGCCAAGTTCGAATACAAATGGCAGTGGGCTTATCAGGACCGCTTCAAGGAGAAGGGCCTCATGGCGCTCCTCGGCTCAGGTTTTGATCCCGGCGTGACCAACGTCTACTGCGCCTACGCCCAGAAGCACCTCTTCGACGAGATCCACGAGCTCGACATCATCGACTGCAACGCGGGCGACCATGGCCAGCCCTTTGCCACCAATTTCAATCCCGAGATCAACATCCGCGAGATCACCCAGCGCGGCCGCTACTGGGAGCGGGGCGAGTGGGTCGAGACCGACCCCCTGTCCTGGCGCATGAGCTATGACTTTCCCGAGGGCATCGGCCCCAAGGACTGCTACCTCATGTGCCACGAGGAGCTCGAATCCCTGGTCCAGAACATCCGGGGCCTGAAGCGCGCCCGCTTCTGGATGACCTTTTCCCAGAACTATCTGAACCACCTGAAGGTGCTCGAAAACATCGGCATGACCTCCATCGAGCCCGTGGATTACAAGGGCCAGAAGATCGTGCCCCTGCAGTTTTTGAAGTCCGTGCTGCCCGAGCCGGGTTCCCTTGGTCCGCTGACCAAGGGCAAGACCTGCATCGGCTGCGTCATGAAGGGCGTCAAAGACGGCAAGGAACGCAAGGCCTACATCTACAACATCTGCAGTCACGAGGAGGCCTACCGCGAGGTCGGCTCCCAGGCCATCTCCTACACCACGGGCGTACCGGCCATGATCGGGGCCATGATGATGCTGACCGGCAAGTGGCGCGGCGCGGGCGTGTTCAACATGGAACAGCTCGATCCGGACCCGTTCATGGAAAAGCTGAACATCCACGGCCTGCCCTGGGTGGTGGTTGATCTGTGATGGACGGACGCACCGCGTACCGGTTTGATCCCCGCCAGGTCGCTACGCCGTCTTTCGTGGTCGACCTGGGGCTCATCCGCCGCAATCTGGACGTGCTGGCGCAGGTCAAAGAGCGCACCGCATGCAAGATTCTGCTGGCGCTCAAGGGCTTCGCCATGTGGAGCGTCTTCCCGGTGCTGCGCGAAGTCCTCGACGGGGTCTGCGCCAGCTCGCCGCATGAGGCCAGGCTCGGACGTGAGGAGTTCAAGCGCGAGGTGCATGCCTTCGCGGCCGGATATTCGCAGGGCGACATCTTCGACCTGTGCACCACGGCCGACCACATCGTCTTCAATTCCTTCGGGCAACTTGAGAAGTTTCGGGGGCTTGTTGCCGAGGAGGCGAAGCGCCTTGGACGGGAGATCGAGCTTGGCGTGCGCATCAATCCGGAGCACTCCGAAGGGGCGGTGCCCATCTACGATCCGTGCTCGCCGGGTTCGCGTCTGGGCATCCGGCGCAAGGACTTCCGCCCCGAGCTGCTCGAAGGCGTGACCGGCCTGCACTGGCACAACCTGTGCGAACAGAACTCCGACTGCCTGGAACGCACCATCGCGGCGGCGGAAAAGGGTTTTGGGGAGTTCTTCGCACGCATGGAGTACGTCAATTTCGGTGGCGGACACCACATCACCCGCCCCGATTACGACGTGGAGCTGCTGTGCCGGCTCATAAACGGCTTCAAGGAACGTCACGGCGTGCAGGTCTATCTCGAACCCGGCGAGGCCGTGGCCCTGAACACGGGCTATCTGGTCTCGACGGTCCTCGACGTGACGCAGGCCGACATGCCCATCGCCATCCTGGACACCTCAGTCCCGGCGCACATGCCCGACGTGCTCGAAATGCCCTACCGCCCGCACATCGTCGGCTCGGGCCTGCCGGGCGAAAAGCCCTGGACCTGCCGCCTTGGCGGCCAGTCCTGCCTGGCCGGGGACGTGGCTGGGGAGTACTCCTTCGACCAGCCGCTTGCGCCCGGCGACCGCCTCGTCTTCACGGACATGGCCCACTACTCCATGGTCAAGACCAACACCTTCAACGGCATCCAGCTGCCAAGCATCGCGGTCTTCGAACCCGAAGATGGCTCCATGCGGGTGGTCCGCAAGTTCGGGTACGAGGATTTCAAGTGCCGGTTGTCCTGAAGGACGAATGTATTTGTAAATAATTCAGGTGGATGCCCTGTTGTCTGGTGTCTGCGGGACGGGTTCTCGAAGAGCTGGAGGGGTGAAGGTTTAGCCACGAGAACATGAGGCTGAAGGCATGGACAGTGTAATTCAAATGTATTACATTTCGTACAAGCCTTACAAGGAGGTCCCTATGGCTGCCAATGCCCTCATACAAACTCGGATCGATGCTGAAATTAAGGACCGCGCTGCCGCGGTGCTCGAAGGCATGGGCCTGACTGTCTCCGATGCTGTGCGCATCCTGCTGACCCGCGTGGCCCATGAAGGGGGACTGCCGGTCGGCCTGACAATAGATTCGGCCACTTATGACGAGTGGTTCAGGGCCAAGGTCAAGGAGGCCCTTGAAGACTCCAGGCCTCCACTTACGCATGACGAGGTTGAAGCCCGTTTTGCGGAACGCCGGGCCAGGGCGCGCCGAAAACACACGGAAAGCCTATAGTGAAAATCGAGTGGTCTTAGTTTGCCGTGGAGGACCGGACCAGAATATTTGATTATATTGAGCAGGGCGACCCGTTAGCCGCTGTTGCCGTGGATGAGCGGATCATGGAACAGACGGCGACTCTGTCGGCATTTCCCGAATGCGGGCGGCCGGGCAGGGTTGAGGGGACCCGCGAACTGGTAATCAATCACACTTCGTTTATCGTTGCCTATCGTGTCCAAAATGGAATTGTTCGCGTCTTGCGTATTTTGCACGGCGCGCAGTACTGCCCAAAGAACTGGAGGCCAAATAGGCTTCAGGCGGCGAGTGCATGATGCCGAGAACAAAAAAGCCCCGTGCGTTTGCGCGGGGCTTTTTGATGCTGTTTCCCGATTCCGACTCATTTTGCAACTATCTATTAAATAATGGAAAAGTCAGTTTTTATCATTTTTACTCAATGGGCTGAGTAATTTTACTCAGTCCGTTGAGTAAAAATGATTGATTAGCAGTTTTTTGTGGTCGAGCGAGGCAAGGACATCTGGGCCATTGAGGTGAAGAGCGGCGGGACGGGGGATGCACGAGGACTTGACCGGTTCCGGGCTACATATCCGGAATCCAAAACGCTCATGGTCGGCGGACCGGGGATTCCTCTGGAGGAGTTTTTCAGCCTTCCGGCGGCGCGGTGGCTGGTTTGAGTGGATGGCATTCGGGTTTCTTCGGCTGATTGAAAGTCTACGTCCGTCCAATTGTAAGATTTGGGGCTTTCAGAAAATATTTTTATCAATAAATCAAATATGTTGTTTATTTTTCGGCGTGTCGCACATCATGCACCGCGCGGCATGCATCAGGCCGCTGGCGCGGGGGGGTCTCGGCGCGGTTTTCCCAGTCATTGGCCTGGATCAGTGGAGGCTTTGATTTCCGCCACGCGTTCGGTGAACATCTCCCGGTGCAGTTCCAAGTGCGCAAAATAGTCATGGATCAGCGCTTCCAGGGAGATGTCCTTGTCCTCGCGTCTCCAGACGTGGTTCAAGGCGGCCGGGTTCATGTTTTCGATGAGGTGCAGGAGCAGGGCGTTGTAGGTTTTCCAGAGGGTGACGAGGGCCTTGAAGTCAAATGATGCGATTTTGGTCGCGTTTTTCCATTCTTCGGCGTCATATTTCGGGAAAACGAGCACCGGCTCGAGTTGCAGGCGGATAAAGCGCTGGTGGTTGTTGGACGCGGAGTCGATCAGGTGACAGGTCATCTCCTTTAAGGTCCATTTGTCCGGAGCCAGGCGGATGTCGGCCAGGTTTGCGTTTCCGGTCATGAGGGTTTCGAAGGAATCAATTCGGGCTTTGCAGTGGACGCAGTCAATATTCATGGTCGCTCCTTGAAGTTTTATCGGCCACCCCATAGCGTGGGAAGCGTGTCAGGCACAAGCAAAATGCCGGAGCTGAAGACGCGCCTTCCCCGGTTGGGGGGCCATTGCGTCCTTGACACGTCGCCTCCGCCTGCGTGACGAAGGCTTCCGTTCGCCATGACCGGGAGAAATGATGCAGATTGTCGATTTGGGGCTTATCAGCCATGCACAGGCCGAGGCCGTTCAGCTTGAGCGGCTTTCCCTGGTTTCGGAGGGGGCCGAGGATACGCTGTATCTTCTTGAGCACCCGAGGACCATCACCCTTGGTCGTAACGGCGGGCGCGAGAACCTTCTGGTCAGTGACGATGTCTTGGCCGCAGAAGGCATTGAACTGGTCCAGACCCGGCGCGGCGGGAACATCACCTGCCATTTTCCGGGTCAGCTGGTGGCCTATCCGGTTTTTCGCATCGCCTCCCGGCCGGGGGGACTTCGCCGCTTCTTTTTTGATCTGGAGGAGGCCGTCATCCGCACCCTGGACCATTTCGGGCTGGCCGCAGGCCGCGCCGAGGGGCGTCCCGGCGTGTGGATCGGGCCGCGCAAGATCGCGTCCATCGGCATCGGTATGCGGCGCTGGACTTCCTACCACGGGGTGTCCCTGAACGTGGGCCGCGACCTGTCCCTGTTCAGGCTCATCACTCTGTGCGGCCTGCCGGGTGCCAATCCTACTTCGCTCCACCGCGAACTTCATGACGAATTCATCTCCATGCAGGAGGTCAAGCATGTCTGCGCCCGAGAATTCAGTTCCGTATTTGCGCATCCCCCCGTGGCTGCGCACCAAACTACCCAGTAGCCCTGCCTTTGCAGGAACCGACCGGTTGGTGGAGAGTCTGGGGCTGCACACGGTCTGCCGGGGCGCCAAGTGTCCGAACATGTTCGAGTGCTATTCTCAGGGCACGGCCACGTTTCTGATCATGGGGCACGTCTGCACGCGAAACTGCGCGTTTTGCAACATCGCGCCCGGCCTCCCGGAGATTTTGGACGCGGATGAGCCAGGCCGCGTGGCCAAGGCCGCTGTGAGTCTCGGGCTCAGACATGTGGTCATCACCTCGGTCACCCGCGACGACCTGCCCGACGGCGGTGCCGGGCATTTCGCGGCCACGGTCCGCGTCGTGCGGGAGGCGTACGGAGACGAGCCGCCCTCCATCGAAGTGCTCATTCCGGATTTTCGGGGCTCCCGCCCGGCCCTGCAAACGGTGCTTGATGCGGCGCCGGAGATCATCAACCACAATGTGGAGACGCCCCCCTCGCACTACGCCCGTATCAGGCCCCAGGCCGACTATGCCCAGAGTCTTGAGCTCCTGCGCCGCGTCCGCCAGGCTGGCGGCGTGCCCAAGAGCGGGCTGATGGTCGGCCTCGGCGAGACGGATGACGAGGTCCGTCGGGTGCTCGCAGACCTGGCCGGGGCAGGATGCCGCATCGCCACCGTGGGCCAGTACATGCGCCCCAGTCGCAACCATCCGTCCGTAGAGCGCTATGTGCATCCCGATGTGTTCGAACAATACGCCGTCTGGGGACGCGAGGCGGGGCTCGAGTACGTATTCAGCGCCCCCCTGGTGCGGAGCAGCTACAACGCGGGGCGGGTTTTCGAGGAGTTGGGACGGAAGGGATGAAGGGGGCGTTGAAGAGCGACGTTTTTGACGAATCATGCCTCGTCCCGAAATCGGCGAGCCCTCATGCCGCAGCACATAGACAAATCCCTTTTCCCAAGCCCAATCACGTAAAAAGTAAAGGATTCCAGCTTCTATCGCAAACCTGCTTCAGCTTGGAATGATGCGGATGCCTGAGCGCTTGCAGAATCGCTCTTGACAAGTAGGCGTATCGGAAACTATAGATATATTTGAAGGGGAGTAACTCCCAAAGGCAAGATCAACAATCTCGGCGCGAAAGCGCTTGGTCTTGCCGTCGGAACCCACCGATGAGCCAGACCTTCAGCATGATAACCCATGCTGGAGGTCTTTTTTTTTTAAAAAGGACCTCCAGCCAACCACAGGAGGCCCCATGAAGAACGTTCCCGCACCGCTATCCTGCGCTGCCGCTGCGCATCCAGGATTGGCCTATCTTTTTTTCCCGCTTATAGTCCTGACCCTTCTTCTCTTTGCCTGGCCCGATCTGGCGGACGCCAAACGTATGGGCGGAGGAGGATCTTTCGGCAGCAAGCCTTCATACAACAGTGGCTACAACAAGCAGGCTCCTCCAGCCAAAGGCGCATACTTGGACGAGCTGGCTCGCCAGCTGAAGCTTGCTCCGTCCTTCAAGATGGAACTGGAGCGTCAATCCAAGCAAGCACAAGTTTGAGTTGTCAACGGCGTGTGTAAGACGCGTTTAACATTATTCCAGAATGCCGAATAAGACGACTATTTCGAAATGTTTTGGAATGTAGTTTGTGCCGTTATCGATAAATATAATAACCATTACTACTGGGAGACATTCATATGACCGAGCCACGCCAAACGCCTTCTCTTCTCAATTTTAAGCCAAAGACATCAAGGCCGAGCAGTTTGGGCCGGCGCATCTTCGTGGCCTTGGCCGTGACAGGAGTCATCGGAACCGCTCTTGTAATCACCTTGACCGTACTTGCCGCTCGTTTCGTCGGCGGCGCCGTCGACTATCTGCAGTCCATTGACATGACAGCCCTGCAAACGAAACTTTCCGAGGCAGACCTTAAACTTGACCAGCACCAACGCGAAATTATTGAGCCCCTTTTGAACAAGCTCAAGAATGAGGACCTGAGTCTTCCGCAGCGCGAGGAGATAGGACGGACCGTCATGGAAAACCTCGGGCCGGAACAGCGCAACCAGCTTGAAGCATTGGAAAATATTGAAGCTGCGGGATCAGGCGCGCTGGACCAACTGTTGGCATCCGTGGTTCGCAAGTTGGAGGAGTTGGGCGTACCCATAGGCATGCTGTCGGCTTTCATCCAGGGAAACGGTGAGAATAGTCCCTCGCCGCAATGATCCCGGACCACTGGTCCTTACAACGTGCTGTACGAAATGCGAATGTGCATTTCTTACAGCACGAACCTTTGACCGTTTATAATGCATCACTGGTGTACCCTCAGCACAATATTGTACTTTGAGGTTTGCGAGATTACCATGAATTTTTTGCATTGGTACAGGGTGGCTGGAGTCCGCGTGATGGCCGTCTTCAGAATGGACTGGCAACTTCATTTTTTTTGGGGATTGTTATTGACGCTTACTGGCCAGTTTTGGGCGCCTTTATATTTATCCGGACTCCTTGTCACCGTGGCCAAGGAATTTCTGGATTTGTGGAGCAAGCGTCATTGGTGCTGGATTGATTTTGCGTGCGGATGCGCCGGTTGTCTCGCGGCCCTTGTCTTAATGTGACATTGGCGCTGCTTTCAGGCTTATGCGATCCGCGATCCCAAAAGGATTTTCAAGGAAAATGGAGGCCGATCTTTGAAGTTTATTAACATTTAATCAAGGAGAACATACTTATGATGAAGCCAAGCAAGTCAGCGTCAAATCTTAAAGAACTTATCAATCATGCCATTCAAGATCTGGAAGTAACACCTGAAGAGTATAATAAGATCATGGATTGCGCTCACGATGATGGTCATATTGACAAAGAGGAAAAGGAATTGTTGTCCCAGTTTCAACAAATGCTGAGCAATGGGACCATCAAACGGGTAAAAGGCTGAAAAGAAAATCATGTCCTAAGAGGATATGAACTTTCTGTTATCTTATAAGAGTTAACGTCCCATACAGCCGTGCCTCATGGTACGGCTGTATCCATTGATCTTCGTAGGAGATGCTTAGCGATGCAAGATAACGCAAGGAAACCAGACAGCACGTTGTGGCATTCCTCGTCAGAGCAGGACGTTATGTCCGAGTTAGAGACAAGCCTCAGCGGGTTGACTGACCGCGAAGCAGTAGAGCGGTTGCAGAAATATGGTGCCAACGCGCTCCTTCGCAAAGGAAACGATAGCCCCTGGCTGATTTTTTGGCGTCAAATAAACAATCCGATTGGCTGGCTTTTGATCTCGGCTGGTGTAATGGCGGTCGGGTTGCAAAAAATCACCGATGCTCTGGTAGTTTTCGGTGCGGTGGGCATTAACGCTATTATCGGCTTTATACAAGAATACCGCGCAGGTAAAGCCATCGAAGCGCTTGCGGCGATGATGCCGGAATTTGCAACCGCTCTGCGAGACGGTCAGTCAATTGCCGTTCCCGCCGAAAACCTAGTCCCTGGCGACCTCGTGACCTTGCAGAGTGGCGACAAGGTTCCCGCCGATCTGCGTCTGATAAGGGTCAAAAATCTTCTGGTCGAAGAAGCCGCCCTCACCGGTGAGTCGCTGCCCGTGGCAAAGAGAAGTGATGCCGTTGCCCAGGATGCATCTCTTGGTGACAGGTTCGGCATGGCCTATAGCGGGACGCTTGTTCTTCAGGGCACGGCCACAGGTGTAGTGGTCACGACCGGCGGCGCTACAGAACTGGGCCGCATCAATGCTCTGCTCAACCAGACCGGGCAGATGGAGACCCCGCTGACTCGTCAGTTGGCCAAAGTCAGCAGCGGCATTACCGTCGCCGTAGTCGTAGTGGTCGCCGTACTCATCAGTTTCGGCATCTGGGTCAAAGATGCCCCTCTCGGCGATTCCCTCATGGTTGCTGTTTCTCTGGCGGTGGCCGCAATCCCTGAAGGTTTGCCGGCGGTAATTACCATATGCCTCGCCATAGGAGTTCGGCGCATGGCCGACAGGCATGCTGTCGTCCGGCATCTTCCTGCGGTCGAAACCCTTGGCTCCACCACGATCATCTGTTCTGACAAAACCGGCACACTGACCCGCAATGAGATGACTGTGCAGGTGGCGTGGCTGGGCGGGCAAGAATACCGGTTTTCAGGTATCGGCTATGCCCCAGTCGGGGAAATCGAACGCGATGGTGCCCGCCTGACCGAACTCCCGGCGGCCCTGCATGATCTGCTGACCATCGCCATCCTCTGCAATGATGCCGCCCTGCGCCTTGAGCAAAACATCTGGACCATCACCGGCGACCCAACCGAGGCCGCGATGCTTTCTGCCGCTGAAAAAGCAGACCTTTCGAGCCAGGATTTTCGCGCTCACCATGCTCGCCTGGACGTCATCCCGTTCGAGTCGGACAGTAAATTCATGGCCACCCTGAACGCGATTGACGGGCAAACCCACATTCTCCTGAAGGGCGCTCCGGAAACTGTTCTTGAGCGCTGCACCCTGAGCGAACCAGAATTGCGAAGGATCAATGATGCCATGGCCACTTATGCCCGCCAGGGCATGCGGGTCATCGCCTTTGCACAAAAGAAAAACGTCTCTGCGGAGCAGATCGAACCGGAGTCCGTTCGGGCGGGTTTGCAGTTTGCAGGTTTGCTCTGCATGATCGACCCTCCCCGAACCGAGGCAATTGACGCCATCAGGGTCTGCCAACAGGCCGGGATTACGGTTAAAATGATCACTGGCGATCATCCTGTGACTGCCGAGGCTATCGGGCGACAACTCGGTCTTCTGCCGCAAGGACAGAGTGCGATGTCGGGCCGTGACCTGGACGGCCTTTCCGAAAAGCAACTGCAGGACGCGGCCATGAGTACGAATGTCTTTGCCAGAGTGGCCCCGGAGCACAAACTCCAACTTGTCGAGGCACTGCAGGCACAGCGCCATGTCATTGCCATGACCGGTGACGGTGTTAATGATGCACCGGCCCTCAAGCGTGCCGACATCGGCATTGCCATGGGCATAACCGGTACGGCGGTATCGAAAGAAGCGGCCAAGGTTGTGCTCATGGACGACAACTTCGCTTCCATCACCGCAGCGGTGGAGGAAGGACGGCGGGTCTACGACAATCTTATCAAGTGCCTGGCGTTTGTGCTGCCCGCCAATCTCGGCCTGGCCTGCACCCTCTCGGTGGCCATGTTTTTCTTTCCGACAATTCAGGTTGATGGTGTCAATGAACTCCTTTTGGCCATGTCTCCCAGCCAAACCCTGTGGATAAATCTGGTTGCCAGTGTTACCCTGTCAATCCCTCTGGCCTTTGAAGTGCTTGAGCCGAACGCGATGCGGCGACTTCCGCGCTCTCCCGATGAACCCGTGTTTTCAGGCTTTATTGTGACCCGCTTGATTATTGTCGGGGTCCTTATGGCGGCAGGTGCTTGCGGGCTGTTCCTCTGGGAGTACTATCGTATTGTCGGCCCAGAGCCAGTGACGAGCGCCCGGCATGCTCTGGCCCTCTCCGAAGCGCAGACCCTTTGCGTGACAAGCATTACCTTCACCCAGATTTTTTACCTGCTCAACTGCCGATCCCTGCACTCTTCGCTCTTTACCCAAGGCTTTTTCAGCAATCCCGCGATCTTTATAGGCATCGGCATCCTGCTCGTGCTCCAGGCATGCTTCATTTACCTGCCACCTCTGCAGACGCTTTTTAACTCCGCGCCACTTGATGGCTGGGGCTGGATGTTTGCTATGGCGGTCGGAGCAACTGTGCTCCCAGTGATATCATTTGATAAGTGGGTCAGAAATCGAAGGAAGAATATGGCAGGGATTGGAGAGTAGGGAGAGATGAGTATCGGCGAGATTTGTTCAGATATCTCAGATGTGACACAACGTACACGTATCGCACTCCGCCTTCTGGTTGCTGGAATCCTTGGCGGCCTACTGGGCTACGAATAATGTGATTGGCGTGTGGGAAAAAGAAAAGGCCTTACATCTTTGATGTAAGGCCTTGATTTCTTTGGCGTCCCCAAGGGGATTTGAACCCCTGTTATCGGCGTGAAAGGCCGGTGTCCTGGACCGAGCTAGACGATGGGGACAGGTGGCTGGGTGACTTAGATTCGAACTAAGATTGACGGAGTCAGAGTCCGCTGTCCTACCG